>UQNS01000001.1 GCA_900542465.1 uncultured Eubacteriales bacterium
TACAAACGAGAGCCAATCTTTGATATGTTTCCATCTACGAGCGTGGATATGTTCCCCATAACCATAGGGGTTGAAACATGAAAACGGCTGGGACACAGTTACGGTATCTGAACTCCCGGAATGTGCAGAGGACCTGAAAGCATTTGACATGACAAATGAATATCAGGCAGCGGCAGCGGTCATCTGCACGTTGGCAAATTTTGAAAACAGATCTGATGCCGCGATAGAAATGCTTGATTTCGTGATGGGGCCCGGTACGCCAAATGGATTCGATAAAAGTTTTATTAAGGAACAGATATCAAGAT
Source organism: uncultured Eubacteriales bacterium (assembly GCA_900542465.1). Taxonomy (GTDB): domain Bacteria; phylum Bacillota; class Clostridia; order Lachnospirales; family Lachnospiraceae; genus UBA4285. The sequence goes on from UQNS01000001.1 coordinate 306, forward strand.
ATCCGTATGTGATCAGAAGTTATTTTAAGGGAGCAGTTTCGGAAAATGACTACACCCCTGAGTCATTTACCATTTTTTTAAAAGAGAATCCTTATTCACGCCAGAATGATGGGTATGTGAAACTCTTCCTGAAATCATCCGGGGCGGATTCAGAGCGCCCGCTGACATTCAGACAGAAGGCATCAACCAGAGAATGGTTCGTCTTCTCAGATACATATAAGGGACTGATGGCGGGGATCAGGGGGCCTAAGTCTTTGGATGAGTGGGCTTGAGGAATCAGGCGGCTCTTTCTGAATAAGGGCAGAACAAAGTACTGACAAAAGAAGATTTAAGATCGAGGCTCCTAACTGCTGGCGATATGCTAGTGGCAGGAGTCTTTTTATGCTTCTATACGGATAACAGGAGCAGGATCGGATTAAACTGTAAGGAAACGGGAGTCGTACTTGCAGGTCTTGGTGTTTATTCTTATAACACCGGTGATGACGAGGCTGCAGAGATACAGAACGAGGTCCGTAAAAAAGTCATGGAACATGATTGGGCATTGCAGGTGCATAGATTTTATCTGGACATAGAGAAAAAGGATATGCGGTTTGATGTGGTAATGAGTTTTGACATAAAACCGCAGGATGGCCTGAGGGTCATCTACGATGAGATCGGAAGAGCTTATCCGGAGTATTCGATCAACATCATACCGGATGTAGATGTATCCGGTTAAGAACAAAGTTATATGAAGCGTCTGCGAAGATTATATCCGCGGACGTTTTTTTGACTTTTATCGTCATACGACAGCTTTTTGTGTATACTGAAATGGAAATAAGTAAAGTACATGTAACAAGATGGGGAGGTAGAACATGCTGGTAATGTCAATATGGAACAGACTGACTGCAATATTCGGAATGGTAGTATTGGTGGGTGTCATTATAAACATCATTCTGATATTTGTAGAAAAGTATAATTATTCACGCAAGATCAAAGCAATCGAGACATCTGAGGCGGTAGGATCTGATCGTGGGGACGAAGCGGTTAGAGCTTTGCGCCGTATAGGAATAATAACAGGAGCATCAAGCGGACTGGGAGCGGGATACGCCGGCCGGATAGATCGGGATGCAGATAAATATGATATTGATGAATTATGGCTCTTTGCGAGAAATAAGGAGCGTCTCGAAGCTGCCGCAAAAACCGTGAGGCGTCCGGTCAGGCTATTTACTATGGATCTTGCGGAAGAATTAAATATTGACAAATTCGAAGAGATGCTTAAGAGTTTTAGCGCAGATGCCGGGCCATTTAAGATATCACTTTTGATCAATTGTGCCGGGTACGGCAGATATGGAAGTTCCGAGGAGATCGGACGTAAGGAAGAATGCCGTATGATAGATGTAAATGACAAGGCGGCAATAAGTATGACCAATGCAGTACTGCCGTATATGCACGCAGGCAGTAGGATAGTGGAAATATGTTCGGTTGCGGCTTTCCACCCTATCCCATTATTTAACGCTTACGCTGCAAGCAAGTCTCTGCTTTATACGTACAGCCGGGCTCTTCGCATTGAACTGCTGAAAAAAGGCATAAGTGTAACGGCTGTCTGCCCATACTGGGTGAAGGATACAGCATTTATTGAAACAGCTACAGGAGAAAAGCGCAAGGTATTCCTTCCTTCAAAGACAAAAAGCGTAGTTCGTATTTCTCTTTGGGATATAAGAAAACGCCATGCTATCTCAACGCCGGGGATCATGAGTACTATCGACCGCTTTTTTGCAGGTCTGATCCCGGATGAGGTACTTGGACACATTATGTCGAAGTTTTTATAAATGTATTTCGAATCGTTTTATTTACAAGCGTCATCCTCCTTACTACAGGTAGTTTAAGATATAAAGATTGTACTCATGGACGAAATATAATTCAAGTAGATAAAATATGGGGGATATAATTAAGAAAAATGAGAGAAGATATTTTAAAATATGTAAAAGATAAATATAAGAGCACACCTGAGTATCTTTGGAAGCGATTTCCCGGATATGCGGTTTTTCGTCATAAGGAGAATAATAAGTGGTATGGGCTTATTATGGATGTACCCAGGGATAAATTGGGGCTAGAAGGCGATGAGAGGGTAGATATTATAAATGTCAAACTGGATGACCCGATTCTTGCAGATGAGCTTGTAAGGCAGAAGGGGTTCTTCAAGGGATATAACATCAGGGGTGGAAACTGGGTATCTGTTCTCCTTGATGGAACGATACCTCTGGAGAGAATATGTGAAATGATCGATATCAGCTTTATAACTACCGGGGCTAAAAAATAAATTTATTAAACAGGATACAAGTAGTGAGTAGGTGGTGATATGTATCAGAGGAGTATATTTGATGATCAGATCATTGCAGCAACACCGTTAGCCCATAGAATTCGTCCTTTGAGGTGAATTCGGCTCTGCTGTCACGGATGCGTGTCTTTGTATTAAAACAGCTTACAGAAGAAAATATAGTTGATCTGTTGAAAAGAGCATGTGGCGATAAAAGAACTTTCCCGGATATGCAGATCAATATATCAGACAAGCTTCTGCATGAGATAGCGGTCTATTCAAACGGAGATGCCCGTATGGCATTGAATACCCTGGAAATGCTCGTTATAAACAGTGAGAAGTCCGGGCAGGCCGTCAATGTTACTGAAGATATAACAGGCATGTTGCTGGAGAAAAAGACCTCATACTATGATAAGGACGGTGAAGAACATTACAATATCATTTCAGCATTACATAAATCTATGCGTAACAGTGATGTAGGTTCTGCCATTTACTGGCTTGGCAGAATGATAGACGGAGGGGAAGACCCGTTGTATATCGCAAGGCGTCTTATCCGGTTCGCAGGTGAGGATATTGGATTGGCAGATAATAATGCACTTAATCTGGCGATAAATACATTTCAGGCGTGTAAATATATAGGGCTCCCGGAATGTGACGTTCATCTGACCCAGTGTGTCATCTATATGTCCCTCGTACCCAAGTTGAATGCAGTGTATAAGGCAAGGATGTCAGTGGTCAGGGATATAAAACAGACGATCGATGAACCGGTGCCGCTTCACCTGCGGAATGGTGCAACGAAACTTATGAAGGAAGTTGGTTACGGAGATGGTTATCAACTGGCACATTTTTATGAGTATAGAATGACTACTATGCCGACTGACTCTATCAATGATCATATATATTACGAACCTACCGAACAAGAAAATGAAGAAAAAATAAAGAAGCGTCTGGAGTATATAAAAAAATGTAAATCAGAAAATTCAACCAATTTTGAAAAAACGAGAAAATAATCCATTCATTTAAATTAAGGTCTTAAGATTATATGACAGTGTATTTCTTTCTATATTCATTTGGTGTCATTCCGAATTCTTTCCGAAACATCTTGTTATAATAGGACTGTTGTGAGAAGCCGCAATCTTGTGAGATATCAATTATAGGACGCCTGCCGGATGTCAGGAGCTGGGCGCTCACCTCAAGGCGGTAACTGTTTAGAAAATCGATAGGGGATTTTCCTGTGTATTCATGGAAAAGACGTATACATGTACTCCTGCTCACGCGCCCTGATCCGGATATGTCATCAAGGGTCACTTTGTCACTGAAATGGTCATAAATAAAGGCTGACATACGCCGATGTACATGTACATTTGAATTGAAATCTTCATTGAGATCATTTTTTTTCAGTTCATATGCCAGATAAAGCCGGCGCAGGATCATGTAGATAAGTCCTATAGATTCCATTTCGTAGCCAACAGGCCTGTCGATGGTAAGTTGTTCTATATCATCAATAAGCGCAAATATCTCTTTGCCAATGCCCTTGTTTGAATTTAATTTCAAATGTGAAAAGGCATTATCCTCTAAAAGGGGCTGTACATATTTCCGGTAAATATCATTATCGTCCACTATATCATCAGGATTGAAAATAAATACTTTTTTGCGGCAATATTGTACATTGCCGCTTTTTTCTTCTAAAACTCTGTGTATGCTTCCCCGATTAATGATACAAAGATCCCCTTTTCCGGCCAGGAAGTGTCCGCCATCTACATGACATTGATAACTGCCGTCAAGGATCTCGATAAGTTCGATAGAGTTCTGCCAGTGAGCAAGTTCATCTCGCTTTATCTCTGAAGACTCATTTATCTCAATAATAAAAGGCATATTTTTATTGTCCTTCATACATCTCACCTTCTTAATAAGCTTATAAAATAATATTGTATTAAAAACTGATATTTAAATACTATTTTCAATTTCAATTTGATTATATAGTCTTATTAACTTAAAAACAAGAAAATATTTTAAGAAATAATAGGAGATGTATTATGAGAAGTATTACAAGATTTGATCTACAGTATGCACACAGATTTTACGGATTCAAGGGAGAGGCTCAGTACCTTCATTGACATACCGGAGTTCTTACGATAGAAGTTGAAGATACTATTAATGAAGGCGTCAATATGGTATTTCCATGTAACGAGATCCAGAAGACATCCTGGGATGTTTTAAAGAATTTCGACCATGCATTGGTATTAAGAGAAGATGATCCATTGCTTCCGGCTGTCCTTGACGTATATGAAAAGCAGGGAATAAAGGATGGAACACCACAGAATACGATGAAAGGTGAAGCCTTCAAAACAGAGCTTGCAGTAGCTTATCCGGTTCACGTCTGGTCGTGACTAAAGAGACCCTTACGGTAGAAGGAATGATCAAGATAGTATATGACCTTTTAAAAGATAAGCTGAACATTGCAAAGATCACATTTACAAGCGGTGTGAATGCAGCTTCTCAGGAATATAAGGTAACAGGAACAAAAGAAAGGTGTCATCTCTGCGGTATTTCATTGGATGAAAACGGAGTATGCCCTAAATGCGGCTATAAGCATGATCAATAAAAAGTGACATATCAAAATAAAAAAGCATCTGTATTGTGCAGCGCCCCAAAAGTTAGACCAAAATCTAACGATCGGGAGCTGGTACATTGAACAGATGCTTTTTTAACGGAGTATTGAGATATTTTCATTTATCTTCACTTTTCTTAGGTGCGAACAAAGCAAAGAGCAGTACAAGTACTGCAAATGCGATTATCAATTTCTTTTTCATAAGATCACCTCTTTATATTCTTCTTTTCATGCCAATCTGCATAATCATTCTCATAAAAAATATATCAAAAAGCATAACTTATTCCAATAAAAAAATCCATCCAGATAAAAAAGGTGCATAATATAAAGCAGGAGGATGGAAAAATGGCAAGCTTAAGATGTAAACTATTCAGTTCAGTAGTAAAACTGTCAAATATAAAAAAGGAGCTAAGTCTTACAGGTATCGAGTTTGACAGTTTTGGCGAAAATAACAGAAGAAAAGCGCTTTTGGTCATGGCCACCGGATCCGAAAAAACCAGAACGGCAATTGCTCTTTGTAAAGTATTGCTCGAACATGGTTGGATAAAAAATGTATTGTTTCTGGCAGATCGAAATTCGCTGATTACACAGGCTAAACGAAATTTCTTGATGGAAAGATGTATACAAAAGCCCGTAATGACCTGATGAAGAAGGCTGCAGCAATCTCAAAGATTGCTAATATTCCGGAAATAACAGCACAGAAAGATATTATTAAGAAAATATTGTATGAAAATTATCTGGAAACTGCCGGTGTGGATGAATTTTAACATATTCGAAAGTCACTTAGAGATCTGATAAGGTATATTCCTAAAGGTGTATCGACTTATGTTACCCACTTTATCGATGAAATTATATCCATGGAATGGAATGAATCAGAACTTGAAAATGATGATCTTAAGGATTACAAGGCTAAAGCGGAATACTATATTCGCCAGAATCAGGACAATGAGGTTATAAATAAATTGAAAGAGAATATTCCCCTCACATATTCTGATATAAAAGAACTGGAAAAAATTCTCTGGAGTGAACTGGGAACAAAAGAGGATTACGAAGCAGAGTATGGAAGCAAGCCGTTGGGTGAGTTTGTCAGAGGGATTGTTGGGCTGGATATGGCCGCAGCTAAGGCAGCCTTTTCAGAATATCTGAATGATAGCAATCTTGGTAGCAGACAGATATATTTTGTTAACCAGATTATAGAGTTTATTGTTCATAATGGAATGATGAAAGACCTGGCCGTTTTGCAGGATACACCATTTACAGATCATGGAAGTGTCGCATATATTTTGGCGGACAGGTCGGTCTGGGTATACTGGTCACACTGTGTATTATAAACAGAAAGGCTGTATATGACGTGATCTTGAATGCCTACAGGAACGGACTTATAATTCTGGCAGGGTTGCTGGGCATATTAACGGTCCGGGCCTGTATTGACTTTGATGCTTTCTGGATGGGATTTCATCATGTGTTTTTCAGAAATGACCTTTTCCTGTTGGACCCGGATATTTCGATAATGATAAATATGTTCCCGGCTGAGCTGTTTTTTGCCATAGTAATGCTGATAGTTATAGTATTTGCTATATCTGCTATAGCCATAGGGATAGGAATAAGAATATTGAGATCAGTTATAAAGAAAAATAGCGCTGGATAATGGAGAAGGATAAAAATGACATGGGAAGAGTTTTACGATAAATTTTATGATTGGTCACCGAATACTCAGGAGAAAAAGCTTGGAGCTGTAAATAAGCTGGGAGATCCGGAAGAGGTGACGGAGGTCATTGTGGGTCTTGCGGAGAATGACAACAGGACCGCAGCTAATAAACTGGCTAAAAGAGCCTTGAATTCAGGAATGAAATTTACAGTTGAAAATATATGGGATGTACTGGATTATATAGATGATAACCTTCATGAACAGATGGCCCTGCAGGCGCTTGATTATTATACTAAGAAAGATCTGGAGGGCCTTGAGGGATGTCTGGACGATAGATTTATCTCTAAGCTTTATGAAAAAAAGGGCATATTACATGACTAAAGACGAATTTTTGAAGAAATATTACAGAGGTATAGATAAGGATATTCCAAGACCTAAAAAGGGTGTAAATAAAAAGATAAAAGATAGATCTGCACTTTTATTTAAGAAAAAAAGGTTGGAGAAAGAAGCTGAAAAGGAAAGTGAAAGAGAAGCACTTGAGGAAAAAGACAGGAATAGAGGCGTTGGTATAGGAAGGGGGTTGTCAGCCGGACTTGCAGTTTTCAGCGCTCTTTTGGGAACAAAAGCACAGACTGACAGGAAATTTCGTGTCGGAGACAGAGTGAGAGTCAAGTACCGCGGCCAGGAGGGTATAGTTGTAGATATAAACGGCAATACTTATATGGTTTCCATTCATGATGGGGATTATGTTGATTCTTATTATGAAGATCAACTTGAGAAAGCATGGTGAAAAATATTTATAGTTTTGATTTAAAGGGGATGTTATGGGACTTTTTGATTTTTTAAAGAAAAACAAGAAGGAAGAGACTGCGGCAGAGACTCAGGAGGATATCAGGCAGGAAGAGTACGCAGAGGAAGAGGTTGCAGCAGGATCTGAAAATAAGGCTGAAGATAAAGTTACGGAACCTGAATCAGAAGACTGGAAGGCGGCAAAAAACGCAGAGCCTAAGATCTATGAAAAGGATGGAGAAACAGTTCTTTTTGTAACGTTATCTGTGGGTACAGATACAATCCTGCCGATGGATCCTGACAGGATGTTCAAGGCCGAAGGTAAGGAAATTTCAGATTTTCGTCTGTTTCTTGTGGAATCTGATCAGAATACGCTTATTTCCGACCTGCCGTTTTATTCATCTATTCATGCCTTGTCCGGGCACGTACTGGAGATCAGAGAGCCTAATGTTCTGATAAAGGGGCTTTCTTCAGAGGCATTAAGGGCAATTGCCGATGAAGTGGAAAATGATATTAAGTCAAAAGAAATCGCGGATGATAAGTTTAAGAAAAATCTTGAGTTTATCGCTGTAGGCAAGGTGACACCGGAAGAAGTAAAGACTGTTTTTGAAGGAGAAGGCGTGAGAAGAGTTACATTTGATCACGTGAAGTTTTCTTCAGGAAAGATCATTGCGGCGGATCCTATCTGTTACCTGCAGTCGGAGAAGCATGCGACATACCTGGAAAGAGAGATCCAGCCGGGAGTGTATCCTATGACGATCGGTGTTTTCAATAGTGAGGAATTTGGGATCAGAATGACAGGGATAAAGCTGGAGATCTCAGACAGGATCCCTGTTTCATATGAGGCGGCAGCGGACTATGTAATGGTAAACGGAGAAAAGAAACCGGGAGCCGGAGGATTTGGCGTAGATGCAGGTATGGCAACGTTTTGTGATGCTGATACGGCAAAAGCCTATTGGGAATTATTATCAAAATGGTATACAGAAAATCCGGAAGGAAATTTTTATGATGATTATCTTGCTGAGCTTTTCCAGAAAAGCTATGAGAAATTTCCGGATCTTCAGAGAGAGGGCGGAGACTTTATCCGCTGGAGGATCCCAGGCAGTGAACAGGAGATGATCATGGTCGCTTCTGGTCTGGGTGATGGATTTTATTGCTCTTACTGGGGTTTTGATTCAGATGGTAATATGGCAGAGCTTGTAACAATGTTTTTGAATCCTGAGATTATGAAGTGATTTTATATTATAATTACGAAAAGAGCTTTTCATAACCGCAGAGAGTAATTAGTGTGAAAACAGGAGGATGGAATAATGTCTAATTTATTAAGAACTGAGGATTGTCCGCTTTGTAAACAGCCAACAGGTGCATTTTCAAAAACAACTATCGTTTATGATCATGCTCTGATCTGCAGAAATTGCTTCAAGAAGCTCAGAAAAGCCGGTCTTGATGCGTATAAACTGAAAAATTATGACATAAAGGAAATAAAGGCTGCTATTTCTGAGAAAAAATGATAAAGCAGTAATAGTAAATGTTTTTTGGATCGGTAATTCAGCTATAAGCGTTGATTTACCGATTTTTTAATTTACAGAAGAGGTTTAAACTAATGTATAATTACCAGGTGTCGTATTGACTCGTCAGGTGTATAATTCTGGTTAGATACTGCTAATTGTTTTTTGGGGAAACGAGGTGATGGTATGAATAGAAGAATATGGGATCTTTATGCACCGATATACGAGCTGGTAATGCGTTCTGATGAAAAAGTCTATAAGAAGATGTATCGGAGAATACGAGATGTAATCCGTAATAAAGATGTACTTGAGATCGCAGCGGGTCCGGGGAGCCTGGCGAAAAATGTTGCACCAATGGCAAGAAGCATGATAGCAACAGATTATTCGCCTGGGATGATCGCTCATGCCAAAAAAGGCTGCTACACGGGAAACCTGAAGTTTGAAGTGGCGGATGCGACAGGTCTGCCATACTGGGATGATACATTTGATGTGGTCATAGCGGCAAATGTGCTTCATCTGATGCCCGAGCCGGAGATGGCTTTACGGGAAATAGCCAGAGTACTGAAGAAAGACGGAGTGTTTATCGCCCCTAATTTTGTCGATCATGACAGGGGCGTACTAAGCAAAATATGGTCGTTTATTTTAAAATTGTTTGGAATTAGATTCAGACATCAATGGTCCGAGAAGGCCTATAAAGATTTTCTGATAAAAAACGGCTGGAAAATACGAGGATGCAGATTGGTAAAGGCACGTGTTCCTATAGCCTATGTGGAGTGCCGGGCTTGTAGTTGAAAGGTTTAAGATGAGTGTTGTTTTCTATATAAAAAATAAAAAGAAGGTATTTGGATATGTTCATCCTATGACGGTAGGAGAACTGCTGGATCTTGTACCGGGTATGGAACAGTTTGATCATGATGAGGCCCAGGATGGGTTCGACCGTGAGACTCTGTACAAGTCGCCCTTGTCTGTGCAGGAATGCTTTCATGTTGGAGAGTATGGTAAGAGCGGAAGAGGAGTAGAGGTAGCTTATAACGAAGAAAACAAGGAATACAGTGTAAGGGTGATGACTCCTTCGATCAGAGCGGACTGGGAACTCGCTTTCAGAATTATGAAGGCCTTATCAAAAAAAATGGGAAATCCTGTAGTTCATGAAGGAGGAACTGTTTTAACTGCCGAAAATATTGATAAATTCGACTTTATGTATGACATCAATTATGGAATAGAGAGTGTTTTAGATTTCACACGGCGGGATGATCCGTCCGGAGATCAGATCATTTTTGGAATCATAAGACCTGTCTGCTTTAACAGGAAACTGGCGGATGAAGTATTGAACTCAGAGAAAAGGATGGCAAGATTTGAAGAACTGCTCTTAAGTACGCAGTGGCTAGAGGCATATCCGGCAAGACAGACATTTTTTAAGGATAAAAATACAGGAGATATATTTGGACATTATACTCTGAACCAGGAACTGGAAACTATTTTACCTTTTAAGCCTTACATTGAATTTGAAAATATAGCTGATATAGATCCTGAGGACATTGAATCATGGAGGCTTACTCTTGTTTCGTATGAGGATGAGAATAATTATGATACATATTTTGCATTAGGTGACGTACCATATGAACAGTTTATGGAAGATCTGCCGAAGGATAAGTATCATTTTATTGACAGCACTTATATAGTTGTCGACAGGCTGACGAGAGATGAGATGAAAGAGATAGCAGGTATTCTATGAATGGTCTATATATAGCCTTAGGCATTATCGGCGGAATAGCGGTTCTGGTTATTATCATAGTTTATAAAATAAAAAGAAGCAGTTGGTATCAGGCGCTTTCAGATATTAAAAGGGAGATAGACAACGGCAATATACAGACTGCTGAAGAGGCGGCATCAACGCCAAGATCCATTGGAGGAATGGACTCTATATACCTGCCGAAGATATTAAGGGACTTTCCTGAGTTTTCATGGAATGAGTGGAGAAACAGGATCCGGGATGCAGTTAAAGTAAAGGTGGATGAGCTGGGAAGTGATGGAAAGGTTTATAAGACTGTGATCAATGGTTATAAAAAGAAGGCCGGTACAGTCTTTATAGACACTAAGACTTCAGCATCGTACATACCGGAGAGGGAACAAGTATTTGATAAAAAAGGTGAGATAGTGGAGCAGATTCGCAGACAATCGGTTTTTAAAACGGAGCTGTTGTATGTACAGGATGCATTGAAGGCGGAAGGAGACTCATTTGCAGTGGAGTGTCCAAGGTGCGGAGCCCCGGTCACTATACTTGGACAGAAAAAATGCAGCTATTGCCATGGAGACCTGGAGCCTGTAAATATCCGTGTGTGGAATATTGGATCTATAATTGAAGAGAACTAAAAAATACCATCGAAGCACTTGCTCAGGCTTTGATGGTATTTTTGCTTATTTATTTTATTTTAGACATAGCCTCTTTCAAGATATCGGAGGATACATGACCGACCTGAAAATGGACCATGATCCCGTCATTACCTATGGTAGCTGTAGACGGAAAGGCACGTACGCCGAGAGTTCTCATAAATGTGCCGTCTTTATCGAAATATACCGGCATGTGATTATACTTTCTTGAAGCATACCATTCTTTGAATTTTTCTTCAGACATTTCGTCGGAGACACCGGGAGCAACGATGGAGATGTATTCAAAGTCCTTGCTCGTGTCATCAGCTAAGGTAGATGATTCAGGAAGGGTCTCCTTGCATACGGAACACCATGAGGCCCAGAATTTTATTGATACCTTCTTGCCTTTGAAGTCTGCCAATGTCACGGTATTCCCGTTCATATCGGTAAGTGTGAAGTCAGGTGAAGGATTTCCCTTGTTTAACTGACCGGAGGCAGAAGGGGCAGTGGAATTAGCGGGAGCCGGTGCGGTGGTCGTAGTTTCTCCGGCAGTTTCTGTGTTTCCGGTAGTATCCGTATTGTTTTTTGCAGCAGAACACCCGACAAATACTAATGCACAGGCAAGTGCTCCTGCTGCAATAAGAACAGGTTTTTTCTTCATAATAGTCAGGCTCCTTTACGAATCTGATTTATTGAAAAATATTGGCAAGTATGTTGAATCTTCCCAGTATGAGTAAAACACCCATGATGATAATGAGGATACCGCCAATACGTTTTAATGTGATCATGTGTTTCTTGAGTTTGGCAAAGTGTTTCATGATTGGTGTGGTCGCAAGGGACACAAGGATAAATGGAATTGCAAGTCCAAGTGAATATAAAGCCATGAGTGAAACGCCAAAGAAGGCCTGTCCGCTTCATGCCGCAATAACAAGGACCGTACTGAGTACCGGGCCGATACATGGTGTCCACCTGAAGCTGAAGTTCAGACCTAATAAAAAGGCTCCAAGGTATCCTCGTTCTCCGGCTTTTCCATCCTTATCAAATGAAATAGTCTTTTGTTTATACAGCTGTGGGATCGTGATAATTTCTGTCTGGTGCAGGCCCATGATAATAACGAATATTCCCATGATGATAGTTACAGCAGGGTGGTGAAAAAGCACGCCAAGGCTGCTTGCACCAATGCTGAGTGCGATAAATACCACTGATATTCCGGCTATAAAACAAAGTGTTTTTAAGATCGGTTTCAGGTAAATTTTGAATTTGCCCAAGGAAAGATGGCGATTGCCGGTATCTTCAACTAATACACCTGCATAGACCGGAAGTAACGGGAAAACACAAGGTGAAAAAAAGGAAAGGATACCTGCGACAAAGCCCCCCCAGACAAACACCGCGTCAATAGTTGCAGTTGTTTGTAAAGTTTGTAACATATGATCTCCTATCTTTTCTTATTTTAGATCCCCAAAAATAGGGGATTTTGGCCTATAGTAGTAATTTTAATACGCTATTTCAAGAGGACATTTTCCTGTAAGTGTCGGTGAAATAGTGAAGATTTTATAAAGCAATGATGATATATTATAAGTTATGTCATAAAAATAATATCGGGAGGAGTATTTATGAACAACAAATGGATCAGAGCAGCGATCCCTGCTCTTTTGATTCACTGCAGTATTGGTAGTGTGTATTGCTGGTCGTCTTTCAGTGCGAAGCTGGCCAGTCAGATAGGGACCTCTACGTCGGTTATTGGATGGGCTTTCAGCCTTGCTATTTTTTTCCTTGGAATGTCAGCGGCATTCACGGGAAGATTTGTAGAAAGAGATATACACAGAGCTTCATTTATCTCATGTATCTGCTTTACCGCAGGAATGTTTGGAACAGGACTCTGTATACAGTTTTCAAACCAATTGGGCCTGGTTGGAACTGTAGTCGGTATTTTTATTTTCTACGGATGTGTAATGGGTATTGGACTGGGCATTGGATATCTGACCCCGGTAAAAACACTTATGCTCTGGTTTAAGGATAACAAGGGACTTGGTACAGGTATTTCGATCATGGGATTTGGTCTTGCAAAGGCTATAGCCAGTCCGGTCATGAATGTCTTACAAGATAAGGCAGGACTTGCACCTATGTTCTATATACTTGGCGGCGTTTATTTTGTAATGATGCTTATCGGCCACTTCCTGCTGAAAAAACCGGATGGCTGGTTAGAACCTGTGGAGAAGGTAAGATCCAATCCATTTGCGATTTTTAAAAACAGAACATTTATAGGTATCTGGATAATGTTCTATATAAATATTACATGCGGACTTGCGCTTATTTCCTACGAGAAATATATATTAAAGGGCATAGGTATGGGGCTTGTGGCTATAAGTGCGGTTCAGGTCGCGACGGCAGCGGCAAATGCAGTCGGCAGGATCGGTTTCTCAACTGTTTCAGATTACTGTAAGGACAGAAATACAGTCTATAAGATCATTTTAGGAATGAGTATGATCATAACGGCGATCGCATTTGGCACTTCAAGTATTTCAAATGGAATAGCAGCAGTGGTCGTTACGTTATTGATCCTGATCAACCTGGGTTATGGAGGAGGATTTTCAACACTTCCTGCATTACTTTCAAGTAGGTTCGGGATGATCAGGATCAGCGAGATCCATGGAGTGTCTCTTTCAGCCTGGGCTATTGCGGGGCTTACGGGAAATCAGATCACTGCAGCGGTTCAGGGAAAAACAGGCAATTATGAATCAGTGTTATTAGTGCTGATAATTCTGTATGCAATAGCAATGCTGGCATCATTTTTACTGGTAAGATCAGGCAAAGGAAGCTCTGCTGCAGAAGAAAAGTGAAAATGTACTTGAATATATACAATTAAACCTTTATTATTTTGGTATTAGGCAATGATCGTGCTTGGACCTGTATTGAAGCACGTATAAAATTATGAAAGAGGACATTTTAATGCTGCAGTTGATCGATAGCGTAAACAGCGTTGTGAGCGATTTTATATGGGGAGTGCCGGCCATGATATGCATCGTGGGTGTTGGTCTCTACCTCAGTTTAAGAACAAGGTTTATCCAGTTAAGGAAGTTCGGTTATGCCATGCGCGTGACCCTGGGTAAGATCTTTCAGAAGAAAGAGGCTTCTGATGGGACTTTAACACCATTTCAGGCGGTATGTACGGCTCTTGCAGCAACCATTGGAACCGGAAATATTGCGGGTGTTGCCGGAGCTATCGCGATCGGCGGACCGGGAGCTATATTCTGGATGTGGATGTCAGCGCTTCTTGGCATGTGTACGAAATTCTGTGAAGTAACGCTGGCTGTACACTTTCGTGAAAAGAACAAAAAGGGTGAGTATGTCGGCGGTCCTATGTATTACATCAAGAATGGTCTGGGCAAGAAGTGGACATGGCTTGCAATATGTTATTCAGCATTCGGAGTACTTACTGTATTTGGAACAGGTAACGCGACTCAGGTAAATACGATCATTACTTCGATCGACGAGGCGCTGATCAATTTTAATGTGGTCAAGCCCGGCGATACGGGAACGCTTAATATCATCATAGGGATAGTGGTAACGATACTTGTCGCCGTGATACTGCTCGGCGGAGTAAAAAGAATAGGTAATGTGACCGAGAAGCTCGTTCCTTTTATGGCGCTTCTGTATGTTGGACTTGCTTTAGGTGTTGTATTTATAAATATAAACAATGTGCCGGGCGTGTTTGCATCCATATTCCATGGAGCTTTCAACCCTCTTGCGGTAACAGGAGGAGCAGTAGGAAGCTTTTTCCTGAGTATCAAGAAGGGCGTTTCAAGAGGTATCTTCTCCAATGAAGCCGGTCTTGGTACCGGATCTATCGCTCATGCTACGTCCGATACAAGTGAGCCGGTAAAGCAGGGATTTTTTGGGATTTTTGAAGTATTTGCCGATACGATCGTAGTATGTACTCTGACAGCATTGGTAATACTCTGCAGCGGAGTTCCTGTTAAGTTTGGAAGTGCTGCCGGTGCAGAGCTTACTATAAGCGGTTTTACATCATCATATGGAAGCTGGGTGTCAATATTTACTGCTGTTGCATTGTGCTGTTTTGCTTTCTCGACGATTATCGGATGGGGACTTTACGGCGCAAGATGTATAGAGTTCCTGTTTAAGGAAAAAGCGGTCAAACCCTTCTTAGTAGTATATTCGTTGGTGGCGATGCTGGGTGCTACAATGAACCTTGGACTTGTCTGGAGTATTGCAGAGACATTCAACGGCCTTATGTCAATACCTAACCTTATAGCCCTGTTCCTGCTGGGCGGAACAGTCGTCAAGCTGGTAAAGGATTATTCGGACAGGAAATTTAATAAAAGAATGTATTAAAGTATATGGAAATGCTGCGGCTTGCGGGCTGCAGCATTTTTTTGCTTGATCTGAATAATGTATACAATTAAACACATTTTATTAATTGATTAGATATAAAGTTTATGTTTATCACATAACTTCAAAATAAAGTGTGCTATAATCTCGAAATGCGTTATACAGGGCATGTACTAAAATACGTGCAAGAATTATGCATACATATTTGTTGGAGGAGAGATCTATGGTTAGTTTTTTGATTTGTTTGGCTGTATTGATAGCCGGCTATTTTACCTATGGTAAATTAGTTGAAGCAACATTTTCACCAGACGACCGTGAAACGCCAGCGGTTACAATGAATGACGGTGTGGATTACGTTGTTATGCCAAAGTGGAAATTGTTTTTAGTCCAGCTGCTCAATATTGCGGGCTTAGGTCCTATATTCGGAGCAATGCAGGGAGCCCTCTGGGGGCCAGTCGTATTCGTGTGGATCACACTTGGTACGATGCTCGCCGGTGGTGTACATGATTACTTCTCAGGTATGCTTTCAGAAAGAAATGCCGGTGAATCTATTTCAGAGGTTACAGGCAGGTATCTTGGCGGCGGAATGAAGAATGTAATGAGAGTGTTTTCAGTTATTCTTCTTATTATGACAGGTACGGTATTTGCAGTAGGTCCGGCAGGTCTTATCGTTAAGCTCTTTACCGATAAGGGTGTAAGCGGTCCGGTTGCAAGCACTACGGTATGGCTTGGAATTATTCTTATCTACTATTTTGTTGCTACATTCATTTCTATAGATAAGGTAATTGGTAAGATCTATCCTATATTTGGTATTTGTCTTATCATCATGGCTATTGGTGTTGCATTTGGTATTTTCAGGAATGGTTATACTATTCCTGAGATATGGACGCATTTCTACAATATGCATCCAAAGGGAACGCCGATCTGGTCATTTATGTTTATTACTGTAGCATGCGGAGCAATTTCAGGCTTCCATGCAACGCAGTCACCTCTCATGGCTCGCTGCTTAAAGAGTGAGCGCCAGGGGCGTTTCGTATTTTATGGAGCTATGACAGCTGAAGGTATTATTGCCCTTATATGGGCAGCGGCAGGAGCAGCGCTTTATAAGACTACAGGAGGTCTGAACACAGGTCTTTCTGAGATACTTGCACACGGACAGTCAGCAGCGATCTATGATGTATGTATCAAAACAATGGGTCCTGTTGGTGTAGTTCTCGCTATGCTTGGCGTAGTAGCTTGTCCTATCACCTCAGGTGATACGTCATTCCGTTCAGCAAGGCTTACTCTGGCCGACTGGTTCGGGGTAAAACAGGACTCCGCCAGGAACCGTTTTGCGCTTTGCCTGCCTGTGATCGGTGTTGGAGCTTTTCTCGGCTTTGGAAATACATTCGGTATCATCGATTACCAGGTCATCTGGAGATATTTCAGCTGGACCAACCAGACGCTTGCTATGATCGTTCTCTGGGCTGCAGCCGTATATTTGGCCAGGGAAAAGAAGAATTTCTGGATATGTGCTCTTCCGGCTACATTTATGAGCGCCGTTTCAGTCACATATTTTGTAATGGCTCCGGAATGTCTCGGAATGATCAAAGCGCTCAGAATGAATACGACAGTCGCGTATCCGACAGGTATTATCGTGGCGGCAGTCTTCTTCTTTGTGTTCTTAAGAACAGCAAAAAGAGAAACTAATAAATTTGCAGTTTAAAAGGCAGGATTTTGAATGATATTTGCACCTAGAAATCTGGGAATGCATGCTTTAACACCGGAGGTACTTGCGGCGGATAAACGTAATTGTGAAAAGATAGGCACTTGTGGCATTGGTAAGGAAGCTATCTATCTTAACAATTTTTATTTAGACCGCGTTTACTACGTTAAATATTCCGATATAAAAAGAGTATACAAGCGTGTAGCTATGACCAGAGGCGGTTACTCCGGAAAAGGGACATTCGGTTCTATGGCATATCTTGTCGTAGAGATCGAAGGCGGACGTGAGAAGGCATGCAAATTTAAATACGAATTTGAAGTGGATAACTTCATGAAAAGGTTAAAGGAAATAGCACCGAATATCCCACAGCTTTCCAGAGAGGGTGAGAGGCGCATGGCAGAGGCTCAGGCTGAGGAAGAAAAACGTTATGTCAAGAATCTTTCAGCGGAGGCTAAGGAGTACATAAGCTCCCTGGAAAGGGCTAAAGCATATCTGGAATCGGATGGAAGCAGATCCGGAGAACTATCCCTTTCTGCAAGACAGAAAAGGATAGTCGATGGGATCCATCCAAGCTATAAGGCGGTTGCTATGGTAATATTTGCTTTAGGAATCGCAGGGATAGGATTTGGCATATACGCCTATATGGTGAAAATGGGATTTGCGATATACTTTGTGATATTTGGTTTTGCGGCAGTATTCCTTATGATGTCATCCAATATCCTTCCTTCGGGCAGGAATTCCAGGAAAAGTGCAGAAGCAGCCTGGGAATCTGCCAGAAATAACATGAAGTCATATATAGCAGGATATGATGACGATGGTGAGGGATTTCCAATACCGGCACAGTATGCGCACCCATCTACGCTTACACGAATGATAAGGACTATTCGTGAGGGCCGGGCTGCAACGAAGGACCAGGCTTATGAAGTTATGAAAGCGGATCTTAAGGCGCTTAATAACACAGTCACGGTAAGTAAAAAAGAATATGATGAAGTCGTTGCTATTAAACCGATGTTTTTAGTATGTGATTATCAGGATCAATTAAATTAAAGAATGACAGATTGCTGATCTATTCAGTGGTCTGTCATTTTTTTATTTTTTTAAAAGGCCATTGACTATAAGAAAATAGAATAGTATACTATTAGCTGTCGCTAACAAATATGAAAATGATTTTCATTTTCAAAAAATGGAGAATATAGTTGTTAGAATTGGGAGAAAATAATGAAAAAGAAGAGTTTTGGGATATTAATTGCATTGATGTCTGTGTTTGTTATATGTATGTCAGTTCTGAGCGGGTGCGGACGGAATGATCGGAAAAACGTTGAGACGGAGTCTGTGAAGGCTGATGCAGGAGAAAAAAAGATAGTTTATACTACCTTCTTCCCGGTATACGATCTGACAAAAAGGATCGTTGGAGACAAGATGGAGGTAAAGACTATTATCAAGGGCAGTCAGGAACCACACGACTTTGAACTTCAGACAAGTGATATGGCAGATATCTCCAAGGCAGATATGGTCGTTTATAACGGTGCTAATATGGAGAACTTTATCCCTGACCTGAAGAAGGCTGCTAAAAACGATGATAAGTTCTTAGATCTCTCACAGGGACTTACCTTGCTGGAGACGAGTGGTGACGGACTTGAAACTAATAAACATGACCGAGTTAATCCGCATACATGGCTTAGCGTGAAGAATGCCCAGGTACAGCTTGATACTATTTATAAGAAGGTAGTGTCTATGGATCCGAAAAACAAGGATTATTATAAGGCGAACCTGGAATCTTCTCTTAAGGAGTTCAAAGCTCTGGATAGCAGATTTGAAACAGAACTTTCAAAAGTGAAGAGCAAGGAAAAATATTTCGTAGTCTCACATGCAGCGTTTAATTATCTTGCAAAAGACTATGGGTTGAAACAGGTAGCGGTTACAGGGATCTCACCTGAAGAGGAACCGTCAGCCAAGCAGCTTGCCACTATAGCAGATTTCGTAAAGAAGCATAATATAAGCACCGTTTTCTTCGAAGGTAAGGCAACGCCTAAGGTTGCGGAAACGCTGGCGAAGAATACGAATACGAAAACGGCAGCACTTTATACGATGGAAAGCTTAACAGACGCTGAAGTAAAAATGGGATACCTTAAGCTTATGGAACACAATTTACAAGAACTGGTGAAATCGTTTAATGAATAAGATATTGGAGATATCGGGACTTACATTCTCCTATGGAGACGGACCGATCTTAAAAGAGCTGGACTGCACAGTAGCAGAAGGAGAGTTTACAGCCATTATAGGTGATAATGGTGCAGGCAAGTCAACCTTGTTAGATCTTATCCTGGGAAATTTAAAGGCAGGATCAGGAGAGATCAGATTATTTGGGGATCCTGTAAGGAAGAACGATCATTATGGGGATATAGCCTATATTTCTCAGAATTCGGTCATGGGATATAAAAATTTTCCTACGACTATAGAAGAAGTCATAAAGATCCACATGAAACACCTGAAGGTCAAGGCTGATATAGAAAAATATCTGGGGATGATGGAACTTGAGAAGCATGCTAAAAAGATGCTCAGAGAGCTGTCAGGAGGCCAGCTTCAGAGGGTAGGGCTCCTGCTTGCCATGATCAAGGATGCCGGACTGATTATTTTAGATGAACCCACAACGGGAGTGGATAAGAAATTCTCACACGAATTATACATTATTCTCCGTCGTCTGGCAGATTCCGGCAAAACCATACTGATGGTCACTCACCATTTGTCAGAGGTAAATGAGTTCGTTGACCGTGTACTTCAGATAAAAGATGGTAAATGTATAGAATGTCATGAATCAGAATGGAAAGACAGTCTGAGAGGTGGCTTATGCTAGATATTTTTAATTATGAGTTTATGAGGAGAGCTTTTATAGTGGGGACTCTCCTGGCAGTAATTCTTCCGTGTATGGGACAGACGATACTTCTTAAGCGTCTGTCGATGATGGGAGATACTCTGTCGCATTCATCTCTTGCAGGAGTAGCTATTGGTTTATGTGCGGGTATCAACCCGCTTGCCGGATCTATAATAGCCTGTATAGCTGCAGGCCTAAGTATAGAATTTATAAGGAACAAGCTGAAAGCTTATCAGGAGATATCGACTGTGATCATTCTGGCAGCATCGATAGGTATCGCAGGTATTTTTACAAGCTTTACGAAAAACAGCAATTCGATAAGCTCATATCTTTTCGGATCGATAGTGACGATAACAGACATGGAATTTTACATGGTCATTGGCGTGTCAGCAGGTGTCGTTATAGTGTATAAGCTCATCTATAACCGATTATACCTGGCAGTTTTCGATCCTAAAGCTGCGCCGATATTAGGGATCAACACGAAGGTCATTAATTTTGTATTTACCTTCCTTAGCGCAGTGGCCATATCTATTTCAGCTAAAACGATAGGATCGCTTATTGTATCATCATTACTGGTAATACCGGTAATATGCGCGATGCAGTTTACAAGGACCTATAAGCAGACCTTATTTACATCGATCGGCCTGTCAATCGCATTTGTTTATGCGGGACTTATCGTTTCATATATTCACAACCTTAAACCGGGTTCAGTAATTGTTTTAATTGCAGTTGGGGTTTTAATAACTGCAATGTTGTTCAGGAAAAAACATTGATAAAAAGGAGAGGAAAATGAAAGGGAAAATAATAAAGCTTAACTGCGTGCTTGCGGCATCAGCAGCTTCATTCATTCTGGCATCATGCGGAAATAATACCCCTAAAAAGCCGGAAGAAACAGTGGCGGCAGCAGAAAATACTAAGACTGCATTTGTTGAAAAGGATACAAAGTATGCCGCGGATAATACAACGACCGTTCTGATCGATGATCCTGTAATTAATAAAGACGACATCGTAAAGGTCGTTAAGCACGGAGACCACTGGCATGTTTTCACAAGTGACGGCAAGGAACATATTACATACACTGATCCTAGCCGGATGAAGAGTGGGCAGACTATGGAAATGGTCAGTGTTGTTTCACTTGAAGCTTTAAGAGGAATGAAAGTTTCAAGTATAAAGGTCCATGGAGACCACTGGCATGTATTGACAGCAGACGGCAGAGAGTTCCTTACCTATGAGGATCCGTCAGCACTTTTCCCTAATGTTGCTATTGGCAAGTATACAGGGGAGGATCATCATGCAAGCCAGGGAACAGGCAGTATAAATACGAATACGGACAGAGTCGTAAGAATTTTAAAACATGGTGACCATTATCATGTCTATACATCTAGTGGAAACGAATATGTTACTTACACTGATCCAAGATCTATGTATCCTGGTGCAGAGTACGGAACATATGTAGGAGATCATGATGATCATAAACATGATAAGGATGGAAATGAGTTTATTTCTCATAAGACGAAGAAACCTGAAGCATCCAGACCATCAACTCCGTCAAAGCCTGGAAACAGCGGAGGAATTAAATTTATCAGCGTTGTTTCTCTTGATAAGTTAAAGGGACTGGATGTCGAAAAAATACTTAAGCATGATGATCATTATCATGTATATACCAGAGATGGTAAAGAGTATTTAACGCATGACGATCCATCGGGCCTCTTCCCGCATATCAAGATCGGCAAATTTGAAGGAAAGCATGGAGATCATGATCATCACAATCACCACGATCATCATGAGCATAAGGATGACAATCATGGAGAAAGACCGGATCCGGATAAGTATCTTTCAATAACTCCGTTTCCTAATGATCCGTCAGATCCTAAACGTGTTGTGAAGATCGCAAAGCATGGAAATCACTGGCATTTATATCATGCTGATGATACGGAGTCTGTTGTTTACAAAGATCCGAGTCTAGCATACCCGGGAATTAAGATTGAAGACTATTCAGAGGATTATGGCAAGAATGTAGATGAAAGCGAGATGTTCAGCTATGATAGCGTTAAGGCTGAGAAAATAGTTCCTCTTAGTTATATGAAATATGGAGGAATGATCTATGCAACGGGATTTGACAGAGGAAATGACGAGTTTATAGTACCTCACCAGAATCACTTCCATAATATAAAGATTAAAACTATAATAGGTCTTGCTAAAGATGGAGATGTGTTCAATGGGTATACTGCAAGGCAGGTAGTAGCTACACTTAAGTACTATCTGGAACATCCGGAGGAGAGGCCTAAGAAGGCAGGCTGGGGAGACAGCAAGGATGAAACTGAACACGGCAAGATTGAAACAGCTCAGACGCTCAAGCTTAAAATGGAATTCCTGATGGCATATTATAATATGCCATCAACAAAGGAGGAACATATGCAGAGAATAGGTTCTTCGATCTATGTTTATACGCCTAAGAAGACACTGGCGATAGAACTGTCCGATCTGGAAATCGTAGATGGTGTGGTAAAGCCGATAGTAGAACTGCCTAAGGTTCCGGGTGAGGATAAAAAGCCAACACAGCCGGAAAAACCTGCAGCTAAACCTGAGGCTCCTTCTTCATCAGAGAAGCCGGATAAGAATTAAAGACCTAAAATGACTCCGGAAGAAGAGAGTGCACGGATAAGTAAACTGTCACAGAAATACGGAATGACAGAGGATGAGTTTATCGATGCATTGTTCAATATTCCGGATGCAAGAATGAGCAATTCTACTTTTGATGATAATGGGATCATCACCGTAGGAAATATTAAATATGACTTCCGCACAGGAAAGAAGATAGGCTAATCATAACTTAGAAAAATTACCCCTCTCAAGGCCAGGAACAATATCCCTGGCCTTTTGTATTTATCATTATGATTTAAATGTCCGGTTAACTTAAACTAACTGATGTGATAGAATATTTCTGAAAAAATAAAAAAGAAAAGGAATTTGATAATTATGCGAGTAGCGGTTACTTATGACAATGGAAATATTCAGCAGCATTTTGGAAGCACCGAGTTTTTTAAGATCTTCAATATAGAAGATGGAAGAATAGTGAGCAGTGACATCATCAGTACCAACGGGAAGGGGCATAGAGAACTTATTCCCGTTGTAGAAGCCCTTGACGTCGACGCGGTCATCTGCGGAGGTCTTGGAATGCCGATCAAAGAAGCAATAGAAAATTCGGGCAAGAAGCTTTATGTCGGAGTGACAGGAGATGCAGACAAGGCCGTAAGCCAGATGCTTGACGGAAGTATTGAAGTTAATGAGGGTGCAGTGCATACCTGCTCCCACGGTCATTAATGATCAAACATAAAAACCCACCTGTGGCACACTATTTATAATGCCGCAGGCGGGTTTCTTTATGTTTTTAATTCCGGATATCTGAGTCCGATTTTTTTGAAGATCGCTTATCTATCTTGTCAACAATAGCTGCGATAGCCTGATCACCGGTTATATTGCAGGCTGTTCCGAAACTGTCCTGTGACAGGTGGAGAGCGATAATAAGTTCTCCCATACTAGGTGTAAAGCCGAGCATGGATTTGATAATGCCAAGAGCGGCCATAACGCCGCCCCCGGGAACTCCCGGAGCAGCAACCATCGTTACACCGAGCATTAAGATGAATGGCACGTAAGCAGAAAGTGCAGGCAAAGTGCCTGTTGCCAGCAGTATACCCATTGAACCTAAAACAAGGCAGATAGTATCACCTGCTAAATGGATAGTAGCACAAAGCGGAATAACGAAGTTCCTCACATCAGCTGAGATGCTGTTTGCTTCAGCACTTTTCAGATTGAAAGGAATGGTAGCAGCGGATGATTGTGTTCCAAGTGCTGCAAAATAGGCAGGAAAGATATTTTTAATATCTCTGAAACGATTTTGACCTGTCGTGACAGATGCAATGAGGAACTGGAGCAATATATAGCTGATCTGCAGAGCAAGTATCATTCCATACAATTTGGCAAGCATCAGGATCGTGGGCGCAAGCTGTCCGGAAGCGGCGATCTTGATAAATGTACCGGCTATATAGAAAGGAATTAAGGGAATGATCACTTTTTCAAGTACAAGAGTGATGATCTTCTTAAAATCGACCATGACATTCATCATGTAAGGTGTATTTGTATTGGCCATAGCAAGTCCAAGTACGAATGCAAGGATGAGAGCTGTCATGACCGGAAATACAGGATCAAAATGCAATGAGAAAAGAACGCTGAATTCAGTACCTTTAACAACATCTCCATTTACCCTGGAAATCAAAGAAGGAAGGATCGCCTGCCCGAGAAAAAAGGCTATAAATCCGGCAACTATAGTTGAAAGATATGATAGACCGATAGTTATGGAAAAAAGTTTATTAGCTTTTTTGCCGAGCTCCGCAAGACCTGTTGCAACAAATGCAACTATCAGAAGCGGAATAATAAAGTTTAAGAATGTTGAAAAGATTAAAGTTAAAGTCGCTGTTAAGCGAACGAAGAATATAAATGGAGCGGCTCCGGCCACTCCGAATATCTGTCCCAGGCTTCCTATAAATATACCAAGACCGATACCGATCATTAATCTTGGAAGCAGGCCAAGACGACGCTTTTTATTCACAATGTTTCCTCCTTAGCAGTGAAGTGCATAGAATACATTCTATAATAAAAAAATTATAAATAACAGATATATATTTATTGTTCATAAAGAATATAGGCCATCATGTGTGCATATTGCGGTAGATAATTAAATAAGCTAAAATCAATTGGAACAAAAAATAGAAAAGGTGAACGATAAATGAAAGCAAAATTAAGTGGGAAGATAGTTTTTCTGATCGGGCTTGCGGTAGGAGCTATTTCGTTTTTAATCGTTTTTGGGCCGGGAGTCATGAATGTTACTAATGATACGTGGCTGATAAGTGATGGCGGTGATATGTCCCAGCACTATGTGGGGTGGATCTATTACAGAAACAGCCCCTGGACTTTTCCGATAGGTCTTTTAGAAGGCATTACATCACCGGATAAGTTCTCTGTGACATATATGGACTCGATTCCGATCCTTGCTTTTATATTTAAGATATTTGCAAAGGTACTCCCCGGAACTTTCCAGTACTTCGGTATATACGGGTTTGTCACCTTTATGCTCCAGGGAGGACTGGGCGGACTCCTTATTTATTCACTGACAAAAAATGTCAGATCAAGTATTGCCGGATCAGTTTTGTTTACATTTACGCCTGTATTTTTACAGAGAATGTACACACACACGGCGCTTGCATTCCATCCGGTGATCCTGCTGTCACTGTATTTCCTGTTTAACAGGGATTTTTTAAAGAAAAAAAGATTCAGAGATGTGATCTTCTGGACAGTCCTTATGGCAGTCGCGAGTACGATACATATTTATTTCATACCTATGATCCTTTTTATCATGCTGGGATACTATTTTTTTGAAGTCTTCTCAAAAGGCTGGTATAAGGCCATCATAAAGATAGCAATAACGATAGGTGTTACGTTGATCGTCATGTACATATTCGGCGATTTCTACGGCAATTCCAAATTGAATGTAGGTGGTCTGGGTGATTATAATTCCAATGTAAATGCGCTTTTGAACGATCAGGGAACCTCTATGGTTGAGAGACTTAAGGGCGAGACCTCGACAGGAAGATGGGAAGAATACTCTTATCTGGGAGCTGGTATTATCGGGCTTGCCGTGATCTCCGTGATAGGTCTATTTACAGGTCATTTCTGGAAAAAACTCAAGATATCATATCTTCCGATCGCTTTGATGGTTCTGGCTTTCTTAGTGTTAAGTATGCTGCCTTCAATGAGGATAGGCCCTTATACGATATTTACAGTGCATTTTACGGAAGATGTTCAGTCTAAACTGGCTATGTTCAGGTCAAATGGACGTTTCATGTGGCCTGTAATATATCTCATAATGACGGGAGCCATCGTATATGTAACGAAAAATTTTAAAAAACTGGGTGCCTGTGTCGTAATTGTTATGACAGCGCTTCAGCTGTTTGATCTCACCCACTACATAAGAGAAAAAAATGAAAATATAAATACTGCTTTCACTGACCATAAGTCAGCGCTGACATCTGATGCATGGAATAAAATAAAGGCAAAAGAAGTGTATTTTATGTATGAGCCGGTCACGACGAAGCATATGATGGGATATACGTTTAATCTTGGAAAATATGCGTCCGATCACGGCATGGTAATGAATGATTTCTATGTTTCAAGAAAAAATGACGGAAATATTATTAAAAAGAGAGAATCTGAAATTAAGAATATTTTAGATGGAAAAGCTGACAGCAAGAAGCTTTATGTCTTTTCTGATATTCCGGTCTCAGTACTTTACTCCGGTAAGTCTGACCTGAATATATATAAGCTTGACGGCGTCTATGTGGGACTTACAGATAAGCTGGAGGGTGAACAGGAAATCGACAGAAAGAGCAGTATCGATCTTATTGGTATGCATACGATATATACAGATAAGGGTGATGTCGAAGATAACGGGATAACAGTCGGAACTCAGGGACAGACTATGGGGCCTTATATTACTCTTGAAAAGGGTAACTATCATGTGACATGGAAAGGTGACAATCTGGATGATTGCAGATTCAAGGCGACTGCGTTAAGAGGCGAGAAGGAGCTGAACATAGAAAATCTCAGAATAAGTGACAAGGAAGCTTCGTTTGACATTAAGCTGAAGGAATCAAATGAAAATGTAGAGTTTATAGTTGTTAACCCGGGAAAGGGAGAGGCTCTTATTTCGGGAATAGTTCTTTCTAGAGATACGTCGGGAAATAATTGATATTCGGGAGACTGTGGACTATGGTTCTAGTAAGCAGAAAAGAAATAGTAAAAGGTACTTCAGGGGATCTTAAGTACTGCGGAATAAAAAAAGATGGCGAAAAAGTTTTTATAAAAGTTGATCCTGAAGGAAAGCAAAATAATAAGCGGATGGAGTATAAGCTTGTGAGCAAACTGGAGAAGAGCGATTTGCCGCACTGCCTACCAATAGAAGCCGGAGAAGACCGGGAAGGTACTTATATTATTTATTCATGGATAGATGGGCTGGATGCGGACAGATATATGAGAGGCTTTCCCGTTCCCAAGCTGTATGCCTATGGAATGAAAGCAGGTCAGGCTCTTAATAGGATCCATGAAAAAGGAATAGTTCATGGAGATTATACGCTTGGAAATATGATAATAGGGAGCGATAAGCAGCTTTATATAGTTGACTTCGGCAGCAGTCATGAAGGCAACGGTATTGAGGATTTTACAAGTCTTGTTCAACTATCGAAGGAAGTCCCTTTATTTGCAGCAGGTCTTGTGAATGGATATTTTGATAACAAGGTCGATGAAAAATTCTGGGAAAAGCTCAAGAAAGAAACAGGTCAGGAGGAAAGCTGGTATCCGGAGCCGGATATGGTTATACCATCATGGTACAAGGGAAACAGCCTATTTTCCTATATAAAGACCTGAGTGAACAGGATAAGTATTTTATACAATATAATTTGCCACAAAATAATTGACAAATATATTTTATATGATATAATTCACTTGGCAAATTAAAAAGCAAACAGAAAGAAGGTTTAGATATGGCAGCAAAACATTTGACAACAGAGAACTTTAACGATGCGATCAAGAGTGGTGTAACTTTAGTTGATTTCTGGGCAACATGGTGCAGCCCATGCCAGATGCAGGGACCTATCGTAGATAAAATTGCTGATGAATTCGAAGGAAAGGCTACAATTGCCAAGATCGACGTAGACGAGAACGGAGATGCAGCATCACAGTTCGGAGTAAGATCTATTCCTACATTGATCATCTTTAAGGATGGAGAACCGGTTGAAACAATGGTAGGCGTTCAGTCTAAGGATGTATTGACAGAGAAGATCAATCAGTATCTTTAATTAAAAACCTTATAGAAGGGGCGATGATAACATGTATGATTCAATTGTGATAGGTTCAGGCCCTGCAGGGTATACAGCAGGGATCTATTTAAGCCGTGCAGGTCAGAAAAATATGCTTATTTCAGGATATGTGCCGGGAGGCCAGCTGACCAGTACGACAACAGTTGAAAATTTCCCGGGGTTTCCGGAGGGGACACAGGGTACGGAACTTGTACTTTCGATGAAGGAACAGGCAGAAAAATTCGGAACAGAAATAAAAGAAGGATATGTAAAGAATATTTCTAATGATTCATCGCCATTCACTGTAGAGCTGGAGAGCGGTGAGAGATTTGAGACAAAAACGGTGATCATAGCGACCGGATCCAGTGCCAGGAAGCTTGGCATAGATGGAGAAGCAGAAAATATCGGTCGTGGTGTACATATATGTGCAACATGTGACGGATTTTTCTATAGAGGTAAAGAGGTGGCTATCATCGGCGGCGGCGATGTTGCCATGGAGGAAGCGATATACTTAACGAAGTTTGCTTCTAAAGTGACTATAATAAACAGGCGGGAAGAACTCAGAGCATCTGAGATCATGGCCGAACGCGCGCGTTCAAATCCGAAGATAGAGTGGAAGCTTGCTTATTCTCCGGTCAGATATTTAAGTGATGCTTCAGGAATTACAGGTTTGGAGATAAAAAATAACAAAACAGGCGAAGTTGAAAGCTTCAAGACAGATGGTGTATTTCTGGCGATAGGACACAAGCCTAATTCTGGCTTCCTTAATGGGAAGCTAGAATTGGATGAAAAGGGATATATCATAACAGGTGCCAAAAATTCCAGAACGAGTATCGATGGAATATTTGCGGCGGGTGATGTGCAGGATCCAAGGTATCAGCAGGCGGTCACATCCGCAGGAAGCGGTGCAGCAGCAGCTATGGATGCCCAGGACTATATAAGCTCATTATAAAAACAGAGAAAATAATTAAAAAACTCCTTTAAAATTGATTATGGTTGAATAAAAAATGGACGAATGGAGGCCAGACCAAGTATACATTTGAACGAATGGAATGTATTGTATTGGGCTGACCTCTTTTTTGAGTTTTGCTTTTGAATGAGAGGATTTTTAAGAAATGGATTTAGAGAAGAAGAAAAAGAAGCCGGTCATTTTTTTCATCATGCTGGCTTTGATAGGAATATTTTTCTTTCTGGTTCTTGAGCTTAATAAAAATATGATAGCTGGATGGGTAATAACAGCAGGCCTGCTCATCGGCTTCGCCATATGGAGAAATAGAAGTCTTCTCTATAAAAAAAGATGGAAGTCATTTCTTGCCTGGCTTGGATTTCTTGCAAGCTTATTTTTTGTTGTATGGGCAACTCAAGGTCCGTATAAACTGCGTCCTGCAGTAGAGGGAGGTAATGGAGGAAAGACAGGCATAATAAGTACCGCTCAGGGCGATCTGACAGGTGTTTATACCAGGGATAAAAAGGTGGAAGTGTATGCCGGAATACCCTATGCCAAGCCGCCGATCGGAGATCTCAGATGGAAAGAACCTCAGGATCCGGATAAATGGTCAGGAGTGCTGACAGCAGATCATTTCGGGCCGATGTCGATGCAGCCTTCTAAGAGCAATATAATCGATTCCCTGACTCGTATCATCGGATATCATGACTATAATATTTCACTTGAGGATAATTTCAGGGATATCATGAGCGAGGATTCTCTGTATTTGAATGTATGGAAGCCGGCAGGTGACATAAGCAAGGCACCTGTGCTTGTTTATATCCATGGAGGCGGACTTGAGACAGGACAGCCTTGGTACGAAGATTATAAAGGCGAAAGTCTGGCAAGAGAAGGAGTCGTTGTCGTAAATATGGCTTATAGGCTAGGCGTATTCGGTTATTATGCAGATGAGGAATTAAGATCGGAATCAGCCAACAATACAACAGGCAACTATGGAATGCTCGATCAGATCAAAGCTCTGGAATGGGTGAAGAAAAATATAAGTACATTCGGGGGAGATCCTGATAATATAACTATCTCCGGAGAGTCAGCCGGATCAGCAGCAGTTTCCGCACTGTGCACATCGCCTCTCGCGAAGGGATTATTTAACAGGGCGATCGGTGAAAGCTCATCAGTTACTGCGGCTCAGCCGGCACATTCCTTCAGAAGCTTTGAAGATGCGATAAAGGATGGAAAAGAGACCAGAGAAAAGCTGGCCGGATCAGGGGAAAATACAGCTTCCATCAATGATCTTAGAAAGATATCTGCACATGATCTGGTAGAAATGACAAAATTGAATCATCACATGACTGTTGACGGCTATGCTCTTACGGAAACGCCATATGAATCGTATAAAAAAGGAGTACATAATGAAGAAGCTCTTTTAGAGGGATATAATGCCAGAGAGAGCGAAGCGTTTACAATTATGCATGAAGCAGATCTTAAAAATTATCATGATCGGTTAAGTGATATGTTTGGTGAATATACGGATGAGATACTGAAACTTTATCCGGCTTCAACTAATGAAGAGGCTAAGAAAAATTTCAGAGAATTATTCACTGTATATTATTTTTCTTACGGTCATTATATATGGTCTAAACAAGGCGCAGCCAACAATGAAAAAGTCTATGAATATTACTTTACCAAGGAAAATGGAAGGTTGGGTTCATGGCATAGTGGAGAAGAAGTATACTTCTACAAAAATATACCAGAGAACTCGAAGCTTTATAACGAGTCAGACTATAAATTAAAAGAGATCATGTCTTCATATTTCAAAAACTTTATTTTTACAGGGGACCCTAATGGAGACGGACTTCCTGTGTGGAAGGAAAGTGTGGATGGAGCTGATCTCATGGAATTTGGTGATAAGGTGGGCATGACTAAAGATAAATATATAAAAGTCTATGAAATACTTGAAAAACTTAACAGATGACATTGAAACAGAAGAGGGGAATTACTGAAGCATTACACTTGCCTGTTTTTAAAATGGTTACTTATGGACAAAACTGAATAAAGTATATATTTGAAAAGCATAATTGCCTGTGATACCATCGTTATCATTAAGTGATTATGCTTTTTTAAAGGAGATTATATGATGGGAAATATTACATTGAATGATGGGGTACAGATCCCACAGGTCGGTTTTGGGGTATTTATGATACCGAATGACGGGTCGACATATAAGGCGGTAAAAGAGGCCTTAGAAGCAGGATACAGGCATATCGATACGGCAGCGGCTTATTTTAATGAGGAAGAGGTTGGAAAGGCAGTTAATGCCAGCGGTATTTCCAGATCTGAGATCTTCATTACCAGTAAGCTGTGGCTGCAGGATCATGGCTATGATAATGCAAAAAATGGCATTGAGAGAAGTATAAGAAAATTGGGTACTCACATAGATCTTTACCTTCTCCATCAGCCATATGGCGATGTAACAGGTGCGTGGAAGGCTTTAGAGGAGTATAAGAGCTTTGGAATGATAAGATCGATAGGTGTCTCTAATATGACACCGAATCTTTATAAGAAATATGTTTCAGAGTTCGAGTCCAAGCCATCGGTAAACCAGGTTGAATGCAATCCTTTCTGCCAGCAGATAGCACTGAGAGAACTTATGAAAGCGGATGATGTTAAGCTGGAAGCGTATTTCCCTCTGGGCCATGGCAATAAGGAACTTCTGGAAAATGAGTTTATCAGAGAACTTGCTGATAAGTATGGCAGGGATACGGCTCAGATCATTCTCAGATTTGAAGTGCAGGATGGACTTATCGTGCTTCCAAAATCTTCAAATTCTGGTAGAATCAAGTCTAATATCAAGATTTTTGATTTTGAGCTCACACCTGAAGAAATGGAAGCAATGAGAGGTCTTGACAGAGGAGAGACTTCCCATGACCCTGAAGCACCAGGGGTGGAAGAAAAGTTGCGCAGTACGTTTGTTATTGAAGATTGATCGTAGATCTTAGAAAGAAGAAGCATGAGTTTGATTAAAAGAGATGGCAGCAGAGACGGATTTACTTCCAACAGGGGATTTATCCTGGCCTGTATAGGTTCTGCTGTCGGCATGGGCAATATATGGAGGTTTCCGACACTGGTCTCATCCTGGGGAGGACTGACGTTTTTGATCCCTTATTTTATTTTTGTTGTATTGATCGGTTCTACAGGTGTTATTGGTGAGATGGCGCTTGGACGTACAGCCGGGGGCGGACCCGTTAAGGCTTTCGGCAGGTGCGTAGAGGAAGCAGGAGGCAGGCGTAAGATAGGAAGCGGCATAGGTATGATCCCGGTGCTGGGATCGCTTGCCCTGGCAATTGGATATACATGTGTTATGGGATGGATATTCAGATATTCATTTATGTCATTAAATGGCAGTATGTGGGCCATGGGGCAGGATATGGATGTGATAGGCGGAACGTTCGGCAAGGCATCAAGCGCGGGAGGAAGTACGCTTTGGATAATAATAGCAGTTATTATATCATGTCTTATAATGATCTTTGGTATTTCCAGAGGGATAGAAAAGGCTAATAAAGTTATGATGCCTGTTCTATTTCTTTTGTTCGCTGTATTGGCGGTGTATATACTCACTTTAAATGGTGCGGCAGCGGGTTATAGATATATTTTCACTATAGATCCTGCAGGACTTAAAAATCCGATGTTGTGGATATATGCATTTGGTCAGGCATTTTTCTCTCTTTCGATAGCAGGAAATGGAACCATAATTTATGGTTCATACCTTTCAAAGAAGGAGAATATCCCAAGATCAGCAGCCATCGTAGCCATATTTGATACGATAGCAGCACTTCTTGCTTCTGCAGTCATTATTCCGGCTATGGCTGCAGGTGGAGCAGAGCTTTCCAAGGGCGGTCCGGGACTCATGTTCATTTATCTGATCAGGGTCATGAACGGAATGCCGGGGGGACGTATAGTTGAGATCGTTTTTTATGTATGTGTAGCTTTTGCCGGTATAACATCAATTATTAACTTATATGAAGTTTCTGTTGCATATCTTCAGGATACATTTGGTATCGGCAGGGTATTTTCATCTGTTTTCGTCCATGTATCCGGAGGGACGTGTGCTATATTTATTCAGGGGATAGTCTCCGGCTGGATGGATGTAGTATCTATATACATATGTCCATTAGGAGCATTGCTGGCCGGAATCATGTTCTACTGGATAGCCGGCAAGGACTTCGTGTTAAAAGCAGTTAATGAAGGAAAAAGCAAGCCTGTAGGAAAGTGGTTTTTCCCATTGGCAAAATATGTTTTCTGTCCGGCAGCGTTGGCAGTGCTTATTGCAGGAGCGATACTGGGCGGAATAGGCTAATAACAACTTTAAAAAACAGTAAGATCCTGAGATAAAAAATTCTCAGGATTTATTTTTTTGTCTATAAATAAGGAATAATTAAAAATAAGGGAACAATAATTGGGTCAAAAACGAAAAAATGTATAAAGAATATTTAATTTGCCAAGAAAAACATATGATATTAAAATGATAAAGGATGCCTCTTCAGAAAACAAAAGAAGCATCCTTTACAGATTATAAATTGGATAGGATCAGCCGGAATTTCGGAGTCCGGTCGCAATTCCATTTATTGTAATGTGGATCAGGCTTTCCTGATTTTCACCTATTTCACCGCGTCTTAAACGTTTTATAAGTTCGATCTGAACGTAGTTGAGAACGTTAAAGTATGGAAGGCGGTAATCTAAACTGTTGCGAAGATTAGGCAATTCTTCAATAAGCTCAGAATGCTGTTCGATAGCAAGAATAGTTTCCTTAGTCAATTCCCACTCTTTCAGAATAATATCGAATACAGCCTTGACTTCCGTGCTTTCACACATCTGAGAATATTGCTCGGCAATATTCATGTTGGATTTGGAAAGTACCATATCTACATTTGACAATAATGACTTAAAGAAAGGCCAGGTCTTGTACATTTTCTGAAGTTTTGCAAGATTGCCGGGTGCCTTGTCTATATAGTGCTTAAAGCTTGAACCAACGGCATACCAACCGGGAAACATAACCCGGTTCTGTGACCAGGAAAATACCCAGGGAATGGCGCGCAGACCGCTTATCTCGGTAATAGTCTTACGAGCGGCCGGACGTGAGCCTATATTAAGGCTGGAAACTTCCTTGATAGGGCTGGCAGCAAAGAAATACTCGTAAAAATGCGGATTTCCGAATACAAGGTCACGATATATGTGATTGCTGTCATCTACGATCTCATCCATTATCGCACCATAGGATTCGATCTCGTGAGGATCTGTATAAGAACCTGCTACCATTCTGTTAAGGGTGGCAGAGATCAGCATTTCAAGATTGTAGTAGGCTGCATCTTTGTTGCCATATTTATTGCCGATAACTTCGCCCTGTTCCGTAAGACGGATCCTGTCTTTAATGGAGCCAAATGGCTGGGATGAAATGGCGTCATATGAAGGTCCGCCGCCTCTTCCGACTGTACCGCCTCTGCCGTGGAAGAAGGTGATCTTCACATTATGCTCAGAACCTATTCGTGCGAGCTCTTTCTGTGCCTTATACAGAGTCCAGCCAGAGGAAAGATAACCGCCGTCCTTATTGGAATCAGAATAGCCCAGCATGATCTCCTGATAGTTATTGTTGTCAGCGATCCATTTCTTAGCAAGATCCATGCTCAGGTATGCATGCATGATATCAGAGGCATTATCAAGGTCTTCGATCGTTTCAAATAAAGGTACTATCTGGACTCTTGCGTGGTCTGCGTCTATAAGTCCGACCTCCTTAAGGAGTACAGCCAGTTCGAGTATATCCGATACACTTTCGGAGTGAGATATTATATGCTGCTTTATTACCTCTTCACCGATCTTATCTTTAAGTTCTCTTGCAGCCTTAAAAATCGCCAGTTCCTTAGCCAGTTCTTCTGATTTAGGAAGGTATGTAGCGGAGAGGATCCGGGGATCTTCAGTGAGCTGTTTTATAAGCAGAGCACATTTGTCCGGTTCAGAAAGAGAAGAATAGTCTTTTTCAATATTAGCGGATCTGAGGAGTTCGGCAACACTTGCTTCAAGGACGCTTGAGTCCTGGCGCATGTCGATACTAGCAAGGAAGAATCCGAATGTTTCAACAGCAGTAAGCAGTTCAGTGAATTCCCCTTGGATAAGGATCTCATCTCCGTTGTTAAGGAGTGATTTTTTTATTACTTCAAGGTCAGCTTTAAACTCACCTGCTTTCCTGTAATACGGTTCAGCCACAACATCATTAATAAAGTATTCCAGAGTATTGGTGAGCTTTTCACCGATATAGTTAAAAGCACGGCGATAAAGTTCTTTTTCTCTGAATTCAGACCTGTCTTTTGAAAGCCCTGCAAGTTCCTCTACTTCTTTTGAAACAGTAGAGAGACTTGTTGAGATGGAAAAATCAAGATAGAGAGCATCTACTTTTTCTATATAGTAGTTAAGTATCACTTCACTCTGAGTTATAGCGGAAAGTCTTAAGGTATCGGCAGATACGTATGGGTTGCCGTCACGGTCACCACCGATCCACATACCCATAGTGATAGGAGTCGCTTTATCGATATTGATCCCTTTTTCGGAAGCAAGGCGTTTATATTCGGTAGTAAGATTAGTAATAGCTTTAATAAGAGAGGCATTATAGTAAGCTGTTACATTGGTGATCTCATTTTTAACCTTGATCTTTTTTTCGCGTATGATGTCAGTCTGCATCATGATCTCAATATTGCGGTGCAGATCATCATACCACTTGGTCCTGTTGATGAGTCCCATCTTTACATCTCTGTACTTACGGAGGAGGACGTGGATCTTGTTAGTTAGATCAAGCATGGTCTGGCGCTGGACCTGAGTAGGGTGAGCAGTCAGAACAGGCACGACATTGATATTTTCAAGTATTTCTTTGGCGTTATCACTTTTGGCTACCATATCTATAGCTGTTGATATTTTGCCAAGATAATCCTTGTTTATGTTGTTCTGGTAGTTAACTTCATATGCGAGGTCAACGTCTTCTGTAATATTGATAAGAAGAGGAAGGATAGAGAAGTAGCGGGAGATTACGACCATCTCATCATTGCTTAATGAAGCGATCCTTTTCTCGAGCTCTTCATAATTCTGATTTTCGGAAAGAGCGGAAAGTTCCTGTATCTTGTCAAATGCTTCGTCACCGATCATTTGACGGGTAGTAGTTTCGAGTAACTCTGTTAAGATCCTAACCTCTTCCTTTATGACATCTTTATCACTGCTGGTTTCTAATTTTGGAATTGTCACGATATTTACTCCTAACTCAAGTATTTCATAATCGGAATTATGATTTGTATGCCATTGTAGCACTTTATCATTAAATTATAAAGATAAAAATGGATAATTCTTATTATTTTAAAGTTAATTGTGTGAAAAACATGGAAAGTGTTCGAATAGCTATAATTAATTTGACAAAATATAATTTTACTATGCATATATTTTCGGCCGTTTGTGAAGTTACATTTCTGAGGTGAAATGATAGCATAGTTATCATATAGGATTGAATAAAATATATTGAATATACTCATGGAGGAAACATAGATGAAGAAAGTATTATTTATTGTCGGATCAGAGAGAAAAGATTCATTCAACAGACAGCTGGCTGACTATGCAGCATCTGTGCTTGAAGGAAAAACTGAGGTGTCATTTCTTGAATATGGAGACCTTCCTTTCATAAACCAGGATAGCGAGTATCCGGCTTCAGATATCGTAAACCGGATCAGGGATGATATTGATGCAGCTGACGGCGTATGGATCGTAAGTCCTGAATATAACGGATCATATCCGGGACTGCTTAAGAATCTTCTGGACTGGGTCTCACGTCCGCTCGCGGAGAATGACTGGTCAAGCGGTTCAACTATAGGAGGGAAGAAGGTAACTATTTCCGGAGCAGCGGGTAACTCAGCAGCAGCCGGAGTCTTAGGAAAGCTTGAAGAACTGCTTATTGCGATACGGTCAGATCTTATGGATACTTACAAAACGGGTATAGTTCTTGATAGTGATGCTTTTATGACAAATATCCTTACCCTGAGTGAGGACGACAAGCTGAAGATAACTAAGCAGGCCGAAGCATTTATTGAATTTATGGGATAATAAATATTTTACAAAAATACTTCTATATCGTAGTATATCTTTAAAATACTTCGTTATAGAAGTATTTTTCTTTTGAGAAAAGTTTCAAAAATAAAAACAGGAGATAAGAATGGAAAAAGAGGGCGGATATCTTATAGGAAAAATAAAGTACCTTACCAACAGGAGGCTTAACAGACTGTTTATTGAAAATGGACTTAATGAGTTTACAGGTGAACAAGGTAAGATCTTTTATTTCCTCTGGAAAGATGACGGAGTTCCATCCACAGAGATAGCAAGGAAAACGGGGCTGGCAGTTAACACACTTACCAATATGCTGGACAAGATGGAAAAATCAGGATTGATATACAGAAAAGAATCTGAAAAAGATAAGAGAAAAAAACTGGTTTTTTTAACAAAAGAAGGAAAACGTCTTGAAAGTAAATCAAATTATGCCAGTGAAAGAATGAATGAGATTTTTTACAGGGGCTTTTCAGGTGAGGAAATTGAACTGTTTGAAAAACAGCTTAAGAGAATAATTGATAATTTAGATGATGGTGATGAATGATGATAGGAAAGATTTTCGCGGGATTTGCAGAAAACCGAAGTTTTTTTATGGGACTGCTGTGGTCGCATCTTTTGATAACGCTTGCCTCGGTGGGGCTGGCAATCGTGATCGGGCTCATGATCGGGCTGTTGATCAGTGAAAAAAGTAAGCTGGCAGGCTTTATCATGGGAGTAGTGAATGTCGTTTATACGATTCCGTCTATTGCGCTTCTTGGGATTTTGATCTCATTTACGGGTATAGGAAATACGACGGCAATAATAGCGCTTACGGTCTATGGACTGCTGCCTGTTGTGCGAGGTACATATACAGGTATCACCAATATCGATCCTAAGATAATAGAAGCGAGCAAGGCTCTGGGAGCAACAAGAAGTCAGATCATGTTTAAGATAAAGCTGCCTATGGCAATGCCTGTTATATTTTCTTCGATCAGGAACATGGTTACAATGACGATCGCTCTTGCAGGTATTGCCTCATTTGTAGGAGCAGGAGGTCTCGGCGTTGCAGTCTACCGTGGCATAACGACCAACAACAAGGTACTTATGCTTGAAGGAAGCATTCTTATTGCGGTAATGGCCCTTGTTATTGATTGGATACTGGGACTTGTTGAGAGAAAGATGGTCAGTAACAGCAGATCTGAAAAAAAGAAAAGCAGATCACGGCTGCCGATAATAATAGGAAGTATCGCTGTGCTGCTCACCGTTCTTATTGTAAGCTTCACAAGGAAAAAGGGAGATGTAATAAGGATAGCTTCCAAGCCTACTACAGAAGGTTATGTTTTGGCCGAGATAGTTGGACAGGTCATCAGTAAGGAAACGGGTATTAAGACGGAGATAGCCAATGGAGTAGCCGGAGGGACACTTAATATACATCCTGCAGTCGTTAAGGGAGAGTTTGATATGTATACGGAATATACAGGAACTTCGTGGCAGGTAGTATTAAAGGATGGCAGAGCATATTCTGAAAGATATTTTCCGGAATTAAAGGATAGATATGAGAAAGAGTATGGTCTGACGTGGAAAGGAATGTTCGGATTTAATGATACCTACGGGATCGGAATAAGAAAAGAACTGGCGGATAGATACGATATTAAGACCTATTCGGATCTTGCAAGATATTCTTCAGAATTTACATTTGGAGCAGAATACGACTTTTTTGAAAGAAATGACGGATTCAAGCCGTTAAGTGAGGTATATGGCTTTCATTTCAAGAGTAAGCTTGACATGGACAACGGTCTTAAATATAAGGCTCTGTTGAGCGGAAAGATAGATGTTATGACTGTTTTTACGACCGATGGTCAGGTGAGTGATGAAAGAATAAAAGTTCTGGAAGATGATAAAAAGTTTTACCCCTCATATATGGCAGGCATGGTAGTAAGTGAAAATATACTTAAAAAGTATCCTCGGTTAGGACCTGCACTGGATAAGCTGAACGGTTTGATCGATGAAGACGAAATGGCCAGAATGAATCTGGAAGTAGAAGCGGAAGGAAAGAGTCCGGCACAGGCTGCCAGCGATTTCCTGAAGAAGAAAGGCTTATTGGAGGAATAACACATGGAAAATATTATTGAATATAGAAATGTCGGCAAATCCTACAATGGGAAGCCAATATTTGAAAACTTCAATTTAGAGATAGAAGATGGTTCCTTTATATCCATGATTGGAAGTTCGGGTTCCGGAAAGACTACACTTCTTAAGATGATAAATGGTCTCATTGAACCGGACAGAGGTGATATTTTTATTAGAGGTAAAAAGGTTAAGGATTATGACCTTATTGCCCTTCGCAGAAGAATAGGCTATGCGATCCAGGGTAATGGGCTTTTTACCCACATGAATGTTGAAGAAAACATAGGATTTGTACCCGGGATTGAAGGAAAAAGCAAGAGTGAGATCAATGCACAGGTGGATAAGATGCTGGAACTGGTCGATCTTCCTTTGGATATTAAGAAAAGAAATGTGGAACTTCTGTCAGGAGGACAGCAGCAGCGAGTCGGAATTGCGAGAGCTTACGCTAATGAACCATCTATTTTATTAATGGATGAGCCTTTTGGAGCTGTTGATGCAATTACAAGATATCAACTTCAGAAAGATATTATGAAGATCCACAGGCAGACAGGATGTACGATAATCTTTATTACCCATGACATTTTGGAAGCATTGAAGATAAGTGATAAAATACTGGTCCTTGATAAAGGAAGGATAGAGCAGTTCGGGACTCCTGCTGATATCCTGGAAGATCCCGAAACAGAGTTCGTATCCAAACTCGTGGAGATGGCAAAGTATAATATGCAGATCTGGCAGGGGGATATATGACTGTAAAGATGGATTTGGAAAGGCGGTCGTAAAGTTATGAAAGAATTTGATTTACCTCAGAATTGGGATTTTTACCCATGTAAGATAGACGGACATCCGGCCTCTGTAAGGTTGAATCTGGGACTGGCTGCTGCTGCGCCGGTAAAAGAATGCCAGTACAGATTGCTGATAAGCATTCCTATGCTGTATCCATCGGAAGAAGGGCTTTCATCAAGAGAAGAGTTTTCCTGATTACAGGCCTGGGATATTTATGTCATATGATTCGGACTGGGAAGAGTATCTGGATTTTTTATATCCTGATGAATACAGTTACCAATGTATTCAGAACAGAAGAGTCGTTATGAGTCTTGAAGAAAATGGTAATGACCCGGAGATCATTCGAGAGGTCGATCACTGGTTATATTTTAAAAAACAGGAGGCAGCTGATGCTTTCGCTGAAGAGGTCAGCAGGAGCGGGTTCAGGATCATTGCCATAAACACAGTCGAGGGTGAGGAACACCCTTTTCAGGTGAATATAGGCCGTAAGGATAATACCAAACTTCCTGATATAAATGACACGGTGTGGAGGCTGGTAGAGCTGGCAGGCAAGTATGACGGGATATACGATGGATGGGGATGTACTATCGAACGTTAAAAATTGTATTTTTATTAAAACTATTAAAACGTATATTGCGAAGTCGATATTTTTTGAAGTATACTGACTAACAAATAGTTGTAAATTACAAATGCTATGGGAGGCAATGATGGAAAAAGTATACGAAGGAAAAACAAAGAATGTATTCAGATTAGAGAATGGCAATTTCCTTTTGAAGTTTAAGGATGATGTTACAGGTAAAGACGGTGTATTTGATCCGGGAGAAAATCAGGTAGGCCTTACGATGGAAGGTTCAGGAAATGCAGCTCTTAGCTTAACTAAGTTTTTCTTTGATATTTTAAAAGAAGCAGGAATAAAAACGCATTATGTATCAGCAGATCTCGAAAATACTACAATGGAAGTTTTAGAGGCCAAGCCTTTTGGTAAAGGTGTTGAATGTATCTACAGATACAAGGCAGTAGGTTCTTTCTATCGTCGTTTTAACCAGTATGTAGAAGAAGGCCAGGATCTGAATGGCTTCTTTGAGATCACTTTAAAGAATGATGCAGCAGGTGATCCGGTTGTTTCAAAGGAAGTTCTTGAGTTATTCAATATCATGAATGAAGAAGAATATGAGGATATCAGAAAACAGACACAGCAGATATGTGATATTGTAAAGGATACATTAGCGAAGAGAGGCTTCGTATTATATGATATAAAACTGGAGTTCGGCCGCACTAATGATGGTGAAGTCGTTCTCATCGATGAGATCTCCGGCGGAAATATGCGTGTGTATAAGGACGGACAGTACGTACAGCCGCTTGAATTAACAAAAATGATCTTAAACAAATAATCGATCATATCGAGCTTTAAGGAGAAAGCTATGAAATTGATCTCATGGAATATAGATTCATTGAATGCTGCGCTTACATCTGATTCAGACAGAGCAAAGCTTTCAAAGAATGTTTTAGAAAAAATCGCCGGACTGGATCCTGATATTATCGCATTGCAGGAAACGAAGCTTTCTGCAGCAGGACCGAATAAGAAGCATACAGAAGCTCTGGAAAAATATTTCCCGGGATATACAAATGTATGGATATCTTCGGTCGGACCCGCAAGAAAAGGTTATGCTGGAACGATGTTCCTATATAAGGAAGATCTGAGTCCTGAAGTTACATTTCCTA
Source organism: uncultured Eubacteriales bacterium (assembly GCA_900542465.1). Lineage (GTDB taxonomy): Bacteria > Bacillota > Clostridia > Lachnospirales > Lachnospiraceae > UBA4285. Next base: position 42,049 of record UQNS01000001.1, read on the forward strand.
AGATCGGCGCTCCGGATACGATGGATTCTGAGGGAAGAATGATCACATTGGAATTTAAGGATTTTTTTGTGACTCAGGTATATACGCCTAATGCAGGCAACGAACTAAATCGTCTTTCCGACCGTCAGATATGGGATGAGAAGTATGCTGATTATCTGGCGGAACTGGACAAAAAGAAACCGGTTCTTGCAGCGGGAGACTTTAATGTAGCTCATACGGAGATAGACCTGGCCAATCCGGCCGGAAATCATTTTAGCGCCGGATTTACAGACGAGGAGAGGGAAGGATTTACCAGGCTTTTGGATAGAGGATTCGTCGACACGTTTCGTCAGACGCATCCGGGGCAGGGAGGAAACTATTCCTGGTGGGCCCAGAGAGTTAAAACCAGCAAGATAAATAACTCAGGCTGGAGGATCGATTACTGGCTGGTAAGCACCAGAATAATGAAAAATGTCATAGGGTCTGAAATGGTAGATTCAGGGCCAAGACAGGATCATAGTCCTATACTTTTAGAAATAAAGATTTAAATATATACGCTCAAGACCGTCCCGGAAGCGGCATGTAACCTTTACAGGCATGCATGTGTATCTGAGGCGGTCTTTGCTGTTCTTGTAAAAGCGAAAAAGATGTTGTACCATTATCATATTAGGTTAGCTTTAGCTAACTCAAAAGCATAAGATAGTTTCAAAAAATATATTTACACGGAAATTGGAGGGTAATATGGTGGATGGTAAGTTGAATTTACAAGGAGTGAGCGAGACATTGGTAGTGCCGGTCTATGCCAGAGCTTTGGAGAGCCAGAGGAATCATCCTAAATTTGTCGATTATACGGCAGTGAACATTGTCAAAAATCTTGATTATGATTTTGCACAGCACGGCAAGAGTAAAATGAATATGTGGGGATGCGCTTCGCGTACATTTATCCTGGACAGAGAAGTAAAGGCATATATTAAAGAACATCCTAAATGTACGGTTATAAATATGGCATGCGGACTGGATGACAGATTTTCAAGAGTGGATAATGGATTTATAAAATGGTACAACATTGATTTTCAGCAGGTCATAGATCTGAGAGACAAGCTTATTCCTGAAAATGAACGGGTTACTGATATAGCAAGATCCATTACAGACTTTTCATGGATGTCAGATGTAAAATTCTCGGAGGATATGCTTATCGTGGCTGAAGGTATCCTGATGTATCTGGAAGAAAAGGATGTAAAAGAACTTTTTGATAAGATTGCAGAAAAAACTGTAAAGTGTACTCTTCTGCTTGAACTCATGAGTAATTGGATGGTAAAGCGGCAGAAGATGCATGATACAGTAAAAAGGACGGGAGTAAAGTTTATCTGGGGAATAAATGAATCGGAAGATTTTACAGAGCTTTGCCCGGACTATAAGATCACCGGAGATTTTAATCTCACGGATATAATGAAAACGTATGCACCTATCAGAATAGCATTATTGGGTAATATGCTGAGAAAAGGCAATAACAGAATAGGGAGATTCGTTAAAAAGTAAGCTGCTTTGAATAGTTCACAAAATTATCAGTGAAAAAATATCGCTTAAAGTGTAAGATATAATGATATATAAACTATAGGTGATAAGTATGTGTGAATTATTTGGAGCAAATCATGCAGATAAGGGCATGGTAAATGACCTTCTGAAGGAGTTTTTTACACATGGTGTGACTAATCCGCATGGCTGGGGGATCGCATCATTTTACGGAAGGAGCATTTCTGTTGAGAAACAACCTGAAGCTGCGCATGAAAGTAAATATTTAAGGCAAAGGCTGAGTGCGGATATAAGTGCAGATTCTCTTCTTGCCCATATCAGACTTGCAACAGTTGGAAGTCTGGAGTACGAGAACAGTCATCCTTTTGTCATGGAAGATGAAAGCGGAAGGGACTGGACACTCATCCACAACGGGACGATCTTCGAATGTGATCTGCTGAATAAGTATGTCAGCCTGCAGAAAGGGCAGACGGACAGTGAAAGGATACTTCATTATCTTGTTGACAGGATGAATGAAGCCATGTGGGATGGAGATGTGAAGATCACAATCTCTCCAGAGGACAGGTTCCGCATTTTCGATAGGCTTGTGGATGATATAACGGATGGGAATAAAGTAAATCTCCTTATTTATGACGGTGATTACATGTATATGCACACCAACTATAAAGACAGTCTGAATATTTGTCAGAAGGGCGATGGAGTGATCGTTTCAACAAGACCTTTAGATGATGATGTGTGGAGACCATTGCCGCTGAATACACCGGTAGCTTATAAAGATGGTAAAGAGGTATACAGAGGACATGATCATGGACATGAGTTTATAGACAGCGAAGAAAAAATGAAATACCTTTTCCTTGATTATTCAGGGTTATAAAAGATTCCGCCGGATGATTTTCCATCGGAATTTTTTAATATAACGAAAAGCTATATCAGGCGGAAAAAACAGGAACAACTAAAAACTATTATTCATATCAAAATACTGGGTTAATAATGTTATATTTCCTTTACGTTTTAAATCTAGTGGAGGTTTCATATTGGCAACAGATCAGAGGAAATTATCAATACAGCTATAGAGGAGCATACTCACAGGGCGGTCATCGGATTTGACAAGAATGGAGTTTCCAAGTTCCTTAAGCCGGTCAGCGGTAAGGGGCATACGCATGTGGATGAGGATGGCAATGAATATCATCATGATCATGACGGAGAGTTTGTTGAAGATTACATGAAGGCAATTTCTGCATACAGAAAGACATTTCCTAAAAAAGAGGATGTTATTGAGAATACACCTGATCCGGCGGTGAAAGAAATGCTGCTGAGAATGGATCAGATGGGGATAGATACTGCATTTGACAGATTTGACAGTCAGCAGCCGCAGTGCGGTTTCGGCCTGGCCGGGACGTGCTGTAAGGTATGCAATATGGGGCGGTGTAAGATCACGCCAAAATCACCAAGAGGCGTATGCGGGGCAGATGCAGATCTTATAGTTGCAAGAAATCTGCTAAGAAGCGCAGCGGCGGGTGTATCACAGCACGGAATGCATGGAAGAGAAATGATACTGATGCTTAAGTGGGCAACCGAAGGAAAGCTGGATGTTCCTATTATTGGAAAATATAAGGTCTATGAAATTGCGGAGAAACTGGGGATCAGGACAAAGCACAGGAAGTTTAACAGTATTGCGATATATGTGGCAAATGTACTGATGGAGGATCTTTCCAGGTCTGAAGCCGCTGAGAATCAGATCATAAAGGCTGCAGTTCCGCCGGAGACTGGGAAAGCATAATGAAGCAGTTTTTAAGATGCGGACTCGTCTTTACATTTTCAGGTGTGGTTTGAACGTCCATTGCGACGGACGCCCTGCTTGGAGTTGGTGACAGAGTCACTTCGAAGGTAAATATAGGAGCACTTGAAAAAGGTTACGTAAATATTGCGGTTCATGGGCATTTGCCGGTTCTGGTAAAAGAGATAGTTAAAGCAGGACAGACAAAGAAATATATCGATCTGGCTAAGAAAAAGGGTGCCAAAGGCATTAAGTTCTAGGGTGTCTGTTGTTCGGGGCTCTCTGCTATGTACAGATATGAAGGGGTAATAACTCTTTCTAATGCAGTGGGTGCGGAACTTGTTCTTGGCACTGGCGCTCTGGATATTTGGGTCGCAGATGTACAGGATGTCTATCAATCTATTATGGAGGTCGCCAGGTGTTTTAAGACAACGGTCGTGACAACTCATGATTCTACAAGGCTTCACGGGGAAGAGCACATATGCTATGATCACCGTCACAGCAATATCGGTGAAACTAAGAAGATCGCCTGGAGGATCATTGAAAGAGTCATCGAGAGCTATGAGGAAAGACAGGGAATGCCTGTATTTATACCTAAGAATGAGGTTACTGCTGAGTCGGATTTTCCGTAGAGTATCTGGTGAAGAAATATGGAAGCTTCAAACCGCTTGCAGATGCGCTCAGATCCGGGAAGATCCTTGGCGTAGTTAATGTCGTGGGATGCAACAATCCTAAGGTCATGTATGAAAAAGCTATCCTTGATGTAGTAGATGTGCTGCTTAAAAACAATATTCTCATTCTTACCAATGGATGTGCATCATTTCCAATTATAGTTTTCTGGTTTGGGATCGGCGGTGTTCCGGCTGTTGTAATTATCTTTATAGCGGGTTTTTTCCTGTAATTCTTTCCACTGTAAGCGCAGTTGGAAATGTTGATCCAATTTATGGAAAGATTGCCGATAGTTTTGAGATAAGCAGCAGTAAGAGGATTTTTACGATAGTGTTTCCGGTAATTTTTTCTCAGGTCGCAAACGCACTTCGACTTGCTCTTGGGACATGCTGGATATTTCTCGTATCAGGTGAAATGGTAGGCTCTCAGTCGGGACTGGGATTTCTTGTAATGGATTCGAAAAATATAATGAGATTTGACGCGCTGCTTGCGGCGATCATAAGCATAGGTATTATTGGATTTGTTTTGGATTCGGTTTTCAGGCTGGCAGAAAAGAAGCTCGGAAACAGGCTCGGATTGGCGGTATGACTATGTATATAGATGTAAAAAATTTAAAAATAACATATGAAGGATAAAAAACAACTCAGACTATACTGGAGAATATAAATATCGGTATAGATAAGGGCGAATTCATATGCCTGTTAGGTCCGTCAAGGAGCGGGAAATCAACGCTGATTAATGCTATGGCGGGATTTGTGAGACCGTCTGGCGGAAGTGTTACTATAGATGGTAAAACTGTAGGAAAACCTTCACTGGATCATGTGATGATCTTTCAGAATTACGGACTTCTTCCATGGAGAACAGTTGAGAAAAATGTGGAGCTCGGTCTGGAAGCTTCGGCCTATAAGCATCAAAGACAGCTTTCGGGAGGGATGCAGCAGAGGGTAGCTATAGCACGTGGCCTCGCTGTGGAGCCGGAAGTGCTTTTCATGGATGAGCCGTTTGGAGCCCTTGATGCAATTACAAGGATGAAGCTGCAGGATGATATTCTCGAGATCGTGCATAATACCAACAGAACTGTAGTATTTGTAACACATGATATAGAGGAAGCAGTGTTCCTGGCGGACAGGATAGTTATCCTGGATGCCGATCCGGGCAGGATCAAATCGATAGTAAATGTTGCGCTCCCGAGACACAGGGACAGAACATCAGATGATTTTCTGCTTATACGTGATAAGGTGTATGAGATATTCAACATGAAGAGTCATTACGAGATAGAGTATTATTTATAAAAGAGGGTGTAGGACAGAAAAAAGTCATCTTAAATTTGTTTAAGATGACTTTTTTATCATTCTGAAAGAAATTCTAAAAGCTGAGGTACATTTTTTTTACCAAATATGACTTTACTGTCATTCAAGACAAGGCATGGAACACTCATGACATCATATTTTTCCTTAAGCTCAGGAAAGTGGTTGATGTCATAAACTTCCGCCCTTACCTTATCGTTAAGTGCGGCAATATGCTGTGCTGCCATAACTAGTTCCGGGCACATAGTACAAGACAGTGAGACGAGGACCTTTATATCAGTCGGGTCATTGATCTCGTCTATCTTTCTAAGAGACTCCTCATCAAGAGCCTGTCCGGGACCTGCAGCATTATACAGACCTATTATGAATGAGGTGAACTCATGTCCGCCCGGAACACCATGGAATGCCAGACCTGAGTCAGAACCATTTTCTGTGCAGACTCTGACTAAAGGAGCATCAGGCTCGTTATGTTCTTCGATGACCTCCAGATCGATCTTATCGGTATGGCTGGATATGGCAGTCATATATTCTTTTAATTCTTCGGATACAGGTCTCTCATCCGGATATAATCTAAGTGTTATTCTGCTTTCCATTCTGGAAAATACATCATTTAACTGAGAAAGGATCTCTTCCGATAAACCATTTTCTGAAGAAGAGGCTGAAAGGGAAGCATGTTCATCATCAGAAGCAGGGACCGGTTTTTTAGGTACGATACCGGTCTTTTCCTGCATAGAAGCAGCATACTTCTCCAGTTCTGTTGCTGCGATGGCCCCATCACTTACGGCAGTGACCACCTGACGGAGATTTTTTATGCATACATCGCCTGCAGCGTAGACTCCGTCCACATTTGTTTTCTGATTTCTATCTGTAATCACATATCCATTCGGATCTAATTCCACCATATCTTTAAAAAGTCCGGTAGCAGGAGTATAACCTGCAAATACGAAAACACCGAAAGTACCGTTATTTTCAGGTGTAAATTCGGTGACCTTACCTGTTTTATTGTTTTTGTATCTTATAAGCCTGATGGCATTATCTCCCTCGACAGCTTCTACTTCAGTATTGGTGAGAACAGTAATCTTGTCATTGCTGTAAACAGCATCAGCTGTGGATCTGGCACAGGAAAAATCATCCCTGCGGACTAACACAGTCACATGACTTCCGTACTTAGTTAAGAAAACAGCTTCCTCAGCGGCTGCAAAACCACCACCGATGACGAATATCTCCTTATCTCTGAAAAATTCACCATCACATGTAGCGCAATAGGCTACGCCATGACCTTTAAATTCGGATTCCCCGGGAAAGCCAATGGTTCTGGGATTAGCTCCGGTCGCTATAAGTACTCCGAAGCACGAAAATTCGCCCTTGCTTGTCCTGACTGTTTTTATATCGTTATCCAGATCCAGCCATGTTGCCTCGGCCAAAAGAAATTCAGCACCAAAGTTTTGGGCCTGTTTTCTCATAGTTTCAGGGAGATCCTTGCCAGTCGTGGATAAGACGCCCGGATAATTAACAACCTCAGAGGTAATCGTTATCTGTCCTCCAAATGCCTCTTTCTCTATAACAAGCACACGATAGCATGCACGTGCCAGATAGAGGGCTGCTGTCAGACCTGCAGGTCCGCCGCCGATAACGATGACATCATATAGCTTTTCTTTATCCATATATTAAAGCATACCTACTAAATCAAGACTTGGTTTAAGTGTTTTAGCACCAGGCTGCCACTTTGCAGGGCAAACTTCGTCACCATGTTCCGCAACGAACTGAGCAGCCTGAAGACGGCGGAAGAGTTCATCGGCATTACGTCCGATATTTCCTGAGTTTACTTCATAAACTACGATCTTGCCTTCAGGATTTACAATAAAGCTTCCGCGTTCTGCAATACCTTCATCTTCAATAAGAACTTCAAAATCCTTTGATAAAACATGTGTAGGATCTGCGAGGAGAGGATACTGGATATTTTTTATTCTTTCTGAATGGTCATGCCATGCCTTATGTACGAAATGAGTATCGGTTGATACGCCGTAAACCTCACAGCCTGCTTTTTTAAATTCCTCATATTTATTCTGGAGGTCTTCCAGTTCTGTAGGGCATACAAATGTAAAATCTGCAGGATAGAAGAAGAATACGCTCCACTTTCCAAGAACATCCTTCTTAGATACCGGCTTAAATTCATCATTCTGGTATGACTGTACGGTAAATTCACCTATTTCTTTGTTGATCAATGACATATACTTGTCCTCCTTTTTTATAATCAATTATATCTTTTATTCTGTTTAGTTATATCGGACCGTTAGATCTGTCTAACCGCCTTTAATCACATTAAAAACTGTTAGAATATATTTGTCAATGAGTTTATAAATTTATAATAATTAATAATAGTTACTATTTTTATTATTAGATTTTCTATTAAAAAGTGATAAAAAGGACATATTATCAGGCCTTTTAAAAATACTTGAAATATTGATAAATACTAGCTAAAATGATTACAGATCATTGAAAGGTCTGGAGATAATAAATGTATTGATAAATTATATTTTGTAAGATTAAAATTGAAAATTATATATACATAAAGCTAAAATTGTAACTGAAAAAAACATGATATTTATTAAGTTTTTTACCTTAAAAAGGAGTTTATTATCTCAAAGCTTAAAGAAACGGAGTTTGTTTTTTTGGGTGAAGGGGCGTTAGAAAAAGCTAAAAGTGAAATTGGGAAATTGGGAAATTGGGCAAGAAGGCCCTGATCGTTACCAGTCCATCTATGGTCAGGCAGGGTCATGTTAAGGGCCTGAAAGAGATGCTTAAGAAGATGGGGATAGGATCGGCCGTATTCGATGATATCAGATCTGAACCGACTGATGCTCATGTAAAAAGAGGAACGGATATATATAAAGACAACGAGTGCGACTGCCTAATAGCCATAGGAGGCGGGAGCCCGATAGACTGTGCTAAAGCTATAGGTGCTATGCTGGTAAATACAGGTAATGTGAGGGATCATAATGGATGTACATTTGACAGACCTATTCCGCCTCTTGTTGCTATTCCCTCTACAGGAGGAACAGGAGCCGAAGCAACTAACAGGGCGATAATCACTGATACCGAGAGTAATATCAAGATGCTCTTAAAGGGTGATGTACTGCTCCCAAGGATCGCGGTAGTAGATCCAAGATTTTCTATGGAATGTCCTCTTAATGTAACCGTAGCAACAGGGCTGGATGCTTTGACTCACGCGGTCGAGGCGTATACATCAAGAAAGGCGTCTAAGGAATCTGATGAGCTGGCAATTATAGCGGTCAAAAGAATATTTAAGAATCTTCCTTTGCTTGTAAAGGATCTTTCGTGTGCAGAAGCCAGAAGAGAAATGGCATTTGCAGCCTATGAAGCAGGTGTGTGTATCAATAATGCGGCAGTCACGATCGTACATGGAATGAGCAGGCCTATAGGGGCATATTTCCATGTACCGCACGGAATATCCAATGCGATGCTTTTGGATAAATGTCTTTCCTATGTTGTTGACGGAGGGATCAGCAGATTTGCCGGACTGGTTGGAGCTGTCGGACTTGAAACAGCCGGAGACAGTGAAAGAGTTCTTGCAGATAAGTTCATAAAAGCACTGGGGGATATCTGCAGGTTATGTAAGGTACCAACTCTGGGAGAATATGGCATAGATAAAGAAAAGTTTTTTGCGGTAATGGATAAAATGGCACAAGATGCACTGGACAGCGGAAACCCTGCCAATACGTTGAAGGAATTAACGAAAGAGGATATATTGACGGTGTATAGAAGTCTTTGGCAGTGATAAACTGTCTTGGAGGAAAAAACATGGGAATAATAAAGAAATTTTTCAATAATGCAGGCAGACCTGAAGGAATACTCGGGAAATTTATGGTAAGCGGAATGAACAAGGGGCATGCCAAGATCGCTGAATGGGGATTGTCTAGTTTTGACGAAGGGTCAGACCCGCGTAGGATCATTGAATTGGGATGCGGCGGCGGACAAAATGTCAAAAATCTTCTTGAAAAATATCCCGGAGCCAGAATAATGGCATTCGATTACTCAGAGGTCTCTCTTGCTAAGACAAGGTCTGTAAATAAGGATGCAGTCGAGGATGGACGTGTAAGACTAAGAAAAGGTAATGTAGGTGAGCTTCCTTTCAAAGATGAAAGGTTTGATATGGCTACAGCATTTGAGACAGTGTACTTCTGGCCGGGACCGGTCCTTAGCTTTAAGGAAGTGTGGAGAGTGTTGAAGCCGGGCGGGGTCTTTATAATAGTAAATGCTTCTGACGGAACGACCAAGGTAGATAAGAGATGGAGCAATATGATCGATCATATGAGACTTTACACGAAAAAGGATCTGGAGGACTACCTTTACGATGCGGGATTCAAGAATGTGATCATTGAACATAATGCGGATAAGCATTGGCTCTGCGCTAAGGCTTACAAGTAAAAAAATGAGTCTGACAGTTTATATAAATTGTCAGACTCATTTTTTACTTATGGAGTTAAATAGGAAAATCTGGATTTTCCTTATAGTAGCTTTGCAGTAAGGAAATAAACGCCTGAAGTGATTTTCTGTTATCGCTTGCATGAGTGCACAAAACACAGGATATAACTTCATCAGTATCAAGTCTCACCCAGGCATATTTATCAGATCTGTCATTTGCAAAACCGGGCGCGAGTGCGATCCCCTGACCTGCGGCAACTTTGATCAGAGCTGTATCAAAGTCATTGCATATATTAAACTGCATTCCGGACTGTTTTATGATCTTATTCTGAAGTGAAAGCATAGCGGTTGGACCGGTGATGCCAACCTGGAATTTAAGCCCCTCCAGATCGGAGATATTTAACACAGGCCGGAGGGCGAGAGGGTTGTATTTAGGAAGGACTATATAAAGATGACTGTCATAAATATTGTGTATCTTTACACTATGATACCGTTTTACCTCATCCTTAAGTGCTATCGTAAGATCTTGCTGTCCTTTAAGAAAAGAATCCAGACCATTGGCCGGATCGAAAGTGAGAGATATATTGGTTGTTGGATAATCGATCTCAAATTTCCGGAGAGCCTGGGGAAGGAAGTTTATATAAGAGCGGGAAGGCAGGATGAATCTTATGTTTTCCTTGTATGCGTTGCTGTTATCACGTCCCTGCTGAATAGATCTTATAAGTACGCCTCGAAGGGCGGTCAATGTAATAACAAATTGTTCTCCGGCAGGAGTAAGAACAGCACCCTTGCCTGAGCGTTCAAAGATATTGAACCCGATCTCCTCCTCAATGGCCTTGATCTGGTAAGTCATCGTAGGCTGAGAAATATGAAGATTCTCAGCAGCGTGATTGAAATTCAAAGTCTTTGCTAATTCTAATATATACTCGACTTGCTTGGTATTCATGTTTTGCTCCTATAAACAATTACTATTGATGTATAAACATAAAGATAATATAAGCACTATAGTAAAAAAAGTAAATATAAAAAAATAGTTTTATCGCATATATTCATACTAAAATCATATTTATGAACTGCAAACATAGAAATATGTGAAGAAAGTTTTAAAGCAGTATGATAGTATAATGTTAGTTATAGCTAACTAAAGGGCTTTAATGAAAGACTAGGAGAGCAGATATGCAAAGATCAAGTGACAAGGTAAAATTAAGGGCATTGTTATGCCTTCAGAATTTTTTAGACAGAGGAATAAGTGTTTCTGAGATGGCAAGGTGTTTAGGAGAAGAAAATTACACGATCAGCCGAGTATTTATGGTACTGGAAAAGGAGGGAATACTTGTATCAGGCAAAAACAGAAGGAGAGTGGTAACAGAACTCGGAAAAAAACACATAAATCGTTATAACCAGAAAGTGGAAGCCCTGATAAACCAGATGGTTCAGGCAGGAATAAGCGTGGAGGAAGCGAAGGACAATGCCCTGTTCATAGCGGGAAACTGCTCGGACAGAGTGATCGATGTAGTCGAAAAGGTCCAGAAAAAGTATAAGGCTAAAGCGCATTTCAAGGGAAGAGATTCATTTTATGGGAATGAGCTGGCCCGTGTAATAGGAAATGGGAGTTTTCCTGCGCCTTTTTATTTATATCCGGTGGACAATGAAGGCCTTTTATGCCTGGATCAGGTCAATCTATTATTTGAACATCCATGCAACATCATTGTGAATAAGGGAGTTGGAAATATCAATATACGAATATCGGAGGGGAATTCTGATCCTGAACTGGAGGAACTTAGCTATTGCTTAAAAAACAGCAGGGCTAAGATATTTAATCATGGTTATTTTAACGTAATAGAACAGAATGCTTCAGTTATATGTATTCCTATGGAAGCGATAAATTTTCAGTCTTTTGGAGAAGGATTCAGACAAAGCATTCATGGAACGACTATATGTACACTTCTTAAGTCATCAGAAGGAAAAGAGACAGAGGTGAAGTACACGTTTACGATAATTATATAAAGGAAATATGAAATATTTGTTGCAAGTCTGCATATACATCGTATAGTCTGAGAGATAACAGGGAAAACACTTCGTTTGCCCTGTTTTTGTAATGCAGTATAAAAACGAAGGTATTTATTAAAACTAGGAATAATGAAAAAATAATGTGTTTAGTAAATATATATTGCAATAATGCTATAAATATTAAAGAGAAAAAGTAAAGGTGATATGTTAGTATCAATTGAGTTAGATAACGCTAACTATCCCCATACTAGAGAGAAAAAGTGAAAATTAAATCAAGCTATGATATGAAAGGAGAGACTTATGTCAAAACGCCTTAATTTTAAGGGGCCATTAAGTGTGGCGGCATTGTCTGCGCTCGTGGCTACAGGTATTTCGGCAGGAACTGCCACACCGGCATTTGCTGCGGCACCTGTAAAAACTGTTACAAAGGTCAAGGCACCGGTTGAAGACGGTGTTTATTACGCAGATGTAAACCTCGTTAATGCATCGCAGCTGGATCAGTATTCAATGGGAAATCTGTCTGTGAGAGGAAGCGCAGGCTTTAAGGAACGCCATCCTGAAGATTCCTCATATAGGTCACTTGTTGTAGTGGAAAACGGTAAGGCGCATGCTATTGTTGAATTCATGCCTATGGGATTCATTGGAACCTATGGATTCCTGTCTGAACTGGACGAGGTCACACCTAAAAAGATCAAGTATGCTCCTGTAGAAGGAGAGACCACATACAGACCTGCAATGCTGATGTCCAGTCATCAGACGAAAGATGGCAAGGCGGTATATGACGCCTTCAATAATCCGGCTTCACCAAGCAAGCTTGACGGAACGAAGACCAGACCGGCAGGTTATGGCAGGGAAGAAAGCAAGCCGAATATAGTGGATAAGCCATATGCAAGGATGATGTGCGTTGATGTGACTCCGATCCAGGTGGAAGGAGATCCTGTCGCAAAAACGCCGGCAGATTTTTCGTCAGTGGAGGGAAGGATACACAACGCCTTCTCCCATGTATTCGTTCCTGTAATGTTCGACATTTCTCAGTCTTCAGGAGATCAGTACGCAAGACTGAATGTCGATTGGACCAGTGTAACTAAGGTCAACGATCCGGAGACAAATATGAGATATAGTCTGTACAAGGCTATGAATAAGGAAAAAGAGGGACAGCTTAACTATACAAGCGCATCTTTCGCTAATTTACAGAACACCATCAGTGAAGTAAGAAACGATATAACAAAGGTATGGCCAAGTCAGAAGATAGAAATGAATGGAACCGGCTTTCAAGCACAGCCTAAGCTTATGCAGAAGGATCCTACTCCGGCAGAGGAGGCTGCTTATGCCAAGAAGCTGAATGATGCGGTCAATGCTCTGGAGGAAAGAGGTAGCAAGGAAGACCTGAAAAAGGCGATCAATGATGCTAAGGAAAAACTCAAGGAAAAGGATAAGTATAAGCCTGAGACCGTGACAGCGCTGGAAACAGCTATTGAAAAAGCTGAGGAAGTTGCAGCTAGTGATGACCCAGGCAGGTCTGTTATAGAGAAAGTTATTGCAGATCTGACAACAGCGGTTAATGGACTTGCCGTAAAACCAACCGAGCCGGCACCAAAACCCGATCCTGCTCCTAAGCCTGAAGAGCCGACTCCGAAACCGGATCCGGCGCCAAAGCCTGGAGAACCTAAGACTTTGGATAAGGATCATCTTGCGGACGGGGTATACTCGATTTCCGGCGAGATGCTTAAGACTAATCTTACGGATAAGTCAATGAGCAACGATGCTATAAATCACCAGATTAAGCTGACTGTAAAAGATGGAAAATATTATGTCACTATGCAGTTTAAAGGATTAAACATAGGCGACAAGCTTGGTTATCTTGGAAAGCTTAAGTATTTCAGATCAGGATATACTAAAGATGGATTCAGCAATCCGGTAGGACCAACTGCAGATGCGCAGGTCGATTCCTACCATAAGGGAGCCGATGGAAATAATTTTAAAGATCAGTATGGAACAAATTACCCAGAGTATGTGACATTTGAACTTATACCGGAGGCGCTTAAGGATGGACTTGTTCCGCTTCAGGTGTTTGTGCCCGTGATGGAATCTATATCAACGGGAACAGGAACACAGCCGGTATATCTTTCTCTTAACTGGAAGAGTCTAAAAGCTACTCAGAACGACGATCCGGGCTTTAATGATAAGACTATCGGAAAGGGCAATCTTGTTCTTCCGGGAAGTACACAGCTCGAGAGTTTGTCAGGCGGCAAGCTTGGAGAAATGAAGAGCGGGTTGAAGAATGTCAAGACGGGAGATGATTCAGGCAGCAAGGTGCTTGCTTACACAGGTATAGTGTTGGCGGCAGCCGGTGTAGCAACGGTATCTATCGTCAGATCAAGAAAAAACAAAAAAGATGAAATGTAAGTTGGAGTAATTGATTATAGAATATTAAATTTGAAAAATTACCGGTACGCTGAGCGTGCCGGTAATTTTTTGCTTTAAGGATATATACAAATTTATACAAAGGAGTTGTTTAAAAACTTAATATAGTGCAAAATAAACGTATCATGTATGAAGCTGAGGGTTTATCGCTATGAACAGAGATCCAAAAGAAAGAATTCTTCTTAATGAAAAAGAGCAGACAGAGGATTTTTTAGAAGATATATATCTTCTTCAGGGGAAATTTGCCCCGCTGACAAGAGAAGATATCTGTAAATTTATGGATATGACAAAGTGGGAATATAAGCGTCTGGTAAACCTTCTAAAAGAGGAAGAATATATCAGGAACGGAGACGGTGAGGTCATAATACTTACTGAACACGGGAAAATGAAAGCCATGGAGCTTATAAAGAAACACCACTATCTTACAGACTTCCTGCAGACTATATGTAAGGTCAACAGAGAAATAGCCGAAGACAATGCCTGCCGCATGGAACATGTTATTTCACCAGAAATTTTCTGCGGCATAACAGATTATATGAAGACGGGCAAAAGCGGAGACAGAAATGTTCATGGCTGGGATATAAACAGGTTTTATGATAATGGGAGCTATGAATTCAGACTTACCATTTATGAGTATGAAAAGAGATACCCAAGGATCATAAGTCCTGAAAATAATATCATATCTTCAACTATAAGAGCGGATGTCGGAGATGAAAGTTATTTTGAACTTTCGCTTACAGATGAGGATACAAGGTGGAATCTGTTTTACAGAAAAGACAACAGGTGGATATCAGCGGGTAAAAAGAAGCGAGCATTCCGCATACCGACAGATATATTTATGTACACATTGTGTGAAGACAGTCCAATGGTGGAGGGAGAGGCGGAGATCGCCTTAACAGAAGGGGAAAGAGAGCCTGAGGATAAAGATATAAGAGAGGCAAATGTGCATCTTTGGTGATTATGGGTGAGCAAATGGAAAATGGAGATGTGTTTGATCGTATGCGAAGGCCTACGATGCAGCAGATCAATTATGTAAAAGATCTGAAAGTATTGGAGAAAAAAAGAGGTGTGGTATCTCTGCTTGCAAAGAAATATGATGTTAATCACGGTACAGTAAGTCGTTTTTTAAAATCTTTTCTGGAAGCGGGATACATAGATGACGAATATAATCTTACTATAAAAGGTGAGGAATGGCTGGAGTATTATTTAGAAATATGCAGAGGTCTAGGAGATTATTTTAAGAGTCTAGGGATAACCGGAAAAGATATAGAAAAAAATGTCGTTACTATGGTGGAGCAAATGGATCCGCACATCCTGTCAGCTATGCTGTCCAAATCGTCTGAACAGTCATGGAGGATCAACAATAATTCTCTTTCTGAGCAGGAGGATAAAAGAAAGTCTTTTAGAAATATGATGGAACCCGGCAGATATGAGGTCGATTTTCTTGTTATAAAAAAAGATAAAAAGAAGAAGGGAATCGGCAGGATATCTATGGCAGATAAAGGGTTTGAGAAGCCGGGAGTCTTAGTATATGAAAGAAACAAGGAGGTATACCTCGAATTGACGCCTCAAGAGGTGAAGGCTTCATCCAGATTCAGCGGAGGCTTGATGAAGGGAAAGCTTGAATCTCTCAGTTATATACTGGATGGCGTGTTGACCAGGGCGGAGTTTACAAAAGAGGGAAGGGTAAGGATACCAATAAGAGTATTCAGCTTTCATTTGAGAAATGGAGCAAAAATGGACTGCACAACACTTATTACTGTTACATGCAGTGTGGGGAGAGTGCATATGCCTGAGAGCACAGCACAGCTGATCTTCTGGTTATGAAAATTAAAGATAAACATAGATCTCAATTATTTGCAAGCCCCCAGATAATTGAGATTTTTTATTGCCTGAAATTAATATAATTTTATTAATATCAAAAAGAAAAGCCGTGTAAATAGCATATATAGCGAATTTATATAAACAAGAATCGTGTTTTGTGAACACGGAAAAGGTAAATGAACTTGACATCGATCGCGGCAGCATGATATAAGGAATATGGATATGATCTTGTGTTACTGGGGAGAGCTAAAGAGTATCTTTTATTGTCTGATAGAATGTATCTGGCTATAGAAAGCGGCAAACAAACTTAAAGCAAGAATTTAAGTTTGTTATGTTTTTGCGTTCAGGTTAGCATAAGCTAATTCGAATTGTTTTAAAATATTAAAATCAGTAACTATAGCAGGCAATTGTGTGGAAAGGAAATAATGATGAAAATGAGAAAAAACAGGTTGATCCTGGGTATTACAGCTTTTATAGCAGCGATATTCATACTTATAATGCCAGGGATCAATACAGTTCATGCAACTACGGCAAGCGGAAATTTATATACATATACACTGGGAAGACATTATGCTCACCCTGTGACAGGGGAGATAAGAGATTCCGGAGGAAGAGCTAAGTACACTACCGGCCAGGGTATGGTCGAGGGCTGTACCTATCCTACCTGCTTATTAGAGGAGACTGACGATGGTGAATACTATGTGACCATCAAAATGGGATTATTTGACTATACTCATTCGCATGACTTCTGGGTGCAGAGGAAGGGCGAATCTGGATGGCATCAGACAAGATTCGGAACGACCGGAAGCGGTACCGACTCTAATGGAGGAACTAAGGACATTTGTATACAGGTGCCGGGTAAAGACTTTGTAGTCATGGGAAAGATGTATGTTGTTCCTATGGGAAGAGAAGTTTACTGGTATATGGATCTTGCAGACGGCGGTGTTCAGGGCAATACGGCGGGATTTAATGCAACGATAGTTACAGAAGAATCAACGAAGAATCAGCAGCCTGAAACACAGGCGGTGACGGAAGCGCAGACACAGGCGGCAACAGAAGTGCCGACTACCTCAGCGCCTGGAAATACCATTCCTGAGAATAGGCTTGGAACGGGCTCAGCACCTACGACTTATCCCGTTAATTTAGAAGAAAAGGCCAATATAGATGAAGCGGTAAGCAAGGCGCAGGGAATAAACCTTTCAACAGCTAAGGGAAAAGTCGGAACACTTCAGAAGGGGAAAGAAAACAAGAGCACAGGCTCAGCCAATATGTTTCTAATATATGGACTTATCATCGCGGGGGCGGCAGTTGCAGGATTTGCAATCATCATGCATATCTTCCTGAAGACCAGAAAGAATATGAACAGAGATCATAGAGATGATGATGAGGAATGATCAAGGGGAGTGTACCGGTTATGGAAAAAATAAAAATAAATAAATGGCTTAAAAGCTTAGCGCTTATAGGGCTGGCGTGTGTGCTTTTGATAACTTTTACAGGATGTGTGAAGCAAAGTCCTAAGGACAGTACTGATGGAAGATCGAGCGGAATTTCTTCAAAGAGCGGAAAGGATCTGATCGCAATAGAGGATCCGGTCGAAAAGGCGGCAGTAGAAGAGGCCAGGGAAAAGGTTAAAAATCTTGGAAGAGAACCAAGGATAGTGGCAACTTCAGCAGCGACTGCGGATATATGTGAAAAGCTTGGCTTGGATCTCGTCGGCGTGTGTGAAACTACAGTTTCAGTACTGCCGGAAAAGTATAAGAATGTTAAGAAAGTAGGCATGCCTATGGCGCCAGATGTTGAGATCCTTGCTTCGGTAAAGCCGGACTGGGTGCTTTCACCAGTGTCTCTTCAGGGAGATCTGCAGCCTAAATATGATGCTATGAAAACGGACTGGGGATTCCTTAATCTTTCAAGTGTTCCGGGAATGTATCGTTCTATCCAGGAGTTGGGAATGATCTTCGGTAAGGAAGCGGAAGCAGATAAGATGGTTTCGGAATTCAACAGCTTTTATGAAAAATATAAGAAAAAGAATGAGGGAAAGACAAAGCCTAAGGTGCTGATCCTCATGGGGCTGCCCGGATCATATATTATTGCTACGGAGAACTCATATGTAGGAAGTCTTGTTGAGCTTGCAGGCGGTGAGAATGTCTATGGCGGAACCAATAAAGAATTTCTCAACGTAAATACTGAGGATATGAAGACGAAAAATCCGGACATTATCCTGAGAACTGCGCACGCGCTCCCGGATAACGTAATAGCAATGTTTAAAAAGGATTTCGAAGAAAATGATATCTGGAAGCATTTTGATGCCGTGAAGAAGGGACAGGTATTCGATCTGACATACAGCAGATTCGGAATGAGTGCAAAGTTTAATTATCCGGAAGCTTTAGAAGAACTGCAACCAATCCTTTATCCGGAAAATGATGCGGACCGGGCCAAGGCTAAGCAAAACAGCGATGATGCCGGTAAGAGTGCGGAGAAATCCAATGGATCAGCCAAGTATGATGAGATCATGAAAAATAAAAAGTAAGAAGGTTAGTAATGGAAAATACATTATCTATTGACAGAAAAACTAAAAGAAAGAAAAACCTTCGAGCTGTGATCTCGTTTTGCGTCATGGGAGCCCTGCTGATCGCTTTATTTTTTGCATCGGTCAACATTGGAAGCTTGAAGGTGAGTTTTGGGGAACTATTAAAAGGTTTATTCGTGGAGTACAACGATGATGTCGCTACGATATTCGACCTTCGTTTTCCAAGAATAGTTATTTCAGTTATGGCAGGAGCAGCCATTGCCGTTTCTGGTGTTCTGTTCCAGGCAGTATTGAAGAATCCTCTTGCAGATCCGGGAATTATTGGTATTTCAAGTGGTGCAGGTTTCCTGGCAGTCATCATTACTGCATTTGCACCGGCCTTATATCTTTTTACTCCGATATTCGCATGCATTGGCGGACTGGCAGCTTTCTTTCTTGTGTATGGACTTTCATGGAAGGGAGGGCTTAGTCCTCTGAGGATCATTTTAGTAGGTGTGGCTGTGAGTGCGATGTTCATGGGGCTTGCACAGGCGCTTAATTTTGGAACAAGATCTGATATGTCTGGTGTTGCTTCTATAGTAAACGGAAATATAACCATGAAAACGTGGGATGATGTAAAGACTCTGATCCCATATGTGGTCGTAGGCCTTGTCCTGGCTGTGGTATTTTCGGGAATATGTAATCTCATGGCCTTGGAAGACAAATCTATAAGAAGTCTTGGTGTAAATGTACATCACATGAGAATGATGATCTCGATCATTGCGTGTGTCCTTGCATGCAGCTCGACAGCTATAGTTGGAGCTATCAGCTTTCTTGGACTTATTGTTCCTCATATAGGGCGGCTGTTAGTCGGGAGCGATCATAAAAGACTCATACCATTTTCGATGCTTTTGGGAGCATTTACATTCCTAGGCGCAGATACTATCGGAAGAACGATATGTGCGCCATATGAGATCCCGGCGGCAATAATTATGAGTGTAATAGGCGGTCCGTTTTTTATTATTCTGCTTAGGAGGTCACGCAAATATGGAAAAAATTGATGCAGACAGCCTCCGGAAGCCTGCTATGGAAGCGAGAGGAGTTTCATTTGCCTATGGAAAAAATGAGATCCTGAAAAATGTATCTCTGAAAATTGAAGAAGGCAAGGTCACGACTATTATGGGTGCAAATGGCTGCGGAAAGTCCACTTTATTTTATCTGATGACTAAAAATCTATCTGTTGATGGAGGAAGGATCTTTTTAAGAGGCAGAAATGTACTTAATCTTTCTTTGAAAGATTTTGCAAAAAATGTCTCTATCGTGCAGCAGTCCAATACGGCCAGTGATGACGTGAGAGTTGAACAGCTGGTCGCGTTTGGAAGGACCCCATTCAGAAAGGCGCTTCATAACAAAACAGAGGAAGATGAAAAAATCATTGAGTGGGCTATGGAGGTAACGGATACTGCTGATTACAGGGACAGAGAGATAGGGAGACTTTCAGGAGGGCAGAGACAGCGTGTATGGATCGCCATGGCGCTGGCTCAGAATACGAAGATCCTGTTTTTAGATGAGCCGACCACTTATCTTGATATTAAATACCAGATGGAGATCATGGAACTTGTCAGGAAACTGAATGAAGAGTACGGAATAACGATCGTTATGGTCCTTCATGATATCAACCAGGCTATCAGGTATTCAGACAAGATCATAGGCCTGAAAGAAGGAGCGGTTGCTGTAGAGGGCAGCCCTGATGAGGTCATTACGAGTGAGAGTCTCAAAGAACTTTACGGAGTTTCTTTGGAGGTGGTGGAAATAAAGGGGCAAAAATTTGTTCTTACTACATAAAAATGGAAAAGAGGAAATGAGTTGATTAAAAAAAGACTGATACAGCTCCTTTCACATGCTAAGAAATACATAGTTTTTCAAATCATATGGCAGTGGCTGGGGCTTTTATGTCAGGTGATGATAGTGTATGGAGCTGCACATCTTATAGAAAGAGCTTTTTTCGGTAATTTGTCCGTGGAAGTGATTATCAGATACAGTGCGATGATCGGATCAGGCATCGTACTTAGAATTATTTGTGACAGGCAGTCTTCATATGCATCTTTTGAAGCAAGTGTAGATGTAAAAAGGATCCTAAGAGCCAGGATATATGACAAGCTTATTAAACTTGGAGGTTCTTACAGATCAAAGGTATCTACGTCGGAGATCGTACAAGTTACAGGAGAGGGAGTTGAACAGCTGGAGATCTATTTCGGAAGGTATCTTCCCCAGTTCTTCTACGCGTTTATTGCTCCGCTTACATTATTTGCCATCCTGGCATTTGTGAATGTGTCGGCAAGTATCGTTTTGCTCGTGTGTGTGCCGCTTATACCGGCAACCATCGTGGCCGTGCAGAAGATCGCAAAAAGACTTCTCTCAAAATACTGGGGGATATATACAGGTCTTGGGGATTCGTTTCTTGAGAATCTGCACGGTCTGACTACATTGAAAATATATAAGGCCGATGGAGTCAGGAGTGAACAGATGGATGATGAATCCGAAAAGTTCAGAAGGATCACTATGAAAGTCCTGACCATGCAGCTCAATTCGATCAGTGTGATGGATATTGTCGCTTATGGCGGGGCGGCGATCGGGATTATAGTTGCCATAGTCCAATTCAATCATGGGTATATAACACTTGCCGGGATCATAATGATAGTTCTTCTGGCAGCGGAATTTTTTATTCCGATGAGGATACTGGGCTCATTTTTCCATATAGCAATGAACGGTATGGCCGCAAGTGATAAGATATTTGCCTTGCTGGATCTTCCGGAAACGGAGGGAGCTGATAAGGTCTTAGAAGGAGAGGCTCTTAACATAGTCATAGCTGATCTTTCATTTGCTTATGGCGAAAAGGAGATACTGCGCGGTCTGGATCTTGAATTTCCAAAGGGAAGCTTCACTTCTATAGTAGGAACTTCAGGCTGTGGCAAAAGTACGATTGCAGGTATCTTAACGGGAAAAAATAAAGGATACTCAGGTTCCGTAAAAATAGGGAATATAGAGTTATCGGAAATTTCAGAAACAAGTCTTATGAAAAATATTACTTTAGTGACACATGACAGCTACCTTTTCAAAGGCAGTGTCAGAGATAATCTGCTTATGGGGAAAGCAGATGCGAGCGATGAAGAAATGAGGCGCGTGCTTGAGAGTGTAAATCTGGCGGATTTCCTGGGTGCTAATGAGGGGCTGGAAACAGGGCTTTTAGATAAAGCAGGCAATCTTTCGGGAGGACAGAGACAGAGACTGGCTCTCGCAAGAGCGCTTCTGCATGATACGCCGATCTATATCTTTGATGAAGCAACATCTAATATCGATGTTGAGAGTGAAGAGAATATCATGGAAGTGATCCATAATCTGGCAGCTTCAGAAAAGACGGTTATTCTGATATCTCACAGGTTAGCAAATGTAGTAGGATCGGATAACATTTATATGCTTTCAGAGGGAAAGATCGCAGAGAGCGGAAAGCACACGGATCTTATTAATAATAATGGTGAATATATGAAACTGTTCAGCAGGCAGAAGGCCCTGGAAAACTACTCTAATGCAGAAGACATTGAGGATGGAAGGGCGGTGATGCAGGATGGATGATCAGAAGGCAAGAAAAAGCAAAACCGTAAAGAGGCGCTCCGGCTTGCAGATCATGCGGACTCTTATCGTACAGATCAGACCGCTACTGCCGATCATGATCCTTGCGATAGCTTTAGGCGTTCTGGGCTTCTTATGCGCGATTTTTATAACGATAATAGCAGGCTACGGAATAATCCATGGAATAAGCTCTTTGCTTGGATTTGATCCGTCGGGAGCGGCAGGAGTTCCTTTCTTTATCAGGCTGAGTGTGCCGGGATTTACAGCAGTCCTGATCATTATCGCGGTGCTCAGAGGAGTGCTGCATTATGGAGAACAGTACTGCAACCATTTTATAGCCTTCAGGCTTCTGGCTATTATAAGGCATAAGGTCTTTACAGCGCTCAGAAAGTTATGCCCGGCAAAATTGGAAGGCAGAGATAAGGGAGATCTGATCTCTCTTATCACATCAGATATAGAGCTTTTAGAAGTTTTTTATGCACATACTATTTCGCCGATCGCTATAGGCGCGATCACATCTGTCATGATGGGCATTTTTATAGGATTTCAGCATCCTCTTGCAGGAATCCTTGCCGGGGCGGGTTATTTTACAGTAGGACTGGTTATCCCACTGTGGAATGGAAAACGCGGCGGTTCTGAAGGAATGGAATTCAGAGAGGCCATGGGAGAACTTAACGGCTATGTGCTGGGTTCTTTATATGGACTTGATGAAACTATCCAATACGGGACCGGTGACAGACAGAAGAGAGGAATAGAAGAAAAATCCAGAGAATTAGGGAAGATGCAGAGGAAACTGTACAAGTTTGAAGCCTCTCAGAAGTCTGTTACTAATCTGGCTATACAGCTCTTTTCAATGGGAATGCTTGTGCTGATGATCATTTTGTTTAAAAACGGAATGGTAACATTTGTT
The DNA here is from genome assembly GCA_900542465.1 of uncultured Eubacteriales bacterium. Taxonomy (GTDB): domain Bacteria; phylum Bacillota; class Clostridia; order Lachnospirales; family Lachnospiraceae; genus UBA4285. The sequence continues at coordinate 65,067 of UQNS01000001.1, forward strand.
CAAATGATCACAGCAATTATTGCTATGATGTCGAGTTTCGGTCCGGTAGTGGCTCTGTCTAACCTGTCCAACAACCTTAACCAGACTTTAGCGTGCGGAGAGCGTATTTTGAGTCTGTTGGAAGAAGTTCCGCATATCGATGAGGTGGAAGGAAGACCGGAGACTGAATTTAATGGGGCATGTGTTGAGAATGTAGATTTTGCCTATGAGGATGAAGTTATACTTACGGGATATTCAATAATTATTCCAAAAGGGAAAGTTATCGGTATCCATGGAGCAAGCGGTTCAGGAAAATCGACACTGCTTAAGCTGCTTATGAGATTCTGGGATGTTCAAAAGGGGCAAGTGAGTATTTCAGACAGAGATATCAGAGAAGTGAATACCTCGGAACTGCGTGACATGGAGTCGTACATGACTCAGGAGACATGGATCTTCCATGACACTATAGCTGACAATATCGCTATAGGAAAACCTGGGGCAGGAAGAGAAGAAATAGAATCGGCAGCAAGAAAAGCTTCCATACACGATTTTATTATGAGCCTGCCGGATGGTTATGACACGAACGCAGGTGAGCTTGGTGATACGCTTTCAGGAGGAGAAAGGCAAAGAATAGGGCTTGCCAGAGCCTTTTTACACGAAGCACCTTTTATGCTCCTGGATGAGCCTACTAGCAATCTGGATTCTCTTAATGAGGGTATGATCCTTAAAGCATTAAAAGAATCCTGTAAAGACAAAACCATAATTATGGTCTCTCATCGCAAATCGACGCTTAGTCTGGCGGATGTTATATGCGAGATGGGAAGTTCAAGAAAATCTTAAGCTTTAAAGTTTAAAGCTGTTTTACATGGGAAATGAGAAAAAATGAAAAAAATAAGAAAAAATGTAATAAAAAAGGCGTCTGTTATTCTTGCGTCATCAATGCTTATCGGGGGAGCAGTGCTTCCGGCAATGATGAATACTGCCGTTCCTGTAGAGGCAGCGGTAACCGAATACAAGAAAAATACGGTATATAAAGCATCTGTCAATGTAAGCGACGAGGACTTTGAATTTTACGGGCATGTAAATTCCAAATGCAGGCTCCTTGTGGGGTCTAACGGTGAAGCGTCATTGGAACTGGAGCTTCTCGATTCGTTAATGGGTAATGTAACAGTTAAAAGTGTTAAGATCCACAGTCGTGTAAATGATGAAAACTCAGCACTTTCCAATCTGGATATAGCACCGGCTAAGGGCAAGGCAAACTATAGGAATATTACAGGTAAGGTAGGATTCGGTCCGATCAGATTTGGTGAAAAAGGAAAGTATTATGGTACATATGAACTTTCTAATGGAAAAACAGGAAAATTCAGCCTTACTATAGATTGGATCACTCTGGAGGAAACGGCAGAGGCTCTTCCGGAAGGGCATGAGGATGTAAAGAAGGTAGCTACGCCTGTAATAAGGCCGGAATCTGGCAACATAAGCAAAGCGACACCGCTTTCCATTACATGCGATACCGATGGAGCAAGCATCTACTATACGACTGATGGCTCAGATCCTGAGACGAGTTCCGCAAAAGAACTTTACGATCCGGCATTTCCTATTATGATCGATAAGTCTATGAAAGTTCGTGCCAAGGCAAGAGTTATGGCGGACGGATGGTCTAATGAAGCTCAGGCGGTCTATACATTCAGTGCATCACAGCCGGATGATAAAGGCAAGGAGACGAACGTATTTACAGGAGCGGAATATAAGGAGGGTGAAAAGTATGATACGCTGACCCTTTTTACTAATTCAAGTGAATTTAATGAGGGTACGAGAGATGTACCTGAAAAAGGTAAATCTATTCTTAAGGTGACAGAATACTATATGGATCTTACTCAGTCGGGCAAGGATAAGGTCCATTGTGTTTACAATGGCGGCATAGGTGGCTTTATAGCGCCATTTGACAGTTCGAAGGCGAAAAATAAGGGATCTGTAATTATCAATATTCCAAAAGGACACTTTGACAGGAGCAAGCCGGTCGATCTAAACATCGTTAATGCAGGATACAACAATACGCATGTCCTTTTAGACCTGAAGGATACAAGCAACATAACTATGAATCAGGAAAGTCTTGCGCCTGAACAGATCAAGACAAAGAAGCACGTTAAATTAAAAGATCTGGAGAAAGGAAAAACTTATACAGGTTCATTTCAGGCAAAAAGAATCGATGATCCTTCAAGGGATTCAATGCTTGCTGGATTTTTCGATAAAAATGTAAAGCTTGAGATCGATAATGAAGGAAATGTAAAAGCATCCTTCTATAATACCGTGTTTGCGTTTTCCATGATCGATTTTGCGGCTCAGTTCCCTGATGGAAGCTGGGGAGCAGCTCAGTCGGACAAGGGATCAAGAGTTCCTGTTTTAAGCAAATCCGGTGACACCATTGCAGCAACCTATACTTTACCGATTCCAGACCCTAAAAAGGGAAGCTTTGTCGGAGCTGTGAATGTAAAGGCTATGGGCGGATCAGAAGGAATGTTTGGACATTATGACCGATATACCAAGGTCAATATGATATTCAATGATGACTTTACAGAGGGCTTTGAAGGATTTACCTCCCAGACGCTTGCTCTTACACAGGAACAGATAGTGAACCGTGCCCTTATGACGATAGACGGCATAGATAAAGATGGCGATGGTGTTGTGTCAGACGAAGAACTGGCATCATATGATTTCAGTAACGCTTATCTTGATTTCGGCAGAGGGGCTATGTTCAAGAAGTACAACATTGGAGACAATTTCAACATGGAAGATATTTCATGGCTGAAAAAGATAGGTAAGAAGGATCAGATCAAGAGCCTTGGCTTCAATGATATGAGGATCATGAAGATAAAAGATGAACTTAAGGGGTTCACCAACCTCGAAAGACTTGATCTGTCAGCAAATGTTATTGATGAGATCGAAGATGACGCGTTCAGCGATAATACAAAGCTTACGAATATAAACTTAAAATCCAATATGCTTACTAAGATCAAAGCCAGGACCTTCTCAGGGCTTAAGAATCTGGAACCTGAATTAGATCTGGAGAACAATCAGTTATCAGAAATAGAGCCGGGCGCATTTGACGAATTGCAGAAGGTAAATTCTTTTGGTTTTGGCAACAACAAGTTTGAAAAATTTGATATTGAGAAGATATTTACTAAAAATCCAGGAAGGATCCAGACATTGGTCTTAAATGGCAATAAGCTATCCGACATGCCGCAGAACCTCAAGAAGGCAAGTGACCTTAGCTTCCTTGCACTGAGTGAGAATGAGATCACTTCTATAGGAGAAGAATTAGACGGATTTAAAAATCTCAGCGTGCTGTATCTGAACAATAATTTATTGACGGAAGTACCTGAGAGTTTAGTGGCATCTAATCCTAAACTCAGAACGCTGAAGTTAGAAAAAAATTCCATCTCAAAACTGCCTAAATCTATGCTCGATAAGCTGGCGGAGGATGAATTCACAAGCGTTTATGAATTTAATGCCCTTGATGCGGATAAATTAGATCTGAACGGATATACAGAAAAGCAGAAGGAAGCTATAAAGAGCGGTATAAATAAGTATCCTTCTAAAAATGAGTATAGCGCGTCTCTGACAGCTAAGAATGGAATCGTCGATTTTAAAACAGATATATCTGCGCTGGATTATTACATTTGGACAAAGAGCAAGGACTATATCAAGAATACCGAGGCAGATGCGGCCATTGCAAAGATACTTGGAAAAGAAAAGATAGAGAACAAGGAAGACTTAAGAAAATTCAGAAAAGAGAATCTTCCGGACATGTCTCCGGAGTTGATAAATAAATCAATCCTGACTTATGCTTCAGGTACAGTTGATACTCTTACATTTACCAATGAGATCCAGAAGCTTGTAAATGGAAGATGGGAGACTATGTGGCAGGAGAGCAAGACTCAGAAAGAGCTTGCAAAAACAGGCACATATACAGACCAGCTTGCAAAGGACGGAGATAAGTATCGTTTGCTCGTTAAGGTACAGTCCTCATTAAAGTGCAGCTATCAGCATACGTATGTTATAAATGCGAAAAATACCGGAGATGCAGGCGCTGTAGATAAGAATAATCTTCGTGAAGGCAAGTATACGATCGGTATAAATATGGTAAAGCCTGACAGAGTGTCAAAATCTATGTCTGATGATGCTATAACACATACAGCGGTTATAGAGGTAAGGAACGGAAAACCATACATCAGGGTCAAGTTCCACGGAATGACAGTAGATGATAAATTTGGTTATCTTGGCAAGCTGAGCTACTACGATGAGGGCTATTCATATAACTATATGGGCGTCCCTAAGGGAGAAAGAAAAAATGCAACAGTCATTTCCACACAGAAAGATAAGGCGGGAAATGATGTGATCGATGAGCATAATTCACTCAACAGCCTATATCCGAATGAGGTGGAGATCCCTGTAGTTCCGTCAGTTTTAAAAGATAAAGAGGGTTATCTGCCGCTTCATGTATTTGTTCCTATTATGGAATCTTTAAGCAAGGGAAATGGTGATCAGGACGTTCTTATGAAGCTTGACTGGAACAGTCTTAAGAAGAGTGATGGAAATATATCTGTACCGGATGAAACGGAAAAGAAAGATGATAAAAAACCTGAGATCACGAATAAGGGTGTAAAGATCAAGACTCCTGCGGGAGAAAGAGTTCTTGCTGAAGGATATTATGCGGTATCAGGTGAAATGTTCAAGGCGGTAGACAGAAATCAACATTCAATGGCTAATGATGCTATCAACCATAAGGTCATTATCAAAGTAAAAGATGGTAAAGCGGATCTTTTAATGGATTTCAACGGTCTCGATATCAACGGAAAGATGGGTTATCTTGGTAAACTCAGCTATTACGATGAAGGATATACATATTCTAATGGAAATGATGGATATATAAGAGGTGTTCTGAAAGAGGCGGAAGTTCTCTCAAGGCAGCAGGGAGAAGAGTCAGCGCCTAATGTTGTCAGATTTCCTTATGTAAAAACAGCGAGAGAAGACGCAAGCGGGTATATTCCGCTTCATGTGTTCGTGCCTGTCATGGAAAGTATATCAAGAGGAACGGGAGATCAGGATGTTTATCTTAAGCTGAACTTAGAAACTACGAAGAAGATCACAGATAAGGAAGTTGAGGATTTTATTAATTCAGATCCGGGCAAGACCAATAAACCGTCTGATCATGGAAATACAGGTCTTCACAGTACGATAAGCAGGCTCAACAATGGTAACTGGCTGTCAACCGGCGGTCTCAGATCCGGATTAAATCCAGGAATGCCATTGCTTTCAGGAAGACCGGGAACCGGAGATATATCCAATACCGTTACATGGATAGCTGTATCAGTTATAGCAGGAACTGTGGCAGGAACCGCATATTTTGCAAGGAAGAAGAAAGAAGACAGAGAAGCATAAAGGGGTATATATATGAAAATGAGTCCGGTCAAGATTTTGTGGCTAATCTTAGGATGTGTTTGTGCAACTGCGGGCACGATCGGAATAGTAGTTCCTTTCTTACCTACTGTACCATTGTATATGGCAACGGTATTTTGTTTTGCGAAAAGCTCGAAGAAGTTACACGATAAATTCGTTTCTACAAGGCTTTATAAAAAGTATCTGGAGAGCTTTATGAAAAACAGGGCCATGACTATGGCAAATAAAATAAGGGTAATTATCACTGTTACAGCGGTGATGTCTGTTGGATTTTTCTTGATGAAAAATGTGCCTGTAGCCAGAATAATAATGGTTATAGTTTGGATCTTCCATCTGATATATTTCTTTGTGAGAGTGAAAACTATCCCAAAGGATAAGTCTAAGTAATGTGGAGAAAAACGAATAAAGGAAATTCTGAAAAGGAACGGTTAAAATTTATTCATGACAAAAGGGAAAGGGAGATCTCTCTGGTCGCGGAGATGATACGTCTCTATTGCAGGAAAAAACACAGGCAGGCATGTTTATGTGATGAATGCAACGAAATACTAGCTTACTGTGAAAAGAGGATAAACAGTTGTCCGTTTATGGAAGAAAAGACCTTTTGCAGTCAATGCAGTGTCCATTGCTATAACAGGGAAATGCAGGAAAAGATAAAAATGATCATGAGATTTTCCGGGCCCCGAATGCTTTTGTATCATCCGATCATAGCTATACACCATATGATCGAAACTATAAGAACAAGAAGAAAGTAAGTATATAAAAACAGTGTATCTCGATGAAAACAAACAAGGGATGCACTGTTTTTTATTATGATGAGAAGAGCTAAGAAGCTTTCAACAAATGACTTTATTTTATAAAGTTGGAAAAATATTATATATATTTATATTTTCTTTAATTTAATAAAGAAAAACTTGTATTTTATTTTTAAAATCATGTATAATGTTACTTAATTGTGTGGGTTATTTAAGGTAAATGAAAGGATAACTGTAATGGAAACAAAGAAGAAGAGAAAATTATCTTTGGCGGTGCAGATATTCATCGCTTTGGTAATTGCTATTATTGTAGGTCTTATCCTGCAGAAACAGGCTGGATTTACTAATGAATATATCAAGCCGTTTGGAACGATTTTCTTAAACTTGCTTAAATTTATTGTAGTACCGGTAGTTTTATTTTCAATCATGGCCGGTATCGTATCAATGAAGGATATTAAGAAGGTCGGAGCGATCGGCGGTACATCTGTTGTGTATTATCTTATTACAACAGCCTGTGCGACTATAATCGGTCTGGTAGTCGGTATGATGTTTAAAGGATTTTTCCCGGTACTATCAACATCCAATCTTCAATATGAGCCAAGCAAGCCTGTGTCAGTCATGGATACGATAGTTGCGATCTTTCCTAAGAACTTTCTGGAGCCGCTTGTTAAGGCGGATATGCTTCCGGTAATAGTTATTGCGCTTCTTGTAGGTTTCTCAGTGATCCTTATAGGTGAAAAAGGCAAGAGAGTCGTAACAGCTATCAACGACCTTAACGAAGTGTTCATGAAATGTATGGAGATGATCCTTAAGCTTTCACCGGTCGGAGTATTCTGTCTCCTTTGCCCGGTAATTGCGGTAAACGGACCACAGGTGATCGGATCACTTGCAAAGGTATTGCTTGCAGCATATATCTGTTATGCGATCCACATGATCGTTGTGTATTCTCTGACAGTAAGAGCAATGGGAGGTCTTAGCCCATTCAAGTTCTTTAAGGGAATGATCCCGGCTATGTTATTTGCATTTTCAAGTGCTTCATCAGTTGGAACGATTCCTCTCAATATGGAATGTTCACAGAAGCTTGGAGCATCTAAGGAAGTAACATCATTTGTATTACCTCTGGGAGCTACGATCAACATGGATGGAACTGCCATCTACCAGGGTGTGTGTGCGATCTTTATCGCATCCTGCTATGGTATAAGTCTTACACCGTCACAGATCGTTACTATAGTACTTACAGCTACGCTGGCTTCTATCGGTACGGCAGGTGTTCCGGGAGCAGGCATGGTAATGCTTGCTATGGTACTCCAGTCAGTAGGATTACCTGTCGAGGGTATTGCACTTGTTGCCGGAGTGGATCGTATATTTGATATGGGACGTACAGTAGTAAATATCACAGGTGATGCGTCATGCGCCATTATTGTTTCTAACCTTCAGAAGAAACGTGACGAGCGTGCAATAAGGAAAGCGCAGACAGCAGGCTGATCCGGACAAATGTATATAACTGAACAGATATAAGAAAATTACCCTCTTTATCGGATATCCGGTAAAGAGGGTAATTTGCGTTTAATAAAGAAGAAAAGATCCTTCAGACAAAGCCAGAACAGTTATATAACTTTTATTATCTTAAGGAAAAGAAGCATCAAAACCCCTATGATTATAGGCTTTACGATCTTAGTACCCTTAGATATTGCAAGTCTTGCGCCGACATAATTGCCAAGCATATTGAATGCGGCGGCAGCCAGACCTAATGAGAACAGGACCTGTCCATTCGCTATAAAAATGATCAAAGATGTTACATTGGTAGTAAGATTGATAATTTTAGCCTGAGCATTTGAAGTCCCCACACTGAGTTTGGCAAATACCGTAAATGCAATGATAAGAAATGTTCCGGTTCCAGGCCCGTAGAAACCATCATATATGCCGATGATAAAAGCAGATGAAATGGCTATTATATAGGTTTTTCTGTTAAGGATTATTTCATCGGAACCTTTATCATTGAACAGTTTCTTATTAAGTACAAAGAAGGCAACGACCGGCAGAACAGCGATAAGAACATATGTCATATATTTCTCATCAAGGAGAAGGGACAGGTGAGCGCCGATCGAAGATCCGCCAACTGCAGCGATGACAGAAGGTATAGCAAGTTTAAAGTTAACAAGTTTTTCTTTTATAAATTTAAATGTTGCCAGTGCGGTTCCGCAAGTAGATGACAGTTTGTTAGTTGCCACACTTTGATGGGGCGGAAGACCTGCGATCATATAGATCGGAAGTGAAATAAGTCCGCCGCCGCCGGCTATAGCATCAACAAATCCGGCAAGAAACAAAAAAGGACACACTAGCAGGAAAGTACCGATCGTAAGTGTCATAGTCGTTCTCCTGATTTCATATTTTAATAATAAATATAAAGGGATATAGCGCTTAATTCAAGTGATTTCAGTGAAAAAAACACTTATAAAGTATGAATATATTATCGATATGGTAAAATAAAAAGCGTTGCTGTTAAAGGATCCATTTTGATATTTATATGAGGAAAATAATAAATGAAAAAAGTATTGATCATGCTGGCTGTTCTCGCAGCCGTGGCAGCTGCATTTTTTGGGATCAGGCATATCAGAGAAGGTATGAACAAAAGCGATGTAAAGACCAATATCGACACGGCTTCCAGATCGGCGGAATACAGGAAGATCTCCAGTGATCAGGCGCAGGAAATGATGAAGACAGAGAAAGATAATGTAATACTGGATGTGAGAACTGCTGGAGAATATGCTGAAGGTCATATACCGGGAGCCGTCAATCTTCCGTTAGACCAGATCGGTTCAGGCGATATTGCAAGTCTTCCTGAAAAAGATCAATTGATAATGGTCTATTGCAGGAGCGGAAACAGAAGTGCTGCTGCATCCAAAAAACTTGTTGAAAAAGGGTATACCAGGGTGATCGACTTTGGAGGGATCAATACCTGGAAGGGTGAAGTAGTAAAGTAATATTACTTTAGTTATTGCATGAAAAGAAATATAAGCGTATAGTAAAACATATTACAAAATTAGATTTAACAAAATATAAAACTTATGAGAAAGGGAGTATTTTATTATGAAACTTGAATTATATAAAAGAGATTTTTGCCCGTATTGCAGAAAAGTAATGGACTATCTGGAAAAAAATAACAGAACGGATGTTGAGATAAAAGATGTTGCTAGAGATCCTGAAGCAAAAAAGACGCTTATTGAAGTTGGTGGAAAAGAGCAGGTACCATGCCTTTTTATCGATGGCAGACCTATGTATGAGAGCGGAGATATTATTGAATGGCTGGATGCTAATCCACAGAGCTGATTGCTATAGTAACTTTTGGTAAGAAAGGTTGATTTATGGGCGATAAGGAAAGATGTCTTCAGATTTTAGATGGAGGAGGTTTTGGGCTTGAAAGGGAAAGTCTGAGAGTCGACAGTGAGGGGAGGCTGGCTCAGACATCTCATCCGTTTCCGGGATGTCCCGATATTGACAGAGATTTTTGTGAAAACCAGTTGGAGATAGTAACGCCTGTTGCAGACAGTGTTGATGCTGTATATGAAATGATCGGCAATTACCACAGAAAAGTAGTAACTGAACTTAAATGTTTAGCAAGCGGCCCTGAATATCTTTGGCCATTCAGCAACCCGCCGTATATATCAGGCACAGATGAGATACCTATAGCGCAGTTCACAGGGGAACTGGAGGAGAGGACCAGGTACCGCAATTACCTTTGCGAGCGGTATGGCAAGGTTAAAATGACATTTTCAGGGATACATTTTAACTATTCCTACCCTGAGATATTTATTGAGTCGGAAATGAAAAGAATTGGCTCAGGTGATAAGGTGGAATTTACTGATCACCTGTATCTTGAACTTGCGAAAAAGCTCACAGAATACAGCTGGCTCATTGTAATGCTTACAAGCGCAAGTCCTGTAAATGATAGGTCATTCTGGGAATTGAGTGAAAAAAGAGTCTGTCAGGATGATACATACGCGTCCATAAGATCAAGTGAGGATGGCTACTGGAACGAATTCACGCCGGTGTTGGCTTATAAAAACATCCGGGCATATGTCGATTCCATCAATACATATGTCGAATCAGGCAGTCTTATATCGTCTAAGGAACTGTACTACCCTGTGCGTCTCAAGCCAAGAGGGGATTACTCTATGGAAGCTCTTAAGGAAAAGGGAGTCAGCCATATTGAGATAAGGTCCATAGATCTGAACCCTCTTGCCGAGTATAGGATCGAAAAGCATGACCTTAAGTTTATTCAAAAGCTTATTGCATGGCTTACTGTGGCTCCGGAATCAGAGTTTTCGGAAAATGATCAGATCGCAGCTATCAGCAATATGAAAAGGGCTGCTCATATCGATCTGGAAAACATTTACATAAGCGTGAACGGTGAAGAGAAAAATATCCTTGAACAGGGACGCCGTATTCTTAAAGAAATGCTTGATATGTTTCCGGATGATGAAGATGTTTTATTCCAGCTTGATAAGATCAATGATCCGGAAAAGAGATATGCAAATATAATAAAAGAAAAATATAGTGACGATTATACTGACAAGGGCTTAGAGCTGTCAAAACGTTAATGAGTAAGAATATTTCTGCATTGATATATGTTTTCAAAACATAGACTTGATGCAGAAATATTTTTTATTTATGGAAAATATGAAAAAATATATTAAAACTAGATGAATTAAATTAAATAAAGGGGATTTTGATTTGAAAAAGTTAAAAAACGAATGGAAGGTTTGTCTTGTTTTGGGCGGGGTTTTTCTTTCGATAGCGGCGTTCAGAACTGAAATGATTCATGCAGAAGAGTATGAGGATAATATTACTGTGGGAGGTGAAGAGCGATCTTATGGAAATAATGCTGATCACAGAGCCAATGCACTTGCGGATGCTTATGATCAGCTTAAGAAGGCTTATAAAGAAGTGCTGGAGACCTTAAAAAGTGATACAGCATATACGGAGTATTATTACCAGCCTTATCCAATAGAAATAACTTATGATTCTCATGAGAGATGGATGCCGGAGACTCATTATTACTACAGCACTTGGAATACATATAGATAAATGTGAATATCAGGAAGGAAAACTTATGAATATGAAAAAGATCAGGTCAACTTTAGTACTGATGTCGGTGATGATAGCAGGTTTGCGGCGTTCATTTTTTCTGAGAAAAGTACATTTGCTACTATCGACTCAGGAGATATGAGCAAAACTTTATTTGAACAGCTTAAGAGCGAAGTGGCCGGGGTAAGTGACGGTGCTGTTATTGATCTTCCGGCGGGAGAGTATGTTTTTACAGAGGAGATCAATATATCAGGCAAAAAGATAAGTTTCAGAAACAATGGCTAGGTCAGCTTTAAAAGAGCGCCATCATATAAAGGCAATATGATAAAAATTGCAGGAGATGGCGGTTTGACCATCGATAGTCCGGATAATGGATTTATCTTTGACGCGGAGAACAAAGAATCAAACGGAAGCTTCATTTATACTAATGGAAAGCTTGTTATAAACGGAGGAAACTTTAAAAATGATTATAATGACCGGATCAGCGCTTCAGGGCCTATAAAAGCGGAGAAGCCGGGGGCCATCATTATCTTCAATGCCGGTGTTGTTGAAAATAATAATTATTACGAGAAATGCGGCTTATTCCTCCGGAGGATTTTATCTTGGAGATGGGGCTGAAATGGAGATGAATGGAGGGATGATCCGAAAGAATCAGGGAACAACATATGATTATCCTGCAACGCCTACCGGATTCTGGTCAGATTCACCGGGCGGAGGAATTTTTGTATCAGACTGGGCCGTTGATGGTATAGGGCTTGATAAGAAAATAGCCAAGATCCCTATTGATACTTGGTCTGAGTATTATGCCGGAAAGCTTCTGATATAAGGAGGAACTATCACTAACAATGCAGCAGTTATGTGCGGCGGTGGGGTGGTTGTTTCAAGCAACGGCGGATATCTGAAGGGCGGAATCATCAAGGACAACAGAGCAGGCGATCAGGGAGGTGGCGTTTATCTGACAACTATACCGTATACTCTGCATATCGAAAATGCTTATATTGCAGATAACAGTGCACGTATTGGCGGTGGAATATGGCTCTGCCCGACTGGTTCAGGCAAGTTCAAGGCAGAAAATGGCGGTCTTTTGTACAACAATGAAGCTGATATGGCAGGAGATGATTTTTTAAATGAATCAGGAAGCGAATATTATGTTTCACTTCCCTCCAGGGGACCAAATTGTGGAAATGTAACTTATTATGATGACAGTGATACAGATAACACGGAGCTGTCAATATAGGCAGGATAGATGCTCCTCTTAAAGATGTGTAGATCCACAAGGATTGGGGAGAAGGAACTGTCAAGAAAGAGATAGAGGCAGAAGTAAGGGTAAAATATAAAAAGTACGGAAAAGAAGTAGATTACTTACTTAAAAAAGTTACTTTGAACAGTGCAAACAATTTCACGGAAATAATAAGAGATCTGCCTGCAGAGATAAATGGTCAGCCTGTTGAAGATCTGATATACATTAAAGAGCTCAATGTGGGGGAATATAAAGTTTCCTATGAAGGGCCTGTAAAGAATTATAAGAAAGGCGGAAACGTCAGATACACATTTACAATGGTAAACAGGATCCCTGAAACTACAACAACTACTACCATCACAAGAGAAATGACTACTGCAACGGAGACCACCACTATAAGTGAGACGGTGCCAACTGTGACGACAACAGCAAGCGTACCGCCGGTCCCAACAACAAGCAGCCCAACTGTTCCCAGTGTACCGGTTAAGACAACAGCTCCGATTCCATCATCAACGAAACCTTCCGAGCCGGTTAAGTCAGTTGAGACGGGAGACAGGAGAACGGAACCTGTATATATACTGATATTGGCTGTGGGGGCATCTGTTCTTGCTGTAAGTATCTACTACAAGAGAAAAAATAAATAATCATAAAATGTAATTTATATATTTCGATCCGGGAAACTATGTAAAATTATTGACATTAACAGGTTTAGTGTTAAAATTGAAAATGATTTTCAATTTGTATTTAAGTTGGGAGGTGTGTGGAACGAAAGTTAATTATTCAACTAGGCAAAAGGACGTTCTTTTGAGATACCTGAAAGAGTTTCCGGGGAAGCATTTTACAGTACAGGATATATTCGATCATTTTAAAGCAGAAAATGTATCTGTTGGAACAACGACACTTTATCGTCATTTGAACAGAATGGTCGATGAAGGTATCGTAAACAAGTATATTACTGACAATGTCGGATCTGCATGTTTTGAGTATATCGGAGACAGGGAAGCATGTGAGGAAAATTCATGCTTTCATTTCAAATGTGAAAAATGCAACAAGTTGATCCATGTGCATTGCGATGAATTGGGTGATATCGGTAATCACCTTATTCAGGAACACGGATTTAAGCTTAACCCTCTTAGAACAGTTTTTTATGGTATCTGTGAAGATTGTCAGGATGATGGATCATACGATAAGGGCCACAGCAGCCATTATCATGAACATCATGAATGTCATGGACACAGCCACTCTTAAGCGGGTTGGAGAAAAAATCAGAAAGTTTGTTTGAAGGATTGGAGAGATACAAATGAAGAAAGTTATCGCATTAGTAGCTGCAGCATGTGCAACCGCAGGTTGTCTGGCAGCGTGTGGGAGTAAGCCGGCGACGGATACACAGAAGACAGCAGCAGTTTCAGAAAAAAAACTAAAGGTAGTTACAACAATATATCCTGAGTATGACTGGGTCAAGCAGATCCTTGGTGACAAAGCGGATAAAGCTGAAGTTACTAATCTTATCAATAATGGTGTGGACCTTCACAGCTACCAGCCGACTGCTCAGGATATCATGAAGATCTCTGAAGCGGATATCTTTATTTATGTTGGTGGAGAGTCAGATAAATGGGTGGATAATGTTATTAAGTCAGCTAACAACAAAAAACTTGTGGCTGTAGATCTCATGAAGACACTTGGAGAATCTAACATAAAAGAAGAGGAAGTTGTTGAAGGAATGCAGTCAGAGGACCACGATCACGACCATGACCACGACCACGATCATGATCATGATCACGGCAGTGATAAAGATAAAGACCATGATCACAGTGATGAAGAAGAGAAGGAATATGACGAGCATGTATGGCTCTCATTAAAGAAAGCCAGTTTCTTATGTGATTCAATTGCGACTGCACTTGAAAAGGCTGATCCTGATAATGCCGGTACATATTCAGCTAATGTAAAAGCCTACAAGGAAAAACTGAGCAAGCTTGATGCAGAATACAAGAAGACAGTGGATGCAGCCACAGTAAAGACTGTGTTATTTGGAGACAGATTCCCGTTCAGATATATGGTGGACGATTACGGACTTAAATACTATGCTGCATTTGTGGGTTGTTCAGCTGAGACAGAGGCAAGTTTTGAGACTATTTCATTCCTTGCAAAAAAAGTAGATGAATTAGGCTTAAAGAGTGTATTGACTATTGAAGGTTCAAATCATAAGATAGCAGAGACTATCATTCAGAATACAAAAGATAAAAATCAGAAGATCTTAACACTTGATTCTTTACAGTCAACTACTGATGCAGATGTTAAAAATGGTAAAACGTACCTCTCTGTTATGGAAAGCAATCTGAAAGTGTTGAAAGAAGCTTTGAAATAAAGGAGCCTTTAATTTATGGAATTACTCACCTGTGATGATTTTGCCATAGGGTATGATCAGAAGATCGTTGTTGATAATTTGAGTTTTAAAGTTGATGAAGGTGACTATTTATGTATCGTGGGAGAGAACGGTGCAGGTAAAAGTACCTTGGTAAAAACGTTACTTCGACTGCAAGAGCCTATTAGGGGCAGCCTTAAGGTGAGTAATGATCTAAAAGCAAATGAGGTGGGTTATCTTCCTCAGCAGACTATAGTCCAGAGAGATTTTCCTGCAACAGTAGAGGAGATAGTTCTGTCCGGATGTCAGGGAAGGACCGGTCTCAGGCCTTTCTATAATAGGCAGGAAAAAAATCTGGCCGAGAAGAATATGGAAAAAATGAGGATCAGAGATCTGGCAAAACGAAGCTACAGAGACCTGTCAGGAGGGCAGCAGCAAAGAGTGCTTCTTGCAAGGGCTTTGTGTGCTACGCAGAAACTTCTGATCCTTGATGAGCCGGTTTCAGGTCTTGATCCTAAGGTAACTCATGATATGTATGAGCTTATAAAGGATCTGAACAGGGACGGGATCACGATAATAATGATCTCACATGATATCAATGCAGCAGTGCGTTACGCGAGTCATATACTTCATGTAGGTAAAAAATGGTTTTATGGAGAGACTAAGGATTATATCAAAAGTGACTTAGGAAGGCTGTTTTTAGACCAGGATGGGGGTGAAGCGTAATGGCGGAAATATTTTCTACACTTCATCATTATATGCAGTTTCCGTTTGTAGGAAGAGCGCTTATAGTAGGCGTACTTATCGCCCTGTGTTCATCTTTACTGGGAGTAACACTGGTATTAAAAAGATTTTCGTACATAGGCGATGGTCTGTCCCACGTTGCATTTGGAGCAATGGCTATTGCAACTGTTATGAGATTGACTAATCAAATGTATCTTATACTGCCGGTAACTGTAATATGCGCTGTATTTCTTCTCAGGACCGGTCAGAATGCCAGAATAAAAGGAGATGCAATAGTCGCTATGATCAGTGTATCCTCTCTGGCATTAGGATATCTGATCTTAAATATTTTTAAAGGCGCATCAGCCAACCTTGCCGGAGATGTCTGCACTACTCTTTTTGGTTCTACGTCGATCCTTACTATTCAGAAAACTGAATTGTGGATATGCATTGTCCTTTCAATCGCAGTGGTTGCAGTCTTCATTATTTTTTATAATAAGATCTTCGCAGTAACTTTTGACGAAAACTATGCTAAGGCAACGGGAGCTAATGTAGCAAGGTATAATTTACTTATTGCGGTTATTATTGCGGTGATCATCGTACTTGCGATGAATCTGGTCGGTTCCCTTCTTATATCTGCGCTGGTTATTTTTCCGGCACTGTCCGCTATGAGGATATGCCAGAGCTTTAAGGGCGTAACGATATTTTCAGCGATCCTGTCAGTATCATGTGCAGTACTGGGGATCCTGATCTCTATCCTGGCCGGGACACCGGTTGGAGCAACGATTGTCGCAGTTGATGCAGTTGCGTTTATTATATGCTTTATTATTGGATTGATTGCAAAAGGTGGTAGGTAAAATGAAAAAAAAGAAAGTAATCGCCATAGCAGCCAGCGTTGCAGCATTATTGACGATAGTCGGCTGCGGAAAAGAACTTAAGCCTGTTGAAACATCACAGCCTACGACGAGCAAGATTACGGCAAATGTAACTAACACAGGAGGCATCACACAGCCTACAACTCATGGTGCGTCTAAAATAAGTGACGAAGATAAGGCATTAATGATGAGCAGCGGAGATGTAGATCTTGATCTGACTAAATTATCGGCAACTATGGTTTATTCAGAGATATATAATATGATGGTCTCACCTGATAAATATGTAGGCAAAAAAATAAGGGTAAATGGTATATATGCTACAGCGGAAGATCCATCAACAGGAAAGCGGTATTTTGCTGTGATAAATCAGGACGCGACCAAATGCTGCTCACAGGGGATAGAGTTTGAACTAATTGATACATATAAGTATCCGGATGATTATCCTAAGGCAGACAGCAATATAATAGTAGAGGGAACATTTGAGACTTATAAAGAGGGAAGTACGACCTATTGTGTTTTAAGAAATGCAAAGCTTGTAGGCTGATATCCTGAAGAGAAAAGTGATATACTGCGCCCATACAGGACATTGAAAGATGATCCGGATGGGATTTTTTATAGGGGCTATAATTTTTTATCATTATTATTTGGAAAAGATACACTATAGAAGTTACTTTTAATGATGATCGTAAATCAGATCAATTTGAAGTATATGCACAACATACGCTTTGGGAATAGTAAAACCGATCCGGTATGTTAGAATGTTCATGTAACCTGAAATTTAAGATCAAATGAAAGGAAGAGACTATGATCGTTGTAAATACAGATTTTATTACAGGAAAAGAAATTGAGACTGTCGGATTGGTAAAGGGCAGTACGATCCAGACCAAGAATTTCGGAAAAGACATGGGCGCCGGACTGAAGAGTATTATCGGTGGAGAACTTAAAGGATATACAAGTATGATGAATGAAGCAAGAGACATTGCAATGGATAGAATGATAGATGATGCTAAAAATATGGGAGCCGATGGCATAGTCAATGTCAGATTCTCTACTTCCAGTATTATGAATGGAGCAGCAGAAGTAATGGCATATGGAACAGCCGTAAGATTTAAGTAAATTTAATATAAATTAAAGCTAAAAAAGCTGCAGCATATCGCCAGGATCTCTGTAAGAACCTCGTAATACTGCAGCTTTTTCTTTTTGAAAAATAAAAGTTGACATATTTATAATATTTGATACAATATGTTTGTGTAAAATGATTTTACAATTGGAGGTAGTATAGGATGTCGATTTATGATTATTCAGTTATAGATGCAAAGGGTGAGGAGCATTCATTAGATCAGTACAAAGGAAAAGTGCTTTTGATCGTTAATACGGCAACCGGCTGTGGATTTACACCGCAGTACAAGGATCTGGAGAAAATGTATGAAGATTTCAATGCGAGGGGCTTTGAGATCCTGGATATTCCTTGTAACCAGTTTGGAAACCAGGCTCCGGGAACAGATGAGGAGATCACGGAGTTCTGTACACTTAAGTACGATACACATTTTCCGCAGATGAAAAAGTCAGATGTTAATGGTCCGGATGCACTGCCATTATATGGTTACCTTAAAAAAGAGGCCGGATTTAAGGGCATGGGTAAGGGCCCTAAGGCTATGATGCTCAACATGGTAACTAAAAAGATGAAATTGGATGATGATGATATAAGATGGAATTTTACAAAATTCCTTATTGACCGTGAAGGTAACGTAGTTGCAAGATTTGAGCCTGTTAACAAAATGGCGGATGTTGCCGGTGAAGTAGAAAAGTTATTGTAATAAAGGGGCTGAATATGTCTGATAAGTTAGATGAAGGATTAAAACTGGATAATCAATTATGCTTCCCGTTATATGCGGCAGCAAGGAAAGTTGTTGGTGCATATACACCGTTTTTGAAGCCGTTAGGACTTACGTATACTCAGTATATCGTGTTCATGGTGTTGTGGGAAAATGATGATCTTACCGTAGGTGAGATCGGGAAAAAACTTATGCTGGATAATGGCACCCTGACGCCTCTCCTGAAGAAAATGGAAGAGGCAGGTCATCTTACCCGCAAGAGAAGCGAAAAGGATGAGCGAGTAGTTACAGTATCTCTTACTGGGGAAGGTAAAGAGATGAAAAATAAAGTCAAAGGCGTTCCTGTGGAAATGAAGCAGTGTATAAAGCTGGATCCGGGTGAAGCTAAGACTTTATATAAAATACTGTATAAATTATTAGACTAAAAAATATTTTTATGCATTCCTGATAAGCTTTGTTTTAGAGGAATGCATTTTTTATTATTTAATTAGACACATTTTGTATATTAACTAATAGCTATTACAAAATATTGTGTTATACTGATGCAAACGTTAAGTATTGAGATGAAATATATAGATAAACAAAGAAACGGTTTCTGAAAGGAGCAATTATGAGTTTTAAAAAAGTAGTTTTAGCAGGTGGCGGAGTATTAGGAAGTCAGATAGCTTATCAGTCAGCATATTGCGGATTTGATGTGACTATCTGGCTCAGAAGTGAGGAATCAGTCGGAAGATGCAAGCCTAAGGTGGAAAGACTGCATGGTATCTATATTCAGACCTTAGAAGCTTTTAAGTCACAGCTTGGAGACCCTATGGCTGTAAGAATGTTCCCAAGAGGGCTGTATCCGAATCCTGAAGATCTGACAGTGGAAAAGATCGACCAGCTCAAGGCTGATGCTGACAGAGCATTTGAGAACATCAAGTATGAAACAGACATGGAAGCTGCATTTGCTGATGCTGATTTTGTTATCGAAGCTATGGCAGAAAATCCACAGGCCAAGATCGACTTTTACCAGGCTATTGCCAAATATCTTCCTGAAAAGACAGTACTTGCAACTAACTCATCATCAATGCTGCCAAGTACATTCGCACAGTACACAGGAAGACCTGAAAAGTATCTTGCTCTTCATTTTGCAAATAATATCTGGAAGGGCAATACGGCAGAGATCATGGGACATCCTGGAACAGAGCAGAAATACTATGACGAAGTGGTAAAATTTGCGGAAGAGATCAGAATGGTTCCTCTCTGCCTCAAGAAAGAGCAGCCGGGCTATATTATCAACTCAATGCTTATCCCATTCCTCAATGCGGGTCAGCAGCTCCTTGCCAAGGAAGTAGCTGATTTTGAAACTATAGATAAGACATGGAGGATATGTACAGGAGCGCCTCTCGGTCCCTTCCAGATCCTTGACGTGGTTGGTCTTACGACAGCCTACAATGTGGTTATGAACAATCCGGATGCGAAAGATCCGGAATCTGTTAACGGTAAGATCGCAGCGATTCTTAAAGAAAGGATCGATGCAGGAAAAACAGGTATCAATGATGGAGAAGGCTTCTACAAATATAAGTGATTTATAATAAAATTTACATTAACGCCTAAAAGCCAGTATTTATGTAGCTTTACGTTTAATGGCATTTCATACAATTGACATTTAGGGGAAAAAAGGGGCAAAAAAAATACAAAAGTGGCGAATTAAAGCAATTTAATATTATCCATCTGCTTGTTATATTCTTCTATTTTTTTATTTGTTATATGCAAATATACTTATTTTGTGATATTGTTCCCTTTATGCCCCAATCTTTGACTAATGGCTTCTAGTGTCATGCCATTTTCAAACATTAGTGACGCATGTGTGTGTCTTAAGGAATGTAATGTGAACTCATAATTTAGTGCATGTGAGGTGTATTTTTTAAAATTTTTGTTTAACGTATCGTATATTAAAAAATCACTGTTAATTCTAGAGAATAAAAGATTGCTAAGATAACCAAAACATATTTGCCGTTTTTTGCTAAATTTAATAATTTCTTTTAAAAGCTTGAATAATTCAGTTTGTATATATATTGTTCTTGCACTTGTATATGTCTTTGGATCTAATATAATTTTTTAGTCGGGTTGAAAGTCTTATCAATGTTTATAGTTCTGTTATTAAGATCTATATCGTCATATGTTAATGGTATAAGTTCACCGATACGCAAACCACTTAAAGCGAGAAATTGTATAATAAAACGGTATTGTTCATCGTCAATATGGCTTATTAGCTTATTTAGTTCTTCTTTTTCCATATATTTGTGACTAATATCTTTTTTAATATTTTCAGTTCGATATAAGCGTATACGATTGATCCATGGTGCTTCTTTTATTAGTTCTTCAGATATTGCCCAGTTTATGATGGGTTTAAATTTTTTGATTATATTGTTTTTTGTAGTATTTTTTGTAATGTTCAAATCTAAGCATTTATAAAAGTAAGTGGTTTATAATTTTTAAACAGCTAAAGATTCTGTCAGTGGAAACTGACGGAATCTTTTTTGTTATACTGATACAGGTATATTGAGTGGATAATTAAAAAAGAAAAGGCGGATACGGATTTGGATGATCAGTTTACAAGAGTAGAGTTCATTATTGGGAAAGAAAAACTGGAAAAATTACATAAAAAAAGGGTGGCTATATTTGGCATAGGCGGAGTGGGAAGTTTCGTGGCCGAAGGTCTGGTAAGAAGCGGTGTCGGAAGGTTTGATCTGATCGATAAGGATGAGATAGATGTAACTAATATCAACAGACAGATACATGCTACCCACAGGACTATAGGTCAGGAAAAAGTGGAGGTAATGGCTGCGCGCATGAGGGAGATAAATCCGGATGCAGAGATCATAGTGCATAAAACTTTTTTTCTTCCCGACACATCGGATAAGTTTGATTTCTCACAGTATGACTATGTGGTAGATGCTGTGGATACTGTAACGGCAAAAATAGAGATCATTACAAAGGCGGTCGAAGCAGGAGTTCCGGTCATCTCAAGCATGGGAGCAGGAGATAAGATGGATCCGACCAGATTCCAGGTGGCTGATATCTATAAAACGAGCGTAGATCCGCTTGCTAAGGTGATGAGGAGAGAACTGAAAAAGCGCGGTATAAAAAAATTAAAGGTGGTTTTCTCTACTGAAGAACCGCAGGTTCCTGAGTTTCGTCATGTTCCTGATAAGACGGGCGGAGAGAGAACTAAACTTCCGCCGGCATCTTTGGCTTTTGTCCCGTCAGTTGCCGGATTCATAATAGCCAGCCAGATATTCAGAGAGTTTACGGAAGAATAAGTATATGTACAGGTTTCTTTTTAATATAAAACTATAAAACGAAATATGTTGCTTTTGCAACATACAGGTTAGGGCGGACTAATCTATTATAGATATATCAGATGCGTTTTAAATAATAAAAAGAAGAGGTTAGGTGCCATGGAAAAAATTTTAGATCTAAATAAGACGGTCGCGGTACTTGTTGGAGAGTATCCGGAAATTTTGAATATCATGTCAGACTTGGGATTTAAAGAAATTACAAGTCCTATGGCTCTGGAAATGATGGGAAGTGTAATGACGATCCCTAAGGGAGCAGCTATCAAGGGTATCGATCTGGGACATATAGTGGACAGGTTCCGAAAAGAAGGTTTTACAGTAACAGGTGTCGAATTGCCGGGCGAAAAAGAAGTGAAAAAAATAAAGCCTTTAACAGACATAGATACATCAACACCTGAAGGAAGACGAGATCTTCTGAAGAACTATATAGCCAGGCTAAGTAATGGAGAAGATCTTGAGAAAGTCAGGAAAGAATTTGTGGATAATTTTGAAAGCGTATCTGTACACGAAATCGCGGCAGCAGAGCAGGGACTTATCGGTGATGGAATGCCGGTCGAAGAAGTGCAGAAATTATGTGATATCCACTCAGCTCTTTTTCACGGAATGACAGAAGATGAAGTAATGGAGAAGGAAAAGCTCCAGATGGCAGAAGCTGCAGCACATAAAGCGGCAGAAGCTGTGGGTGAGATCGATTTTGATAAGCTAAGTCAGGGGCATCCGCTCAGTATTATGCATCTTGAAAATATTGAACTGGAAAAATTTCTGAATACTGTCCAGCCACAGGTATCAGTTGAGATCGAACCTGCCACGATGACAGCATGGCTCACATATCTGAAGGATATTAAGAAGCATTATGCTAAAAAAGAGGAACTTCTTATGCCGATCCTTTACAATGCGGGCATAACAGGTCCATCAATGGTCATGTGGGGCGTAGATGATGAGATATTCAAGGAGATAAGAGTTCTTATAAAGACTATGGGGCATGAAGAATATTCATCTGTAGTTGAAAGAGCGTCGGCAGTCCTCCAGAGGATGAGGGAGATGATCTATAAAGAAGAGAAGATACTTTTCCCTCTTTCGAAGGAAAATTTAAATGAAAAAGATTGGCTCAACGCATACAGAGATCTTGAAGAGATCGGTTTTGCATTTATCACGGATATTCCCGAATGGGATGAAGGCGAAAGATATATCGCCGAGGAAAAAGCCAGATATAAAGCTGAAACAGACCTTGATTATGTAGTTAAATTGCCAACAGGCGAGGTCACTGTACGGCAGCTTGCGCTGATGGTCGAATTCCTGCCGGTCGATATAACATTTATTGATGAAAATGAAAGATTTACTTTCTTTGTGAATGAAGGAAGAGTCTTTGCGCGGCCGACCTCAGCACTTGGACGAGAGGTATACGGATGTCATCCGCCTCAGGTGATCCCAATCGTAAAAGAAATGATCGGAGATTTCAAAAATAAACGCAAAAGGAATGTAGAACGCTGGATCCCGAATCCGGAGGATCCTGTAAGAGTGCAGTATTTTGGCGTTTATGATGACGAAGACAGGTACATTGGAACGGTAGAGATAGTGCAGAGCTTTAAAGATATTATTCCGAGCTTCAAGCAGATAATGCACGGCGGAATGCCGGGGATGCCGGGAGGCCGCCCGAATGGACATTGATCGTACAGTAAGTTTTTAAGGGGGGGTACGAATATGAATGAAAAGATCGGTGAAGTTTTTTCAATAAAAAAAGATAATAGACCGGCTGCAGGATGTACTATTTCAAAGGCGATCGTTCAGGATCCGGAAAAGGGGATCGTATATTTTACAATGGCTGAAGATACTGATATAAGCGCAGAAACTTACAGCCATGAGACATTGTATATCGTCCACGAGGGAGAAGTATACATGTGCATTCGCGGAGACAGGGAAGATATGCATAAAGACATCTTATTAAATGAAGGTGATATGATAATCAGCCCGGCGGATATACCTGTCGGATTCAGATCAGTGACAGATTGCGTTTTTACAGAGATCAATTTCGGAAAGGATTTTAATATGAATAAAATAATCAACAGTGGAGAAATTTTTGAATTAAAGGATCTTCTTCCATACGAGGATGGAAAGATCGTAAACATGGACATCGTGCATAATGATAAGATGAAGTTCGTTATTATGAGCTTTGATGATGGTTGTGCACTTTCGGAGCATTCAGCACCGGGAGATGCTGTCGTATTTTGTATTGAAGGAAATGGCGTGATCACATATGAAGGAAAAGAAAACCCGATAACGGCAGGAGAACAGTTTGTATTTGCTAAAAACGGGCTCCATGCCGTGAAAGCAAATGGAAGATTTAAGATGGCCCTTTTGCTTGTGTTAGAGTAAAGACAGCTTCGTTTCCGGATCGGATATATAATATATGTCAGGAAAAAACGCTGCAGTCTGAAAGAGGTTTGCCATGATCTATGTAAAAGAATATGAGTCACCATTAGGATATATTACACTGGCGGCAGAAGGAGAAGCTGTAACTGGCGCATGGTTTAAAGGGCAGATGTATTATATGAATAATATAAGAGAATATACATTGCTGTCCGGATCGGATGGTAACGAACCGCTTGATAAAGCCATATTATGGCTTGACAGATATTTTAGAGGAGAAGCGCCGAAGGTCACAGAAATGGAACTTGCACCCGCAGGTACAGATTTTCAGAAACGGGTATGGCAGGGACTGATCAATATAGGATATGGAGAAAAAATCACCTATAAAGAACTGGCACTGGAGGTATTCGGAAAAGAAAGAAGACTCTCCTATCAGGCAGTAGGAAGTGCTGTAGGGCATAATCCCATAGCTATAATTATTTCTTGTCATAGAGTTATAGGCAGTGACGGAGGGCTGCACGGTTATGCCGGCGGTCTGGACAGGAAAGAATGGCTTTTAAAACACGAAGAAAAACCGGACAGCAGGGGGATATATATAGCAAACAGTGTGATATAATTTTCTCGGTATTTTCAAATAGAAAAGGAGAAAAAATAATGGCGAATTTAATCAAAGACACAACAGATAAGCTGGTCTATGGTCATGAGGGCTGGATCGAAGAGCAGGTGTTCCACTACCATGCGGGAGATGAGATATGGGGAAGCCTGAAATGGGGACACGACATGGTTCCTGATGGATTGCCAAGAGCAGAAGAGCTTACATTTAAAGCATTTGCACCTGATGGAACACAGGAAGATATTACAGTGAAAGAGACAGGAAAAGAGCATCTTGATCTTATTTCAGAGACTGATCAGGAAGGCCTTTATGTGATGTCTAGCCAGTATGATAACTGTTATGCGGAATATCCGGGAGATAAGTGGAAGAAAGGAAGCAGATCAAAGCATCCGGATGCTATAGCTGTAGGCAGATATGTTCAGTCTGCAACCACTTGCATTTCAGTTGGACACAGCAATAAAAATGATGTATTTGATGCTCCGTTGCTTACGTCGCTCCTCCCTGTGAAGCCATTATTTGAAGTCGGACAGGAAATAACACTTGTTCTTAAGACAGAGGGTGAGATCCAGACAGAAGCAGATGTAGTCCTTTTATATTTTTCTGATGGAGAAAAGAAAACTGTCAAGCTGAGCGTTGACGGAAGCGGACAGATCAGATTCACACCTGAACAGACAGGATTTTTTACAGTTATTGCCAGATATGAAGCTGACGCTGAGGGGGCAGATTATGACAAGATCCATTATACAGCGACACATTGCTGCAGAATAAAGGAAGCTGATCCGTGTGAACACTAAATATTGATATATAACAGATAGAAGCAGCTTGCATGCCTGAAATATGGCCAAGCTGCTGTTTTTATGTGAATTTCTATATGGGGGTAGGGGGATATGGATATTTAAATATACATTAAAATATAAGAGCAGAAATATATCATTATATAAATGATTTTACAGTATAAGAAATGGAGATATACCTATGAAAAAAAACTGGGAGATCGCGGGATTGTCCATAGAACCGGACACAAAGATACAAAAATATATTCAGATAGAGGATTCTGTTGAATATATGCCTGTTACATTTATAAACGGAAAAGAAGAGGGAAAGACCATACTTGTGACGGCGGGAATCCACGGTGGTGAATATGAGGGAATTCATGCGGCTATAGAGCTTGCAAGAGATATATCGCCGGAAGATATAAAGGGACAGCTTATAGTTATTCACCCCGTAAGTGTTCAGACATTCGAAGTTAAGGTCGAGAACATTACTCCTGTTGATGGAAAAAATTTAAACAGGGTCTTTCCACCTAATAAGAATGGGACTCTTACAGATAAGATCGCATGGACTTTATGGAATAAGTTCCAGTCACATTCTGACTTCCACATTGATATGCACGGGTGCTATTCAGACTGGATAACACCTCATGTTTATTATACAGGCGTAGCTGAAGAGCGTATCGTTGAGATCGCAAAGGCTGCGGCCATGCTTGTAAACGTTCCCTATATGGTCAGATCGGTGGCAACGACAGGAGCGTACAATCATGCCGGAGTCAATGGAATACCGGGAATCTTAATTGAGAGGGGACATTCCAATCTTTTATCCCACGATGATGTAAATAAATACAAGGCAGATGTTATGAACGTTATGACGCATCTGGGACTTTTGAAGGGAGAAGTTATTGAACCTGAGATAAGACCGGTAGATGTGGGAGATCTTATGTATATAAATTCAGGTTATCATAAGAGAGGGTGCTGGCATCCGGTCATCGATATAGATACGAAATTCAGTAAAGGCGATAAAATAGGGGAAGTCAGAGATTTTTTCGGGCATATCAAGGATGAGACATTTGCTGAATATGATGGAATAGTTCTATATATGTATGGAATGATGCCCATCGATCCTTTCGGTTTTGAAATTTGCTATGCAAAAATTCTGGAAAATGAAGTAAAATAAACCTATAAATTATTTTTGAGGTGATGTATGGCAGTCAGACCAATAAATAAAGATATATTTTTTCTTTCACAGAAGGCGGAAATTGCCACTAGAGAAGATTCGGAAGTGATAGTAGACTTAATGGATACGCTTTATGCTCACGAAGAGGATTGCATCGGTATGGCAGCCAATATGATCGGTGTAAATAAACGTATAATTGCTGTATCGATGGGAGCGTTTAATGTGGCTATGGTAAATCCATATATAGTTTCCAGGTCAAGGCCATATGAAGCAGAGGAGGGCTGCCTTTGTCATAAAGGGGAAAAGAAAGTTAAGAGGTTTATGGATATTGAGGTTGAATATCAGGATGCTACATTTCACCCGCATAAACAGAAATTCACAGGTTGGATCGCAGAGGTTATCCAGCACGAGATCGACCATTGTGATGGAAAATTAATTTAAAAGATCTCATATGCTTGCAACAGGAGGAAAGTAAATGAAAGAGGAGATTAACGTATTAGACTATGCCAATGAGATACTTCAGGGCTTGTCACAGGGAGTACTTTTAACAACGAAGAATGGTGAAAAGATCAACACGATGACGATCGCGTGGGGAATGCTAGGTATTGAATGGGACAGACCTGTTTTTATAGCATTGGTAAGACAGAGCAGGTATACTCATGAGATTTTGGATAAGAATCAGGAGTTTACAATAAGCATTCCATTTGGTGAGATAAAGAAGGAGATCACCAACTTCTGCGGAAGACATACAGGAAGAAATACCGATAAGCTAGAGGAACTTGGCCTTACACTGGAAGAAGCAATGGAAACAGGAGTACCTGGCATAAAGGAGCTTCCTCTTACGCTGGAATGCAGAGTTAAGTACAGTCAGGATCAGGATCTTAGCAGGATACCTGAAGATATAAGAAAGCGTGCATATCCTGAAAATGTTAAAGCGGGGACTTCTTTTGGTTCAGATGCTACGGCTCATACAGCGTATTATGGGGAAATAGTAAGAGCCTATATTATCAGGGAGGATCAGTAAGTATGGAAGAAGAATTAGAATATAAGTATGATACACAGCTTTTGATTGAAGGGCATGACCTTGATGAGGATGCGATCAATGAATATTTTACCCTTAATTTTAAAGGGGATTGTCTCCTTGCAGTTGGAGATGATGAGCTTATCAAGATCCACTATCATACTAATGAACCATGGAAGGTGCTTGAGTACTGTTCATCCCTTGGAGAGATCTATGACATAGTTATAGAAGATATGGACCGCCAGTCAAGAGGCCTGCAGGGTTGATTTTACTAATAATCAGGAGTTTAAATATATGAGTTTCGTATGGGATATGCCGACCAGAGTTCTTTTTGGCGCCGGAAAGTTAAATGATTTAGCAAATGAAGATCTGCCAGGAAATAAGGCTATGATAGTTATATCAAATGGCAAGTCCGCAAGGGAGAATGGGAGCCTTGACAGGCTGGAAACAATTCTTAAGGGAAGAAATATTGAGTATGTGATCTTTGATAAAGTCATGTCCAACCCTGTTGAAGCAATTATGATGGAAGGTATTGAACTTGGAAGGCGTGAGAAAGTTGATTTTCTGATAGGTCTTGGCGGAGGTTCAGTACTTGATTCAACAACTGTAATAGCAGCAATGATCCCTCAGAGATCAGGAAGAGTATGGGATTACATCAACGGAGGAACCGGGGGAGGAAAGACTTTGGAGGAAAAGTCTCTTCCTTATGTGGAGATCACTACAACTGCAGGTACCGGATCAGAGGTCGATGCCTGGGGAGTTGTTTCTAATCCGGACACGGAGGAAAAGATCGGGTTTAAGGGGGCGTTTTCGACACTTTCAGTGATCGACCCGGAGCTTATGCTCTCTGTACCTCAGGATGTTACAAGATTTACGGGATTTGATGCACTGCTGCAGGCGCTTGAAGGCTATATCGCCAATACGAGAGGTGAATGCGGACAGATGGTCCAGCTGGCAGCAATAGGAAATATTGCTCAATTTCTTCCGGTGGCTATTGAGAATGGAGAAGATCTTGACGCCAGGACAAAGCTGGCTTATGCAAATATGATGAGCGGTCTGTCAATGGTGTTCGGGTCATGTACGAGTGAACATGCTATTGAACATGCGCTTTCAGCTAGACATCCGGATCTTCCGCATGGGGCGGGTCTTATCATGATATGCGAGGAGTATTTCAGATATTTTATAGAAAATCATGCCTGCGATGACAGATTTCTTGAGATGGCGCTTGCTCTTGGTCAGATAAATATCAGAGAGCCAATGGATTTTCTGAGAGCTCTTAAAAGGGTAAAGGATGAATGTGGTGTTTCCGACCTGAAGATGAGCGATTATGGAATCACATTTGAGGAACTGCCGGAGATCGCGAAACAGGCAAGGCTTACTATGGGAGGACTTTTTGCCTGCGATCCTGTTGAACTGCCGGAAGAAGCAGTTCTTGGAATACTTGAAGGCTCATATATGTAGATCGGCAATATTATTCTTGACACCAAGCTATGCCTCCGTTGAGCTGATGATGTCTGCAAAGGTCTTTTAAGGGCCCTTTTTACGGATGCATCAGCTTTTTATTTGCTTAAAAAATGTTAAGGAGCAGAAAGATGAAAACTATATTTAAAGATTACAAAAATATTCTTGTAGCTGGTGCGATCGCCCTACCGATAGGTATATTAATCGGTATTATAGACACGATCTTCGGACGCACCCTTATAGCTATAACAGCGTTCAGACAGAGTCATGCCGTAATGCTTATCCCATTTCTTGCATTAGCAGGTCTTCTGATAGTTTTTGTTTACCGAAGATTCGGTGGTAAGAGCCAGAGAGGTATGTCACAGGTTTTTGACGTAGGATCCGGGAAAGAAGATAAGGTGCCGCTCCAGCTTGTACCTTTGATCATGGGAACTACATGGCTGACACATCTTTTTGGCGGAAGTGCCGGAAGAGAGGGAGTTGCAGTACAGATCGGAGCTACAGTTTCTCATTCTATAGGAAGGTGGATACCTGTAAAGAATGCAGGAAAGATATTTTTGATAACAGGTATGGCAGCGGGGTTTGCAGGACTTTTTGGAACACCTCTGGCGGCGGTTTTTTTCGCACTGGAAGTAATGGTCGTAGGAAGGATAGAATATGAGGCAATATTTCCTTCATTGATCGCTTCATTTGCTGCAAGCATTACATCCGCAAGACTGGGACTGGAAAAATTCGAAGTGGCATTAACAGCTTCTTCAGCAGTTTCAATTCCTCTTTTATTGAAACTGCTGCTGTTAGGGGTGATCTTTGGCCTGACAGGAGCTTTATTTACATTCCTTTTAAAGAGAAGCAAACTGTTTTTCTCAAATAAACTTAAAAATCCATATATAAGGATAGCACTGACAGGTGCCGCTCTTTCAGTTGTGTTCCTTTTACTGCATACCGGACGTTACAGCGGTCTGGGAACTAATCTTATCTCAGCCAGCTTTACCAATGGGAAGATATACGGATATGATTGGATATTAAAGATCATTCTAACTGTGATCACATTGGCAGTAGGGTTTCAGGGAGGCGAGGTGACACCGCTGTTTTCCATAGGAGCAAGCCTTGGGATATTTATTGGTCCTGTATTCGGGATTCCGGCAGAATTAGTTGCGGCTCTGGGTTATGCCAGCGTCTTTGGAAGCGCTACTAATACGCTGTTTGCACCAATATTTATAGGAGCTGAAGTTTTTGGCTTTAACTATCTTCCTCACTTTTTCATCGTTTGTATAATTGCGTATATATGTAATGGAAATACATCAATATATGCAGGTCAAAAAAAGTAATAATAATTTCTGTATGCTTGCTGCTTGTAACTCTGGAAAGAATCAGATAGTTGCAGAAACTAAGTCTGTGACTTCATATATGAATAATGAGGAATTTACCTGGGATACGTCAGTTATAACACTGGATTCTTATAAGCTGGTAAATACATCAGATGACTATAGTGTTTATGAGATGCCATTTAAATACTCCGATGGACGGATGATCTATGGAAGATATTATATTCCAAATGATAAGGATGGAAATATCATCAGAGGGACAGATCTCGTCATAATGGCGCACAGTTTCGGGGGGAACTATAAAAATCTGGAGGATTATGCCATAACCACCGTAAGAGATAAAAGATTAGTATATATATTTGATTTTATAGGTGGTTCGGTAGATTCATCAAGTTCCGGAGACATGACGCAGATGTCACTGCTGACAGAGGTAAGTGACCTGAAGCTGGTCATCAGTAAGTTAAAGTGGCTGGATACCATTGATCCTAAAAAGATATTTATAATAGGCTTCAGTCAGGTAGGGGCGGTTGCTTCGATAGCAGCAAAACAGATGCCAGATGATATCAAGGGACTTATTCGTATTTCTCCGGCATATAATATTCCTGATAATGTGAGAGAAAAATACAAATCTAAGGCTGAGATCCCTGAGACTCCTATTATGCTTGGGGAAAGGCTTGGAAAAATATATTGTACAGACATTTATGATATGGATATATGGTCTGAGATAAAGGGTTATGAAGGACCGGTTATGATCATCCATGGTACCGAGGATAAACTGGTTCCGGTCTCTTATGCGAAAAAGGCCTCTGAAATATATGATAATGTGGCGTTTATGGAGGTCGGTGGAGCAGGACATGGATATTTTGAAGGAGAGTCCTTTGCTCAGGTAGAAAATGCTATACGCAAGTATCTTAAATTATTTGACAAATAAAGCAGCACCATGAGATACACTCAGGTGCTGCTATTTTTTAGCTTAAATTTTGTTTCTCAACAAGCCTGTCTCCGGAATAGATAGCCTTAAGTTTAGGTTTTTCGATCTTGCCGGTAGGGTTACGCGGAACATCGGCAAAAATGATCTTTCGTGGTCTTTTGTACCTTGGAAGATCAAGACAGAACTGATTTATTTCATCTTCAGAGCATTCAACACCATCCTTAAGCTGGATAATGGCTGTTGCGATCTCTCCGAGGCGCGGATCCGGAGTGCCGATAACGGCTACATCATGGATCTTAGGATTCGATGAAAGAAAATCTTCTATCTGGACAGGATAGATATTTTCGCCGCCGGATATAACGACATCTTTCTTTCTGTCAACGAGGTAAATGAATCCATCCTTATCCTGTCTGGCCATATCACCTGTAAATAGCCATCCGTCACGCAGTGTCTCTGCAGTCGCTTCGGGGTTTTTATAATATTCGACCATCACGCCCGGACCCTTTACGCACAGTTCTCCCACTTCACCCTGTGGAAGAGTATTTCCATTTTCATCAACTATTTTTACTTCCCATCCATAACCGGGAAGACCGATGGCTCCGACCTTTTCAATGTTGTCCATTCCAAGGTGAACGCATCCCGGGCCTGTAGATTCTGAAAGTCCGTAATTAGTATCGTATTTGTGGTTCGGGAAGTAAGACCTCCAGTGTTTTATAAGGCTAAGAGGCACAGGCTGTGCTCCAATGTGCATTAGTCTCCACTGATCAAGCTTATAATCCTCAAGCCTGATCTCTCCCGAATCAAGAGCGACAAGAATATCCTGGGCCCATGGGACCAAAAGCCATACTATGGTGCATTTTTCTTCGGAAATAGCTTTAAATATCACATTCGGTTTATTGCCTTTCAGAAGAACGGCTTTGCTGCCGGTGAATAATGAACCGAACCAGTGCATTTTAGCACCTGTGTGGTAAAGAGGAGGTATGCACAGGAATACATCATTATGATCTATCTCATGGTGTACAGCTTCCATCTTAGCTGAATGCATAATAGCTTCATGACGAAGGAGTATAGCTTTAGGAAATCCGGTCGTACCTGAGGAAAAATAGATGGCTGCATAATCGGAATCTTCTATGACGATCTCAGGAGACCTGCTTGAACAGTTATTGGCAAGATGGTAGTAATCGTCTGCAAATGACGGACATGAGTCGCCAACATAAAGGAGCAGGCGATCCCTGCCAAGATCCTGAGCTATGCTTTCTATACGTCCGACAAATTCATTTCCGAATACCAGAATATCAACATCAGCCTGTTTAATACAGTAGTCGATCTCATTAGCCGTATACCTGAAATTTAAGGGTACAGCCAAAGCTCCCGTTTTTAAAATTCCGAAATAGACAGGAAGCCATTCCAGTGAATTCATCATAAGGATACCGATCTTCTGCCCCTTGCCGATGCCTTTGCTTAAAAAGAGATTGGCAGCACGATTGGCCTTTTCGTTAAATACAGCCCATGTAATTTCCCGCCTGAAATGCGTTGCAGAAGTAGGCTGAATAAGTTCATATTCTGACCAGGTAACTCGCTGTTGTTCCGTTAATTCAGGGTTGATCTCAACAAGGGCAGTCTCATTTCCATATAGTTTACTGTTTCTTTCCAAAAGTTCTGTAATTGGCACGATATTCCCCTTTAAAATATAATGATAATATAGCTTATGATATAATATGTATATTTGTGAATCGTAACTAATTTTACGGTAAGTGTCAAGAATTTTGATTGTCTTAGGCTAATTTTTCTTAGTTAAAAGTGGTAAAAATTTTAATTTATGATAATATTATTAATTATACTTTTATAAAGTAAGGGTATAGAATTTTAGAATCTTTTTTATTGTATAGCAAGGAGAATGCTTATGAAACAACTGATGTTAGGAAATAAAGCATTTGCCCGTGGTCTTTATGAGGGCGGATGTTCATTCGCTTCAAGTTATCCGGGCACACCAAGTACCGAGATAACCGAAGAAGCAGTAAAGTATGATGAAATTTATTGTGAATGGGCACCTAATGAAAAGGTGGCCATGGAAGCGGCATTTGGTGCCTCACTTGCAGGAGTACGATCATTTTGCGCTATGAAGCATGTAGGGTTAAATGTAGCTGCGGATCCTCTCTATACCATGTCATACACCGGAGTCAGAGGTGGTGTGGTAATAGGTGTTGCTGATGATCCGGGGATGCATTCTTCTCAGAATGAGCAGGATTCAAGGCACCATGCAATAGCTTCTAAAGTTCCTATGCTTGAACCATCCGATTCACAGGAGACCATCGACTTCGTTAAACTGGCCTATGAGCTGTCTGAAGAATTCGATACGCCTTTTATAGTAAAAATGTGCACAAGGATCTCACATTCACAGTCTGTCGTAGATACCTGTGAAAGGGTAAAGCCGGAAGTGATCCCTTATGAAAAGGATATTGCCAAGTATGTGATGATGCCGGGAAATGCCATAAAAAGACATCCGTTTGTTGAAGACAGGATGAGAAGACTTGCCGAATGGGCTGAGACCGCTTCTGTTAACAGAATAGAAGAGGGAGGAAAAGAGATCGGAATAATTACATCATCTACTTCCTACCAGTACGTTAAAGAAGTAATGGGCGACAGGGTGTCTGTCCTTAAGCTGGGAATGGTAAATCCTCTCCCTGTGGAGATGATAAAAAAATTCGCAGCTTCCGTGGACAGAGTAATAGTTGTCGAGGAACTTGACCCTGTTATCGAGAACCATTGCAGGGCGCTTGGCATAGAGGTTTCAGGCAAGGATATCTTTCCGATATGTGGAGAATTTTCACAGAATCTTGTGGCTGAGATCCTTTTGGGTGAAAAGGCGGAGGGAAGAAAGCTGGAGGAAAATATTCCGGCAAGACCGCCTATCATGTGCGCAGGATGTCCTCACCGCGGAATATTCCATGTATTGAAAAAAAGAAATATTACAGTTCTTGGTGATATAGGCTGTTATACACTTGGAGCAGTGGCGCCTCTTTCAGCTATGGATATGACACTTTGTATGGGAGCCTCTGTTTCAGCCGTTCACGGCTTTAATAAAGCTCTTGGGAAAGAAGCGGAAAAGAAGACGGTTGGAATAATTGGAGATTCTACATTTATGCATTCGGGTATAGTAGGCCTTTCCAATATTGCCTACAATGAATCTAACTCAACCGTTATAATCCTTGATAATTCGATCACGGGAATGACAGGCCACCAGCATAATCCGACGACCGGCTACAACATTAAAGGAGATCCTGCAGGAAAGATAGATCTTGAAGGTGTGTGTCGCGCCATGGGTATAAGAAGGGTCGTTGTAGTGGATCCATATGACCTGGCAGAAAGTGAAAGAGTTATTATGGAAGAACTTGAAGCTGAGGAACCTTCTGTAATTATTGCGAGAAGACCATGTGCCTTACTAAAGACTGTGAAGCATAAAACGCCATTGGAGGTTAATAATGACAAATGTACGGGCTGCCGTGCCTGCATGAGGATCGGATGTCCGGCGATCTCTATGAAGAAGGGTAAAGCATTTGTGGATAAGACCCTGTGTGTCGGATGTGATGTATGTACCCAGATGTGCCATTTTAATGCATTTGAAAGACCGGAGGAGGGATAAGCATGGAAACAAAAAATATTATGATCGTCGGAGTTGGTGGTCAGGGTTCCCTTCTTGCCAGTAAACTTCTGGGACATATTTTCCTGAAAAGAGGATATGACGTAAAGGTTTCCGAGGTGCATGGAATGAGCCAGCGAGGAGGAAGCGTCGTCACCTATGTAAGGTATGGTGAAAAGGTATTTTCTCCGGTCATTGATAAGGGACAGGCTGACTTTATAGTTTCATTTGAAAGTCTGGAGGCTGCAAGATGGCTTGAATTTCTGAGACCTGACGGAAGGATCATTACAAATAAACAGCAGATCGACCCAATGCCTGTAATTATAGGTGCTGCAGAATATCCTGATGAAATAGTTGATAAGATAAGGAATACGGGAGCCAATATTGATGCCATGGACTGTCTTGATCTGGCGGCTAAGGCGGGTTCGACCAAGGCTGTGAATATTGTTCTTATCGGGAAGATGTCACATTATTTCGATATTCCGGAAGAAGCATGGATAGAAGCTATAGAAGAAGTCGTTCCGCCAAAATTTACAGAGCTTAATAAAAAAGCTTTTAAGTTGGGAAGAGAAGCGTAAGAGAGGATATTTTATATGAGCAAGTATTTTCAGGAAGATATTGAATGTGCCTCACCGGATCAGATCAAGGCCTGGCAGGATGAACGTCTGGTGACCCAGGTAAAGCATGTATGGGATAATGTTCCGTATTATAGAAGCATGATGGATGAGGCAGGAGTCAGCCCTGAGGACATTAAGGGAAGAGAAGATCTGAAAAAGCTTCCATTTATTACTAAGGCTGACTTACGGGCAAATTATCCGGATAAACTATGTGCAGTTCCTATGGATGAATGTGTAAGGATCCATTCAACTTCGGGAACTACCGGAAAAAGAGTGATCGCTTATTATACTCAGGACGATATCGACCTTTGGGAGGACTGCTGTGCGAGAGCACTGACAGCGGCAGGAGCCGGTAAAGAGGATGTCTGTCAGGTGGCTTACGGTTATGGACTTTTTACGGGAGGAGCAGGGCTCCACGGCGGAAGCCATAAAATAGGAGCACTTACTATTCCGGCATCATCGGGAAATACTGATCGTCAGATAATGTTTATAAATGATCTTAAGGCAACAGTCCTTTGCTGCACTCCGTCATATGCTGCATACCTGGGAGAGTCATTTAAGGAAAAAGGTTACGGTCCCGGTGACATTCCACTGAAAGCAGGTATATTTGGGGCTGAAGCATGGTCAGAGGATATGCGCCATGAAATCGAAAATACCCTGGGGATCAAGGCTTATGATATTTATGGCCTGACAGAATTATCCGGTCCTGGCGTTGCATTTGAGTGTGAGGCGCAGAGTGGTATGCACATCAATGAGGACCACTTCATAGCGGAGGTGATAGATCCGGAGACAGGAGAGGTGCTTCCTGACGGTGAGAGAGGAGAACTTGTATTTACTTCCATTACTAAGCAGGCGTTTCCGCTTATCAGATACAGAACAAGGGATATCTGTGTACTTTCTCATGAAAAATGTTCCTGTGGGCGTACCCACGTAAAGATGACAAAGC
The DNA here is from genome assembly GCA_900542465.1 of uncultured Eubacteriales bacterium. Lineage (GTDB taxonomy): Bacteria > Bacillota > Clostridia > Lachnospirales > Lachnospiraceae > UBA4285. Next base: position 101,596 of record UQNS01000001.1, read on the forward strand.
CTCTTGGAAGAACTGATGATATGCTTATCATCAGAGGAGTAAATGTATTTCCTACCCAGATCGAAGCTGTCCTGATAAACAACGGATATCAGGCTAATTACCAGATCATTTTAGATAGAGTAAATAACACAGACACATTTGATATAAATGTGGAAATGACGCCTGAGATGTTTACTGATAATTTAGGAGAGATATCAAAGCGCCAGAAGGATCTGGTAGATGCACTTATATCAATGCTTGGAATAAAGGCAAATGTAACTCTCGTTGCGCCTAAATCCATTATTCGTTCTGAAGGAAAGGCAGTCAGGGTCATTGATAAACGTAAGTTATATTGATAAAAGACACAGGAGAGGAGATAGAGAATGAGTGTACAGCAGATTTCTGTATTTTTAGAGAACAGATCCGGTACATTTGCTGATCTTACCAGGATTTTATCTGAAAATAAAATCAATTTAAGAGCAGTTTCCGTCGCAGAAACAAGTGAATTCGGGATCGTGAGAATGATAGTTGATGATGTATTTGATGCAGCTACGATCTTGAAGGATGCAGGCTACATAGCCAGACTCACGCCTGTAGTGGGAGTAGATATTGCAGACAAGCCGGGCGGTCTGGAGAATATCATAGAAGTATTGAATGCGGTCAGAATAGATGTTGAGTATTTGTATGCATTTTTAGGAGGAAAAGCAGGTCATGCTCATATCATAATAAAAGTTCGTGATAATGATAAAGCTGAGTCTGCTCTTAGAAGTGCTGGATTTGAACTTTTAGAACAGGATTAGGATATGGCTATAAAAATAATAATGTTAGCAGTCTTTTTTTCCATTATGCTTGGAATAGGCTTTTACTGCAGAGGGCATACTAAGGACGTAAATGGATTTGTACTGGGCGGAAGAGGCGTTGGGCCATGGCTTACGGCATTTGCCTATGGAACCAGTTATTTTTCGGCAGTGGTATTTATAGGGTATGCAGGTCAGTTTGGTTGGAAATTCGGCCTTGCTGCTACATGGATTGGAGTAGGAAATGCAGTTATCGGGTCTTTGCTGGCATGGATGATTCTCGGGAAACGTACCAGGAGGATGTCACAGACCCTGAAGTCTGCTACTATGCCTGAATTTTTTGGAGCAAGATTTAATTCTAAATCACTTAAGATCGCGGCATCTGTCATTACTTTTGTGTTTTTGATCCCTTATACGGCTTCACTTTATAACGGCCTGTCACGACTTTTTGGAATGGCCTTCAATATTGATTACGTAGTATGTGTGATCATTATGGCGGCTCTTACCGGTGTGTATGTGATCGCCGGAGGATATATGGCAACGGCGATCAATGACTTTATTCAAGGCATAATAATGCTCTTTGGAATAGTAGCCGTAGTCGTTGCCGTATTAAATGGAAAAGGCGGTCTGGTCACAGCAATTCATTCTATGGGACAGATCTCAGATCCATCGGCAGGGGCTGGCTCATTTGCAAGTATATTCGGGCCGTCGCCGCTTAACCTTCTTGGAGTAGTAATTCTTACGTCTCTCGGAACTTGGGGTCTCCCGCAGATGGTGGCCAAGTTTTATGCAATAAAGGATGACCGGGCTATAAAGACCGGAACTGTGATATCAACGATCTTTGCACTTATCGTTGCAGGCGGATGTTATTTTCTTGGTGGATTTGGAAGGCTTTTTGCAGATAAGATCGATATAAAAGGAAATGGTTATGATTCCATTATTCCGGCTATGCTTAACGGGCTGCCGGATATTCTTATCGGGATAGTAGTGATCCTGGTCTTGTCCGCATCTATGTCGACATTATCATCGCTTGTGCTTACTTCAAGTTCAACTATTACTATCGATATCATAAATGACAGTAAAAAGGAGAAGATGTCAGACAGGCAGCAGGTATCTATGATAAGACTGTTTATAGTAATATTCATTATCTTGTCTGTTCTCATTGCAGTAGTTCAGTATAATTCAAATATTACATTTATAGCGCAGCTCATGGGTATATCATGGGGTGCGCTGGCGGGTGCATTTCTGGCCCCATTCCTGTACGGGCTTTTCTGGAAAAAGGCAACAAGCGCAGCCTGCTGGGTAAACTTTATTTTCTCGGTAACATTTATGCTTATAGTGTTATTTGCTAATTTAGCAAAGGTAAGTGTATTTCCTCCGTTAATACAATCACCCATCAATGCAGGCGCTATTTGCATGGTGGCAGGATTTATAATAGTGCCGGTCGTTTCTTCATTTACGAGAAGACCGGATACAGAAATCGTTGATAAGGCCTTCAGCCGGCCTGATAAATAAAAATGCTTCCGGTGTATATAGCCGGAAGCATTTTTATTTATCATCAAAATTATTAAAAGCTTTTTCTATCTGGTCTGCCCGTGATCCGGCATAGTTAAATATAAGGGTATGGTCTACGGATTCTTTTTTTTCTTTATAAAAACCGGAAAGACAATCAAGTTTTATCCGTCGATCGGCAAAATATTTTATGATCTCTGTGTCAGATAAAGCAGTATCAACTTTAACTAAAAAGTGGAGTCCGGATTCCTCTCCGCTTATCTCACAATTTTTAAAGAAGTCGGATCTTCTTATGCGGTCAATAAGAAAATCCCTTTTCTTCCTGTAGATATTTTTCATTCTGTTAAGATGTTTATCAAAATATCCTTTATTAATAAATGCAGCCAATGTGTACTGCTCAAAATTGGATACTGTGCAGGAAAGAAACGACAGTTTTTCATGGAAGAGCCTGGCCAGGTCTTCGGGAAGGATCATATAGCTTATACGTATGGTAGGCGTAAGGCTTTTGGAAAAAGTATTCAGATAGATGACCTTCACTCCGCCATCTATACTAAAAAGAGTTGGTATAGGTTTGCCCGAGAAACGAAACTCCGAGTCATAGTCATCTTCAATAATGTAATGTCCCGTATGGGAATTGGCCCAACCTAAAAGCTCATATCGTCTTGAAACAGGCATTACCTTTCCTGTCGGAAAATGGTGGGATGGGGACACATGGATTATATCAGCCTTCAGCTTTTCCAGCTCCCTTATAAGAGATCGTTCAAGATCATGAGTTTCGGAAAAGACACAGTCTATTCCATTACTCTCATATATATTGGAAAGCTTGGTATATCCGGGTTCTTCAAGGGCAAATATCTTATCCTGACCGAACATTCGTGCAATCAAGCTGTATAAGTATTCGGTTCCGGCGCCAATGACGATCTGCTCAGGGTCAACGTCCATTCCGCGAAAATCTGAAAGATGCCGTGCGATCGCCTGACGTAAAGGAAGGGCACCATGCGCGGGAGTTTTCTTGAGGAAAATGTCCGGGTATGAGTTAAAAAGCTCTTTCTGAAGTTTCATCCAGGTCTTGAAGGGAAAGCTGGATGAATCGACTTCGGCCGATGAAAAATCAGCAATATAAGGGAGACGGTCAGACTCCTTTTTACAGATGTCGGATCTGTAATCGAGGGATCGATCTTCTGCCTTCATTCGAGGAGATGGAGAGAACTCTTTCCTGCCGGAAATTATTTCAGATACATAAAATCCGCTTTTAGGTTTTGAATAAATATATCCTTCGGTAGCTAACTGACTATATGCGTTTTCAACAGTTATGACAGAGATATTATTATGCTCCGCCAGTGTCCTTTTGCTTGGAAGTCTGGAATGGGGCGGTAAGATTCCGGAAATTATATCTGACCTTATAAAGTTATAGAGCTGTTCATAGAGGTAATCTGACCTTGTTTTATCTAATAAATATGTCAACATTTATCTAAATTGACCTTTCTAAAAAAGTTTAATTTGGATATTTTAATAAGTTCAAATTAAGTATAGACTTTCTACATTCGAAAAACAATGATTAAAATTTATAGTATAGAGAGGTAGAAGGTATGGCAAGAGATCTAACATTTGATAAGAATATAGCAGAGCAGTTTATCGGTAAGGTGATCATGGATGTTACTACACCGGAACAGGCCAGAATAGCAGAAGAAGCCGGAGCAGCAGCGGTAATGGCTCTTGAGAGAGTTCCTGCGGATATAAGGGCGGCAGGAGGAGTTTCCAGAATGTCAGATCCGGGAATGATAAAAGAGATACAGGCAGCTGTATCAATACCGGTAATGGCTAAATGCCGTATAGGTCACTTTGTTGAGGCGCAGATCCTTGAATCTATAGGAATAGATTATATTGATGAGTCAGAGGTATTAACACCGGCAGATAATGTATATCATATTGATAAGAATAAATTTAAAGCTCCATTTGTATGCGGTGCGAGAGATCTGGGAGAAGCTTTAAGAAGGATCGCGGAAGGCGCTTCAATGATAAGGACCAAAGGAGAAGCCGGAACCGGAGACGTAGTTCAGGCGGTTACTCATATGAGAGAGATATCAAGGCAGATCGCAGAGATAGCAGCACACAGAGAAGAAGAGCTCTTTAATGATGCAAAAGAACTTGGCGTACCTTACGATCTCGTAAAATATGTGCACGACAATAAAAAACTGCCGGTCGTTAATTTCTCGGCAGGAGGTGTGGCTACCCCTGCAGATGCGGCTCTTATGAGACAGTTGGGTGCTCAGGGCGTATTCGTAGGATCAGGTATTTTCAAGTCAGGTGATCCGGCCAGAAGAGCGAAAGCCATAGTTGAAGCTGTTGCTCATTATGACAAGCCTGAAGTGATCGCCAGGGTATCAGAAGATCTTGGTGAGGCGATGGTCGGTATCAATGAAGAGGAGATCAAAACAATAATGGCTGAGAGAGGTATCTGATCAAGGGCTAATACTTGCGGGAGGGCAGGCATTTAGCTATACTCTAAAGTATATGATCTTAAACGTTTCAAATTTAAACAAAACATATATAGAAAAACCAATTTTAAAGGATGTTTCATTCCATATCGAAGACAGGGAAAAGGCTGCTATCGTTGGTATAAACGGATCCGGCAAGACAACTCTTATCAGGTGCATTTTAGGAGAAGAGGAGGCAGACAGTGGTATAATTGCACTTTCCAAAGGGAAAAAGATGGGATATCTTGCGCAGCAGCATGATGAGATGGATGAAGGATACGATATTCTTTCAGGCGGTCAGAAGACCAGAAAAAGACTGGAAGAAGTTCTTCTTGACAAACCTGATCTCCTTATCCTGGATGAGCCTACCAACCATCTGGATATTGACTCCATTAAATGGCTGGAGAAGGTCTTGAAGTATTATGACGGTGCGGTATTGCTTGTTTCACATGACAGATATTTTCTGGACAGGGTCGTTAACAAGGTGATCGATCTGGAAAATGGTAAAGCGAGAATGTACCGGGGGAACTATTCTGATTACGCTGAAAAGAAGAAAATGCTGAGAGATGCAGCTCTAAAGGCTTATATGAACCAGCAGGAAGACATAAAGCATCAGGAAACGGTAATTCAGAAACTCAAGCAGTTTAACAGAGAGAAATCTATTAAACGTGCGGAGTCCAGAGAAAAATCTCTTCATAAGATGGACAGGCTGGAAAAGCCTGATGATATCAATAACGAGATGAAGCTCAGCCTGGAGCCCAATATAATATCGGGCAATGATGTACTGTCCGTTGCAGATATGACTAAATACTATATGGGTACTCCACTTTTTGAGAATGTTTCATTTGATATAAAAAGGGGAGAGCATGTAGCAGTAATAGGTCCTAACGGATCAGGAAAAACAACGCTGCTGAAGATCCTCAATGGAATGGAAGAGGCGGATAGCGGCAGTTTCAAACTGGGGTCTAATGTGCATATCGGATATTACGATCAGGAGCATGCTGTTCTTGATATGGATAAGTCGATATTTGACGAGATCCACGATGCATATCCTGATCTGAATAATACTAAGGTGCGTAATGTTCTGGCTGCTTTTCTTTTTACAGGAGATGATGTTTACAAGAAGATCGGAGACTTGTCAGGAGGAGAAAGAGGGAGAGTATCACTGGCAAAGCTTATGCTTTCGGAAGCTAATCTTCTTGTACTGGATGAGCCTACCAACCATCTGGACATACAGGGGAAAGAGGTTCTTGAGGATGCGGTCTCAAGGTATGAGGGTACAGTTATCTATGTATCTCATGACCGCTATTTTATAAATAAGACAGCTTCCAGGATACTGGAACTTTATGATCACCGCTTTGACAGTTATATTGGAAATTATGATTATTATGTTGAAAAACGAGAAGATGTAAGAAGATATAATGGCAGTCGGGGATTTGACATCATCAGTGCGGAAGTTACATATGTAAAGGAAACAAGCGAAAGTAAGCTCAATTGGGCAGGCCAGAAAGAATTTCAGGCAAGGCTTCGTAAGGCACAGAACGGGGTGAAAAGGGCAGAGCAGGAGATCGCCGAGCTTGAAGCACAACTGGAGGAGCTAGATAAAGAAATGGCAAGACCTGAGATCGCCGCCAATGTCGGTGAACTTATGGATATCCACAAGACGGCAGAAGCAGTAAGAAAAAAACTGGAAACTGTATATGAGGACTGGGAAAGATATTCTCAGGAGCTGGAGGAACTGGAAGAATAATAACTCAGCTTATTGAAAAAGTATTTAAAATGGAAGCAGGTCGGATCTCATTACGACATGCTTCCATTTTAAATTAAGTTACTTATTTTTTCATAGACAAACCGATCTTTTTCTTATCAGTATCTATAGAAATTATTTTTACATCAACGATATCACCGACTTTGACTACATCAAGGGGATGTTTAATAAATCTGTCAGAAAGCTCGGATATGTGGATAAGACCATCCTGATGAACGCCTATATCTACAAAAGCTCCGAAATCTATTACATTTCTGACAGTTCCTTTTAGAGTCATACCTATTTTAAGATCGGAAAGATCAAGGATATCAGATCTCAGAACAGGTGAAGGAAGATCTTCACGCGGGTCACGTCCCGGCTTGGCCAGTTCACCTATTATATCTTCAAGAGTAAATTCTCCTATATTCAATTCTCTGGCAAGGTCAGGAAGGGAGATCTTCTTTTCTTTTATCTTTTTTGAGATATCTCTCGTGCTGCCATCAATTATATCTCTGTCTGTGTAGTCAAGGTATTTGAGAAGAGCCTTAGCCGCCGGATATGATTCAGGATGGACGGATGTCATATCAAGAGCTTCGCTTCCACCTCGTATTCTAAGAAATCCGGCACACTGTTCAAAAGCCTTAGGACCGAGTTTAGCAACCTTAAGCAGTTCTTTTCTGGATCTGAAGATCCCATTCTCTTCACGATACAGGACGATATTTTTGGCGATCGTTTTATTTACACCTGAAATATAAGAGAGAAGAGGAGCGGAGGCAGTGTTGACGTCGACGCCGACCTTATTTACGCAGTCCTCAACTACTGCGCCCAGCTGTTCACCAAGCTTGGCCTGGTTCATATCATGCTGGTACTGGCCTACACCTATAGATCTCGGATCGATCTTAACAAGTTCAGCAAGAGGATCCTGAAGACGTCTGGCCATAGATGCAGCGCTTCGCTGTCCTACGTCAAAATGAGGAAACTCTTCAGTGGCGAGTTTGCTGGCTGAATAAACAGAAGCACCCGCTTCATTTACGATAACATATTGGACCGGCAGGGAAGATGTCCTGATAAAATCCGCAATTATTTTTTCGGATTCTCTGGAAGCCGTACCGTTTCCAAGTGAGATGACATCAACATGGTACTTTTTTATGAGCTTTTCGATAACAGCCATTGATTCGGCTACTTTATTCTGAGGAGCGGTAGGATAGATAACGGCTGTATCCAGAACTTTGCCTGTTGAGTCAACGACCGATATCTTACAGCCGGTCCTGAATCCCGGATCCCATCCAAGAACTGTTTTTCCGGAGACAGGAGCCTGCATAAGCAGCTGAGTCAAGTTGATACCGAAGACTTTCACAGCGGAATCTTCTGCATTTTCGGTAAGTTCATTACGTATCTCGGTTTCGATAGAGGGTGCGATGAGTCTTTTATATGAATCGGCAATAGCTTTTTTTAGATACTTTTCCGAGTCGGAACCGGATCTTACACGATTATGCTTTTCCAGATAGGATATGATGTCCGCTTCAGGGGCTTCGATCTTGATATTCAGTACTTTTTCCTTTTCTCCGCGGTTAAGAGCAAGTAGTCTATGACCGGGTATTTTAGAAATAGCTTCGGAATAGTCATAGTAGTTGTCGTATACACCAGGCTGAGGATCCTTTTCTTTAGCAGAAGAAACTATATTTCCTCTGCTAAATGTCCTGTTCCTGACCCATGTTCTGAAATCCGGTGAATCAGATATATCTTCGGCAATGATATCCAGGGCTCCGGCAATAGCAGCGTCGGAATCAGATACATCTTTGTCAGGGTCAATATATTTTTTTGCTTCTTCGGTTACACTTATACCGGTATCCGGGTCGGTGATAAAAGCTGCCAGTTTCTCAAGTCCGCGTTCTCTTGCTAGCATTGCACGTGTCCTGCGCTTTGGTTTATAAGGACGGTAGATATCCTCTAGTTGTACGGAGGTCTCAGCTTCATCGATCTCTTTCTTAAGGACATCGGTAAGCTTTCCCTGTTCTTGTATGGAGGCGAGTATAGTCTCCTTTCGTTCTGCGAGATTTCTAAGGTACCTGAGCCGATCATCAAATGTACGAAGTATCTCGTCATTTAATCCACCGGTGGCTTCTTTTCTGTAGCGTGAAATAAAGGGTATAGTATTACCATCGTCTATAAGTCTGATCACAGCTTCAGCCTGAGTATTTTTAATTGAAAGTTCCTTGCTTAAGATCTCTGTAATATTCATCTGTTAATTCCTTAAAAAGTTGTCATGATCGGTAACCGGCTCATTATAACATTTAAGCCGCGTATAAGTCACATAATATATGCCGCAGAGGTATATACAGAGGGTATATAAGGTATAATGAAACATATAGACATATAAGACTTTTTGTATAAAAAACAGGGTGGTTTTATATAGACAAATAGTGTAAAATGTTTACTATCACTCGTTTGAATCTAGGGAAGGGAGCTAAAAATTGGACTTTGTTAGAAGTTTTGATCCTCAGTACAGAGATACTGAAGCTCGAGGATTAGTTGGGGTTAGAGGATACATAAATTATATCCAGGATATTATAACCTGGGAGATGTTTCTGAAGGGTCTAGGAAGTGAGCAGACATTTGAAAAATATGGAATAGTTTCAATGTTTACCAAGTGTAAGCTTGTTATTAATAAGGAGGCCGACTTCTCAGGACAATTACGAGTAGAGACAGGTATAACCAAAGCGGACAGAGTAAGATTCTGGCATGATATGCAAGTTATGAGGGGCAGTACTTTAATGGCAAAAGGAAGGGTAGAAGCCTGCCTTTACAGATTTGGGCTAAAAAGTCTTGCAACTCTCAGAGATATTGAATTTCCTGAGGATATGCATATGAATGAATCAGTTGGTCCTGAGGTGGAATTTTCCAAGATTTCAAAAGAAACAGATGGAATGGAAAAAGTCTATGAATATAAGGTCAGATATACGGATCTGGATAAGAGTCTTCATATGAATAATCTTCACTACACGGAACTCTTCCTTAATGCGCTTGAACTCGGATTTTATGATGAAAACAGGATAACAGAGTTTGAAATACACTATATCTCACAGTCTTATTATGGTGACGATCTTTATGTATATCTCGAAAAAGGTATGAACGAAAACAGGCTTGTGGCTGTAAATAGTGATGATACGGTCGTTGCGATCTGTCATATGACCTACGAGAAGGCAAAAGAGAAACCGAAATATTACAGATGAAAACAGCTGCTCTTATTATTTTGAGAGCAGCTGTTTTTCTCGTGCAAGATATAGGAAGTCATTCATTGAGCATATGTTCGGTATAAAGTTCAAGACTATCTGAGATCCTGAGAAGACAATCATAAAAGACCTCTCTTTCCTCCCATGTAAGAGAGTTGCCACCGCCTGTAACAGCTGACTCTATCCGTTTGCTGATATTTTCTGCGCAAACTATGCCTTTATGCGTAAGGCGGAGTTTATTTCTGTAATTTTTTCCTGCCGGCATTTCTCCGGCAACATAACCATGTTTTTCCATGTTGGAAATAGAACGTGAAACAGCAGCCTTATCTTCAGAACATTTAGCTGCCAGTTCTGTGATGGTAAGTCCTTCGGGATGGTTATGCAAAATAAAGATACACATCACAGCATTACCTTTTAAGCCCGGATATTCCTCCATTTCCAGTGCTTTTATTTTTTGTACGTGATGGTGGATCTTAGCGATGGTGACTGTAAAGGTCTCAAATCTTTTTTTTGTGTCCATATTATCGTTATCGATTTTTTCTATTTTATCCATAGTGAGATTGTAATATAGTTTTGAAATCAATGGAAGACTGGCTGCCGTTATTTGGATCAAATAAAAAATATCCGCTAAGGATCTGAGCCTTAACGGATATTTAATATATATCAGGCATTCTGAATAAGACCTGAGAGGAATGCTTACTTTGTTTTTTCTTCTGGAAGCCAGATACGAAGTGTGGCAATAAGATGCTCTTTCTCTGTATTGCTCATACGGGAAACGAGCTGCATTATTTCATTATCAAGAGCTGTCTTCTGGTAGCTCTTATCTACTGAACCTGCAAGGTAGTCAAGTGAAACACCTGTAAGATCTGCATAATACGCAAGCATACGAAGTGTCATAAGATTTCTGCCGTTTTCTACATTGGAGATGTAACCGGGTGTTACATCCAGTGCTTTAGCAACATCTTCCTGTGTAAGACCATGAGCTATACGAAGTTTCTTTACCTTTGTACCTAAATTATTATCCATTTTTTCCCTCCGAAAACTTAATTTTTTAAATATTTTTTCTGAATTTCAATGTGAGATAGTATCGATCATTTCTTGTTTGCTCTGTACCTTGCCGTTGAGTCCAGTATTTTTTTACGAAGACGCAGGTGCTCGGGAGTGATCTCTAAAAGTTCATCCGTATCGATGTAATCGAGCGCCTGTTCAAGACTGAGGACCTTTGGAGGAACGAGTCTTAAAGCTTCGTCAGCATTAGAAGCACGAGTATTAGTCAAATGTTTGGTCTTGCATACATTTACTTCAATATCTTCTGTACGAGGATTTTCCCCAATGATCATACCAGCGTACACTTCCTCGCCTGGAGTGATAAACAACGTACCACGATCCTGAGCATTGAATAAGCCGTAGGCAACAGCGATACCGTTCTCATAAGCAATAAGAGAACCATTTTTTCTGTATGAAATGTCGCCTTTGTATTCAGCATATCCATCAAATGATGTATTGAGAATACCGTTTCCCCTTGTTTCTGTCATGAATTGGCCTCTGTAACCGATAAGCCCGCGTGACGGTATAGAGAACTGGAGACGTGTTGAACCGCCGTTAAGCGGTGTCATGCCAAGAAGCTCACCTTTCCTCTGGCTGAGTGATTGAATAACAGCGCCGCTGTATTCCTCAGGAACATCTATGAAAGCTGATTCCATAGGCTCCTGTTTTTTACCGTTTTCATCAGTTCTGTAAAGGACCTCGGCTTTACTTACAGCGAATTCATAGCCCTCCCGGCGCATATTCTCGATAAGGACTGAGAGATGTAATTCACCTCTTCCGGAAACCTTGAAAGAATTTTCTACTCCCGGAGTTTCTTCAACGCGGAGGCTGACGTCAGTGTTAAGTTCTCTGAAAAGCCGGTCTCTCAAATGGCGTGATGTAACGAACTTACCTTCTCTGCCTGCGAGAGGAGAGTTGTTTACCATGAAATCCATGGAGATCGTCGGTTCTGAGATCTTCTGGAATGGAAGAGGATCAGGAGCACCTACATCACAGATAGTATCACCGATCTTAAGATCTGCTATACCCGATACAGCTACGATATCGCCGAAAGAAGCTTCATTAGTATCGACCTTGTTGAGGCCGTCAAAAGTGTAAAGCTTGGTGATCCTTACGCGTTTATTAACGCTTTCGTCATGCTGGTTCACGATCGTAACTTCCTGGTTCATTTTAAGTGAACCATTTTCTATTTTTCCGATGCCGATACGGCCGGTAAATTCATTATAATCGATAGTGGAAATGAGCATCTGAGCAGGTGCGTCAGGGTCTCCCTCAGGAGCCGGTATATTTTCGATGATACTTTCAAATAAAGGAGTGAGATCCTTGTGTTCATCATTCAGGTCATTGACTGCGAATCCTGACTTGGCAGAAGCAAAGAGGAAAGGACAATCAAGCTGGTCTTCATTTGCATTAAGATCAATGAAAAGTTCAAGAATTTCATCGATGACTTCCTGAGGTCTCGCATCAGGACGATCGATCTTATTAATACACACGATAACAGACAGATCAAGATCAAGAGCTTTCTGCAGGACGAATTTTGTCTGAGGCATAACGCCCTCGAAAGCGTCCACGATAAGAACGACTCCATTTACCATTTTCAGGACACGTTCAACTTCTCCGCCAAAGTCTGCATGTCCGGGAGTGTCAATAATATTTATCTTTACATCATTGTAAAGAATGGCAGTGTTTTTTGCGAGAATCGTAATACCACGTTCTCGTTCAATGTCATTAGAATCCATTACTCTGTCAGCAACGTCCTGGTTCTCACGGAAGGTACCGCTTTGTTTCAGAAGCTGATCTACCATAGTAGTCTTGCCGTGATCTACGTGGGCTATGATAGCAATGTTTCTAATGTCTTCGCGTTTAGTAAGCATTCTGTCTAACTATACCCTTTCTATATTTTTTTAATTTTATCTATTTAGACAATACTATCATTTTACCATATATTTTTATTAAATCAATAGAATCAGTTTATATGGACCGGTTATGCGTTTATTCAGATTTTTAACAAGTGTCGTCAATTGATAAAAGCCCCTTAGATGGATCTAAGGGGCTTTTACTGTATATATTTAAGGAAATTTTTATATCCTGTTATTTTTCAGGGTAAAAACCTGAAGGAGCATCAGACAGGTTGATCATGATGTTTTTCATTTGCGTATAATGATTTAGAACTTCCTTATGTGTCTCACGTCCTATGCCTGATTTTTTATATCCGCCAAATGGAGAACCTGCAGGTATCTGATTATATGTATTTACCCACATACGTCCTGTCTCTATAGCCCGGGCAACTCTGAGAGCCTTGCTTATATTTCTGGTCCATACACCGCCGCCAAGACCATATTCTGACTGATTAGCTAATTCGATAACTTCGTCCTCTGTCTTAAACTTTATAACCACTGCAACGGGCCCGAAGATCTCTTCCTGTGCAACACGCATGCTGTTGTTGGCGTTGCCGATAAGAGTCGGCTTAATAAAGCAGCCCCTAGCATTTTCACCGTCCTCGTACTTAGAACCGCCGGCAAGAATAACAGCACCTTCATCCTCAGCTATCTTAATATATGAAAGGATCTTTTCAACCTGACGGTTATCGATCTGAGCACCCATCTGAGTAGCCGGATCAAGAGGGTCACCTACGTTTACCTTGCCAAACTGGTCAGCAAGCCTTGAAACGAATTCGTCATATATACCTTCCTGAACGAAGATACGGCTTCCTGCACAGCACACCTGACCCTGATTGAAGAGGATGCCAAGCTGAGCGCCATCAATAGCCTGATCGATATCACAGTCATCAAAGAAGATGTTTGCTGATTTTCCGCCAAGCTCAAGAGTTGCAGGAATAAGTTTTTCTGCAGCGGCTTTGGCAACACTGAGGCCGACCTCGGTGGAACCGGTAAAAGCAAGCTTTCTGAAGCCTTCATGGTCGAGTATGTACTGACCTGACTTGGAGCCTTTACCTGAGATCAGGTTGACAACACCGGCAGGAAGCAGATCCTGAATAAGCTCGAGGAAGACACACATGCTGAGAGGGGTCGTTGATGATGTTTTGAATACGATGCAGTTGCCGGCTGCAAGCGCAGGAGCCAGTTTCCATGCAGCCATGAGGAATGGGAAGTTCCATGGAACAATCTGTCCCACGACACCAATAGGCTCTCTGAGGATAACACTCAGGAGACCTCCGTCAAGAACCTCGGCATTGCCATCCTGTACCCTGAAAGCACCGGCAAAGTAACGAAAATGGTCTGCGGCTAAAGGAACATCAACAGAAGAGGTCTCACGGATAGGTTTACCATTATCCATTGATTCTACCTGAGCAAGAAGATCAGCATTGGCATCGATCCTGTCAGCGATATCAAGTAAGATCTTTTGTCTCTTTGAAGGCTCTACGTTTTTCCATTCCTTGAATGCTTCCCACGCAGCATCGACAGCCTTGTCAACGTCTTCCTTAGTTGCTTCAGCGACTTCGGCAAGAACTTCACCGTTAGCAGGGTTGTATGTTTTAAAGTAAACTCCGTCAGATGAAGGTACCCACTGACCATCTATAAATAAATTGTATTTTTCTTTTAATTTAACACTCATTGTTTTGTTTCCGCCTTTCTTGCTTTAAATATGGTGCTAGTATAGAATACATATGGTTCTGTCAGAAGAACCAATAAAATACTATATTTAGGAACCAGATTAGTGTATACTAACCATTGATATTAAGAACAAAGAGGCAGAAAATTGATTACATACGACCTGGAAAAGCGTGGGAATGATCCCATTTATGTATATTTGTATAAAAGAGTAAGAGATGACATCCTGTCGGGCGTAATTGAACCAAATGAGAAATTACCATCAAAACGCGCATTTGCCAATAATCTGAATGTTGGAGTGAATACAGTGGCAAATGCATATGATCAGCTGGTTTCAGAGGGTTATATATACTCGTCGGAGAAAAAGGGATATTATGCCACCGATATGAGAAAATTTGGTGATATCCATATCAATACAAAGGCGCCGGAGCCTATACAGGAGGAAGAAGACCCTGAGTATTTCATGGACTTCAGAGCAAACAGGATAAATCTGAAGAATTTCCCCATATCTATATGGAACAGGTGTATGAGGAAGGTCGCATTGGATGGCGGTGATAAATTATATAAGACCGTGCCGTACAATGGGGTTCCGGAGCTTCGAAATGCCATTTCGTCATATCTTTATAAAAACAGAGGCATGAGCGTCGATCCAAGAAGGATAATAATAGGTGCGGGAACGGAATATCTGTACAGGCGTCTTTTTGAGCTTTTTAAAAAAGGTGTTACTTTCGGGATAGAAGACACCGGATTTAAAAAGCTAGCCGAACATGCAGATAAATATAATGCAAATGCGGTGGTGATAAGGACAGATAAAGAGGGAATGGATATTGAGGAGCTTGACGCGACAGATGCTACGATCGCCTATGTATCACCATCCAACAGGTTCCCGACAGGACGTATAATGTCCATAAAGAAGAGACTGGAGCTTTTTGCCTGGGCATACAAGGATGACGGCAGGTTCATAGTAGAAGATGACTATGATTCTGAGTTCAGATATTCAGGAAGGATGATACTTCCTATGTACGCTGAAGACACCAGAGATAAGGTCATATATATGAACACTTTCTCAAAGACCATGGTTCCTTCACTTAGAATAAGCTACATGGTACTGCCTGAAAGGCTGGTGGAAAAGTATAAGTCCGGTCAGGGTTTCTACTCTTGTACGGTCTCGAGCTTTGAGCAATATGCATTGGCAGAATTTATAAATTGCGGTGCATTTGACAGGCATATCAACAGAATGAGAAATTATTACAAAAAGAAGCGGGTTCAGATCTTAAATGAAATAGCAAGATCTGAGCTTATGAAGATCGCCAGCGTAGAGGAGCATAATGTGGGGACCCACTTCCTTCTTAAAGTGGATACCAGAAAAAGTCATGAAGAGATCTATGAAGAAGGTATTAAAAGAGATCTGCATATATCTTTTTTTTCAGACTACAGTGTAAAAAATGTTGATGAAACAGGTACTGTTACCCTTGTAATAAATTATGCCGCTATCTCAGGGGATAAGATAGGGGAAGTGGTCAAGCGATTGACAGAAATACTTGTTAACTGATAAAATCGAGCTAGCGTAAATTAAGGCCGTTTCTAACCTTACAGGACTATAGAACGGCTTTTTTGAATTTTTAGAATGTTTTTCGGAAGGCATACTTTTATGAAAATTGTAGTGGATGCCAGAACACTGGGCTCTAAACCAAGCGGAATAGGAATGTACCTGTATGATTTTTTAGCTGCTTTGGGGAAAGATCCAAAATATCAGTGGGTATTAATAACAGATGTTGCTACCAGTGAATATATAATCAAATGCAAAAAGATGGGTATGAAAATCATATCCTACGGTAAGCCTGTTTCTCTCAGCAGGTCTGTTTTCTCATATTTTGATTTTATTCAGCGAAAGCTCAATGAGATCAAGCCGGATCTTTTCTGGGAGGTCAATGCGCTTATGGCAAAACCGTTATCAGGCAATTTCAAGACGATGATCACCCTGCATGATATGTTTCCTATAACACATCCGGCGGAGGTCGGGCGTATCTACGGTCTGTATTTCAAGTATTTTCTTATGAAGACGCTGAAAACTACGGATTATATATTATATAATTCTAAAGAGACAAGAAAAGAGACTGTAAAATGCTTCCCGGTCGTAAGGAACATACCAAGCCAGGTCTCCTATGTTATTGCCAACAGAGAACATCCGGTAAGCAGTGTGAGTGACGGCGGATATTTTCTGTATCTCGGAAATATGGAAAAAAGAAAGGGCGTTGATATACTGCTCAGGGCCTATGAAAGATACAGAAGCCTTGGAGGTGACAAGCCTCTTATTCTTGCGGGGAAAATGCAGGAGAGGGGTATTGATAAGATACTCCGGGATGTTATGAAGACTACCCCTGGGATAGAATACAGGAATTATGTCAGCAATGAAGAAAGAGACAGACTCTATGCCGGGTGTTCATGTTTTGTTTTTCCATCAATAGCGGAAGGCTTTGGTATGCCGGTCATCGAGGTGATGAAATATGGAAAGCCGATTATTGCATCCAATCTCTCTATATTTGATGAATTAGTCGGAGACTGTATAAACAGATTTTCGATCAGTGCCGGAAATAAGGGTATGATATATTCTCTTGCGCAGCAGTTGTTTGATTATGACGAAGAAGTTGATTTTGGGGCTTATTCAGATGTTTTGTCAAAGTATTCTTCAGATGTGTTAAGTGCAAGGATGGAAGCATTTTTGGATAAAATTCAAGGAGATCTGTAATGGAATTAGGTAGTTTAACAACTAAGGTGGGGACTCGTTTTAAGCCATTTATAAAGAAGGTGCTGCCTAAGTGCCTGATCGAAAAAGCACAGAAACTTTCTACTGACCTTGCGGTCAGAAGCTTTAAAAGGGCAAATATTGCGGCCTTTAAAAAAGATAGATGGAGAACAGGCATCAATCTTATAGGCGATATAAATGCAAGTGATGGTCTCAGTCAGAGTATGCGTCTTATTGAAAGCGTCATGACGAAATGCCGGATCCCGCACAGAGTTCATGAATACAGCATTGCACCGGAGGCCGAGGTGAAGACACGCTTCACCGGAAAAACGACGGGGGGCTATCCTTATGGAGTAAATGTATTCCATATAAATACTGCAGATTTTCCATATGGATATAATGATCTGGGGGCGAAGGCGTGGAACGGACATTACAATATAGGATACTGGGCATGGGAATTGCAAGAGATCCCCGAAGACTGGGTCAGATATATAGATATGGTCGATGAGATATGGACCCCGTCAGAGTTTGCCTCAGAGACCTTCAGAAGGTATACATCAAAACCGGTAATAACTGTACCGCATAGCGTAGATGTTACATTTGATGAAAATATAGACAGAGGTTACTTCGGCCTGCCTGAGGATAAATTCCTTTTCCTTATGATGTATGCATCAGCTTCTATTTCGCAGAGGAAAAATCCTATGGCTGTGATCAGGGCTTTTAAGAAGGCTTTCAAACCTGGAAGAGAAGATGTGGGACTTGTGATCAAGGTGCTTCCGTCAGATGGATATGATGAAGACATCGCGGCTATCAGGAGAGCAGTCGAGGGTTATGACAATATCTATCTGGTGATCGAAAACCTTACCAGGCTTGAGGTAAACTCTCTTATGAATGTGGTGGATTCATATGTTTCCCTCCACAGGGCAGAAGGATTTGGCCTTCCTCTCGCCGAGTCGATGCTGCTGGGTAAACCGACTGTTGCAACCGACTGGTCAGGCAATCTTGAATTTATGACGCCGGAAACAGCTTGCCTGGTGGATTATGACCTGGTCGAACTCAAGAAAGACATTCCGCCATTTAAAAAAGGATTCCATTGGGCTGATCCCAAGGTGAATGATGCAGCCAGATGTATGAAAAAATTGCTTGAAGACAAGCAGTTTTATGATACAATAAGCGATAATGCGAAGAAATATGTTAGTGAAAGGTTGAGCCAGGATGCTGTTGGTGCAATAGTTGCCGGCCGTCTGAAAGATATATATTCCAGACACTGATAACATTGAACAACAACATACAGCAAATGGAAAACAAATGTTGAAAGAAATTTATGATTACCGAGAGATGATCTTCAGTCTCGTAAAAAAAGATCTGAGAGGCCGGTATAAAGGCTCTATCCTCGGATTTATGTGGACTTTTATAAATCCGCTCCTCCAATTGGTTATTTATACTCTGGTCTTCTCGATCATTATGAGAGCCGGATATGAGCAGTATTACCTGTTCCTCTTTGTGGCGCTCATTCCGTGGCTGTTTTTCCAGTCATGCGTACAGGATGGATCGACCAGCATCCTCAGAGAAAAGGATATGGTAAAGAAGATATATTTTCCAAGGGCAGTCATGCCTATAGCAACTGTTACCAGCGGATTTATAAATATGCTGCTTACCTTTATCGTTATATTTGTTGTGCTTATCGTTTCAGGAAGAGGGGTAAATCCAATAGCTTTGCTGGCGCTGCCTATAGTAATGGCGGTACAGTATATTCTCTGTCTTGGAATTGCGCTTATAGTATCGGCACTTACAGTTTACTTCAGAGATCTTCAGTATATTCTTGGAATTTTAACGATGGGCTTACAGTATGTTTCGCCTGTAATGTATGAGATAAATATAGTGCCTGACAGATTCAAGTTTATTTTTGGACTTAATCCGATGACCCCTATACTTAATATTTACAGACAGATTCTTTACTACAAGCAATTTCCGAATCTAATGACACTTATCTATGCGCTTTGCTTTGGCGTGGGATCAGTAATTATCGGTTTTGCAGTATTTAATAAACTTCAGAAGGGATTTGCGGAAAACTTCTGATGCATAAATTATAGGAGTTACTTATGGAGAACAATGAAAATGCAATCGAGGTTAGACATGTAACCAAGCATTTTAAAGTGTTTTTTGATAAGAGTAATCAGCTTAAGGAGAGAGCTCTTTTCTGGAAAAGAAACAGGTTTGAAGAAAGAAAAGTTTTAAATGATATCTCATTTTCCATCAGAAGGGGTGAAGCGGTAGGTCTTGTCGGAAGAAACGGCTGCGGTAAGAGTACGACGCTTAAGCTTCTTACCCGTATCATTTATCCAAATGAAGGCAGCATTGAGTTAAATGGCCGCGTTTCCAGCCTTATAGAACTTGGAGCCGGCTTTCATCCGGATATGAGCGGACGTGAGAATATATATATCAACGCGTCCATATTTGGACTCAGCAAAAAAGAAATAGATGATAGACTTGATGATATAATCAGATTTTCTGAATTAAAAGAGTTCATAGACAATCCGGTCAGAACGTATTCATCAGGTATGTATATGAGACTGGCTTTCTCCGTGGCTATAAATGTTGACGCAGACATCCTTCTTATCGATGAGATACTGGCGGTCGGTGACGCCAACTTCCAGGCAAAGTGTTTCAACAGACTTCGTGAGATAAAACAGACAGGTACTACAATAGTAATAGTGTCTCATTCGCTGGGACAGATCGAACAGATATGTGACAGATCTATATGGATAAAGGACGGTCACATTGAAGCGGATGGAAATCCTAAAGATGTCCATTTCAAATATCTCGACTTCATGAATGAAGAGAGGATAGCTCAGACAGAGGCGGAAAGAGCCGAGATCGAGCGTGAGACAGAAAGAGTAAAAGAAGAACGTAAAAAATCAAGCCGTACAGGCGACAGACGTGCGGAATTTACAAAGCTGCAGATGCTGAATAGCGCAGGAGAGCATTGTACTACTCTTAGGACAGGTGATCCGATGACATTGGATTTGCGGTATGTCGTTCATGAAAAAGTCGAGGATTGCGTATTAGGATTTGCGATCATGCGCGGAGACGGTCTGTGGGTCTATGGAACAAATACAAGGATCGACCGGAAACCTAACTTTGATATTGAAAAAGATGGTTCATACCGGGTGAAATTTGATGAGATAAATCTTCTCCCTGGTGAATACTGGGTAGATGTGACTATCGAATATGGAGAGGGTATTCCTGTAGATTACTACAGGCAGGCGATAAAGTTCGAAGTGGTTTCTAATATTACTGATGCCGGAGTGGTAAGAATAGATCATGAATGGGAATTAAATGTGAATTGATTCTATATCTATGAGGATATGAGTATGGAAAAGAAAAATATTGCGGTGGTCGGAACAGGCTACATCGGGATCAGCTTAAGTGTTTTATTAAGCCGGACAGATTCGCTTCTTGCGCTCGATATCGTTCATGACAGAGTTGAAAAGATCAATAACAGGATATCGCCTATCAAAGATAAAGAAATTGAATAATATTTAAGGGACAAGGATCTTGACCTTAAAGCTGTGACGGATAGTCAGTCTGCATATAGTCAGGCTGACTTTATTATTGTCGCGGTTCCGACTAACTATAACAGCCAAAAGAACTTTTTTGATACCAGTATAGTGGAAGAAGTGGTGGAAGAAGCGTTCAGGGTCAATCCGAAGGCTGTGGTCGTGATCAAGTCAACAGCACCGGTCGGATTTACCAGAGATCTTGCGCTTAAATATCCGGGAAAGAAGCTTTTATTTAGTCCTGAATTCTTAAGAGAAGGCAAAGCTCTGCATGATAATCTCTATCCAGCCGGATAATAGTGGGTACTGATACCAGCAGCGAGGAAATGATCGAAGTCGCGGAAAAGTTTGCTGATCTTCTGGCGAATGCGGCATTAGTAGAAAGCACAGAAAAGCTTATAATGGATATACGGAGGCAGAGGCTGTAAAGCTATTTTCCAACACCTATCTGGCTCTTATGGTATCTTAAAAGTGAGTCAGATCTTATAATAGCCAACCGTTTTGATGCGTGTCTGAAAGATATAAGAGATAAGATATATACAAGAGACCTGTTTGGAGTCGCTTAAAACAAAAGAACCATGTGCAGAGATACGAAAGAATTTCAGATCGTGCACATGGTCCTTTTATTTTTTTATAAATACTGAGACTTGCCCTTTTCCTTTAATTGAGCCAGCATTTCCTTGATCTGCCCGGCATTTTCCTTGGATGCGATAAGTACAGCATCTTCGGTACTTACAACTATAGTATCCTTAAGTCCTACAGTTGCTACAAGCTGGGCCGAAGTTGATTCTATAGTACAATTGCTCGTATTGTAGGCGACTACATTTCCTTTTAGGCAGTTATTATCAGAATCAGTATTATTTATTCTGCTGACAGCCAGCCAGGAACCAACATCATCCCATCCGAAATTACCGGGAATTATATAGATGTTGTCAGCCTTTTCCATGATCCCGTAATCTACGGATTCGGAATCTATAGCAGGGAAGACTTCTTTAAGTACGGTACATTCAGATCCGCTTCCAAGAGCGTTTCCGATAGTGGAAAGCTTATCGAATGTATCGGGAAGAAAATTTTTGATCGAATTCAAAATAGTGGAAAGTTTCCACACGAACATACCGCTGTTCCAAAGATAATGGCCGTCTCGGAGATAGGACTGGGCCGTTTCCAGATCCGGTTTTTCAACAAATGCTTCTACGGCAAAAGAAGAATGATCGGCCTCTTTACCGCTGCAGCGAATGTAACCATAGCCGGTCTCCGGATAGTTAGGCGTAATTCCTATAGTGACTAAATTTTCACCTTCTTCCGCGACCATGCAGGCATTAGTTAAGGCCTCTGTGAATATCTGATCATTCTTGATGAGGTGATCAGAGGGAAGAACGATCATTGCGGGATCTTCCTCTTCCCCATACTTCTTAAGCATGTGCATGGCGCCAAGGCCGATACAGGGAGCGGTGTTGCGTCCGACAGGTTCACATATTATGTTTTCGGAAGGAACCTGAGGGAGCTGTTCTTTTACGAGGTCTTTATAATTTTCATTAGTAACGATAAAAATATCTTCAGCGTCGACCAAAGGACTGATCCTTTCGACTGTTAACTGGATCATTGTTTTTCCGTCATCAGTAAGAGAAAGGAACTGCTTTGGTAATGACAAACGGCTTTTAGGCCAAAAACGTTCACCTTTTCCACCTGCCATAATAAGAGCGGTCTTTTTCATATTATCTTCGTTATCCTCACTTCGCATAAATGCATAAATTTAGTAATCTTGTTAAAACCATAACATTGTTAGAATTATATCATTGCTTTGCATTTTGTCAATGAATGAGAGTCCTTAAATCTTGCATATTTGCTATGTTTTGCCTATAATACTTCTAATGTATATTAATCCGCTTAGAGGGGGATGATAAGCGAGAAACGGATAAGGGCTGAGATGTATTACATAGTAGTTGATTTGGAGTGGAACCAGAGTCCGACCGGACGAGTGATCAAAAATAAAAATGGCCCCCTGCCATACGAGGTCATAGAAATTGGTGCTGTAAAAACAGATGAAGATTTTAATGTTATAAGTTCATTTGACAGGCTTGTAAAGCCTCAGGTATACCTGAAGATGCATAAGGCCGTGGAGAAGCTGCTCCCTCTGAGAATGAAAGACCTGCAAAAGGGAAGACATTTTACGACAGTAATGAACGAATTCCTGAATTGGTGCGGGTCAGATGTTTGTTTCTGCACATGGGGAGATGCAGATCTCTTGCAGCTTCAGAGAAATATGAGATATTACGGTATGGACATCAACTTTCCGTGGCCCTTTCTTTACCTGGACCTTCAGCGTATCTATAGCGAGCAGTTTATGGATGGTGTTCAGGCTTCAAGTCTTTCTGACGCTGTTGATAAATTAAATATCCCAAAAGGCAATTCTTACCACAGAGCGATATATGATTCACAGTACACAGCGCAGGTGGCTGCCTGTCTTGATAAAGCTCTGGTAGAAAATCATAAGAGCATAGATACATACAGGGTCCCATCGAAAACATCAGAAGAGATCTACCTAAAAAACGGAGATATGGAGCAATATGTCACCAGGACATTTGATTCCAGAGAAAAAGCCAGTGAATATAGAGAACTTAGATCCGGCAAGTGCTTCTTGTGTGGTGAAACTATGGAAAGAGAAGTTCGTTGGTTTTGTGATAACGGCAGAAATTATTACGCTGCGTTCAGATGTAATAATCATGGTCCCGTCATCGGAAAATTCAAGATCAAGAAAGATGAACTTGATAAATTTTATGCTGTAAGGACTCTTAATCTTTCGAACGAATCGGGAATCGAAGATATAGTCGAAAGAAGAAGGAAAGAAAGAGAAAGGATACAGCAGAAACGTTATAATAGTTGAAACATGGCTAATATACTGATCGTAAGTACTAACAGAAAACTGACAAATGGAGCATCACTGTGTATCCTTTCTATGGCGGAATGGATAAGAGCAAAAGGTCATGATCCTATGGCAAGCCTTCTATCATTGGTGGGAAGGATAGAAGGCTTTTGATTATTGGAAGAGTCACTGAATCAAAGGGACAGCTCATCGCAGTTCAGGCAGTCAGACTGCTTAGGGATAAAGGGATCGGTGTTAAGCTGGATATATACGGCGCTGTTGATTATGAAGCCTATATAAAGAAGATCCGTAAATTTATATCAGATAATGATCTGAAAAACAGCGTTAAGATCAAAGGATTCGCCGCTGACATGGACAAGAGACTCTCTGAATATGACATACTATGTACGGCGTCAAAGAAAGAGGGGTTCGGCCTGTTAACGATTGAAGCTAAGCTGGCAGGACTTCTTGTTGTCGGATCAGCGTCCGGAGTCGCAAGAGAGCTGATAGAAAACGGAATGACAGGATTATTATACAGCTATAAGGACGGTCCGTTCGGCATGGCAAAACAGATAGAATGGGCGGCCGGACACAGGGAAGAAGCTAGGATCATAGCGAAAAAAGGCAGAGAGGATGCAGCCTTTAAGTTCTCACTGTAGAAGAATATAGATGAAATTTTAAGGGTCTATAATAATCTTTTAGACCAAAATGTTGGAGAAAAAAATGAACTATTTTATAGATGAACGGATCCCTGAAGAGGGCAGGTATAACGCCATTTCTAAGGCAAGGAGAGATGTGTACGATATACTGGAAGCCAGAGGATTTGAAAGGATAGCTGTTCCGACAAGGGAGTACGATATTTATGAAGATGGTATGAGCAATCTTAGTGTCAAGCTGAGGCAAGGACTCTTTATAGGTAAAAATCTTGTGGCCGGGTATAAAAGTCTGAACAGGATCAAAGCCGGTGATACCGTATTGGTGCAGTACCCGCCGCTTAATTGGACATCTTTGAATCTGATCATTAAAAAACTTAAATTTGTGGGGGCTCATATTATTGCCGTTGTTCATGACCTGGACTCCATAAGACATCCGTCCGGTGGAAAGATCGTAAAGAAGTGGTCATATTATGAAGATGTAATAGCGCTTAAGAAATTTGACAGGATAATCGTCCATAATTCCGCAATGAAACTTAAAATGCAGAAACTGGGTTATAAGGTAAGCAAGATGATCACTCTTAAAATGTTTGACTATCTTATGGATACGGATATGGACGATACATCGGACAGGTATGCGTTGAATAAGCCGTTGATTGTAGCGGGGAACCTTAACTTCGATAAAGGTGCTAAATCATTGTTTCTTTATTCGGATGAAGAGGATATAGGAGTTTCTTTTAATCTCTATGGCTCAGGCTTTGAACCTGAAAAGGCAGATTTTCTGACTTATGATTACAAGGGTGCAGTTCCTCCTGATGAAGTGTGTGAAAAGATAGAAGGCAGTTTTGGACTTGTCTGGGACGGGGACTCCCGATATTCATGTCGCGGAGAATGGGGCGATTATCTTAAGATCAGTAATCCTCATAAATTCTCAATGTATGTGGCTGCCGGAATACCTGTCATAGTCTGGAAAAAAGCGGCTATAGCATCTTTAGTGGATAAATATCAGTTGGGTCTGGCAGTAGATGATCTCTATGAGATCCGTGAAAGAATGGATAAGCTCTCAGAGGATGATTACAGGAAAATGCTGGAGAACACGAAAGTATTCTCCAGAGCCTTAAGAAAAGGAAGATTTTTTGGAAAAGCGCTTGATAAAGCCCTATTAGAAGTTATGAATTAAAGAAGCGGAGGATCATTCAGATCTTCCGCTTCTTTAGTATCTATCTATTTTTTACGCCGTAAAATAAGCATAAGGATCGGGTCTTTAACAAGAAATAAGAGACCGACATAAATAGCCGCAAATACGATCCCTGAAGCCAAAAGTCTGATGAACGCACCTGGCATATGGATCTTTGTTACCAAGTAAGCGGGTATCGTAGCAGCAACTCCAAAGCAGCCGTATTTTATATATTTTATGTGAGATATAAAGGGCCTGATAATATTTTTAGCAAAGATCATCTGCATAATCAGAACTATGATCTCCGCAATAAGGGTGGCGCAGGAAGCTCCCGAAGCCCCCCAGTGAGGAATAAAAATAAGGTTCAGAATAAAGTCGGCGCCCGCGCCGGCCAGAACTGACAGCATAACAAGATTTTCGTCCTCAAGTGGCGTAAGGACCTGGATCCCCAGCACATTTGTTATTCCGATAGGAATGATGGTGAGTATCAGAAATACCATGGACATAACAGCAGGCAGGTAATCCGGTCCTGCGAGAAAGAGCAGACTGTCTCTTGCGGTTATGGAGAAGAAAAGGGCCAGTGGTATTGATAAAAAAAGTGAAAAATTCAGAGCTTTTATCATTATTCTGGCAAAATCGCTCTTCATCCGGTTCTTCACATAGTATGACATTCGTGGGAGAAGTACGCCGCCGAGAGATGTAACAAGACTTGTCAGAATAACTTTTATTCTGACGGCGGCATTATAATAACCGACTTCATTATTTGATCTCATAAAACCCAACATAATGGCATCAAGGTTGGTATAAACGGATATCGCTAGTGACTGGGCAAATAAAATAAGTATAGGCTTCATATGCTGCTTCAGGTTGTAAGGAGCAGTTTTTCGGAAGCTTACATAGCGTCTGGCTCTGGATATATTGAGTACATTGGAGCCGACAGCGGCAAATACAGTGATCGTGCCATATATAATATAATCATTTGCCTTATGCACCAGAGCGAACATAAGCACAAGGGAGATTATTTTAAAAAGAATACTCCTTTTAGTTATGTATTCATATTCTTCTAAAGCTTGAAAAAGCCAGTTGATACCAATGAATTGGAGGAAGAATGTTACTGCATTGATCATGAAGAGAGTTCTGTCTTCGAAAAGCCGCGGCACTGTAAAAACAGTAATGATATAAGAGGCTGTAACAAGCATGGTCATGATAAAATTAATAACCATGATCTCCTGAACCGTATGTGACAGCTTTTCCTTATTATCTCTGACTCTTGCGCAGGCTCTTACGCCGTATGTAGGTATTCCAAGCTGGGATACCATAAGAAAATAATTCACATATGCGGTCACAAAAGCGATCTTACCATTCCCGCCGGCAAGGAGCACTCGGGAAATGTAGGGAAATGTAATAAGAGGAAAGATAAAACCAGAGGCGGTAAGAATAAAATTCATTATGAAATTATGCTTAATTGAACTGACTTTATGCATTATTTTCCTTCACCTTTAAAAATACCGGAGATCGTCTTCAGTATTATTCTAATATCTAAACCATAGCTCCATTTGTTTAAATATTTTTCATCCAGCTTTACTATTTCTTCGAAATCTGTGATCTTATTGCGGCCGCTTACCTGCCACATACCTGTTATACCAGGTTTCACTGATAATCTCACCCGGTGGTTGGGGAGATATTTTTTCCATTCTTCAACGGTTGGTGGACGTGTTCCGACCAGGCTCATATCTCCAATGAGAACATTAAAGAACTGAGGTAATTCATCTATAGAGTACTTTCTGATGAAATGACCTATTCCCCGGATAATACGAGGGTCATCCTCCATTTTGAACATCATATCGTCACCCATTTCGTTTTCGGACATTAAGGCGGCTTTTCGTTCTTCGGCATCTGTGTGCATTGAGCGGAATTTATACATATAGAAGATCTTGCCGTTCTGACCGACTCTTCGTTGTCTGAAGAAGACAGGCCCTTTTGATCTTGACTTGATAGATACTGCAATAAACGGAAATATGATACAGGTTATGGCAGAGCCCACAAGTCCGCCTATAATATCAAATATCCGCTTGATCATGATCTGGTCGGTGGACATCATGTGAATGGCGCTTGTAAGAACAGAATAGCCTGCCAGTTTCTGCACATGCGTTTCAGTATTCGGAATATTGCTGATCGGTCTATGCACGGCAAGTCCCATACTGGTACATGCAGATGCAAAGTCTTTCAGGTCGGAGTGGCTCGACTTGATGAAGACTTCATCAATATGCTGGTGGACTATATAATCTACTGCTTTATCAATGGAAGAAACGACTTTTACTCCTTCGACAGATTCTCCGATCATGTCTTTATCTGTAATTATCAGACCAACGATACCGAGACCATAAAAGTTGTTTTTTCTTATGGTGGTGATGATCCTGCCGGCATTCTTCTCGTCGACGACTAAGAGCAGAGCTCTGTCATTAGAGCTCCTGAGACGTTTTACGATGATTCTTTTCCATAAGATCCTTACCCAATAGGAAAAAATGATATGGAATATAAAGGACAAGAGGAACGCCATTCGTGAGAACAAGGTGCCTGCATCCAATTTAAAAAGAAATATCAGGAAGAATACGAGTACCCATATCGTGAAAACATGAAATATAGTAGCTCCAAGTTCTTTCAGATATCCCCTTTTTAAAACGGATTTAAAACTTGAAGAGATCGTGCCATTGATGATCTCGGACACAAAGATAAGAACAGCGGTGTATCTATACAGAGGATTTTCGAAGTCAAATTCCAGGTAGATAGTAAAGGCGAGAAAATATGCTATTTCTGCACAGATAATATCCAGGAATACAAAATCCAGATGTTTGCCCCAACCATTTCTCAGTTTCTTATACATTTCTTTTCCCTAAAAATCCCCTAACAAATTCTGACGAAAAGTCAGCGACTAAAAGTAAACATAAAATAATACTCCAAGGCATATCAGGATCTGGAACACGACAAATCTTGCAACGACCTGAGTATCAGACCATTTCAGGACCTTTCTGAAGTGGTCATGTACAGGAGTTCTGATGCCTCTCATGACTTTACGGTGAGTAGCTTTTATCAAGGTGATCTTAATAAGTCCAAGTCCTCCGTCAATGATAATTACGATCGCCAGCAGGAGATAAAGAAGAGGATGGTGTGATTTTACTGCACATATAGCAATAAAAAGGCCGATAGACCTTGAACCTGCGTCACCCATCATAAGACGGCTGGGTGATGCATTGAACCACAGATATGCAATAAGACACACAAGCATAAACATAATTGCAGATTTGAAGGCTGGATCTATGTTAAAGGTCCTCATAAGGATCATCATTGATGTCAATGTAACAAAGCTCAGGCTTCCCGTAAGTCCGTCAACTCCGTCTGCACAATTGGTAACATTTATGGAGCCCCATACGAGCACTATGATAAGAAGCGCATACATAAAAGGATGGATGTGTATAGTTGCGCCGTTGGTAGCCAGCTGGAAGGTGGATGGATTGAAGTGCAGGTAGGTAATAGCGAATATGACCGCTATCGAAAGGTCAAACAAGCCTTTTTTCATACGTCCCCATTCAGTACTTGACCCGTCATCAAGGAAGCCTGTTACCATTGCTGCGGTTACAAGCAAGAGATAGATAAAGGTCTCAGGTGACAGTCGGGTAAATAATAAAACTCCCGCATCAAACGCAAGGATCATGATAATGCCAGCTCCTGTAGGCTTGCCTTTTGAAATTGAACCGCCGGTAACATCACGGCCTCCATCACCGGGCAAAAAGCCAAGTCCCGCTTTAAGTGTAACAAAACAAGCAAAAAATATAATGGCAATACCTACAACAGTTACTACGTTTAATTGAGATGTGTTAAAAATATAAGCAAACATATAAATCACCTGCAAATTAATAATTTTTTCAGGAATTGAGTATATCATAAATAACACAAAAACGCATTCTTTCGGCTCCTTCCTTGTAAAGGACGTTAAAAAGGGTTAAAATTATAAAAATATATCAAATTAGAATCAGGGAGAATATACCTTATGGAAAAATCACAGTTGACCATGGATAAAATAGTTTCACTTGCAAAAGCCAGAGGCTTTGTTTACCCGGGATCTGAAATATACGGAGGACTTGCTAACACATGGGATTATGGCAATCTCGGTGTTGAGCTTAAGAATAACGTAAAAAAAGCATGGTGGAAGAAATTTATCCAGGAAAGTCCTTATAACGTAGGTGTTGATTGTGCTATTCTTATGAATCCAAAGACCTGGGAGGCTTCAGGACACCTCGGCGGATTCTCAGATCCTTTGATGGATTGTAAGGAATGTCACGAGAGATGGCGCGCTGATAAAGTAATAGAAGAATGGGCTTCAGATCACGACTTTGAACTTGGTTCATCAGTTGACGGATGGTCTAATGTTGATATGGAAAACTTTATCAAAGAACATGCGATAGAATGTCCTACCTGCGGATCTAAGGACTTTACGGAGATAAGACAGTTCAACCTTATGTTCAAGACCTTCCAGGGAGTGACAGAAGATGCAAAGAACACAGTATATCTTCGTCCGGAAACAGCACAGGGTATTTTTGTGAACTTTAAAAATGTTCAGCGTACATCAAGAAAAAAGATCCCATTTGGTATAGGACAGATCGGTAAATCCTTCCGTAATGAGATCACGCCGGGAAATTTCACTTTCAGAACAAGAGAATTTGAACAGATGGAGCTTGAATTCTTCTGTAAGCCTGGCACTGATCTTGAATGGTTCGAGTACTGGAGAGAAAAATGCATAAAGTTTTTACAGGATCTCGGTATTAAAAAGGAAGAGATGCGTGCACGTGATCACGATAAGGAAGAACTTTCATTTTACAGTAAGGCGACCACAGACCTTGAATTCCTTTTTCCATTCGGATGGGGAGAGCTCTGGGGAATCGCAGACAGAACAGATTATGATCTTACACAGCATATCAATGTTTCGGGTCAGGATCTGCAGTACTTTGATGATGAGACAAATGAAAAGTATATTCCATATGTTATCGAGCCTTCACTTGGAGCAGACCGTGTGACGCTCGCGTTCCTTTGTGCTGCTTATGATGAGGAAGAGATAGGAGAGGGAGATGTGAGAACAGTTCTTCATTTCCATCCTGCGCTTGCACCGGTCAAGATAGGTGTACTCCCATTATCCAAGAAGCTTAATGAGAATGCTATAAAAGTATTTGAAGAGCTTTCAAAGGAATATAACTGTGAATTTGATGACAGAGGAAACATAGGAAAGCGTTATAGGAGACAGGATGAGATCGGAACTCCATTCTGTGTTACATATGATTTTGATTCTGAGGAAGACAAGTGTGTTACGGTAAGAAACCGTGACACTATGGAACAGGAAAGAATTGCGATCTCAGAGCTGAAGGCGTATTTCTCAGATAAATTTGATTTCTGATTTGATTTGAAAAGGTAAAAGTATGATTTGTCCTAAGTGTGGCAGAAATATAGAAGGAAATTCATGCCCTTATTGTGATGAACTTGAGATCTACGACCGGACTCAGGAATATATGGAAAGAAGGGCCCGATATGTTAAAGAGCTTCAGGAAGAAGAGTCTGAAAAGGAAGTAACGGGCCCTTTCGTGCGTAAAAAGAAAAAGTTCAGAACAGGAGCTTTTTCTTTTAGACGTCTAATAGTTCCTTTAGCTGTAGCGGGAGGCGGGATCGCGGCAGCAGGGCTTATATTTGCTAACGTAGATCTCACGAAAAGAAAAACATATTCCGGCAGCCTTTACTTTACAAGTCAGGGACAGGTATTAAAGATTGGGAAAAGCAGTACAAGCACAGCAGGCAAGTCGGATGAACTTGCTTACTCGGCTAACAGAACTGCTTTTTTCACTGTTAAGATCCCTGAGGCTCTGGCTAAACGCAAGTCAGTGAAGCTTGACTCATATATGACAGACAATAAGGGAAGCATATTTGCGGGAACAGGTTATGATTCCGCTGCAGATGTCAATAAATATGTTTTGTATATATGGGATAATAACGGGAATTACGCAAAAATAGCAGAATCCCAAGGACTTATCGGATTAAAATATATAAGCGTCAGAAAAGAAGTTCTTTATACTTCCACATCTGTTGTAAACGACCAGGGCGGTCTGGGGAAGGCGGCTTTAAACCTGTACAGGCTCAGCGGCTTATCAGGAACTAAGGCGGATGGAAAAAACAGTCAGCTTTCTGATTCGATATCTGATGTAAGTGTATATGAATCAATAAATAAAGTTATTTATTTAGATACCGCAGGAGGTCTGTACTGGGCCGGCATTGAAAGCCCTGAAACAAGAGTAAACATAGGAGGATCGGTATCCAGATTTGAGACAGAAAATCCGTTGAGTGACAACGAATTTATCAAAAATGAGAATCTGATAAATTCTAATCCGGACGCGGACAGCATATGCTATCTGGACGGAAGATCATGGAAGCTTTTTGATCTTAATGATTTCGGAAGGATAGACCTTGGATCAGGTAACGATACATCGGCTAATTTTGTTTATGACAAAAAGAACAGGTATGTATATAAAATATCGGGAGGAGGCCTGTCTATAGCAAGAGATCCGTCAGGGAATAAAGATGAAAGCGTTAATTATGAGCTTTTAGAAAAGGATCTTATTCAGACGAGCTATATCTGGTTCGATGACGACAGCAGCCTCATCTACACTGATAAAAATGGTGCAGTAAAGGTAAACGGTAAGTCGGGAACAAAAACTATCTCAACAGGAGCGGAGGATGGAAGTCTGCTGAGAGTGCAAAATTCCAATGGCTATATTTTCAAAAGTGCAGGCGCTCTGAACTATGCAAGGAATGCAAAAGCAAAGCCATATACCATAGCATCAGATATCGGACACATAACAAAAGCAGGATTTTTTGATAATAATATTTATATGCTCATAGGCAGTGAACTGAAAAGTGTAAGCAGTAAAGGCGGAGATATTGCTGTTGTAGGAAGATGTGAAGAATTCTGGGTGGGTGAAAATTGATGGATCTATTTGATTATATGATGGAAAAAGAGACGAGTGCCAAGGCACCTCTGGCAGCCAGAATGAGGCCGGATACACTTGATGAAGTGCTAGGACAGGAACACATCCTGGGGCCAGACAAGCTGCTTAGCCGAGCTATAAAGGCTGATTCTATCAGTTCTCTTATTTTCTGGGGACCGCCCGGAACCGGAAAGACCACATTGGCACATGTAATAGCGAGATCTTCAAGATCAGAGTTCAGACAGATCAATGCTACTACAGCGGGTAAGAAGGACATGGAAGAAGCAGTCGCTTCAGCCAGATCAGATCTTGCCATGTACGGAAAGAAAACTATACTATTTATCGATGAGATTCATCGATTTAATAAAAGCCAGCAGGACTATCTTCTTCCTTATGTTGAGGATGGGACTATCATACTTATAGGAGCGACCACAGAAAATCCCTATTTTGAAGTGAATCAGGCGCTTATATCAAGGTCTATGCTTTTTGAACTGAGACCAATATGCAAAGGAGACATTAAAAAACTTCTGAAGAGAGCCTGCAATGATGAAAAAAGAGGACTGGGCAGTCTGAAGCCCAGGGTAGAAGAAGAGGCGTTGGATTTTCTTGCTGATGTCACTGATGGTGATGCAAGATCTGCTCTTAATGCTCTGGAGCTTGCCGTCATTACTACAGATCCGTCAGAAGACGGAAGGGTCCGCATAGGACTGAAGGAAGTAAGTGAGTCAGTTCAGAAGAAAAAACTCAGGTATGATAAAGATGGAGATAACCATTACGATACGGTCTCTGCTTTTATTAAGTCGATGAGAGGGTCTGACCCGGATGCAGCTGTTTATTATCTGGCAAGAATGCTGGAAGCAGGAGAAGACATCAGATTCATAGCAAGGAGAATAATGATCGCAGCGGCGGAAGATGTGGGAAATGCGGATCCGAAGGCTTTAACTCTTGCTGTATCAGCTTCGCTGGCAGTTGAGAGGATTGGCATGCCGGAGTCCAGGATAATCCTTTCTCAGGCGGCTATATATGTAGCTTGTGCGCCTAAGAGCAATGCATCCTATACCGCGATAGATGAAGCGCTTTCACAGGTAAGAAAGGGCAGGACCTATGAGGTTCCAAAACACTTAAAGGATGCTCACTATAAAGGGGCCGGAGGACTGGGACATGGGGAAGGGTATAAATATGTCCATATGTATCCCGGTAATTATGTGGAACAGCAGTATCTGCCGGATGAATTAGCCGGTATGAAATTTTTTGATCCCACAGATAATGGATATGAGAAAAGGATAAAGGACTACTTGAAAGATATTGGAGGGAGAGAAGATTGAAGGATTATATAAAGCGCCTCGCCAGAGGCGAGTTCGAATATAAAATCCCGGTGCTGGAATCTATTCAGTCACTTCAATCACAGATAATCGAGGATAGTGAAAATAAATTTACCTTTGAGGTGAAGGCAAGCGGAGAGATCACAGGAACAGTCTATTCAACTAATCCGAGAGTCCATACGAGCGGAGCCTTCAGAGGCGATATTACCAATGTTGAGATCTTGGTCGATTCGATAGGATCCAGACCCGGAGATGAGATAGAGGGGCTTATCTGCGTTGTAACATCAGCAGGTCAGAAGGATGTACCGTTCAAATTCAGTGTTATAAGAAAAAAAATTACCGGAGACGGATACAGCGTAGAGGATATGGAATCATTCTCTGAGCTTGCTTCGTCAGATATAAAAAAAGCTGAGGAGGTATTTATCGATCCGCAGTTTGCTAACGTAGTTCTGCGGGATAATGTAAGGCTTAATGCACTTTACGAAGAGCTTGTACCGAAAAGAGCCCCGGGATTTGCGCTCAGAAATTTTCTGGCTGCCTCAGGAAGAGAAAAGTATATTCCGGATATTGAACATGAAGAGAAAAAGCCTGAAGGATCGGATACAGAAGAGAGGACCGGAAAAACATACTTCTCTGAATTTATATCAAAATGGAATAGATTAAAAATAGAACTTACCAGAGGATACTTAGATTTCAGAATGAAGAAAATAAGTATTGAAGACTGGATCATCCATGGACTGGATATTATCTCCAGACCGGATTTTTTAAACCTTTATAATCTGGAGCCTGAAGAAAAAAGAGCATATCTGGAGATGAATGTAGCGAGAGCGATGCTCCTGGCGCTTAAAGGTGAAGGAGAGGATGCAAAAAGGCTGATCGTAGGCGAAAGAGATGGTCTTCTGGAAGACAGACATAAGGCAGGAGTCCTTTATTATACGGCCATGTATATACATACCATTGCGGAAGGTATCAATGGAGATATTGAATCTGCAAGAAAAGAGTTTTTTAATGCGATAGATAAGTCTGATACACCATGGCAGGTACTTATCTATCAGTATCATCTCGATAAAGATGCGGAGGAGAATGCAAGTATATGGCTCACCAGATTCAAGGATGCCTTTAATAAAGGCTGTACGAGTCCGATATTATACCTTGAAGCGATCAGGATAATCAACAGACAGCCGGCTCTCCTCAGGGTATTAAATGCTTTTGAGACCCAGGTGATCAGGTTCGCTTATCGCTACAAACTCATGGAGTCTAATGCAACGACCAGATTTACGGAGCTTGTTTCCGAAGAAAATAAAACGGATCTGACACATCTTCATTGTCTGAAATGTCTTTATGATGAATATAATTCAGATGAGATACTTGTGACTCTTTGCTCTAAAATGATCATGGAAAATCTTATAGGTGAGAGATATGCGCCTGTTTATGAAAGGGCAATAAAGCGCCAGCTTAAGATAACACGCCTTTTTGAGTATTATCTTATGAGTATCTGCGGTACAGAGGTCAAGAAGATCCCTGAGATGGTCCTAAGGTATTTTGTATATGATTCAGGGATAGACCAGAATGTAAAAGCGTATCTCTATGCCTATATGGTAAATATTCGAAATGAAGAGCCTGAGATATTTAGTCTGTACAGAAATAATATTATTCTTTTTACTAAAGAAAGGCTTGCAAATGGATTTATAGATGACTACCTTATTGTGCTCTACAGGTGGCTTTGGGATGAAGAAACTCGGTTTATAGATGAGAATTATGCATTGCAGATATTTAAGCTGAGACATACCTATAAAGTGAACATTGGATCCGACAAGCCGGTATCAATGCGCATTCGTCATCTAAAGTTCAACAGATCAAGAAATGTACCGATAAAGGACTGCTGTACATATGCATTTATCCTTGCTGACACAGACAGACTGGATAAGGAGTGCGTCATAACCTTTGAAGACAGATGTGGAAATATCTATACGGACAAGGCGTTTGAATACAGAATGGAAAAGATTCTTGACTCAGAACATCCTGTCATACTAAATGAAGAACTCTGCGTTTCGGACCCATTCTATAATCTCAGCAAATATAAGGAAGCGTTAGCAGCCCAGGATGAAGCGGGCGCCATAGTATATGCCAAGAGCCTGATCGTATATGACTGGATCGCAGCATCTTTTGAAGAGGAACTGCGTCAGGTCATTTACGGAGGATCTGATGTAGGCATGCCATCAGATGGAGGTCCTGACTCAGTGATCATAAAGAGTCAGAACCATGTACTTGCAGAATTAGAGGACGAACTGACACGTATGCTGTTTATCAAGGAAGGGCCTGAGATTACGGGACCTGTATTTAGTAAGATACGTGATATGGGGGGAAAAGGACTTGTTGAGGATGCATATGTTGCGTACCAGGCATTCCTTTATTTCGTGAAGGAGAAACCGGCAGATGATCAGATATTTGATATTATCCTTAAGAGAGTAAAGGATGGAAAGAAGCAGCTGCCTCTGGAACTTGCGGCATTACTTAAACACAATGCGGCAAGTTCAGCAAAACTTAATGAAGAGGAGGCGAAACTCTACGGCCTCGTTCTGGAAGCTTTTCTGGATAAAGGCTACGTTCTTGAATTTTTTAAGGATATTAACAAGGCAATAAAACTGCCTGAGCTTATTGGAGACAAAACAGTCATAGAGTACAGAGACCTGCCTGACCAGAGCATATGGTTCGACTTTAGCACGGGAAGACTGAAAGGCAAGAGAATAAAGGCAAAGGAAATGTTCTGCGGAATATATACTTATGTACTTACCCTGTTCGAAAATGAAAAGGCAGAGTTCACAGTAAATGTAATAAACGAAGAGAAGTTAAGCGCAGGTGACAACGGTGCCGGCAACATATTGTGTCATGGACAGGTCTATTTTGACAACAGATCAAGGTCTGAGGACCATGTGTTTACACAGCTGAATAAAATAAGCAGGGATCTGGCGCAGCCGGCATACAGGTCTTATGGAAAAGATGAGCATCCGGGAGAGGGAGCTAAGGAGGCACTTGATGAACTTCTGGCAGATCAGGCATTAAACAGGCAGATGTTTGAAATTATTTAGAGGAATACATTATGGAAGCAAATGGATTATTCTTAGGCATAGACATTGATGAGGAAATATCGCAGGTATGCTATTACGATGTTGAAAAGAGGTCGGTGCAGACTGTTTATAAAAGCGGAGATGATCCGAATTTTCTAAATTCATTATGCCTGTCGGATATTTTAAAAGATAAAGAAACGAGTTACAGGGCGATCCAGCACCTTCTGGGAGCCCTGATCAATGCCGCCAAAATTCAGACGGACCTTAATGTAATATCAGCTATCTGTATATGTCTGCATGATTACAGGGATGAAGTAAGGGAAGTGTTTCACAGGGCGCTGGCCTTGCTGGGGATCCCCAGAGATAGATATACCCTTCTCGGGGAGGAAGAAACATTTGCTTTTTATGCCTTTAGTTCTGAACCTGCGCTTGTCGCTCAGGGAACAGTATTATATAACTTTAAAGATACGGAGCTTACTGCTTGCTTTCTGACAAGAGTGAATTACAAGGGAACGACAGTTCTTCGTGAAGTTAATGACGTGACGAGTTCCGACCTGCTGAGAGCCGTTGCGGGAAAAGAGAGGACTCTTGACGATGTAGGGGATGAGCTGCTTGATTTTTTCGACAGGACATTGAAAGAAAACCAAGTATCCAGTGTTTATCTGACAGGGAGAGGATTTGATGAGGAAAACATACCCAGACCTCTTCTTTTGAAGCTGGGCACGGGAGGTCACAGGATATTTGTGGGCCAGAACCTTTTTGTGAAGGGGGCCTGTATTTGCGCTTTGGCTATGAAGGTCCCTATGGCAGACCCCTTCAGAAGCGCAGGAATATTCAGGAATGTCAGTTTGTCAGAGCATGGAACGATGTCAGGCGGCGGCAGATTTTCTATGTGTATCATGGCCTGCAGAAACAGGATCACAAGCAGTA
This sequence comes from uncultured Eubacteriales bacterium, assembly GCA_900542465.1. Classification (GTDB taxonomy): domain Bacteria; phylum Bacillota; class Clostridia; order Lachnospirales; family Lachnospiraceae; genus UBA4285. The sequence goes on from UQNS01000001.1 coordinate 139,304, forward strand.
TTGCCGTAAAGACGTATACAAATGGAAGTTCGGGATGGCATATACTGGTAAGGCCGGGAACAAATATTGATGAAGCCTCTGCTGAATTGGAGTGTCTGCTTTCAGACGATAACTATATCCTTTTTGAGATCGAACCGCTGGGAGCACCCAAGAGGATAGAAGCCTTCGAACTGGCGGGCTTTCCAAGGCGTGACAGCAAGACCACAAGGATCAAGCTATGGATGAGTTTCGTCGATGAAGATACTCTTAAGATAACTGCAAGAGATATAGGATTTGGTGAAGAGGAGAAGGCTACGCTGGCAGAAGTCAGTGAGACATTTGATCTCAGACCGGGAGAGTACAGACCATATTCCGGGATCAAAACAAAGGGAATAATACTGTCCGGAAGCCACAGAGCAATGAGCCCATATATATTCCCTGATACAGGAAGAAGTATATATACGGCGGAAGAGCTGGTACATTATTTATATAACAATATATATCTGATAAAAAAGGATTTTATTAATGCCGATTTTATCAAGTTTCTGGAGGTCGAGTTAGGAAATGAAGATCTGGCTCAGAAAATGAAAAACCTTGTCGAAAAAGATGCCGGACTTGGTCTTATGCTTTTGACACTATTCAAAGAAGTAGATTATTACAGCAATGAGGAAATAAAGATAATCGAGCCCGTCATCGACAGTATAGAAACTGCCAATCCGTCCCTCAGAAAATTTTCTGTTGCAGCAGCCTATATCAAGAACGGGTGCATCAGCAATGCTCTGAACCTTTTAAATGATATAGATCTTGAAAACAGAGAAGATATATTGCCGGAAAGCTTCTATGCCAAGGTCGTGCACGGTATAGGCGTATGCAAGGCACGACTGTTTCGATACGAAGAGGCTGCCGAATATTTCGAAAAGGCCTATGAAGAAGGACAGTTTGAAGAGTCCAGAATGATGGCATTGAGAGCCAGACAGCTTTCTGGTACAGCGCCGGGCGTAAATTATACTAATCTGGAGTTTGAGGATATTAAAGAAGAAATAGATTTCATCAGAAAAAAAGAAATGGATGAGATCTCCAGACTGAAATTATCGACGGATGAAAAACTGGAGAGGGCAAAAGAAGATTATATTATTGCTCATTCCTTATAAATTTTAGTACAATAGCAGTTATAAAAAATGCTTTATTTGGAGAAGATAAATGAAAGAAGAACTGAAGAAATTAACCGATAGAATTATTGAGCAGATAAAGCAGGCCGAACTGCCTGAGATCCTTAATGATATCAGGGTATCAGCACTGGGTAAGAAGGGAGAACTTACAAGTCTGCTTAAGAACATGAAAAATGTAGCTCCGGAAGAGCGTGCCGAGGTGGGCAAGATCGTAAATGAAGCAAAAGCATTGATCGAAAAGCACCTGAAAGATGCAGCAGAAGAGATCAACGCCAGGATGCTTGAATTAAAGATCGAAAGTGAATCCATCGATGTAACGCTGCCGGCCGATAAAACAGAACTTGGACACAGACATCCTAACAGGGTCGCACTGGAAGAGGTAGAAAAGATCTTTATCGGTATGGGATATGAGGTCGTTCATGGACCGGAAGTAGAGTATGACTATTATAATTTCGAAGCTCTCAACATTCCTGACGGACATCCTGCTAAAGATGAGCAGGATACATTTTATATCAATGACAAGATAGTTCTTCGTACACAGACTTCTCCTGTGCAGGTTCGTGAAATGGAAAAGGGGCATATCCCTATACGTATGATCGCACCGGGCAGGGTCTTCAGAGCAGATGAGGTAGATGCAACACATTCACCATGCTTTCACCAGATCGAGGGTATGGTCATAGATGAGGGTATTACATTTGCCGACTTGAAAGGAACCCTTGCAGAATTTGCCAAGCGTCTTTTTGGAGAAGATATAAAAGTCAAGTTCAGGCCCCACCATTTCCCGTTCACAGAGCCTAGTGCCGAGATGGACGTTACCTGCTTCAAATGCGGAGGCAAAGGATGCCGCATGTGTAAGGGAGAGGGCTGGATCGAGATCCTTGGCTGTGGAATGATACATCCTAAAGTCCTTGAGAGATGTGGAGTGGATACTGAGAAATACTCCGGTTTTGCATTTGGCATAGGATTAGAGAGAATCGCACTTCTGAAATATGAGATTGATGATATGCGTCTTCTTTATGAAAATGATATCAGATTCTTAAGGCAATTCTGATTTTGTTCATATCGTAAATAAACCAAGTGTGAGAGGTAGTAAATAAATGAAAACATCTATGAAATGGATAAGATCCCTTGTGCCGGGGATCTCAAATGTAGGCGATCAGGAATACAGAGATGCAATGACTCTCTCCGGAACTAAGGTCGAGGGATTTGAGGTATTGGATAAAAATCTTGAGAAGATAGTTGTCGCTGAGGTACTTAAAGTTGATAAGCATCCTGATGCGGATAAACTCGTAGTATGCCAGCTTGATATCGGTGCTGATGAACCTGTTCAGATCGTGACGGGAGCATCCAATATAAAGGTGGGAAGTTCAGGACAGCTCGTTCCTGCGGTATTAGACGGAGGAAAGGTAGCAGGAGGTCATTCCGGCGAGATCCCTCCGGAGCACGGGATCAGGATCAAAAAAGGAAGACTCAGAGGTGTTGAGTCATATGGTATGATGTGTGCGCTTGAAGAGCTTGGAGTTAAGGCAGAACTGTTTCCGGACGCACCGGAGGACGGTATTTATATTTTCCCGGAAGGAACTGTAAGACCGGGTGATGATGCTGTAAAGGCTCTTGGACTTGATGACACTATCTTTGAATATGAAGTTACGAACAATCGTGTAGACTGTTATAGCGTAATTGGTATTGCGAGAGAGGCGGCTGCGACATTTGGCTGTGAATTAAAAATTCCTGAGGTCAAAGAGACAGGAAACAGCGAAAAAGCTTCAGACTATATCAGTGTTGAGGTAAAAGATCCGGATCTTTGCTCACGTTACACAGCAAGGGTTGTAAAGAATGTGAAGACAGGACCTTCACCGGCATGGATGCAGGAGAGATTAAGGGCGAGCGGAATCAGGCCTATTAATAACGTAGTTGATATCACTAACTACGTTATGGAAGAGTACGGTCAGCCTATGCATGCATTTGACTATGATACGATAGCAGGAAGAAAAATTATAGTCAGAAGGGCAAAGGAAGGCGAAACATTCGTTACTCTTGATGAAGTGGAAAGAAAGCTTGATTCCGAAATGCTTATGATATGCGATGATGAGAAGGCTATAGGCATTGCAGGCATCATGGGCGGAAATAATTCCAAGATCACGGATGATGTTAGGACGCTTGTCTTCGAATCAGCGACATTTAACGGTACAAATATACGTAAAGCGGCTAAGAGATTGTCTCTTAGGACAGATGCTTCAGGTAAATTTGAGAAGGGACTGGATCCTGAACTTGCGCTTGAAGCAATAAACAGAGCGTGTGCTCTTGTTGAAGAACTTGGCGCCGGTGAAGTAGTCGGCGGAGCAGTAGATATATATCCTGAACCGGTCGTAAAAAAAGAGATCAAGTTTGAGCAGGAGAAGATCAACAGACTTCTTGGGACTGATATATCCGCAGAGGAGATGCTTGGTTACTTCAAACCGCTTGGCATCGAATATGACCAGGCAAGAGGAGAACTGATCATCCCCAGCTTCAGACAGGATCTGATCAGAAATGCAGATATCGCTGAAGAAGCAGCAAGATTCTACGGCTATGACAGGATACCTGTGAGCCTTCCTAAGGGAACGGGCATTGCAAGCAGAGTAGGAGGAATATCTTTTGATGAAGAGATAAAAGCTCGTGCCATGGATATTGCAGAGGCTCTCGGATATTCACAGGCTCTTACATATTCATTTGAGAGCCCAAAGGTATTTGATAAGCTCTCCCTTGCGCCGGATGCAAAAGAAAGAAAGACAGTAGTGATCTCCAATCCTCTGGGAGAAGATTTTTCAATTATGAGAACACTGCCGGTCAATGGAATGCTTACATCACTTTCCAATAATTTCAACAGAAGAAATGGTGCGGTTAAACTTTATGAGCTTGCTAAAGTTTATATTCCTGATGAGGATCCTGAAAAACTTCCGGACGAAAGAACAGAGTTTACACTTGGTTTCTATGGGAAGGGGGATTTCTTCACGCTTAAAGGCGCAGTAGAGGTATTCTTTGAAAAACTTGGTATTACTGGAAAGCGTGAATACGAGAATACGGGAAGGTACCCTTTCTTACACCCGGGACGTCAGGCAGAGATATCTTACAAGGGGCAGACTCTTGCGTGGCTGGGAGAGGTTCATCCGGAAGTTGCATCAAGATATAACTTAGGAGAGAGAATATACATAGCAGCCGTTGATCTTCCAACAGTAATGGAGCATGTATCTCTTGAGATCAAGTATACGGGAATTGCTAATTTCCCTGTTGTATCAAGAGATATCAGTCTGGTAATGCCTAAGGAAGTGCCTGTAGGCAGGATAGAGGATATAATCGAAAAACGAGGCGGAAAGCTCGTGGAATCATACAAGTTATTCGATGTATATGAAGGAGACCAGATCGAGGAAGGCTTTAAGTCAGTTGCATATAGTATTTCGTTCAGGGCTTGTGACAGAACTCTTACTGATGAGGATGTCAATCCTGTTATGGATAAGATCTTTGCAGACCTTAAGGAAGCTGGATACGAACTCCGTCAGTAATATAATATTGGAAAAATTAAAAAAGGAATTATTTGTTAAAATGAGTGATGACAAGATCTTAAGTGTACATGATTATTTTTATGAACTGCCGGAGGAATTGATCGCGCAGGATCCCCTGTCAGACAGGTCTTCGTCAAGACTGATGATGCTTAACAGAAAGACAGGGGAAATAGAACATCATGTATTCAGGGAGATCATCGATTATTTAAAAGCCGGAGATTGCCTTGTTATAAATGACACAAAAGTAATTCCTGCACGACTTATCGGAAACAGAGAAAACACAGGGGGAGTCGTTGAACTTCTCCTTCTTAAAAGACTGGAAGACAGACAGGATATATGGGAAGCTCTCGCAAGACCGGGTAAAAAAGCGCGTCTAGGTGACCGTATCGAGTTTGGCGGCGGCGAGCTCACAGCAGATATAATTGAAGTTAAAGAAGATGGAAACAGGCTGGTACGCTTTGAATATGAAGGGATATTCGAAGAGGTCTTAGACAGACTTGGCCAGATGCCGCTTCCTCCATATATTACGCATAAGCTTGAGGATAAGAACAGATATCAGACCGTGTATGCAAAGTATGAAGGATCAGCGGCAGCACCTACAGCAGGCCTGCATTTTACGAATGAACTGTTGAAAGCTATTCAGGATAAGGGCATAAATATAGCAAGAGTTACGCTCCATGTCGGACTGGGTACGTTCCGACCTGTTAAGGCCGATAATATTCTGGAGCATAAGATGCATTCGGAGCACTATATAGTGAGCAGGGAAGCTGCCAATATGATAAATGCGTGTAAAGCAAATGGAGGCAGAATAATTTCTGTCGGAACGACTTCCACGAGAACACTGGAAAGTGCGTCTGATGAAACAGGCAGAGTGATAGCAGGAAGTTCTGACACATCTATTTTTATATACCCCGGCTACAGATTTAAGGTCATAGATGGCTTGATAACTAACTTTCATCTGCCTGAATCAACGCTGATCATGCTGGTATCGGCCCTGGCCGGAAGAGAAAATGTTTTAAATGCCTACAAAACTGCAGTAGAGGAGAAATACAGATTTTTCAGTTTTGGAGATGCTATGTTTTTATTTTGATTTCTAAACGGAGACAGATATGAGTGAATATATGGAAAAATATAAAGAGTGGCTGGCAAACCCCTATTTTGCGGAAGAGGATAAAGCGGAGCTTCGTGCGATAGAGGGAAATGAGGCTGAAATAGAAGATCGTTTTTATAAGGATCTTGAATTTGGAACCGGCGGTCTCAGAGGCGTGCTCGGTATGGGGACTAACAGGATCAACATTTACACGATAAGAAAGGCAACACAGGGGCTGTCTAATTTTATCAACAAGAAAGGCGGTGCCGACAGGGGCGTCGCTATCGCTTACGATTCAAGAAGACAGTCAGCCCAGCTGGCCCATGAAGCAGCGTCATGCCTTAATGCCAATGGTATCAGGTCTTATATTTTTTCAACACTTACACCTACACCGGAGCTCTCATTTGCTGTCAGGGAACTCGGAGCTATTGCAGGCATAGTAATTACCGCAAGTCACAATCCGCCGGAATACAATGGGTATAAGGTATACTGGGAGGATGGAGCTCAGATAACAGCACCTATCGATCACGATATCATCGCAGAGGTCAATAAAGTAACAGATTTTAACGATGTTATGACTATGCCGGAGGGCGAAGCCAGAATTAAGGACCTGTATCATGTGATCGGTTATGAAATGGATGACAGATACATTGACGCACTTAGAAAAGTGAGTATCGATGATGGTGCTATCACCAGAATGGCGGAGAATTTTAAGATCGTCTACACACCTTTTAACGGCACGGGAAATGTCCCGGTCCGCCGCGTTCTAAATGAATTAGGTTTTAAAAATGTTTATGTCGTTAAGGAACAGGAAGATCCGGATCCTGATTTTACGACCCTTGAATATCCTAATCCCGAAGATCCAAAGGCGTTTACTCTCGCACTTAAACTTGCCAGAGAAAAAGATGCGGATATAATACTTGCAACGGATCCCGACGCGGACAGACTGGGAATTTATGCCAAGGATGAAGAGACAGGTGAGTACATACCTTTTACCGGAAATATGTCGGCTATGATCATCGCCGAATATATCCTCTCAAGAAGACGTGAGAAGGGAATACTTCATGAAAAAGGAGCGGCTATAACAGAAGAGAGCGGGCTGCAGGGAGCGCTCGTGACGACCATTGTCTCCACCAACATGGCTAAGGCTGTTGCAGCTGAATATAATCTTGAATGTATAGAGGTACTTACCGGATTTAAGTATATAGGTGAGCAGATCAAGTTTTTCGAGCAGAAAAAAGATCGTTTTTATGAATTTGGTTTTGAAGAAAGCTATGGCTGCCTCGTAGGAACTCACGCTAGAGACAAGGATGCTCCCGTATCAGTAATGGCTCTTTGTGAAGCGGCAGCTTATTATAAGGAAAAGGGGATCACTCTTTGCCGTCAGATGAAGAATATATTTGAAAAATACGGCTATTACAGGGAAGATCAGAGATCTGTAACCATGAAAGGCGCTGAAGGCGCTAAGCAGATCCGGGCAGTTATGGAAAAACTCAGAAGCAATCCTCCTGCTAGACTTGGCAGATGGGAAGTATTGGAGATAAGAGACTATAAAAACGACAGAAGTTTCAATATGAGAACAGGAGAGACTGGATCCACAGGTCTGCCATCCTCAAATGTGCTTTATTTTGCTCTTGATAATGATGCCTGGTGCTGTGCCAGACCATCCGGAACAGAACCGAAAATCAAGTTTTACATGGGAGTAAAGGGAAGTTCATTTGCAGAGGCAGGAGAACAGATAGAAGAATTGAGATCGCTTATTTTGAATGAAGCGGGAATATCCGAATAATTCAGGCTTTTTAAGCTTTATTTTATAAGGATTACACAATATATTCACATTGGATTTTTAAGATATGTGTGTACTTAAGAATGTATACACATATCTTTTTTTATGAAATATCATCTTTTAAAGGGGGATAATATATGTTTGAAAACGAAATAAATAATACAGAGAAGGATGAAGATGTGAAGACTCAGACGGAAATGAACACTGAGGAAAGTAAAAATGCAGGATCTGGAGATGCAGAAGATCCTAAGAAGAAGTCAAAGTGGGGGCGTATATTTGGAAGTGCAGCAGCTTTTGGACTTATAGCGGGTCTTGTATTCACAGGAGTCTCATATGCGGGAAATAAAGCGACAGGTTCTAATCGTAAGATCGCTACAACAAATACGGTGAAGGCATCAGCCGTATCATCCACGACAGCTGCTAAAACGGCCGGCGGAATGGATGTAACAGCAATTGCCAACTCAGTCATGCCTGCAATGGTAAAACTCAATGGTACTGAGAGAGTAAGAACATCAGGATACGGAAATCAGACATATGAGGCAAATACCAGCGGAACGGGTATTATCGTAGGGAAAAACGACAAAGAACTTTTAGTATTGACCAATGCCCATGTTGTTGAATCTACCGAGAAGCTTCAGTGTGAGTTTATAGATGGAAAAACTGTGTCAGCGGCGATCAAAGGATCAAATGCCAATGAAGATGTGGCAGTGGTTGCTATAAAGCTTTCCGATATATCAGATGATACAATGAGCAAGATCGCAGTTGCACAGCTTAATGACAATGAGAACGCTGCCACAGTAGGCCAGCAGGTAGTAGCCATCGGTAACGCAAGGGGTGAGGGACAGTCAGTAACAGTCGGTTATGTGAGTGCGGTCAACCGTTCCATAAGTGTCAATAACGTTCAATACACAGGACTTATAATGACTGATGCGGCTATCAATTCAGGAAACTCAGGTGGTGCGCTTATCAACTCCCAGGGACAGGTGATCGGTATCAATTTTGCCAAAGACGGATCCAGTGGTGTAGAGAACATGGCTTATTCAATTCCTATTGCCAAAGTAAAAGACCTTATAAATTCACTTATGAACCAGAAGACCAGAAACGAGGTCTCAGGAGATAAGGCTGCGTATCTTGGAATAGCAGGTGTTGATATAACAAGTGAAATGAGCAAACAGTATGGTTATCCTACAGGTCTGCTCCTCCGTACAGTAGAAGAGGGATCTCCTGCGGAAAAGGCAGGACTTTCTGCTTATGACGTTATTACGACATTTGACAACAAGTCTGTAACGACACTTACTAACCTTCAGAACACGCTTAAATATTATAAATCAGGTGAGACCGTAAAAATAGGTTATTACCATATTGAAGGAAATAAGTATGTTCAGAAGACAACGGAAGTTACTTTGGGAAGCAGGAAATAATATACATAAAAATATTGAAATTCTCCTATATTTTTTCTTGCCAAACTAAAAACCGTCTGTTATAATCGTTTTCATGTGATTAAGCAAAACGATGTGTAAGGAGGTGCTTTAAGAATGGCAAAATGTGCAGTTTGTGGCAAAAGCGTTCATTTTGGTAATGCTGTGAGTCATTCACATAGAAGATCCAACAAAGTTTGGAAGCCAAACATTAAGTCTGTAAAAGTTAAACAGGTTAATGGTCAGACAAAGAGGATGTATGTATGTACTTCCTGCCTTCGTTCAGGAAAAGTTGAACGTGCATAAAATTTCAGGATGCTTATGCATCCTTTTTTTTTGCTCAAAATCAGGGTCGGAATTGTTTATACTTTTTTAAGTGTATTTTACTCCAATATGAAGTATCATTAGAACGGTATGCAATAATCAAACTGACACAATTATGCAGATTTCTTGAAAGAAGAAGCCATAGATAGTATAATATTACAAATTTTATTTAGGAGGATTGCTGATGCAAGGCAGGATAAAAAGTAAGCTCGGCGCTATATCCATTTCACCGGAAGTCATTGCCCAGTATGCAGGTTCAACGGCACTTGAGTGCTTTGGCATCGTAGGTATGGCAGCGGTCAGTATGAAAGACGGCTTGGTAAAGCTTCTTAAAGGGACAAGTCTGACAAGAGGTGTAAAGGTTTCTATAGATGAAGAAAACAAGATCACTATCGATTTTCATGTGATCGTTGCTTACGGAGTAAGCATTATGACAGTATCTGATAATCTTATTGAGAGCATTAAATATAAGGTTTCTGAATTTACTGGTTTAGAAATAAAGAAGGTTAACGTTTTTGTAGAAGGTGTCAGGGTTATTGACTGACAATGAATGGAGGATAAATGGCAATGAACACAATCAATGCCGAAATGGTAAGGAAAATGTTCCTTGCGGGAGCCAGAAAGCTTGAATCTCAGAAAGAGCGAATCAATGATTTAAATGTTTTTCCCGTACCGGATGGAGATACAGGAACCAACATGACTTTAACAGTTATGTCAGCTGCAGATGAACTTGAGAAAATTCAGGAGCCTACTATGGCGGGGATAGCCAAGGCTATTTCGAGCGGATCGCTTAGAGGCGCAAGAGGTAACTCAGGAGTTATATTCTCACAGCTCTGCAGAGGTTTCTTAAAAGAAGTAGGGGAGCATGAAACTATAGATGTGGCATTAATTGCCAAAGCTACACAGAGAGCTTCTGAGACGGCGTATAAAGCTGTTATGAAGCCTAAAGAGGGAACTATATTAACAGTAGCAAAAGGAATTGCAGAGATATCCAGAGAATTAGCTTCTAAAACTGATGATATTGAAACAGCACTGGAGCTGATCATTAAACATGCTGAATATGTTCTTTCCAAAACACCGGATATGCTTCCGGTCTTAAAAGAAGCCGGAGTCGTTGACTCAGGCGGTCAGGGACTTGTATGCGTACTTCACGGATTTATGGATGCGCTTACCGGAAAAGTAAGCGACTTTGAAGTTGAAGGAAAAGCTAATATCTACACAGGAGAGGCTCAGGATGAAAAGGGAGCCCAGGCTGAAGATGTTGAGATCAAGTTCGGTTACTGTACAGAGTTTATTATCAAGCTTGATAATGCATTTACAGAGACGGATGAAATGGAATTCAAGGAATTCCTGACAGAGATGGGCGATTCAATAGTGTGCGTAGCTCTTGATGATATCGTGAAGGTCCATGTACACACTAATCATCCTGGAACTGTCTTTGAGCGCGGTCTCACATATGGTCAGCTTACTCGCATGAAGGTCGACAACATGCGTGAGGAGCATGAAAACAAGCTTGTTACGGATTCCGAAATCAACGCTTATGAAGCAGCCGAAACAGTTAAAAAAGAAGAGCCGGCCAAGGAAACAGCATTTCTTGCTGTAGCACCGGGAGAAGGTATTGCGGGTATTTTCCGTGATATGGGCGCTGATGGGGTCATTGAAGGCGGACAGACTATGAACCCTTCAACAAGTGATATTTTAGATGCAGCTGAGAAGATAAATGCTAAGAATATTTTTGTTTTGCCGAACAACAGCAATATCATCTTAGCGGCGAATCAGGCTGCAGACCTGATCGAAGGGAAAAAGATAATAGTTATCCCATCCAAGACTATTCCTCAGGGTGTAGCAGCAGTTGTGGCATTTGATCCAACCGCCGAACCGGAAGTAAATGAAGAAAACATGGCGGATGCGATCAACTATGTCAGATCAGGCCAGGTGACCTACGCTGTCAGAGATACTACTATAGACGGCAGAGAGGTAAAGAAAGGCAATTATATCGCGATTACTGATAAAGGACTTTCTGCGGTCGCAGAGAATATCAAAGATTCTGTTATGGAAATGCTGGAATCTATGGTCACAGATGAGTCTGAGCTTATCAGTATCTACTATGGCACAGATGTAACAGAGGCAGATGCAGAGGCTATTGCAGCTGAAGTAACTGAGAAGTATCCTGATTTTGAGATCGAACTTCAAAATGGTGGACAGCCTGTATACTATTACATTGTTTCGGTGGAATAATTTTTATGAATATAAAAGAATTAAAGGGCGTCGGCGATAAAAAGGCGGCGCTTTTTGAAAGGCTTTCCATATACGACACAGTAGATCTTCTGGAGTTTTATCCCAGAGACTATGAGGTATATGAAAGGCCTTTTTTAATTAAAGAATTAAAACAGTCAGATACAGGCAGAGTGATCGCGATAGATGGAGTGGTGACTAAAAAGCCAGGTATCTACAGGGCAGGCAAATATTCAGTAGCTGCTATCCTTATAAGGGATATTGAAGGTCGCTTTTTAAAATGTAAATGGTTCAACATGCCATATATAGGGAAGAGTCTGCCCTTGGGCTCAAGGTATGTATTCAGAGGATATCTGGCGGTAAACAAAGGAGGAGAACTTTCTCTGGATCAGGCTAAGTTTTTCAGATCTGATGAATATGCGGAACTGGAAGGAAAGATGCTGCCTGTTTACCATCTGACAAAAGGCCTTACTCAGAAAGCTGTCAGGTCTGCAGTGGAACAGGCTTTTGACGGTGAAAAGGAACAGAAAAAAGATTTTATGCCTGCGCACATAAGGGAAAAAGCGGGATTAACGGATCTGTATTCAGCTATTAAAAATATTCATTTTCCGGAGAGTATGGATAAAGTTAAGGAAGCGGTCAAGAGACTTACATTTGATGAGTTTTTCCTGTTTTCTATGTCCGTGCTTCTGAGGAAGAATGATAATGTAAATCTCAAGACCAGATTTAGATATGGAGAGCATCCGGCCATATCCGAACTTAAGGAAAGACTTAAGTTTAAGCTGACAGACGCTCAGAATAAAGCATGGAATGATATGATAAAAGATATGGAGTCCGCAGCGCCAATGAATCGACTGCTTCAGGGAGATGTAGGTTCGGGCAAGACGATAGTTGCAATACTGGCTTTATTCAATACGGTCCTCAATGGATATCAGGCTGCATTAATGGCGCCGACAGAGGTTTTAGCCATTCAGGAATATAATGAGATAGCAGGCCTTATCGATGAGCATGGACTTGATATAAGAGCCGGATTGCTTACTGGATCAGTTAAAGCCAGGGAGAAAAAAGAATTATATGAGGCCCTAGAAAAAGGCGAGATCGATATAATAGTGGGAACACATGCAGTGATCCAGGAAAAAGTGAAATTTAAAGATCTTGGTTTAGTCATAACCGATGAGCAGCACAGATTCGGCGTCGGTCAGCGTAAAGCTCTAAAGGATAAGTCGGAAGATGATAATCCTAATATTCTTGTAATGAGTGCAACTCCAATTCCAAGGACACTGGCTTGGATACTTTACGGAGACCTTGACATCTCGGTTATGGACCAGCTGCCTGCAGGGCGTAAGTCGATAAAAAATGCAGTGGTCGATTCAAGCTACAGGCCTAATGCCTATAATTTCATCCGCAGCAAGGTAGCTGCAGGAAATCAGGCATATGTGATATGTCCCATGGTAGAATCCAGTGAAGAGATCAAGATAGAAAATGTAACGGATTATGCGGCATCTCTGGCAAAAGAACTGGGTAAAGATATAAAAGTAGGCATGCTTCATGGAAAGCTGAAGGCAGAAGAAAAAAGAGACATTATTGATAAATTCCTTAAAAATGAGATCAATGTCCTTGTTTCTACAACGGTGGTGGAGGTAGGAGTAAATGTACCCAATGCGACCGTTATGATGATAGAAAATGCGGAAAGATTCGGGCTGTCTCAATTACATCAGCTCAGAGGGCGTGTAGGACGGGGCAGAGAAGAATCTTATTGTCTGTTTGTTTCAGATTCGGGATCCGAGGCTGCCAAAAAGCGCCTGGATATTATTTCAGGAACAAATGATGGCTTCATTATTGCTGAAAAAGACCTTGAACTCAGGGGACCGGGAGACTTTTTCGGAGCCAGGCAGTCGGGAGATATGGAATTCAGCATGGCAGATCCCGGCAGAGATATGAAGCTGCTTACTCAGTCTGTCAATATGGCAAAACAGCTGGTAAAAGAGGATCCGGACCTTGAGCTTGATGTAAACAGAAGGCTGCGCAAGAGACTGATAGATTATCAGGACAAGGGGATAGACAAGATCAATCTTTAAGACAGAGGAGGATAAGGCTATGAGAGAAATGGAGTTTACAATGTCACGTCCGGGACTGGTAGAAGTAGGCGACAGGGTAGAGGTGACCGAAGGAAAGCTGCCCGGAAGCTATTACTATACGATAGAACCTGCGGTAGCGATGTCCGGAAATTATCCTAAGCAGGAAAGGCTGATCTCAAGAGAGGGAACGGTAAAGGAAATAAAGGATACGAAACGAGGTTTTTTCGTAGTAGTCGTATTTGATGAAAAGGATGAAAAATAATGAGATTTGTAATACAGAGAGTAACGGAGGCAAATGTAGCAGTTGAAGACACGGTGATCGGAAAGATCAGTAAAGGTTTCTGTGTTTTAATTGGTGTGGAGAATGATGACACCATCAAGATCTGTGACAAAATGATCAGGAAGATGGTAGGATTAAGAATTTTCGAAGATGAAAACGGAAAAACTAATCTTGACCTGAAAACGGTCGGAGGAGAACTGCTGCTTATTTCTCAGTTTACCTTGTATGCCGATTGTAAGAAAGGCAACAGACCGTCATTTATCAAAGCAGGTGCTCCTGATCATGCTGAAAGACTCTATGAATACATACTGGAAAAGTGTGCGCAGGAGATTCATGTTGAACGTGGTGAATTTGGAGCGGATATGAAGGTCTCACTCACAAATGACGGACCGTTTACTATTATTTTGGATTCAGCGGAATTGTAAGGGGGATCATGCTGTCAAATAAAAGAAGGATCGTATTTTTAATATTGTTGATCTTTTGGATGTCCCTGATCTTCTGGTTTTCATCGAGAACCGGGACGGTATCTACGGGAGATTCCGACACTGCAGGTTCAGCAGTGTTAAAGATTTTTATAAGAGATTATGACAGTCTGCCGACTGCAGAAAAAGTTCAAAGGCTGGAAACACTGACCTACCCGATAAGAAAGATATCTCATGGCGGAGAATATTTTATTCTGGGAATTTTGTTTATGGGATTCCTCAGTACATTTTTTAAAAAAATGAAAAATGCCGTTATATGGGCCTGGATATTGGCAGCAGCCTATGCTGTTACAGATGAGATCCACCAGCTTTTTGTACCTGGACGATCAGGTCAGGCGCTTGATGTACTTATAGATTCGGCAGGGGCGATTGCAGGGATCCTGATAGTTTATGCCATAATAGTTAAATTGAGGAAAAGGTAAGAATATGATCGGATTGATAGCCGCATTTGCAAAAGGAAGAGTTATAGGAAGCAGGGGGCGTATTCCATGGAATATACCAGGAGAGCAGACAAGATTCAGAAAATTGACCACCGGAAATATTATCATTATGGGGCGAATATCTTATGAAGAAATAGGGTACCCCCTTCCGGGAAGGATCACGATAGTGGTATCAACAAGCAAAAGCTTTAGTGCGGAAAATTGTTATACTGTTAATAATATCGATGAAGCTTTGGCATTAGCTGAAAAGATAGCACCGGAGAAAGATATCTATTTTTCGGGCGGAGAACAGATATATAAAAAGGCTATGGACATCGTGGATAAAATGTATATAACGGAAATCGATCTTGACGTTGAAGGAGATACTTTTTTCCCTGAGTTCATGGCAGAAGAGTGGGAGGCTGATATCGTAGCGGAGATAAATGGTGACGTATCCTACAGATACATCACTTATACGAGAAAGGATAAAAAATAATTACTGCCGGATCATAAAAAACTGCTGTAAGCAAGTATATGCTCACAGCAGTTTTTTATTTTGTAATGTTTAATTATGTCCTTTTTCGTCTCTCACGTTTTTTCCTCATTTCCTCTTCATGAGCTTCACGTTTTTTCCTGGCTGAAATTATCAGAAACGCAATAAGGCCTATAATACCGATCGTGATAAGTATCCTAAGGTCGACAGGCAGCGCCTTATGGACTTTATAGTGTACTCCTCCTGTATCAGCCTTTTCGAGAGGAAGCAGGCTGCTGAGTCCGGAGATCGAATCGGAGGTCGTATAGGCAAGAGAAGCGGTACCAACAGTGTGCGTTCCGTATGTGAATAAGACCGGAATATTAACGCCCGTTGAAGAAACAGCTCTTGTGTGTTTCTCATCTCTGGAGATCTTTACATCACTCAAGTCAGCATTATTAGGCAGAGTAACGAAAGATGCATCAAATGTTCTTGATAATCCGTTCGAAGTAAATCTTGGAGGATTAAGGTAGGAATCTGCGGAATAAGGAGATGTTATAGTCGATCTTGAAAGTGAGACCTTGCTGAAATTTTTATAGCCCCAGGTAAAAAGCTTTTCGGCATCCGCAAACCGGTCATCTTCCGTGGAGTCAAAGCAGACTGCTATAAGCCTGTTTCCGTCTTTTTCGGCATAAGAGACATAAGTATATCCGCCTTCAGGAAGATAGCCCGTTTTTCCGCCAACACAGTAGGTGTATCCATACATTAATCCGGGAAGCAGTTTATTTCGGTTGGTAAAGCTGCGAGGTTCATTTGTCAGGTTGGTTGCCGGAATAGTATATGTTTCTCTGGAATCTATCTGTAAAAATGTTGGATTATTGAAACAAGTCCTTGCTATAAGCGCCATGTCATAAGGAGTTGAATAATGATTGGCGTTATAGAGTCCGCTTGCATTTGTAAAATGAGTATCCAGAGCACCGGCTTTCTTTGCTTCATCATTCATTTTTTCAACAAATGCATCCAGAGAGCCTGATACATGTTCGGCAAGGCCGTAGGCTATCTCATTGGCTGAATAAAGCAGGAGTCCGGACAGAGCCTGTTCTACAGAAAGTTTCTCTCCCTCCTTCATTCCAAGACTGGCGTCACCATCCTCAACGGAATCAGCAGCTTTTTTTGAAAATGTTACTGTCTCGGAAAGAGCTGTATTTCTGACAACTAAAAGGCCGGTAAGTATCTTGGTAGTTGATGCAGGATAATTACGTTTGTAGGCATCTTTTTCATAAAGGATAGCTCCCGTATCAGCATCCATAAGTATAGCTTGTTTTGAAACTAATGCGGGAGCTTCGGGCCATTCTACATCGGCAAGTGCGGCAGATCCGCCGGTATTGGAATTGTTGTTAGAGCTGGCGGCAGCAGAAGAAGGCGCAGGAGTGGTATCAGCAGCTGTTGACGAAGAAGTCTCAGCCGACGGCACAGTTTCGGAAGATCTGGTCCCACTGGCAGGACTTGTGGTCTCTGACTTATTCTTATCAGTGTAGTTATAAGTTGCTCTTGTTTCTCTCTGGTCGTCATCAGGATCATAGAGCTTATATTGTGTAGGGGTATAATTTTCCGCAAAGACCTTATCAAAGCTTAAAACTGACATAGTAAGAGCGGAAGATAAGGCAATAATACCTGCAAAAAATCTTTTTAAGTTATTTCTTTTATTGTGCATATGAATTACTTCCCATTTTAGCT
Source organism: uncultured Eubacteriales bacterium (assembly GCA_900542465.1). Lineage (GTDB taxonomy): Bacteria > Bacillota > Clostridia > Lachnospirales > Lachnospiraceae > UBA4285. The sequence continues at coordinate 156,315 of UQNS01000001.1, forward strand.
TAATACTGAATGTAAAACTGAAGTTTAGTATATCGCACATTTGACATTTAGTAAATGTAAGAAAGTTGCTTTTTTAAAGGCTTTAGGCTATAATCGGTCAGATATTTTCATTTGAAAAATTTTAGATTTTAGACAGGAAGAGATATGAGATTAAGAAATATACCGGGTGCAAGAGAGAAAATGATCGAAAGTGAGTATGTTTTCACAGAAGATATGCTTAAGAAGGAAAAATGGAAAAGCAATGTATTTAAAAATGAAAATCCTCTGCATATAGAGATAGGATCCGGAAAAGGAAGATTTATAACGACTCTTGCCGGACTTAATCCTGATATTAATTATCTCGGAATTGAAAAGTATTCATCTGTTCTGCTTAAACTTTTAAAAAAACAGGAAGAACTAGACCTGCCTAATTTAAGGCTTATAAGAATGGATGCGACAGATATAACTGATGCATTTGGACAGGGAGAAGTAGACATGATATATCTTAACTTCTCGGACCCATGGCCTAAGGACCGTCATGCAAAAAGAAGGCTTACTTCCGACAGATTTTTATCTGCATATGAAAAAATATTAAGACCGGGAGGTATAGTCGAGTTTAAGACGGACAACAGGGACCTTTTTGATTTTTCCGCTGAGTCAGTAAATGACCAGCCGGGATGGGAGCTTCTGTACCTTACTCATGATCTTTATGCAGATGAAGATCATATGATGAAAAATGTTCCTACTGAATATGAACTTAAATTCACTGCAGCCGGCAACAAAATAAACAAGCTTATTGCCAGGCTGACTGATTGACATTATTTTTTCATAGTGTTAATATACATAAAAATTAAATACTAAACCCAAACCGTTGATACGGAGATAAAAATAGGAAATGCACATACAGAGAGCCCGGGGAGGTGAGAGCCGGGTTGGGACGCAGCTTATTAAATGGACCGTTGAGGGCGTGATGAAAGAAAGTATTCAGGCTTAATTTAATACTTTTTAGTATCTCACGACGTGTTGTGAGCGTTAATCACAAGGCTTATAAATGATCTTTTATCAGAGTAGGCCGTAAGTGTACTTTTAAGAAGTGAATCAGGGTGGCACCGCGGGTTATTTTAATATTCTTTAAAATTCCGTCCTTGACAAAAGCTAGATTTTTGTCGGGATGGAATTTTTTTTTATCCTCAAAGATCTTATAGGTTTTCCCGTTTAAGTTTAAGAAAGGTAGGTCGTATCAATGAATGAGAGCCTTAATAAATTATTTCCAGGTCAGGTCTTTCCGGAATTAAAGGAAGCAGAGGAGATCGCAGCAACAAATGAATACAAGAGGCTCACTCTCTGCATGGAGGTCTTATCTGACGGATATACACCGGTAGAAGTCGTAAGAATAGCAAGAAAAAAAGCAAAGCATGTTTTTCTGCTGGAATCTGCATCAGATTCACTTGAATGGGGAAGATATTCATTTATAGGATATGAACCAAGCATGGAGATAATGTGCATAAATAATGAGGTCACGATATCAGTACTGGAAGGTGAGGATAAGACAGATACAGTAACAAAGAAGACTCTACATCCGGGCGATGAAATAAGAGAGATCCTGAAAAAGTATAAGTCCCCTAAGATCGAGGGACAGCCTCCTTTTACAGGAGGTCTGGTGGGATACTTTTCATATGATTATATAAAATACGCTGAACCATCCATTGAAAGAAGGATAAAAAAGGGAGAAGGATTCCGTGACCTTGACCTTATGGCTTTTGACTCACTCATTGCATTTGACTCAGGAAAACAGAAGATTGATCTTATAACCGGAATGGATATAAGCAGAATGGGTGAGAAAGATTTCAGTATAGAGGAAGAGTATAAAAAGAGCGTGGATAAGCTGAAAGAAATGGCTGCGCTTCTAGCGGAAAATGAAAAAGGAGACTTTCCGGAGCTAAGACTTGAAAGTGAACTGGAACCGGAATTTTCCAAGGACGAATTTGAAGATATGGTCAATAAGGCTAAGAACTATATAAAAGAGGGAGATATATTCCAGGTAGTCTTGTCCAATCCGGTTACAGCCAGAGCAAATGGATCCCTGTTTGACACATACAGGATATTAAGGACTCAGAATCCATCCCCCTATATGTTCTACTTTGCAAGTGATGATGTAGAGATCGCAGGTGCTTCACCTGAAACGCTCGTGAAGCTGAAGGACGGATATGTTCACACTTTCCCGCTTGCGGGTACAAGACCGATAGGGAAGACCAGAGAAGAGGATGAAAGACTGGAAAAGGAACTTCTTTCCGACGAAAAGGAAAGAGCAGAACACAACATGCTCGTAGATCTCGGAAGAAATGATCTTGGAAGGATCTCAATACCCGGAAGCGTGGAAGTTAGTAAATACATGGCTATTGAGAGATTTTCTCAGGTCATGCATATAGGTTCTACGGTTGTGGGAAAACTCAGTCCGGATAAGGATGCCATCGATGCTATAGATTCAGTCCTTCCGGCAGGAACGCTTTCAGGAGCACCGAAGATAAGAGCCTGTGAGATCATTGAGGAACTTGAAGATATGAAGAGAGGGATCTACGGCGGAGCTATCGGTTATATAGATTTCACGGGAAATCTGGATACCTGCATAGGAATAAGGCTTGTTTACAAAAAGGACGGAAAAATATGTGTAAGAAGCGGAGCCGGTATAGTATATGACTCTGTACCTGAAAATGAATACAGAGAATGCATCAATAAAGCCAGGGCAGTAGTAAAGGCTATAGAAGCCAGTCAGGGAAAGGAGAGCAGATAAATGATATTACTTATTGATAATTATGATAGTTTTGCTTATAACCTGTACCAGTTGGCAGCAGGGATCAGACCGGATGTCGGGGTCATTAGAAATGACATGATATCACTGGATGAGATAGAAAAACTGGATCCGGATGCGATCATTCTTTCTCCGGGACCGGGGAGGCCTGCAGATGCGGGGATATGCGAATCTCTTATTAAAAAGTTTACAGGCAGGATCCCCATACTTGGAGTATGTCTTGGACATCAGGCGATATGCGAAGCCATGGGAGGGAAAATTACATATGCAAAAGAACTTATGCATGGCAAGCAGTCAAAGGTCAGAAAACTAAGAGAAAGTAAGATATTCAGAGGGATAGATAATGATTTCTATGCGGCAAGGTACCATTCTCTGGCGGCAGAGGAGGCAAGCCTTCCTAAAGAACTCGTGCCTGTAGCAGCGGCAGATGACGGTGAGATAATGGCGGTCGAACATGTATCTCACGATACCATAGGTCTGCAGTTCCATCCGGAGTCTATAATGACACCGGACGGCAGGAAGATGATGGAGAATTTTTTCAGCCTTACAGGAGGTTAAGCAATGATAGCAGAACATATTAAAAAAATTTCCAGCGGAAAAGATCTTACATTTGGAGAGGCTGAGGAAGTTATGGACGAAATTATGTCCGGAAAGGCAAGTGATGTCCAGATAGCGGCATATCTTACGGGTCTTTCTGTTAAGGGAGAGACGGTAGATGAGATCACGGCATCAGCAAAGGTAATGAGAGATCACGGAGCTAAGCTTACCCATGATATGGATGTGATCGAAATAGTTGGGACCGGGGGAGACAGATCTGATTCATTCAATATATCTACAACATCAGCTTTTATTATGGCAGCAGCAGGGTGCAAGGTAGCTAAACACGGAAACAGAGCAGCGTCATCCAGGAGCGGGGCGGCAGACTGCCTGGAAGCGCTTGGAGTCAATATAAATATGTCAGCTGAAGCCGCCGGAAAACTTCTGAAAGAAGAAGGATTTTGCTTCCTTTTTGCTCCTAAATATCATTCAGCCATGAAATTCGTGGCCCATGTAAGAAAAGAACTCGGAATAAGTACAGTATTCAATGTATTAGGTCCGCTTTCTAACCCGGCAAATGCAAAAAGAGAGCTGGTAGGAGTTTATAGTGAAGATATTCTGGAAGCTATGGTGAAGGTCCTTGTAAATCTTGGGGTCGAGCGATGTATGAGTGTTTACGGTCAGGACAGGCTGGATGAGATATCCATATCCTCACCGACTAGTATCTGTGAATATAAAGATGGAGAGATACTCAGATATACTATAAGACCGGAGGACTTTGGGTTTATGAGCGTTGACAAGTCGGAGATAGTTGGAGGAACGCCGGAAGAGAATGCCGTAATAACAATGGATATCCTCAAGGGTATTGAAAAAGGTGCCAGAAGAAATGTGGTCCTGCTTAATGCCGGTGCAGGTATATATCTGGGAGGAATGGCGGACAGTATAGAGGCTGGCGTCAGGCTGGCGGAAGAAGTGATAGATTCAGGCCGGGCGCTTGAAAAACTGGAGAGAATAAAGAAGCTGTCTAATAATTAAACAGAGAAAAATAGTGAAGGGAGGCCATCATATGTCAGAAACTATCTTAGATAAACTTTCTGATCATGCAAGGAAAAGAGTTGAAAATGATAAAAAGAAAGTTTCATTGGAAAAGATGAGGGCTTCTGCTTGCAGATTTGCAAGGGTAAGTGAAGACAGAGTCATTAATCAGGATATAAATAAGAAAGAAACAGAATTTAAAGGACGATTTTACAGGGCGCTTGCGAAACCGGGACTCTCTATAATATGTGAAATCAAGAAGGCATCACCGTCTAAAGGTATAATTGCCGAGAAGTTTCCATATATATCGATTGCAAGAGCCTATGAAGATGCAGGAGCTGATGCGATATCATGCCTTACCGAGCCGAAGTGGTTTTTAGGATCGGATGAGATATTCGAATGCGTAAGAAATGAGATATTTAAGCCTATGATAAGGAAAGACTTTATAGTTGATGAATATCAGATATATCAGGCCAAGTACATGGGTGCGGATGCCGTGCTCCTTATAGCTGCTATCACAGAAAAAGAGGATCTGAAAAGATATTTGAACATTTGCAGTATGCTTGGACTCGATGCTCTGGTCGAGACTCACAATGAAGAGGAGATCAGGATCGCGAATGAAACAGGGGCCAAGATCATCGGAATAAACAACAGAGATCTCAAGGACTTTAATGTCGATATAGGCAATGCCCTTAACCTGAAAAGATTCATAAACGGAGACAGTCTTTGTGTAGCTGAGTCAGGGATCGCAGAGCCAGAAGATGTTGAGGGGCTGGGTAAGGCAGGAATAGACGCTGTGTTGATAGGTGAAGCAATGATGAGAACGGGAAATAAGAAAAGTTTTATTAAAAAAATGAGAGAGCTGGCAAGCTGATAAAAAATTGGGTTACAATACAAAGATGTAAAAATATTTTGATCGGATGAAAGGAAATCAGCAATGGAAAGAGGCAGCTCGTACAAACCTGTAGTAAAAATATGCGGTCTGTTCAGAGATGAAGATATACAGGCTGTGAACAATGCAAAACCTGAATACTGCGGTTTTATTATTGATTATCCTAAGAGTCACAGGAATGTTACCCCTCAGAAGGCTTATGAACTGAAGAGGGGACTGAGAGACGGTATAACTCCGGTAGGAGTATTTGTAAATAAACCATTTATGGAAGTGGCAGAATACCTTAAATTTGGGGTAGTTGATATAGCTCAGCTGCATGGTGATGAGGATGAATCATATATTGATAATTTAAAGGCGGAGGTTCCGGACAAGGAAGTCTGGAAGGTCTATAAGATAAGTCCTGATATGAATGAAAAAGAAGCAAGGGCGGTCCTGTTTAATGCGGAAAGAAGTCTTGCAGATATGATAGTACTGGATGCAGGATATGGGGAAGGAAGGCCGTTTGATCATACCATTCTTAAAGGCTTCAAAAGACCATACATTTTAGCAGGAGGGCTTCGGATGGAGGATCTGGTCAAAACACTTGTATTTCTGGAGCCGTACGGAATCGATATAAGCAGCGGTGTAGAGTCTAAGGGTTTTAAAGATCCGGCGAAGATCGATCAGGTTATTTATGTAAGTAAGCATATTGGAGAATATATTTAAAGGTAATAGCCTTATATATTCAAATGTCACGGGAATATGGAGGCTTAAAGCAAATGGAAGCTAGCAGAAACAGCAGAGGTCGTTTTGGAATACATGGCGGTCAATATATGCCGGAAACACTTATGAATGCAGTTATTGAACTGGAGGAAGCCTACGATCATTATAAGAATGATTCGGAATTTCAGAAGGAATTGAGCGAACTCTTCAATGAATACGCAGGAAGACCAAGCAGACTTTACTTTGCAGAAAAAATTACGAAGGATCTTGGCGGTGCAAAGATCTACCTGAAAAGAGAGGACTTGAACCATACAGGAGCACATAAGATAAATAATGTATTGGGTCAGGCGCTTCTTGCAAAAAAAATGGGAAAGACCAGACTTATTGCCGAAACGGGAGCGGGACAGCATGGAGTGGCAACAGCAACGGCTGCAGCGCTGATGGGCATGGAGTGCGTCGTGTTCATGGGCAGACATGACACGGAGCGTCAGGCATTGAATGTTTATAAAATGAGGCTTCTGGGGGCAGAGGTCATCCCTGTGGAAAGCGGAACAGCTACACTTAAGGATGCCGTATCAGAGGCCATGAGAGAATGGACCAACAGAATCTCGGATACTCATTATTGCCTGGGTTCTGTCATGGGGCCACATCCATTTCCTACCATAGTCAGAGATTTTCAGGCGGTTATTTCAAGAGAGATAAAAGAACAGATACTTGAAAAGGAAGGAAGACTGCCGGATGCGGTCCTTGCCTGTGTAGGAGGAGGTTCTAATGCTATAGGAGCCTTTTATCATTTCATTGAGGACGAGGAGGTCGAACTTATAGGCTGTGAAGCAGCCGGGCGCGGTATAGACACGGCAGATACAGCAGCAACGATAGCGACCGGAAGACTGGGTATCTTCCACGGAATGAAATCTTATTTCTGTCAGGATGATTTTGGACAGATAGCGCCGGTATACTCCATTTCTGCAGGTCTTGATTATCCGGGGATAGGACCTGAGCATGCCGACCTATACGACAGAGGAAGGGCCAGGTATGTAGCTGTGACTGATGAAGAGGCAGTAAATGCATTTGAATATATGTCGAAAATGGAAGGAATAATTCCGGCCATCGAATCATCACATGCAGTCGCCCATGCAATAAAGATAGCGCCTGATATGTCAAAAGATAAAATAATAGTTATCAACATATCAGGAAGAGGCGATAAGGATTGCGCAGCAATTGCAAGATACAGAGGGGAGGATATCCATGAGTAATATTGGAAAGGCATTTGACGGTAAAAAGGCATTTATTTCTTTTATAACTTGCGGGGATCCATCGCTTGAGGAGACCAGAAAACAGGTCTATACACTTGTTGAAGCAGGTGTGGACCTGATAGAGCTGGGCATCCCTTTTTCTGATCCGACGGCAGAGGGCCCCGTGATCCAGGAGGCTAATGAGCGTGCTCTTGCCGGCGGTATTACTACTGACAGGATATTTGAGTTCGTAAAGGAGCTGAGACGCGACAATGAAAGACCGGTGACGATCCCTCTGGTATTTATGACTTATGCAAATGTAGTTTATTCATACAGGGCAGTAAAAGGTCTTGAGGCCGATGGCAGGGTCATCAACGGTAGTGAGGCTTTCTTCTTCAGATGCAGGGAAGCGGGAATAGACGGAGTTATACTTCCGGATGTTCCATATGAGGAGAAAGAAGAATTCCAGACTGTGGCCGATCTGTATGGAGTGGATATGATATCCCTCATTGCACCTACATCGGCGGGCAGAATAACAGAAATTGCAGCGAATGCAAAAGGATTTATATATATCGTTTCATCTCTCGGAGTCACGGGTGTAAGAAATGAGATAACTACAGATATCGGGTCTATTGTTCAAATGATAAGAGAAGTCTCTGATGTACCGTGTGTAGTGGGGTTTGGTATTTCTACAGCTGACCAGGCGCGAAAGATGGCAGGCCTTTCAGACGGAGCCATCATCGGATCAGGTATAATGAAAAAGTTCAGAGAAACCGGAATAACTGAAGCTTCAGCTTATATCACCGATCTTGCGGAAGCTGTTCATGATGCGATCTGAAATATTCTGCTATAATAGACCGGTAATTTTTATTGTGAATTAAAGGACAGTAAGCATGGAATTTAAATTACATTCAGATTTTAAACCGACAGGAGATCAGCCGCAGGCGATCGAGAAGCTTTCAAAAGGCCTGCTGGAAGGGAATCAGTTCGAGACGCTCCTTGGTGTTACGGGATCAGGTAAAACATTTACTATGGCCAATATTATAGAAAAGGTGCAGAAACCGACTCTCATTATGTGTCACAATAAGACTCTGGCTGCCCAGCTGTATGGAGAAATGAAAGAGTTTTTTCCGGAAAATGCTGTAGAATATTTTGTTTCCTACTATGATTATTACCAGCCGGAAGCGTATGTACCGCAGTCCGATACATATATCGCCAAGGACTCGGCGATCAATGATGAGATCGATAAACTGAGACATTCGGCAACGGCAGCGCTTTCAGAGAGAAGTGACGTAATCATCGTAGCATCAGTCTCATGTATTTACGGACTCGGTGCACCTATAGATTATCAGAACCTGACGATATCACTCAGGCCGGGAATGGAGAGAGACAGAGATGATGTGATCCGGAAGCTCATCGATATCCAGTATAGTAGAAATGAAGAGGATTTCCATCGTGGTACCTTCAGGGTCAAAGGCGATATTATCGATGTCTACCCGGCATCATCCTCAGGAGAAGCGGTAAGGATAGAGTTTTTTGGAGATGAGGTAGAAAAGATATCTTCATTTGATTCTCTGACAGGTGATATAAAGGGAGAACTTTCTCATACGATAATATTCCCGAATTCCCATTATGTCGTAGATAAGGAGAAACAGGCAGTCGCTATAAAAAACATAAGGGAAGAACTGGCTGAACGGGTCAGGTATTTTAAAGAAAATGACAAACTCATCGAGGCGCAGAGGATCGAAGAAAGAACTAACTTTGATATGGAGATGCTCGAGGAGACAGGTTTTTGTTCAGGAATAGAAAACTATTCAAGGCATCTTTCGGGTCTTGAGCCGGGGACTCCGCCATATACTCTTATGGATTATTTTCCTAAGGATTTCCTTATAATCGTTGATGAGTCCCATATAACGATACCTCAGGTCAGAGGCATGTACGCCGGAGACAGGTCAAGAAAGACCACACTTGTTGAATATGGCTTCAGACTGCCATCGGCGCTGGATAACAGACCATTGAATTTTACTGAATTTGAATCTAAGATCAGTCAGATGCTGTTTGTTTCTGCTACACCTTCTGTTTATGAAGAGGAACATGAGATCTTAAGAGCTCAGCAGGTAATAAGGCCAACAGGACTTTTGGATCCTGAGATAGATGTCCGGCCGGTGAAGGGTCAGATAGATGATCTTATTTCCGAGATTAACAGGGAAATAGCTAAGAAAAACAAAATCATGGTCACGACTCTGACAAAAAAAATGGCAGAAGATCTTACAGTTTATCTTAAAGAAGTAGGAATACGGGTAAATTATCTGCACGCAGATATCGATACGCTCGAACGTCAGAAAATTATAAGAGACATGAGATTAGATGCATTTGACGTGCTTGTAGGAATAAATCTTCTTCGAGAGGGGCTTGATATTCCGGAAATAAGCCTGGTCGCGATACTGGATGCGGATAAGGAAGGTTTCTTAAGGACCGAGACATCTCTTATCCAGACCATAGGCCGTGCAGCGCGAAACAGTGAAGGACATGTGATCATGTATGCCGACACCATAACTAAGTCTATGCGTGCGGCTATTGATGAAACGCAGCGCAGACGCCGGATCCAGCAGGAATATAATGATGAGCATGGGATCACGCCGCAGACTATCCAAAAAGCAGTCCGAGATCTGATAAGCATAACCAAGGCTGCTGACGGAAGCGTGAATGCGCTGAAGCTTGAAAAGGATATGGAGTCGATGAATATGTCTGAATTGAAGAAACTCAAGTCTGCAATAGAGAAAAATATGCATAAAGCGGCAGCTGAGCTTAATTTCGAAGAAGCGGCAAGACTCCGTGATAAAATGATAGAGGTAAATAAGTATATTTACGAGAACAAGTAAACAATAGACTTTCTAAGCTGAAAAACATAAAGTACATGTGGTATAATTCAGCAGAAAGGTGGCTAGGAGAAAATGTTATCAGTTGTTATTCCTTCGTACAACGAAGAAAAAAATATAGAAAACACCGCGAATGTGATCTCAGGTATCCTCGAGAATGCTTCGATCCCATATGAACTGATCTTTGTTAATGACGGTTCAAAAGATAATACATGGGAAGAGATATGCAAGGCAGCCGGAGACCACATCAGGGGAGTATGTTTTTCAAGAAATTTTGGTAAGGAACCGGCTATATTTGCAGGATTGTCAGAGGCAAAGGGTGAATGTGCAGTTGTGATCGACTGTGATCTGCAGCATCCGCCATTGACTCTTGTGGAGATGTATAAGCTGTGGCAGGAAGGCTACGAAGTCGTAGAAGGTGTTAAATCCGATCGCGGTGAGGAAAGCAAGGCGCACGGTCTGGCGGCGAAGGCATTCTATTCAATAATCAGTAAATCGGTAAAGATCGATATGAGCAGGGCTTCTGATTTCAAGCTGATGGACAGAAAAGCGCTTGATGCACTTCTTGCAATGCCGGAGAGAAATACATTTTTCAGGGCATTATCATCATGGGTCGGATTTAAAACGACTTATGTTGAGTATGAGGTAGCTGAGAGATTTGAAGGTGAGACCAAGTGGTCGACCAGGTCACTTATCAAATATGCCATAGATAATATCAGTTCTTTCTCAACCGTACCAATGCAGCTGGTAACTATATTGGGAAGTATAATCCTTGTTATTTCCATTATTTTTTCGATAATCTCACTTGTTCAGAAGATAATGGGAATATCAACAAGCGGTTTTACTACAGTAATTCTTCTTCTTGGATTTATCGGATCGATAATTATGATAAGTCTGGGAATAATAGGCTATTACATTGCCAAGATCTATAACGAGGTCAAGGGAAGACCAAGGTATATAATATCAAAAAGAGTTTAAATAACATAAAAAAGAATGGCGCTTTAGTTACTGGTCAACTAAAGCGCCATTCTTTTTTATATCCTTGCAACTCCGCTTTTGCGGGCAGCCTCAGCGACGGCCGCGGCGACTGCAGGACCCACTCGCGGATCAAAGGCTTTTGGAATTATATATTCGGCATTTAATTCTTCGGGTGATACGAGATCAGCAAGCGCTTTAGCAGCAGCCATTTTCATTTCTTCATTGATCTCGGATGCGCGCACATCAAAGCTGCCTCTGAATATGCCGGGAAATGCCAGTACATTGTTGATCTGATTAGGAAAATCACTTCGGCCTGTGGCAATTACAGCGGCACCGCCGGCTCTGGCTTCGTTCGGAAATATCTCAGGTGTTGGATTGGCACAGGCGAATATAATTGCGTCCTTATTCATGCTTTTGATCATTTCCTTTGAGAGAAGCCCGGGAGCAGATATTCCGATAAATACGTCAGCTCCTGACAGAGCATCTTTAAGGTTTCCTTTTTCACCGGAAAGATTGGTTATATCAGCCATAGCGGTTTTAACAGGGTTCAGATTATTACGTCCTTTATAAATTATACCCTTACTATCAGTCATTATGATATTTTTAAAGCCGGCTGATATGAGGAGCCTGACGATTGCTATACCTGCGGCACCTGAACCGGACGTTACGATCTTTACTTCTTCTCTTGATTTACTAACTACCTTAAGCGCATTAACAAGTCCCGCTAAAGTTATGATGGCAGTCCCATGCTGATCATCGTGAAATACAGGTATGTCAAGAGCATTTTTTAATTTTTCCTCTATCTCAAAGCAGCGGGGAGCAGATATATCTTCAAGATTTATCCCTCCAAAAGATCCTGATATGTTGACTACAGTCTTTACGAATTCATCGACATTCTGTGTTTTCACGCAGATAGGAAAGGCGTCGACATCACCGAATTCTTTAAAAAGGACGCACTTGCCTTCCATAACAGGCATCCCGGCTTCGGGGCCTATATCTCCAAGACCCAGAACAGCGCTTCCGTCAGTGATAACTGCGCAGAGATTGCCTCGTCTTGTTAAGTTATAAGATTCATTTATATCTTTTTGTATCTCCAGGCAAGGCTCAGCCACACCCGGGGTGTAAGCGAGAGAGAGATCATCCTTTGTTTTGACCTTTACTCTGGAGTTAACTTCTATCTTTCCCTTCCATTCCCTGTGGAGACGGAGAGATTCTTTTGCATAATCCATAATTTTTCTCCTATGGTATTCATTTGACCGGGTGGCATAACAAGATCCAGTAAATAAAATACCCACAAAAGGTCATTCTCAGACATTTGTGGGTAGAAAATATCTTTTCGGGATCTTATAGAACTGAAGATCAACCAAAAAATCTCTTGATCTCTATTTCAGCATTCTCTAAAGAGTCTGAGCCGTGGATGATGTTGGCACCTGTTGAGAAAGCATAGTCACCGCGGATAGTACCGGCTTCAGCTTCTTCGAACTTAGTGGCGCCCATAATCTTACGCATTCCAAGAACGGCGTTTTCACCTTCAACGATCATAGCGAAAACAGGACCGGATGTCATGTATTCAACGATCTCAGGGAAGAAAGGCTTGTCAGCGATATGAGCATAGTGCTCACGAAGTACTGCTTCATCAAGCATCATCATCTTAGCATCAAGGAGTTTGTAGCCCTTGCGTTCTATCCTTGCGATAACCTCACCCATAAGGCCTCTCTTTAAGCAATCAGGTTTAAGCATGATATAAGTCTTTTCAACTGCCATTTTTAATTCTCCTTTAGGTCTTTTGATAAAATTTAAATACGCTAGGTATTATATCATATTTAATATTCTTCGTGTTCGATTTTGTGCCTGCCGCGGCCATACTGTCTTTCCATTTCGTCGATAGAAGTAGAAACAGTGTGCTTGATAGGTCTCCACTTAACTCTTGTAAATAAAGCAAAGAATGATAAAGGAATATATGTAAACATAAAAATAGGGTAGGTAAACATATATCCTATTTTTTTGCTGTTAGGTGCCAGTATCCTGTCCCATTCTGTCACGACCGTAAAGAAGGCCTGAGCAAGGTTGACGAGATAATAGCTTAATGCACCCTGTAATACTGCCTTTACGCCAAATGGAAGCATTGCCATAGCTGCATTAAAGTCAGAAAGATTCAATGCTATCGCAAATATTGAGAGTGCGAGGGTCGCGATATTAAAGAATACAGATGGTGCAAGGAACATAAACATATCATAGCGTGAAAGAGTCATCGATCTATCCTTGAACATGTTCTTCAGGAGAGCACCGCCATATTTGAAGATGACCTGGTAGAAGCCCTTGGTCCAACGCATTCTCTGATTCCATGACTGAATGAGCGTTACCGGCTGTTCATCATAGAATACAGCATTCTTAGCGTATGCGATACGTTCGCCTCTTGAGATATAATCGGCAGAAAGCTGTATATCCTCTGTAAGCAGCTGATATGGCCAGCCATTATTTTCTTCTATTATCTCATGACTCACCAGGTAACCGGTTCCGGAAACTGTACAGCTTCCTTTAACGATCGTACGCGGATGGTTAAGATACTTAGCCTCACGCATAAAGGCTATGCCGTATCCGGCTGTGATCCAGTTAGTATCAAAGTTCTTGGAATTTCTGTAGCCTGTAACGATACGCTTATGTTTTGTTGATTTTTCAAAAACGGTATTCATTTCGTTGATATAGTTCTTGTCAAGAATGTTATCAGCATCGAAAACGAAATAACCGTCATAAACATCCCAACTGCCCTTATCTTCACGGATATGCTTAAAAAGGTAGTCCATTGCATATCCTTTTCCAACAAGATTAGTATTGAAACGCTCATAAACTACTGCTCCGGCTTCTCTGGCGACACGGGCAGTCGAATCGGTACAGTTATCAGCTACAACGTAGACATCTATAAGGTCACCGGGATAGTTCTGAGACCTTATACTCTGAACAAGGTGGCTAATAACAAGCTCCTCATTTCTTGCTGCGATCACAAAGGCAAACCTTCTGTCCTGATGCAGGCTGTAGTCAACAGCCTCAGCAAATGGGAGCCCTTTTTTCTTTGCCTGTAAAACTAAATATCTGCTTCGCCCCTCGTCTAAAAGGGAGAGAAGGAAGTAGAAGATCTGGAAAGCATAAGCTATCGATACGAATACAGTAAGAACGGTACTTATATTATTAACTATTGCCATTTTTTAACCTCACAAATATACTTCGGCTTATAATTCTTACCCGATTATATCATCTTGTTAACATAAGTCAATAAAAAAATTTACAATTTGTCCATATTTAATAATGTTGTTGTATGATAAAAGGTGTAAACAGAAAATTGAGATATAAGCCTTATTCAGTGTTTATACTTATGAAAAGCTATATAAATCTATAGAAATATTTATGAACAAATTGTAAATATATATAATTATATATATAATATAAAAACCATAAAATTTTAAATGTAAAAACTAAAAATATAATATTATCCTATCCCTCATGGGGGGTAGTGAACAGCTATTTATAGGTGTAAAAAGAGTGACAGATATGATAAATATGTATCAAAAAATGAATAAGGGGGAGTGATGTGAATAATGTAACTCAAAAGTCTCTAACTTATAGGATAGTAAAAAGAGTCTTATTGTTAATCCTTGCTATGTTTATTTTATCAATAGTAGTATTTATACTTGCAAGGCTTACACCAGGGGATCCTTTACAATCTTACTATGGAGACCAATTAGATTTTATGAAAGAGTCTGAAATAAGCGCTGCCAGACAAAAGCTTGGATTGGATTCAAACATGGTTGTTCAATATTTTAGATGGTTAGGAGGAGTCTTTCATGGTAATTTTGGATTATCTCTTAAATATAGACAACCAGTAATTAATGTAATTAAGCCACTTGTAGGAAATACTATTTTACTTGGCTTAATTTCGTATGCTTGTACATTTGTAATTGCTATTATACTGGCTTGCATATGTGCAATTAATGAAGATGGAATTGTGGACAAGCTAATTTCAAAAATAGTAACAACTATTTACTATATTCCATCATTTTGGCTTGGAGTTATTCTTGTTTTGATTTTTGCAGTTAATCTTAAATGGATGCCATCAAGTGGAGCCTATGACTTCGGTATGGCAGGAAGCATTTCCAATAGAATAAGACACCTTATACTTCCTGTGACAGTTATGGTCGTTAGCCATGTCGGATACTACACATACATGATTAGAAACAAGCTTCTTGATGAAACAAGAAAAGATTATGTATTGCTGGCCAAGTCTAAAGGATGTACGAGGGTAGAGATTATTAGAAAACATTGCTTAAGAAATGTACTTCCTACAATTATAAGTCTAATGGCAATTTCAATTCCTCATATTACAGGTGGAACGGTTGTTGTTGAATCAATTTTTCATTATCCGGGAATTGGAAATCTTGCAATCGAAAGCACTAAGTTTCATGACTATAACCTGCTTATGTTAACGGTTATTATAACAGGATTTGTAGTTTTTCTTGGAGGTTTTATAGCACAGACCTTAAATGAAGAAATTGACACAAGAATAAAAGAGCAGGGGGTCATCAAATGGTAAATGTTACTAATGAAAATGATCTCTTTAGAATTGTTGGGCCAGGATATAAAGATCATATTCCAAACCTTATTAAACCTACTTTAAAGGTCAGACTGAAAGGCTTTCCACTTGTATCTGTTATTGTTCTGGGGCTTATGGTTTCTGCGTGTATATTTGCGCCGTTCTTAGCAAACCATGATCCTAGAGGGTTTTATATTCAGGACGTAAGTGTAAAACCGGGTCCAGAGTATAAATTTGGTACGGATTCATTAGGAAGAGATATTTACTCTATTTTATTTTATGGGGGTAGAGTTTCTCTGTTAATTGGAGCTATGGGTGCAGCAATAATTGCAATTATTGGAGTTATATACGGATCTTTAAGTGGAACTGCATCAAGTAAGATTGACGATTTTATGATGCGAACAACAGAGATGTTTGGTGCGATTCCATCTATTCTTCTTATTATGATTCTTACAGCGGTAGCTCCTGCGTCTAATGTTTTTTCTATGTCCTTAGTAATAGGAATTACAGGATGGTTTGGGCTGGCTAGGATTGTAAGAACAGAGGTTAGACAGATTAGAAACACAGAATATGTTTTATATGCAAGGTATACAGGCGATAATTTTTTTGGCGTTTTGAGGAAGCATCTGATACCTAATTTTATTTCCTCAGTTATGTTTGTTGTTGTATCTGGTGTAAGTATGGCAATTACAACAGAATCAACTCTTAGTTTTTTGGGACTTGGACTTCCAACAGATATACCTTCATGGGGAAGTATGTTATCTCTAGCCAATAAGGCTTTAATCACAAATACATGGTGGGTTATTGTAATACCTGGGATTTTTCTAATTGTTACATTGGTATGCATTACCAATATAGGAAACTATTTTAGGACTCAAAACAACAATAAAGCTAGGATTTTTTAAAATGATTCAAATAAAAAAGTTTAGGAGAAAAATAATGAAAAGAAGTAAACTTACAGGTCTTGCTGTATCAGCGGCATCAGTGTTATTTGCAACAGGGCTTACAGCCTGTGGAGGAGCAGATGCTTCTAAGGGAGATGCAACAAAAGCTCAGTCTAATAATGTGCTTGTATATGCAGGTGAAGCAGAGAAGATGATTAACCCCTTATTAAATACTCATGGGGAACTTGAGACAATCGTATTTTCAGGTCTTACTAAGTACGACGGTTCAGGTAAACCTATCGAGGATCTTGCTGAAAAGTATCAATACAATGATGCAAATGAAACATATACATTTACACTTAGAAAAGGTGTTAAATGGCATGATGGTAAAGATTTTAATGCTGATGATGTTGTTTATACATATAAACAGCTTACAGAAAATAAAGATATTTCCGCCTCAGTAAAATCAAACTATGAAGATATTAAAGAAATTAAAAAAATTGATGATTTCACAGTTGAATTCAAACTGGATCACTATGATGCAGCAATGTTAGATTATTTCTCAATTGGTATTTTGCCTAAGCACATTTGTGAAGGACAAGATATTAATACTATGGACTTTAATCAGCATCCAGTAGGAACAGGAAAGTATAAATTTGAAAGCTGGGATACGGCCGGTGGAATGATTACCTTGAATAAAAATGAAAACTATTATGGTAATGTTCCTAAAATATCAAAGGTTGTTTATAAAACAGTATCTGTAGAAAGCACAAAGGCAACTATGCTTCAATCAGGAGAGGCTGACTTTGCGTGGTTGAACTCAAAGTATGCAAAACAGTTTGAAGGAAATGATGCATTTAAACAGTGGGAATTTACAACCGCTGATTATAGAGGCGCTGCAATGGATATGAAAACAGATTTTTGGAAACAGAATGCTGATTCTATTGGAGTTCTTAATTATGCTCTTGATAAAGAACAGATTGTAAAAAATGTATTACTTGGTCAGGGAGCTCCAGCATATAGCCCGATTCAGAGAAATCCACTTGGGACAAACAAAGATGCAGATATCTACCCTTATGATTTAAATAAATTTGCAAAAGAAATGGAAAATCTTGGCTGGAAAAAGGGCGCGGATGGAATTTATGAAAGAAATGGACAGAAGTTTTCATTCACAGTTCAGACTCGTGACTTTGAGGAAGAACGTGTTGATATTGCCAATGTAATGTCTGATATGTTAAAGAAGGCTGGTGTTGAAATGAAAGTTGTTCTTGTTAATAAGTTCGACTGGAAAGCAGGATACAATGGTTTCCTTGCTGGTTATGCAACACAGTTTGATCCGGATATGATATATGCACAGTATGTAACCAATGCTTCAAGTAATAATATGTCTTATTCAAACCCTGAAATAGATAAACTTCTTGAAGAGGGTCGTCATGAGAAAGATCCGGTTAAGAGAAAAGCTATTTATGGAGAATTTGAAAAAGAATATGCAAAGAAGCCAGGGGTATTACTTGTAGCTTATCTTCAGGGTAATTATGTTGGAACAAGTAAACTTAAAGGACCTGATACACAGAGAGTTCTTGGACATCATGCAGTAGGTGTTTTATGGAATATTGAAGAGTGGACAATTGAAAAGTAATAGAGATAAAATCTTAGATTTTCAAGCGTATTAAATTTAGGATATAGTTGGAGGTAAATGTGGCAGAAAACATTTTGGAATTAAAAAATCTTTCAGTAAGCATCAATACTCCAAGGGGTGAAGTTCAAGCTGTAAGGAATGTAGATTTAGCAGTAAAGCCTGGAGAAATAGTCTGCATAGTTGGTGAATCGGGATGTGGAAAAACTGTTATGTGTAGTTCTGTTATGAAACTTATGCCACGTTGTGCAAGTATAAAAACAGGGACTATTTTTCTTAATGGCAGGGACATTACGAATCTAAAGGAAAGAGAAATTAGAAAAATAAGAGGCGATGATATGACTATGGTTTTTCAGGATCCTCTTACTTCTCTGAATCCAACAATTCCAGTTGGGAAACAAATATCTGAAACAATTCTTAAACATGAAAAAGTTTCTAAGGATGAGGCAATGAATCGTTCTATAGAAATGCTTGAAATGGTTGGAATTAACAATGCGAAAGAAATGGCCGGTCTAGCACCACATTATTTTTCGGGTGGAATGAGGCAAAGATGTGTACTTGCTGTAGCTCTTGCGGCTAAACCTAAGCTTTTATTTGCGGATGAAATCACAACAGCTCTAGATGTAACAGTAGCGTCTAAGGTTTTAGATCTTTTAGTTGAGTTAAGAGACAAGCTTGATTTATCAATTGTTTTTATATCTCACGATTTGGGGGCAGTTGCAAGAATTGCAGACAAAGTTGCAGTGATGTATGCAGGAAAGATTGTAGAAATGGGGAGTGCCGAGGAAGTTTTTTATGACCCAAGACATCCTTATACATGGGGGCTTTTGTCTTGTCTACCCGCTCTGGCAATTAAAAGGAATGAAATTAACTTTATTCCCGGAATGCCACCATCTTTAATTGATCCACCAAAAGGAGATGCATTTGCGGTAAGAAACAAATATGCCATGGCTATAGATTATGAAGAAATGCCACCATTATTTAAGGTTAGTGAAACTCATTGGGCGGCTACATGGCTCTTGGACAAAAGAGCCCCTAAAGTAGAACGACCTATTTTATATCGCGCACAAGAAGAGTCTGAAAATGTCGAAGCATTAGAGGTATTATGATTGATCACAATAAATCAAGTGTATATATAATTGAAGCAAAAAATATAGAGGAACATTTTCATATTACTAAAGATTTTACAGTTAATGCTGTAAATGGAATATCCTTTGGAATAAAAAGAGGAGAAATTTTTGGACTAGTAGGTGAGTCCGGTTGTGGAAAATCTACAGTTGCTAAATTGCTTTCTGGAATATATAAACCAAGTGGTGGAGAAGTGTATTTTGATGGTATAAAAGTTTCCGGTAAAGATGGCGATAAAAATCAAATTAAGAGAATGAAGCATGACTGTCAGATGATTTTTCAAGATTCTGCAGCAGCTCTTAATCCAAGAATGACAGTAAAAAGGATAATATTAGAACCTCTGAAAATCCAAAAGAAAAATTTTACAAGTGAAGAAGGTTTTAGTCTTGTAAGAGAAGCATTGCATCAAGTTGGCTTATCTGAAGAGTATATGGAAAAAATACCATCTGAAATGTCAGGCGGACAAAGACAAAGAGTTGCAATTGCCAGAAGCTTAATGCTTAATCCTAATTTAATTATTGCAGACGAACCTATTGCTGCTTTGGATATATCAATACAGGCACAAATAGTGACTTTATTTAAAGAGTTACAAAAGAAGAAGAACTTTGCTTTCCTTTTTATAGCTCATGATATAGCAGTAGTCAGATTCATTAGTGATAGAACCGGGGTAATGCTTGGAGGGAAACTTGTGGAAGTAGGAAAAACAGAAGATATATTTGCCAATCCTGCCCATCCATATACCAAGGCATTGCTTTCAGCAATTCACGTGCCAGATCCTCTGTTTGAAAGAAATAAAAAAGTTTTAACTTATGATAGAAGCACCTCATTAGGAGATAAGTATTTAGATTTAGGAGATGAACATTTAGTTTTGGATTTTTGAAATAGAAAATGGATGCTTACCTGTATTTTACAGAGAGCATCCATTTTCTGTTTTCTATGAAATTTTAAAATATATGAGAATCTTTGTTGTTATATGGTTGTATGGTTGAAGAGAATAAAGGGAAGTGTGAATAAGAAATAATTATTATGTTATAATCCATAGAAGATTTGTTCGATTGGGTGGTGAAAGAATGCATAAGGAAGTATCGAAGCTAATTTTATACGGGGCAGACAGAAGAGAAAGCATACTTTTCTCTGTTGCGGGAATATATGAAAAATTTGAAGCCGGAGCTTTTGAGGAGTTCGATATGGTGAAAGCCTGTTACAGGGAGATACATAATCTTCTGGTCCTTGCGACAGACTACGCATTTGACAAAAATCTATGGCAGAATTATCTTACATTTTTTCTGGTCACAGATGAAAATCCTTTTAGTATTACATGTGAGAAGCAGGGTGCGGGAGATGGAAGTGTAAATAAATTCGCACTAAATGATTTCTCAGTATTCAGAAAGCTTTTCCATTATGACTTTACAGATATAGAAGAAAGTCTCGGCATTTCATGCTTTACAGAAATATGTAACTATAAAGCCATTGAAAAACAGGAACTTATGTATAATAAAAACGTAAGTGAAAAAACAAGAACTCTTAGTGAAAAGCTGGCGATGGCCGGATCGGACGGGGAGTTTTTTAATATAATAACGGAGTTTTATAAGAATTTTGGCGTTGGGATGTTCGGGCTCAATAAAGCTTTTCGTATACAGTATAAAAATAACTTTGACTTCATTCCGGTCAATAATATGGAAGAAGTATATTTATCAGACCTGATAGGATATGAGAGGCAGAAAGAGCAGCTGGTGGAAAATACTCTGGCGTTTGTTCAGGGAAGAAAGGCCAATAACGTTTTGCTTTACGGAGACAGCGGCACCGGAAAATCGACAAGTATAAAGGCGATAGTTAATGAGTATTACGATCAGGGGCTCAGAATGATCGAAATCTATAAGCATCAGTTTAAGGATCTTTCAAATGTGATCGCTGCGATAAAGAACCGTAATTATCGCTTTATAATATATATGGATGATCTTTCCTTTGAAGAATTTGAGATAGAATATAAATTCTTAAAGGCGGTCATTGAAGGCGGTGTTGAGACCAAGCCTGAAAATATCCTTATTTACGCGACTTCAAACAGGCGGCACCTTATTAAGGAGACCTGGAACGATAAGAATGACATGGAACACAGCAACGGACTTCACAGATCTGATACTGTGGAGGAGAAGCTTTCACTGTTTAACAGGTTCGGACTGGCGATAAATTATGGAAAGCCAAGTCCGGAAGAATTCTATGACATAGTCTTAGGCCTGGCAGAAAAGAATAATATCAGGATACCTGAGGATAAGATCAGAGCAGAGGCTAACAAGTGGGAACTGAAGCATGGTGGCGTATCAGGCAGAACAGCCCAGCAATTTATTAACTATTTACTTTCTATGGACAGTGAGGAATAAAAGTGATTTCATACGTTAAAGGAAAACTGGTTGAAATAATAGGAGATACCGTTGTTGTGGAAAATGGCGGATTTGGGATCAATATAAGGGTACCGGAAAGTGTTCTCAGTCAGCTGCCGGGTATAGGCTCTGAAACACTCATTTATACGTATATGTATGTAAAGGAAGATCTTATTAATCTTTTCGGGTTCATAACAAGAGACGATCTGAATGTTTTTAAGCTTCTTCTGAATGTGAACGGTATCGGCCCCAGAGGCGCATTGTCGATCCTTTCAACTGTCACGCCGGATGCTCTCAGACTTGCCGTCCTGTCCGGTGATATAAAGCTGATCTCATCAGCTCCGGGAATTGGAAAGAAAACTGCAGAAAGACTGGTACTTGAGTTAAAAGATAAGGTCTCAGTTTCTGTAGCGCCGGAAAGTATCGTTACAGGCTCCGATATTGAGCAGACAGCTGTTGGAGAGGCTGTTGAGGCGCTGGAAACACTGGGCATATCAAGGAGCGAAGCAGAGAAGGCTATAAGAAGCATAGAAGGCAGAGAGAATATGTCTGCGGAAGAACTGATAAAAGAAGGTCTCAGAAATCTGGCATGATCTGAAGAGGGGTATTTAAATGGAAAGAAGAATTATTTCAACTGAATTGATCCCGGAGGAAGAGATGCAGGAGAAGTCCCTTCGCCCGCAGAGCCTTGATGAATATATAGGGCAGAAAAAAGTCAGGGATAATCTGAGGATATATATGAAAGCTGCCAGGGAAAGAGGCGAGGCACTTGACCATGTGCTTCTGTATGGCCCTCCGGGGCTCGGGAAAACGACACTTTCAGCGATAATCGCCAATGAGATGGGTACTAATTTAAAGGTTACATCCGGACCGGCAATAGAAAAACCTGGGGATATAGCGGCGATACTTTCAAGTCTTTCGGAGGGAGATGTCCTCTTTGTTGATGAGATACATCGTCTTAACAGGCAGGTGGAAGAGGTCTTATATCCGGCTATGGAAGATTATGCTATTGATATTATAATTGGGAAAGGTCCTACGGCACGTTCGATAAGACTGGAACTCCCAAGATTTACTCTCGTGGGAGCAACGACAAGAGCGGGACTTTTGTCTGCGCCTCTGCGTGACAGGTTTGGTGTTGTAAACCATCTTGAGTATTACAGCAATGAGGAACTTAAGACGATCGTAAAAAGATCTGCTGATGTACTGGATGTTGAGATAGATGAAGACGGAGCCATGGAACTGGCCAGAAGATCAAGAGGTACTCCAAGGCTTGCAAACAGACTTTTAAAACGTGTCAGAGACTTCGCACAGGTGGAATTTGACGGAAAGATAACGAGAGAAGTAACAGATTATGCGTTGAATCTGCTGGAGGTGGACAGGAACGGATTAGACAAGTCTGACAGAAATTTTATGCTGATGATAATAGAGCAGTTCAGCGGCGGTCCCGTAGGAATAGAGTCTTTAGCTGCGTCTCTTGGTGAAGACTCAGGAACGCTGGAGGAAGTATATGAGCCGTATCTGATACAGAATGGTTATATTAACAGGACTCAGAGAGGTCGTGTCGTATCCCGGAAAGGATATGAAGCATTGGGTCTTAAGTACACAGGTGAATAAAGAAAGGCGTTTTGAACGTGATCAGAACTAAGAAAGTAGAATTATTAGCACCGGCAGGAAGTTTGGAAATATGCAAGGCGGTTATCAATGCCGGTGCAGATGCCGTATACCTCGGAGGACAGATGTTCGGGGCAAGAGCATTTGCAGGTAATCTTAATACTGAAGAGGTAATTCAGGCTATTGAATATGCGCATTTAAGAGGAGCTAAGATCTATATGACGGTGAATACTCTTCTTAAAGAAAGTGAAATAGAAGAAGTCTATGGATATTTAAGGCCTTTTTATGAGGCGGGTCTGGACGCCGTTATAGTTCAGGACCTGGGAGTACTTAAGCTCATAAGTGAATGTTTTCCGATGATCGATATACACGCCTCAACTCAGATGAATGTAATGAGTCACGAATTTGCCAATAAACTCAAGGAGTATGGTGTTACCCGTATAGTTATTCCAAGAGAATTCAAGCTGGATGAGATCGAAAGATTTTCAAAGGAGTGCGGCCTTGAGATAGAGGCCTTCGTACATGGAGCACAGTGCTATTCATATTCGGGTCAGTGTCTGTTCAGCGCTATGAATGGAGCCAGATCCGGCAATCGAGGAAAATGCGCTCAGTCATGCCGATTGGAATATACAGCGGTTGAAGAGAGTAATCTTCAGGGAAGAGAGTACCTAAAGGGCAGAGATAAAAAAATATGCGATGCATGCTTTAAGGGACATACCAGATCGGAATATCCAAAATTTGGAGAGACAGCACGTTTCCTGAGCACAAGGGATATGAATACTCTGAGTATCCTCCCGGAAATCATAGATGCGGGGGTTTATTCTCTGAAAATCGAAGGGCGTATGAAAAATATCAGCTATGCAGCAGGTATAGTCAGCATCTACAGAAAGTATATCGATAAATATCTGTCAGGTGAGAATACGGATGTTGATCCTGAAGATCTCAGCAAGATGCTTGACCTTTATAATAGAGGAGATTTTTCGACAGGATTTTTTAAAGAGAAAAAGGGACCGTGGCTGCTTTCCATGCAAAGAGCGAACCATAAGGGAACTCTGGCGCTGGAGGTCGTATCCAATAAAAAAGGGTTTATTACGTTTAAAGCTCTTGAAGATATAAATGCAGGAGATGTTTTTGAGATCAACAGGGAGAATTCTTTTACATCGGGCGAGGATGTAAAAATAGGATGCTATCTGTCCGTTAATCTGCCGTCCAGATATGATCTGACGAAGGGAAGCAGGCTCTACAGGATGAATAATGCAAAGCTGCAGAGAGATATCAGGGAGAAATATATAGAAAAAGAAAAAAAGACTCCTGTAAATATAGATATTACAGTAAGGACAGGACAGCCGCTGAGATTGTGCATGACACAGCCCGATGAGAGCATAAGCGCAGAGGTGACCGGAAGCAGGGCGGAACCTGCACAGAACCGTGCGCTAACAAGGGAGGAGCTTAAAAAACGACTGGAAAAACTAGGGAATACAGTATTCTACCCATCATGCACTAATATAAAAATGGATGAAAATATTTTCGTACCTGTAGGGGCTTTAAATGAACTCAGACGAGAAGGTGTTGAGAGGCTTATGGCAGCCATGCTCGAGAAATCTTCAAGACAGGCTCACAAGTTGGATAATAGACCCATTAATGATATAATAGCTTGTAATTCTCCGGAAGAAAGGTCATACAGCGCTCTTGTCTATGATAAAAAACAGGCAGAGATAGTCTTTAAATGTGAC
This sequence comes from uncultured Eubacteriales bacterium, assembly GCA_900542465.1. Taxonomy (GTDB): domain Bacteria; phylum Bacillota; class Clostridia; order Lachnospirales; family Lachnospiraceae; genus UBA4285. Next base: position 181,316 of record UQNS01000001.1, read on the forward strand.
CATATAAAGAGAGTCTACATTTCACATCATCTGGTAAGGAAGCCGGAGTGGTCCGAGGAAATGCTCAGAAGAGGAAAGGCTGAGAATAAAGAGATGTTTATTGCTCTTCCTATGTTTGTGAGAGAAAAGCACCTCGGGATCTTTCAGGATCTTCTGGAAAATTGTGTCTGTCCGGGCTGGGATGGACTGCTTATAAGAAGTATGGAAGAGCTTGCAATCATCAGCAGGCTTGAAGAAGAAGGCGTTTATAGAGGACCTAAGCGCATAGTTACTGACTACAATATATATTCTTATAATACAAAAGCAGCAGCATTCCTTACGGAGATATTTAAAGATACAGGACTGTCTACGGAGTTAATCACCATGCCTATGGAACTTAATGCAGATGATCTTAGCAGGGTCGACAGATGTTTTAATACAGAACTGGTCGTTTACGGACGTCCGGTAGTTATGACATCTGAGCACTGTGTAAAGAAGACATTTGCAGATTGTGATGTAAACTTTGGAGAAGCCGGCCTGTCAGGAGCAGAAAATAAGCTTTACAGAGTATTATGTTTCTGTGATTATTGTAATAATGTTATATTTAATGCTGAACCTTTGAACCTGCTTGGCAGGCCGGAGATTGGAAAAGAACTGAGACCGGCCATGCTCAGGTTTGATTTTACGGTTGAAACACCGGAAGAAACTAGAAAAGCCTTAGAACTGATCAATATGAGATCAGGTGAAAATAATTCTAAGAAGTTCACGGGACGCTTTTTGGTAAGTGTTGATTGATTGGAAACTGATATTTTTGTAACTGGAGGATAATATGGATTTTATTGAAATATCCAGATATATATTCGTAGGGTTGATATCGATTTATACGCTTGTGTCATTTGTTGGCGCAACACTCAGGGATAACAGAGCTCTGAAAGGAGTTTATGCTGTACAGAACATAGCTACATTTGTTATTCACCTACTTGCATATATCATTCTTTACATAAACACAAACGATTTGAAATACATGATCTTGTATGCATGTGAATTTGCTTTGCTGTTCGTTACCATTGTTGTTTATGATGTTGTTTACCCCAAGGCTTCAAGACTCCTGGTAAATAATATGATCTTACTGGAGGCTATCGGTTTTATAATGATCGCCAGAATGAACTATTCCGAGGCGGTAAGACAGTTGGTCCTGGGAATTATCGGAACAGTTATAACGTTTTTCGTTCCGGCGATCTTAAGAAAAGTAAAAAAGATCAGAGACTGGGGATGGATCTATGCAATAGTAGGCTTTATACTGCTTGTGCTTGTTTTGTTCGGAGGCAAGGAATATGGCGCTAATATAGCACTGAGGATAGGATCGTTCAGGCTTCAGCCTTCAGAATTTGTTAAAATTTTAATAATTCTCTTTATTGCTTCCCTTTATAATAAGAGAAGAGACTTTAAGCAGATAATGATCGTATCCGGAGTGGCAGCAGCCCATGTGATGGTCCTGATAGTATCAAACGATCTTGGAACCGCACTTATCATGTTCGTTACTTATCTTATGATGATATATGTAGCAACAAAGAAACCGCTCCTCCTTGTTGCGGGCGGTGGAGTAGGAGCTGTCGCGGCGCTGCTTGCGAATAAGTTTGTGCCGCATGTTACCAACCGTATAGCGATCTGGAAAAATCCATGGGATAAAGTAAATACATCAGGCTATCAGATAGCACAGTCGTTATTTGCCCTTGCAGCAGGCGGATGGATCGGAGTCGGACTTACTAAGGGAAGACCGAACCTGATCCCGTTCGTCGAGAAGGATATGGTATTCTCTGCAATAACAGAGGAAATGGGAGCAATATTCTCGATCGCGATCATTCTTATATGCCTTAATAATCTGCTGTTGATGATGAATATCGCATCAAGATGCAATACGCTTTTTTACAGATTGGTGGCTGTAGGTCTTGGAACGACGTATGCTTTTCAGGTATTCCTGACGATCGGAGGCGCGATCAAGCTTATTCCGCTTACAGGTGTAACTTTGCCCTTTGTTTCCTATGGAGGAAGTTCACTTATCAGTTCTCTGATTATGTTTGGTTTAATTAATGGTATGTACACAATGAGACATGAATAAGAGGTATAGAACAGTGGCTCGAAAAGATAATGATAAAAGATTTCAAAAGGATGATCTGAATGGAAATTATGAAAACAGAAGCGCCCCGTCAGTAGGCGGAAAGAGAAGGAACAGAAATGTTGAGACAAATATAGTTTCTATAATATTTGTCGCTATTTTCGCCGTTATGGTCATTTATATGGTCAATTTCAACAATGCTGATGCAGCAAGAATTGCAGACAGTCCGTATAACCAGCGTGTTGCCAAGACAACACAGCAGGAAAATCCGGTCAGACGAGGAGCTATCTATTCTAATGACGGATCCTTGCTCGCCATGACAGATCTTAATGAGGACACTTCCGAGAGAAGAGTATACCCTTACGGAGCCTTATTTGCCGCACCTATAGGAATGGCAAGAGGAGGCGGATCAGGTCTGGAAGGCGGTATGTATGATGACCTTGGCACTGCAACAAATAAGACAGAGGTTCTTATAAAATCCAAAGATCATGATAAGACCGAATACCAGGGAGACAACGTATTTACAACTTTAGATGTTGATCTTCAGCAGGTCGCTTATGATGCTCTCGGAGATGAAAAAGGAGCTGTAGTTGCGGTCGAACCTTCAACGGGCAAGATCTTATGTATGGTGTCAAAGCCATCCTATGACCCTAATCTAGCTGATACCGAATACAATACATGGGCTAATCTTTCAGCAGATGATTCTGTTCTTATAAACAGAGCGGCACAGGGTGCTTATCCTCCGGGTTCTACATTTAAAGTTCTGACAGCTCTTGAGTACGTAAAAGAACATCCGAAGGATTATGAAAAATTTGCATTTAACTGTACAGGAACTATCCATCCTGTCGGCGGCGCGGAGATCCATTGTATCAATAAGATCGCACATGGACAGGAAGACCTGACCAAGGCCTTCGTCGTATCATGCAACTGTGCTTTTTCTACTATAGGTACAGACCTGGATATGAATAAATTCAGAGCGACGGCAGAAAGCATGGGACTCAACTCGACCCTGCCTATTGAGATCGATAACTATAAGTCTACATTCAACCTGAATGACAAATCTGAAATGAGTGAGATCCAGGAAACTTCATTCGGACAGGGAAGGACGCTTATCACACCTCTGCAGAACCTTATGATCACAGCAACTGTTGCTAACGGCGGAACTATGATGAAGCCATATATGGTAGAAAAGGTACAGGCTACGGATGGAACTATCGTAAGACAGTTCGCGCCTGTCGTTTATAATGCAAATGTAGCTACAGAGAAAGAGGCCGGCGTTGTGAAGAAGCTTATGAGAGAAATGGTCTCACAGAGCCTTTATGGTATTTTCGGCAGTGCTTACAGCGTATGCGGTAAAACAGGTACAGCTGAATTTACCAATAATTCTGACCGTGCTCATATGTGGTTCACATGCTTTGCCCCATATGAAAACCCAAGGGTCGCCGTTATCGCTATCTGCGAAAAGAGCGAAATCGATCCGACCAAAGCGCCTAAGATCTGCAAGAAGGTCCTGGATGCATATTTTAATAAATATTGATTTTGACGGAGATACATAATTATGATCAGTAATAAGAAACCATTCTTTACACTGGAACAGGTAAAGGAGATAGCAAAAACATATCCTACGCCTTTTTATATCTATGACGAAAAGGGTATAAGAGAAAACGCAGCCAGAGTAAAAGAGGCGTTTTCATGGAATAAGGGATATAAGGAGTACTTTGCCGTAAAAGCAACTCCTAATCCGTTTATTATAAAACTTCTGAGCGAATATGGTTTTGGAACTGATTGTTCATCTATTGCAGAACTTAAGATGTCAAAGGCCTGCGGGATCAAAACAACAGATATCATGTTTACATCGAATGAGACACCTGCGGAAGAGTATGAATATGCGGCAAAGATAGGAGCGATAATAAATCTTGATGATATTACTCATATCGAGTTTCTTGACGATATTCTGACGGAAGGATTTCCTGAGACTATGTGCTGCAGGTACAACCCGGGCGGTGTGTTTGAACTGGGCAATGATATTATGGATAACCCGGGCGATTCTAAGTATGGAATGACACATGACCAGCTTATTAAAGCATTTGAGATGCTTAAGGAAAGAGGTGTTAAGCACTTCGGTATCCATGCGTTTCTGGCATCCAATACTGTAACCAATGAATATTATCCGGAGCTTGCAAGACAGCTATTTGAACTTGCAGTTGAACTCAGAGATAAAACCGGTGTTCACATCAGCTTTGTCAATCTTTCAGGAGGCGTCGGAATCCCATATACGCCGGACCAGGAGCCTAATGATATTATCGCGATCGGTCAGGGCGTTAAAAAAGCCTTTGAAGAAACTTTAGTACCGGCAGGTATGGATGATGTATCGATCTTCACAGAAATGGGAAGGTTCATGCTTGGACCATATGCGGGCCTCGTAACTAAGGCTATCCATGAGAAACATATTTATAAAGAATACATTGGCGTGGACGCATGCGCGGCTAATCTTATGAGACCGGCAATGTATGGCTCCTACCACCACATTACAGTTCTTGGCAAGGAGGATGCCCCGGCTGAATTTAAATATGATGTAGTAGGCTCTCTGTGTGAAAACAATGATAAGTTTGCTATTGACAGAAAGCTTCCGAAGATCGATATGGGAGACTATCTTTTCATACATGATACGGGAGCGCATGGTCACTCAATGGGCTACAATTACAATGGAAAGCTCAGATCAGCCGAACTGCTTTTAAAAGAAGATGGCTCAGTGGAACTTATCCGCAGGGCAGAAACATTAAAGGACTATTTTGCAACGTTTGACTTTTGCGATATTCTTAAAGATCCGGATAAAATATGAAAATAATTAAGCATTTGTATGTAGGCCATATGGCTGAAGCCGATAAAAAAACAATAATCAAAGAGCTTAAGACCCGATCTGTCCAGGCCGGCATATATGTTCTTACTCTTCCTGCCGGAGACTCTAATATTTTAGAGATATATCCGGCCTTTACCTTAAAGTTTCCGCTGTTCAGAGAAGAAGGAAGAGAGCTGGTCGTTATAGGGATCGCCAGAGGAAGAGAAGAGGCACTGGAGCTTTCCGGCATGATAGCTCAGGATGTGTATAACAGGACGGGTGGATTTGACCTAGCGTCTTTTATCAGGGACAGAAGGTCCCCTTAAGATAAGTGTTTTAGAAGTATAATGGAGGAGTTATGGCTATATTTCTTTTAATATTAAAGATAATAGGAATAATATTAGCTGTAATTGCTGGAATTATTGTATTTATCATTGCATCGCCTGTTTATTATAAAACAGAGGCGGACTACCATGGTAAGCTGAATGCCAGAGCCAGGATGGGCTGGCTTCTTGGCTTGCTGAGGGCAAATGTATTATATGCTCAGGGCGGACAGGCTCACATCATTGTGAAGATATTGTTTTTTACGATATATGACAGTCAGAAAAGCAAAGGTGGCAAAAAGAAGAAAAAGCCAAGGACAAAAAAAGCTTCCGCAGTCATAAGGAAGAAGAGAACGGTAAATGCATCGGTACGACGGTCGGATGATCCGGATCATATAAAAAGACTATCATCTTCAGGATCTGAGGGAGGAAAGACGAAAAAAGCAAAGAAAAAAACGTCAATCCTGGAAAGAATAAAAAATACTTTTTCGGGGATCGCAAAAAAGGTGAAAAATATTGCCGTATGGCTTGATGAAGATCACAGGAGACTGTATGGTTTTCTCATAGATAATGTTATTAAGATATTAAGAAAAGTCAGGCCTAAAAAATTCTCATTTAAGGGAGCGGGCGGAACCGGGGACCCATACTGGACAGGAAGGATACTTTCGGCAGCCGGTGTCATTATCGGAATTTGCGGGATCCCGGGAGTGGAGTTCGAACCTGATTTTGAAAATAAGCGTTTTGAAGCGCATATGAAGGCCAGCGGATATTTCTTTATTCTGCCGATCGCACTCATTGCTTTAAAAATATATAGAAACAAAGACTTTAAAAGAATAGTACTTAAGAAAGATTTACCTGTGGAGGAATAAAAATGGCTGAAAAGAATACAGAAAACTTTAATAACAATTCATCTAATGGTTCACGTTTAAAAAATACAGTTCGTTCTCTTGTTGACGGAATGGATGCATTTCTTTCAGCAAAGACAGTTCTGGGAGATCCTGTGGAGATAGGCGATACAGTTGTTCTTCCATTGGTCGATGTTTCATTTGGTGTTGGGGCAGGAGCTTTAGGACAGAAGGCAACTGACGGAAACTCAGGCGGTGCTATGCATGGTAAAATGACTCCGTCAGCAGTTCTTGTAATCAAGGATGGCGTTGCGAGGGTCGTTAATATAAAGGACCAGGATACCCTTTCTAAAATTATGAATATAGCACCTGATGTTGTTGATAAAGTGTCATCTTTTCTTAAAAAAGACGGCAAGCATTCAAATGTAGAAGATGATATTGATGAAGCGATAAATAACATGAAAAATAAAAAAGATATCTAAAATAAGATGAAAGTGAAGTTTTTGCTTTCGTTTTAAAATGAGGAGGCGGGGCAAATGCCAGAAAACAATAATAGCTCAGATAATAATTCAGCGGGTGATCCATCTGCTCCGGAAAAAAGATGTGCTTCCTGTGGAAGACCGGAATCGGCTGCCGGAAAGCTTATAAAAATGCCAAATGATATGAATGTATGTCAGGACTGCATGAAAAGATCCGTCGAAATGCTTGGAAACATGTGGGGCGATATGGACAGTATGTTCGGAATGAAGGAACCTGAACCGGAAAAAAAAGAAGAATCCGGTAAAAATGAGGATGAAGATTCGATTATTAAACTTCTTAAAGATTTCAGATCTCTTCCTCAGCCTCATGAGATCAAGGCTATGCTTGATGAATATGTAGTTGGTCAGGAAGAGGCCAAAAAGGTCATCTCAGTCGCAGTTTATAATCACTACAAAAGACTTTCTGCCAAGATCAGGGAAAACCAGGAGATAGAGGAGCTCCAGAAAAAAAACAAGAAAATGTCTTCAGAACAGCTTCAGAAGCTTAGAGAAGAGAATTCTAAGGATCCGTTTGTTGATGTGGAGCTGGAAAAATCAAATATTCTCATGCTGGGGCCAACAGGTTCCGGTAAAACATATCTTGTAAAGACTCTTGCCAAACTTCTGAAGGTGCCGCTTGCGGTGGCGGATGCAACAACGCTTACTGAGGCAGGTTATATAGGTGACGATGTTGAAAGCGTCATACAGAAGCTTTTGACCAGCGCCGGCGGAGACGTGTTTAAAACAGAGTGCGGTATCGTTTTCGTTGATGAGATAGATAAGATAGCAAGGAAGTCAACAGATGAAAGAACAAGAGATATCAGAGGTGAATCTGTACAGCAGGCGATGCTGAAGCTTCTTGAAGGAAATAAGGTCGAGGTTTCGACCGGAAGTGGAATGTCAGCCAAGATGGGACTTTCACCTGCCAAGGTTATCGATACGTCTAATATCCTTTTTATCTGCGGAGGCGCCTTCTCCGGACTGGATGAGGTGATCAAGAAAAGACTCACCAAAACATCAACTATAGGCTTTAATTCTTCATTGAAAGATGAATATGATCAGGATGATGATATATATATGAAAGCTACAGTGGATGATCTGAAGGAATTCGGCATGATCCCGGAATTTCTTGGAAGACTTCCTATCACATGTGCGCTTCATCCTTTGGACAGAGATATGCTCGTCAGGATCATTAAAGAACCTAAGAATTCAATATCAAGACAGTACCAGAAGCTTTTCTATCTTGACGGCGTAGATTTGCAGTTCACACAGGATGCCTATGAGGCTATAGCACAGAAAGCGCTGGAGAAGAAGACCGGGGCCAGAGCGCTCAGGTCTATTCTGGAAGAACTTATGATGGATCTTATGTATGAGATTCCAAAAGACAGGAACATAGGAAGAGTTACGATAAATGCAGACTTTGTAAATAAGAAAGGTGGTCCTCAGGTAGAGATGAAGAACCTGGAGATCCCGAGTTTAGAAGCAAAATAAACAAAAAAATGATTGGACCGTCAGGTCCAATCATTTTTTGTTTTCAGACAGACTTTGCAGCGCCGAAGGATCTGGCATCAGCATATGATTGACGGGATCTTGATCCTTTACAGTAGAAAGTATCAGGATCGACACTGATGCCTTTAGCCTTAAGTGATCTTGTTAATATCTCGAGAGCGTGTCTTGAGATCCAGGCAGTTGAAAAGCATACGGCCTTTCCGACTTTATCAGGTGAAAGAGTATCTATAAAAGATCTGAGCTTCTTATCTATGCCATACGCATACAGGCCGCCTCCTATAAAGAGGATGTCTACCTTTTCATCTATGGCGGCATCGGGTGAATCGACGGAAACAGCTGTGGAAGATGCGCCTTCGGCGATAGCATCAGCTATTGTTTTTGTGTTTCCTGTCCTTGAAAAATATCTGACTGCAACGGACATTTTTATCAGCCTCCTTAGTACTAATGATATCTGCTATCAGCATATACCCTGGGCAAGCATTGCATCTACGACTTTTTCAAAACCGGCTATATTGGCTCCGGCTACATAATTGCCTTCCATACCATATTTTTTGGAGGCTTCATCAATATTTTTGAAAATGTTAGCCATGATACCCTGTAATTTTGAGTCAACCTCCTCAGCCGTCCAGGAAAGTCTTTCCGAGTTCTGACTCATTTCAAGACCGGATGTAGCGACACCGCCTGCATTTGAAGCCTTGCCGGGAACGAATGCGACTCCGTTTTCCTGAAGATATTCTGTAGCATCAAGACTGGTCGGCATGTTTGCTCCCTCAAGCACATATTGACATCCATTGGCAACCAAAGTACTGGCATCGTCTATAAGAAGTTCATTTTGTGTAGCACATGGAAGAGCTACATCACAAGGGATAGTCCATACTCCCTTGCCTTCATGATACTGAGCTACCGGTCTGGCTGCGGCATATTCAGTGAGCCGTGCCCTTTTTACCTGCTTTACTTCTTTAAGAAGTTCTACATCGATGCCTTCAGGATCATAGATCCAGCCGGTAGAATCTGAACATGTAACAGGTTTGCCGCCAAGCTGTATAACTTTTTCTATAGCATATGTAGCAACATTACCGGATCCTGAGACAACAACGGTCTTTCCGCTTAAAGTTTCACCGTGCTTTCTAAGAAGTTCCTGAGTAATGTAGAGGAGGCCATATCCGGTAGCTTCAGTACGTACTAATGATCCGCCGAATGAAAGACCCTTACCGGTCAGAACGCCCTCATAGAGACCTGTGAGTCTTCTATATTGTCCGTACATGTAACCTACTTCGCGGGCACCAACGCCGATATCGCCGGCAGGAACGTCAATATCAGCGCCGATATGCTTCTGGAGCTCGCTCATAAAGCTCTGACAGAAGGCCATGATCTCACGGTCTGATCTACCCTTTGGATCAAAATCGGAACCGCCTTTTCCGCCGCCCATCGGAAGGGAAGTGAGAGAGTTCTTGAAACACTGTTCAAAACCGAGAAACTTGATAATGCTTAAGTTGACAGATGGGTGGAAGCGGAGTCCTCCCTTATAAGGTCCTATAACATTGTTGAACTGAACTCGGTAGCCTCTGTTTACCTGTACTTGTCCCTTGTCATCGACCCATGGAACACGGAAGAAAATAGCTCTGTCTGGTTCCGTGATGCGTTCGAGGATGGCGTTCTTTCTGTATAATTCTTCATTTGCGTCTATCACAGGACGAAGTGTATTGAGCACTTCTGTAACAGCCTGTATAAATTCTGATTCCCCGGAGTTCTTTTCCTTTACCAGATCTAAAACCTCATCAACATATCCCATAATGCAATCCATCCTTTCTTTTATAAAGTAAAATTGAAATATACTTTACTTTTGTAATTTATAAAATTATAAAAAATGAATCTTAAAAATGCAAGGAAAAAGCCTTAATATCTTTTTTTTAAAAGTGAATTATGGTATATTAACCACTGATATTCAAAAGTGATCTCATAAGCGAGTTACATTTGGGGCAAATTGATAAGTTTTTTCAAGTGAGGTAACCATGTCTTTATTTTCTAAAGCGAAAGCTGATTTAAAATATCTGCGGATGAATTCCAATATCCTTTCCGATATAGGAAAAAGAAAAAAAAGGAGAGCAAGATCAATGGTAATTGGTTTTGTCATCAGCTTTATTTTCGCGGTAACTATCCTTCTGGCTCTGGCAAGGCTGATCCCTCTGGACATTATTCCTAACAAGTATCTATATGGTGGAATTGCTATTTTAGCGGGGGTCTGGCTGTTTTGTTTTCTTACGCAGTTTGCTGAGAAGAAGCTTCTGGGAAAGATAATAGCAGGCGCTCTTTCGGTGGCATTGATATTTGTTTTCCTTTTCACTTCTAAAGTAGCCGGAACACTGGGTAAGATCTCAGGGGGAGCTTTAGAACAGAAAAATGTCATGGATGTGGTGGTTCTGAAAAAAGACAAGGCCAATACGATCGATGATACATTAAAGTATCCATATGCATACAATTCGACTGCCGACACTTCTCTTGTCAAGCAGGCGGTAGAGATGATCAATAAAGATCATAATGCGATGATCTATACATCAACATATACGAGCTGGACAGACACTTATAACGCGCTGGAAGAAAATAACAGTGTAAAGGCGGTCATCGTCAAGGACTCCCTGTATGAATCACTTATTAAAGAATCATATCCGGATTTCTATGAGAATACTAAGGTAGTAGGGCAGATAACGATCACTACGACGGTCCAGTCTTCTGTAAATGATAAAAAAGTTGCTCATGACCCGTTCGTGCTTTATATATCAGGTAACGACGAACAGGGCGAGATCAAGTCAGGCGGCCGAAGCGACGTTAATATCTTTATGGTAGTTAATCCTAAGACGCGTCAGGTCCTTCTTATCTCAACGCCTAGAGATTCATATATTACGATCTCTAATGAGGATGGATATAAAGGAAAAGACAAGCTTACCCATGCGGGTCTTGCGGGTGTAGAATATTCAGAGCTTGCACTTTCAACCCTCTATGACGAGAAGATAGATTACTACATGAAGATCAATTTCACTGGTGTCGTTAACCTGGTAGATGCTATGGGGGGCGTCACTGTTGACTCAGATGTAGAATTTACTAATGGTCGTGATGCAGCTCCTATATCTTATGACTTTAAGGTAGGTCCTAATGAATGTGACGGCGCCAAGGCGCTTGCATTCTGCCGGGAGAGGCAGACATTCGAAGATGGGGACTTCCAGCGTGGAAGGAACCAGATGGCTATGATCAGAGCTATGATCAAGAAGGCAACATCTCCTTCGATCCTTGCAAATTATGCGGAAGTACTTGATGCTACGACCGGTGTCGTATATACAGATATGCCTACATCATCCCTCGCGGCCCTGATAAAAGCACAGTTCTCAGGTGGAAACGACTGGAATATCCAGACATATTCAGCAGAGGGAATAGATGGTACAGCTACAGGTCAGGTATACGGCATAAAGAACATGTCAGTAGTAAGACTCTATGATCATTCGGTAAAAATAGGAAGAGAGCTCACTGATAAGATCATCGCCGGTGAAGTATTTAACGTTAATGAATATGTGGAGCAGCGTAAGAAGTATTATAATGGTACGGGCTCCGACTCACATACGACGAATAAGGCTTCATATAATACTGATGATAATGACAATAATACTTATGAAAACATAGGTAATTGATAAAAAAGCGATCTGATAAGGATCGCTTTTTTTTATTGGATTTTTATGAATGAAAAGACTTATATGCTGTATTATAAATAGAGTAAATTTACTTAAGGATAAGAGTATGGATTTTGATGAAATAAAAAAATTCCTTGCAAAGGTACCACAATACATAAGCAAGGATCCGAGGTTTTCTTTCGGAGTCGACAGAGCCAGGATAATGCTGGACAGGATAGGGCATCCGGAAAAAGGCATGAAAATAATTCATGCTGCAGGAACGAATGGGAAGGGATCAGTGTGTGCTTATCTGGCTTCATGCCTTAAAGAAACGGGTGCCAGGACCGGACTTTTTACATCGCCTCACCTGATCGATATAAGGGAAAGAATAAGACTTGACGGGGAAATGATACCTGTTAAGGATCTGACGGATATCTTCAATGAATTATTGGAACAACTGGAAGAGATAAAAAAAGAAGAGCCGGAGTTCGATCTGGCATATTTTGAGTATTTTTTCCTGATAGCCTTGATCTATTTTAAAAGCTCCGGAGCTGAATTTGTAGTTTTAGAGACAGGGCTTGGTGGATTAAAAGACGCCACGAATGCCATTAAAGAGCCTATAATGAGTATAATCACTGCCTTGGGTCTTGAACATACGGAGATCCTGGGCGATACCGTAGAGAAGATAGCCCGTGAAAAGGCCGGAATTATCAAGAGTAATACTCCTGTTGTGGTAATGAGACCGAAACTTCGATCAGTTGAGGATGTAATTACAGACAGAGCGAAAAAGCTTTCGAGCCAGGTATTTTTCGCAGATGATAGAAGCCTTAAAAATGTAGCAATAAAGGGCAATAATATTGATTTTTGCATTGAAAATGAGTATTATAAAAATGTTTCATTTTTATTGAAAGTGCCGGCAATTTATGAGGCTAGCAACGCCTTGACAGCCCTGACCGCATTTGCAGTATTAAAGGAAAAGGGGTACATAGGGAAAAGCAGACCCTTAGATGAAAATGACTTTACAAGTCTTAAAAAGGCCCTGCAGGATACGATATGGGAAGGCCGTATGCAGCCTGTGCTGGACAGGGTGTTCATAGATGGTGCACATAATCCGCAGGGAGTGGACGAACTTATAAAGTGTGCCGGAGCGATATGCAGGGGAAAAAGAGCGGTGCTTCTCTTCTCAGCGGTAAGTGATAAAAATTTTGATCTTATGATCAGAAAACTCTGTGAGTGCCGGCTGTTCGACACATTTGTCGTAACGAAGATAGCTGATGCAAGAGCAGCAAGTGACAGACTAATAAGCGGTACGTTTGAAAAATATACCGATAAGCCCGTCTTCCGGTTTGAAAATGTTAAAGAGGCGTTCAGACATGCGCTCGCAATAAAAAAAGACTATCTTTTCTGTGCGGGTTCTCTTTATCTTATTGGAGAACTGGAAGAAGAAATAAATGAAGTGAGGAAGAATTTATGATCAACTTTGAAGAGGAATTAAAAAAATTTCGTCCAAGTCTTGAGGTAGATGATGCAGAAGATGCGATCCATAAAAATAATTCTCCGGATATGACAGATCTCTTCTATAAGATGATAGAAGATGTGGATATGCACGTAATTAAGAACAGAAATAACTGATTATTGATTGGAGAATCACAATGAAATGTAATAGGTGTGGAGCGGAGCTCTTAAAGAGTGATTTTTGTCCGGAATGTCGTGCAGACGTATCTTTTTACAAAAAGGCGGCAAGAGCATCAAATGTTTATTACAATATGGGCCTTGAGCAGGCCAAAGTCCGCGATCTGAGTTCTGCGATCGAAAGTCTTCAGCATTCAGTCCTTCTTGATAAGACTAATGTGAATGCCAGAAACCTGCTTGGATTATGCTATTATGAACTGGGAGAGGTCGTTGAGGCTTTAAGTCAGTGGGTAGTGAGCAGAAATTTCAAGTCAGAAGGAAACCCGGCCGTAGACTATATTGATGAGATCAAGTCTAAGAAGACAGACTTCGATGACAAGACCGCTGCGGCAAGAAAATATAATCAGGCGCTTGATAATGCCCTCAAGGAAAACTATGATCTTGCGATGATACAGCTCAAGAAAATAGTTTCACAGTGCCCGGGTTTTGTGAATGCCCAAAACATGCTGGCTCTTTTTTATATAGAGAAGAAGGCCTATGCCCGTGCGGAAAAATGTCTCAGAAATGTACTGAAAACAGATACAGGAAATGTTCAGGCCAAGCTTTTTATGAAAGAGATCCTTGCCAATAAAGAGGCTATGGATAAGAAGCCTCAGACTGTAGCGTCTATTTTCAAGAGAGATAATGGAGATGAGACAGTCAAAGAGAGAAGACCTCTTTCCGGCAATGACGTAATAATACCGAAGCATAGTTATGTTGGTTCTGGAAACGGAGCTTTTTCTCTGGTAAATATTCTCATCGGTATAGGTATAGGCGCACTGATAATATTTTTCCTGGTCGTGCCGGCATCCAAACGTGCTGTGGCGAAAGAATATCATAACAACAGCTCATCAGAAAAGCTTGCAGAAGCAAATGCATCTATAGCAGATATGAACAAGCAGCTTGAAGCGATCACGGCTGAAAGAGATGCCTTAAAAGCAAGCCAGGCTGCTAATAATACAAGCGGAAAGGCAATGGTGGACAATCCGGAAGCTCTGTATTATGCGGCTAAGGCATATGCTGATGCAGGAAATACAGCAAATGCAAAGAAATACTACCAGATGTTGATAGACACCTTCGCTTCCAGCCAGTATGCTGAAGAGGCAAGAAATTATATCAGGAATAATTGATATATGAAGAAGATCATAAGTAAAAACGGGCATGGTGAGATAGTCGAGAAAAAATCCAGGTTTATCAGTGAGCTGGTACATGTAAACAGCCCTGAAGAGGCCATGAATGTAGTGGCTGAGATAAAGAAAAAACACTTTGATGCAAGACATAATTGTTATGCATATGTCTGCGGGCCATCCGGAGAACAGACAAGATATTCTGATGATGGGGAGCCCGGCGGTACAGCCGGTCTCCCTTTGCTGAATCTGCTTGAGTCTAATGATCTGACGGATGCTTTAGTGGTAGTTACCAGATATTTTGGCGGAACGCTGCTCGGAACGGGAGGCCTGGTACGTGCTTACCGCGGAGCGGGAGAGGCAGCAATGGAAGATGCTGTAGCGGCTGTTCAGGTAGATGCAAGCAAAATACTGATACCATTGGATTTCAAAGATGAAAACAGTTTCAGACGGATAGTCAGGAGTTTCTCGGAAAAAGGAAAAATGATAGAAATAACTGACGTAACATATTCAACCGCTTGTAATATTACGATAGTATGTGAAAATGATATTCTTGAGGAACTAGATAGTGTAATTACTTCTACTTTTTCAGGTTCGGTATCACCTGAAAAAGTAGAAGATACATTCATGTATAAGAATATTTGACCGAATTGGAGGCAGAATGGGTAGGATTTTAGACGGATTTGAAGAGGAGAATGGGCTGGCGGTCGCGAGACGTCTGATCGATCAGGGAGGTCTTGATGATAACACTATAGCGATGCTTTCAGGCCTTTCGGTCGAGGAGATCGAGGAACTTAAGAGAAGATTAGCCGAGGAAGTTACAGAAGACGAGGATTAAAATGTTTGGCTATGTTACAGTAAATGAAAAGGAACTAAAGGTTCGGGAATATGAAGAGTATCAGTCATGGTACTGTGGCCTGTGCAATACGCTACATAAGAATTATGGAAGATCCGGACAGATGACTCTCAATTATGACATGACATTTCTGATATATCTTCTGAATGGTCTTTACGAACCGGAAGTCAGAGAATTTACTGGTAAATGTATTCCGCATCCTATAAAAAAAAGAGTCTTCAGGCAGACGGAGATCTCTTCATACGCGGCGGATATGAATATTTTACTGGCCTGGTATAAGCTTGTGGATGACTGGGATGACGAGAAAAAGATCACAGCAAGACTTATGATGTCCGCATTAAAAAAAGGCGCCGGGAAAGTTATAAAAAAATATCCTGAAAAAGCAGCAGAGATAGGCAGAGAGTTTAAGAAACTGAGAAAGCTGGAGGAAAAAAATTCGCAGGATATCGACAGGACTTCATCCTGCTTCGGCAGAGTAATGGCCTGCATTTGCAGGTACAGATCTGATGAATGGTCGGAAGAGCTGGGGCAGCTGGGGTCTGATCTGGGTAGATACATTTATATAATGGATGCATATGAAGATCTGGAAGAAGACATCAAAAAGAAGAGGTATAATTGCCTTGTGAGCCATGCTGACGGATTCGGGGACAGTGAAAAGTTCGATGCATTTATATTTGACCTTTTAAACGCAATAATGGCCAATGTTGCAAAAGCATTTGAAAAATTACCTGTTATCCGGGATGCCGAGGTAATAAGAAATATTATTTACGCGGGCATCTGGAGCAGGTGGGATCAAATCCAGAATAAAAGATACGAAAACCGGAAAAACAAAGACTATAAAGACAAGTGATGAGGTAATTATGGATCCATATCAGGTACTTGGTCTGACGCGGTCGGCGTCTGATGAAGAAATTAAAAAAGCATATAGAAAATTAAGCAGAAAATATCATCCAGATGCCAATGTTAATAATCCTAATAAGGACCAGGCGGAAGAACAGTTCAAAAGGATCCAGCAGGCATACAAGCAGATCATGAGTGAAAGGTCAGGCGGAGGCGGTTCCAATGGCAGCTATGGATATAGTAGCGGTTACAGTGGAACAGGCTATGGAAATGCCGGTCAGTCCGGAAGCAGTCAGGGCAGCCGGGGATATAGAGACTATGATCAGGATTTTTCGGGCTGGTGGGGTAATTTCAATCCATTTGGCGGTGCCTATCAGAGAAATGAATCTGCAACATGGGGGGATGATGAGACATCCAACCGTCTGAAGGCCGCGATGAATTACGTTAACAATGGAGCTTACAATGAAGCTATCAGTGCGCTTAACAGTATAGCGACAAGAGATGCCAGGTGGTATTATGTTGCGGCGTATGCCTACTATGGCCTGGATAATCAGGCAACAGCCATGGAGTATGCAACACGTGCCGTACAGATGGATCCGGATAACATAACGTATCAGAATCTTTTGAGACAGATGCAGTCGGCAGGATCATGGTACACAAGTCAGGGTACCAACTACGGAAGAAAGACAACTTACAATACTTCCTGCTGTTTCCCATGTCTGGCATGCGTTGCCCTGTCAGGCTTATGTTCATATGCATCGGCGGGAAATGTGGGACTGCATAGATTTTTCCTCTGCTGTTAAGATAGAAAACAGAAAAATACATTTATTTATATAGGAGTTTGATATGTCATCAGAAAAAGGGACATTTTATATGACAACTGCCATTGCATATGCATCAGGCAAACCTCATATAGGCAATACTTATGAGATCGTTCTTGGAGACAGTATTGCAAGATTTAAAAGATTGCAGGGATATGATGTCCGCATGCAGACAGGTACAGACGAGCATGGGCAGAAGATCCAGCTGAAAGCTGAAAAAGCAGGCATCACACCGAAAGAATATGTTGACAACGTTGCGGGAGAGATCAAGAGGATATATGACCTGATGAATACCTCCTATGACAGGTTTATCAGAACAACAGACGAAGATCATAAGATCCAGGTGAGGAAGATATTCAGGAAGCTGCATGATAAGGGAGATATCTACAAGGGCAAGTATGAGGGACAGTATTGCACGGCCTGTGAATCGTTTTTTACAGAATCACAGCTTGTTGACGGACACTGTCCGGATTGTGGAGGCCCGGTATATCTGGCCTCAGAAGAAGCTTATTTCTTTAAGATGAGCAAGTATGCTGATCAGCTCATGAAGTATATTGAAGATAATCCTGAGTTTATACAGCCGGAATCAAGAAAGAATGAAATGATCAATAACTTCCTGAAACCGGGACTGACAGACCTATGTGTTTCAAGAACATCATTTACATGGGGCATAAACGTTGACTTTGATCCGGAACATGTGGTCTATGTATGGATCGATGCTCTTGCTAACTATATTACCGGAATAGGATACGACGCGGACGGTGATTCTTCAGAGATGTTTAAAAAGTACTGGCCCGCAGACCTGCACCTTATAGGAAAAGACATTCTTCGTTTCCATACAATATACTGGCCTATTATGCTCATGGCACTCGATATTCCTCTGCCTAAGCAGGTATTCGGCCATCCATGGCTTCTGACGAATGAAGGCAAGATGAGCAAGTCCAAGGGTAATGTCATTTATGCCGATGATCTGGTAGATATTTTTACTGTAGACGCGGTCAGATATTTTGTACTTCACGAAATGCCATTTGAAAATGATGGTGTTATTTCATGGGATCTTATGCTTGAAAGATATGACTCAGAGCTTGCCAATACGCTTGGAAATCTTGTAAACAGAACTATTGTCATGGCTAATAAGTACCTGGGCGGAGTTATTAAAAAGACGGGTATTACCGACAGCTTTGATGAAGAACTTAAGGCGTTGGTTACGGATACAAGAGCAAGGGTCGAAGATAAGATGGCTACACTTCATGTAGCTGACGCGATCACCGAGATCTTTAAGCTGTTTAAGAGATGCAATAAATATATAGATGAAACAGAGCCATGGATACTGGGCCGTGATGAAACCAAAACCGACAGGCTGTCAGAGGTCCTGTATAACCTGGTAGAATCTATCGCTATTGGAGCCAATCTTTTACAGCCATATATGCCGGAAACAGCAGAAAGGATCTTTGCTCAGCTTTATCCGGAAGATCCTGAAGAAGGAAAGAGAAAATATGATGATCTGAATAAATTTGGATTATTCAGAGACGGCGGAAAGCTTACAGATAAGCCGGAAATTCTTTTTGCAAGGATGGATATTAAAGATCTTCAGGCAAGAGTTGAAGAAATCGAGACAGCTCAGAAGGCGATGAGAGATGCGGCAAATGCCTCAGCAGAATCCGACGCCAGAGAACTTACTGAAAAAGCGGAGAAAAAGGCTTATATTTCGATAGATGATTTTTATAAAACAGAGATAAAGGTCGGTGAAGTCCTCGAATGTAAGCCGGTTGAAAAGTCAGATAAGCTTCTTGTATCACAGATCAAAATAGGTGAAGAAGTCCGCCAGATCGTATCCGGGATCAGGAAGTATTACAGTCCGGAAGAAATGGTAGGTAAAAAGGTTGCAGTTATCACCAATCTTAAACCGGTAAAATTATGCGGAACGGAGTCGCAGGGTATGATCCTTGCAGCCTCTGATAAAGAAGGAAATCTATCTGTACTGACAATGGATAAAGACATTGAATCAGGCAGCAGGATAAGTTAATAAAAGAGATAAGCCCCCATTTTACCGGATACGGTAGAATGGGGGCTTCTATATACAGCAAATATTTTTAATACTTTTTATTAGTGTTTTCTTTTAAGTCTTTTGAAGAGCGTTCCTGCAAGAACTATTCCGCCGCAGATCGCAGCCAGAACAGAAAGAGTCACAGCCTCCTTTTTATCACCGGTCTTAACGACCTTATTGCTGTCGAGAGTATTGTTTGATTTTCGTGCTATTGGTAAATTATCTGAAGGAACATCCCCCGGCATTTTTGAATCATCAGGTTTGACTTCCGGTTTGTCGCCGGGATCAGTACCAGGCTTGTCACCAGGATCAGTACCAGGCTTGTCGCCGGGAACAGTGCCAGGTTTATCACCAGGATCAGTACCAGGCTTGTCGCCAGGATCGGTACCAGGTTTATCATTATGAGTTTTTGCTACAGTAAATTCACTTTTAATTACAGCAGCCTTCTGGTTTTCAGATTCATTAAATGCAACCTCTAATGTATGCGGACCCTCTGATAAAGTACTTAAAAATTCTTTCTTTAAAGTGATCTTAACGCTGCCGCTTTCAGCTGTATAATCACCTTCTTTAAGAGTTTTTCCATCGACCTTAACACTATTTAAAGTGCTGATATCAGCATTATAGGTAAATGTAAATGGATCTGTGCTGGCAGCTGACCATGGCTTATCCGGCTGTGAAGCAATGCCTACATCAGTCTTCTTTACACCTTCCGAGGTCACTACTACTGTACCAGGCCTGTCTAATGTGAAGAATGTAGTTGGGCCAACTGTTCTGACATTGTCGATCTCGGCAAGAGACCCATCCTCTCCGGCAAGATATAATACAGGGGATTTCAGGCCTGTGTTATTGATCTGGCAGGTAATACGAGGGGCACTACCCAGCTCGGTGCCTTCCGGAGAAGACATATAGATAAGGCGTGATATCTTTCTTCCGTCAAGTTCTTTTTTATCTTTTAACTTAGCGGCCATTGCCTTTAAAGCTTCATTTCCATCATTGTAAGAAATACCAACATCAAGCTGGCTGTTTTCATTAATGTTAGCAGCACTTACACTTGCTTCCATATTCTTTGTGGAGAGCTTGAATAAGCAAGGGTTATTGATCGATCTTGCTTTTTCTGCGAGATCAGACTTTGGAACTTCTGTCTTGTTATTTAAATCAAATTTCAGGTGGCAGATCTGAGGTGAAGAACCTTCTTTTATACCATCCATTGCATCAACGTTAACACGTAAATAAACGGTATTTTCACCCTCTTTAAAATCTGTAAAAGGAAGCCTGAAAACATGAGGGAACAATCTCATATCAGAAGTATTGCCAAGGTTGGCACCTTCTTTATATGAGACCATGTCGCAAAGGATGTCATTTGCAAACTTTTTGCCGATCTGGTTATCCTTAAATCCAAAGAGCTTGGTAAGTCTTCCTTCCACACCTCCTGAAACAACTCTCTTATCAAATACGAGATATGCATTTCTTTCACCGTTCTTTTCAGTGATGATCATTTTGTGGTTGTTGGCAAGAGCTTCATTAGCCATTGACATAACTTTTTCATCAGTATGCTGTCTGATCTCTACAGGCACCTCATAGACAGCATCAACATCCTTGAAAATAGAGACAGGAGAAATTCTTGCAGACTCATCATAAGCCTTCAGGTCATTTTCAGGGATAGCAGGTGTGACTGTCTTATCAGTTACCTTAACATCGGCAGAGCTTTCAAGCCGAAGCTTTTCATTTACAAGCTTGACCCTGATAGAATCAGAGCTCTCATCTTCTCCGATAGTAAGAAGACCATCAGAGTTGATCTTGGTGTTGGCTGACTTGTTATTTTCTACAGACCAAGTATATACTTTATCTTCATCCTTGACCTTAGCATATGTCAAGGATGGGGAAAGAGAGTAGTCAGAGCCTTTCTTGCCGGAGTCAGGAAGGCCGGCAATGCCTAAATACATTTCATAGGCACCTGCAGAAGTGGAATGAGCCATGTCCGCATCAATAGGTGTGTAGTCTACTGTATCAGGCAGGTTATCAACCTTCTCATTATTGAAATTCAAAAATGAAATATCCTCATCTGTTACAGGAGAACCATCTTTCTTGACAAGAGTATTTTTGATCTCCGCCTTTGATTTCTTCATGAGTTCAAGAGTTTCTGCCCATGACTGGGTAGGATAGTAGTTTGTAAATAGCTTATAGGTTTCGGGATTGCTGGATTTGAGTACGTTTATCATACTATCCGACGTGAAATCTTCCGTCTGTTTTTTACATATTTCAGCCCTTCTATCATCCAGTTTGCTGAGATTTAAAAATTTATAAAGATTTTTTCTGTAATTATCAAGAACCATAGAGTTTCTATAGTTAAAACCTTCATAATTATCTATATCAGAAATGTATATAAAACATTGAGGCGTATAGTTATATCCCATGGCCTCTACACAAACCTCAATTGTCTGAGCCCATCTTTTGCAATCCGGAGAATAATTAATAGGATCTTTATCGTTTATGCTCCTTTTTAAAGGAGACAATTCTATTTCAAAATCGTCATTGAGGTAGCCGTCATAAGCTCTGTGTACTTTATATCCGTCTGCATTGATTTCTTTCAAATGCTCATGGGCATCATAACTTCTTTTGTTTGCAAGAACACTTCCCAATCCTAAACTAGGGGCAAACATATCTTCAATATCAACTATATTGTAGATCTGACCATGTAGTCCTGCTGCATTGAAATGATTATCAGATTTTACTCTAAGGAAATACTTATCACCTCTCTTAATAATTGCCCCCGCCTTTTTAAAACAGCCACCTTGTCCGGTATTTCCATTTGCCATGGAAAATTCCATATCATTTTCTAATTCTGAAACTTCATCATTGTGCTGTTCTTTCACATGATCAGGTAAGTCATCTGAATAAGTATCAAGATTACCTGCATATGTTGTAATATCGACTACAACATCTTTAATCTTTTCGGGCTTATTAAATATTTCATTATCAGCACTCCATGACGGATCAATTCCAAACTCTATTACTTCATGTAATTTGTTGTCATATTTTAAAAATCCGTTGTTTATACCGTTATTGAAACCCTCTTTAAACTTTGATAGAGTTTTATTTATTTCATCGGTAAAATCTAATTTGGTAAATGCAGTATAGGCATTTTTATAGATCTCTTCATCAGGTAAACTATTATTTTTTTGCGCTTCTTCCATAATAAGTTGGCAAAGCTGTCGTACCTTTACATTCTTTTCAATTGCTGGCATGATATCATCTATGCTATCAAGTAAGCCTTTTCCATCTTCATAGCTTTTGACACCAGGGAAAATATTTTCAACTGTTGGAGATGAAACGAATTCAAATTCAAATTTCAGACTTTTTATATCATCAATAGACTTTTCTACTATGTAGGTAGCATTATCTATTGAAGGGATTTTTTTCATAATGGAATTATTACCATAAATATCATTAACTTCATAATAAGAATCATCTACCATATGTTTCTTAACAGGGAAAATTTTTTTATCTCCATCTATTAAAGCAACATTTTCATAGCCTAATCTTTCGCCGCTAAAACCATCAAAAATAATGCTTGCCGAATTAAACCTGACAGATATCTCTGTTTTGTTTTCGCCTAAGCTTTTGAATTTTACGTATTTTTGAACCTTTTGATTATGAAGTCCTGTATTTATACTACTGATCATATGTGAACTCTTATCAGGAAGATGGTTATCTTTCAGGTCGAGTCCTGCAACATATTTTCCGTTTATAAGATTTTCCCATATTTGTGTACTTTTATCACTGGTTTTCGTGAGATCTGTATAGCTGCCGCCTATAATGTTAGTAACTGTATTTATCTGTTTAACAACAGACTTATCAGCGGATCTGTTAACAGAAGATGTATCAAGGGGCTTTGTTTCGCTGCCCTGAGGTGCGGCATGGACAGCTGCCGTACCGCCCATGATAATTGTTCCGGCAAGTAAAAAGGATAGAGCACTGGCTTTACCCTTGCTAAAGCTGTTGCCTTTCTTAGTTGATTTCATTTTTGACATTTTAAATATGTATCCTCCATAATCCATAATATGAAAAGTTAAAATAAGTTAGCGAAAACTAACTGTGCCATAAATAGTTACCCCAGACTAACTGGAGTCATTGTAATAGTTTATTTATAAAATGTCAATAAACTATTACATAGTTAAAAATTAAATTAAAGGAGCATATATGTTATTATTAGGCAGTAACTACATGCCTATGAACACAATATAAAAAGGAAGATAGATGTATCAGGGGATTATAGACACGCACGCTCATTATGATGATGAGGCATACGATGAAGACAGATATTCTTTAATTAAAGAATTCAGTGAAAATGGCATTGAAATGATAATTAATGCCGGAGCTTCTCTTAGAGGGGCATATGACTCGATTGAACTGGCTAAAAAATATGACATATTTTATGCTGTTATTGGGATCCATCCGGATGAATTAGAAAATATCAGCTTAGAGGACTTCCGGGGACTTGAAGAAGCAGCAGCTTTTGAAAAAGTACTTGGGATCGGTGAGATAGGACTGGATTATCATAATAATGTGTGTGACAAGGAAGTGCAGAAAAAATGGTTTAGATACCAGCTGGAAATGGCGGTCAGACTTAATATGCCGGTCGTGATCCACTCACGGGATGCAGAAGCAGATACGGAGAAGATACTTAAAGAATATGCAGACAGGCTGAAGGGATGTGTTCTCCATTGCTATTCATATTCCGCTGAATCTGCTAAGGTATTTACGAAATTGGGATTTTATTTCGGAATTGGCGGGGTATCTACATTTAAAAATGCAAAAAAGTTAATAGAAGCAATGAAAGAAATTCCATTAGACAGGATCTTTCTGGAAACGGATGCTCCTTACTTATCGCCGGTTCCTTTCAGGGGAAAAAGGAATTCATCTCTTTATTTGTCATATGTAGTGGATGCAATAGCTGCTGTCAAGGGTGTAAGCCCGGAGGAAGTGGTGAAGATAACAAGTGAAAATGTAAAAAGATTTTATGGTATCGAAAGGTAATTATGGCATATTTAGCACATCCATCAGAAACTAAAAGAATAATAGAACACTTCGGATTTTCGTTTAAGAAAAAGTTTGGGCAGAACTTTCTCATAGATGAAAATATAGTCAGGAAAATAGTGCATGAGGCGGGGGTGACAGGGGAAGACGGAGTCATGGAGATCGGTCCCGGCATAGGGACCATGACCCAGGTCCTTTGTGAAGAAGCGAAGAGAGTCCTGGCGGTAGAAATTGATAATAAGCTTATTGATGTTTTGAACTTTACCCTGGAGGATTATGACAATGTGACGATAATCAATCAGGATATTCTGAAATGTGATCTTTCAAGCCTTGTGAGAGAGTACAATAACGGTGAGCCGTTTAAGCTGGTTGCCAACCTGCCTTATTATATTACAACACCTATCATTATGGGGCTTTTAGAGGCAAATGCGAAGGCAGGAGGAGGCCTGCTGAGCTCTATAACTGTTATGATCCAGAAGGAAGTTGCCGAAAGGCTTAGTGCAAGCCCCGGAACCAAAGATTATGGAGCTTTAACACTTGCAATACAGTATTATACTGATGCAAAAATGCTTATGACAGTACCGGCTACTTGTTTTATGCCAAGGCCAAATATAGATTCGGCAGTTATCGGTCTGCAGATCTATAAAGAACCGCCTGTCAGAGCCAGAGATGAAAGAAAATTATTTTCTTTAATAAAGGCGGCATTTTCACAGAGAAGAAAGACCTTTATCAATTCGGTAGGAAGTGTAACGAGCTATGATAAAGATAAGTTAAGAGAAGGGCTTGCTCTTATTGGTAAAGATGAAAATGTTCGAGGAGAAGTTCTTACTCTCCAGGAATTCATCACATTATCAGATCATCTAAATTAGTTATCTGCGGAAGAACGGCTGCATCCGGGAGCTTTTTTTCGCGCGCGAAGATCGGTAAAAAAGCCGGACATAAGGGTACTGCATTCTTCTTCTAATACCCCCCTTGTCACATTGCAAAAGTGGTTAAATTCTTTCATTTGAAGAATATTCAGAATAGAGCCGGCACAGCCGGCTTTTTTATTCATTGCACCTATAACGACCCGTGGGATCCTGGCTTGTACGATAGCACCGGCGCACATCTGACAGGGTTCTAAGGTTATATACATGGTGCAGTTTTCAAGACGCCAGTCATTGAATTTTTTGCTAGCTTTTCTTATGGCATTGATCTCGGCATGCCCCAGTGTGGTGTGGTCAGTATTTCTTCTGTTATATCCGCGCGCAATGATCTTTCCATCATGGACTATTACGCAGCCGATAGGAGTCTCCTCAAGGGCAAGGGCTTTTTTAGCCTGCTTTATAGCCTCTTTCATATATCTAATATCTTCTGTTTCTGTATTATTATCCATTTCTCATCCTTATTTTAAAAACTCTTAATTACACTATAGCACATTTGTTTTTTGATATCCCGTATACTATAATCATCGGGGAAGATTTGTATCAATAGAGGGGCGAATTTTTTCTTGAAGAGAACTATTTTTTTGATATAATACTTAGTTGTAATTTGGCAATCTGGAAACGAAAGGACTATAAAAACGATGAACAAAGTTCAGCAGGCAGAGTACAGTGAAACGGGATCCGAAAAAGTATGTTCTTGCGGATGTAAGTGCGGATGTTCAGAAGAAGCAGAGGCTGATCAGGGTATCCACGAAGAATGCGGCGTCTTCGGAATGTATGATTTTGATGGAGAAGATGTTGCATCTACCATCTACTACGGTCTGTTCGCCCTTCAGCACCGCGGACAGGAAAGCGCGGGCATCGCTGTATGTGACACAGAGGGTCCGGTCGGGGATGCTTTGATCCATAAAGATAAAGGTCTTGCAAATGAAGTGTTTAATGCGGAAAATCTGGCCACATTAAATGGAAACTTAGGTATAGGTCATGTTCGTTATCCATCAGAGGGGACTGCCAAAAAAGAAAATGCTCAGCCATTACTTGTGAATTATGTAAAGGGTATCCTGGGTGTCGCTCATAACGGAAGTATCCTTAATTGTAAGGAACTTCGGGAATCTATGGCTGAATCAGGTGCCATATATCAGACGACAGGGGATGCGGAAGTTATAGGATATCTGATTGCAAGGGAACGATTACATACGGACTCAGTTGAAGGCGCTATCCTTAATGCATGCAAAAAGTTAAAGGGCGCTTATTCTATGGCTATCATGAGTCCGAGAAAGCTCATTGGAGTAAGAGATCCGCACGGATACAGACCTCTTTGCATAGGAAAACGTGATAATGCATATTTCCTTTCTTCAGAGACATGTGCCCTTGATACGATCGATGCTGAATTCGTACGTGATGTTAAACCGGGAGAGATCGTAACGATCACACCGGAAGGCGGAATAGAGTCAAATATGGACCTTGCCATTGAAAAAGCGGCAAGCTGTATTTTTGAATATATTTATTTTGCCCGCCCGGACAGCGTTATAGACGGGGTCGGAGTATACGGCGCACGTGTAGAGTCGGGAAGGATACTTGCACGCCGCCATCCGGTGGAGGCTGACCTGGTTGTAGGAGTACCATCATCCGGAAGTCCTGCAGGACTGGGATATGCGCTTGAATCGGGAATTCCTCACGGCAATGGTTTTATTAAAAACTCATATGTGGGCAGGACCTTTATCAAGCCTAAGCAGTCTCAGCGAGAGACCGCGGTCAAGATCAAGCTGAATGTTCTGAAGGAAGCTGTTGCAGGCAAGAGAGTCGTAATGGTGGATGATTCTATCGTTCGCGGCACGACATGTGCACGTATAGTAAAAATGCTGAGAGCAGCAGGCGCCAAGGAAGTCCATGTAAGGATATCCTCACCGTTGTTCATTTACCCATGCTTTTATGGAACTGATATTCCGTCACAGGAGCATCTTGTAGCTCATAACAGAACGGTAGAAGAGATAAGAGAGATAATCGGAGCGGATTCACTTGGATTTATGGAAGTGGAAGACCTACCTCCGATCGTAAAGAATAAGATAGATTTCTGCGATGCATGTTTCACGGGCAATTTCCCTGAACTGCCGGAGGGATTTAAGGGATTTGATTAAGAAGAAGCAGCTAAAACCTGTAAAATATAGAATATAAACATTTTTTCAAAAATAGCAAAAAAGCCTATTGACACTAACCATTAAATCGTCATATAATAGCAAAGCAGTTTAGCGATTAAGTATCGCGAAATGCAGTGTTTATGGGATCATAGCTCAGCTGGGAGAGCATCTGCCTTACAAGCAGAGGGTCATAGGTTCGAGCCCTATTGGTCCCATATTTATGGCGAGATAGCTCAGTTGGCTAGAGCACACGGTTCATACCCGTGGTGTCGTGAGTTCAAATCTCTCTCTCGCTATTGTTTGAAAGGGCATCATCGCAGTCAAGTGATGGTGGCCTTTTATTTTTTGAGGTCACAGGATCTGATACGTAAGTCACATAGAATGAATTTATTTTCTGCATAGTAGATGAAGATTATTGATAATCGCGAGTAAAATTATTCAACTATCATTCTCAGTGGAAAATAGAAAAACAAGGAAGAGAAAAGGGGTATATTAAAATATGAAGAAAACATATTTAAGGCTGTTTGCAAGTGCAGCTTTATGTCTTGGATTAGCCGGATCAATGGTACCGGTCAACGCATTTGCCGAGAACACGGGATCCGGTATCACGAGTCCCGCTCGCGCACCGATCGCAAATGGAACGCCTAAGATATGGGTAAATGATGATACAGCAACGGTATATACAAAATTATCCGATGCAGTAAATAATGCTGCAGACGGAGCAACTGTACATATATCAGGTAATTTTACAGCTAGTGCTGAGGATCCGATGAATGTTACTGTCGGAAAAAATATTACTATTGATATCGTTGGAGATACCGTGATGAAGGGCAATGGCAATAACGGTATCACGCTTTTATCAGGAAGCCATATTAAGTGCAGCAACGGAGCCAGTCTTACCATGTCAGGCTTTAAGACGGCATTTACCGTAAATGTCGGGGCAGAAGTAAATGACGGAAAGTACAATTTCAAAGATAATACAGACGGTACGAACGGTTTTTATATCGGCGGTTCAGTAAAAGGATCAACAGATAAGAATTCAGTTTTAATAACTGCTGATGACAAATGCGAGACAAACTTCTACAGCTCATCTACCAGATTTGAAAACTGTACTCTTAATGTTAATTCCAGAACACGTACATGGTTCGATGGAAACGATCTTTACCTTAAGAATGCATCTCTTACTGTAGCAGGATATGGCCAGGGCTATTATGTTAATAACCTTAATATGGAAAATTCTGAATTGATAGTTAATAAGGGATCAAGTTACAGAACAGCAACAGGAATATGCTTTCAGGGAGCCGGAGTGCATAATATAAGCAACTCGCTTATTAAGATAAATGCAGGCTCAACAGCAGGCCTTTCTATAGCCACAGGTACGTATAATGTGACTAACTCAACCATGGAATTTGCTAATGGAGGAACTGGAGGCTTAAATGTAAACAAGGGAAAGGTCTATTTCACAAACTCGATTTTAAAGGGTGACGGAAATAACAGCGGAAGTCTTTTCGGAGTACAGGCAAATGATCCTTCAAGCCTTATATCATTCAGTGAAGATTCAAGAGTAGAGACTCCGGCAAGTTCTGACAGCGACAACGGTCTTGATCAGATAGGCAAGGCGTATATCGTTATGGGTGGTTCTCATAAGATAAGATATGCGAGCAATTTCTATGGTGGAGCTGCGATCCCTGTGAATACACCGGAATACGGAAGCGAGAAGCTTTCATACTTTAAGCTGGCAGATAATACTACATCAAGTGTTGAAGCTCATTCTAAGCTGGGTACGACTTATAAGTATCCTGTAAACACAGCATCAGAGGACGGACAGAAGTATATATGGGTTCCCGGAGACAAGGTAGTATTTAAGTTAAATAATGCAAATGCGAAGTTTGCAGATAATACAACTGCAGACAAGGAGACCATGGCTATGAGAGGGCACCTTCTAAGTGAGGCTTCACAGGCAAATGGCAAGGCTGTTGAGATACCTGCCGATCCGAGCGGGGTGGATAAGTTCGTCGGATGGTTCTATGTAAATGCAAATGGTGAGGAGACTGCATTTGACCCTGCTACAGTTAAAGTTGACGCGCCTCTTGAGGTTTATGCAAAATGGGAAAACACCAACGAAAAGTACGGTGTGGTATACCATAACAGCGATGAAGACCCAAGCAAGGATGTTACCTACCTGGATACAAATAACAAGGCGGACAGAACAATAGAGGTAGCTGACGTCGCAAATATAATTGCGGGAATGCCAAACTTCCAGCTTCCTGGCAAGGTATTCGACAAATGGACCAGTGATAAAGCAGGCATGAATGAAGTCAAGACCGGAAGCACTTTGACAGTTCCGGCCGGAAGCAAGACGATCGACCTTTACGCTCAGTGGAAAGAAGCAAGTTATAAGGTGAAGTTCTCAGCAAATGGAGGTACATTTGCCGACAACAGTATTTTTAAGACAAAGCCGGATGTATTTGACATCGAAAAAGATGCTAATGGCGGCGAAGTTGCAGTCGTAAAGAAAGATGCCAAGTATCAGGCAAGCTTAAATGAACTTTTAAAGAGCCTTGATCCCGGAGTTACTACCGGCTCTGAGGGAATTTCTGCACCAACAGAAAATATTGCTGTAAAACCTTACCATCATATAGATAAGACAGCTAACAGCTTATTTGGATTTACATGGTACACATACAACTGGTATACGGATGATGCAGGTTCACAAAATGCGGGTATTGGTACACAGACTAAGATCGAGAACGATACTACTTATTATTTGAAATGGGTAGAGAATGATAACATCCAGTCTATTGAGAATCAGTTCGGGCTTGAAAGTGATATATTTGGCAGATCTCAGAGTGAGAGCAGTATGTCGGAATTCATCAAAGAGAACGCTAATGATTTCAGTCTGACAGGGGCCATCGAAACAAGTTCTATAAAAGATGAAATGATGAATATCGAAAACATGTTCCCGGATGCGGCCAGTGATTATTCAAAGATCAAGCTCAGTGATATTGCCAGTGAGTTTACAGCGACACTGACCCTGCCTGAAAAGGTGATAGTACCGGCAGATCCTGAGGTAACGCTTGGCGGATTTGGAAATGCGTTTACACTTAAGGAAAAGAAGGTAGAAGGAAATAATGTGATCGTTAAGTTCACCTTAAAGGAAGGCATTACTACCTATAAAGAGCTAAAGGATGCGGTTGGTTCAACAGGACAGTATCCGGGCGGAGAAGTGGAAAATGGATGGATGACTGTTAAGGTCTCCGGGCTTAAGTTAGACTTTGATAAGGTCCTCAATGGTGAAGATCTTACAGTTAAAGGAACGGTTACAGGTAATTTCTTCTCTTATGCGGAAGATAAGGACGGAACTGTTAAAAAATTCAAGTTTAAATGGAATGGAAAACAGTCAGATAAAGGCCGTGATAAGAAGGCTACGGATAATGAAACCATCCAATATACTCTCAGCGCGGTAAAACCTTACGAGACCAATCTTGATGGAGATATCCTCATAGGCGATGAGAGTCAGCATACGGATGTCTACAAGGCGAATAAAGAGGATAAGCTTGATTTTACAGGAGCACTTAATGTAAAAGCTGTCAGAGATCAGATGATAGCTATTGAGAAGCTTTATCCTAATACACCTAAGGATAAGATCAAGGTGGATGTAGATCATTGCACATTTGTTGCGAAACTTACACTTCCTGATGAGATGGAATTTGCGGATCCGCAGAAAGTAAGAGCGGATTATTTCGGAGACGGTTTTGAGGTCGTTGATACCAAGGTCACAGGAAAAACTGTAACTGTTACTATGCAGCTCAAAGACAAGGATAATGTAGATACTTATCTTAAGCTTAAGGATATAGCCGATCATGCGGGAGATGCCAACGGCTGGATGAAGCTTACACTTGAAGGCATAACCATTAAGAAAGATATGGTAACAGCGGGTCAGAGACTTACAGTCAAAGGTGAATTGACCGGAAGCATGAGTGCTGTAGCCACATCCGCCTCCGGAAACAGGAAGGAATTTGATTTCAAGTGGAATGGAAGACAGTGGGCAGATGGACGAGATTCAACAGCAGACTCAAGCGATGAATCAATAAGATTTACATTAGAGATCAAGGAGGATGCGCCTAAGCCAAATCCGGATCCTAAGCCAAACCCAGATCCTAAGCCAACACCAGATCCTAAGCCAACACCAGATCCTAAGCCAACACCGGATCCTAAGCCTGCTCCAAGACCTGACGTACCGACTGAACCAGCTAAACCACAGGTAGAAATCGAGAAGAAGACAGGACCCGCAACTGGAGATTCAAACAGACTCGCAGAGTGGACTATGCTTGCGTTAGCTACAGCCGGCGGAGTTATTGGCATTTACACATTCAAACGTAAAAAGAAAAGCTGACAGTGTTTATAAGAGCATAAAGAGCATATTATATTTTTAAAGAAAGTGGATCTGAAAAAAGATCCACTTTTTTGATATGTAAGCCTGATTTTATTTATTATGAATAATGTCTATGCTATAATTGCAGGGTATAATCTGATAATAGAAAAGCAGAGGATCAATTATGAGAGTTGGAATGGGATATGACGTCCATAAGTTAGTGGAAGGCAGGCCGCTTATTATTGGCGGTGTAGAAATACCATATGAATCAGGGCTGTTGGGGCATTCGGATGCAGATGTTTTACTGCATGCCGTCACGGATTCTATTCTTGGAGCAGCAGCTCTGGGAGATATAGGAAAGCATTTTCCGGACACCGACCCTGCCTATAAGGGAGCGGACAGTCTCGTGCTTCTGAAGGAAGCTGTTCGCATTGTAAGCGAAGCAGGATTCCGTATCGTAAATATAGATTCAACGATTATTGCACAGAGACCTAAGATGAGACCATATATCGATGATATGAGGGCAAATATAGCAAGGGCAGCCGGTATTGATATTTCCTGCATAAATGTAAAGGCTACGACGGAAGAGGGACTTGGCTTTACAGGAAAAGGCGAAGGTATTTCTTCACAGTCAATATGTATGATAGATTGATATAAAAGAGGAAACATACGATGAAGAAAGTTACATTTGAAGAATATAAAGCGCAGCAGTATGAGCTGTTTCAGAAGAGAGATCCGGCAATAAAGACAATTGAAGAGGTCGAATTATACCCAAGTTTCTGGGCTGTATGGGAATATATGAGAGCACATGAGCTCTATTTAAAAGGCGAGTTCTATGAAGCAAGGCTCATTTCGCAGAAAGCTGCAAGAGAAACAGGAATAGAGATCCATCCCGGTGCAGTTATAGGAGAGAACTTCTTCGTTGATCACGGCCATGGAGTCGTTATCGGTGAAACAGCTATTATCGGCGATAATGTTACACTTTACCAGCAGGTCACATTAGGCGGAACAGGCAAGGAACACGGAAAAAGACATCCTACGGTCGGAAACAATGTAATGATAGGTGCGGGAGCTAAGGTTCTGGGGTCCATTACTATCGGAGATGATGTCAAGGTCGGAGCCGGCAGTGTAGTTGTCAGTGATGTGCCGTCAGGAACTACAGTAGTCGGAGTTCCTGCAAGGATCATTGCAAAGGATAATATAAAGGTAGAGGTAGAAGAGCTTGACCAGGTGGATATGCCGGATCCGGTAAACACTGATATCGAAGAATTGAAGAATGAGACTAAGAGCATTTGTGAAAAGATAGCTGAAGTAGAAGAGTTGATAGAAAAACTTAAAGCTGCTTATTGTGACAAATGCTGACAGCCTGATACAGGTCAATAAGGGCAAAAATAAAACAGATGGAGAGATCACATGAAAATATACAATACGCTGACCGGCAATAAAGACGAATTTGTTCCGGTAGAAGAGGGAAAAGTAAAAATGTATGTCTGCGGACCTACAGTTTATAACCTTATCCATATTGGAAATGCAAGACCGATGATCGTATTTGATACGGTGAGAAGATACTTCATTTACAAGGGCTATGATGTGACATATGTCTCCAACTTCACTGATATTGACGATAAGATCATCAAAAGAGCTATTGAAGAGGGGACGACCTCTGATATTATTTCAAAAAAATACATCGAAGAATGTATGAAAGATATGGATGGAATGAATATAGGCAAGGATATTATTCATCCGCTTGCTACAGAGGTCATACCTGACATGATAGAAATGATCCAGCTCCTGATAGATAAGGGATATGCCTATGATTCCAATGGTACGGTCTATTTCAGAGTCAGAAAGTCAGGTCATTACGGAAAGCTTTCAAGCAAAAATATCGATGATCTTGAAGCAGGGCACAGAGATATTAAGGTTACAGGTGAGGAAAATAAGGAAGATCCGCTGGATTTCGTACTCTGGAAGCCTAAAAAAGAGGGAGAGCCTTTCTGGGAGTCTCCATGGTCAGAAGGAAGACCGGGATGGCATATAGAATGTTCAGTAATGGCAAGAAAATATTTAGGCAAAACTATGGATATACATGCGGGCGGAGAAGATCTTGTATTTCCGCATCATGAAAATGAGGTTGCCCAGTCGGAGGCGGCCAATGACGCTCCATTTGCAAAGTACTGGATGCATAATGCCTTCCTGAAGATCGATAATGTTAAGATGTCAAAGTCTCTTGGGAATTTTCTTACGGTCCGTGATATAAGTAAGAAGTATGACCTGGAGGTTCTGCGTTTCTTTATGCTTGGTGCTCACTACAGGACTCCGCTCAATTTTTCAGGAGATCTGATGGAATCGTCCAAGACAGGTCTTGAAAGGATCAAAAATGCTGCAAGACTTTTACATGAGCGCATAGACCAGGAGAATTCTAAGGACACTCCAAATATGACAATGAGTCCTGAGGAAGAAGCAAGGGCAAAGAAGGCAGATGATTTCCGCATAAGCTTTGAAGAGGCTATGGATGATGATTTTAACACTGCATTTGCCGTTGGAGCAGTGTTTGACCTGGTCAAGTTTATCAATACCGAAGCAGTTGAGGGATCATCTATAGCATTTCTTGAGGATCTCCTGAATAAGCTTGTTATGCTTACAGAAATTTTAGGTCTTAATGTCGATAAGAAGGATGAGCTTCTTGATGATTCTATAGAGGCTCTTATCGAAGAGAGAAATGAAGCTAAGAGAAATAAGAACTTTGCAAGAGCGGATGAGATCAGAGATGTCCTTCTTAAGGATGGGATCGTTCTTGAGGATACGAGAAACGGAGTAAGATGGAAGAGAGTTTAACGGAAACGGATAAGATATTAAGCTTCTGCGATAAAATAGTTAAGGAGGTCTTGGGGGGAGAGGATAAGAATCCGGACCCCCGCCTCGTGTCTCCTCTGCTGCTTGCCTATGTCGGAGACAGTATATTTGATCTGGTGGTCAGGACGGCGCTTATTAAGCAGGGAAACAGGCAGGTAAATAAAGTGAACAGATTGGCGATCACTTATGTAAAGGCAGCAAGTCAGGCTAAAATGGCAGCTGCATTTAATGAGCTGATGACTGAAGAGGAGAAAAGGATCCTTAAGGCCGGGAAAAATGCAAAACCAAATACTAAGGCAAAGAATGCCAGTTTAACTGAGTATCATACGGCGACAGGTCTGGAGGCAATGTTCGGATATCTCTACCTCCAGGGGGAAATGGACAGGATCATTGAACTGGTCAGGCTGGGAATGGAACATATAGATAAAGAGGGATAAGAATGTCATTTAAAGGAAATAATAATTTCAGAAAAAGAGATGATAAGAGAGAGTCTGCAGAAGAGGCTGATCTTCAGGGTGGTATTATCGAGGGTCGTAATCCTGTAATAGAGGCTTTCAGAGCAGGTGCTCAGATAGATAAGATATATCTGCTGGAGGGAAGTGAGGATGCCGGACTGAAAACGATCTTCAGAGAAGTCAAGAAGCATAACACGATATATTACTTCGTCAGCAGAGAAAGACTGGATGAACTTTCCGAGACCGGACATCATCAGGGTGTTATTGCCAGAGTTGCAGCAGCAGAGTATGCAGAGGTCGATGATATCCTGGAAGCAGCTAGAAAGAAAGGGGAAGATCCATTTATCATCTTGCTTGATGACATTGAAGATCCGTACAATCTGGGAGCTATCATAAGAACAGCTAACGTTTCAGGGGCGCATGGCGTCATAATAACAAAGAGACATGCTTCAGGAATTACACCTACAGTCGTAAAGGCCAGTGCGGGGGCGGTTGTTTATACTCCTGTTGCGAGAGTCACCAATCTCACACAGACTATGAAGAAGCTTAAGGAAGCCGGTCTGTGGTTCGTATGTGCTGATATGGATGGAGAAGTTTTATACAGGCAGGACCTTACGGGCCCTATAGGCCTTGTGATAGGAAACGAAGGTTCAGGCGTATCTCCGCTTGTTAAGAAAAATTGCGATTTTGTGGCTTCTATACCTGTTAATGGGGAGATACAGTCTCTTAACGCATCGGTTGCCGCCGGGATATTATCGTACGAGATCGTCAGACAGAGAATGAATGCGAAAAAGTGATATAATTGGAGATCGATAGGCACTGAGTTTTTGCGGAATAGGGGATCTTGTGAATAGAGATTATGCTGGTTCAAGTGACAGAGAATTACTGAAAATGTTTCATGAAGGAGATGAGAGAGCTTTTAATGAAATTATCACCAGGTACAAGACTATGGTCAAGTTAAAAGCGCGCGAATTCTTTCTTATAGGCGGCGATAGTCAGGATCTTATACAGGAAGGTACTATCGGGCTGCTAGAGGCTGTTATGGCTTTTCGTGATGATAAAAATGCAGAGTTTTCAACATTTGCTAACTTATGTGTGAGGAGACGCATGATGAAGGCGGTGGCGTCAGACAATACGAAAAAAAACCTGCCTCTGAATAATTCGGTATCTCTGGAATTTAATGAGAATGGTGAAAGTCCGGGAAATGAAAAGCTGGACCTGGATCCTCATAATAACTATGAATATTTCAAAGATCCAGAGGAGATATTTTTCGGAAGGATCGAACTGGATTCATTTATGTATGAATTAAATAAAGCTTTGAGCAAAATGGAAAGAGAAGTTTTAGAGTTATTTTTAAAGGGGAAGACCTACAGAGAGATATCTGCGATGTTGGACAGGCCGGAAAAGTCTATTGATAACTGTATTAACCGTATTCTGAATAAAGCCTCTAAATTAAGGTTGACAAACGATACTGAATAAATTAATATTAGGGGGCGTTGCAGAGTCTTGCTGCACGCCCGAATGCGCTGACATAGCTCAGGGGTAGAGCACTTCATTGGTAATGAAGAGGTCGGGAGTTCAAATCTCCTTGTCAGCTTTTAATTGTTTCTTGTGAACCTCGATTTTATCAGTGTTTACGGCGTTCGGCCACAAGTTTTTTGATAAAAGGGGCAAAAAAAGGGCAAATATTTTTTAAAAAATTTGAATGTTTTTAATTTCTCTATTGAACTTCTCTTTTAATTTATTAGTTGTGTGCAAGTAAACATCTTTTGTTATAGCGCTGCTTGCATGACCTAATCGGTCAGATATAGCCTCAAGCGACATACCTTTTTCAAACATCAGACTTGCATGAGTGTGCCTTAAGCTGTGTAAGGTAAGAGATCTACCCAGCTTCTTCAAACAGTGCTCTTTAAAGTACTTGTTTACTGCATAGTACTTGAGATAATTGCCCTCAAGGTCAAAGAAAAAAAGATTGGTGCGGATACCGGTACTTAATTGTAATTGCTTGTTGTAGCTTAGTTTGTCTTTTATGAACTGCAGTAGCTCATCTTGCATATAAACATCACGTTCAGACGTTTCTGTTTTAGTCGTGGAAATTATTTTATTTAAGGGATCAAATGTCTTGTTGACATGAATAACTCTTTCTTCCGTGTCTATATCTCCATTTGTTAAAGCTATTACCTCTCCAGGTCTAAGACCACTAAGAGCCATAAATAATATAAATTGTTTGTTATGCTGCACATCTAAGCAGTCTAATAATTCTTTTAACTCATTGGACTCTAAGAATTTATCTGAGATTTTTAATCGTCTAGCCTTATCAGGAAATGGTCTGATTTTATCTAAAAATCTTATGTCATCAATCAAATCTTCTTGATATGCCCATCTAAATATAGACTTAATTCTTATCATGAATTCATTTAGAGTAGAGCCGGCGCGACCACTTGCTGTCAATCTATCTCGTATAAAAGCAGCATTGATATTATTGGCCAGCGTATCCTCGCCAAACAACTTGAGTAAAGTATTCCCTGCATGGTAGTTACGGTGGTACGTGGTAGGTTTGACCGCAGTCTTTTGATAAGCTCTATGCTTTTCTATAATATCTTTAAAAGTATATTCTTTCTTCACTTTGTACGTGGCCAAAGCTTCAATTTTTTCCATCAGTATCATTTCGGCTTCACGCCGAGTGGCAGCAGTATTCTTTTCAATGGTTAATTTAACCTTTTTATACTTTCCTGTTAAGTGGTCTTTATATGACTGCACACACATATACTTTCCGTTTTTAAGTTCTTCAACATACATATTTGTATCCTTTCCACCCATTTTAGGGTATAAAAATAACACCTATTTACATGGCTAGGTGCTAACTGGTACAATGTATGTGATGGTTTGCAGTTAATACCTAGCTGTAAATATTAATTTTCCAGTCCTTCTTGTGCGCCAACACGGGAGGGACTTTTTTATTTTCTAGTGTCGTGTTACAATCTCAATATAACGTACTCAGGTGTCCTTAGGACCCTGGGTCTTTTTATGTTTTACTCAAATTTGAGTAAAAGTACCGTTTTGGTAGTTCAGGGTGTCGCGTTTCATTACACCCTTTATTATTGCCAAGGGTGTGACACAAACCACGGTCCTTATAAGATGGGGTACTGAAATGTTACCCCATCTTATACTATTTTCCCGACGTCAGGAAAATAGTATAAGACTGCTTAAACACTGAATATTTACCATATTGTTGACGTCAACAAAATAGTATATAATAAATACGCAAAGCTAATTATCCGAGCGCTCTAGGGATATTAGCATGGCCGAGGAGTACCTTAGCTAAGGAAAAGCCTTACTGCATTTGTGGTAGGGCTTTTTCCTTTTAAAGCTCAAGACTTTTTACAGGTACAAAGCCTGGTAGGTTCCTTTCGATTACTGCCTTTAAATGCTGTAAAGATGTTGGTATGCCTGCTATTTCTAATAGTACTATTTCATGTGTTTCACCATCAGATTGATATTCTATCAATATTCCTAACAAATCTATTGTTGCCGTTTTTTCTTTACCTGTATTAGATCCTATTATAGCTCCGACTGGTCCAGCAACTACAGCGCCCACAAGTGTGTTTCTAGCAGAATGGGATCTCTGTCTTATAATGTCTTGTTGTCTATCAGAGTGAAAAATTTCAACGTGGGTTATTTTATCAATACTTAGAATTGCTTTAGCAGCTAATTTTTTCTTACGCCTGTTTTCAACAAATTCTACAGTTTTTTCTTTTTCATTTACAGTTACTATAACAGGGTATTCGTTCATTAAGTTTGGGATACCGCTAATGTGTTTTAATGTTTCTTTAGTTATGTATTTTTTCCCAAATAATCCCATATCTATTCCTTTCTTATCGATATTAAACCTTACCAACAACCTTACCGATGCATCTAATGTCTTTTGTGCCCTTAATAATTGGATACTTAGGGTTTAGAGATATCAAACCATCTTTTCCTAATTGTTTAATATAACAGTGTTCTTCGTTTATAAATATCCCAATATCGCCCTCTTTAATGGAGTCCATCTTTTTTACTAATACTTTATCCCCATCCTTAAATGAAGGTTCCATGCTATCCCCATCAACACCTATAACAAAATCAGCATCGTTATATATACTTTTTGGCACATTAATAGTATTAATCGGGAGATCCTCAAAAAGGAAGTCACCGTTACCAGCACTGGCCAATTTGTTGTAGTATGGAAGCTGTATTAAGTTGTAAGGGCTAGCGGTCTCTGTCTTGTTTTGCGATGTTTCACATTTTCGATACTTTCTCATAAGCTCTTCGCGTTCTTTTTTATTCTTATATTCTATATTTATGAGAGCGTGAATTGCTATTTGTGATTCATAATCAATTCTTTTGTACTTATAGATTGCATCTTCTACACTAAAGTTTTCTGGTGGTTCTTCGGCCCCAAATATTATCTTGGGGTTTGGAAGTGTCTCAAATTCTTCATTTAATTCAGGGTCTTGGTATCTCAGAAGCTTTTCGCCCTCAAAAACGGAATATTTTGGTGGATCTTCGAGCTCCAAATCTAATGTGGTTAGATCATAAAACGACACCTTAAATATGTCGGATATTTTTTTTAATTTTTCGAAAGTTGGAATTGCATCATCAACTTCCCATTTTTGAATAGTGGTAAATGATTTATATCCTAACTTCTTAGCTAGATCATCTTGGGACATACCAGCTTTTTTTCTTAAATATCTTATATTTCGTCCTATTGTCATATGCATCACCTCTGCGGTCATTTTAAGGCATGGTATAAAAAAAATCAAGTTTAAAACACCTTTTTTATATATAACTTCAAAAAAAATATATTAAAAGGGTTGACACTTTAAAAAAAAGGAAGTATATTTACACCAAGGTTAATCAGAAAGGGGGTGCGTTTTTTGAGAAAGTATTCATTAAAAGAATTAAGGGCTAGATTAAATTTAACACAAGAAATATTGGCTTTTAAACTTGGGGTAACGACTGCAACTTACAACAATTGGGAAAAGAGTTTGCTTAATGTAAAAATCAAATATCTATTAAAGATATCGGATTTTTTTAAGATTAGTCTAGATGAAATTCTCATAAGGTAATTTTTTTTGCGTTCATACTTCAAAAAAAGTAAAGTGCTTTAAAAATATTAAAGCTACCACCCTTAAGGCTCATCACGACAAATGTTTGTCTATACAACTCATCTACATATAACCGTGGTGGGTCTCAAGGGCGGTAGGTAGAAAGGAGGAAAGATGAATAGAAAGGAAAACACAAGATATGGGGTTAAAAGAAAAAAGAAAAATTAAAGGGCTTAACCAAACCGAGCTAGCAACAGCAATCGGGTTAAAACAAAGTGTTGTTTCAGCTTGGGAAGTTGGAGTACAAGAGTTGCCGGTGAGGAATGCGAAAAGGATAGCAGAAGTCTTGGGTTGCGACTGGAAAGACTTATACGATTAAGAAAGGATTAGAAATGAACGTAACAAAAGAAGAATTAAAAGAAAGAATAATTATGTACAGAAGAGGGCTCGCAGAGGAAGTAAGGATATTAGGGATTATTGAGGACTTGTTAGACGAGAAGAATACCCCTAAGCCTTTTACCAATGCAGGCATTGAAGCTAAGAAGATTAGAGAGGTGGCTTTTAACGTACTTGGGCAGGAGGACAGACTTGAAGAGGTTATAAAGTCAAGATCCTTAAAGAAAGCACCTTTATCTATTGAGAAGAAAAGTCAGAGACTGCATTTAACCTTACAGCCAAGCTTGTATGAAAGGGCTAATAATACGGCAAATGAATTAGGTGTAAGCCTTAATGAGTTCATGAGTTGCTTGATTGACGCTTATGCAGATTAAAGGAGGTGAATCATGTTCGTAATATCAACAATCCTTCTGGGGATAATTCTGATCGTTATAGCCGTTGATCATATAGTTTTGCTTTTTAAATTTGAAGAGCTGGAAAAAGATCGAAACAGAGCAATTGCAAGAATAGCAAGGCTTAAGAATTTACTAAAAGAAGAAAAGTCCCATGCAAAGTTTGGCGACCGCGCATAAGGGACTTATCTAAATAACTTAGGTGTTTATTATAGCACTTTTTGGAGGTGTTGAGAAATGGAAATTGAAGAGATTAAAAAATACGTCAGTTATGAAGAAGGGGGCAAGCTGTTAGAGCTAAGCCCTAGAACGATAAGAGTTTATAAAAAAGAAATGAAGGATAGTGGCTTGATTGGGACTCGATACCCACGAGAGGTTCTTATCGACTGCGGTAAGATAGTGCGCTTATGGTTGCCGGCTCTAGCAGATTACATGAACAACCGTAAACGTCTGCTTGATAAGAATATGAGCAAGTACGTAGAGCCGTTTCACTGCCAGAAAAGGCTAGGGCTGTGCGTATGAAAAAAAACAATAAAAAAGCCCTTGCAAAGCCTACCAAACCGCGCAAGGGAAAAAGACACTTATTAACTAAACATCTGCTTGGATTATAGCAGATGGGAACCTTAAAGAAAAGAGGGCACATGGGTTACAAATATGAATTAACAGATGAGACAAGATATGGATTAAAAAGACTAATAATTACTACAGATAACGCTGAGACCTTAGGGGGATTTGTTAATAACTTAGATAATGTGTCTGGCAACGCCATGGTAACTGACGAAGCTATGGTATATGGCAACGCTAGGGTATATAGCGACGCTATGGTAACTGACGAAGCTAAGGTATATGGCTACGCTAGGGTATATGACAACGCCGAGGTAACTGGCAAAGCTGAGGTATATGGCAACGCTATGATATATGACGACGCTAGGGTAACTGGCAACGCTGAGGTATCTGACAACGCTGAGGTAACTGGCAAAGCTGAGGTATATGGCAACGCTAGGGTATATGGCAACGCTGAGGTATATGACAGCGCTTTGGTATCTGGCAATGCTAAGGTATATGGCGACGCTGCGGTATATGACGAAGCTGTGGTATATGGCAACGCTAAGGTATATGGCGACGCTTTGGTATATGGCAATGCTAGGGTATATGGCGACGCTGAGGTATATGGCAATGCTAAGGTAAAAGGCAACGCTAGGGTATATGACAACGCTGAGGTATATGGCGAAGCTATGGTATATGGCAACGCTAAGGTACTTGG
This sequence comes from uncultured Eubacteriales bacterium, assembly GCA_900542465.1. Classification (GTDB taxonomy): domain Bacteria; phylum Bacillota; class Clostridia; order Lachnospirales; family Lachnospiraceae; genus UBA4285. Next base: position 223,386 of record UQNS01000001.1, read on the forward strand.
CAACTCAAAGATAGAGAAGAATTCCGACTACTTAGTCATCGGGCCGATTGGTTCAAGAGATGACTTTATAACCTTTACCAACTCCTATGATGGAATATTAGCAACAGTAGGTTGCTTTCACGGAACTCTAGCGGAGTTTAAAGAAAAAGTAAAGCAAACACACGCTGATAACAAACACGCTAAGGCTTACTTACTAGCATGTGATTTAGCAGAATGGAGGATTGCAGGGGTATGAAAGCTTTAAACATAATTCAGATAGCCGCCATGATCACAGGCGTTATGTTTGCCACCGGTCTTGATGATATGAAGCCGGGGACGGTCATAGCGATAGTTACATGCTTTGCGATTGCAGGCATAACAGGACTGGTTAAAAAGGCGGTGAGATCATGACAGTAACGATAACAGTACCGGTCAAACTTAAGTATGAAGCCAGAGACGATTGGGACGATATAGAAGTGTATGAGAAGTCAGAGAAGATATACGAAGCGGCTAAGAGCTTTGATTTCGACTTCCCTAATTTTTGCGAGTGTAACGTAGATATAGATTAAAAGGAGACATATAAATGAAATTAGAAATTGAATTTAACACTATGGAAGAGTTAGCAACAAAGGCACTTGAGTTGTCAGATGCCTTAATTAGACAAGTAAAAGTACCGGACAAGAATGTATTTGAAACTATAAAAGAAAACAAAGGCGATTCCATACCCGTGGCTCCAATTGCACCTGAGTCGGAACCAGTACAGACACAAGCAGTACCTACCGCGCCGGTTCCAACAACACCTGTACAGGAGACACCGACAGTACCAGTACAGCCTGCTCCACAGCCAGTTGTTGCACCTGTAGCAACTACAGAACATACATTTACTGTTGATGAGCTTGCAAAGGCAGGTACTGATCTTATGGCAGCTAAACCAGATGTAACAGTTCAGTTACAGCAGTTACTCGCCAACTTTGGGGTTCTTGGCATACCAGAACTCCCGGCTGAAAGGTATGGAGAGTTTGCAACAGCTCTTAGGGGATTGGGGGCGAATATCTAATGCCTAATCATAAAGAAAGAGCTCACGCCTTACTGGGCCCGTCAAGTGCTCATAGATGGCTTGAATGTACTCCAAGTGCAGTTCTTGAAGATAGTTTTCCAGACTCTCAAAGTGAAGCAGCCAAAGAAGGAACTTTAGCACACGAGATTTGTGAGATTAAAGTAAAACACTTTTTTCACTTAGATGGAATTGATACTGAACGCAAGAAGAACTTAAGGATAAACAAGCTTAAAACTAATAATCTATACAAAAAAGAAATGGACGGATTTACGGATGATTATCTTGAGTATATAAGGGCCATAGCCTTGGGTTGTTCATCAGCGCCGACTGTCCTTGTGGAAGCTTATCTAGATCTTGGCCAATACGTTCCTGAGTCATTCGGAACAGTGGATTGTCTAATGTTACAGGGCAATACACTTCGTGTGATTGACTTCAAATATGGCAAGGGCGTTCCAGTGGATTCGGACAGAAACCCACAGCTAATGCTTTATGCTCTTGGGGCTTATGAGCTCTATAAGATTTTTTACAATATTCAGCTCATAGAATTGCACATCGTTCAGCCTCGCATAAGCAATACTTCATCATACAAGTTAACCATAAATGAGTTAAAAGAATTCGGAGAAAAAGTAAAAGAGATTGCCCCGATAGCGTTTAAAGGCGAAGGCGAATTTAAACCATCAGAGGAGGCTTGCAAGTTTTGCAGGGCAAGAAACCAGTGCAGGGCTAGGGCTATGGATAATCTAAAGCTTTTTCCAGACATTGGAAAGAAACCACCACTTATTACAAATGAAGAGGTTGGAGAGTTCCTTAAACAAGGGGCGGATGTGGCCAATTGGCTTAAGGATTTGCAAGACTTTGCATTATCAGAGTGCTTGGCTGGTAAAGATGTACCAGGATGGAAAGCTGTGGCTGGACGAGGTTCAAGAGATTGGACAGATCAAGAAAAAGCTTTTGAAAAGCTAAAGGCTAATGGCATAGATGAGGCCCTTTTGTATGAAAGAAAAGCGCTTACTCTTGCCCAGGTTGAAAAGACAATCGGGAAATCAAGCTTTGAAAGCCTGGTAGGTGGCATGGTCATAAAGCACCAGGGCAAACCAACACTAGTAGTAGAAACAGACAAGAGAGAAGTTTATAACAACGTAGATGAAAATTTAAAACTGTTAGGTATTAAAGGAGATTAAAAAGAATGATTGACGAAATTAAAGTAGCAACTGGAGAAGTTAGATTATCATATGCACATTTGTTTAAACCATATTCATTTGTTCCAGGGGAAGAGGGCAGATATTCAGTTACATGCCTTTTACCAAAAACAGACACAGTTACAAAAGTTGCTATTGATAATGCTATTAACCAGGCAAAACAATTGGGCGCAAGTAGTGCATGGAAAGGAGCCGTACCTCCAGTTATTTTAACACCAGTGCATGATGGTGATGGATTGAAGTCTGATGGTAATCCTTATGGTCCTGAGTGCAAAGGGCATTGGGTATTTAGTGCAACGTCTAAATTCCCAGTTTTAGTTGTAGATAGTAATGGAACGCCATTAGCAGAAACTGATGTTTACAGTGGTTGCTATGGAAGAGTGGTAATTAAGTTAAAGCCATATTCTGCACCAGGTAAAAAAGGAATTGGCTTTTATCTAACAGTTGTATCTAAGACTAGAGACGGAGAGCCTTTAGGTGGAAATAACTACAATGCGGATCTAGAGGCATTAGGAATTCAAACAGCGACCGCACAAACGACAAGTCCACAGCAGGCAGTAGCTGCGCCACAGACAGGAGTTAACCCAATAACAGGTTTACCTTTTAATTAAACAGGAGGTTTAAATGCACCATTTAAGTATTGATATAGAGACAAGGTCGAGTGTTGATCTTATGAAAGCAGGGGCTTTCAAATATGCAGAATCTCAAGACTTTCAAATACTTCTCCTAGCATACAAGCTGGACGGTGCGCCTACTCAGATAATCGATTTAGCAAGCGGCGAAAAGGTCCCTGAATGGCTTATCGCCGCTTTATCTGACGGCTATTATATGAAGCACGCCTACAATGCCACTTTTGAGTGGATTTGTTTGAATCGTGCAGGGTTTAAAACACCACTTCAACAGTGGCAATGCACTATGATTCATGGCCTTTATTTAGGTTATCCGGCTGGTCTTAGTTCTATAGGTTTGGCGATTGGTCTTGATGAGGATAAGCAAAAACTGGCAACAGGTAAAGCACTTATACGGTACTTCTGTAATCCGTGTAAGCCAACTAAGGCTAATGGCGGTCGTACTTGGAATAATCCAAGTCATGACCCTGATAAGTGGGAATTATTCAAAGTCTATTGTATTCGAGATGTTGACTCAGAAGACGCAATAAGACTTAAGCTTGAATCTTTTGAAGTACCAGAAGCTGAGTGGGGTCTGTGGCGGTCTGATGCGATGATGAACCTCTTTGGGGCAAGGCTTGATATAGATCTGATCAAGGGGGCTATCTCAATCGATGAGCAGTCTACTTATAAGCTTACTGAAGAAGCAAGAAGCTTAACAGGACTGGATAACCCTAACAGTGCGATGCAGTTGGCCAAATGGTTATCAAGCAAAGGTATAGAAGTTCCTAATCTTCAGAAAGCGACAGTTGAGGACTTACTTAATGGAGAATTGCCAGACGATGTAAGGCGAGTATTAGAGATTAGACAACAGCTGGGAAAGACAAGCGTAACTAAGTATGCAGCCATGGTTGAAACAATTGGAGAAGGCAATCGTGTAAGAGGCCTTATGCAGTTTTACGGAGCTAATAAAACAGGCCGATGGGCAGGAAGATTAGTTCAGATTCAGAATTTGCCAAGGAATTACATTAGTACTCTAGACAGTGCAAGAAAACTTATAAAACTGGGCCGTGCTGACTCTTTAAAGATTATTTATGGGAATGTTCCAGACACACTTAGTCAGCTCATAAGGACGGCTTTTATACCTAGTGATGGTCGTAAGTTTGTTGTAGCAGACTTCTCTGCAATTGAGGCAAGAGTTATTGCATGGCTTGCCGGAGAAGAGTGGGTAAATGAAGTTTTTGCCACACATGGAAAGATCTATGAGGCTACAGCAAGCCAGATGTTCCATGTGCCTTTAGAACTTATAAAAAAGGGCAATCCGGAGTACGCCTTAAGACAAAAAGGAAAAGTGGCCACGTTGGCACTAGGCTATCAAGGTGGTGTTAATGCTCTTATCGCAATGGGAGCTTTACGAATGGGATTATCTGAAGATGAATTACCAGAGATAGTGGAAAGATGGAGAGCTGCAAACCCAAATATTAAGGCTCTTTGGTATGCGGTCGAAAAGGCGGCCGTTAAAGTAGTAGAAACAGGCCAGCCACAAATAGTAAAAGGATTAGTTCTTAGAGTAGAAGCTGATTTGAAAACCAGCCAATCGTTTTTAACGATAGAGCTACCGAGTGGACGAAAGCTTTATTATGTAAAGCCTTTTCTTGAAATTAACCAGTTTGACAAGCTGGCGGTTAGTTTTTATTCAAATGACCAAACAACAAAGAAGTGGCGTAAAGAAAGCACTTACGGGGGCAAGCTGGTTGAGAACATTGTGCAAGCGATTGCTAGGGACTGCCTCGCTGTAACACTGAAGCGCATTTGGTCTAAGGGGCTCGATATTGTTTTCCATGTGCATGATGAGGTCGTTATCGATGCACCTTTTGACTACACAGTAGAACAGGCTTGTGAATTGATGGCACAGCCGATTAACTGGGCACCAGGTCTAGTGCTTAAGGGTGCCGGGTTTGAAAGTGATTATTACATGAAGGATTAAAATATGGACAATAACAGACAACTAAATATCAGTGTGGGATCCTCACGCAAGTCTACACAGTGGAAGTCTGTAGGTATCAGTTGGGCAGAGTTTGTAGATAAGCTTAAGACCCCGATCCGGGGCACTGAGACCCTGGCTGAATATATGGCTATGAAAAAGCCACAACAGGACGAATTGAAGGATGTTGGCGGCTTTGTCGGGGGTTCGCTTTTAGGCGAAAGAAGAAAAGCTAATGCCGTTATAGGGCGCGACCTGGTCACTCTGGATCTGGATAGTATTCCAGAAGGCCAGACCCTTAACATTCTTAAAAGAGTGGACGGGCTTGGGTGTGCTGCACTGGTTTATTCGACAAGGAAACATGCGGAATACGCCCCTCGACTTAGAGTAGTTATACCGTTAGACAGAACAGTTACGGCTGATGAGTACGAACCGATCGCAAGGAAACTTGGTTACATGATAGGTATAAGCTTTTGCGACCCTACCACATTTGAGGCGGTCAGACTTATGTACTGGGCTTCGTGTTGTGCAGACTCAACTTATATATATGAAGTCTATGACAAACCTTTCTGCTCGGCAGATGGGATCCTAAAAACTTACAACAACTGGACTGATGTGACAGAGTGGCCAGTTGTGCCCGGAGCTGATGCGATTGAAAGAAGACGTCTTGCGAAGGCTGAAAACCCACTCGAGAAGAAAGGTCTTATAGGTGCTTTTTGCCGAGAATATGACATATTCCAGGCTATTGAGAAGTTTATACCCGGTATGTACGAACCAACGGCCATTGATAATCGCTTAACCTTCGTAGGAGGTTCTACTACAGGCGGTGCGATTGTTTATGACGCCGGCAAGTTCCTATATTCCCACCACGCAACAGACCCATGCAGTGGTTTACTCGTTAACTCTTTTGATCTGATAAGGCTGCATAAATTTGGGCATCTAGATGATGAAGCGCCGGATAATGCAAAGGGGGCGGGGCTTCCATCTTTTGTAGAAATGAAGAAGTTTGTACTTGAAGATGAAGTAATAAGCCAAAAGATTGCTAAAGAAAGAATTGATAAGGCCATGGAAGCTTTTGCAGTAAGCGGCCAACCACAAACCGAAGAAGACACAGAATGGACGGACAAACTAGCCAGATCAGACTCCGGGGCTTTTAAAAAGACCATTAATAACATAGTCGTAATACTCCAGAACGATACAAGACTTAAGGGCAAGATTGTAACCGATATATTTGCTTGTCGTGGCTTAGTTATGGGAACTCTTCCTTGGAATTCTGAATCTGATGTAAGGCCTTGGGAAGATTCAGACATAAGCGGTATTAACTGGTACTTGGAAACATTCTACGATATCACAGGAAGAGACAAAATAACTGATGCTATCAATATTGTAGCCGGTCAGAATGCAATTAATGAAGTTAAGGATTATCTGATAGCTGAAGAATGGGATGGCGTGAAGAGGCTTGATACTTTGCTTATTGATTACCTTGGTGCTGAAGATAATCCATACACCAGGGCAGTTATGCGAAAGACACTTGTTGCAGCTGTAGCAAGGGCGATCATCGGAGGAGTTAAGTTTGACACCATGCCAATCCTTACAGGGCCTCAGGGCATTGGTAAATCAACCTTTTTATCACTATTAGGAAATAAGTGGTTTACAGATAGTTTAACCACTTTTGAAGGAAAGGACGCAGCTGAAATAATTCAGGGTTCTTTGATAGTCGAGGTTGGAGAATTAACTGCTATGAGTAAGCAAGAGTCCAACAGCGTTAAGCAGTTCTTAAGCAAATGCGATGATAAGTATAGGGCAGCTTACGGAAGAACCACAAGCGTTTATCCAAGGCGTTGCGTCTTTATTGGTACGTCAAATGACGAGGAATTCTTAAAAGATACTACGGGCAACAGACGTTTTTGGCCAGTGGATGTTGGAGTTAATCCGGCTACTAAAAATGTTTTTAAAGATCTTCCAGGTGAAGTACATCAGATCTGGGCTGAAGCGTATGCAGCTTGGCAGATGGGGGAAGAGTTATTCATATCAGGTGAGGTTTTAGATCTTGCTATGAAGAGTCAGGATGATCATAGAGAAAGGTCTGACAAAGAAGGATATATTGAAGAATTCTTAAAGATGAAGATACCTTATAACTGGTATTCACTACCTCTGCAGTCTCAAAGGATGATCTATCAAGGACTGTGTAATGTTTCAGAGGATGAACTAGTGGAAAGAGACAGAGTTTGTGCGACTGAAATACTGCAAGTTTGTTTCAATATGGATCCCGGAAGAATTCAAAGACGTGATAGCGTTGAGATAAACGGAATACTTAAGGCAATTAAGGATTGGAAACCGTCAAAAACGCCTTATAAGTACGGTTTTTTTGGTAGTCAGAGAGGATTTACAAAGGCTACTACAAACTGTACTACAAAGTAGGATTTTTCACTACATTCTACTACATTCAATTACTACAACAACTACATTTAACTACAAAGAATGTAGTTGTATAAAAAGTAGATAGTTACTGACTTAATAAGGATTTACTACATTTACTACATAGATTTATACATTTTATAAAAGTACATAAGAAACGTATACATACGTATAAATATACCTACGTTTTTTACGTATTTGCGCGTACACGTACGCGCGCGAGAAAGTTTGTTACCAAGAGAAAGTAAGGAGGATTGAGAATGAAGATTTTACCTGAAAGCACAATAGAGAAAATACTTGTTGATGAAGTAAGAAAAGCCGGAGGTAAAGCATATAAGTGGGTGAGCCCTGGGAATATAGGAGTGCCAGACAGGATAGTTATTTGGCCATGTGGATTTATAAGCTTTATAGAACTTAAAAAACACGGAGAAAAAACCACGAAGATCCAGGATAAACAGATAGAGACACTAAGAGGTTTTGATATGGACGTAAGAGTCGTGATAGGACTGCAGGGTTTAGCAGATTATTTCTCACGTGAATGTCAATGGGATGCAGTGGAAAGAATTGAACAGAGATTAGACAGAGGAGAAAGGTAAAGGAGGTGATGCCTAATGCAGTTCAAAGCACATGATTATCAGCAAAAAGCTATTGATTATATTATAAATAATCCTAAGTGTGGTTTGTTCTTGGATTAGCTAAGTCATGGGACTTGGCAAGACGATCAGTACATTGACCGCCATAAAAGAACTTAAGTACTACAGGTTTCAAGTAAGCAAAGTGCTTGTAATAGCACCTAAGAAGGTCGCAGAGTCTACCTGGGATAAAGAGATCGAAAAATGGGAACACACCAAAGGGCTTAAGGTTTCTAAAATACTTGGCACAGTCAAGCAAAGGCTTAAGGCCCTTTATACTCCAGCTGACATCTACATAATCAACCGGGACAATGTTACATGGCTTGTTGATCTAGTCCGTAATGCCTGGCCGTTTGACATGGTTATCGTTGATGAGTCCAGTTCTTTTAAGTCTCACAAAGCTAAAAGATTTAAGTCCTTAGTAGCTGTGAGCAATCATATAAAACGCCTAGTGCTTCTTACCGGTACACCTTCACCGAATGGAATCAACGACCTTTGGAGCCAGATATATCTAATCGACCAGGGCGAAAGGCTGGGAAGTAAATACACACACTTCCGGGACAGATATTTCAATCCTGATAAGCGTGGACCGGCTGGCCAGATATTTAGTTATGAGGCAAAGGACGGAGCGAGCAAGGCGGTTTTAGACAAAATATCTGACGTATGTATCAGCATGGAGGCTAAGGATTATTTGAACCTTCCGGATAAAATTTACAACTACATATCGGTTCCGTTGGATACAAAAGCCCGAAAATCTTATAACGAATTGGAACGTGAGTTGGTTTTACAGCTGCCTTCAGACGAGGATCTGACCGTTACAAGTGCAGCCGCTTTATCCAACAAGTTATTACAGTTGGCCAACGGTGCTATATACGATGAAAACCATGTATACCATGAGATACACGACTGTAAGCTTGAGAGGTTGCAGGAGCTGATTGAAGGATTAAATGGTGAACATGCTTTAGTGTTTTATAACTTTAGGCACGATAAAGACCGAATTATAGCCCTTTTAAGAGACAAGATGAAACTTAGAGTATCCGAATTAACTTCCACAGTAGATGTAGACGAATGGAACGCCGGCAAGACGGATATTTTACTTACTCATCCTGCAAGTTCTGCATACGGCTTAAATTTGCAGTCAGGAGGGCGTCACATAATTTGGTTTGGTCTTACTTGGAATCTGGAATTATACCAGCAAGCTAATGCAAGACTCCACAGACAGGGCCAGACGGAAAAGGTTTTTATACATCACTTAGTTTGTGAAGATACCCGTGATGAAGATGTTATGAAAGCCCTGGAGAAGAAAGATGCAACACAGCAGTTTGTAATTGATAGCCTTAAGGCAAGAATAGAGAGGATAAGGAATGAATAGAGAAGAGATACTAGACACGGCAAAAAAGATTACCTCCGGGGACCGGAACAGAACTTATGGAAAGCCGGAAGATAACTTTTCACGGATCGCAGACCTTTGGAGTACATACCTGCAGGAAGAGATAACACCGTTTCAGGTTGGAATGATGATGATTTTACTTAAAGTAGCAAGGACGGAAACTGGAGCGGGCAGCATGGATAACTATGTAGATATCGCCGGTTATGCTGCGTGTGCAGGGGAGATATACAGCAAAATGTGGGAGGATGGAGAATGAAAAATACATTAACAGATTTAAATAATTATCTTTTTGAAAGCCTGGAAAGAATTAATGATGACAGTTTAAGCAATGAAGAGCTTGATAAAGAAATAAAGCGAAGTGAGGCAGTTCAAAAGGTAGCCAAAACTATTATTGAGAATGGACATCTTGCATTGCAGAGTAAAAAGCATTTGGATGAGTATGGAAAAGGTGAAAATGTTGAACTACCAATGCTAGGAATGGTTGATAAGTGAACTAAAAAAGAAAATACAGACTTGAAAGAAACTGTCATGAATCTTAGAAAAAGAATTTTAAAACTGGAGGAATGGGATGATTAAACATACTGAAGAACAGCATAAGTTCTTAAGGGAATTCATTCCTGGACACACTTATAAAGAGATTATTGAAGCGTTCTTTGATAGATTCGGAATTGAAAGGACGAGCGCCCAAATCAAAAGTTATATCGGTAATCACAAGCTAAGCACAGGCCTAACAGGCAGGTTTGAAAAAGGACATATACCAGCGAATAAAGGCAAGAAAGGTTACTGCTCTCCAGGTTGTGAAAAGACCTGGTTTAAAAAGGGACATATTCCGAAAAATTATAGACCAGTAGGATCTGAACGAGTAACCCAGGATGGATATGTTGAAATCAAGGTATCAGATCCAAATGAATGGGAGCTTAAGCATAGAGTTGTCTGGGAAGAGGCAAACGGGCCAATAAACAAGGATGAGTGCTTGCTGTTTAGAGATAATAATCGCCAGAATTGCTGTATCGATAATTTGATCCTTGTTAAGAGATATGAGCAGGTGAGGATGAATCAGGACGGACTGTTCCGCTTTGTGGGAGAAGAAAAGGATGTCGCTGTAAATATCGCAAGACTAAAGAGCTTGACGCGCAGAAGGCGGAGGAATAAAGGAGGTGTTTGATGGGCACAGCTGAGGAATACTTAAAATCGATAAAAAGATTAGACAGCTTTATCCTAGTCTATGACAGAGAGTTGAAAGCCATGGAAGAACTGGCTATGAGTGCCGCTGTCGGAGAACTGCAAGAGGATAAGGTCCAGACCAGCATCAATCTACATAAAAAAGAGGATGAGGTGGTCAATATAATTGATTACCAGGACCGGATAAGTAAGACACTATCAGAATATGTAAAAAGAAGACATGACCTAATGAAGCTGCTTGATAAACTTGAAGACCCAAAGCACAGAGTTATCTTGTATGAAAAGTACATACTTCACAATTCGTGGTACAATATTGCTGATAGTTTGAACTATTCAATATCACATGTGAAAAGGATGCGTACAAAGGCTGTTGAGGAGTTGCAGAAGATCATGGATCAAGAAAAATAAATAAAGGTGGGGCTTGAGCCCCACCTTTTTACTTGTCATAAATTTCTTTTCTGTGTCCTATCGTCAGTGCAAGGATTAGAAGTTCGTTGTCGATAATCTCGCATATCAACCTATAGTCCCCTATGCGGTATCTCCATTGCCCTTTTCTGTTTGCTGTCAAAGCCTTGCCTTGAGATCTTGGGTCTTCGGTGTCATAAAGATTTTTGGTTATCCAGGCACGAATCATCTTTTGAGTGAATTTATCCAGCTTTCTAAATTCTTTTTTAAATCTTTCAGATAACTCAATGTTATACTTCTTCATCTAGCTCTCTCCAAAAATCTTCAATCTTTGTTTTCTTACAACCGCTATCAACATAGTCCTTGTAAGCTTCATTCGCTATAGCAATATCGTATTCATCTTCTATCTTTTCAAACAGGGCTCTTTTAAAAGCTTCACCAATAGACAAAGAATGTAATTTTGCATAGCTGTCCGCTAAGCTTCTTTCTTCGTCAGTCAATCTTATTGAAAATGCCATATCTTTGTCCTCCACTGCAAATGTTCAATTCTCTGTACTACATTGTACTACAAAATAAGAAAAAGTCAATATTTATAAACATGATACACAATGATACTTTCACCTGTGATATTATGTACTCGTAAAAAGATATTCTCCAACTTTTTTATATATAGGACTTGTACCTGGAAACAGGTGCAGGTCCTTTTTTCATGCTTAAGTAAGGGGGTGATGGCGTGAAAAGAAGAGATGAATTAACACCAAAACAGAAGCTTTTTATACATGAATATCTGATTGACTTAAACGCCACTCAGGCAGCTATCAGGGCTGGTTATTCTCCTAAAGGTGCAAAGGATAGCGGTTATGAGAATAAGCACAATCCATTGATTAAAGCTGAAATAGAAAGGATTATGCAGGAGAAAGAGGATAGTCTCATAGCCAAAGAAGACGAGGTTCTTAAGTATCTGACCACAGTCCTGCGCAGTGAGTCTGAGTCAGAAGTAATCGTAATCGAGGGGGAAGGCGAAGGAGTTTCACGCGCAAGAAAAGTAAATAAAGCTCCGGATGAAAAAGAGAGGCTTAAGGCAGCTGAACTTCTAGGCAAAAGGTATGGAGCTTTTACAGATAAGTTGGACGTGGAAATTACACCTATCAATATCATTGATGATGTAGAGGAGTAATCCTATGCCGGATATCAAAAACATATCTATTCAGAAAACAATTGGTAAAGGGTACGCGGATTTTTGGAAGACCAGAAGGCGATACAGGGCATGTAAAGGATCACGAGGTTCTAAAAAGTCAAAGACAACTGCAATAAACATGATATTTCGACTGCTTAAGTATCCGTTGGCGAATGGTTTATGCGTAAGAAGATACTCAAATACTTTAAGAGATTCAGTCTTTAGCGATCTTAAGTGGGCAATAGCTAAGCTAGGAGTAGGACATGATTTTGAATGCACGGTTTCACCTTTGCAGATTACAAGAAAGTCTACAGGGCAGAAGATATTATTCAGAGGACTAGATGACGGACTCAAGATAACTTCTATTTCCGTTGACTATGGTGTCTTATGTTTTGTATGGGTGGAGGAAGCTTATGAGATAGTTAATAAATCTGATTTTGACAAACTCGACATGTCTATCCGAGGTGAGGTACCGGAAGGGTACTTCAAACAGATCACACTAACCTTTAACCCGTGGTCGGCAAACTCATGGCTTAAATCAGAATTCTTTGATGTTGAAGACGAAGATATCTTTGCCATGACATCAACATGGCAGTGTAATGAGTGGCTGGATGAAGCCGATAGACGAATATTTCTCAAAATGAAAGAGAATAACCCACGCCGATACAAAATAGAGGGCGAAGGTATGTGGGGCATAGCGGAAGGGCTTATATTTGAAAAGCATAGAGTTGAAGAGTTTGACATCGAAAAAATTAAGAAAATAGAAGGGATTAAATCAGCCTTTAACCTAGACTTTGGTTTTACTGATCCAAATGCATTTGTTTGTGAGCTAGTAGATAATGCTGCAAGGAAGATATATGTGTTTGATGAATGGTATGCGACTGGGGTTACTAATAGAGTAATTGCAGAACAGATTAAGAAAATGGGATACGGAGGTCAAAGAGTAGTTTGTGATAGTGCAGAGCCTAAAAGTATTGCAGAGTTACAAGAGTATGGACTTAACGCAGTAGCTTCAAGGAAGGGTCCTGATAGTGTGCAGTATGGTATTCAGCTTATACAGAACTATGAGATCATAGTACATCCGAGATGTACAGAATTCATCAAAGAGATTAGCAACTATTGCTATGAAAAGGATAGAGCGGGCAATCTAACCGGTAAGCCAGATCATGAATTCTCACACGGCATGGACTCTATGAGATATGGCATTTCAGACATTCTTTTACAAGATATATACAGTTGGGATTAAGTAGACAGGTATTATTACCTGTCTTTTATTTTGCTTTAAAAAGGGGATTTAAACATGTTATTAAACTTCGACATGGAGACAAGACGGATTAATGAGATCATACAGGCCGGAGCGGGGACAAGAATGGCGGATATATCTTTTTTAGAAAAAGAGATAGATGCCTTTTTAAACTCAAAAGATCGATTACATATGCTGCAAGGGGCGCTGTATTACGACTATGAGCAAGAAATACTTAAGAAAAAGAGGCTTGTTATCGGCGAAGGGGGAGACCTGGAGGAGGATAAGCAACTCCCTAATTACAAGCTGACAGATAATAAGTATAGCGAGATGGTAGACCAGAAGGTTAACTATTTGCTGTCAAACCCTCCGACTTTTAGTTCTGAAGACACGGAATATGTTGACAAACTAAAAGAGATATTCAATCGCAAATTCTTAAGATTATTGAAGAATGTCGGCAAAGATTCTTACAACGCTGGTAAAGGTTGGATATACGTCAATTACAATGAGCTTGGCGAACTTAAGTTTAAGCGATTTAACCCTTGGGAAATTCTTCCGTTTTGGAAAGATGATGATCATACCGAGCTGGAAAGCTTTGCAAGAATATATGACATAGAGGGGTATGAAGGTCAGATCAAGAAAACATTCACTAAGGTTGAGTATTACGACACAGAAGGAATACATTACTTCGATTTAAAGAGTGGAAAGCTTATCCCGGAATATAAGTTGAATTACCTGGAAGCAGTTGATGAAAACGGAAATATGACGCCGTACAACTGGAAAAAAGTGCCATTGGTAGCTTTCAAGGCTAACGGATATGAGTCGTCACTGCTGAAAAAATGTAAGTGTTTACAAGACGCCTTAAATGAAATTTTATCTTCTTTCATGGATGGAATGATAGAAAATGCATCCGGGAATACGATCATTGTTATAAAGAACTATGCTGGCGAGAATTTAGGGACATTCAGAAAAAATTTAGCACAATATAAAGCTGTTAAGGTCACCTCTAATGATCGTGGTGATGGTGGTATAGATAAGCTTGAAATAGAAGTTAATGCAGAGAACTACAAGATAATTATTTCAGAGCTTAGAAAGGCTATTGTTAGCAACTGCAAAGGATTTGATGAAGATGAATTAAAAGCATCAGGCAGTCCAAATGAAATGACGATTAAATCAGTTTATTCAAAAATAGACCTTGATGCTAATGAGATTGAGTCGGAATACCAGGCATCTTTTGAAGAACTTATGTGGTTTATTGATTCACACATTGCAGGGTTTAAAGGTCCAGTAGATCACAAGCCGGTTAGTATAGTGTTTAACCGAGACATGCTAGTTAACGAAGCTGAGGTAATAGCAAATTGCCGAGATTCGGACGGGGTTATTTCAAGAGAGACCATTATTGCTAAGCACCCTTGGGTCAACGATGTAGATCTGGAAATATCACGATTAAAAGAAGATAGAGAGTCTGAGACACCATACCATAACGAATTTAACCAGCCAGGGGCAGGTGATGCGTAATGCAAAGTTCAGACTACTGGGCAAAACGCTTTAAAGTCTTGGAGAATGCATCAAACAGAACTGCTAAAGAAGCTTATGCAACACTGGAAGATGTGTTTTCAAAAATGGGTAGTGAGTTAGACAAGGAGATCCTAGCCTGGATAAAGCGAATTGCTAAGAATAACAATGTTAAGTTAGTAGATGCTAGAAAAATGCTTACCAAAAAGGAACGCAAAGAATTCAACTGGGATGTTCAGGAGTACATCAAAAAAGGGAGAGAGAATGGTCTTAGTGGTGAGTACTTAAAAGAGTTAGAGAATGCATCGGCTAAGTATCATATTAATCGCCTAGATACTCTAAATCTTAGATTAAAGAATCTTACAGAAACAGCCTTTAATACAGAGCATGCAACTATCAACAGCATGCTTAAAAAGGTTTATACAAATAACTACTACAAAAGTCTTTTTGAAGTGCAAAAGGGGTTCAATATTGGTTTTGATATAGCTCAAGTGGATACTAACCTTCTGGATAAGCTTTTAACTAAGCCGTGGACAAACGATAATCTTAACTTCTCTGATAGAATCTGGATGGCCAAGGACAGAATGGTGCAAGATCTACAGCAAGAGCTTGTAAGGACTTGCGTGCTGGGCAAGTCTCCGGATGAGTCAATCAAGCGTATGTCTAACTTTGTTAACAAAAAGGTTAAGAATGCAAAAATGTATGCTTCTCGGTTGATCATGACGGAACAAGCAGCATTCCATGCCAGAAGTCAAGAGGATGCCTTTAAGGAGCTTGATATTGAAGAATTTGAGATAGTAGCAACACTTGATAGCCATACTTCTGAGATCTGCAGAGAGATGGATGGAAAGCACTTTCCAATGGAGGAATACAAGATCGGCATAACCGCTCCACCATTCCATGTTTATTGCAGATCAGTAACGGCTCCATATTTTAATGATGAGTGGTCAGCTGGAAAAAGAGCTGCAAGGGATGAGAACGGAAAGACTTATTATGTTCCATCGGATATGACTTATCCGGAGTGGAAAAGAAATTATGTTACTAAGTCAAATAAATCTATTGTCAGAGAAAATAATATTGAAACGAAACTTCCTTTAAGTGGCAATGATAAATCTAATTATGACCAAAGCAATGAGGCTATAAGCTTAGAAGTGGGCGAAAATAGTACTAACAATATTGTTAGTCTGAAAGGCGAAGATACAAATTTAAAAACAATATTAACCAAGGAAGAGCTATCTGCACTCACAAAATATATAAGCTTTGATTCTTATATAATCAATGATATATTAAGAAATTCAAATCCGGTGGAGCCACTCAAAAACATCTTTAGTGAAGAACAATTAAGTTTAATACATAACATAGATTCAGCCTTATCTAAGCTGCCAAAGTACGAAGGTAATTTACTTAGAGATATACAATTTAAGGGTCTTCATAACGAAGAAAAATTAATTAAAAATTTTGAAAAAAATCATCAGATTGGTGGTATAATTACGTACAAGGAATTTATAAGCACAACAACAAAAGCTTCTTACCATAACAATCCTTCGTTTAGAATTTATATTCAGAACGCTAAAAAAGGCAAAGATTTAAGAGCCTTAAATGAAGCTGAAGGGGAAGTTTTATATGAAAGAAATACAAGCTTTAGAGTTCTTAATAAAGTAAAAGATGAAGAAACAGGTATTGTAAATATATTATTGGAGGAATTATGACAGAAGAAGAGGAAGAAAAAATGTTATTAGAAGCTTGTAAGAAAGTAAATGCCCCACTTCCTACTATTATTGGTTACATGCCTGAAGAAGAACTGAAGAAAAGGCAAGAAGAAACAAGAGAGTGGTTTGAAGAACAAATAAAAAGAGATAGAGAAATGTTTAAAAAGGCAAAAAAGAATGAAAAAAAATCATAAATGAACAATGCGAATATTGTATATGTAAGCACTTTAGCAAATGGCTAAGGTGCTTTTTTAGTGCAATTATTTGACCTGGTGGAAGTCGAGAAAAGACACGAACCCTTGAAACAAAGTGAAGCGAATCACGAGAAAAAAGCGAAAGATTGAAAGGATGTAACACATGAAAAGAAAGTTTTTAGAAGATTTAGGCCTTGAAAAAGAGGTTATTGACAAGATTCTTGATGAGAACAGTGCAGATATTGGAACAGTCAAGGACGAATTGGCAACAATTACTAAAGAAAAAGAGAAGCTTGTAAGCGACTTAGCTGAGAGAGATTCACAGCTTGAAACACTTAAGGAATCAGCCGGATCAGTTGAAGAGCTGAAAGCCCAGATTGCGACATTACAGTCTGATAATGCCGCAAAAGATAAGGCACATAAAGCTGAAATGGACGCATTCAAGATTGATACAGCTGTTGATAAGGCTATTGCCGGAGCTAAGGGAAAGAATGTAAAGGCTATTAAAGCATTGCTTAACATGGCTGAGATCAAGCTTGATAAAGACGGTAATGTTGTTGGTTACTCAGAACAGCTTGAAAACCTTATGAAGGCTGACGATTCTAAATTCTTGTTTGACACACCACAGGATCCATCCCTTCAGGGATTTAATCCGGCCGCATCAGGTAATAATCCAGGAGGAAGCTCCGGAGGTGTAGACATGAGTAAGATGACCTATGACCAGATAGTGGCCATGGAGTCAGGTAATTAAGAAAGGAAGGTATTTAAATGGCAAAATTTGACGCAAAATCATTCAACGAAAACGCATTTGGTAAGTACATGAGTGCAGTTCCAAATGTAAAACTTAACAAGCTTAGAGAGTCTAGAGCGGTTGTATCTGACGCTAGGCTTAGAGATGTTTTTAAGAACAACTCACAGACAGGTACAAAGTATGCAACAATTCCATACTTTGGTCTTATTGGTGGCGAAGCGCAGAACTATGACGGTGTAAGTGATGTAACACCTGAGAGAACAAAGTCTTTTGAGCAGGGTGTATTTACTTATGGCCGTATGAAGGGATGGACAGAAGCGGACTTCTCATTTGATATTACAGGCGGAGCTGATTTTATGGCAAACGTAAGATCACAGATTATGGAATATTGGAACGGAGTTAATCAGGACGTTCTTTTATCTATTCTCAAAGGTATTTTTGCTATGTCTGCAACGGGATCAGGCAACATCGCAAAAGCTAATAAGGCGTTTGTGGATAACCATACTTATGATATTTCAGCTGCAACAGAAGATAAAAAGACAGATGAAACAATGTGTGTTTCTGCAACAACTCTTAATTCAGCAACACAGAAGGCCTGTGGTGATAATAAGTCTAAGTTTAGTCTTGTTATTTGCCATTCAGCTGTTGCGACCAATCTTGAGAATCTTAAGCTTCTTAAGAATTTAACTTATACAGATATCTCAGGTGTTGAAAGAGACTTAACTATGTACACATGGAACGGCAGACTTGTACTTGTTGATGATTCAATGCCAGTTGAGGTTAAGAAGATTGGAGCAACAAGCGGAGATGTTTCTCTTTATACATCTTACGTGCTTGGTGAGGGTGCTATTTCTCTTGAAGATGTTGGGGCTAAAGTACCATTCGAAATGGTAAGAGATGCAAAGACAAAGGGCGGTGAGGATACTCTTATTTCCAGGGAAAGACACGCTGTCAGTGTGTCTGGTGTATCTTATACAAAAAAAGATCAGGCAACAGACAGCCCAACAAATGCAGAACTGGAAAAGGGCACTAACTGGTCCCTTGTTAATGATGGCACAGATGCAATTGCTGATAAGGCTGTTCCAATCGCTAGAATCATTTCCAGAGGCTGATTTTAAACAAGGTAGGTGATTAAGTTGTTTGATTTAGAAACTTTAAAAGAAAGGCTAAAAGCTTTTAATTACACGGCTAAGGTTGAAGATGATTCAGCCTTGGCTTTTTGTTTGGGAAAAGTGAAAGACTATATTCTAAATGACATTAATCACAGAGAATTACCGGAAGGGTTATATAGGATCGCGATAGATATGGCCGTGGGTGAATTTCTTTTAAACAAAAAGACATTTGTCCCTTCTGATCTGGAAGGGTTGAGCTTTGAATTACCCGCAAAAGAAATAAGCGAGGGTGACACTAGAGTGTCCTTTGATACAAGCGGAAATCCTTCAACAGAACAAAAGCTGACGGCACTTATACAATATCTTTTAAGTTATGGTAAGAGTCAGCTTGCTTGCTTTAGGAGGTTTCGATGGTAGATTTATCAAAGGCTTATGTAGCTAAAAGACAAGCGCTAGAATCCCTTTATACGGGCAAATGCACTGTATACGAGTATAAAAAGATCAAAAAAGCTAATAAATCAACTGGATTTGAAGAAGTAGCCGTGTTGACTGATCAAGCGTGCCGGCTATCCTTCAAACAGTCTCCTAATACTTCCGGTAGTGACGATCTGTCAAGTGGGGCAACCCAGATCATAGAGTTATTCATATCTCCTGAGGTCAAAATAAGCCAAGGTTCAAAGATAGTAGTAACTCAGAATGGCAAAACTACAGAGTATGCTGATAGCGGTGTGCCAGCTTTATATCCTACACACCAAGCTATTAATCTTAAATTGTTTAAGGAGTGGAGCTAATGGCGTCAGGCGGCAAAGTTGATTACAAGCAGTTGGAGGCTTTCAGGGATAAATTGCAGAAGCAACTTAATCCAAGTCAGATAGATCTGTTTTTAGAGCAGTGCGCAAAAGAGTTAGCAGCCAGATTGCTAGCTAAGGTAATCAAAAGAACACCAGTTGGTGATTACTCTAAACTGGTAGTTGTAGAGGCTAAAAGAAAAAGTAAGAAGTATAACAAAGGCGATACATATATCAAGAGAATCAATCCCGGTGGTAAACGTGGTGGAACTCTTAGACGAGGATGGACAGCCGGAAAGACTCAAGGCGCAGCTGCATATGTGCAAGCCTTAAAAGTGCTGAGATTTGGCGGTAATTATGTGATTAATATCGTCAATCCCACTGAATATGCCTCTTATGTTGAATATGGCCACAGGCAAACTCCAGGACGCTATGTTCCGGCTATAGGTAAAAGGCTTACAGCTGGTTGGGTAGAAGGTAAATTCATGCTTACTATTTCAGAGCAAGAGATTCAGGAAAGTTCCAGGGCAATACTTGAGGCGAAGTTAAAACGTAAGTTAGGGGAGTGTTTTAAATGATAAACAAGATTATAGACGCTGTATCTATAGCACTTGCCGAAGAATTCGGCGAAGGATACGAGATTTATACAGAAAATATTGAGCAGGGTTTGAAAGAGCCCTGCTTTTCTATTGTCTGTGTAAATCCTGACATTAGTCAGTTCTTAGGTGATAGGTATAAGCGCAAGAATTTATTCTGCATTCATTACTTCCCTGGGTCTAGTACGGACAAGCGGTTAGAAGGCTTTAATGTGACCGAAAAGATATTTAACTGCTTGGAGCTTATAAAGTTTGAAGATGGAATGATTAGGGGGACAAACTTCAGAGTTGAGATTGACGAAGAAGTTTTTCACTTTTTTATTGATTATGACTTATTTGTTTATAGCGATAAACCAAAAGAAACGGCAATGAACAGTGTTGATCATAAAACTGGAGTAAGGGAGTGATGTAATGGCAAAAGAAAAAGAAGAGGCGTACAAATACGACAAAGAGCAGTTTTTAACAGCTAAAAAGTACGCGCACAGAAAAGACGCTTTAAACGCCTTACTTGGTGAGGGTGAAAGCTACACCATTGAGGAAGTAGATGCGTTGTTAAATAAATTTGAGAAAGGAAAGGTGTAAATAAATGGCTTTAGGTGGCGGAACATTTGTAACACAGAATAAAGTGCTTCCAGGGGCGTATATGAACTTTGTTTCAGCAGCTACTGCAACTGATTCATTATCAGACAGAGGTGTTGCGGCAATGGCGCTTGAGCTTGACTGGGGCAATTCTGAGGATATTTTTACAGTATCAAACACAGATTTTCATAAAAAATCATTAGAAATTTTTGGTTATAAATACGACCATGAAAAATTGAAAGGTTTGAGAGACCTTTTTAAGAATATAAAAACTCTCCATGCTTTTAGGCTGAACGGTACAGGTGTTAAAGCATCTAATACTTATGCGACTGCAAAGTATGCCGGCACAAGGGGTAATGACCTTAAAACGGTTATCAAAAAGGACGTAGATCAGCCGGATAAATTCATCGTATTAACTGTTTTAGACGGCGATGTGATGGATAGACAGCTTGTAACGAGTGCAGCTGAGCTTGTATCAAACGATTATGTAGACTTTAAAAAAGATGCTCAGTTAACGGTAGCGGCTGGCGTGCCATTAACAACTGGAAGCAACGCCGGAGTAAGCATTAGTGATCATCAGAAGTTCTTGGAAAAGGCTGAATCTTACCAGTTTAACGCAATCGGCGCAGTATCTACCGATAGTGCAACTAAGGAGCTTTATATAAGTTACTGCAAGAGAATGAGAGATGAAATCGGGTCTAAGTTCCAAACGGTCGTTTATGATAAAGCTGCTGATTTTGAGGGAGTTATCAATCTTAAGAACAGAGTAACTGACAGCGGTCTCAGTGAGGCTTCTCTTGTGTACTGGGTAACAGGTATTACCGCAGGTTGTGCAGTTAACAAGTCTAATCTAAACAAGATATATGATGGCGAGTTTTCAGTTGATGTGAATTATACACAGGATCAGCTAGCAACAGCTATTAAATCCGGAGAATTCATTCTCCACAGGGTTGGAGCTGATGTAAGGGTTCTTGAAGATATCAACTCACTTGTAAGCACTACAGAGGCTAAGGGCGAAGTGTTCAAGGATAATCAGACAATCAGAGTTATTGATCAGATCGCAAATGATATTGCGGTTTTATTCAATACTAAATACCTTGGCGTGATTCCAAACGATGCTGCCGGCAGGGTCAGCTTGTGGACAGATGTAGTTAAGCATCATGCAGCGCTTCAGGATATCAGAGCAATTGAAAACTTCAAAGACGAAGATGTGAAGATCTCTGAAGGCGGAGATAAAAAGACAGTTGTTATTACAGATGCAATCACAGTTGTTAACTCAATGAGTAAGCTTTATATGACTGTGACAGTGGCTTGATAGAGAGGGGGTATATAAATGTCTAACGTAACAATGCTTTCAAAGGATACGGTATCTGCAAAGCTTGCTGAGTGCTTTATAACAATTGGCAAGAACAGATATAACTTTATGCAGGCTATTAAGCTGGAAGCGAAGTTTGAAAGAACAAAAACGCAGGTGCCAATCTTAGGCAAGACCGGATCAGGTAATAAGTCCACAGGTTGGAAAGGGACTGGTTCTGCTACATTCCATTACAATACATCAATCTTTAGAGATATGATGCTCAAGTACAAAGATACTGGAGAAGATTTGTATTTTGAAATTCAGGTAACAAACGAGGATCCTACATCAGATGTAGGCAAGCAGACAGTTGTTTTGGTTGGGTGTAATATTGATGGCGGAATTTTAACTAAATTCGATGCAGACGGCGAATATCTGGATGAGGATATGGACTTCACATTTGAAGACTTCAAAATGCCAAACCGCTTTTCTGGTTTACCAGGAATGCAGTAATTATATTTTGATTAGTAGATTAAAGAGGTGCTCGAAAAAAGCATCTCTTTTTGTTTATAAGAAAGGAATTAATAAATGTCAAATTTTAGCAGATTCATGAAATCCAATAAAATTCAGAAAGAAAACACGACATATGCAGCCACTAAATCTCTTGTAGATGAAGAGGGGAAGCCATTACTTTGGACTATTAGACCTTTATCATCTAAAGATAATGAAGAGATCAGAGAGGCTTGTACAATGGATGTTCCAATTACAGGAAAGCCTGGAATGTTCAGACCTAAGCTTAACAGTTCTAAATACCTTGCAAAGATGATTTGTGCATCAGTTGTAGAACCGGACCTTTACGATAGCGAGCTCCAGGATAGTTATGGCGTAATGAAACCAGAAGACCTAATACTTGAAATGGTTAACGACCCAGGGGAATACGCTGAGTTTGGTGCTTTTATTCAGAAGTTTAATGGTTTTACTGAGTCACTAGAGGAAAAGGTAGATGAAGCAAAAAACTAATAGAAGAGGGCGATGCTGAGGCTAATTTTGCACATTTTGCACTGCAAAAGCTTCATATATTGCCCTCTGTTTTTTGCAACATGGACAGTCAGGAAAAGGCATTTGTTATAGCTTCGATTAAAGCAAGAGTTGAAGCAGAACAAAAAGAAATGAAGAAGATCAAGAAAAAATAATTATATCTACTTTTAGAAGAAAGGAGGTATAGATGGCTAGTATACAGACTGCCATACAGATAACGGACAGAGTATCAGCACCAATGTACAACATAATAGGTGCTTTGGATAATGTTATTCGTGCATATGATTCAGTCCAGTCTGAATTTGCTGAAGGCTTGGACACTTCAAAGATACAGCAGGCCAGACAACAGATAGATGCGGCAGCACAGCAAATGACTAAGATAGCGAGTGAAACAAATACAGCGGCTAATAGTCAAAATAATTACAATGCCTCTGTTTCAAGAGGCCATTCGGCAATGGACGGACTTGTTAGAAAAGCCATTGCTTTAGCAGGGACGTATGCATCTATCCAAGGGGCCAAAAAGGTATTAGAGATATCAGATGGTTTTGTTCAGACGAGGGCAAGAATTGATTTGATGAATGACCACATGCAGTCCACGGATGACCTCATGAACAGAATCTATAAATCAGCTCAGAATGCTAGAGGATCATTTGGCGATATGGCTGCAGTTGTTGCCAAGTTCGGTAATAATGCAAGGGATGCTTTTAGTTCTTCTGCAGAAGTTGTTGACTTTGCAAACTTGGTTCAGAAACAGATGACAATAGCAGGAGCGTCTGGAGCAGAGGCTTCTAATGCAATGCTTCAGTTATCTCAGGCATTAGGGTCAGGAGTTCTTAGAGGCGATGAGCTAAGGTCAATATTTGAACAAGCACCCAATCTGATTCAAAACATAGCGGATTATTTAAATGTTCCGATTGGCAAGATTAGGGACATGGCCGAAGAAGGTGAATTGACGGCTGATGTTGTTAAAAACGCCGTGTTTGCAAGTGCGGATTCAATTAATGAGAAATTTAATCAAATGCCAATGACATGGGGGCAAGTTTGGACTCAAATGCAAAACTATGCTCTTATGGCTTTTCAACCTATCTTAATGAAGATTAATGAGATTGCTAACAGTCCGCAGTTTCAAACTTTTATAGCTGGCGTTCAATCTGCTATAGGTACGCTTGTTAATTGGATAATGACGCTTTTTGATGTCATAGGACAGTTTGGGAGTTTTTTAGCAGCTAATTGGGAATATATTTTGCCGGTTATAGGTGCAGTTATAGCCGCGATAGTAGCATATAACACTGTAAAGCTTATATCAAACGCAATAACAGCCACTAGTACATTTTTAGAATCTGTGCATGCTGCGGCTAAAGATTTAGCGGCTGGAAAAACTTTTGCAGCTACAGCGGCACAGTATGGTTATAATGCGGCTCTCATGGCTTGCCCGACAACATGGCTTGTTTTATCAATCATGCTGATCGTTGCAGCCATTTTTATTTTGTGTCAATGGTTTGCCAAATCGGCCGGGGTTGCAAATTCCGCTTTTGGCGTAATGGCTGGAGGTATCAATGTTGTAATTCAACTCTTTAAAAACCTTGGTCTTTCTGTTGCAAATATTGGTATAGCGATAGGATTATCAATAGCAGCGGTTGCTCATAACATGATGACAGCTTTTCATAATGCTATTGCAAGCATTCAGTCATGGTTCTATAACTTGTTATCTACAGCAATTACTGTAGTTGTCAAGATATGTGAAGCTTTAAACAAGTTGCCATTTGTTAAGTTTGATTATTCAGGTATATCAAATGCGGCAAGTGACTACGCAAGCAAAGCAGCGGCTGCACAGGCTGGTAAGGGTGAATATAAAGATATAGCAGCTGAATTTACTAAAGGTATGAACACTTTTGACACTTTTCAAGGTGATTGGGCAGGTGATGCCTTTAGATCAGGTGCGGCTTGGGGTGATGGGGTAATGGATAAACTTCACGGTATGATTGGAGGTGTTATGCCTAGCATGCCATCAGCTGAAGACTATGATTATCAAGCTTTGCAAAGAGATATCCCGGCAGCTCCTGAACTTGGCGATGGTGGTAAAAAGGCGAAAGAAATTGCTGATAATACCGCTAAAACTGCTGATGCTTTAAGTATTACAAACGAAGATCTAAAGTACTTACGAGATCTTGCCGAGGCTGAATACGTCAACAAATTCACCACGGCAGAGATTAAGATTGAACAGCATAACAACAATAATATCAGTTCAGATTCAGATCTGGATGGTATTGTTGACGACTTGACAGCAAAGGTTTACAGCGCAATGGAAATGGCGGCAGAGGGGGTGTATTAAGTGTCATATAACTTTTATTTAGATAAAATGCTCTGCCCTGTAGCACCTTCAAAGTTGCAGATCAAGATCAAAAACAACAACAAAACCATAAGCCTTATAAACGAAGGTGAGGCTAATATTCTAAAAAAAGCAGGCTTAACTGAAATCAGTTTTGACCTGCTTTTGCCAAATGTTAGATACCCATTTGCGAAGTATAAGAATGGCTTTAAAAGAGCCGATTATTTTCTTGAATATATTGAGAAATTAAAGGTTAATAAAAAGCCATTTCAATTCATAGTGACAAGAGAGCTGCCAGATAAAAAGCGCTTATTTAATACAAACTTATCCGTATCGCTTGAAGAATATCAGATCTCTGAAGAGGCTAGTGCGGGTTTTGATGTAACTGTTTCCATTAAGTTGAAGCAGTATAGATCCTTTGGAACTAAAACCTGTACGATCAAGTTTGCAGATAGCAAACCTAGGCTTAACATTCAAAACAACAGGCCCGCTAGTAATCCGCCACAGCCTCAGGGCAATGGTAGAACATATACTGTTGTTTCCGGAGATTGTTTGTGGAATATAGCTAAGAGGTTTTATGGCGATGGGTCGAGATATCCGGATATATTTAACGCTAATCGGGATCAGATAAGTAATCCTAACTTAATTTATCCCGGTCAAGTATTTGTGATTCCATAAGGGGGGCGTAGATGGATATAGAATTAATAATCAAGAATGATAATACTGTCTATGCTCTTGCACCGGAAGATGGTATTACATGGACAACGGAGCGGAAAGGTGCTCCGGGATCTCTAAAGTTCAAAATATTTCAGGATGATAAACTTGCCATAACTGAGGGTGATGCGGTCAGGTTAAAGGTGGATAATAAGCCGGTTTTTTATGGGTTTGTTTTCGCTCTAAAAAGAGATAAGGACAAACGAATAGATGTAACTGCTTATGATCAACTGAGATATCTGAAGAATAAAGATACATATGTCTTTAATGATAAAAAAGCGTCTGAGATCGTTCGTATGATTGCTGATGATTTTAAAATGCAAACAGGAAATATTGAGGATACTGAGTACAGGATAGCGTCGAGGGTTGAGGAGAACACAAGCCTTTTCGATATGATCCAAAACGCTCTTGACATTACATTACAGAACATCAGATATATGTACGTTTTATATGATGATTTTGGAAAGCTTACCCTTAAGGGATTAGATAATATGCGGCTTGATGTGCTTATAGATGAGGAGACTGGACAGAATTACGACTACAAGTCTTCTATTGACTCCAATACTTATAACAGAGTCAAGCTTACTTATGATAATGACAAGACGAAAACCAGAGATGTATATATTGCTCAAGATTCGGGGAATATGAATCGATGGGGCGTCTTGCAATATTTTGAAAAAATGCAAAAGGGAGAGAATGGGCAGTCGAAGGCCGACGCATTGCTGAAACTTTATAACAAAAAGACGAGAAACTTATCGATCAAAGAGAACTTTGGAGATACAAGAGTCAGGGCAGGGTCTATGGTAGTTGTAAATATGAATTTAGGTGATATTCAGTTAAAAAATCTTATGCTTGTGGAGAAGTGCAAACATGAATTTAAAAATAATCAACACACCATGGATATGACGCTTAGAGGAGGGGAGTTTATTGCGTGATGCAACAGATTTATTAAGAGCAATAAAAAGAGCAGCAATGGACGCCGTAGAGGCTAGCCAGCTATCAGATTTTTGCTTCGGTAAAGTGACGAATGAAAAACCTTTAAAAATTCTTGTAGAGCAGAAGATGACACTTGAAAAGCCACAGTTAGTATTGTGTGCAAGTGTAGCCGATTATAAGGATAAGAAAAACGCACTTAAAAAAGATGAGGAAGTTGTTCTTATAAAACAAAGAGGTGGCCAGAGATATTTAGTTGTAGATAGGGTGGTGAGCGCATGATACCATCAGGGAATAAAGTTTTTACGGAAGATTTAAAAGCCGAGATAATCCCAAGTAAAAACTATAAAATGGATTTAAACAATCAGTTTATAAACGGCTATTGTGATTGTTTAGAGGCTGTGAAGCAGGCTGTTTATAAGATACTAAATACAGAAAGATATCAATATATTATATATTCCTGGAACTATGGAGTGGAGTTCGCGGACCTTTTTGGCGAACCGGTTGACTTCGTATGCCCGGAAATAGAGAGAAGAATCACAGAAGCCCTCCAGCAAGATGATAGGGTATTATCTGTTGATTCTTTTCTTTTTGATGTTAGTAAGAAACACACTGTAAAGGTAAGTTTTACAGTGAAAACGATTTTTGGCGATCTCAATATAGAAAAGGAGGTGAGCTATTAAATTGTATGAAAAAGTAACTTTTGAATCCTTGCTTGAAAGAATGTTAAGCAGAGTACCGGATACATTAGATAAAAGAGAGGGTTCGATTATTTATGACGCTATCGCTCCGGCTGCGGTAGAGCTGCAAATTTTATATATAGAATTGGATAATATTATGAATGAGTCTTTTGCGGATACGGCAAGCAGGGAATTCTTAATTAAAAGAGCTGCTGAACGAGGGCTTACGATAGAACCGGCAACGGCTGCAATCTTAAAAGCAGTATCAGTTCCAAGCTCGTTAGATATCCCCATCGGGTCCAGATACTCGTTGAATGAACTAAATTACATTGTCACAGAAAAGATTAAAGAGGGTGAGTATAAGGTCAAATGCGAGACTAAAGGTCTGATAGGTAATAAATATTTCGGGGATATGATCCCGATCGATTATATATCCGGATTGGAATCTATTAAACTTACCGAATTGCTTATTCCGGGAGAGGATGAGGAGGATACGGAAGTACTAAGAAAGAGGTACTTTGAAAGCTTTGAAACTATTGCTTTTGGTGGCAATAGAAAAGACTACACACAAAAGACAAACGCCATAGCCGGTGTGGGTGCTACCAAGGTTACGCCAATCTGGCAAGGTGGTGGTACGGTCCTTCTGACTATTGTGAATTCTGAGTTCAAAAAAGCCTCTAATGAACTGCTACAGCTTGTACAAAAAGAGATAGACCCGACCAAAGACGGGACCGGATCAGGTCTGGCACCCATTGGTCATATAGTGACAGTAAGATCAGCTGAGGAGTTAACCATAAATGTTACAACAAATATAACATTTCAAGAGGGTTATTCCTTTAGTGGACAGCAATCAGCTATTAATGCGGCTGTAGAGAATTATATGGCGGAAATAAGAAAGAGTTGGGCTGATGAGTCGACTTCCGTTGTCCGAATAAGTCAGATAGAAACCAGAATTTTAAACTTGGAGGGCGTAGTTGATATATCTGGGACAAAGATAAACGGGAACAGTTCAAATCTTGTTTTAGATCAATATAAAATCCCTGTCTTAGGGGGTGTTGTGAATGGTTAGAGAGGTTGAGCTTATTAAATATCTGCCTGATTATGTGGCCGATTATCGCGAGATAAAAAGCATAACGATAGCAGAAGACCCAGAATTTAAATTAGTCTGGAATGAAGCCGATAACACTAGAAACAATCAATTCTTAGATACTTGTGATGAGGTTGGTCTATCCAGGTTTGAAAAGCTGTTAAGCCTTAAAAACGAAATAAAGTCAGTTGACATGCGAAAGGTAGTTGTCAGATCAAAACTGTTATTGCAGGACTTTGACCTGATTAGCTACCTTTCTTCGTTATATGGGTCTGAAAATTTTAGTGTACTGGTAAAGGGCTATAACTTATACATCAATCTTTTTACTAAGTTTGATGATATCAAGAAAGAGCTGGAGGCAACTCTTAAAGAAATGGTTCCGGTGAACATGATTACAAATATCACATATGAAAAGGCTATGCTGGGCATTATCTACCAAGGCGGTATTATTTGCCAGGCTGATGTATTTAGATTAAAGGAGGTGAAGTAATTGTCCTGGAACGGATTACATTTAACTAAAGAGGGTAGGAAGGCCCTAACAAAGGCACAAGTAGACAACAAGGTTGTCTTTTATTCAATAGTGGTAGGTGATGGCAACCCACCTGCAAATTTTGACAGTGTAACGGCTCTTGTTAATCAGCTGTTTGAAATTACAGAGCTTGAGATTGAACTAACGGAAAAAGGCTGCATTTTAACTGGCGATTTTCCAAAATTAAACCATGATTATTATTTCAGAGAAATAGGGGTAATGGTTAAAACGAATGAGGGCAATAAGCTTTATGTTTATGACAACTGCGGATCTGATGCAGAGCATATTGTTGTAAGTACAGGAGCTGAATCCACAGAGAAAAGAGTGCGACTTGAACTTATATTCTCAGATGTAGCAAATATCACAGTGGAAGTACCAAGCGTTTTGTATGCGACACACAAAGAATTGACTGACATGGGAGATTTAAAGGTTGATAAAGAACCGGGCAAGGTGCTTACATCTAATGATTTTTCCAATATATACAAAAGCAAAGTGGACAGTATCGATGGGATCAATCAGACGGTTAATGATCATAGCAAGACTATTGATATCCTTCGTTCGCACATGTCTACTATAGATAATTCTTTAGAAGATAAAGTCGATAAAGAATATGGGAAGGTTTTAAGCTCTAACGACTACACAAACTCAGAGAAATCAACCCTTGCAAGGGTCTCTATAGGACTTGATGATGTTAATTCTGCAATATCGATCATCAGATCAGCCTTGACAGAAAAGGTCAACATTAACGGTGGTGATGTGGCTAACACTATAGTTTCTACTTTGTCCGGCGTTACAGATAATTTTCCCATCCCGGCGGCGGGTGATAAGACAAGTACAGTTATCGGTAAGATCGCTAAGTTTTTTAGCGATGTAAAAACGTGGATGAGTAAAGTTGTTCTAAAGAGTCATATTGTAGATAACACAACATCGACTAGATCAGATTTACCTTTGTCAGCAAAACAAGGCAAAGTGATGATGGATCAGATAAATAACCTTAACAATGCGACAGGGGCAAAAACATATACTAAATTTACTGCTAAACCAGCAGATTGGTTGGGGAAAGGTTCTCCGTTTGCCATGGTTAGTATAAATGGTAATTTTTCATATGCACCTCCGACACGTGCAGGGACTAAAGCTTGGTATAATACCATAACTATTGGTACATCTACAAGATGTACTCAAATCGCTTTGTATGGATTCTCAGGGGCGTCTGTTGATCAAGGAAGTATATTCTTCAGAAGGCAGCATGACAATAACGTATCCGGATGGATGAAAATATTATAAAGGGGGGCATATGGAAAAGGTAGTAATTAATAATGAGACTTTCAGAATAAAGAGTCTTAGGTATGTATCCCCCAATGTAATAAAAATCGATTTTTACAGCGAAACACCATCGGAGTTTGGAAATATCTCAGTATTTACAGATGGGGGAGAGTTGGCTTCGGAGTTATATAATTTCAACACAGTTTGGAAGAGAGAAGATAAAACTATATGGCTGTCTAATAATAAAAGCGTATTCCCGGACACTGATTTAATCGATTATGAAATAGTGGACGGGAATAATAGTTATTATTCGAAGTTAAGCCAGTTATCAGATAGGCTTGATGAAACAACGGAAAAGCTGACAAGCACAGAAGAAGAGCTGACAAATACGCAGTTAGCTTTAACAGAATTAGCAGCACTAGCAGCAAGCAAATAAGGAGGTTTAACTATGAAAGCAATGACAATAGTTTATGTTAGTTTAATTATTAAAGGAAAAATAAGGTTTTCACAAGTTCTTGATGTATACAAGGAAGAAGTGAAAAAGGTTCTTATTGATTCTGATCTTGAAGTCCTTACAAAGGAGTAAGGAGGTTTCAAGTGACACAAATAATTATTGCAATAGTAACAGCCTCCTTAGGCTCTTCTGGCTTGTGGGGGCTGATATCGCACATAATACAATCAAAGAGCAATAAGAAGAGTGCACAAGCTCAGATGTTGTTGGGGCTTGGGCATGACAGAATATGTAAGCTTGCTCAGGACTATATAGACAGAGGCGAGATAACAAGGGATGAATACGAGAATCTGGTGGACTATCTTTTCATTCCTTATAAAATGCTTGGCGGTAACGGTACTGCCGAGAAAATGATTAATGAAATTAACAAGCTTAAAATTAAGGAGGTAAAAAGATGAATTTAGATTTTGTAACATTTCCAGCAATCGTAGTGATTTGCTACCTGGTGGGGCTTGGTATCAAGTCCATACCTAGTGAAAAAATTAACCAGGCAATCCCGTTCATCGTGGGATGCGCTGGCGTGGCTCTTGGAATTCTGGCATATTTCAGCATTCCGGGATTCTCAGACAATATTTTAAATGCTGTTGCGATCGGTGCAGTCAGCGGACTGGCCAGCACTGGTGTTAATCAGTTGTACAGACAGGCTAATAAAGAGTGATCAGGACCCTAGCGGTCCTTTTTTAGTGGAGGTAAAATTATGTCATATTTAAACGGAGTAGACGTAGCGAGCTATCAGCAGGGCATTGATTTTATGGTTGTACCTTGTGACTTTGTTATCGTAAAGATGACACAGGGTACTAGCTACATTAACCCTGCAAACGTAGATCAGTACGATAGCGCTAGAACAGCAGGTAAGCTACTTGGATGCTATCACTATGCAGCAGGCCTTGATCCAATTGCTGAAGCTGACTTCTTCTTAGAAGTGGCTCACAATCATATCTCAGAGGCTATCCTTGTTTTAGACTGGGAATCAGAGCAGAATGCCAGATGGGGTATCAACGATAAAGAGTGGATAACAGCTTTTTGTAATCGCATAAAAGAAAGAACTGGCGTTAAACCATTCGTTTATATCCAAGCAAGCGCACTTGATAAGATTGAAGGTGTAGACTGCTATGCTTGGGTAGCTCAGTATGCTAATAATGACGAAACAGAGTATCAAGATACACCATGGAACGAAGGAGCTTATGATTGCCAGATTAGACAGTACACATCAAGTCTTAAGCTCACAGGATGGGACGGAAGGCTAGATGGTAACAAGTTCTACGGAACAAAAGAAGATTGGCGCAGAATGGCAGCTGTTAACGGAGTAGCACCACAGCAGGATCAGACACCTGAGCCACAGCCAGCGCAGCAGGAACGGTGCGACAATACAGTTACATATGCTGTTGTCAGTGGTGATACATTGTCAGATATTGCGGCTAGATTTGGTACTACCTATCAGGCAATAGCTGAAAGAAACGGAATTGAGAATCCTAACCTTATCTATCCTGGACAGGTTTTGACGATCGCAGGACAGCCACAGAATGGCGGTGAGGTATGGTACACGGTAGTAAGTGGCGATACACTCAGTGCAATAGCTGATAGATTTAATGTGTCAGTACAGCAAATAGTTAATTTAAACAATATCAGCAATCCTAATCTGATCTATCCAGGACAGAGGTTTAAAATAAAGTAACAAGAAACAAAGTAACTAACTAACAATATTTTTAAAGAAAAACAAAACAATAATAAAAAACACTTGAAGCCCTCGGTTACTTATACTGATATTACATGTATCAAATCCGGGGCTTATTTTTGTTTTATTATATGTATAATTCTGGGGAGAAGATGACTACCTCGAAAGCTATGGAAATAACGGGGAGAAGTAGGAATTTTATTATTGAAACCCTACATAAACTTTGTGGTATAGGAATTATTAAGTGGAGAGGAACAAGCAGTAATGATCCTAAACAACATTATATTTTAGTTGAGAGTAAAGGAGAGTAAAGGAGAGTAAACTTGAAAAATGCTTAACTCAGAAAGCTATGAGTTAAGTGAAACATCAAAACACTTAACTCAAAAGCTTGCGAGTTAAGCAAAACGCTAAAATGCTTAACTATGATATACTGTAGTGGTCTTTATTCTCCGATAAGATCTAGAACCCCTAAAAGCTTTTAGCAGATAGGGGTTATTTTTGTAGCAGAAAACTTTCAAATTAGGGGCAAAAAAAGGGCAAATTTATTTGTCGTAGTGCGACACAATAGAGAATTTAGAACACAATAAAAAGCTGATAAATAGGCTTAAAACCTGAAAAAGTGGCGTTATATTGCTTAATAGATTAATTGCTGTCAATCTCCTTGTCAGCTTTTAATTGTTTCTTGTGAACCCTGATTTTAAAAGATTACGTTTTCTTGACATGAGTATACGTATACCGTTATAATATGCTCATAGGACTAGGTCAGTAAGCATACGGTGCGCTGGCCGTTTTTTTATGAGGAAATTTAGTATGAAAGAATATAAGACACATAATCAACAATGAAGTGTTTTGCGAAAAAGGGGCTTGTTTGTGTCAACACAAAATAAACCACATTGTTGATGTCAACACTGTGCTAGCAGTCAAGGACGGCAGTGACCGCATGCCTTATATCCGTTTGATATAACCTCATCCCTTGTTCCGGTAAAAGTGCTGTGATTTTTTGGTTTTATCTTTGGAACATCTTTGCAGCCACCATAGTGAAACACATGAGTTTTTGTATTAAGAACATATGTATGTTGATCAACTTTTGAATGATTGTATGTGGCTTGCGTTTCGGGAACATATCTTTCTCGTGCAGGTTCTGCATTTTGAAGCGTTGCTTGCTGTGAAGAGTTTGAATCGCTTTCAGGTTTATTTAATTATTTTTATTTATTTTCTTCTTGAACAATCCCATAACTTTCCTTTCTTAAAAACAGAAGAAGCCCCATGTTATACGCGATAAAAATCCGAAATATATAAGCATGGGGAATCTGCTTCTGTTTGCTATTTGCTGTTAAACGATTAACTTCTCTTTTTACGTATCACGCCAATCATCACTATTAAACAAACCGCTCCTGTGACAATGAAAGCAAGTACATATTTTGATGTATTACTCTGATCTCCGGTTGCTGGAGATTCCTCGGCCTTAGGTGAGTTTAAAGTAGTAGTTGGATTCACCTTTTCAGTAGGTCCGGTCGAAGGGCGCTGAGTTGTGGCAGTTGTTACTGAAGGAACTGTAGTTGATTCAGTAGTCGGTGCCGTGCTAGTAGTAGTAGTTTCCGTAGGGACATTATAAGTTACTGATGGTTTAGTAAATTCTATGTTTCCAAGTTGATCTCCTGAACTGTTGAATACATTTAAAACAGCCCTTTCATTTGTATCAAATGTATAATCGCCGGGTGCTTTAGGAACATTAACTAGCCTTTATGAGTAGTTGAGCTTTACAGGAGCTTCGGTCTTTACAGTTTCGTTGATATTCAATAAGAGAGTCTCTTTTACGCCGTTGTCAGAGTATGTTAAAACGTAGCGATAGGTTCCGTCGCTGCGTGATCTAAAGCCATACTGGCCTTCAGCTATATTTACAGGCTTTAAAACTTCATCACCGATGTTAAGGGAGATCTTACCCGGGTCGTTTACGAAATCAAAATCCTTACCTATTTCATCTTCAACACTGGAGCCCGTATCAATGAGATGGCTGACCGCTTTCTGTAATTCAACGAAATCCGGTGATAGACCTTCGGTATTTCTGGTCATATATTTAAGAAAGTTAGTACCATTAAAGTCGGCTACATTATACTCTCTGCTCTGGTATTCCCAGATACCACCTTTCTTATCATTGCTGTACTGGAAAGGTGCCCCTGTTTTTGGGTTAGTCTGCAGTTTAGGATCACCAAATGACTTGGTGTAAGAGGTGTTGAAATCATTATTTTTTGAATAAAGATATGTTGCACCATCAGTTATAAGAACTAAATGCTGGCGGGAATCTAAAACACCGGTATCGTCATCAAGAAGTTTCTTTCCGGCTAAAAGATCTGCATTCAGCCCAGATGCGGTTTTGTTGGTTGTTATAAGTGATGAGAGTGAAGTTTCTTCGGCAGATACCGGAGCCGTCTTCATAAGTTCGAGCATCACCATAAAAACGACCGCCAGGGCGATAACTATGTTTAAAAACTTTTTCATAAATAAATCTCCGTACAATCCATTGTCCTATACGTATATACTAAACTCTTCAGAAAAACTATGAGTTGGAGAGGCATATATGAAAGATATTGATAAAAGAATACCCCGGTCATTGATCTGACCGGGGTATTCTTTAAATATAAGCTTTTATTAGATTTCGCATGAATTGTAGCCAGGAAGGCACTTCTTAACCTTTGCCTCAACCTCAGCTTCAGCTTTAGTAACTTCAGACATCTGCTTCTCTAACTTCTCCAAGCGAGCTATAAGATCTTCAAGAACTTTTTCGTTTTCCATAATAAACCTCCTAAAATTTAATAGCATTATTACCTCAATCATTATACTACCAAAAGTATGCGTTGTGTATATTTTTTTGAAGTTTTCAGTAATTTATTTTATGTGTTGCGGTTAAATATAACAGTAAAATTTAAAATAGGTAAGGACCAGATCGATACTATTATATGGAACCAGATATTATTTTATAAAATATAATTTATATATGTAAATTATTTATTATTATTTTTTCTGTCACGAAGTGCCTTAGAGATAAGTATTGCGGCATATATCACGACCGGAAGTATTATGTCCGTATATATGAGACCGGTCAGTAGGCGCCGGCTTTCATCAGTACCGATAAAAGCAACAGCAACCGTAGCTGCGATAAGCCCTCCCCAGGCACAGAGTGCAATAATAGATAGAATCCTCTTTAATTTCATTGGTTACACTCCTTAAAAATTTTAAATCAATTATAGCATACGGCGCTTAATATTCGTAATGTAATATGGAGATAGGGTAAAGATAAGTCAGCAGATAGCTTTAAATGGATTGATTAATAAAACTATTATGAAAAATTTCCTAATAAAATAATGAAGTATGGTAATTTTACAAGCTTTTTTAGCTAATGTATAATTATCGTGTACTTTTAATTTTGGAATTCAGCTAGTAAATATGTATAGAAATTGAGGTTTGGTGATTATGGAATTATATGGATTGGATGAGCTTGGTCTTGAACCTTCCGCTGTTTACAGAAACTTAAGTCCTGCGATCCTTGTTGAGAAAGCGCTGGCACGAGGAGAGGGAGAACTGATGGATACGGGAGCGCTGCTTGTAAATACAGGGAAATATACAGGCAGGTCTCCAAAGGATAAATTTATTGTTGACAGTGAGGCGGTTCATGACAAGATCGCATGGGGTAGTGTTAATGTTGCCACTACCCGGGAGACGTTTAATGCTATAAAGAGTGAAATGATCTCTTACCTGAAGGGAAGAGAATTATTTATTTTTGATGGTTTTGCAGGAGCGGATCCGGTCCATACACGTAAGTTCAGAGTCATTAATGAGATGCCGTCTCAGAATCTGTTCATAAGGGATCTGCTTATAAGACCTGATGAAAAAGGACTGAAGGAATTTGGAACTGCAGATTTTACACTTTTAGTGGCACCGGGTTATAAATGTGATGCCGAGAGATTTGGAATCCATTCTGAAGCGGCCATAATGATAGATTATGAGGAAAGGTTTATCATAATTGCAGGTTCACAGTATTCAGGAGAAATGAAAAAATCAGTTTTTTCAGTAATGAATTTTGTAATGCCACTGGAAGATAATGTCCTTCCTATGCATTGTTCTGCCAACATGGATCCTGAGACCAAAGAGACCGCCATTTTCTTTGGACTTTCAGGAACCGGTAAAACGACACTTTCAGCGGATCCTAACAGAAAACTTATCGGTGATGATGAACATGGATGGTCAGATGAAGGAGTGTTTAACTTCGAGGGCGGATGCTATGCCAAGTGTATAGACCTTGAAGAAGAAAAGGAGCCGGAAATCTACCACGCGATAAAGTTCGGAGCTCTTGTCGAAAATGTTGTTGTAAATGATAACAGGGAACCAGATTATCACGATGGATCAATAACAGAAAATACAAGAGTAGGTTACCCTATAGAATTTATTACAAATGCAGAGATCCCGGGAGTTGGGGGAACACCGAAGGTCGTTATATTCCTTACAGCAGATGCGTTTGGTGTATTGCCACCAGTTTCCAAGTTATCAAAGGAAGCAGCCATGTACCATTTTGTTACGGGCTTTACGTCTAAGCTTGCAGGTACAGAACGCGGGGTAACAGAGCCGCAGCCAACCTTCTCAACACTATTTGGAGAGCCATTTATGCCGCTTGATCCTTCGGTATATGCACAGATGCTCGGTGAAAAGCTTGATAAGTACGGAACAGACGTATATCTTGTGAATACAGGATGGTCCGGAGGCCCTTACGGAACAGGAAGTCGTATGAAATTGTCATATACGAGAGCTATGGTAACGGCAGCTCTTAGTGGTGAGTTAAAAAATGTTGAGTATATCCACGATGATATCTTCAATCTTGAGATACCAAGATCATGCCCGGATGTTCCGTCAGAAATCCTGAATCCGGTGGATACATGGTCAGATAAGGCGGCATATGAGGCACAGGCCAGAAAATTAGCAGGAATGTTTGTTGAGAATTTTAGAAAAAAATATCCTGATATGCCGGAAAATATTAAGAATGCGGGTCCGAAAAACTGAAGACAGAGTTTTGATAAAGCACTCATATAAAGATCAGGTCTTCTTATTGAAAAAGCGGACCTGATCTTTTGTATTTCAAAGAAGTTATGATATTATAAGATTTAATTTAATTACTATAGAAGGCGGCAAATAAACCGTTCTTTTCTGTATCTATCAGGAGGTAAGAATGAGAACATTTGAAAAATCATCTAAGTTAGATAACGTTTGTTATGATATACGCGGGCCGGTAATGGATGAGGCCAATAGAATGATTGCCGCGGGAGAAGATATACTGAAACTAAACATCGGAAATCCGGCACCATTCGGTTTCAGAGCGCCGGATGAGATCATTGCAGAGATGAAAAGGGAACTCGTGGGAGCTGAAGGGTATTCTGATTCCAAAGGTCTCGTCAAGGCCCGAGAAGCCATTGTTAAATATGATGAGTCCAAGGGATTTCCGGAGGTTGATATCAATGATGTATACACTGGCAATGGGGCCAGTGAACTGATATCCCTGTCTATGAACGCTCTTTTGAATAACGGAGATGAGATATTGGTCCCGGCGCCGGATTATCCGTTATGGACCGCATCTGTAACACTTTCCGGCGGAACTGCAGTTCATTACATTTGTGATGAAAGATCAAACTGGTATCCGGATATTAACGATATCAGGTCTAAGATCACGGATAAGACCAAGGGCATAGTTATTATTAATCCAAACAATCCCACAGGCTCTCTTTATCCGGAATCTGTGCTGGAGGAGATCATAAGGGTAGCCAGAGAGAATGACCTTATACTTTTTTCTGATGAAATATATGACCGGCTCGTGATGGATGAAAAAAAGCATACATCAACAGCGGCGCTCGCACCGGACGTTCCGGTCATAACTTTTAACGGATTGTCAAAATCACATTTGATCGCAGGTTTCAGATGCGGATGGATGACTATTTCCGGAGACAGAAAAAAGATCGCAGGCTATATTGAAGGCATAAATCTTTTGTCATCAATGCGCCTTTGTTCAAATGTTCAAGCACAGTCTATTATCCCGAAAGCGCTTGACATGCTTTACACCACAGATGAATTGATAGTTCCCGGCGGCAGGGTATATGAGCAGAGAGAAATAATATACAACGCTATCAGTGATATTCCAGGGCTTTCAGCATATAAGCCTGATGCAGCTTTTTACATATTTCCTAAGATGGATATCAAGAAATTTAATATAAAGGATGATGAGAAATTCGCCGTTGATTTTCTCAGAGATCAGCATATTTTAGTAACACATGGAGGAGGCTTCCACTGGACTGAGCCAGACCACTTCAGGATCGTATATCTTCCTGGAGCGGACCAGTTAAATGAAGCAATGAGAAGGACCAGGGAGTTCTTTGCGAACTATGTACAGGAGTAATTGCATGAAAAAATTGTTATTTGTATTCAATCCAAAAGCAGGAAAGGGTAAAATAGCGGGATCACTTATGAAGATCCTTCAGATATTCTCAGCGGCAGGATATCAGGTCAGCGTTTATCCAACCAGGGCAAAAAAGGATGCATATAACTATATTCTGGCAAATGAAGCCGACTTTGATATTCTGGTATGCGCCGGAGGAGATGGAACACTTAATGAAGTTGTCGGAGCTATGCTGAAAAATAATTTCGGTACACCTCTTGGTTATATACCGGGAGGAACGATGAATGACTGGGCTGCTAATATGGGCATACCCACGGACATGATAAAGGCGGCCAAGGTAATAGTTGAAGGCCATCCCGTATCATTTGATGTGGGGCAGTTCAATGATCATACTAATTTTAATTATGTTGCGGCATTTGGTGCATTTACAGATATTTCCTATGCTACACCTCAGCCTCTGAAAAAAGTTATGGGGCAGACGGCTTACGGAGTTACGGCGATAAAGAGTCTTACTCAGCTACGGCCCTACAGCCTCCGTATGGAGTATGATGACGGCAAAGTAATGGAAGGCAAGTATATGTTCGGTATGGCCTGCAATTCAAAATTTGTTGGAGGATTCAAGCTTACAGGTATGCATACGGATCTTCATGATGGTAAGTTCGAGATCGTACTTATAAAAGAAATAAAAAATCCATTTGATATAAACAGATTATTTGGGGCGGCGATCCTGCAGGACTATATGAACTCAGCAGTTATTGACATAGTTGAGACTAGTAAGGCAAAATTCATATTTGATGAACCTATGAAATGGACCTTAGACGGTGAATATGGAGGCTGTATTAAAGAAGCAGAAGTTGAGATCCTGCCAAGTGCTATTAACTTTATAATCAGGGACAAGGAACCTGTCGTTGAGAGGATAAATCAAAAGAAAAATAAATAAAGAGGATAATATGTCAGAAAAGCATAGAGCCAGGTCCGAAGTTGAGACCCGAAGAAAAAGAGGATTAATGTCCTTTATCTTTGGACGGCAGACGATTGTCCTTGCAGCTGTTGCAGCACAGATCTGGATAGTCCTCCTTATGGTTACCATGTTGGGGGACTATTCGCGCGTTATAAACTACTGCCTGAAAGCTGCGAGTTTGATATTTGTTGTTGTTGTCCTTAGTACAGATTGGAACATGTCATATAAATTGGCCTGGATAATTTTGATGCTGCTGTTTCCGGTATTTGGATTTGTAGTAGTCATTTTTTACTATCAGATGCCAAATACGCGAAAAATAGTAAAGCGTTCCATCAATATCGATAAACAGATAGACAGCTCAATAAAAAAACCTAAAGAATCTTACATGAGCCTGAAACAGGAAGCTCCGGAAGAGTTGGGACTTATCAATTATTTTTCAAATGGTACGGGAATGCCCGTATATAAAGATATCGGATGTACTTATTTTCCGACAGGAGAGGATAAATGGAGACGTCTTATCGATGAATTGAAAAAAGCAAGGCATTTCATTTTCATGGAATATTTTATAATCGATGAAGGAGAGATGTGGGGAGAGGTACTTGACGTACTTCTTGACAAGATAAAAGAGGGAGTAGAGGTAAGAGTCATCTATGATGGAACGACCAGCCTTGGAAGGCTTCCATATGGATATTTTGAAAGACTTGAGAAAAAAGGTCTGAACAGCAGGTGCTTTTCAAGAGTATATCCATTTATCCAGCCATACCAGAACAACAGGGACCATAGGAAGATAGTGATCATAGACGGGTGTATCGCAATGACAGGAGGGATAAATCTTTCTGATGAATACATTAACAGGTGGAAACGTTACGGCAACTGGAAAGACACTGCCGTAATGATCAGAGGAGAAGCAGTAGACAGCTTTACATACATGTTTCTTGAAATGTGGTTTGTTGCAGGTGAATGGGAAGAGGTTCCGGAATTTGAAATAAGAAGATTTGTCGATGAAGCAAAGTGTTACAGGGATGAACTTGACGCGGTCAGTCCGATCGAATCAGATAAAAGTCTGAGTACGGGAGGATATGTAGTTCCATTTGGAGACAACCCCTACGCAAAGGAAAGGGTCGGACGTCAGGTATACATGGATATCCTGAACAGGGCAGAGGGGTACGTTCACATCATGACGCCATACCTGGTGCCGGACCAGGAGATGCTGTCAGCGCTGAAGTATGCAGCAGTAAGAGGTGTGGAGACAGTTATTATAATGCCTCATATACCAGACAAGAAACCCGTATATTTTCTCGGAAGAAGTTATTTCCCTGAGCTGTTAAAGGCAGGGGTAAAAATATATGAATATATGCCGGGCTTTATTCACGCCAAACAATTTGTAAGTGACAGCAAAAGAGCTGTGGTAGGATCTATTAATCTTGATTTCAGAAGCATGTATCTCCATTTCGAATCGGCTCTGTATATGTATAAAAATGAAGTCGTGGAAGTGATAGAGGAAGATGTTCAGGCAACGCTTTCTAAGTGCCAGGAGATAACACTGGAAAAATACAGAAATTACAACAGGATAACTAAGATAATAGGTTATATCTTAAGAGTTATATCACCTCTGCTGTAAAACTTAAAAGTCGAGGAAAAGTGACGCATAAGCGCTCGATATGTCGAGTACTTGTGCGTTTGTTAAAAAAAAATAAGAAAGAAAGACCTCAGGTCCCTTAAACAGGGGCCTGAGGCCTTTAGGTCGTGCAGTCGGAGGGACTTGAACCCTCACGAGCGCAATGCTCACTAGATCCTTAGTCTAGCGCGTATGCCAATTCCGCCACGACTGCTTATTTGGTTATGTCTGCTGTGTTTTGCCGACTTGGATATACTATCATTTTGACATATTCTTGTCAACAGCTTTTTTTTACTTTTTTTAAAATATTAAAATTGACATGGAGGTAGTATATATGTATAATTCATACGTTGTCAAAATATTATAATATTTGCGGAAGTGTCGGAATGGCAGACGAGCAAGATTCAGATTCTTGTGTGGGTATCCACGTGTGAGTTCAAGTCTCATCTTCCGCATTTAATCAAAATCCTTTAAGCTAGTATTTATGCTAGTTTAGAGGATTATTTTTTATTAATCACTAAAAATGGGGAAATAAATGGGGAATTTCAAAGTATTTTTATTAGATCTATTTGCTTATAGTATTCCGCTTTCTTTTTCTTTGTGGTATGTAAGTATACCTCTTTAGTTATTGCGCTGTTTGAGTGTCCTAAGCGCTCGGAGATGGCTTCTAACGTCATGCCTTGTTCGAACATCAGACTGGCGTGTGTGTGTCGTAAGCTGTGAAGCATCAGAGGGCGGCCGAAGAGTTGTTCTGTATGTTCCCTATAGTACTTGTTATATGTGTAGTAGTTAGCGTGTTCTCCGTTCAAATCGAAGAAAAGAAGATTGCTTCGTATACCTGTACTAATTTGAAGCGTCTTATTATAAGCGAGTATATCTTTTATGAGTGGCAGCAGTTCTTCTTGTATGAATACTTCACGATCAGAACAAAAGGTTTTAACACTGGTCACAAGCTTATTGTTTTGGTCGTAAGTTTTATTCACTATGATAGTTCTATCCTTCAAGTTTATATCATCAGTAGTTAACGCTATAGCCTCGCCACTTCTCAGCCCACTAAGGGCTAAAAATAAAAAGAATCTTCTGTGTGTGGGTAAATCTACATGATCTAGTAGCTCTTTTAACTCAGCGCCTTCTAGATACTTATTTTCGTTCTTTTTCTTATGTACTACATCAGGAAAGGGCTTAACCATATCTACCCATCTTATATCATCTATAAGCTCCTCTTGATACGCCCAGCGGAAGAGGGCTTTCATTCTGGATAGCCTTTCATTTATCGTAGAATTGGCCTCACCAGTTGCTACAAGCCTTTCACGGACGAAGCTGGCGGAGAACTTGTCCACTAGGGTGTCATTTCCGAAAATCTTCATTAGCGCATTTTCAGCAAAGCGATTACGGTTATAAGTTGACAGCTTGACGGTGTTTTTTGATATATTTGATATTTTTCAATGATCTCGGAAAGGGTATAACTATCTTTTTCTGTATAAGTTGCAACACCATGCCACACTTAATCGTGGTAATATGCAATTGTGAAATTGTATAGCTTTTATTTCCAACAATCTTCTCCATAAA
>UQNS01000002.1 GCA_900542465.1 uncultured Eubacteriales bacterium
AGAAAGCGAGGCGTACATGGCAAAAAGTAAATATGAAAAAAATGTATTGCCACGCCTTGC
This sequence comes from uncultured Eubacteriales bacterium, assembly GCA_900542465.1. Classification (GTDB taxonomy): domain Bacteria; phylum Bacillota; class Clostridia; order Lachnospirales; family Lachnospiraceae; genus UBA4285. Next base: position 61 of record UQNS01000002.1, read on the forward strand.
AGATGTGGAAAAGTGGTTGGAGGGCTTAGATCCAAAATGGATCGTGATTGACCCTTCGGCCGCTTCTTTTATTGCCGAGCTTAGAAAACGAGGGTACATAGTTAAAAAAGCAAAGAATGATGTTTTAGACGGTATTAGATTTGTATCAACACTTTTGAATAAAAATAAGATAGAAATATCGGATCTTTGCGAAAACACTATTAGAGAGTTCTCGGAATATGTATGGGATGAAAAGGCCGCAGACCGCGGAGAAGATAAGCCGATTAAGCAATACGATCACGCCATGGAGGCTTTTAGATACTCCTGTTACACGATTCTTTATAAAAATGCGCATCCAATATTAAAAACTTTCAAAGGAGGCTTATAAGTGGCAACGAATAAAAAACCTTATGCACTGCCATAACCGCTTGTAATTGACGAGAGCGAGATCAAAGGCGAAATTAGCTACGATATCATAACAAAATACATAAAATCGCATGAAAAGTATCTGCAAAGGTATAAGTACTTGGAAAATTTATACAAAGGCTTTCATGACATATTTACAAAGCCGGATAAAGAAGGTTGGAAGCCGGATGCACGACTGGCCATAAACTTCCCGAGGTATATAACAGACACCTTCACAGGTTATGGCTATGGTATCCCTATAAAGGTAAGCCATCCGGATGAAGCCGTGAACGAAGCTATACAGAAGTTCGGAAGAAATAACGAAATTACAGACCATGAAGCTGAGATGGTCAAGAAGTGCTGCATATATGGACATGCATTCGAATATCTTTACCAGGACGAATATGCACAGACGAAAGTATCTTCAATAAGCCCGATCGAAATGTTTGTAGTCTATGACGATACCATGAAGCAGAAGACTTTATTCTCTGTTAGATATGGTTATCACAAGTTTGGTAATGACAAAAATGTGTTATATGGCGAGTTTGTGACCAGAGAAGAGAAGTTTTATTTTGATAATGGCAAGATCCTAACAGACCAGACAGAAGTTAATCCATACGGCAGAATCAACTGTGTTGAATGGAGATTGAACGATGAGCGTATAGGCCTTTTTGAGAATGTATCCGCTCCGGTTGAGATATACAACTTAACCATCGCAGAAAAGGCTAACGATGTACAGGCATTTGCTGAGGCGTATATGACAATTCTTGGTGCTGAACTAGACGAAGACGGTGTGCATCGCATAAGAGACAACCGGATTATCAATCTTTACGGTACCGATAACGCTAATGATGTAATTGTACAGTTCTTGCAGAAGCCAACGGCTGACGGCACGCAGGAGAACCTTTTAGATAGACTTGAAAAGCAGATATATCAGATTTCAATGGTCGCAAACATAAGCGATGAAGCGTTTGGGAACTCCACAAGTGGTACATCACTTGCTTACAAGCTACAGGCAATGTCTAATCTGGCGCTAACCTTTGACAGGAAGATAGAGAAGTCAATCAGAAAGCGTTATAAGCTGTTTTGCAGTTTATCGACTAATGTAAGCGATCCAGAAGCTTATCAGGATATAGAGATAAAGATGAGCCGCAACATTCCAAAGAACATAGCGGAAGAGGCGCAAGTCGCACAGGCTCTAAGCGGTGTCGTATCCCGTGAAAAACAGTTGAGTGTTTTGTCTATCGTGAATGATCCAAAAGCTGAGATAGAAGCCATGGAAAAGGAGAATGCAGCCGATTCTGTAGCGGCTAATCAGATGTTTGCTAACGGGGGGGCGAAGTCAGAACGCTAAACGGAGCACAAACCGCCAGTTTGTTATCTGTTATTGAACAGTTTACATCCGGAACTTTGACGGAAGGGCAGGCGATAAATATTATCGCTACATCAATAGGTGTTTCCACTGAGGAAGCTAAAAACATTTTAAATGGAGTTGTAAAGAAAAACACAGAGGCTATAAATGGACAGTAAAAAATATTGGAGAGCCAGAGAAGAGGCGCAAAGGCAAAAAGACATAAAGGACGCAGATAAGTACGCCGGCAAGATCAGAGAGATCTACCAACGTGCTTATTTTAATATTCAAGACCAGATAAACGCCTTTTATACCAAGTATGCAACCGAGACCGGCTTAAGCATGGCCGAGGTTAAGAAAAAAGTATCAAGCCTTGATATCGAAAGATATAACAAGCTGGCCGAAAAGTATGTAAGAAATAAAGATCTAAGCCAGATGGCAAACGAAGCCATGAGGATCTATAATCTTACAATGAAGATCAACCGACTAGAAATGCTTAAATCTGAAATAGGAATGGAGTTAGCAATCAATTTTAGCGATGTTGAAGGATTGTTTAGTGAAGCTTTAAATAAGACGGCTACGGACGAAATAGAGCGTCAGGCAGGCATTTTGGGAAAGACTGTTGTAGATACAGCTAAAAAGGCCGATGCAATCGTGAATAGTAGTTTTAATAACGCTACTTTTTCAGATCGCATATGGATGCACCAGGAAGCTTTAAGGCAAGACCTCAACAGAGTTATAAGTAATTCAATCATTCAAGGTAAGCATCCTAGGGCGTTCATAAAAGATATAGTTGATAGGTTTGATGTTTCCAAAAATCAAGCGGATAGGCTGCTTATAACTGAAGTGTGCAGAGTGCAGACGGAAGTCCAGAAGCAATCATACGAGCGTGACGGATATACAGAATATGAATTTATCGCAGAGCCGACAGCTTGCCCGATCTGTAAGGGATTAGATGGGCATATTTATAAAGTGGCTAAAATGATGCCTGGTGAGAATGCACCTCCACTACATCCACGGTGCAGATGTTCAACTGCGCCGTATATGGACAGAACTGAATTTGATAAATGGCTTGATGAGCATGCTGGTTCAAATTATAAAATGAATTATGTAATGGATTATAAAAAAGTTGATGTACATAATAAGAAAAAAATTCATATCAAAACTGGGTATGAAACTATTCACGCAGCAAAATTACTAAACAGAACTAATAATTTATACATTTCGGAAAAGATAAAAATAAAACCTAAAGCCTTACAAAATATAGATACTCTTATAACAAAGTCTATAAATCTAGTAGGAGCCACAGGTAGAGAATTGCCTAAATTTACATTGATTGATTATACGGAACTAGGAGAAAGCGGAGGGCGGTTTGTTTTAGAAAATAATAACATTTTCATAAAAATACTTAATGATGTAAAGAAGCAGAAGCATGCATTAGTGCATGAATTATTTCACTGGAGTGATTATCAGGATTATATAAAAAATAATAATAAGCCAAGAAGTGAAAAAGAGTTTATACAAATCATGAGTAAAGCTCATAAGAAGAAGCTTGATAAACTAGGAATAAATTTATATAATGTAAATGAGGAGTTAGGCTCCTATGCTTCATTTTGTTATAAAAGAGGCAGATTTGACGAAGTATACACTGAATACAGAACAAAAATAGCTTTGAAAGAGTGATTAGTATGAGCGTTATTTTCTTAACGAAAGAACTAGAAGAAAAAGAAAAGATTGTCGAAAAATACCTTGTTAATGGACAATTCATTGAAGAAACACCAGAAAAGGTTAAAGAGATGCAAAAGGAAATAGAAGATTTTTATGATAGAAACTATCAAGGTATTTAAACCATCCTATTTGTAGGGTGGTTATTTTTATGCCTAAAAGGAGGTAATGATGGCGTATAACGACATGGATGTAATCATATATAAAATATTAGCTTATTTATATGAATGCATGAAAAATGGCGTAGCACCAAGGGAAGAAGATATGTGTTCCAGCGCAAAGCTCCTTAGAATACCTGAAAGGTATTGGCTACAGATTATAGAAGAAATGCAAGCAGAGGGGCTAATCGGTAAGGATATTATTGTATATCGCCATGTTCATCCAGACGCATTTAAAGACATGACTGGTGTAGATTTTTTCAAACCATCTCTTAAAAAATCCAATGAGGAATCATGGAAAGAATTGAACGATATAGCGAAAAAAGTTAAAATAGGTCATGAATATAAAGAGCGAGCATTTCTATCTACATCTGGAGTTGAAGATAAGAATGTTATGCGAGACAAACAAATTCATATGGAAATAAAGGTCAAGAAAGAAACAAGTGCGTACGTCACAACCAATAAAAAAGAGTCGGAAATTATCTTTGACCAGCCTTCTGTTATCATTAAAGAGGTAATAGTTAACGATGACTGGAGCGTGACAATCAAAGGGGAGATGAAATAAATGACAGAAAAAAGAAAGCAAGAACTTGATCGAGCGTGGAATGGTACAAGATTTTGGGAATATTTAGACTATATATCACGAGAGGACAGCGAACGGGCGAAAGATGTATTTTTAAATATAAAAGAATATAAAAATACGCCTTTAGAGATTTTTATAAACGCATTTGAATATGAAAAAGAAATAGCCGTCAGCAAAATTTTACAAAAAATTGCCAATATTAACGAACTAGAAGAATATTTCAAGACGTTTTCAAATCCTTTTATGTCGGCCATATATCAAACGGGAATCGATGGCAATCTTTATGCAGCGCTATATTTTTGAAACATACGAACAGGTGTAATTGATGATCAATATTTATAATTCAGCCACGGCCATCACGATCAGAGGCCATGCCGGATAGGCGCCGCAAGGTCAAGATATCGTTTGTGCGGCAGTATCGGCATTAGCTTATAATCTTATAGCTTCAATCAAAGAACTAACCACAGATAGAATAGAATATACGACAACTTCAGGGGACTTCTTTATATCCCATAGGACTTTATCAGACAAGGCAAACTTGTTGGTAAGGTCCTTTTTTGTTGGAGTGAAAAATATAGCTGATAGCTATCCGGGAACTATTGAAATAACAGACCAAGCGTGAAGTATTTAAAAGCTCCGGAGCAGTCAAGCATTAAGACTATAAACACATGGAAAGGATAAAAAAGATGAAAGAAATGATTGAAAAATGGAACTTGCAGATGTTTGCAGAAGACGGCGAAGCAGAACCAGAGGTAGAAGAAACAAATGCTCCGGAAGAAGCCGGAGAAGATAAGCTAGAACAGAAACCTAAGGAAGAAGAAAAAAAGTATTCCGATAAAGAGGTTAATGATATCGTGAACAAAAAGTTTGCTAAATGTAAGGCTTGACGGTAATAAGTTCTATGGAACTAGGAAGATTGGCGCAGAATGGCAGCTGTTAAAGGAGTAGCACCACAGCAGGAACAGACACCTGAGCCACAGCCAGCTCCAGCGCAGCAGGATCAGCATGACAATACTGTTACATATACTGTTGTCAGTGGTGATACATTGTCAGCTATTGCTGATAAGTTCGGAACCACATATCAGGCTCTTGCAGAGCGTAACGGTATTGCTGATCCGAATATTATCTACCCGGGTCAGATACTGATCATAACGGGCGTACCAACATCACAGCCAGCACCAGCTGGTGAGGTATGGTATGAAGTGAGACCTGGCGATACCCTCAGCGGCATTGCCGAGGCGCATGGAGTGGGTAACTACTGGGATATAGCCAATCTAAATGGTATAGAAGACCCGAATCTGATCTATCCGGGTACAAGGCTAAGGATTAGATAATAAGTAATTAAATCACAATATTTTAAAGAAAACAAAACAATAACAATAAACAAAACACAAACCCCTCGGACCGCTTGGCCTGAGGGCTTATTTTCTTTATACGCCTAATTTTACTTTAAGGGCTTCTTGTAGCACCTGTGAAAAGTTTATATTTGCTTCGAGCGCAGCAGTATTGAGCCATTCTGGTATAGATAGTGTTTTCTTTACAGCTTTGCTACCATAAAGCTTTCTGTACTCTGTTGTATCGCATGATATTAATGTAGCAAAAGAATCTTTATCTATTGCTAGATCATTAATCGCTGAAGGTGGCGCAATAACCTCTTTGTTATCTTCCATATGGGTTAACATTAAAGCCAATACATCTTCTGCCATTTTGTAACCATCTTCGACATCGTCTCCGCAGGTATTGCAGCCTTGAATATCTGGAAAGTTAATTGAATAATTGCCTTTCTCTTCTTTGGTGAAAACTGCGGGATATAAATATTTAGCCATGATTATTCCTCCTATATATTTATATAAATAACTTCATACTGATAAGGGCTCCTTAGAGCTCCATATTTTTTAAAATTGTCTTGCATGTCCCGGTTGGGAGTTCTTTACTCGGATGCCTGGGGACAGCGGTTTCTATTTTTGTTATAGGGCTATACCAAATGTCGTGATTTCCACCATTTCTTACTAGCTTGCAACCGTTACTTTTTAGAATCTTAATAAGTTCTGAAGCTTTCATATAATCTCATTTCATTTGTTAAATACATTATAATACGTATAAATACGTATGCCAATACCTGAATAAAACATTTTTCATTTTCCCCATTTATTTCCCCATTTTTTTAAAAACAGCAAAAAAATAACACTCAAACCCGCATGAACAGGGACTTGAGTGTTAAAGATTAAATGCGGATGACAGGACTTGAACCTGCACGCCGTATGACAATAGAACCTAAATCTATCGCGTCTGCCAATTCCGCCACATCCGCAAAACGACAAGGGTAATTCTAACATTTAGAGAAAAACCTTGTCAACGATTTTACTTTATATATCTGTCTGTAAAGTTAAAGAGCTTTTCAAAATAAGTGTCTTTATCATAGAAGGCAGCGCATACATGCTCAGCTTCGGGAACGGTGTAGATCTCTTTAGGACCCGGAGCGAGATCATATAAGGTATGCACATTGCTGAATGGTACATAGGAGTCACCCTCAGCGTGGATGAACATTATAGGCAGTTTTGATTTCTGGACCTGTTTGCCTGCGTCGGCATCAAAGAAAGAATAGCCAGCACGCCTTTTGGCGTCAGCGTTTGCTGTGTTCAAAAATGGGAAGGCAGGAAGATGAAGAGCTTCTTTCATAATAGTTTTGTACATTTCTCCTACAGAGGCATATCCGCTGTCTTCAACGATGGCTTTTACGTTGTCTGGAAGGGCCTCGCCTGAGGTCATGAGAACGCATGCGGCCCCCATTGACTGTCCGTAAAGAAGAATTTCCGCATCAGGGTCTCTCTGAACTATAAAGTTACACCATTTCTGAAGATCAAATCGTTCAAGCCATCCCATGCCTATATAATCGCCTTCACTTTTTCCGTGAGCCCGCATATCAATGAAAAGGACATTGTAGCCTTTTTCGTAGAAAACAGGACCATAACAGTACATGTCATCAAGAGTGCAGTTATATCCATGGACGATGATTACGTATCTGTGAGAGCCGGGATTGGAGTACAGCTCGCCATACAATTTAAGATCATCATTACTTATGATAGATACTTCTTCTTTTTTTACTTCCTGTAACCAGGATTCAGATTTTTTGACCATGTCTTCATGAACTAAAAACATATGCCTGAGCATTTCGGGATCTTTTTTATTTAAGGATTTTTCACGTCTTTTGTTATTTGAATATTTTTTAGTATTTCTTTTTATAGCCATATTAACGTAGTAATGGCTGCCTGCAAGAAGGACTCCCACGGCTGCGCCAATTACGACGGTTGAAGCGATCAAGGCGCGTTTAGCATATTTATTCATATTAAAAACCCCCTTAAAGTATTATCGCTATTTTAGCATTTTGACTTAAAAAAATAAAGTTATAAAAGGTGAGAGAAAAGAAATAAGGTTTGACAGTGAGGTGCTTTCATTTATATAATTGAGCAGATTATAGCTGGTTTTTTAACAAGTCAGCATTACTGATAATTTATTATTTAGAGGGACAGTGAGAAGATGACATCTGAAGAAAATATTAAACTTGCAGAGCTGCTTTTTGGACAGGAAGATCTGAAGATCCCGGCCTATTATGAAGCTTTGTATCCTTATCGTGAACTGGGTAATAAAGCAGAGGTCACCAGACTGGCGCCGAGCCCGACAGGATTTATCCACCTGGGAAACCTTTACAGCGCCCTGGTAGATGAGAGAGTTGCTCATACAAGTGACGGTGTATTTTATTTAAGGATCGAAGACACAGATGCCAAAAGAAAGGTCGAGGGAGCGGTCGATCTTATCATTGATTCACTCAGATATTTTGATATTGAATTTGATGAGGGAGCAGGATACGACGATGCGGATACGGTCAACGCATATGGCCCTTATGTACAGACTGAAAGAGTTGAAATATATCACACATTTGCTAAGAAGCTTGTAGAGGAAGGAAAAGCATATCCTTGCTTCTGTACTGAAGAGGAACTGTCTGGGATACGTGAAGAACAGGAGGCAGCAAAACTTCTTACAGGATATTATGGGGAATATGCAATATGCAGAAACTGGACATTTGACCAGTATAAAGAGGCATTTGATGCAGGCAGACCGTATGTTCTGAGACTCAGAAGTGATGGAAGTCCGGATAAGGAATTTATATTTAAGGATGAGATCAAGGGAGAGGTTAAACTGCCGGAGAATATACATGATATAGTCCTTCTTAAAAAGGACGGTATTCCTACATATCATTTTGCACATGCTGTAGATGACCATTTTATGAGGACGACTTTAGTTGTACGAGGTACAGAATGGCTTGCCTCAGCGCCGATACATGTGCAGCTTTTTAATGCGCTTGGCTTTAAACTTCCTAAATATGCTCATACAGCTCATATGATGAAAATTGATCCAGAGACCGGCGGAAAGAGAAAGCTTTCCAAGAGAAACGATCCGGAGATGAGTCTTGCATACTACAGAGAAGAAGGGTTTCATCCTCATTGCATAAAGGTATATCTTCTTACGCTTCTTAATTCAAATTTCGAGGAGTGGCATAAGCAGAATCCTGATAAAAATATCAATGAGTTTCCATTCTCGGTGAAGAACATGAATAATTCCGGTGCTCTTTTTGATATGGATAAGCTGGAGAATATATGTAAAAACGAATTATCTCAGCTTCAGGTTATCGAAGTATATGACTTCCTTGCTGACTGGGCTCACAGATATGAATCTGAAAAGAAAAAGATCTGGTTTGCTGACGAGGCTAAGATAACGGATATTATAATGCTTTACATGGGTGTGGGTCAGAAGAGGAGAAGGAAGGATCTTGTTAATGCGAAGCAGGCATTTGACCAGTTCTCTATCTTCTTTAATGAGTTCAGGAAGCAGGAAGAAGACTTTAAGCTCCCTGCAGAAGATGTTAAGACGATACTTAAAGAATATCTTGAGACATTTGATTATAATGATGATAATCAGAAGTGGTTCGATAAGATTTCCGCGATTGCCGAAAGGAATGGTTTTGCAACAGACAGAAAGGCCTATAAGGCTGATCCTGATAAGTTCAGAGGTGATGTTTCGGATATTGCAACAACAGTGAGGATCGCGGTGACAGGACGTTCTAACACACCGGATCTCTGGAGCATTATCCAGATTATTGGACTTGAAGAGATGGAAAGCAGAATTAACAGCGTGATTAAAGGAGAATAAAATGCCTAGGGAAAAATATACAAGAGAAGATATAGAGAGAATGGTAAAGGAAGAGAAGGTGGAATTTATTCGTCTTCAGTTCAGTGATATCTTCGGTGTTTTAAAAAATGTAGCGATTACAGCTGATCAGCTCGGGAAGGCTCTCGACAATAAATGTATGTTTGATGGATCTTCAGTGGAAGGTTTTGTCAGAATCGAGGAGTCGGATATGTATCTATATCCGGATTATGATTCATTCGTTATTTTCCCATGGAATCATGAAAGAGGTAAGGTCGCCCGTCTTATCTGTGACGTTTATACGGCAGACGGAGAACCATTCAGCGGAGATCCGAGAAATGTTCTTAAAAAGGTGTGCAAGGAAGCAGCGGATATGGGGTATACATTCAATGTAGGACCGGAGTGTGAGTTCTTCCTTTTTGAAACAGATGAGGATGGAAAGCCAACAACTAATACTAAGGACCATGGAAGCTATTTTGATCTTGGACCGACAGATCCGGGCGAAGGTGTGAGACAGGAAATGGTCCATGCCCTTTCAAAAATGGGATTTGAGATCGAGGCTTCTCATCATGAAGTTGCACCGGCTCAGCATGAGATCGATTTTAAGTATGATGATGCTATTTCAGCAGCGGATAACATTATGACATTCAAGCTTGCGGTAAAGACGATCGCACAGAAGAATAATCTTTATGCAACATTTATCCCTAAGCCTATTAAGGGGATCGCAGGATCAGGCATGCATATAAACATGTCCCTTTCAGATAAGAACGGAAAAAATGTATTTGCTGATGATTCAGATAAATTAGGTCTTTCAGAAGTGGCGTATCATTTTATAGCCGGTCTTATGAAGCATGCTAATGGAATGACGGCGATCCTTAATCCGCTCGTTAATTCATATAAGAGACTTGTTCCGGGATATGAAGCGCCTGTTTACGTGGCATGGTCAGCAACCAACAGAAGCCCGCTCATCAGGATCCCATGCGCGCGCGGAAATTCTACACGTGTTGAACTCAGGAATCCGGATCCATCAGCTACGCCATACCTTGCCATCGCAGTATGCCTTGCTGCCGGACTTGACGGTATCAAGAACAAGCTTGAAGTAGGTGAGAGTGTAGACTGCAATGTATTTGAAATGACAGAAGAGGAGAGGGCAGTAGCTAATGTAACTACACTTCCTGAGACATTGGTCGATGCTATAACGCTTTTACATGAAGATGAAGTTATATGTGAAGCTCTTGGCAGTCATGTTGTAACTAAGTACACGGAAGCAAAGATGAAAGAATGGAACGAGTATAAGACATCGGTTTCACAGTGGGAAATTGATGAATATCTCGCAAAGTATTAATTAAATAGATCCGCGAACGAAAACCGGAAAGGGAAAGAATGGAAAAAGATTTTTTAACAATGTCCATTGGAGAGTTTACAGAGGCTCTCGCTTCCAGTGCATCAGTTCCGGGTGGTGGAGGGGCCAGCGCTTTTGTAGCTGGCCTTTCTGTCGCACTGGGAAGAATGGTAGCAGCACTGACCACGGGCAAAAAGAAGTATGCTGACACCCAGGAAGAACTGGAAGTGATAATAGAACAGCTGGGAGAATTTCAGAAAGTAATGCTGGACTCTGTTGAAAAGGATGCAGAAGTATTTTATCCTTTGTCACAGGCTTATTCACTTCCGAAGGAAACAGAGGAGGAAAAAGCTTTCAGGGCAGAGATGCTGGAAAGGCTTCTTGCGGATGCGGCGGGAGCACCTTTGGAATTAATGGGAAATATAGTAAGACTTATGGGACTGTTAGAACATCTTTCAGCTATTGGCAGCAGGATGGTCATCAGTGACGCAGGGGTCGCTGTCTGCTTTGCGAAGGCGGCGCTGGACAGCTCTGCACTTAATGTTTACATAAATACAAAGCTTATGAGAAATAAAACAATGGCAGAAAGCATGAACAAAATTGCGGATGAGTTTAAAGAAGAAGGCAGACTTATAGAAGAGAGAGTCTCAGGACATATCATAGACGAATTGAAAACAAGATAAGGAGGAAAAATGGCGGATCTGCTTGGCCTCCCGGCAGCCAAAGAACTGCAGGAGGAGATTATTGAAAAACTGGATATATTCAGGAAGTCATCAAATTATCCGGGAAGACTTCCCAGACTGGGGATTGTAAGAGTTGGTGAAAGACCGGATGATCTGTATTATGAGAGCAGTGCAGTAAAAAAGATAGCATCTTTGGGAATGGAATCAAGTGTATTTTCTTTCCCGGGTGACATCAGTCATGGACGCTTCCTTGAAGAGTTTATTAAAATCAACGAAGATGATGGTATCGATGGCATATTGATGTTTTCACCTTTACCCAAAACTTTAGATGAGAATGAGATCTTGTCTGTAATGGATCCGGACAAAGATCTGGATGGACTCACCAGGCCTAATCAGGTAAAGGTCTATCTCGGTGAGGATGGTGGATTTGCACCATGCACTGCAGCGGCAGTAATGCAGATCCTTAAGTATGCTAAAGTGGAATTATCAGGTAAAAAAGTTGTAGTACTGGGAAGAAGCAAGGTCATAGGGAAACCGGTCTCCATGCTTCTGCTAAAAGAAAATGCTACAGTTACTATATGCCATTCTAAAACAGAAGCGCTTGCCGGCATATGTCGTGAAGCTGATATTTTAATAGCTGCGGCAGGAAGAGCAAAGATGGTGACAGATGATTTTATCAAGGATGGAGCGGTCGTGGTAGATGTAGGAATAAATCAGGATCCTGATGGAAATATGTGCGGAGATGTGGATTATTATAAGGCTGTCCCTAAAGCCCGTCTTATTACCCCGGTACCAAGAGGTGTCGGAAGTGTGACGACTACCATCCTTGCGTCCCACTTACTGGAAGCGGCGATAAAAAAAGCCAATGGATAAGGTTTAGCGGTTTAGAAATATTGAAAGAAGAGATGGATTTATGAGTGATTATATTTTAAAGGCGATTTCAGCTGATGGACAGGCGAGAGCATATGTCGCGACGACAAAGGATCTTGTAAATGAAGCTGCAAGGAGGCATGAAATGAGTCCCGTTACCATCGTAGCCTCAGGCAGGCTTTTTACTGCCGGCGCTATGATGGGAACTATGATGAAAAATGACAAGGATCTCCTGACGGTAAGGATCAAGGGAAATGGTCCTATAGGGCAAATGGCAGTGACCGCAGATTCTAATGGTCATGTTAAAGGATTTGTCGGGAATCCTCAGGTCATGCTTCCGCTCAAGGATGGCAGGATCGATGTGGCCGGAGCACTTGGTATAGGTGTTCTCAGTGTCACTAAAGACCTGGGACTGAAAGAGCCTTATATTGGTGATACTATACTTGTTACAAGTGAGATAGGTGATGATCTTACCTACTATTTCGCTACAAGTGAGCAGACACCGTCAGCTGTAGGCCTTGGCGTTCTTATGGATAAAGATAATACAGCTAAAGATGCGGGCGGTTTTATAGTGCAGATGCTTCCGGGAGCTTCAGAGGAGACAACAGGTATTTTAGAGGCTAATATCGCGTTAATAAAATCTGTTTCAGAACTTCTTGATAAAGGAGAGACGCCGGAAGACATCCTCGCAAGAATATTCAATGGTATCGAATATAAGATATTGGAAAAAATCGATGTTTCTTATAAATGTGACTGTTCCAGAAATAAGGTGGTAAAAGCTTTACTAAGTCTTGGCGCTGATGAGCTGGAAGACCTTATTGAAGAGGGAAAACCGGTCGAGACTAAATGTCAGTTCTGTGGAGAAAAGTATGAGTTTGGTCTTGATGAATTACAGGCGCTGCATGATGATCTGGAGGAAAAAAGAAGAGCTGAGGAGGCTTTTAAGAAAGCAAAGGCAGCTAAGGAAGAAGCATATAATGAAGAGTAATATTATACTTATAGGTATGCCGGGAAGCGGCAAAAGTACGATCGGAGTACAACTTGCAAAATGGCTTGGCTATGATTTTATAGATGCAGATCTTATCATACAGAAGGCAACGGGCAAGACCCTTGCAGATATTCTTACAGTGCATGGGGACTCAGGATTTATTAAAATCGAGAATGAGATCAATCAGACTATTGATCCGGAAAGAAGTGTTATTGCAACAGGCGGTTCGGCAGTCTATGGAGAAGAGGCCATGAAACACTTTAAAGAGATAGGTGATATAGTCTATTTTAAAGTGAATCTTTCAGATCTTGAGGAGCGATTGGGTGACCTCTTAAAAAGAGGTGTGGTATCCAATGGCAAGGAAGAGATCGGCGAGATACTGAAAGAGAGGACCCATCTTTATGAAAAATATGCTGAAATAACACTGGATCTGGGAAATATGACACCAAGTGAGGCGGCAGCAGTTGTATTTGAACAGTTTAAAGACCGCAAAGGCAAATAAGGAAGGCTTGCTATGGAAATGGAAGAAAAGTCAAAGAATTTTATAGAGCAGATTATTGACAAGAATCTAGCAGAGGGACGTGTGAAAGAAGTCCACACGCGTTTCCCTCCTGAACCGAACGGATATCTGCATATAGGACATGCCAAGTCGATCCTTCTTAACTATGGGCTTGCCAGGGAATACAAGGGCAGATTCAATTTAAGATTTGATGATACCAACCCGGGCAAGGAGAAGGAAGAATTCGTTGAGTCGATCAAGACAGATGTGGAGTGGCTTGGAGTAAAGTGGGACGGTGATATTTATTACGCTTCCGATTATTTTGAAAAAATGTACGAGGCGGCCGTGACGCTTATAAAAAAAGGAAAGGCATTCGTATGCGACTTAACTGCTGATGAGATCCGCGAATACAGAGGAACTCTGACTGAGCCCGGCAGGGAGAGTCCGTACAGAAACAGATCTGTTGAAGAAAATCTGAAGCTTTTTGATGAAATGAAAAATGGCGTTTACGCTGATGGAGAAAAAGTTTTAAGAGCTAAGATCGATATGAGCGCATCCAATATCAATATGAGGGACCCTGTTATATACAGAGTGGCACATCTTAACCACCACAGAACGGGTGATAAATGGTGCGTTTATCCTATGTATGATTTTGCTCATCCGTTGGAGGACGCATTTGAGGGGATCACACATTCAATCTGTACACTTGAGTTTGAAGATCACAGACCGCTTTACAACTGGGTGGTAGAAGAAGTGGGATTTGAAAATCCTCCTCAGCAGATAGAGTTTGCCAAGTTATATATTAAAAATGTAGTTACAGGCAAGCGCTATATAAAGAAGCTGGTTGAAGAGGGCATCGTAGATGGATGGAATGATCCAAGACTCGTTTCTATCTCGGGTTTAAGAAGACGTGGATTTACACCGGAGTCCATTGCCAGATTCGTTGAGCTCGTGGGTGTGACCAAGTCTCAGGGTGAAGTCGAATATCCGATGCTTGAATATTGTATAAGGGAAGATCTTAAGCTTTCGACCAAACGTATCATGGCGGTCCTGGATCCTGTTAAACTAGTTATAGATAATTATCCGGAAGATCAGGAAGAAATGCTTGAAGTGCCTAATAATATGGAAAATCATGAACTTGGAACAAGGATGGTACCTTTTTCAAGAGAACTGTTTATAGAGAGAGAGGACTTTATGGAAGAACCTCCGAAAAAATACTTCAGGCTCTTTCCGGGCAATGAAGTGCGCCTGATGAATGCATACTTCGTCAAATGTGTATCTTTGGAAAAAGATGAAAACGGAAATGTAAAGGTTATTCATTGTGAATATGACCCGGCAACTAAAGGCGGAGACTCTAAAGAACGTAAGGTAAAGGGCACTATCCATTGGGTCGCTGCAAGGACGGCGGAAACTGCCAGGGTCAGAATTTATGAAAATCTTGTAGATGAGAACAAAGAAATGTATGCAGAAGACGGTTCTTTGAATGTTAATCCGGATTCGCTTACAACAATTGAAAATGCCTTGTTTGAACCATACATAAAAGATATTGCTCCTGAAGAAAGATTCCAGTTCGTAAGAAACGGATATTTTGTAAGTGATATGCAAGACTCGAAGCCGGGAAAACCAGTATTTAACCGCATTGTATCACTTAAGTCATCCTTTAAATTAAGTTGACATCGACTCCTTATTTTGATATCATTCAAGGAGTGCTGTTTGCACTATTTCCGTTGTGTATATTTTTTGGAGGTTATTTAGTAATGAAAGGTACAGTAAAGTGGTTTAACAACCAGAAGGGTTTTGGATTTATTAGCGATGAGAACGGTAATGACGTATTCGTACATTACACAGGCCTCAACATGGAAGGCTTCAGAGGTCTTGAAGATGGCGTTGATGTAGAATTCGATATCACTGAAGGAGCTAAGGGCCCTCAGGCTGTTAACGTAACAAAGATCTAATAACTTCTTATATTGATTTTATGGTTTACTGTATCAGGAAATTATAAATAAATACTAGAACTTAGATGAGAAATGAAAGCATTTGCCTTCATTTAGTTATGATTTACAGGAAATAAGCGGTTGTTCGTTAATAGAACGGCTGCTTATTTTTTTTTGAGTTAGTTTGTGTTATCATAACTTAATTATAGCTATATAAACGATGATTTGATTAGGAGAGCAATCGATGACAGATCCGAAAAATGGTCTAACCAGCAGTGAGGTTGCCAGATTAAGAGGGCAAGGGTTAACTAATGCGCCGGTCGATAATCAGTCTAAGACAGTCGGACAGATAATAACCAGTAATATTTTTACATTTTTTAACTTTATTTTCTTCTTTTTCGCGATTTTGCTGATTACAGTACATTCGTATGTTAACTTAACTTTCCTTATAGTGGTTGTTATTAATACAGCTATTGGAATTGTACAGGAGCTTAAATCAAAACAGGTCCTTGATAAGCTGACTATGCTGAATGTTCCAAAAAGTCAGGTTATAAGAGATGGTAAGATGGTAACCATTTCTACAGAAGATCTTGTTAAGGGGGATCTATGTGTTTTTGCGGCCGGAAACCAGATCGGAGCTGATGCTCAGGTAGTCAGCGGAAGCGTGAAGGTCAATGAAGCCCTGGTTACAGGTGAGTCTGATGAAATTAACAAGCAGGCTGATGATAAGCTGCTTTCAGGCAGTTTCGTTGTTTCCGGTGAGTGCAGAGCAGTACTTACGAATGTAGGTGCTGATTCATATGTTTCTAAATTAACACTGGAAGCGAAGGAACAAGGGGGAAAGAAGCAGACGGAGATGATGAGATCTCTTTCCAAGCTTCTTAAAATTATAGGTATAATAATGATACCGCTCGGTATTATTATGTTTATCCAGGATTTTAAGTTCCTGCATCTGACATATGAGCAGTCTATCGTAGCTGTAGTAGCGGCACTTGTCGGTATGATACCGGAGGGGTTATATCTGCTGACATCCATGAGGCTGGCAGTGTCAGTCACTGCTCTGGGCATTAAAAAGGTCCTTGTCCACGAGATGGAGAGTGTGGAAACACTGGCCCGGGTAGATGTGCTTTGCCTTGATAAGACAGGTACGCTTACTGAGAACACGATGTCCTTTGAAGCGTTGATACCTTTAGACGGATTTGATGAAGATGAATCTGAAGAGATATCGCTTTCCGGAAGGCTGGATGATTTTGTCGCAAATATGTCAGGCGATAATGTGACTATCAATACTTTAAAGAGATCCTTTGGTCTTAAGCTTGAAAGAAAGGCTGAAAAGATCTATCCATTCACGTCAGCAGTAAAGTATTCAGCAGTGGCATTTGATGACGAGGCCTATGTGCTCGGCGCCCCTGAAAAACTGCTTAAGGAAAAGTTAAGCGAATATGCAGACAGGATAAGTGAATTCACCAACATAGGAAACAGGGTACTTTTATTCGGAAGAGTTAAAGATACCTCCCTTATAAAGGATGGAGAGCCTCTGTCGGAACCTGTAAAACCTCTCGGTCTTGTACTTCTTACCAATCCTGTAAGAAAGACGGCTAAGTCAACGATGAAATTTTTCCAGGAGGAAGGCGTTGATATAAAGGTAATTTCAGGTGATAATCCTGACACGGTCGGAAGCGTTGCTATGAAAGCCGGGATCAAAAATGCAGACAGAGTTATCGATGCGTCAACTCTTACCACTAAGGAAGAGATAGCCGATGCGGTCCGCAGGTATACGGTATTTGGACGTGTGCTTCCGGCACAGAAAAAGATGATAGTTCAGGCCTTGCAGGCTGATGGACATGTGGTTGCTATGACCGGAGACGGAGTGAATGATGTGCTGGCGCTTAAAACGGCGGACTGCAGTATCGCCATGGGACAGGCATCTGATGTAGTACAAAATATCGCACAGATCGTGCTTCTTGATTCAGACTTTTCAAAGATGCCTAGTGTGGTATCAGAGGGTCGTCAGGTCGTTAACAATATTCAGAGGTCGGCTTCACTTTTCCTTGTCAAGAATATTTTTTCAATTCTGACAGCTATATTTGTAATATTTGCAGGAAACAGGTTCCCGCTTTATCCGACACAGCTGTCCTTATACAGCCTGGTCGTTGTAGGAATACCTAGTTTCTTGCTGGCTATGCAGCCAAGCAATGAACTTATCAAAGGTAAGTTCCTGCCAACGGTATTAAAACGAGCTTTACCCGCGGCTATAGCTGAATTTATCATGGTAGAGATATCGGCGCTGATAGGCGGATTGACCCATATGTCATTTGATCAGACAACGACTATGTCTTTAGTGGTCATGCTGGTTATTGGCGTAATGTTCCTCATACATATCTCACAGCCGATGGATAAGTTCAGAAAGTTTATTGTTGGTC
The DNA here is from genome assembly GCA_900542465.1 of uncultured Eubacteriales bacterium. Classification (GTDB taxonomy): domain Bacteria; phylum Bacillota; class Clostridia; order Lachnospirales; family Lachnospiraceae; genus UBA4285. The sequence continues at coordinate 18,206 of UQNS01000002.1, forward strand.
TTGCCATATTCTGTTCATCAGGCGGCGTGATCTTCTTTAAACCATTGTTTAAAATTTCGCTCATGTCTTGGTGGATGTGGACGTGGACGGGAATAATCTCATTGATCGGTGTTTTTGTATTTGCCTTCATTCTGCAGTTTGTGAACAGGATAATAAGGATCGCAAATCAAAAAGAAAATAAAAAGAGCTGGCTGTCGAGAACAGTTCATAGATTTATTAGAAATAAAAAAAGAAAGTAAATTATTGGAGAATCAGGTGTAACAATGAGTAATAGTGAATCAAGAAAACTGGGAGAGATGCCTGTTAGAAAGCTTGTTTTTAACATGTCATTACCTATCATAATATCAATGATCGTGCAGGCATTATATAATGTAGTCGATAGTATCTTTGTAGGCCAGTATAATGCTGAGGCGCTGGAGGCAGTGTCACTGGCCTTCCCGATCCAGAACCTCATGATTGCAGTGGCGGTTGGTATTGGTGTAGGTACAAATGCCCTTGTAGCAAGATTTTTGGGAGAAAGAAGGAATGACATGGCCAGTAATGCGGCAAATGCAGGTATTGCAATTGCCGCAGTCGGATATGCTATATTTGCCGTACTTGCCATTTTTGTCATTAAACCGTTTTTCCATATGCAGACAGGTTTACAGAGCGTAGCGGCATATGGAAATGAATACCTTTCGGTTATTATGTTTTTCGGCATGGGTATCTTCATTGAGATCATTGCGGAAAGACTTTTACAGTCAACAGGTAAGTCAAAACTTTCAATGATCTCTCAGGCAACAGGTGCAGTGGTCAACATTATCCTGGATCCTATATTTATATTCGGATACTTTGGAGTGCCTGAAATGGGCGCCAGAGGAGCAGCCATCGCAACAGTTATCGGCCAGATAATAGCAGCGATAATTGCGGTAATCCTCAACCTGACGCATAACAAGGAGATCCGGCTCAAGATAGCACAGATCATCAAACCGGTTGGAGAGGATGTAGTTAAGATCCTGAAAATAGGTGTTCCGTCAATGGTGCTTAATGCGGTAACTTCTATTTCTGTATTTGTGCTTAATATTATTCTCAGAGGATTTTCGGAGTACGCTATTACGGCGTATGGAATATACTTCAAACTTATTTCATTTATTTACATGCCTATTTTCGGTTTAAACAATGGACTTGTTCCTATTTTCAGTTATAATTATGGAAGCAGACAGTTTAAGCGTATAAGACAGACGTATAAGGTAGGTATTATTTCAGCACTTATATATATGGCTGCCGGTACGGTCGTATTTGAATTATTTGCCCTGCCGTTCCTGCATATGTTTGGAGCAACAGGAGAGGTAGAGGTAATCGGACTCGTAGCGATCCATATAATGGCAATATGCTTCCCTATGTCCGGTGTAGATATTATCAACTCAACATTGTTTCAGTCTGTTGGTAATCCTATCCACTCATTGATAGTCAATATATTCAGGCAGTTGGTGATCCTTATTCCGGTCGCGTTCCTGCTCTCATTGACACACAATGTCAATAATGTCTGGTGGGCATTACCGATAGCCGAAGCAGTATCACTTTTAATTAGTATAATTTTCTATAGATCATTAAGTCTTAAGCTTAAAAATATGGAGGGAAATAATGCTGGAGCAGAAATTTGACATGCATTGTCATTCAAAAGAAGGCTCTTTTGATGCGCATGTACCTGTGGATGAGTTCGCCAGGATCCTTAAGAGCAAAGGATTTTCCGGAATGATTCTTACAGATCACGATTCATATGGCGGATATTATCATTATCTTAAAGAAAAAGATAATCTGGAATTTCCGGAGGATTTTATAATCCTGAAAGGCGTTGAATACTCAACAAGAAATGCGGGTCACTTCATCTGTATCATCCCTGACGGAGTTCAGTCAGACCACCTTCAGGTAAAGGGGATGACGGCAGTCCAGCTGGAGCATGAGGTGCACATATTAGGTGGTATACTTGGCCCGGCGCACCCGTATATGCCAGGGAATTGGGCTTTCTGTAATACGAAATTCGGACGTGCCAATATGGATTTTCTTAAAAAGGTGGATTTTATCGAAACATACAATTCTACGATGAATCCTATCTACAATGTTAAGGCAGAGATCCTTGCTGCAAGATTTGGAAAGCCGGGCACGGGCGGTTCGGACGCACATTTTACCAAGGATGTCGGAAATGGATTTGTTACGTTTCCGGGAGCTGACATTCGTTGTAATAATGATATTATTTCAGCGGTCAAAGAAGGCAGGGCGCCTGTATCAGGAGGAGAGATAACAGCGAAGATGCTGAAGAGAAGAAATGCTTTCTTCCAGAAGATCATGGATGGTTCATATCATACCTTCAATACATTTGCGGCGTTGAAGAATAAAAAGCGTTTGAATAAGATCAATTCAAAAACAAGAAATAGTGAAGTTTAATTTATTTACAAAAGGGGAATTATATAAAATGTCTAACAAAGAAGTATGGGTCGTAGGCCATAAGAATCCTGATTCAGATTCAATTTGTTCTGTTTTGGCTTATTCAAAGTTCAAGAATACACTTGATGGGGACAAGGCGGCTTACATCCCTAAAAGATTAGGCGGGTTAAGCGAAGAAACAAAATTTATTATCGACTATTTTGGGGTGGATGCTCCGGAATTAGTTGAAGATGCACGACCGCAGCTTTCAGATGTTGAATTCCATCACCCTGCAGGTCTGACGTCAGATATGACAGTTCGCCAGGCGTGGGATATTATGCATGAAGAAGAGATAGAAACACTTCCTGTACTTGATGGAGATAGTGTTAAGGGGCTTGTGACCATAGGGGATCTTTCAAGAGCTATATTTGCAGTTGAAGATCCAGCTGCGAATGCGGATATGATACTGGCTGCATTTGATCAGCCGGTCGAAAATGTCTATACGAGCAAGGATAAGCTCATGACATTTTTGCTTACAGATTTTGTAGATGATATCAAGCTGTCTATTGCTGATACAAGATACAGATATTTCCCTGTGGAAGACCAGAATGGGAAATATGCAGGCCTTGTTTCAAAAGGAGATCTTGTAAATGTGGGAAGGAAGCAGGTGATCCTGATCGACCACCAAGAAAAGACACAGGCGATCGATGGAATAGATACGGCAGAGATCCTTGAGATAATCGATCATCACAGATTAGGCGGACTGTCAACAGCCGGACCTCTTTTTGCAAGGCTGCAGCCTGTTGGCTGTTCTTCAACGATCATCTATCAAATGTTCAAAGAAGCGGGACTTGTTCCTGATAAGTCTACTGCAGGTCTTATGATGTCAGCGATAATTTCTGATACATTGCTTTTCAGATCACCGACATGCACTCCGGCGGATAAGGAGGCGGGTCTTGAGCTTGCTAAGATCGCCGGAGTTGATGCTGAAAGCTATGCCAGGGAGATGTTCAAGGCTGGCAGCAACTTAGGTGATAAAACGGCGGAAGAGATCTTTTTTATGGATTTCAAAAAGTTCGAGATCGGTGGAAAGATGGTCGGAGTAGGTCAGGTATCGACTATCAATTCAGATGAGATAGATGATCTCCACAGGAAGATCTCAGATGTTATGGACAGCGTTATTGAGGATAAGGGACTTGATAATGCATTCCTTATGATCACGGACATTATGGAAGAATCTTCAAAGGTAGTCTGTGGCGGCAGCAACGGTACAGGCATTATGGAGAAGGCATTCAATGTAGAGTCAACAGGCGATTCTGTATTCCTTCCGGGAGTTGTCTCCAGAAAGAAACAGATGATTCCCGCACTCATGGGGGCTATGTAATGAGAAAATTAAAACCAGATGAACTTTGCTGGTGCGGCAGTGAAAAAATGTACAGAGACTGCCACTCTGAATTTGACAAAAAAATTGAATTTTATAAAAAGAAACATGCCAAGGTGCCATCAAGATATATGATTAAGACACCTGAGCAGGTTGCCATGATAAGAAAAGCGGCTGAAGTTAATATCGCAGTTTTAGACTATGTTGCAGAACATATAAGGGTAGGTATGACGACTCAGGAGATAGATGACATGGTCTATCAGGAAACGACTAAAAGAGGAGCTGTTCCGGCACCTCTTAATTATAACGGTTTTCCAAAGAGTGTATGCACATCAATAAATGAGGTCGTCTGCCATGGTATCCCGTCAAGCAAAAGGGTTCTGGAAGATGGAGATATCATCAATGTAGACTGCACGACAGTTTTAGATGGATATTATGCAGATTCATCAAGAATGTTTGAAATGGGCGATGTGAGCGAAGAAAAAAGGAAACTTGTCCGCGTAGCCAGGGAATGCGTTGAGCTTGGACTTGAAAGAGTTAAGCCATGGGGATTTCTTGGCGATATTGCGGATGCCGTAAGTAAGCATGCACAGGCCAATGGTTTTACAGTTGTTCCTGATATTGGCGGACATGGTGTTGGCATAGATTTCCATGAGGAACCATTTGTCAGCTATGTAATAAGAAAGGGAACAGGAATGCTTCTTGCGCCCGGTGTGATGTTTACTATTGAGCCGATGATAAACATGGGAACACAATTTACCAATACAAGCTACAAGGACGGATGGACTGTTACGACAAGAGATGGACAGCCGTCGGCCCAGTGGGAGATACAGGTCCTTGTTACAGAGGATGGATATGAAGTTATTTCATATTGATTTGGAGATAAAAAATGAATATTGAAAATGCAGGTGATAATTTAGTAGTTACCGGGCTGAAGGACTTTAATCTGGCTCAGACCCTTGAATGCGGTCAGTGTTTTCATTTTCAGAGGATGGATAAGGGAGCTGATCCAAAAGCTAAGAGTGCAGGCAATGAAGATATTCATTCGGCTTATGTGCTGACAGCTTTCGGGAAGCTCCTTTTCCTTACCCAGGAAGATGATGTTTTTACTTTTTACAACACTGGGCGTGAAGAATTAGAAAAAATATGGATCCCATATTTTGATCTCAACAGAGATTATGTAGCAATAAAGAGAAGCATTGCGGAAAATTCTCCTGAACTTACAGGGGCGATAGAGGACAATGCCGGTATAAGGCTACTCAATCAGGAATTTTTTGAGACACTCATGTCATTTATTATTTCTCAGAATAATCAGATCCCAAGGATCAAGAAGCTCGTGAATGATATATCGGATAAATGGGGTGCTAAGCTGGAGCTTGATCTGCCGGCGTACGGAAATATAGTATTATCGTCATTTCCCGGGGCAGAGGAACTCAGAGAAGTGACAGAAAAAGACTTCTTTAATATAAGGACCGGCTTCAGAGCAAAATACCTGAAAAATGCAGTTGAAAAGGTTCTTGATGGAAGCATAAAAGGTGAGGAGTTAATGAAGCTTCGGTCAGCGGATTGTGAAAAAATCTTAACTTCTATAAAGGGCGTGGGCCCTAAGGTGGCAAATTGTATTATGTTATTTTCTCTAGGAAAAAGAGATGCTTTTCCGGTGGATGTCTGGATGAAGAGAATAATGGAAGAAGTATATTTCAACGGTGAAGATACGAGAAAAGAAAAGATAGCCGAGTTTGCTTATGAAAAATTTGGAGATCTGGGAGGATATGCCCAGCAGTACCTATTTGCCTTTGCCAGAAGGAAAAGCTGACATAAGCCATGCCTATACAATTTATAGTTAATTAAGATTTGTATAGGCCTTATTTATTGACATAAGAGTATATAAGTGATAATTTATACTCTAGGAATTAGCACTCGTGCTTGAAAAGTGCTAACAAAGAAATAATGAAAGTGAGGAATACATTATGACACTTGCACCACTTGGAGATAAGGTTGTATTAAAGGCAATCAAGGAAGAAGAAACAACTAAATCAGGTATTGTGCTTCCGGGTCAGGCTAAGGATAAACCACAACAGGCTGAAGTAGTAGCTGTTGGCCCTGGTGGAGTCGTTGACGGCAATGAAGTAGAAATGCAGGTTGCAGTTGGCGATAGAGTAATTTATTCAAAATATTCTGGAACAGAAGTAAGTCTGGATGATGAAGACTTTATCGTAGTTCGTCAGTCAGATATATTAGCTATTATTAAGTAATTGAAGAGATAATTTTTTAAAATATACAGGGGGTAAGAATCCATGGCAAAGGAAGTTAAATACGGATTAGACGCGAGAAAGGCTCTTGAGAGCGGTGTTAATAAGCTTGCAGATGCAGTAAAGGTAACACTTGGTCCTAAAGGAAGAAATGTAGTTTTAGATAAGTCATACGGTGCGCCTCTCATTACAAATGACGGTGTTTCTATTGCTAAGGAGATCGAACTGGAAGATAAGTTCGAGAACATGGGTGCGCAGCTTGTTAAGGAAGTGGCGACCAAGACTAATGATGTTGCAGGAGATGGTACTACAACTGCAACAGTCCTTGCTCAGGCTATGATCCGTGAAGGTATGAAAAATATTGCGGCAGGAGCTAATCCAATCATAATCAGAAAAGGCATGAAGGCTGCTACAGAAGCTGCAGTTGAGGCAATTTCTAATATGAGTGCAAAGGTCAGCGGTAAAGATCAGATCGCCAAGGTAGCAGCTATTTCTGCAGCGGATGAAGAGGTTGGACAGCTTGTTGCTGATGCAATGGAAAAGGTGACTAACGATGGCGTTATTACTATCGAAGAGTCTAAGACGATGAAGACAGAGCTTGATCTTGTAGAAGGAATGCAGTTCGACAGAGGATATGTTTCAGCTTATATGTCAACAGATATGGATAAGATGGAAGCTAATCTTGAGAACCCATATATCCTTATAACTGATAAGAAGATCTCAAATATTCAGGATATCCTTCCTGTTCTCGAGCAGATCGTTCAGTCAGGATCTCAGCTTCTTATTATAGCTGAGGATATTGAAGGTGAAGCTCTTACTACTCTTATTGTCAATAAGCTCAGAGGAACATTCAATGTAGTGGCTGTTAAAGCACCGGGTTATGGCGACAGAAGAAAAGAGATGCTTCAGGATATCGCTATCCTTACAGGCGGTCAGGTAATTTCTTCAGATCTCGGACTTGAGCTCAAGGATACAAGCATAGAAATGCTTGGCCGTGCCAAGTCAGTCAAGGCACAGAAGGAAAATACTATAATCGTTGACGGTGAGGGAAATAAGGAAGAGCTTGCAGCCAGGATCGCACAGATCAAGAAGCAGATCGAAGAGACAACATCTGACTTTGATAAGGAAAAGCTGCAGGAAAGACTTGCTAAGCTTGCGGGCGGAGTTGCAGTGATCAGAGTAGGTGCTGCTACAGAAACAGAAATGAAAGAAAGCAAGCTTCGTATGGAAGATGCACTTGCAGCAACAAAGGCAGCGGTAGAGGAAGGAATCATTGCAGGCGGTGGATCTGCGTATATTCATGCAACTAAGGAAGTAGCAAAGCTTCTTGATACTTTACATGGGGATGAGAAAACAGGTGCTGCGATCGTACTTAAGGCACTGGAAGCACCTCTTACACAGATCGCGGAAAATGCAGGTCTGGAGGGTGCAGTGATCGTCAATGAGGTTAAGAGATCAGAGATCGGTATGGGTTATGATGCTCTTAATGATGAATATGTTGACATGGTTAAAGCCGGCATACTTGATCCAGCTAAGGTTACAAGAAGTGCGCTTCAGAATGCTACTTCAGTAGCGTCAACTCTTCTTACAACAGAAGCGGCTGTAGGTATCATTCCGGAAGAAGCGCCAGCAATGCCAGCAGGCGGTGGAATGGGAATGATGTAAGTAAAACGGTATAGAATATTTAATAACGGAGGGGGACTCGGGTCTTCTTCCGTTATTTTTTTATTCAAAATATCATGGTGTGCAAGATCAAAATTTAGTAATAATTCCTGCTTTTATACAATTTAGTGATTTTGATAAAATTTTATAAAAGTTGCTTTTGTGCAACCTAATTGTGTGAGGTATTATTGGAAATGTAGATAAAACAAGGCTTTGAGAGGAATGTGGCTTATCATAAATAAATTTTAGAGCTATAACGGGTTGAAAAATAGATACTTCCATTTTTATTTTTTTGTATTATAATCGTCTCATAGCACAAATATATGTTTTAAAATTTAATATTGCAAAATATTATTTAACATGCTATAAACAAAGGAGGCATTCATATGCTAAACGCAAAGGTAAAGGACTTAATTAATACACAGATCAATTTAGAATTATATTCAGCATATTTGTATTTGGATTTTGCTAACTATTACTATGATAAGGGTCTTGATGGATTTGCCAGATATTATGATATCCAGGCACAGGAAGAAAGAGATCATGCGATGCATCTTAGATCCTATCTTCATGACAACGGAGAATCAGTCACATTTGAAGCAATCGCCAAGCCGGATAAGGCTATAAGTGCTATCGATGATCCTATTAAATTTGCTTTAGAACATGAGATCTTCATCACAGGAAGCATCAACGTAATCTATAAGGCGGCTGATGAAGTGGGTGATTACAGAACGATGCAGTATCTTGACTGGTATGTAAAAGAACAGGGTGAAGAAGAAAAGAATGCCGACGATCTTCTTAAGAAGTATAACTTATTTGGAACAGATCCAAAGGGATTGTATGAGCTTAACCAGGAATTACTTGGAAGAACATATACTCCGGCAACATTTAATCTTTAATAAAGACCATTAAGGGGAGGAATATACTATGAAGTTTTTTAAAAATGAGAACGGAGAAAATCTTGCTTTATTATTAAAATCAGGAAAAACAGAAGCTGCGCTTGACGCCTGTCTTAAAGAGGTATCAGCTAATACCACTGATGCTGCTGTAGAGAAGCATGTGCCGGTCGTTACAGTGGATGGAGATAAGGTTACGGTCGCAGTTGGAAGCGTTGAACATCCAATGCAGGAAGAGCATTTTATTACATTTATTGCGCTGGAGACCAGGAAGGGTATTCAGATAGTAAACTTAGAGCCTGGTGAAAAGCCGGCAGCTGAATTTATCGTTGCGCAGGGAGATGCACCGGTAGCAGCTTATGAGTTCTGTAATTTACATGGTCTCTGGAAGGCTGACATTTGATATAAATTAATATGTGAGGTACCGTTTTGATATCGTTTAGGATGATCAAAGCGGTACTTTTTTCTTGCAAAATATAAAAAAATATAAACTTTCTATCCCCCATCCAGGTTGTTAGCCCCCTATTAGGGGGGATATAATCCATACGATAGTTTGTATAGTTTAGAATTTAAAAGGAGAAGGGAGAGTTTTTTTGACTAATAACTATATCTCGTACACGAAAAAGAGGGCGATAGTTCTTATTGTATCCGCATGTATCATGGTGGGTGCAGTTTTTTTTAATCTTGTTACGGGGTCATCAGGAGCAACAGTTGGGGATATTTTTAAAACGATTTTTAATCCGGCCGGTGCTGATATAAGACTCAGGACGATAGTTATGGATATGCGTCTGCCTGTGGCTATAATGGGACTTCTTGTGGGGGCAGCTCTTGCATCTGCCGGTTCTATCATGCAGACGATCCTGAATAACCCTTTGGCCAGCCCTTATACACTTGGTGTATCGGCAGGTGCAAGCGTGGGTGCTTCCATAGTTCTGGTACTTGGCGTTGGCGGATTATCTGTTTTGGGGCAGTTTCTTATACCCGCGTTTGCTTTTGTGTTTTCAGGAATAGCCTGTATAAGTATATATCTGGTAAGCAGGGCAAAAGCATTTTCTTCATCGATACTGGTGTTGGCAGGTATAGGAATGGTGTTTTTCTTTCAGGCATTTCAATCATTCCTGCAGTATCTTTCATCGGCAGAAGTGCTTCAGAATATAGTTTTCTGGACATTCGGAAGTCTTACTAAAGCTAACTGGACTAACATTTCAATAATAGCCGGAGTATATGCCGTGACATTTATTCTCTTCATAAAGGACTCATGGAAGCTGACTGCGATGAGGCTGGGAGACAACCGGGCCAGAAGTATGGGAGTAAATGTTGATAGATTAAGAAAGAAGATGTTCATACTTGTATCGATACTCACGGCTACGACTGTTGCATTTGTAGGAAGTATAGGATTTATAGGTATCGTAGGACCTCACATAGCAAGAATGATAGTTGGGGAAGACCAGAGGTTCTTTCTCCCAATGTCAGCCATAAGCGGGGCGATCATACTGTCTACGGCATCGGCTATATCAAAAATAATCATGCCGGGTGCAGTGTTCCCTATAGGCATTATTACATCTCTTATAGGTGTTCCGTTCTTCTTTATGCTGCTTCTTAAGAGAAAGGCGGTGTAATAATGTTAAAGGTCGATAATGTTAAATTTGCATACAAAAATGCAGAGATACTGGAAGATATAAGCTTTATGGCGCATCCCGGAGAGATAACAGTGATCCTGGGAGCAAACGGATGCGGAAAGACTACTTTGCTGAACTGTATCAACGGCAGAAATAAATATAGCGGAGATATTACATGGAAGGGTAAGGATATTCATAACATCAGGCATGAAGATTTTTTTGATATCTTTTCCTACCTTGATCAGAACATCGCATGCAACGCTACGTTGACAGTTTTTGAAGTGATATTGCTTGGAAGATTGAACAGCCTCGGATTCAGAGTAGGCGAAGATGATATACGAAGCGTAGATAGTATTCTGAGACTTTTGGAAATAGAAAAGTTTGCAGACAGAAACATAGGAGAACTAAGCGGGGGACAGCGGCAGTTAGTATTTATTGCTCAGTCGCTGGTCAGAAATCCGGAGATACTGATTATGGATGAGCCGACATCGGCCTTAGATCTTAATCATCAGTTCTATTTACTGGATTTTCTGAAAAGAATTACAAGAGAAAAAAACTATACAACTATTTTGACATTGCATCACCTTGATATGGCTGCCAGATACGCAGATAAGCTGCTTATCATAAAGGATAAAAAGGTGTATGCGTATGGACCTCCATCAGAGGTCTACACTACCAGGATGCTGGGGGATATATATAAAGTGGATTCAGAAGTGTTTTATGATGAACATATGAATCAGCATATTATTGCTACAGGCAGCCTGCGCAATAAGCAGAATGCCTGAGGAAAGGGTAGGTTATGAAAATAAAAGGATTAAGAAAAGTTTTGTCTGTTATTACGGCGCTTGTCGTTGTATGTATTATAGGAATCTCTTTAACTGCGTGTGGGGGCAATACAGGCGGTAATACAGACAATAATAAGAAAACAGAAAAAATTTCATTTACAGATGTAACAGGAGCTTCATTTGAATTCGCCAAGCCGGTCGAGAAGGCTGCGATCCAGTATTCAGGTTCAGGCGGTGCTTTTATGACTATGTCAGGCCTTTTTGGCAGGGATGTTTATAAGCATATTGCAGGTATGGATAATGGACTTGCTGAGAACAGAAACGATATGTGGCAGAGCTTCATCAAGACAGTTCCTGAATTAAAGGATGTCAAGAAGATAGGAAGTCTGGGCAAGGACTTTGACGTAGAGGGTGTTATTAATTCAGGGGCTGAGGTTCTTATCCTCTCAAAAGATTCCAAAAAGCAGGCCGGTGATACACAGGCCAAGCTTGAAAAGGCGGGAATAAAAGTATTGTATATCGATTTTCACGATGAAACAGTAGAAAATCATGTAAAGTCTACAGAGATCATGGGAAAAATGTTTGGCAGGGAAGAGCAGGCCAAGAAGATGATAGACTTCTACAAGGAACATCGTGCGAAGGCTGAGAAAGCTGCTGAGGCAGGGTTTAAGAAGACTGGAAAGAGACCAAACCTTTACATTGAGGTAGGTGCATCAGGACCTGAAAAGTTAGATAATACATATTCCAATAAATATATGTGGGGGGGTATAGCGTACAGCTCCGGTGCCAACAGCATTGCAGATAATGGCAATATTGCCAAGGCAGCGCCTTTGGATTCAGAATATCTCTTAAAATCCAATCCGGATAAGATTGTATTTACGGGAGCATACTGGCCTAAGGTAAAAACTTCGCTCAGAATGGGATTTGAAGCAAATGAAGCAGAAACTAAGAAGCTTGTTGATGCTTACTTAACACGTCCGGGCTGGGAAGGCCTTGATGCAGTTAAAAAGAAAGATATTCATGTTATCCATCATGGACTTTGCCGCGAAATGTATGACTTTGTAGGATATGAATTCTTTGCAAAGGTATGCTATCCGGAAGAATCAAAAGACATTGATCCGACAGCGTCTCTGAAAGAATATTATGAGAAGTTCTTGCCATACGAATTCTCAGGTCTTTGGTTCTATGATTATAAATAACTAAAAATAAATAAAACTAGAAAACTACATATGTACATTTGATACATATGTAGTTTTTTATTGTTCTTAATACTCATTGGGGATGTGAGGAGATCTATGAAAGGAAATTTAAGAAAATTATTTAAATATTATAAGCCGTATAAGGGTATATTTTTTGCGGATATGATATTTGCGACAATTTCAGCGTTAATAGCTCTTGCGACACCATTTATCGTAAGATATGTGATCAAGAATTTTGCGATCCTGCCGCCATCTGAAGCGATAAAAAGTGTATCTATTGCGGGAGCCATACTTACAGGCCTGGTCTTTATCCAGTTTTTATGTAATTACTATATAGCCTATGTAGGACACGTAATGGGGGCTTATATGGAATATGATATGAGAAGTGAGATATTCAGCCACTATCAAGTCCTTCCATATTCTTTTTATGATGAACAAAAGACAGGACAGCTGCTTTCAAGGGTTACATCGGATTTATTTGATATAACGGAGTTTCTGCATCATGGACCGGAAAATATAGTGATATCAGGGATAAGGATGATAGGTGCATTTATCATAATGATGATAATAAGTCCTCCACTTGCCGGCATTTCCTACGCTTTGGTTCCGATAATGATCATTTATGCCTATTTTAAAAATAAGCAGATGAAAAGAGTTTTTAAGGAAAACAGGGTAAAGATAGGAGATATAAATGCTCAGATAGAGGATACTCTGTCCGGTATAAGGGTCGTAAAGTCGTTTGCAAATGAGGATGTTGAAAGAGCGAAATTTAAAATTGGCAATGATGCGTTTCTGACTGCAAAGAAAGAGACCTTCAGGAACATTGGAGGATATAATTCCGGACTGAAGGGTATAACAGCCATGATGACGGTCGTGGTCATGGTTGCAGGCGGTATCATGATAAGCAAGGGCATAGTTCAGGTCGCTGATCTGCTTGCTTTTCTTTTGTATATCAATGTGCTTATTGAACCGATAAGGCAGATGACTGATTTCACAGAGATGTTTCAGAATGGATATTCCGGCTTTGAAAGATTTCTTGAGATAGTAGAGATAGATCCTGAGATCAAGGATAAGCCTGATGCGTTTGAGCTTAATGGAGTTAAGGGCTGCGTTGAGTTTAAGAATGTTTCCTTCAATTACGGAAAGAATAAGGAAAGTGTTTTGGATAATATTAATTTAAAGGTTCCCGTAGGTGGTTATTACGCTATAATAGGGCCTTCGGGAATTGGAAAGACGACTCTTGTCAATCTTATTCCGCGCTTTTATGAAATAAATGGGGGAAGTATAACAATAGATGGTACAGACATCAGAGATGTGACCCAGGCAAGTTTAAGAAACAATATAGGGGTAGTGCAGCAGGATGTATATATTTTCATGGGTACCGTTTATGAGAATATTCTTTATGGAAGACCGGACGCTTCCAAAGAAGAAGTAATAGAGGCTGCCAAAAATGCTAATGCCCATGATTTTATAATGTCTCTCCCTGATGGCTATGACACAGATATAGGTCAGCGAGGGGTGAAACTTTCAGGAGGTCAGAAGCAGAGGCTTTCCATAGCAAGAGTATTTTTGAAAAATCCGCCTATCCTTATATTTGATGAAGCTACATCTGCACTTGATAACGAAAGTGAAAAAATAGTTCAGCAGTCAATGGATAAGCTTGCAGTAAACAGGACCACATTCGTTATAGCGCACAGGTTATCAACAGTAAGGCATGCAGATAAGATCTTAGTTATGTCAAGAGAAGGAATTCACGAAGAAGAGACTGAAGAATTTTTTGCTAAGGTTTAAAGGATGAAAAATGGAAGAGTTAAAGGAAAAGATAAAAAAAGGTTGGCAAATATCAGCGGCAGGATTTACCGGAGTTGTGGAAAAAGATTATGAACCGCATAGAAAAGCGGCTTGGCTTAATACTATTCTTGCAAATGCTCCGGAAAAAGAAGTTCTGAGAGTTTTAGATGTTGGGACCGGTCCGGGATTCTTTTCAAATATACTATCTGAGGCAGGACACAATGTTACAGGTATAGATCTGTCTGAAAATATGATAGAGGAAGCCAGGAAGAATGCAGCAGCCCGGGGAGTGGCGCCGGAATTCATATGTATGGATGTACAGCACCCGGATCTGCCTGACAGCACATTTGATCTGATCGTAAGCAGAAATGTGGTATGGTGCTTAAGTGAGCCGGAGGAAACATATAAAAACTGGCACAGACTCCTCATACCCGGCGGCAGAGTTATTGTTTTTGACGGAGACCATCTGAAGGATCTGAGAGATCCGGAAAAATATGGCAAGCAGAATTTTGATATAGAAAAATATAAAGAAAAGTATATTGAGATGTATGGTGAGGAGCCAAAATGCTCATTTACAAAGGAAAACTACGAAGAAGCCAGAGGCTGGAGAGTAGGGCTTCCGCTGGCGAAGGAAAAAAGGCCTCAGTGGGATGTTGAAAGATGTCTGGATATTGGCTTTAGTGAAGTATATATTGATGTAGATGTTAATGATAAAGTCTTAGGCGATGAGCGGGATAGAGAAATGGGAAAGAATAATCCGTTTTTTATGTTAGTTGCAACTAAATAAGTACAGGCAGATCCGGGTTTAGCGAGATCCGGACCTGTTTTTTAGTATGGGCAAAGGGGGTCTTAAAAGCAATTTATAAGCTTAAACTTAACGAAATTGAACATATTGTTTATAAACATACAAGGAGAGTGCGAGTTGAAAACAATTGAGAATAATGGGAAGAAGATCGACAGGAGAAAGCTATATACAAGAAAGGTCATAAAAGAAGCCTTTATTGAGCTGAAAAAAATAAAGGCCTTTAATGAAATTACGATAACTGAGCTGTGTAAAGAGGCGGATGTCAGCAGGGGAACTTTTTATCTTCATTATCACAACACGATGGATGTTCTGGATGAGATCATGGAGGATGCGCTGGATCAGACACTTGAGACTCCGGAGTTCCAAAATCTTGATCTGGTGTATGACTATGCAGATCCTTTTGTAGATAACAAATGCAAGCTTCCTCTTTGTGAGATGATAAGGGCGTCGACCAAGTACCAGGCTATTTTTCTGGATGATTCTCTTACAGACTATGTGGCCGGAAAGATCATAGATGCGCATTCTGATAATTTTGTGAGAACAATGACGGAAAAAACAGTTATTTCTGAAGATGAACTCAGAAATTTTTATTATTTCAGACTTATGGGGTGTCTGGCGGTGACCAAAAGAACCATAAATTACAGTAAGGAAGACTGGAGAGTTATTAAGTCATTTATCGATAATATCCAGAGGACCGGAGTCGAACCTTATAAAAAATCCAACAGGAAAGGCAAAGAATGATTTCAGACAAGAATGAACACACTGTTCATTAACGGACAACATGTGCTTTTATGATGATAAAGCTATCCCGTGCAAGGGATAAAAGAAATATAAAAATTTCATAAAATAGACAGGTGATGGGGATTTATGTGTTTGTTTTGTTAAGGAGGAAATCAAGGTGGAAACTAGTTATTACAAACCGGAACTTTTTTCAAAGTGCGCGGAGTTTCACGGGCATGTGTGCCCGGGTCTTTCTATCGGATACAGGGCGGCTTTATATGCGATGAAGCTGTTGGATCTGAAGTTTTCAGAGGATGAGGATGTTGTTTGTGTGACGGAAAATGACGCCTGCGGGGTAGATGCCATACAGGTCCTTCTTGGTTGCAGTGCAGGCAAGGGGAATCTGATATTCCATATCAGGGGCAAGCAGGCATTTAACTTCTATAACCGCAAAACGGGTGAATCTGTGAGACTTATTCTCAAGCCGGAATTTAATGGCAGGGGAGGTTCAAGGGAAGAGAGGATGAATCAGCTCCACAGTTTAAAGGATGAGGAGATATTCGATGTTAAACCTGTCACCTTCCGACTGCCAGAAGAGGCCAGAATATTCAATTCTTTTGTATGCGAGAAATGTGGTGAGGTAGTGGCTGAATCATTTTTAAGGATCGAAAATGGTAAGAAGATATGTCTTGATTGCTTCAGTGAGTACACACGTTTTTGTTAAAGGAGGGGAAATGGCAGAAAGCAATGTATTGAAATGGGACACTATGGCTAAACACTTTAATGCGCTAAAAATTCCTCAATGGGGAGAGGACTCATTTCTAAAATGCATAAAAGAATTGCCCATCTGGGATGGAAATGCGGAAGTCCTTGATCTTGGCTGTGGTGCCGGAAGGTTCAGCATAGCTATGTCTGACAAGGCAAAACATGTGCTTGGCAGTGATATTTCCGGCAAGATGATCGAATTTGCCAATGAAAAGAAAAAGGAATACGACAGAGATAATATTGATTTCGTTACAGAAAACTGGGCGGAGATAGATCTTGACGAAAGAGGATACAGGAAAAAATTTGACCTTATTATCGGTCACATGACTCCGGCAATAAGAAACGTGTCAGATATAAAGAAGATAAATGAAGCATGCAGAGGATACTGTGCCATGGCAACATTTGTTGCAAGAAATTCTGATCTTATGAAAAAACTGTATGAGTTCCTGGGTATCAAAGATAAGAAACCGGATAAGGGTACGATTCCTGAAATATTTTCCTATCTCTATGAAAATGAGCATATGCCGGAAGTGACTTATTATCACAGGGATGATTCAAAGGAGATAGAAGATCGCCAGGAAGCATTTGAACATTTGAAAAATCACATATGGGCAGAACCGGATGATCTGCCGGCAGATCTGGATGATAAGATAAATAGATTCCTGGAGAAGCATTATATAAACGGCAGATTGCTCAACAGGGTCGAATCAACGATTGTTGCAATAAGGTGGAAGGCATAAAATTTTTAAAAGTGAGGAATAAAAATGAAAACTAATAAATTATTAAGTCTTGCAGTATTAGGTACAACAGCAGTTATCTTAGCACCGGCCTTGACCGGATGCGGCGGAGGAAATAAACCACAGGAAACAAAGACGGCACAGGAAAGCAAAACAGGCACAACGAACTCCGGCAAGAGAAAGGTCGTGGACTGCATCGGCCGTGAGGTAGAGATCCCCAATGAAGTAAAAAGCGTAGTAGGCTTTAACTATGCACTTAGATATCTCTGCTACATGGGCTGTGCAGATAACGTAGTAGGTGTCGAAGAAGGAGAGAAGGAAAAATCCAGAGTTGCCAAAGCATATCACTACAACTACTGGCACACGTGGAAGGATAAGCCTGCAGTCGGTAAAGGTGGTTCAGGAGGCTACACACCATATAACGAGCAGCTTATCAGTCTTAAGCCGGATGTAATTATATGTGGATATGCGCAGAAAGACGCAGAAACTCTTCAGCAGAAAACGGGAATCCCGGTCGTTGTCCTGAAAGATGGTGCGGCGTTTTCCGAGGGATTTGACAAGTCGATCAAACTGATCGGTGAAGTTATGGGAAAAGAAAAGAGGGCCAAAGAACTTACTGATTATGTAGGCTCAGTTAAAAAGGATATCGAAAAGAGGGTAAGTGGAATTCCTGAAGATAAAAAGCCTAGAGTATATACGGGCGCAGTCTCTTTTAAGGGTGGACATGGAATCGAAGGAACTTACAGTAACTTCCCGCTCTTTAAGATACTTAAAGCCAATGACGTAGCTAAAGGTCTTTCGGATAAATCATCAGGCGTCACTATAGATAAGGAAAAAATACTTGAATGGAATCCGGATATTATCTTCCTTGATCCGAATAACAGATCATATGTAGATAAAGATTATAAGGAGAATCCGGATTTTTATAAACAGCTGAAAGCTTTTAATGAGAAGAAAGTTTATAACTGCCCGGGATATATATGGTATCACTCTAACATAGAGATGGCCGTTGCAGATACTTATTATCTGGGAAGTGTAATGTATCCGGAGGCATTCAAGGATATAGATCCTAAAAAGAAAGCTAATGAAGTATTCAAAAACTTCCTTAACAAGGATAATTTTTATGAAGAACTTGAAAAAGCTGGATCTGGTTTTGGGGAATTTAAACTTGGAGATTGATCTAAATGTCTAACAAAAAGATTACTACAGATGCAAACTATTCGAAGTTTGTGAAGAGAAAAGTTCTGATATTGATTATTTTACTGGTGGGACTGGGGGCCCTTGCCATATATGCTATAGGTCAGGGGGCAGCGAAGGTCTCCGTAGAAGATATTTTTAAGACCTTTTTCGGAAATGGAGATATGAAATCTAAGACTGTAGTTATGGGAGTAAGAGTTCCTAGAGTTTTAACTGCGATCTTAGTAGGAGCGATCCTTGCGATATCAGGTGTGGTAATGCAGAGCGTTCTTAAAAATCCGCTTGCTTCTTCATCAACACTGGGTGTGTCCAACGGAGCTTCCTTTGGTGCAACTATGGCTATCATAGTATTTTCGGCAGGCACACATAACTCGACTTCTGCAGCCAATGCGATCGACATTTCAAATCCGTATATGGTAAGTATATGTGCTTTTGCAGGCGGAGCGGGAGCAACAGTTATAATTATAGCCTTGTCCAGGATCAGAAATATAGGGCAGCAAGGTCTTATACTTGCGGGTGTGGCTTTGTCTGCAATATTCAGCGGTGCAAGTACACTGATCCAGTATTTTGCGGACGAGATAAAGGTCGCAGCAGTGGTCTTCTGGACATTTGGAGATCTGGGCGGAACCAATTATAAAGAGATCACGCTCATACTTATTGCTTTTGCAGTTGCATTTGTATTTTTCATGGCTAACCGATGGAATTATAATGCCATGGAAAATGGTGAAGAGACCGCAAAGAGTCTGGGTGTAAATGTAAATCTCATTATGTATGCGACCATGGGGATCGCCGCGCTTGCCACGTCTGTTGCAGTTGCATTCGTTGGTATCGTAAGTTTCATCGGACTTATAGCACCTCATATCATGAGAAAGTTCATGGGAAACGATTACAGGTTCCTTATTCCTACATCAGCGGTAGCCGGTTCGGTATTGCTGTTAGGTGCAGATACATTTGCCAGATTGATCATTTCCCCTGTAGTGCTTCCTATAGGTGCTATTACGTCATTTATAGGAGGACCTATATTCCTTTATATCTTGTTTAAGGGGGGTAAGAAATGATCAAAATACATGGAATTAACTTTTCTTACGGCTCAAGAGATATATTAAAGGACATTTCATTTGATGTGGAGGAGGGCAGATGTATTGCCATTTTAGGAAATAACGGAGCCGGAAAATCTACACTTATAAAATGTCTGAATAAGATCGTTCCTATAAAAGGCGGGAGCATTCTGGTCGATGATATAAATCTTTTAAGTATGAACCGGAATGAGATAGCAAAGAGGATAGCCTATGTTGCGCAGCATACGGATACGGGAAGAATTACAGTGTATGATGCTATACTTCTCGGGCGAAAACCTTATATCAAGTGGGATGCTACCAAACATGATCATGAAATAGTAAACAAGATCATAGCTCATATGCATCTCGAAGATTTTACTTTGCGATATATTGACGAATTAAGTGGTGGTGAGCTGCAGAAGGTGATGCTCGCAAGAGCTTTGGTGCAGGAACCGAAATTCCTGCTTCTTGATGAACCTACTTCCAACCTTGACCCTTACAACCAATACCTCTTGATGAAACTGGTAAGACATATATCAAAAGAACATAATATTGCTGTGGCAATAGTTATTCATGATCTTAATCTGGCAATGAGGTACTGTGACAAGTTCGTTTTTATAAAAGACAGAACAGTATATGACTATGGCGGGTTGGAAATTATGAATCCTGAGACGATATTAAATATTTATAATTTGGAGGCAGATATCGTTGAGCATAATGGGATAAAAATGATCGTTCCGTTTCCGGATGAGGAAACTATCAAATCGTTTGATCACAAAAACTAAAAAGTCAATTTTGGAGGAAATGAAGAAGATGAAGAAACTTCGTAGAATTTTAGTATCAGGCTGTGCAGTCGCTGCATGCGCGATCTCGGTATTGGCTCTTACAGGCTGCGGCGGCAGTCAGCCTGGACAGTCATCAACGTCAACGACTGCAGGTGAGGCAAAGTCGAAAAGAGAAAATTTTAAAGTGACGGATATGCTTGGCAGAGAAGTAGAAATACCGGGCAATGCCAGATCATTTGCTTGTATCGCAGCAGGTTCTTTAAGATATTACTCGTATGTAGCGGATAAGAGCCAGCTTGCGGGTATAGAAGATGTTGAAAAGACATGGAATCCGGAAGGAAGACCATATGTTGCAGCTCTTGGAGATATTTCAGGTCTGAAATCTATCGGCAAGGGCGGGCCACAGGCCAAAGCTAATGCAGACGCGCTTATAGAGGCTGCGCCTGATGTTATATTCAGCATGTACAATACAAGTAAACAGGAAGCAGAAGATCTTCAGTCAAAAACCAAAATACCGGTAGTAGTTCTAAGCTACGGAAAGGATGTTGTATTCAGTGAAGACACTTATAAGTCACTGGAACTGATAGGTAAGATCACAGATAATGAAAAGAGAGCGGAAGAGGTCATAAGCTATCTTAAAAACACAGAGTCCGATCTGAAGAAAAGGGTCGCCAATGTATCGGAAAAACCTAAGGCGTATCTTGGTGCATTATCATATAAGGGGATCAAGGGTATTACCGGTACTGCAGGAAAGTATATGCCATTTGATGTTATAGGGGTAAAGAATGTTGCGGCGGACGCAGGATTGAAAGGCCCATATGCGGATATGGATAAAGAGGCCCTTATTCAGCATAATCCGGATAATATTTTTGTTGATGCAGAAGGACTTGCTGTTGTGAAGAAAGATTTTCAGGAAAATCCTGATTTCTATAAGTCACTTAAAGCAGTTCAGGAAGGAAGGGTATATTCACAGCTTCCTTTCCATAATTATTACACCAATATTGAAATGGCAATAGGAGATGCATATTATATCGGAACAGTTCTATATCCTGAACAGTTTAAAGATATAGATCCGGGAAGTAAGTATGATGAGGTATCAGAAAAACTTCTTGGAGTTAAGACCTATGAGAAAGCATCAAAAAAATACGGACCATACAATAAGATAGATCTGTCTAAATGATGTATGGATGTAGAGGCACATATATGGAAAAAGAAAAAGTAATAGAGTTTTTTAACGCAAAGGCAGAAAACTGGGATCAGAGAAACGAAAGTAATGATGAAATCATAAAGATAATTCTTGACAGTACAGGCCTCAGGTCAGGAGATGCAGTCCTGGATGTGGCGTGTGGAACGGGAGTTATGATCCCTTATTACCTTGAGAGAAAGGCCGGATCTGTAACCGGGATCGATATATCTCCCAAAATGATCGAAATAGCAAGATCAAAGTATAAGGAAGCTCTTGTCAAATTCATTCTGGGAGATGCTGAAGAGCATGATTTTGGAAGAAAGTTCGACAGGATCATAGTTTATAATGCGTTTCCGCATTTTCAGGATCCAAAGTCTCTGATAAATTGCCTGTCGGGACTTCTAAATCCGGGGGGAACTCTGACGATCGCACATGACTCGAGCAGAGAAGAGGTAGATGCACACCATAAGAGCCACGCAGCTCATGTATCGACCGGGCTTATGGAGGTCGATGAGTTAGCAGAGCTGTTTCCGAAAGAGATGGAGATCACGGCCAGGATATCTGATGAAAGTATGTATCTGATAACGGGAAAGCATAATTAAAAAAATGACCATCGGCTTGGCCGATGGTCATTTTTTGATTCCAAATTCCTTAATATTTTATCAGAAAAATATTTACATGGTATTCAGTCTCTTGTCCAGATCGTTATAGGATAAAGGACCGGCATTAACAATAAACCTATGAAAGGTTTCATCTGAGTATGCGTCACCTTTAAGAAGTCTGGCTCGCCTAGAAAGATCTTTTATTTCTAAAAATCCTATGCTTGTAGCTGCATATTGCCCGGGGTGAGTAAGTACATAATCATATATTTCCGTCTGAGAGGCTGCATCACGTATACCATATCCAGTAAGATAATTGGCAATCTTTTCTTTAGGCTCACCATAGTAATTAGCCATTATATCAGCCTTTGCATACAGGCAGGTTATGATCTGATCATAGTCACGGCGAAGGTTTATTACATTTTTGTCATATCCGTCGACGTAGTCATAAGAATAGAATTCTGCATATTTATCCCAGCCGGTGCTATAAGATTTATTTGCGATAATGGCACGAAGAGAATCGGTCTTGCCGGAATTAATGTTCATATCAAGGATACCGGTAAGATAGAGGTGTCCGGGGCAGATATTTCGTGCAAGAGCAGGGAAAAGTTTTGATCTGTCGCTGATATCAGGAAAATCAGGATCATACTTGTAATCAACAGCCAGGACACCTGGAAAGTCAGAAGAGGATCTTTCTTTCAATGAGCTGACGAGGTCTTCACCTGACCCTGACGGAAATGAGAATTTCTCCATGTCCTTTGCAAGGCCGCGTTTTTTGGACGTAAGTGACTGAGCATCACTGAAAAAAGATTCTATATACACATCCACGAGCTCATTGTAGTAATCTGTGGATCTATCAGATAATGTGTAGGAATTAAGTAAGGCAGAATAATAGTCCCTGCCGTTATCGATAGAAGCAAGAGAAGTTCCGGGAGATTTTTCCAATTGGGCGGAAACTGATGTATAGCCGGAAAGTTTTGTCCTTGAAGAAAGATAGGCCTTAAGCTGGTCATATGTTGCCTGCTGGTCGGAATTCAGGCCATTATAGCTGAATGAAACAAGTTTTTCAGACCAGACCTTATCTATGTCATAGGTTTCATTTCCATTTTTGATAGCTGTGCAGACTTCATCAGCAAAATTTTTGAATGCAGGATCCGGAGCGGATGCGGCAGAGATCCTGTCTGGGGAAGGTGTGCCGGGGTTTAGATCAGCGGGAGTTTTATTAGTGGCATGCATGAAGATCTTTCTATATAAGGATGGATTTAATCTGATGGCAGCAAAGAATGCAATAAAAGAACCGCCTATAATTATAAGTATGATGGCAAATATCCTAAAACGTTTATTGCTTTCACGTCTTTCAGTATTCATAAAGAGTTTCCCTTCTAAAATAAATTTCATTTCACATAATCAGTATTTTACGGCAAATGATTAAGTATGACAATCAAAGTCAGGCAAAAATTCACTAATTCATGTAAAATAAATTGTAGAACGAAAAACGGAGGGGAAAATGGCTATATTTTTATTAATTACAGCTATAATTATTTTTTCATGTATATTTATGAATAAGATAACTGAAAAAATAGGGGTACCGGCACTTCTTGCTTTTATAGGACTTGGAATGCTGTTTGGATCAGGAACTGAATCGGGGACCAATTTTGTGGACTATACGTCCGCAGAGAGAATTTGTTCAATGGCCCTCATATTTATTATGTTCTATGGCGGATTTGGAACTAACTGGAAAGAAGCAAGAAAAGCGGCACCTAAAGCGATACTTTTATCAACAGTGGGAGTGTTATTGACCGCCGCAACAACAGCAGTATTTTGCCATTTTATATTAAAATTCGGCATAATAGAAAGTTTTCTTCTGGGATCAGTTCTTTCATGTACTGATGCAGCCAGTGTATTTTCGATTCTCAGATCGCGAAAACTGAATCTAAGGTATAATACAGCATCACTTTTAGAGATAGAAAGCGGCAGTAATGATCCGGTCGCATATATGATGACGGCCATATTTCTTGCAGTATATAAAGGATCATCAAGCGGCGGCGCAATAGCATATATGATATTTGCCCAGCTCGCGTATGGCCTTGCATTCGGATTCGGGATAGCCATGGCTGCTGTATGGATCACAAAACGCTTAAAGACCATGGATTCAGGATTTTTTATGATCTTTATAGTCGGAATTGCGATAATAGGATATGCAGCGCCTGCAGCGGTAGGAGGAAATGGCTATCTCAGCGTATATATAGTTGGTCTTATACTTGGAAATAAGAGGTTTAAAGATAAAACAAGTCTTGTGCATTTCTTTGATGGAGTAACAACCTTTATGCAGATACTTATCTTCTTCCTCTTGGGTGTTCTGTCAAAACCTGCGAGTTTTCCTGCAGTATTGGTGCCGGCGATAATAATTGCATTGTTTGTTACATTTGCAGCAAGACCTGCGGTAGTATTTACACTGCTTACCCCATTTAAAAGCAAGATAAAGCAGATGGCCCTGGTCTCATGGTCCGGGCTGAGAGGCGCATCATCCATAGTATTTGCTATATCAGTAATGATAAGTGTATCTACTAAAAATGATATATTCCATATAGCCTTTATAATAGTTTTGTTTTCTATATTTATTCAGGGATCATTGCTTCCGATGGTTGCAAGACGTCTTGACATGATCGATGACAATGAAGATATTATGAAGACTTTTAATGACTATGTTGAAGAGGTGCCGATACAGTTTATTAAGTTTATAATTCCGAAAGGGCATGAATGGGTCGGAAAACAGCTTAAAGACATAACGATGCCTCCCGAAACGCTTATCGTAATGATAAAAAGAGGGACAGCAAGTGTTCTGCCTAACGGAGATTCGGTTCTTGAAGAGGGCGATAAGGTCGTTCTGAGTGCGATATCACTTGGAAAGGCCGTAGAAGGGATAGAGCTCACGGAGATAGATGTACATAGTGGCGATGAATATTCCGGAAAGAGACTTGCGGATATTCCCAATGAGGAAGGCGGGCTCGTTGTTATGATAAAACGAGATGAAAATGTGATAATACCGTCGGGGAATATTATTCTTGAAGATGGTGACATCATGGTAATGAATTATAATTTTACAGATCTGTAAAAGATGTTATATGAATCAGTAATGTCCTCTGCATGGAGCAGAGGACATTTTTAAATGTGGAAAAACATAATAAGATCGAAAACACGGAATAATTAAGAGGAAAATAATAATACACTGCAGCTATCAATGAAGAAAATTCCTTATATGTAATAAGACTATGTTATATCATGTATCAGGGAAAAAGAAGATACGTAAATCAGTCTTCAATTCTTGATAAAAATTAAATCGTGGGAGGAGCAGTAATGCGGAGGAAAAGGAGATTAGGAATCAAGGGGATAATTGGAGTGGTATTGTCGCTCCTAATAGCAGTGGGATTTGTGTTTCAGAGCATGAAGACTGAAGTGAAAGCCTTCGAAAGGATACAGGACGACACAGATCTGTCTGCGATAAATTTATATCAGTTCTCATTGAAGCAGGATAATATGGAAATCTTACACCAGTGAGAGGATGTTGAGAGATCTGTTTTGCCTGCTAATGGAAGCCGGAAAGAAAGTACGGTATTTTCACTTAAAGTAGATAAAACTAAAGACACTCAGACATTTGCGGAGCCTGTGAAGTTAAAATTTACTAATGCGGGTGAAGTATATGGAAGAAAAGTGGATGTATATATAAATGTGAATAGAGTAACGGCTAACCTGAGCGTCAAAAATGCTGATTATTATGATGCGTCGAAAAATCTTCTGCCGGTCCTGACAGTGGATGAGAACTGGGGAACAAAATCTATTCAGATCATGGATTATATATATCCCGATCACCCGACAGTTACAAATATACATTCAGAGATCTGAGCAAGTACAAAGACGGCAGAGAGATCACATACACAGTTGATGAAGAATATACTGAAAGATATACAAAATCTATATCAGGCAATGCAAAGGACGGATTTACGATAGTAAATACTGAGTTTATATCCCGAAAGAAACACCAAAGGCGACTGATACGAAAGCGGAAAGCAAACAGCCTGAAAAGGGCGAAACCCCGAAATAGAAATTGCAGGAAGTACCAAAAACGGGTGACAGCAACAGAACAGGAGTTTACGCATGGGTATCAGTTTTATCTGCAGCAGGTATAGGCGCGGCACTTGTTTTGAGAAAGAAAAAAAGAAGCTGACATTTTACGTAAGGGCAGATAAATAGTTTTATAAGATGAAAAATGGCCATAGCAGCAACTATAGCCATTTTAATGTTTTATTGTATAGTTCCACCTCCGACTACTATATCACCATCATAGATGACGACAGCCTGCCCCTTTGCAAATGCGCGCTGAGGCTGGTCGAAGGTCACTCGCAGAGTATCTTTATCAAGCTGTTCAACAATGGCGTCCTGTTCGATCTGGTTATACCTGGCCCGGGCCTTGACCCTCATGGGTGATCGTATCTCGTCTACGGAAATAAGGTTGATATCCCTGGCAGTCAGCTGGCGGCCTAAAAGATCATCATCGCCTGCAAGAGTGATAGTATTGTTCACGGGATCTTTAGAATATACATACATAGGTTTGCCAAATGAGATACCAAGTCCTCTTCTCTGACCTATAGTATATCTGATGATACCCTTGTGACGGCCTATAACATTTCCGTCAATATCCAGAAAATCTCCCTCAGGATAGGTCTTTCCGGTATAAAATTCTATGAAAGAAGTGTAATCACCATTTTTAACAAAACAGATATCCTGACTTTCTTTCTTCTGCGCATTTACAAATCCATGATCTTCTGCGATCTTTCTTACCTGAGGCTTAGTCAGACTGCCAAGGGGAAAAAGTGCACGGGCGAGCATATCCTGTGTAAGAGAGTAAAGAACATAAGTCTGATCTTTCTTCCGGTCAACGGCCTTTTTTAATATATATCGGCCTGTTTCTTCGTTATATTCGACCTGGGCATAGTGGCCGGTAGCAACATGGTCAAATCCAAGGTCCTTGGCGCGTTCCACAAGACGACCGAATTTCATATATCTGTTGCAGTCAATACATGGATTAGGTGTTGAACCGCATTCATATGCATCTACGAAACGGTCGATAACATTTTCCTTGAACTTTTCCTGCAGGTTAAAGACTTTAAAATCCATGCCAATACGTGCGGCAACACTTCTTGCATCATTTATATCAGCAATAGAACAGCAGGTACGTTCCATGGGGATACCAATATCTTCATTCTGGAAGAGATTCATGGTGGCTCCCATGCATTCATAACCCATATCCTTCACAAGAAGGGCAGTCACACTGGAATCGACACCGCCGCTCATTGCCACGATAACTTTATTATTCATAAAAGCCTCCCGGGCAAATGTTTATTAAGTAATACATCTATATTAATATTCTAGACATTATAGAGAAAAAATGTTCCGGCTACAAGATGTCTGATATAGTTATTGGCAATAAAAAGTGACCTGTACCAGAGGCACAGGCCACACAAGGAAATGAAAAAACAAGGATGCGATCGAAAAGTTAAGCTGCCTTGTTAAGCGCTGCAAGACATGCTTCAAATCTTGGAATGTATCCAAATCCAAGAGTATAAGGACCGGTATGGCAAGCGGTTACAGCACCGACAACAGGTTCGAATGCAGGGTCCTTATCTTCCTGGCAGGTTAAAGAAAACTTTTCTTTGATCACTTCTCTGAAGGCATCCCTTTCGTAAAAGTTAAAACCGGACTCGACATTGAATATGTAATCAGAGGTGTTGATTTTTTTGCTGTCAAACAGTTTTTCGATGCCGGCAATGATCTTATCTTTGGCTTTACTGCGAGTTCTGCAGATCCCTCCTATCTTGATCTTACCATTTTTAAATATGATCAAGGTATTGAGGTTTAACTTGCCTCCGATCACGGAGGCAAGCTTTCCTATTCTTCCGCCCTTATGAAGGTATTCAAGAGAATCCATCGTGAAGATGATCCCGGCATTATCAGCCATTTCGAGCAGTACATTTGCTGAAGTTTCAAAATCGATGCCGGAGTCACGCATTCTTACGGCCTCATATAACATAAGAGACTGGCTTGTGGCATCCTGCTTCGTGTCGATCACAGAGATCTTAGCATCAGGATATTCTTCAAGGATCATGTCTTTTGCAAGATTAGCAGATTGTAATGAGGCAGACAGACTTGAGGAGATAGTCAACACAATAACCTCACGTCCTTCCTTCACAGGCTCCTCCATTGCAGAATAGAAATCAGGTACTCCAGGCATGGATGTCTTTGGGAAAAGACCTTCCTCGATCATTTTTTTATAAAATGCTTCTCTGGAGATCTCCTGTCCTTCTTTAAGAGAAGTCTTCCCGTCAAAAGTGACATATAAGGAAACAAGACTTACATCATGTTTTGCTGCGTATTCAAAAGACCAGTCGCAGGCCGTATCACTGATAATTTTATACATAATTTCAACCTCCTTCTTGAGGTGGCGTAATTCAAAGTCAGATATATTTATAACAAATCATGTAGTTTTCAATACCACTTCATTGTGGAGCAAATATAACATGTAGTAATTAATACTACAATACATATTTTTGAATTTTACATTCTTTTAAGAATTATAAATATAGACAAACAGAGAGTTTGTACCTATATGTTTACCACAATTAAATCATGTGTTATTCTTTAACAAGGTCAAAATTTGATATGGAGGAAAACTTAAAATGAAAGTGAATACTTATTTAACAGACGGCTTTGAAACTGTTGAAGCTTTAGCAGTTGTGGATATATTAAGAAGGGCAGGGGTCGAGACAGATCTGGTCTCTGTTACGGGTTCACTGGATATTAAGAGTGCACAAGGTGTTGTTGTTCGTGCTGACAGACATTTTGATCCTGCTAATGAAGAGGCGGATCTTCTGTTTTTACCGGGAGGACCGGGAACTCCATACCTGGAAGAAGTTGATGGATTGAAGGGACTTTTCATGGAACAGAATATGCATGAAAAGCTCATTGCCGCGATTTGTGCCGCACCAAGCGTACTTGGTCACTGGGGCCTTTTAAAAGGAAAGAATGCCACCTGTTTTCCAGGATACGAGAAAGAACTGAATGGTGCGAAGGCACAGCCGGCACCTGCAAGAGTCGTTAAGGACGGCAATATTATTACTGCTCGTGGAATGGGAACAGCAGTAGATCTGGGACTTGCCATCATTGAGGCTTTATTTGATGAAGATAAGGCTATAGAGCTCGGGAAAGAAATCCAGTACTTAGATGAAGAGTAACAAAAATAATTTGTAGAAATACAGATTAAATTGTGATATACTTTACAAATACGTGACCTTTATGCGTCTGCAACAATAAAATTCAAGGAGGATCATTGCGACTATGGAATTAAAAGTCGAACAAATGAGTGAAAAGAACATGTACCGTCTTATCGTGGAGGCTTCAGCAGAGGAGTTCGAAACGGGTGTAGCTAAGGCATACGAAAAAAACAAAGGAAGATTAAGCATACCTGGATTCAGAAAAGGCAAAGCGCCAAGAAAAATGATCGAGAAGATGTATGGAAAGACATTTTTCTATAATGATGCTGTAGACCAGATCGTTCCTGTATTGTATGAAAAGGCAGCTGTTGAGTCAGGGCTTGATATAGTGTCAAAGCCAACTCTCAAGGTCGTTAAGATGGATGAGGAAAAACCACTTGTATTTACGGCTGAAGTTGCTGTAAAACCAGAGGTCAAGCTCGGTGACTACAAGGGTGTAGAAGTAGAAAAACAGGATACTCTTGTTACAGACGAAGAGGTCGATGCAGAACTTGATAAGATCCGCAACACAAACGCACGTGTTGTTGATGTGACCGGACGCCCGGTTCAGGATAAAGATATTACCACGATCGATTTTGTGGGTTCGATCGATGGAGTTCCTTTTGAAGGCGGTACAGGAAGAGACTATCCGCTTACGATAGGATCACATACATTTATTGATACATTTGAAGATCAGCTTATTGGCATGAACATCGGTGATGAAAAGGACGTTAAGGTCAAGTTCCCTGATGAATATCATGCATCAGCTCTTAAAGGCAAGGACGCCGTTTTCAAAGTTACTGTCAAGGAAATAAAGGTAAGAGAACTGCCTGAGCTTGATGATGAATTTGCGCAGGATGTATCAGAATTCGATACGATAAAGGAATATAAGGATTCTATCAAAAAGAAGCTTGAAGATAATAAGACTTCACAGGCTAAGAACCTTAGAGAAAGAGAAGTTCTTGAGCGTATTATCGAAGGCTCTGAAATCGATATCCCTGAACCTATGATTGAATCACAGGTATCAAGAATGGCTGATGATATTCAGAGAAGTATCTCACAGCAGGGAATGAAGTTTGAGGACTATATTCAGTATATGGGTCTTACAGTTGACAAGTTCCTTGAAGATCTTAAACCGGAAGCGATCAAGAGGATCCAGCAGAGACTTGTCCTCGAGGCAATAGCTAAGGCTGAGAAGTTTGAGATATCTGAAGAAGAATTAGCCGAAGAGATCAAGAAAACAGCTGAAGGCTACCAGATGGAAGCAGAAGAATTTGAAAAAATGCTTGGAGAAGAAGGCAAGAAGCAGATGCGTGAAGATGCCGGTATCAGAAAAGCATTAGAATTAGTAAATGATTCAGCTAAAGAGACTGTAAAGAAGAAACCTGCAGCTAAGAAGACAACTGCTAAATCTGAAAGTGGAGAAGAAGCTCCTAAAAATACAGCAAAAAAGACAACTAAGGCTGCAGATGGGGAAACAACTAAAAAACCTGCAGCTAAGAAGACAACTGCTAAGTCTGAGGGCGGAGAAGAAGCCCCTAAAAAAACAACAAAAAAGACAACAACAAAAAAAGCTGCAGCTAAAGATGCTGAATAAAAATCAGTTTTATAGAATTGATTTTAAATATATGGGGGTGAGTTAGATGGCTTTAGTACCTTATGTCATTGAGCAGACGAGCAGAGGAGAACGTTCATACGATATCTATTCACGTTTGTTGAAGGACAGGATCATATTCCTTGGCGAAGAGGTAAGTGATGTGTCTGCAAGTGTTATAGTTGCGCAGCTCCTTTTCCTCGAGTCAGAAGATCCAACCAAGGATATCAGTCTTTATATCAATAGTCCTGGAGGTTCAGTATCAGCCGGACTTGCTATTTATGATACTATGCAGTACATCAAGTGCGACGTATCTACTATCTGTATTGGTATGGCAGCAAGTATGGGAGCTTTCCTGCTCTCCGGCGGAACAAAAGGAAAAAGGCTTGCGCTGCCAAATTCTGAGATCATGATCCATCAGCCTTCAGGTGGTGCCAGAGGTCAGGAAACTGAGATCCGCATCATTGCTGAGAATATTTTAAAGACAAGAAATAAACTGGATAAGATGCTTGCTGAGAACACAGGCAGATCTCTTGAGGAGATCAAGCGTGACACAGAACGCGACAATTATATGTCAGCACAGGAAGCACTTGAATACGGACTTATTGACCGCGTTGTTGAAAACAGAGAAAAATAATCCGTAGATTTAACATATTTAAGGGGCTGTGGCATTTTGCGACGGTCCCTTATTTCAGCAATATATATTTATTGCGATTAGGAGGATTTATGTCAGGGAAAAATAACGATGAAGAATTACACTGCTCGTTCTGCAACAAGAAACAGCATCAGGTGAAGAAGCTTATTCAGGGGCCTAACGGCGTTTATATATGTGATGAATGTGTAAGTATCTGCAGAGAGATCTTAACGGAAGAGTTTACGGATTATGAAACGTATGCAGTAAGTGAAGGGTTAAAGGATGAGATCAACCTTCTCAAGCCTGTGGAGATCAAAGAATACCTTGATGATTACGTAATAGGGCAGGATGAGGCGAAAAAAGCACTTGCAGTTGCTGTTTATAATCATTATAAGAGAATTATTTATGGCGGTGAAAGTGATGTTGAGATCCAGAAGAGCAATATTCTCTTAATTGGGCCAACAGGTTCGGGAAAGACTTTCCTTGCGCAGAATCTTGCTAAACTGCTTAATGTTCCATTTGCGATAGCAGATGCTACAACACTTACGGAGGCAGGTTATGTTGGAGAGGATGTTGAGAATATCCTGCTCAAGCTCATTCAGGCGGCCGATTATGATGTGGAAAAAGCAGAACGCGGAATTATTTACATTGATGAAGTGGATAAGATAAGTAAAAAGTCTGAAAATGTATCTATTACACGAGACGTTTCAGGTGAAGGTGTGCAGCAGGCTCTTCTTAAGATATTGGAAGGAACTGTTTCAAGCGTGCCGCCTCAGGGAGGAAGAAAACATCCGCAGCAGGAAATGATAAATATTGATACGACCAATATTTTATTCATCTGCGGAGGTGCTTTTGATGGATTGGAAAAGGTCGTGGAAGGCAGACTTGGAAATAACGGTATTGGATTTGGCGCTGAAGTCAAGGACAGGAAGAGTACGGCTGTTGGTGAGCTTTTCCATAGAGTATTACCTCAGGATCTCGTGAAGTTTGGACTTATTCCTGAATTTATAGGCCGAATTCCTGTTGTTGTGGCACTTGATTCATTGACTGAAGATGTTCTTATAAGAATTCTTAAAGAGCCCAAAAATGCAATAATTAAGCAGTATCAGTCATTGTTCAATATGGATGGTGTGGATCTGGAGTTCACGGATGATGCGCTTAAGGCTATCGCGCATAAGAGTTTTGAGAGAAATACAGGAGCCAGAGGGCTTCGAGCCATTATCGAGTCAGCAATGACAGATGTTATGTTTACGATCCCCTCAGATCCATCTATCACCAAGTGCGTAATTACCAAGGAAGCTGTAGAAGATGGAACAACTCCGCTTCTTGAGTACAATTCAAAAAAGATCAAAGAAAAGGATGCATAATATAATTAACGAGGGGGGTATTTATGCCTACAGAAAAAATAACATTACCCATGATTGTTGTTCAGAATATGACAATGATCCCCGGGGGACATTTACAATTAAACACAGCAACAGATGCTGCTAAAAAGGTTATTGAGAAAGTAAAGGATGGCGATAAAAAAGTCTTTCTTGCGACCGAATATAATAACAAAACAGGGGAACCATTTCCTGTAGGAACGATCTCAGAGATCGAGGAGGTACTTAATCTGCCAAATGGTTCAGTTCAGGTCAGATTTAAAGGTCTTACCAAGGCCTTGATAGCTGACGTAGACCTGAAGTCTGAATTTGTTACTGCGGATGTCAGACCGGAGAATCGTGCAGTTATGGAGAAGGAGATAGAACTTGATCCTAAGCTGGCGGAGGTTATTCGCAGAGAAATGAGCGAGCTTATTGCAAGCTATTTTCAGACAGTAAAGACAGCGCCTCAGTATAAGAACAGTCTTATCGAAAAGTGGAACAAGGCGGAAACGATTCCTTCATATCTGGAGATCATAATGGCAGATCTACCGGTAGATTATAAGCTTAAGCAGACATTCCTTGATTTTGCCAGTATCAACCCAAGATTTGAGCTTCTTGCCAGAACTATCAACGATGAGATAAATATCAACCGCCTGAAAGCGCATATAGACCAGAGAGTCCGTCACAATCTTGATAAGAGCCACAGAGATTTTGTTCTGCGTGAACAGCTTAAGGTCATTAATGAAGAGCTGGATGGAGAAACAGCTGAAAGCGAAGTTGACGAGTTCTTGAGAAGGCTCCAGTCGCTTGACGCATCAAAAGAGATAAAGGAGAAGATCGAGAAAGAGATCAAGAGATTTAAAAAACTTTCTGCGAGCTCCCCGGAAGCAAGTGTTTCCAGAACATATATCCAGACACTGCTTGATATTCCATGGGAGAAGATGTCAGAAGAGATAGATGATATAGAGGAAGTGAAGAAGGCGCTTGATGAAGATCATTACGGTCTTCAGAAGGTCAAAGAAAGAGTTGTGGAAGCTCTGGCGGTTAGGAACGTTACCCAGAAGGGTGATGCACCTATCCTCTGTCTCGTAGGCCCTCCGGGAACCGGTAAAACATCTATAGCTCAGTCAGTTGCCAGAGCTATGAATAAAAAGCTTGTCAGGATCGCTTTAGGCGGTGTACATGATGAAGCTGAGATCAGAGGGCATAGAAGAACATATGTTGGAGCCATTCCCGGCAGGATCATAAATGGACTTATTGATGCGGAAGTAAAAAATCCGCTTATGCTTTTAGATGAGATAGATAAGATATCGACAGATTATAAAGGTGATACAGGAGCAGCACTTCTTGAGGTTTTGGACGGCGAACAGAACAATAAATTTGTTGATCACTATGTAGAATTGCCTGTGGACCTATCAGAGGTACTTTTTATATCCACAGCGAACGATCTCTCAAAGGTAAGTCAGCCACTTCTTGACCGTATGGAGATAATTGAACTTTCTTCATATACTGAAAATGAAAAAATGCATATTGCCAAGGAACACCTTATTCCTAAGCAGATCGAAAAAAACGGGCTTCTTCCCAAGCATCTTAAAATAACAGACAAGGCTCTTTCCATGATCATATCTCAGTATACGATGGAAGCGGGAGTAAGAAATCTGGAAAGAAAGATCGCTGCAGTCTGCCGAAAAACTGTAAGGATGCTGTATGAGAATGGTGAACTGGCTGATAAGAAGATCACGGTAAATCATAAGAATATTGAAGAATTTTTAGGAAAAGACAGGATACGTCAGCCTAAGCTTGCCCATAGACCGGCAGTTGGAATTATCCACGGACTTGCATGGACGGCTGTGGGAGGAACAGTTCTGGAAATAGAAGTAAATGCTATGCCTGGTAAGGGAGATATCATACTTACGGGACAGATGGGCAATGTTATGAAGGAATCCGCCAGAATAGCTCTTTCATTCGTAAGATCAGTTGCTAAGGATGTGGCGTCTGATTTCTTCGACAGGACTACTTTTCACCTTCATATACCGGCGGGTGCTGTACCTAAGGATGGCCCTTCAGCAGGTATTACAATGGCTACGGCGCTATTTTCGGCGGCTACAGGTTATAAGATTGATGGAGAGCTTGCTATGACGGGAGAGATCACTTTAAGAGGTCTTGTGATGCCTATAGGCGGATTGAAGGAAAAGCTTCTTGCTGCTAATAAAGCAGGCATGAAGAGAGTAATAGTCCCTGAATTGAATCGTTCTGATGTTGAAGTTCTAGATAAGGAAATAATAGGAGATATGGAGATCATATTTGCTGACACAATGAAAAAAGTGCTGGAAACAGCAATTACAAAGGATAAAAAGTAATTTGATTTTTGCAGTCGATTGTATAGTAGGAAAGCTATGGTCATTAAAAAAGTAAATTTAGATATCGTTATAGGTGTTAAGAGTGAGGTGCCGGATACTGAATACCCGGAAGTTGCATTTGCAGGAAAATCAAATGTAGGGAAATCCTCTCTGATAAATGCTATGATGAATAGAAAAGCCTATGCCAGAACATCTGCACAGCCGGGTAAGACTCAGACGATAAATTATTATAATGTGAATGATGAGATATATCTTGTAGACTTGCCTGGGTATGGTTATACGCGTGCCAATGTAAAAGTTAAGGAACAATGGGGGAAAATGGTTGAAAGATACCTCAGAGATTCCAAGCAGCTTAAAAGAGTGTTTCTTCTTGTTGACAGCCGTCACGCTCCATCAGAAAATGACAGACTTATGTTCGACTGGATCGTGTCAAATGGCTTCAGACCTGTCGTTGTTGCAACTAAAGGGGATAAGCTGAAAAGAAGCGAGAATGAAAAAAATAAGTCAATAATTCGTAAAGGTTTGAATATGCTGCCGGAAGATACTCTTATAATGACTTCTTCATCAAAGAAGGAGAGGATAGAGGAGGTCTGGGCAGAGATGCTTAAGGACTGATACTGGAAAAAGCCATCAAATTGTTGAAATTTGATGGCTTTTTAAATATTTTACATTAATTGCTTTACGATATATTCGTAAACATCCTGATTATGCGTTTTCCATTTTGAACATATTATCTTAGCCTCTTCCTCAAGGGGAACTGAGAGTGAGAGATCTATAAGAGCAGTATCACCCTCTATTACGCACAGATGTGCTATATACTCGCCTTTATCTGACCTATAATAATCTGATATGGTCTCGACTTCACATTTCAATTCGTATTTATTCTCAGTCAGGTAGGTGTCTATATCTTCGCGGATCGAATGTGAGATTTTGTTATAGAAGAATTTTATTGTATCCCGCCCTTTATCAGTAAGGACATATTGTGTGCTGTTGTGATAAAGAATTGAATGGATAAAATTATCTTCCTCCATGGAATGGAGTGCTTCCTGTAATGTGAAATAAGTGGTGTATTGCTTTCCTAACATAAAATTGGAGATCTGATTGTTGGAGAGCGGAAAATTGACCTTATTTAACATATACATGACCATTAATTTATATAAACGTTCAACGTCGTCTTTCATATGAAATACCTCAGAATACATTTCTTAGCTTACAATAAGATAGCAAAAAAACTGAAAACTAACAAGAAAATACAGCCTGAAAAGCTTAGAAACAGCAAAAAGAAAGATTTTTTTAAAAAAACTGAAAAAAGTACTTGCATTATACTTTAAACTCATATATAATCACTTTTGTTGTGAGGAACACGAAACGCATAAAACCTAGTAATAGAGGGCGTTTCGAGACTTAATAAAAACAGAATATGCACCGTTAGCTCAGTTGGTAGAGCACCTGACTCTTAATCAGGGTGTCCAGGGTTCGAACCCCTGACGGTGTATTTTTAAGGTCTTTTGGCTTGTCACGCGCGAGTCATAAGGCTTTTTTTATTTTGGCAGTCAGGCACAGCAATGATCAGCTGAACCTTTTTCTGTATTTGCCGCTTTCTGTAAATAGTTTTTCAATAGCCTTATCATCATGAGCTTTAAGTGAGTCTAAGACAGAATCAAGCTTTTTTATATAATTTGAAAGCATTGATATAATAGCCTCACTATTGGCTGAGCATATCTGAGACCAGATCTCCGGATTTGAAGCTGCAAGTCTGGTAGTGTCAAGAAAACCTGTTGAAGCAAAAGCTTTCATGAGGTGCAGATCATCGGTATCGGCTTCCTTGACAGTTGAAGCCAGGCCTGCCGCTGCAATATGGGGAAGATGGCTTATTCCCGCAACCGCGCGATCATGACTTTCAGGATCAGTTATATATAGATCGCATGAAAAAGACCTTACAAGAGCAGAGAGAAAGTCTATTTTATTCTGTGAGACATCGGCGCCGGGAGTAAGAATGTAAACGCGTCCTTTAAGGAGATCGGCGGATGAATACATATAACCGGATTTTTCAGAACCTGCCATGGGATGGCCGCCGATAAAGTTTTTTGACAACCCCAGCCTGTCGGCGCCATCCTGAATATATTTTTTTACACTCCCAACGTCAGTGATAATGCACGAATCGTTTACATATGGGCTTAGATTCTCCATGTTGGACAGGATGCTTTTAACAGGGGAACAGAGGAAGATCACATCACACGATGAGAAATGTGTGTCTATATTTTCCAAGGCTATATCAACGATATTTTCCTCCAGTGCTTTATCAAGGCTGGATCTTGTCCGGGTACAGGCTATAATGCAGGAATCCGGTCGTGTTGATCGGATAGCTTTGGCAATTGAGCCGGCTATAAGTCCAAAGCCGATAAATCCGAAAGTATTCATAATATATACCTCCTTTTATTCTCAAGAAAACTTGTGTTTTCCTGTATTTTTAATATGATGGACGTTCAGCTTGAGCTTGTCAACCTTAACCAGCTTTTATATAATATTGGGTATACCAAACAGCCTGAAATGAGAGGTTATTATGCGTAGATATGATAAGTTGGATCAGCTCCCGAGCGGGGATGCGTCGGATAAGCTTACTCATGGATGTCTCGTAGTAGAGGGTGGAGCCCTGCGAGGTATGTATTGTCAGGGAGTTCTGGATAGTCTGATGATGAATGATATCAACTTTGATTGCCTCATTGGTGTTTCGTCTGGGGCAATGAACGGTGTTAATTATTTATCCGGGCAGATCGGCAGAGGACCATATCTTACCCTTAAATACCGTCCTGACAGCAGGTTTATCGGCTTGAGAGCAATAATTGAAAATCACGGTATTACAGGTTTTAAATATATGTGGACCAGAGTCCAGGAGTCATGGCCTTTGAATAATAAGATGTTCAATAACCCGGGCAGGCGATTTGTATGTGTTGCCACAGATTGCAGCACAGGCAGGGCAAGGTACTTCGAGAAGGGTAAGGACAGGAACTTTTTATTTGGCATGCAGGCGGGAGCGAGCATTCCATTTGGCTCACGACCTGTTATGCTTGAAGGGAGGCCTTATCTTGATGGTGGGATCGCTGTCCATGTTCCTGTTAACTGGGCTATAAAACAGGGATATGAGAAGATAGTGGTCATCAGGACAAGAGACAGGGACTACAAGGCGAGCAGGGAGTATTCAGATACGCTCATCAGGGCTCTCTACCAGAGACGCTTTCCGAGGATGTCTGAAAAACTCAGGTTTAATTCCTTTATCTACAATAAAGAAGTCGATAAGCTTAATGAACTTGAACATCAGGGACGGATCCACATGATAGCGCCATCGCGAAGTCTGGAATTAACACTTTTCTGTAATGATCTGGAAGAGCTTGCAGATCTGTATTATCTGGGCCTGAATGACATGAACGAGAAAATAAATGAACTAAAAAAATATCTGGAGGGATAACATTAATATGTCGACATATAATTATAGTGCAATTGAGAAAAAATGGCGTGCAAAGTGGGAGGTAACGCCTATTAACGTAAATGATGGCAAGAAGCCTAAGTACTACTGCCTGGATATGTTTCCGTACCCTTCAGGGACAGGTCTGCATGTAGGCCATTGGAGAGGATATGTAATAAGTGATGTCTGGAGCAGATATCAGATGCTTAAGGGACATTATGTTATTCATCCGATGGGCTGGGATGCGTTTGGCCTTCCTGCAGAGAATTTTGCTATTAAGACAGGCCAGCACCCAAGTGTTTCGACAGAGAAGAATATTGACAACATCAGAAGGCAGATCAAAGAGATCGCTGCTGTATATGATTGGGATATGGAACTTAAT
This sequence comes from uncultured Eubacteriales bacterium, assembly GCA_900542465.1. Taxonomy (GTDB): domain Bacteria; phylum Bacillota; class Clostridia; order Lachnospirales; family Lachnospiraceae; genus UBA4285. The sequence goes on from UQNS01000002.1 coordinate 57,150, forward strand.
ACGACCGATCCTGATTTCTATAAATGGACACAATGGATATTTGCAAGAATGTTTGAAAAAGGGCTTGCTTATGAAAAGGAAATGCCGATCAACTGGTGTCCTTCATGCAAGACCGGCATTGCCAATGAGGAAGTTGTAAACGGCAGATGCGAGCGCTGCGGCGAAGAAGTTACTAAAAAGAATCTCAGACAGTGGATGCTTAAGATAACAGAATACGGAGACAGACTTCTTGAAGATCTTGATAAGCTCGACTGGCCTGAAAAAGTCAAAAAAATGCAGTCAGAATGGATCGGAAGATCCTACGGTGCTGAAGTTGATTTCAAGATCGATGGGAAAGATAAAAGTGTGACGGTCTATACAACAAGACCTGATACACTTTATGGGGCAACATTCCTGGTACTTGCTCCGGAGCATGAGCTTGCCATGGAACTGGCAACGGATGAAACAAAGACAGCAGTTGAAGAGTATATATATAGGTCTTCTACAAGATCGAATGTCGATCGTATGCAGGACAAGGAAAAGACAGGCGTTTTTACGGGCTCTTATGCGGTAAATCCTCTTAATGGAAATAAGCTGCCGGTATGGCTTTCTGACTATGTTCTTGCGGACTATGGTACTGGGGCGATTATGTGTGTTCCTGCCCATGATACAAGAGATTTTGAGTTTGCTTCAAAGTTTGGACTGCCTGTTGTACAGGTAATCTCTAAGGATGGAAGTGAAGCCGGACCTTTAACTGAAGCGTATACGGAAACTGAAGGCATTCTGATCAATTCAGGAGAATGGAATGGCCGCGGATCTGCCGAGGTCAAGTCAGAAGCTCCGGATATCATCGAAAAAATGGGTATTGGCCGTAAAAGAAAAAACTATAAGCTTCGAGATTGGGTATTTTCACGTCAGCGTTATTGGGGAGAGCCGATTCCTATCGTTCACTGCCCGGACTGCGGCGCAGTTGCGGTTCCTGATGATCAGCTTCCGGTCAGACTGCCGGATGTAGAAAGATATGAGCCTACAGGAACAGGAGAGTCACCTCTTGCGGGAATAGAAGAATGGGTAAATACTACATGTCCGCATTGCGGAAAACCTGCAAGGAGAGAAACTAATACGATGCCGCAGTGGGCCGGATCATCATGGTATTTCCTTAGGTATCTGGATGTTAATAACGACAGGGAACTTATCAGCAGGGAAAAGGCTGATAAGTATATGCCTGTGGATATGTATGTCGGCGGAGTTGAACATGCGGTACTTCACCTGCTCTATGCAAGATTCTATACAAAATTTCTTAAAGACATTGGGGTCGTTGATTTCGACGAGCCGTTTGCAAAGCTTTTTAATCAGGGAATGATAGTTAAGAATGGCGCTAAGATGAGTAAATCAAAGGGGAATGTTGTTTCACCCGATGACCTTGTTCGAGATTACGGATGTGATTCTTTACGAATGTATGAATTATTCGTAGGACCGCCGGAGATGGATGCTGAGTGGGATGACAGAGGTATAGACGGAGTTTATAGGTTTCTGAATAAGGTATACAATCTTTGCCGGTCTAACGCATGTAAGTCATTTGAAATTACAGAAGAAATGAATCGTCTTAAGAATAAGATGATATACGATATCACACAGAGGATAGATACATTCAGCCTGAATACGGTAGTAAGCGGATTCATGGAATATACCAACAAGATCTCCGAGCTTACAGTTAAACAGGGCGGTATCGACAGATCAACGCTTGAGACACTTGCGATTCTTCTTGCCCCATTTGCTCCTCACATAGCGGAAGAGATGTGGGAGATGCTTGGTCATGCGAGCAGTGTATTTGATGATTCCAACACATGGCCTTCTTATGATGAAGAGGCTATGAAGGAAAATTCTATTGAAATGGCCGTTCAGGTAAATGGAAAGGTTAAAGCTAAGATCGTTATACCTGTTGACGCAGATAAGGATACAGTTCTTGCTATAGCCAGGGAAGCACTTGGAAGTAAAGCACCGTCATCCATCAGGAAAGAAATCTATGTGCCTGGAAAAATTATTAATATCGTTGGTTAACTGTAAGCTCTTGAGAGAGTGAGGAAGCATGGAAAAAGAGTCCAGAAAATCTAGTTTTATAGTTCAGGGTGGGATCCTTGCCATTACCGGTATCCTGGTAAGGATTATTGGTATGTTATACAGAATACCGATGGTCAATATCATTGGAAGTGACGGTAATGGTATATATGGCGCAGCTTATAATATTTACAATATAGTTCTGATCCTTTCATCTTATGGAATGCCTATGGCTGTTTCAAAAATGATATCAGCAAGACTGGTGAAAAAGGAATACAGAAATGCGGGTCAGATATTCAAGCAGGCCATTATCGTAGCGGCTATATCAGGTGGTATTGCCGCATGTGTATTGTTCTTCGGAGCAGGATTGATAGAAAATGTACTCTACAGAGGTATACCCGGAACTGCAATCCCTCTCAGGATCCTTGCGCCCACTGTATTTATCGTAGCTATTCTCGGTACGATCAGGGGATTTTTTGAGGGCCATGGAACTATGACTCAAACGGCCGTTTCTCAGTTCGTGGAGCAGATAGTTAATGCGATAGTCAGTGTTGCTGCATCGTTTGCATTCATGAGAGCATTTTCCGGAAGAGCTGACCAGGCGGCGCATGGAGCAGCCGGAGGTACGCTTGGTACATGTCTTGGAGCTGCTGCAGGATTGGCAGTTGTTGTAGTTATACTGATAAGAAACGCGGGTCAGTACAGGGCGAACTTAAGATCTGATACCAATTCACACGTCCTGGACACAAGATCTACTTACAGAACTATCATGATGACGATAGTTCCTATACTTTTAGGACAGACTTTCTATAACATCAGTGCTGTCATAGATGATATTATCTACAACAATGTAGCGATAGCCACGATGCCTGGGAATATGGTCGCTACGACGCTGGGAAATTACAATACGAGTTATTCAACACTTATAAGTATTCCAATGGGTATCGCGGGAGCTATGGCATCTTCACTCCTGCCAAGTGTAGTTAATTCGTATGAGATGGGATCAGCTAAGGCGATCCGAAAAAAATTAAGGCATACAGTCCATGTAACAATGCTTATTGCAATACCGTTTACCATTGCGTTAACGGTATTGGGCGAACCGATCATCAGACTTCTGTTTTCAAGGTATGACGCGCTCCAGGGAGACTTGATGCTTAAAACAGGCGCAGCGGCGATCATATTCTATACTTTGGCAACGATCACCAGCACCACGCTTCAGGGCGTAGACAGAATGAGGCTTCCGGTCATACATTCAGCGATCGCATTGGCTATCCATATTCCATTGGTGATAATCCTTCTTCTGACGACCAGACTGGGTACGATAGCGCTGGTCATAGGAGCAATGGCTTTTTCAGTTACGGTATTTATACTGAATCTGAGATCGTTAAGAAGAATTATCGGATACAGGCAGGAATACATTAAAACATTCTTAATTCCATTGATTTGTTCCTGTGTAATGGGTATAGGTGCATTACCTGTATATCGTGGATTATACATTTTAATAAGACATAATTTCCCTTGTCTTATAGCAAGTGCATTTGTTGGTATAGTAATATATTTTGCGGGGCTTATGTATGCTAAGAAGAAAGGGATCTATTAAGAGGGGGTGAAACTTTTGTTTTTTGAATTTACTACAAAAGCAAATGAAGCTATTGAACATGCCAAAAAGATCGCAAACAGAATGGGGCAGTCCAGTGTAGGATCTGAGCATCTGTTGATCGGCCTTTTACAGGCCGAAGGCGGTCTGGCATCAGAGATCCTTACAGGCGAGGGGGTAAAGGCCGAGGATCTTGTCAATTTGACAGAACAGATGATGGGGACCGATGAAGTGGCTCTGATGGAGCCGAGCGAGTACACACCGCGGGCAAGAAGAGTTTTAAATCAGGCAGAGAAAGAAGCCAGGCGGTTTGAATCCAGGAAGATAGGAACAGAACATATTCTTATTGCCATCCTGAAAGAAAAAGACAGCGTGGCGGACAGATTTTTGTTAACGCTTGGAGTTAACCCGAAAAAGATATATTTCGATATGATCTCTGCTATGGGATTTGATGCATATGCTGCGGCCAGAGAAGACTTTCCCCAGACAAGAGGTGAATCTGCAAATAATTCAACAACTCCTACCTTAGACAAATATAGCCGTGATCTCACTCATATGGCGGCGGCTGGCGAATTGGATCTTGTAGTCGGCCGTGAGCAGGAGATCGAAAGAGTGATCCAGATATTAAATCGCAGAAGCAAGAATAATCCGTGCCTTGTAGGAGATCCGGGGGTGGGAAAGACTGCGATAGTCGAAGGGCTTGCCCAGAAGATAGTTAAGGGAGAAGTACCGGAAACTCTTGCGGATAAAAGACTTGTGACACTTGATCTGTCAGGAATGGTAGCAGGTTCCAAGTACAGGGGCGAATTCGAAGAGAGGATAAAAAATGTGATCCGGGAGGTCATCAATGATGGGAATGTTTTACTTTTCCTCGATGAGATCCATACACTTATCGGAGCAGGAAGTGCCGAAGGTGCGATCGATGCGTCCAATATCCTTAAGCCTTCTCTTGCAAGGGGAGAGATCCAGCTTATTGGTGCGACTACCACGGATGAGTACAGAAAGCATATAGAAAAGGATGCTGCACTTGAACGTCGTTTTCAGCCGGTCAAGGTAAATGAGCCGTCAGAGACCGAAACTCTTGAGATACTGAGAGGTCTTAGAAGTCTTTATGAGGAACATCACGGCGTAACGATAACGGACAGCGCTATTGAAGCCGCAGTCAAGCTTTCAAAAAGATATATTTCTGAAAGATTTCTTCCGGATAAAGCTATAGATCTTATTGATGAGGCGGCTTCAAAGGCTAAACTGAAAGCTATCAACAGACCTACGGGTGCAGATAAGCTGAAAGATGAGCTTGTAAGTCTTGAGCTTGAAAAAGAAGAAGCCCTTAAAAAACGGGATTTTGAGAAAGCTGCGGATATAAGGGAAACTCAGAAGAAAAAGAAGAAAAGACTTGAGAATCTGCTTGCGCGTATTGCAAAAGAACGAGAATCAAGTAAAATTTCTATTGACGAAGAGGATATTGCAGACGTGGTGTCCATGTGGACCAAAATTCCGCTCTCAAGATTGACGGAGACAGAGTCTGCAAGACTTCTTAACCTGGAAGAGGAACTTCATAAGCGTGTAAAAGGCCAGGATGAAGCAGTCAAGGCTATTGCCAGGGCCATCAGACGAGGAAGAGTAGGAATAGGTGATCCCAACAGGCCGGTTGGTTCATTTATGTTCCTTGGTCCTACTGGAGTTGGTAAAACAGAACTTTCCAAGGCTCTTGCGGTTGCACTTTTCGGAACAGAAGATGCAATGATCCGTGTTGATATGTCAGAGTATATGGAGAAGCACACTGTTTCTAAGATGATCGGTTCTCCTCCGGGATATGTCGGTTATGAAGAGGGCGGTCAGCTTAGCGAGAAGGTAAGAAGAAATCCTTATTCCGTAGTTTTATTTGATGAGATAGAAAAGGCACATCCGGATATATTCAATGTTCTGCTCCAGGTCCTGGATGATGGCAGGATTACTGATTCAGAAGGGCGTACAGTAGATTTTAAAAATACCATCATTATTATGACATCTAATATTGGTGCCAGAAATATTGTTGAACCAAGATCTCTGGGCTTTATTACCGACAGATCCGAAGATACGATGTACAAGGATATGAAGGCTAAGGTAATGGCTGATGTTAAGCGTGAGTTCAGACCGGAGTTTATCAACCGTATTGATGATATAATCGTATTCAAACAGCTGAGCAAGGATGAACTTGGCAGGATCGTAGATATCATGACTAAAGAACTCAATAAAAGAGCAGAGGAGCACCTGAAGATAAGAATATCACTTACTCCGTCAGCCAAGGCTTATGTGATAGAAAAGGGATTTGATATCAAGAATGGTGCAAGACCGCTTAAAAGGGAGATCCAGAAGGATATCGAAGACGTTCTTGCAGAAATGATCCTTCGCGGAGATGTAAAGGCCGGTGATCTGGTCAGTATCACAGCTAAAAACAATAAACTTGATTTTCATGCCAGGGATACGAAGAAAGCAGGAGATAAGAAAACAAGTAAGCAAGCAGGCAAAAGGACTCTTGTTAAAAGCAGTAAACGAGTATAAATAGCCAGATATAAAGGAGATGCACAATGGCAGTTGCAGATGAATTAATTCGTGTAGAAAGTAATGGAAAGTTATCATTTGGTAATTTCAAACTTGAAGAAAAGTCAAAGGTATCGGATTTTATTTTTAATGGAGATACCTACAAGGTAAAAACTTTCAAGGAGATCACAAAACTTGAAAAAAATGAAGCGTTCCTTTATGAGTCTGTCCCGGGTACTAATGTAACTGACTTCGAAGAGACAGAGGAAGGTGTGACATTCACAGTGGATTGTGAGTCAGATGCCTCAATTACGCTGGGGCTAGACCAGGATGCGATATACAGAGTTATGATAAACGATGAATCAGCAGGAACAATGGAAACGGGAGTAGGTGGAAAGATCTCATTTAATGTAACGGATCTTCCGGGTGGTTCTGTGTATGTAATGGTCGTTAAGATATAATGATCTGATAAAAAATAAAAGAGGTGCGGAAGCGGTGTAAAAACTGCTGCCGCACCTCTTTTGCTTCCTGATCGAAAACAGGGAATAAGGTGTGTGTTTTATTATATATCAGTATAGTGAACTGTTGAGGATATTATCGTGCTATATTCTGGGGATAGGTACGATCTTTATTTTCTGACCTTACCATATAAGGACACGATTATATTCATAGGTAATCAGAATAAATAGTAAAGCTGAGACATTGGAAGAACAGAAACAGGTTCTGAGGTTATTTCCACACCATCAGCTTTAACGTGATGTGATACAGGATCTATTTCGATCTTTGGTGTTTCACCGTTGAATACCATGTCTTTCTTTCCTACGGCCCTGCAGCCTGACACAGGAAGAACGACCTTTCTGAGGCCTAGATCTTCTTTAACGCCTGAGTCAAATGCAGCTCTGGAAACGAATGTTACACATGTGTTCTCACGTGCACCGCCAAGAGCACCAAACATAGGCTTCATAATAATTGGCTGAGGTGTTGGGATAGAAGCATTAGCGTCACCCATCTTAGCAGCGATCATCATACCGCCCTTGATTATGACCTCAGGTTTAACACCGAACATGTCAGGTCTCCATACAACGAGATCGGCGATCTTTCCTGGTTCGATAGAACCGATATAATCAGCTGTACCGCTGGCTAAAGCCGGATTGATCGTATATTTTGCAACATATCGTTTAACTCTGAAGTTATCATTATCCTTGCTGTCTTCAGGAAGCTTGCCACGCTGTTTCTTATTTTTATCAGCCAACTGCCAGGTCCTTGTGATGACCTCAGCAGGACGGCCCATTGCCTGAGAGTCAGAGTTGATGATAGAGATAGCACCAATATCATGGAGAACATCCTCGGCTGCTATAGTTTCCTTACGAATACGTGACTTACCAAAAGCAATATCATCAGGGATATCGCTGTCCATGTGGTGGCAGACCATAAGCATATCAAGATGTTCGTCATACGTGTTAACTGTGTATGGGATAGTAGGTGTTGTTGTAGAAGGGATTACATTTGGCGCACCTGCCATAACCATAGTATCAGGCGCATGGCCGCCGCCGGCACCTTCTGTATGGAAAGTATGGATAGTACGGCCGTTGTAAGCCTTTATAGTGTTCTCAACATTGCCGCATTCGTTGATGGAGTCTGTGTGGATACAAACAGAAACATCATATTCATCAGCAACTGACAATGCTGTATCTATGGCGCCCGGAGTTGTGCCCCAATCTTCATGGAGCTTGTATCCGCAGGCACCGGCCTTTATCTGTTCGATAAGGGGAGCAGGATCTGATGAATTAGCCTTGCCGAGAAGAAGGAAGTTCATTGGAAGCTCATCAAATGACTGAAGCATTCTCTTGATATTCCATGGACCCGGAGTACATGTTGTTGCAAAGGATCCGTCAGCAGGACCGTCACCGCCTCCGTACATAGTTGTTACACCGGAGAAGAGTGATGTCTCGATCTGCTGAGGGCAGATATAATGCACATGTGTATCGATAGCACCAGCAGTAACGATCAGGCCTTCAGCAGAAAGAACTTCAGTACCTGTTCCGATAACAAGTTTAGGATCTACACCATCCTGAGTATCGGGATTACCGGCTTTACCAATTCCAACGATCTTACCATCTTTAATACCTATATCAGCCTTTACGATACCTGTATAATCGATGATGATAGCATTGGTAAGGCAGAAATCCAAAGCACCGGCCTTGTTGGTCATACCGACCTTCTGGCCCATACCATCACGGATCGTCTTAGAACCGCCGAACTTACATTCCTCTCCATAAATACAGTAGTCCTTTTCGATCTCAATAAACAGATCTGTATCTGCAAGTCTAACCTTGTCACCTGTAGTTGGTCCGTACATGCCGGCATAGTCTTTTCTTTTAATTGTAAACATGTTAAACAACTCCTTTTCTTTTTATTTTTTTCAGACTTTAACTTTAAACAAACCGGTTAAGGAATCAGTCCATAAATCCTTTGAGTTTTGCATTTAAAATAGCCCGTCCCTTGTTGAAGTCTGTAAGCTGACCGTTAGTGAGGTTATTAAGACCACGAATCACCTGTCTGCCGCCAAAAGGAACAAGTTTAACTGTTTTCTTATCGCCCGGCTCCCAACGGATAACAGTACCTGAAGGGATGTCGAGTTTATATCCGAAAGCTTTTTCTCTGTCAAATTTCATAAATTTATTGACTTCAAAAAAATGCATGTGAGAACCGACAGCGATAGGCCTCTTATCGGAGTTCTCAACTTCTAGTGTTATTGTTTCGCGGCCTTCGTTACCGACAATATCTTCTTTTTTAAAAATGATTTCGCCTGGAATCATAGAAACACCTCATTTCTTCTATAAATATTCATTATCTGATAGGGTTGTGGATCGTTATCTGTTTGGTTCCGTCAGGGAATGTGGCCTCGATAGAAAGAGCAGGAAGCATTTCTGCTACGCCTTCCATAACATCATCTCGGGATAATAATGTAGCGCCGTACTCCATCAGGTCTAATACTGATGACTGACCGTCACGAACCTTTTCATAGATATCAGCCGTAATATAAGCGATAGACTCAACATAATTGAGCTTCACGCCTCTCTCTTTTCTTTTTGCAGCAAGTTCTCCCATGGAATGGACCATGAGTCTTTCGCTTTCTCTTGGTGTTAAATGCATGGACTTATACCTCCTATTCATTTTTCCATAATATGTTGGTCCGGTACCAAGAGTGATGATAGGGGAGTGTGGATATCTTAGAAAGCCCCGAAAAATAAAAAAATAAAATACCGGAAAACACTGATAAAACAAGCGGAAAATAAACAGCTTGTATTTTTTTACCCCCGGGGAGGGGGTTAAATGCTTTTTTGGAATTGCCTATTATAATAAAAAAAAGATATTTAAAGGAGCCGTAGTATGAAAAGAGTGATAAGCAGTGAAAGCGCTGTATATGGCACGGAGATATGTTTTAAAAGGCAGAAAATGATAGATGGAGAGTACGACCTGAAGAAACTGTTTGGAATTGATTTTCTTAATAAGGATTCTATTCCTGACAGGACATTTCTTAAGGAGGTGACTTTTACAAAAAATATTTATCTGGGGCTTAATAAGGTGCTTCAGTCTTTTTACAGAATTCAGAAAAGGATAGAAGATGGGGCGGAGAGTCTGGAGGAGATCATAGGACCCGATTATGTAAATATCAATTTTATCGGTGAGCCCGGTACGGGCAAGTCTTTTGCATTGAAGGTAATATGTGCCGTCCTTGGCATTCCTATGAGAGTGGAAGCTTTTTCAGGAGAATCCGGTACCGACAAGTTTCTGGGGGTTTCTTCTATCGCTCATGGTGAGATACGGTTCAACTGGACAGCAGTTCCGATGACCCACAGGGACGGAGGAGTCATAGCACTGGAGGAGATCAACCAGATGAAGACAGACCGGCAGATGGCCTTGTCGCAGGCTGTCGTTTCGCCATTTATACTTGAGGTCGATAATTATATGGATACGTATCGAAATCCTTTTACTGTATATGTGAATCTTTTCAATGTAGGTACAGAAGGATCGAAGCCATTTAATGAGGCTTATCTGAACAGATTTTCAACTACATTTGTTTTTGAAAAAGACGATAGAGAAACGATTATCTCTAAATTGCATCAGAAACTGGGATATAACTTTTCGACGCCTGAATATCTCAATGAATGTTCATTCGTCCCGAGAGCATTAGAAGAAGTGGATTTTGAGGTTTCTGTGGATATCCTTGAGAATGTAAAAAACTACCTCAACGGCGATATGATCGCAAGGAATGATGAAGCAAAAACGATATCAGAGAGACAGTCAGCCAATATGCTGGTGGAGATACAAAATGGAATAGCGCCTAAAGATGCAGCGATACTTACATTTGTTAATACACTGGCTTGTATAGATCTGGAGCTGGCACAGGAAGTAAAAGAAGAGGTTATAGATATTTTTCCCTGGGAGTACAGGTATTCAAAAGGTTCTAAGGTGAAAGAATGAAGTCGTATTTAGAAGCAGCTAAGGAAGATTCCGGCAATATTACAAGCTTAAATGAGACCATGAGCTATGAAAGGCAGGAAACGATACTGTCTGCGATCGCTCAGTCGATTACAGGGAATCTTACGGTTAAGGTGCATATAAGACCTACCAATACAGGGGAAAGTTATACGGACAGGAATGACATATATGTCGGGGATGATGAATCGCTCTTAAAAGTTTATGTAAGACTGAACAGAAGAAAAAAGGTGAACCCGTTTCTTATGAGGCTTAAGCTTGTTGCTCACGAGACACTGCATTCCCTGTTTACGCCGTACAAGATATACGAATCCGAGAGAGTATCCCTGGTTCTGGAAGGCTACTCGCCGCACCAGGTAAAGCATGTGTTTGATGTTATTGAAAATCTGATAATAGAAACAAGAGAGCCCAGCGTATTTGGGGGCTGGCTGCATTCAGCATTTTTATATGGCAGCTACACGCAGTACTCGTGTACAAGGAAACTTCAGTATATTCAGGATCATCTCCAGTGGGAAACAGCCATTTTGAATCTGCAGAACACATGCAATCTTGAGGATGGAATGAGACTGAGAGGACATTTTTCGAGTGAGAAGGCAAAGGACCTCTATGAGAGGACTAAGCCCATGATAGAAGATATTCTTAACAGTTCTCATTCAACGTCAGATAAAGTTGCCATTATCAAGGATGTAGTCAGAATGGTAATAGACACATTTCCGGAAACAAGAAGCGTATCAGACGAAGAGCTCCACAGAAAGCCGATGAACTCCAGAACAGCTGATCTTCCAAGTATAGAAGAAAATCTGCTTTTACCTGATGAGACAGGACAGGAATCGGAGCTCACAGACGAAGATAAGAGGGAAAATAAAGAAAACAGCGAGGAAAGGAATGCGGATCGGGATAATACCGATGACAAACATCTAGAAGAAGGAGAGACAGGCGAAGAAAGTGAAGATGCAGAAAATGAAAAGGATTTTTCGGAGAATGAGGAAAGAAAGTTTGATTCAGACAGAAAACTGAACAAGCTTATGAAACAGATCAACCAATATGCGGTATCTTTGGAAAGAATTGAAAAAAATTCCTGTATGTCAGAGAATGCGATAACAAAGGAGTTTGGGGAGAACATAGCTCACGTTGAAAAACATACAGGGTCACTCACGGTACTGCCGGAGGACAGGGAGTTTTACAGGAAGTCTGTTATGGAAAACAAGCAGCTTATCCGAAGCCTTAATGCTTTATTTAAAAAAGAGCTTAAGAGGATCAGGGATGAGGATGAATATTTCACATCCGGAAAAATAGATCCGGTGCGGGTGGTTTCTCATAGAAGAAAGACAGTTGAATTATTTAAGCGTCCGCTCGGAGATTCCGGGACGAATGAAGCGGCGATCACAGTCCGGATCGATCAGTCCGGATCCATGAGCAACCGTTATTCACGAAGGGGAAGAAAACTATGTGATGAGGCAGGGGAGCTGGCCTGTGTCTTAACTGAAGTTTTTGCAGATCTGAAGGTGAGTCTTCAGGTATGCGGGTTTGCAGAGGTCGGAGTGGAAGAGGAACACGAGATATTCAAAGAATTCAATTCCTCAACGACACCAAGGGAGACCGTTGCCAAGTCAAGGCTTAACAAGTCTTCCGCAACACCGACAGGATGGACTATATATCAGGGAATACAGGAATTAAAGGCCAGACAGGAAAAGAATAAGGTATTTATTCTGATAACTGACGGTTATCCATCGTCTCAGGTGTCGAGGCTTTTTATGTCGATAAATCACATCAGGAAACATATAAGAAATGCGCAAAAGGAAGGTATTGCTTTTTTGTGCCTATTAGTTGGAGAATGCGAACCAAGCCTTCATCACAAAATATTTGGCGACAGTCTGATCGTTGCCGGAAGTTCTACATCTCTCGCGGTTGCTATAAGCCCGAAACTTAAGAAAGTTGCCAAGAGGTGGAACAATTAGAAGTAATTAGTATCATTTTAGAAAGGAGATGGAAAAAATGGAAGAAGCATTGTCTACGGAAAAGATCATTAACAGATTTTCAAAAGTCATAGGTCATATGAATGCAACCAAAAGAATGGTGGAAAATAACAGGGACAGATATGATATCCTTATCCAGTTATCGGCTGTGGAAGCAGCGACTAAAAGTCTTAGGAAGGTAATGCTCAGGGATTATATTTCATATTCTGTCACTAACAGGAGGGGCGTGAACAACTATGGCATACTAAAAAGACTGAATACTTCGATAGACCAGATGCTTAAGTGAATTATATAAGCATGGCAGGGGATATATTTAGAGTACTTCTATATTATACTTACTGATAAATGAAAATTTGTTTTAGGGAGGTAAATATGAAGGATATATCAATCAGGTCTCAGCTCGTAAAATCCGGCACAGGAATCAGGCAGAACAAGGAGATATTCGGGCAGAACAAGAAATTGGTAAAGGATGACGATGGGAATCTGATATCTTCCAGTATGGCCATGGGAAAGGTCTGTTCCGGCAAATTAATAGAGGCAGAGGCCTCGTTTTCGGGAAACAGCGATCTGATAAACAGGATTGCGACTATTGCAGGGCATATGTCGGCTATAAAGCATATGCTCGAGGATGACAGAAATGTAGAAGATATACTTAATCAGATATCTGCAGTTGAGTCTTCGACCAAGCAGTTAAAGAAACTTATAATAAAGCAGCAGCTTTCAAAAAGTATTTCCTATGCGGCAAGTCATGGTGATGTTGCCGGCGTAAAAAAGATCAATGATCTGATAAACAGGATGATCAAATAGTGCTTAATTTTGTATCCCGCCATAAGGTGGGATTTTTGCTTTTAACAATCTTGTAAATGACTATCGCCTAATCTATAATAAAAAGATAAAAATTTAAGGGAAAGACAGAAATGGCAAAAAACGAGTCTTTATTTTTCTGCAGTGAATGCGGATATGAATCAACAAAGTGGCTTGGTCAATGCCCGGCCTGTAAGCAATGGAATACATTGGTTGAAGCGCCTAAACAGGAAAGATCCTATGGTGTAAAGACTAAAAGGCCCCGGTCTTCTGGAGCATCCGTCCGTAATGCAGCCTTAAGGAGTAATGTGCCGGTATCCGTGTCGGAGATCGATACAAAAGAGGGTGAAAGATTTTCTACCGGATATAGTGAATTTGACAGGGTCCTTGGAGGCGGAATAGTAAGAGGAAGTCTTATTCTCATGGGAGGAGATCCGGGCATAGGAAAGTCTACATTGGTGCTCCAGACGTGCGCGGCGCTTTCGGAAGAAGGCCGCAGGGTGCTGTATGTTTCCGGTGAGGAATCTTTAAAGCAGATAAAGTTAAGAGCTGACAGAGTAGGAAAGTTCAACGACAATATGAAGATATACTGTGAAACGGACCTGAATGATATCGCCGCGGTCGCTGCGGAGACTAGACCCGATGTGATGGTCGTGGATTCTATCCAGACGATGTACACGGATTCATCCGATTCTGCACCGGGATCTCCGGGGCAGGTGAAGGAATCTACTATGCTTCTCCTGAGACTTGCCAAGGATAAAGGCATAGCAGTATTTATCATAGGTCATGTTACTAAAGAAGGAATGGTTGCAGGACCGAGAATGCTTGAACACATGGTTGATACAGTACTTTATCTTGAAGGAGAAAAAAATGCTTCCTACAGGATCCTCCGAGGAGTGAAAAACAGATTTGGAGCGACAAATGAGATCGGCGTATTTGAAATGCTTTCGTCAGGTATGCACGAGGTGCCTGATCCTTCTGCATATATGCTGAGCGGAAGGGCTGTCCAGGCGCCGGGCTCTGCAATAACCTGCCTCATCGAGGGAACAAGGCCGATAATGATGGAGATACAGGCCCTTGTCACCCAGTCCAATTTTGGCCTGCCCAGAAGAACAGCATCGGGTACGGACTACAACAGAGTCAACCTTCTTATGGCCGTTATGGAAAAAAGATCAGGTCTGCATATGGGCGGATATGATGCATATGTAAATGTAGCAGGGGGTATGAAAGCTACAGAACCTGCGCTGGACCTGGCTATAGTTTTGTCTCTTGCGTCCAGCTTTAAAAATAAGGAACTTTCACCGGATACGGTTTGTTTTGGTGAAGTAGGACTGGCTGGAGAGGTGAGAGCGGTAACAAGCGTAAAAGAGAGGATAAATGAAGCTGCTAAGCTGAAATTCAAAACCTGTATCCTGCCAAAGGTATGTCTCGAAAAAATGGAAAAACGGGATGATATAAAACTTATCGGAGTTTCGGATATAAGAGAAGCTATAGATATTTTATAAGTTTTTTAACAGGGATTGTACAAATAGCAGTATTTTAGGTAATATATAAATTTAGTGGATTTATACAATAAATGTAAATTAAGTTGAATGGGAGAGCAGTATGGAATTCATCAGTAAGATAAATAAAAAAGAAACACTTGCGGCTGACGAGATAATTTCCGGCGGTCATATCGGCGGCCAGGTGGTGGTCGAAGGTGCCGTTCATAACATCCGCGGTATGGCAGATGTTGCATTTGTTATACTGAGGCAGGGCAGAAATATTATTCAGTGCACTCTGGAAGAAGGAAAGGCTAATTTAACGGAAAAAGATATAACTGAAGGTATGACCCTTAAGATCACAGGACAGGCAGCAGCAGAGGATCGTGCGCCTAATGGATTTGAGGTCAAGATCGAAGATATTGAGATCTTGTCAAAGCCATCTATTGCGCAGATGCCGGTACCTATAAATAAGTGGAAATTAAATACTTCTCTCGAAACGATATTAAATTTACGTCCTCTTACGCTCAGAAACCTAAGAGAGAGATCTAAGTTCCGTATACAAGAGGGGATCGTAAGAGGATTCAGAGACTATCTTCATACACAGGACTTTGTCGAGATACATACGCCTAAAGTAGGCGCACGTTCAGTTGAATCCGGAGCTACTCAGTTCAAGCTGGAATATTTCGGAAAACATGCCGTGCTGGCACAGAGCCCGCAGCAGTATAAGCAGATGATGGTTGGAGTATTTGACAAAGTATTTGAAGTCGGCCCCGTATTCAGAGCAGAGAAGCATAATACCGCAAGACATATAAATGAGTATACCTCTTTAGATATGGAAATGGGATATATCAGAAGTTTCTATGACATAATGGAGGTCGAGACGGAGATGCTCAGATATGTCATGGAACTTCTCAAAAAAGATTATGCCAAGGAAATTGCTACGCTTAAGATCGATATACCTGCAGTAGACAAGATCCCGAGTGTAAGATTTGATGAGGCTAAGAGACTTGTAAGTGAAAAATATGACCGGCCTATCAAGAACCCTTATGATCTTGAGCCTGAAGAAGAAAATCTTATCGGACAGTACTTTAAGGAAGAGTATGGTTCTGATTTTGTTTTTGTTACACATTACCCATCTAAAAAAAGGCCGTTTTACGCTATGGATGACAGAGAAGATCCAACTTACACGCTTTCATTTGACCTCCTTTTCAGGGGCATTGAGATCACAACAGGCGGCCAGCGTATACATGATTATGAAGAACTGCACGAAAAGATGGAATCAAGAAAGATGACGGAAGAGGGAATGGAAGCTTATATGATGATCTTCAAGTACGGAATGCCTCCTCATGGCGGACTCGGAATGGGACTTGAAAGATTTACCATGAAATTGCTTGGAGAAGAAAATGTTCGAGAGGCTACGCTCTTCCCACGCGATCTAAGCAGACTTGAGCCTTAAGATTTTACCTGATAGAGAGGAGCAGAAATGTCCAATAAAATAGATGATGAAATGCTTGAGTATGTTGGTATCCTTGCCAAGCTGGAACTTGAAGGCGAAGAGAAAGAAAAAGCCCGCCTTGACATGGAGAGAATGCTTGACTACGTAGATACACTGAACGAACTTGACACAGAAGGTGTAGAACCGCTTGTTCAGGCTATCAAGAGCGAAAATGTATTTAGAGAAGACGTTGTTACCAATGGTGACGAAAGAGACTCTATGCTGTCTAATGCGCCTAAGAAGAAAGATGGACAGTATGTTGTTCCTAATACATTCTAAACTGCTGAAAGGAGAAAGCTTTGAATTTAATGGATCTGACAGCTGTAGAGCTGGGAAAGAAAATAAAGACAGGCGAAGTTTCGGTAGTTGATGCTGCGAAAGCCTGTATGCTGGCAATAAAAAATGCCGAACCGACGATCAATGCATTTGTTA
Organism: uncultured Eubacteriales bacterium; assembly: GCA_900542465.1. Classification (GTDB taxonomy): domain Bacteria; phylum Bacillota; class Clostridia; order Lachnospirales; family Lachnospiraceae; genus UBA4285. The sequence goes on from UQNS01000002.1 coordinate 74,001, forward strand.
CAAGGATCGATGAGGAGGCTGTTATCAGAAGGGCGGAAGAGGTTCAGAAGCAGATCGATGCAGGTGAACTGACAGGGCCTCTTGCAGGAGTTCCTGTGGCTATCAAGGATAACATGTGTACAAAAGATACTTTGACAACATGTTCTTCTAAGATCCTTGAAAACTTCATTCCGCCGTATTCGGCAACAGCTGTGGAAAATCTCGAGAAAGCCGGCGCGGTAATTGTTGGAAAGACCAATATGGACGAGTTCGCTATGGGTTCTACATCTGAGACTTCATATTATGGAGTGACCAGAAATCCATGGGACACTGGGAAAGTTCCGGGCGGATCTTCCGGCGGTTCGGCAGCAGCAGTAGCAGCCGCTGAAGTTTCTTATGCTCTTGGCTCAGACACAGGCGGATCGATCAGACAACCGTCTTCATACTGCGGAGTTACAGGTATAAAGCCGACTTATGGAACTGTGAGCCGCTATGGGCTTATTGCATATGGATCCTCTTTGGATCAGATCGGACCTATTGCAAAGGATGTAACAGACTGCGCAGCAATTCTTGAGGCTATTGCTTCATACGATCCAAAGGATTCAACAAGTATCGACCGAAAAGATACAGATTTTACATCGGCGTTAGTGGATGATGTAAAGGGCTTAAGGATAGGTATACCAAGAGACTATTTTGGCGATGGACTTGATCCTGAAGTAAGAGATGCAGTTATTGCCGCTGCGGATGTACTTAAAAGTAAGGGCGCAATTATCGAAGAATTTGATCTGAGTCTTGTTTCATATGCGATTCCGGCATACTACATCATTGCGTCAGCTGAAGCTTCTTCCAATCTGTCAAGATTCGATGGAGTTAAATTCGGATATAGGGCTAAAGAGTATGAAGAGCTTCATCAGATGTATAAAAGGACAAGATCCGAAGGATTTGGAGCGGAAGTTAAGCGCAGGATAATGCTTGGCTCATTCGTACTCAGCTCAGGCTATTATGATGCATATTATATCAAGGCTCTTAAAACAAAGAATCTTATCAAACAGGCCTTTGATAAGGCTTTTGAAAGCTATGATGTGATCCTGGGACCGGTCGCACCTGCGACAGCTCCTAAGATAGGAGAATCCCTGTCAGATCCTATAAAAATGTATCTTAGTGACGTTTATACGGTGTCATGCAACCTGGCAGGCCTGCCGGGCATCTCTCTTCCGGTCGGAAATGATAAAAATGGAATGCCTATAGGTATGCAGCTCCTGGGCAACTGTTTTGATGAGAAGTCGATCATAAGAGCCGCGTATGCATTTGAGAAGACCCGTGAGTATAAAATGAGCCCATTTGCAGGAAAGGAGGCCTAATAATGAAACAGTATGAAACAGTTATAGGTCTCGAAGTCCATGTGGAGCTGGCTACCAAAACCAAGATATTCTGTGGATGTACAACAGAATTTGGCGGCCTGCCAAACACGCATACGTGTCCTGTGTGTACAGGTATGCCGGGATCACTTCCTGTATTAAATAAACAGGTCGTTGAATATGCAATGGCAGTAGGACTTGCAACGAACTGTGAGATCAACCGGGATTGCCGATTTGACCGTAAGAACTATTTTTACCCTGATAATCCGCAGGATTATCAGATATCACAGCTTTATGAGCCAATCTGTCTGAATGGTCATGTTGATATCAATGTTAATGGAAATAAGAAGCAGGTCAGAATTCATGAGATCCATATGGAAGAAGATGCCGGAAAGCTTATTCATGACGAATGGGAAAATGCTTCATTAGTAGATTTTAACCGTTCCGGGGTGCCTCTTATAGAGATCGTCTCAGAGCCTGATATGCGTACAGCTGATGAAGTTATCGCTTATCTTGAAAAGTTGAAAACTCTTATCCAGTATCTTGGAGCATCTGACTGTAAGTTACAGGAAGGTTCTATGAGAGCAGACGTAAACCTTTCCGTAAGGGAAGTAGGCAGTGAAGGATTCGGAACAAGAACTGAAATGAAAAACCTTAACTCCTTTAAAGCAATAGCGCATGCTATTGCCGGAGAACGCGAACGTCAGATCGAACTTATTGAAGACGGAAAGAAAGTTATCCAGGAAACACGCCGTTGGGATGATAATAAAGAAACTTCATTTTCAATGCGTTCCAAAGAGGATGCCCAGGATTACAGATATTTCCCTGAGCCTGATCTTCCGGCTATAAATATAAGTGAAGAATGGGTAAGTTCAGTTCAGGCAAAGGAGCCGGAATTCAAGGATGAAAAACAAGTCCGCTATATGAAAGAATATGGCATTCCTGAATATGATGCAGATATTATCACCGATTCAAAAAAGATAGCAGATATATTTGAGGAAGCATCTAAGATATGTAATCAGCCGAAAAAAGTATCCAACTGGCTCATGGTAGATACTATGAGGCTTCTTAAAGAACATTCCATGGATGCGGTGGATATCAGATTTTCACCTGAGAATCTTGCAGGGCTCGTAAAACTCACAGAAGCAGGAACGATAAATTCATCAGTTGCCTCACAGGTGTTTGAAAAGATATTTACGGATGATATCGATCCGGCAAAATATGTAGAAGAAAACGGCCTTGCACAGGTCAATGATGACGGACTTCTTCGTGAGACTGTTGAAAAAGTGATCGCTGAAAATCCTCAATCTGTGGAGGACTACAGGAATGGAAAAGAAAAGGCCATAGGATTCCTTGTGGGACAGACTATGAAGGCCATGCAGGGAAAAGCAAATCCCGGAATGGTAAATAAAATTTTAAAAGAAATGCTTTAAAGCCGAATAAAAAATGGATCCAGGCGCTGTTATGTGTGCATGGGTCCATTTTTTCGCATTATTCTTATTTTTCTAGAATTCTTTCAACGACGCCTGAATCGGACTCGTAGTCTTCATGACCGCCACGGATTTTTATAAAGCGCTCAGAACCCTTGCCAAGAATCGCTATCAGGTTTTTAGTCTCAGGGTGAGACAGGGCATCGGAGATGGATTTTTCAATAGCTTCAGTTCTGTTTACAACGATCTCCCAGCTCGCGCCGCCTTCAGGGATACGTCTTGCAATATCTTCGCATATTTCAAGAGGATCCTCAAAATCAGGATCTTCATCTGTTATATAAATATGATCTGCATACTGACTGCATAAAACAGCAATATCATCGCGTCGGAGGTGATTCTTGCCGGCGGCTCCTATAACGATATTGATCTTTCTGTCGGCATAATCAGAGGCAGCAGATTTCAGAAATTCAAATAAAGTAAGCCTGTTATGTGCATAATCTACGATTATATCGGTATTTCCTTTTTTATATATATTCATACGACCCGGTACATAGACGTGGTGAAGTCCATCGGCGATCTTGCCCGGATCGATACCAAGTTCAAGACAACTCACGCACGCGGCTGCGGCGTTGACAACATTGAAACGTCCGCTTATGTCACAGTTAAATCCGGATACATTACCATCAGGGTCTTCCATTGTAAATGTAAAACCATCGGTTCCAAGAAGCTCAGCATCAGTTATATTATATAAATATAACTTCCTGCCAAGTTCTTTTTCCAGCAAAGCAGGATCAGGAGAAGGCGTATAAACAAGTTCATCAGGGATCATGCCGGTCAAAGCTCCTGTTTTTGCATTTTTTTTCTGGAAGGATCCAGCAGCATCCTTACCAAATGCAATTTCATCAGGGACATCAAACATGACAAGTTTACAATCAGAGTTCCTGGCCGTCTCTATTATTTTATGAAGCTCGCGGGTCCTGGCGTATATGAGCATAGTTTTGGAATTTTTTATCAATTGAAGTTTACATTTGAGATAATGTTCATAGGAAGGATGTTCGGGACCGCCGACATGATCCTTGTCTATATTCATAAATATGCCAATATCGAAGGTCTGATCATAAACGCGGTCAACACTATAAGCCTGAGAGGAAACTTCCATAGTAACGTAGCCTATATCATGCTCTCTTGCCTCGGAAAAGAGTGCCTGAAGCCTTAGAGATTCAGGAGTGGTGTTTTCTGCTTCCTTATGCTCTCCTCCGCAGTAGGTCTCATTTGTTGATATGATACCTGTTTCATGGCCGGCGGCCGCATTAAGAACAGAATGGATCATATAAGTAGTTGTCGTCTTTCCGGCTGTTCCTGTAATTCCGATCAATTTAAATGAGTCAGAAGGTCTCTGGTAGAATTCTATAGAGAGTACGGAAAGAGCCTTTTTTACATCTGATACCTGAAAAAAAACAGTATCAGTGTCATAGATCCTTTCAGAGACGTAAGCTCTGATCCCCTTATTTTTTGCCTGGAAATAATAGTCTTCCTTAAAATGGACGCCCTTGCAGATGAAAAGGGTATCACTATCAACATACCTTGAATCGTAGCTGATAGATGTAAAAGGAACTGACCCGGAAGGCTCCGCATTTGTTGCGGAAAGAAGTCCGTTTTTTTCAAGAACCTCAATGACTTTTTTATATGAAAGTGAAAAACTCATATTTTTCTCCGTTTCTAGATATAATAAACTTGATTAATTGTAGCTTATTCAATGATATTTGTCATATAATTCTGTGAGAGTATAAAGGTTTCAGAAAGTCATCAAAAAATTTAATTGTATAAACCTGTATATTTGGCTATAATTATATAAATTTATTCAATAATAATCGGCTTAAACAAGCCTTTTAATATTTAATTTCGGTAGTGGTCAGGAGGCTCTTATGGCAGATTCAAGAAAAAAATCAATTAATTATCCTGTTAAGGAAAATGTGAATATTGGTGAAGTCAGAATCTCAGATGAGGTAGTAGTTATCATTGCAGCACTTGCGGCAACGGAGGTCGACGGCGTTGAGGCGATGGCGGGAAACATCAGGAATGAGATCGTCAGCAGACTCGGTGCAGGGAAACTTTCCAAAGGAGTTAAGCTTCATGTGGCAAACGGCATCGTTGATGTGGACTTAAGTCTTATAATAAAAGAAGATTATAATATTCCTGAAGTGTGCAAAACAGTTCAGGATCGTGTCAAGTCTGCCATTGAAACAATGACAGCACTGAAAGTAGCAAGTGTTAATATCAGAATTGCAAAAGTATCATTGGAGAATGCATAATTATGAGATCCCTGTCAAGAACTGAGTTAAGAGAAAATATTTTTAAAATAACATTTAGTTCATGGTTTCATGATGATAGTGAGATCGAAGGAAATATAAATAAATATTTTGATAATCTGACTGGCGACAATGATGAAAAGATCGAGCTTTCAGAAGATGATATGGCTTATATCTCGGAAAAAGCCAGAAAAGTAGTAGAGAAGGCCGATGAGATCGACAGACTTATCGATAACGCATCGAAGGGCTGGTCAGTAACAAGAATCGGTAAGGCAGAACTTGCGATTCTCAGGCTTGCAGTGTATGAAATGTTTTATGATGATGACATTCCTACAAATGTTGCAATTAATGAGGCTATTGAATTGACGAAGAGGTACGGTGAAGTATCAGCACCGGCATTTGTTAATGGGATCCTTGCTTCTATAAGCCAGACCCGGGAGTAATAAATTGAAAGAATATTCTGTTTCGGAAGTAAACCGCTATATAAAGTCTTTAATGCAGAGGGATTTTGTCCTCAGCAACATATGTATCAAGGGTGAAATTTCTAACTTTAAGTACCATACCAATGGACATATGTATTTTACTTTAAAAGATGAAAGATCCAGCATAAAAGCGGTTATATGGAAGACAGCACCTAAGCCGCCCTTTAAGCTAGAGGACGGCTTAAGTGTTGTTGTGACAGGCTCCATAGAGGTGTATGACGTTGGCGGATATTACCAGATAATAGTAAAAGATGTGGAACAGGCCGGAATAGGAGCTTTATATATAAGGATTGCACAGCTTAAAGAGCAGTTTGCTGAAATGGGTTATTTTGCACCTCAATATAAAAAACAGATCCCTTTATATGCACGCAGGATAGGTATCGTAACGGCACCGACAGGTGCGGCCATCCAGGATATTATCCACATATCTAAGGATAGAAATCCATATGTTGATCTGATACTGTGCCCGGCATTAGTGCAGGGAAATGGGGCAGCGGAATCGATCGTTCGAGGGATCCGGGTTCTTGATAAGATGGGTATGGATGTTATTATCATAGGGCGCGGAGGAGGCTCCATAGAAGATTTATGGGCCTTCAATGAACAAATCGTTGCAGAAGCTGTTTTTCAGGCTAAAACACCGATAGTTTCGGCAGTGGGACATGAAACGGATGATACGCTAACGGACCTTATAGCGGATCAAAGAGCTGCAACTCCTTCTGATGCAGCCAGAAGAGCAGTCTGTGAGTGGTCAAGGATCGTTGGTGACATAGAATATTATAACGACAAGCTGACCGCGATAATGCAGTCCCGGATCGAAGGATTAAGGAATCAGATCAGGCAGTTTGATCTGAAGATGAAAGCATTAAGCCCTGAAAACAGTCTTAAACAGAAAGAACTTAGGCTCGAGAATCTGTTACGTATGCTTAATGAGAGGATGGGAAATCGCCTTGAAGCCGGCAGAAAAGATCTGATCAATGAAGAAAAAAAGCTCGACTATTTTATCAGCAGACATCTGGAAAAGACAAGGGGAAGACTTGCATTGGTCTCAGGAAAGCTGAATGCTTTATCACCTCTGAATCTGCTCTCAAGCGGATACGGATATATCGAGAACACGGAAGGCAAGAGGGTCTCAAGTGTAGATGATATTGAAGTTGATGAAGCGGTGAATATTTATTTTACAGATGGCAGTGCAAGAGCTGTTATAAAGGAGAAGAAGCATGAAAAAAGGTGATGTATTGGAGGAAAAGTTTCTCAGACTGGAGGAAATAGTCAAAACTATGGAGTCAGGAGAACTTTCCCTTGACCAGTCATTTGATCTTTATAAAGAAGGAGTCAAGCTTGTCCAGGCATGCAATGCCAGCCTTGATAAGGTTGAAAAGCAGATAAAAGTGCTTAGCGGAGAAGAGATCAAAGATGCACTTGAAGCTACTGAAGGATCTATTGCAGATGGAGATGAGTAATTCATGACTATGACTAATTTTGAATCTGAACTGAAAGAAAGAGTTGATTATATCAATGACATTTTGTACGGTATGCTTGTCAGAGAAGATGGTAAGTTTGAGCGTATCGGTCAGGCGATGAATTACAGTGTAAAAGTCGGAGGAAAGAGGCTCAGACCGCTTCTTATACTTGAATCATACCGACTTTGTGGAGGAAGCAGGGAAAGAGAAAAAAATATCTATCCATTTATGGCTGCCATGGAATTTATCCACACGTATTCTCTGGTACATGATGATCTTCCGGCAATGGATAATGATATGTTAAGACGAGGCAAGCCTACGACTCATGCAAAGTTTGGCGAGGATTTCGGTATCCTTGCGGGAGACGGACTCCTTAACTTTGCTTATGAGACGATGCTGGATGCTGTCGTTGAGACAGGAGATCTGAACGGTGCAAAGGCGGCCTGTGTACTTGCGAAAAAAGCAGGGATCCGCGGAATGGTCGGGGGTCAGTGTCTGGATGTCTATTTGACCGGAAAGCCTGTCAAGGAAGATGACCTTGATTTTATTTTCCGTTTAAAGACAGGCGCTCTGATCGAAGCATCTTTTATGATAGGCGGAATTCTGGCCGGTGCCGATGATAGTACAGTTGAAAAGCTCCGTCAGGCAGGTGAGTATACAGGGAAGGCCTTTCAGATCAGAGATGATATACTTGATGAGATCGGAGACGTTGATGAGATCGGTAAGCCTGTAGGTTCAGATGAGAAAAATGATAAAACGACATATGTGACTCTATATGGCATTGAAAAGGCTGACAGAGATGTTAAGGAGTTTTCCGACAAGGCTGAGAATATTTTAAAAAGCATTTCAGACAATGAATTTTTAATGGATCTGTTAAATTATATGGTTACCAGAAAGAAGTAAGATATGATACTAGACAGGATTAGTAAACCCAATGACATAAAAAAGATCAAATCTTCTGAATATCCGGCGCTTGCATCTGAAATAAGAAGGTTTCTCATAGAAAATATAAGCAAGACTGGAGGACACTTGGCTTCTAATCTGGGTGTTGTTGAGCTTACTATGGCTCTTCATCTTGTCTGTGATTTTCCGGATGATAAGATCATATGGGATGTGGGACATCAGTCCTATACGCACAAGATATTAACAGGAAGAAAAAATGGATTTACCAGACTTCGTAAATTCGGGGGAATGAGCGGATTTCCGAAGAGATGTGAATCGGATTCAGATGTGTTTGATACGGGACACAGTTCAACATCTATATCGGCAGGCCTGGGTTTTGCTACAGCAAGGGATATTGCAGGAGACAGCTACAAGGTGATCTCAGTCATCGGTGATGGAGCTTTAACGGGAGGAATGGCCTTTGAAGCTCTGAATAATGCTGCAAGAATAAAAAGAAATTTTATGGTCGTTTTAAACGACAATGAAATGTCCATAGCCGAAAATGTCGGAGCGATCTCAAATGTTTTAAATGAACTCAGAACATCTGATAAGTATGCAGAATTGAAAGAAAGACTCAAGACTAATCTTTCTCATATGCCAAGAGGTGAGAAGATCGCCAGCCGTCTTAAAAGGACCAAGCATAACCTGAAGATGAAGCTTATGCCGGGACAGATCGTGGAGAGTCTGGGGATCACATATTTTGGACCGGTAGACGGGCATGATATCTCCAGACTGGTAAAAACATTTAATGCGGCTTCAAGAGTAAACGGACCGGTCCTTGTGCACGTAAAAACAAAAAAAGGCAAGGGCTACGCGCCCGCAGAGAGAAAGCCGGATTCATATCACGGAGTCTCACCTTTTGATGTAGCTACAGGTAAAGCTGTAGCTGAAAAAAAAGTATTGACATATGCGGGCGTATTTTCCGAAAAGATATGTCAGATGGCGGAAAAAAATAAAAAGATCGTGGGAATAACTGCAGCTATGCCGGATGGTGTAGGTCTTAAACGTTTTTCAAAAGAGTTTCCAAACAGATACTTTGATGTAGGGATAGCAGAAGAACATGCTGCCACGTTTGCGGCAGGTCTTGCGGCAGGAGGAATGATCCCTGTCTTCGGGGTGTATTCTTCATTTATTCAGAGAGCCTTCGACCAGGTCTTGCATGATGTATGTATCCAGAATCTGAAAGTTATTTTTGCGCTTGATCATGCGGGACTTGTAGGAAGTGACGGAGAGACCCATCAGGGGATCTTTGATCTTTCCTTTCTTTCGGCTATTCCGGGGATGACGATTTTTGCCCCTAAAAATGGCAAGGAGCTGGAAGCGGCTATGGAATTTGCTATAGAGAAGTTCGACAGACCGATTGCATTAAGATATCCGTCAGGTAAGGCTTCTTCGACACTTGAGGAATTCAATGCTCCGATCGTTATAGGCAGATCGGAGATGATCTACAAGGAAAAAGACATAGCTCTTGTGGCTGTAGGCAGGATGATAGAGATCGCTATTTCGGTAAGAAATAGGCTGAAAGAGGAAGGCTGGAACGTAACGCTCGTTAACGCGAGGTTCGTGAAGCCTCTGGACAGAGCTATGATAAAAGAACTGAGCAGGGAACATAAGCTTATAGTTACATTGGAAGAAAATGTGTTATCAGGTGGCTTCGGTGAGCATGTATGTGAATATGTCATGACTTCGGATGTAAAAGTAGAAGTCCTGCCGATCGCACTGCCAAATGATTACATTGAACATGGCAATGTTAAGCTTCTTTTTTCTGAAGCTAAGATAGATACGGAATCAGTGCTCATGAGGGTAAAGTCGGCATATAACAATATTACCGGAATCGAAACAGATAAGGATAAGTAATGAAAAAGGAAAGATTAGATGTTCTCATGGTGTCCAGAGGACTCAGTCAGTCAAGAGAAAAAGCAAAGGCAGTTATTATGTCGGGCAATGTCTACGTTGATGGTCAGAAGGAAGACAAGGCAGGAAGCATGTTTTCAGAAGACTGTGATATAGATGTAAGAGTAAAAGAACTGCCTTTCGTAAGCAGAGGCGGGTTAAAACTTGCTAAGGCGATCAAGGAATTTGATATTGCTCTTTCTGATAAGGTGTGTATGGATATAGGAGCATCAACAGGAGGATTTACCGACTGTATGCTGCAAAATGGGGCATCGAAGGTCTATTCTGTGGATGTGGGACATGGACAGCTTGATTGGAAGCTTAGAAATGATCCGAGAGTTGTGTGTATGGAGAAGTTCAATGTCCGTTATATTGAGAAAAAAGATATAGAAGATGATCTGGATTTTGCAGGCACGGATGTTTCTTTTATATCTCTTACTAAAATACTGGAACCGGTGAAGTCTTTGCTGAAAGACAATGCTGATATGGTCTGCCTGATCAAGCCTCAATTTGAAGCAGGAAGGGAACAGGTCGGCAAGCATGGTGTGGTAAGAGATAAGAAAGTGCATATAGAAGTAATAGAGAGGATCTGCAGCTTTACAGTTTCGATAGGCTTAGATCCCATCGAACTCTCATTTTCTCCGATACGCGGGCCGGAGGGCAATATTGAATATCTGCTGCATTTAAAAAATAACGCAGAGTTTGATATCAGTGAAAATGATGAGATAAAAAAAGACTTTGTATTCCCATTCTCTATCGTTGAAATCGTAGAACAGGCACATGGAGAATTGGACAGGTAAGATGAGGATAAAATGAAAAGTAAGAAATTTTATTTATTGGCAAATCAAATGAAGGATCCGGATGGTTCAATTACAAAGAAGGTAGGAGATTACCTGGGATCACTTGGAATGGAGTATGCAATACATCCAAGAGACGATAATAGTCTGAAGGGTACGAGGTATCTTTATTCTAATCCGGATGATGTTCCTGAAGGCACGGACTGTATTATTGCCATGGGTGGAGATGGAACTATTTTACAGGCTTCACGAGATCTTCATGCGCTTCAGATCCCTATTCTGGGAGTTAACATAGGGACATTGGGGTTTTTAACGGATGCAACTATGGAAACGATATTTGAATCCATAGATAAGTTCATTGCCAACGAATACGAGCTTGATACTCGTATGATGATATACGGACAGGTCTATCGCGGACAGGAAATGGTATATGAAAATTTTGCATTAAACGATATTGTCATCACGAGGAGCGGCGGACTTAAGGTTATAGACTTTGATATCTCCGTAAATAACGAATTTTTAAATTCATATGTTGCCGATGGTGTTATTATCGCAACGGCCACGGGCTCAACAGCTTATTCAATGTCAGCAGGAGGACCGCTTATCCAGCCTAAGGCAAAAATGCTTATGATCACTCCTATCTGTCCTCATACAGTTACTTCAAGAAGTATTCTGCTTGATTATGAAGATGAGATCAATATTGAAATGACAGATAAGAAAAGACTGGGGGAAGAGAGAACATTGGCATACGATGGAGAAACAAGCTGTCCGCTTAAGCCGGGAGACAGGATCGTTATAAGAAGGTTCCATGAATCAGCTATCTTTATTAAAACCAACAAGATCAGTTTCTTACAGAAGATCAGACAATGCTTTATCTGAAAGTTTTATTTATTTAACCTGGATGGAGAAAAAATGAAATCAGAAAGACACAACAAGATCATAGAACTAATTAAAAACAGAAATATCGGGACTCAGGAGGAACTGGCAGACGCTCTTAATAAGGCGGGATTTAACGTTACCCAGGCCACAGTCTCAAGAGACATAAGAGAATTGAAGCTCACTAAAACAAGTGTAGACGGACGGCAGCAAAAGTATGTGGTCTACCAGTCCTCCGATTCATCACTCAATGAAAAATATGAAAATGTGTTGAGAGAGGGTTTTGTTTCTATGACCCCGGCACAGAACCTGCTTGTTATAAAGACAGTATCAGGTATGGCAAGTGCAGTATGTGCGGCGATAGATGCGTTTGGCTATGAGGAGGAGATAGGATCTATTGCAGGTGATGATACCATTATGGTGGCTACATCAAGCGAAAAAGCGGCAGTATCTATGATGGGCAAGATCAATTCTGAATTGAAACGTTAATTTTAAAGGATTGGAATGATATGTTAACAAATCTTCATGTTAAAAATATTGCTCTTATTGATGAGATAGATATAGACTTTGAAAATGGACTTACCATCCTTTCAGGTGAGACAGGTGCGGGTAAGTCGATTATTCTCGGGTCTATAGCTATAGCGCTGGGGCTTAGAACTCCGGGCGATATTGTGAGAGAGGGTGCGGATCATGCCCTTACTCAGCTTTCTTTTTATTTTTCAGACAAAGACATCCTTGCCAGGCTTGAAGAACTTGGTGTTGAGGACATTGAAGGCGGTGATGTTATTATTCAGCGAAAGATTCTTTCTGGGCGTTCACAGTTTAAGATCAATGGAATAAACGCTTCAGCCGGTCAGGTCAAGGAAATAGCCCCCTTTCTTCTGGATCTGCATGCACAGAGGGATAATCTCCTTCTGCTGAAGGAAGAAAATCAAATGGAACTTGTAGATTCCTTCTCCAGCGAAGGGTATAGAGATAAACTCGGATCAATGAAGGATATGTATGACTTATATAGAGCTTGCGTGTCAGAGCTGACTTCCCTTGATGTTGATGAGGCCGCGAGGGAGAGGGAACTCGACCTTTTAAGATACGAGATCAAAGAGCTTGAGGAGGCGGATCTGAAGGCAGGAGAGGACGCCGAGCTGGAAGAGAAGTTTTCTATTGGAGAAAATTCACAGAAAATAATGGAAGGATTGTCCAGGGCTCTTGATTTTCTCTCATATGGAAATGAGAATGCGTCAGACACCATGGCCCAGGCTTTAAAGAACCTTGGAGATATAGCTTCCTACGATAACAGACTGGCCGATATTTATTCATCACTTAGCGATGCAGACACGATTATTGCAGACGTTGCCAGAGATCTTTCTGATTATGCTGACGAATGTGAGATGGATGAAGAGGAGTTCAGTCTTATCAGCAGACGTCTGGATCTGTATAATCACTTAAAGTCTAAATATAATACGGATGTAGAAGGATTATTATATGTACTGGATGAATCATACAGAAAGCTTCAGCTTATAGAAAATGCAGATATTGCCGTCAGTGAGCTGAAAGAACGCATTGTATCAATGGAAAAAGAAATGAAGGATATGTCTGACAAAATAAGCTCTATGCGAAGAGACAGCGCTGAAAGGCTATCGGTGTTAATTACCGAAGCGGCAAGAGACCTTAATTTCAATGACATAAGGTTTGAGATCAGAGTCGAAAGAACAAAAGATTTCGGACCTGCCGGCGGAGACCGTGTTTCATATCTTATGTCAACCAACCCCGGTGAGGATCTAAAAGCTTTAGACAAGGTCGCTTCAGGCGGAGAACTTTCAAGGATCATGCTGGCTATAAAAACTGTAGCTGCAAAGCACGATTCTGTCGAGACCCTTATATTTGATGAGATAGACACGGGTATTTCGGGAAGGACAGCTCAGAGAGTAGGAGAGAAGATGGCAGAGCTGGCGGATGACAGGCAGATCATATGTATCACACATCTGCCTCAGATAGCTGCTATGGCGGACTATCATTTTCTCATCGCAAAGACAGTAAATAATGGAAAGACAATTACTGATATAAACAGACTTTCCGAAGAGGAGAGTGTGAAAGAACTTTCCCGGCTCCTTGGCGGAAGTCAGATCACTGATACGGTGATTAAAAATGCGCGTGAAATGAAAGACATGGCAGATGCATATAAGAAAGTAAACAGAAATTAACTGTCATTTAAGAAATTTTTCTGTAACATATTTAATATATTTTTTATCAATTATTACATGATTTACTTGATTTTACAGAAAAAAGAATATATAATGTGACAAATGTTGTAAAAAATAAGTAACAAATTCGTAATAAATCAAAGGCGGTTTTTAATGAAACACAGTAAAAATAGAAACAGAATATTGAGAGTGCTTGCAATGGCTGGTGTGGCCAGCACGCTTTTCGTAACTCCGGTCTTTGCTTCAGATGTTGATGCATTGCAGGATGAAAAGAGTCAGACGCAATTAGAAGTTTCATCATTACAGAATCAGCTCACTGATCTTATGCTTGCGATAGGAGATATGGAACAGCAGGCTTCAGATCTTAATGACCAGATAGCTCAGAATAAGGTCAATCTTTCATCTGCTCAGGATAAGCAGAAAGATCAGTATGAAAAGATGAAGCTGAGAGTTCAGTACATGTATGAGAATCAGAGAGCCGATATGACTGAGGCTATCCTTGCTTCTAGTGACATAAGCCAGGCATTGAATACGACTGAGTATTATCAGAAGATATATGAATATGACAGATCAGAGCTTGCAGCTTTAGACTCAACGACGAAAGATATCAAAGCTCTGGATGATAAACTTACCAAGGAGATGGAAGATCTTCAGGCTTCCAGAGAGGAAGCAAAGTCAAAGATAGCAGAGCTCAATCAGCTGATCGAATCTAAAAAATCAGTAGTTTCTGATCTTGACTCCCAGATCGCATCAGCACAGGAGGCAGCGATAAGGAAGTCTGCAGAAAGAGCCAGTGCAGTTGCAGTCTCATCATCTGCTCCAAGTACGAAAACAGATAACTCACTTGCTGTGGCCAATGTGTCTAACGGTATTATATCATCTACGACATTAAACGAGGCCAATATCGTACCAGATCCTCAGCCTGAAGCGCCTGCGCAGACAGCTCAGCCTGAGGAGCAGGTGCAGCCGGAAGCTCCGGAACAGCAGGAAGAACAGGCTCCAGCACAGCCTGAAACGCCTGCACCTAAGCCGGATTATTCTAATAATTCAGGTTCAGGAATAGTAGCATCGGCATACAGATATATAGGTGTTCCATATGTATGGGGCGGTACGTCGCCTTCAGGATTTGACTGTTCAGGTTTCGTACAGTATGTATATAGAGAAAACGGGATAAGCATTCCGAGAGTATCTTATGATCAGGCAGGTGTAGGATATGGGGTTTCTCTTTCTGAAGCACAGCCAGGAGATATCGTATGTTACCCGGGACATGTAGCTATTTATATTGGCGGCGGCAGGGTCATCCACGCGCCATATGAAGGCCAGACAGTTCAGATAGCACCGGTAAATATGATGACTATAACTACTATCAGACATGTAGCAAATTAATATTAAAAACTCAATATCTCTAAAAACACTGTATTTTCAAGGCTTTTCGCCTGTTGCATCATCATATTTTATGTATTTTCCCTTGTTTTTTGCCCTTATGAGCCGAAACAAGGGAAAATTTTTTATGCTTACCCGGCCACCTTATCAAGCAGTCTTGCGGAAGTTCGCTTCGCTTCCCTTGTAGCGTGAGCGTAAATATTCATCGTGGTACTTACGTCCGAGTGACCTAAAAGCTCCTGTACGTCCTTTGGTTTTGCACCGACGGATAAGAGGTTGCTTGTGTAGGTGTGACGGAGTGTGTGGAAATGGAAGTCCTCAAGTCCCTCCACCGTTTTCTTTGCCTTCTGACACATCTGACCTACCGCCGACGCACTGACGAAGGAACCGTCGGGCTTTAAGCAGACAAAGGATAATTCCTTGTAATCTTCGGGAACATCTTCGCTTCTTTGGAGAGAATATACCTCGTAATAAGTAAGCCATTTTTCCTTTACCGTCTTGCAGTAATTCAGATGATATAACTCTCCGTATCGGAAACGGTTTTTGTGCTGCTCCAGCATTGCGGTTTTCAGTATTTCAGCAAGGGTGTCGCAGAAGTCCACGGTGCGGACTTTGCTCCGTTTGGTCGTTCCTACTTCCGTCTTGTGTCTTGTCCCGTTGTACCGCATACTGCGCCTTACCGTCAGGTACTGCCCCTCAAGATTGACCTTATACAGTTTAGAGATACATGGGATGTAATTATAGTTGATGAGTGCCATAACGTTTCAGGCACTACAAGTAGTTTAACAATGTATAGAAAAGTTCTAGGGAATCTGAATGCTCGACACAAGTACGGATTATCTGCAACAGTACATCGTAGTGATGGAATGATTAAGACAACATATTCATTACTTAGAATTGATTGTGAGCGGTTATAACGACATATCTAATCAATTATTTAGCAGTTTATGACAATAAAAAAACCGCCCAAAATGGGCGGCGTATCTGATTTATTTACTTTTTCTAGCTATGACAAGTAATAACTGGAAGGGTAACGATGCAATGTATAATATTATCAGTGCTACTCTTAAAGGGTGTTTTATTTCTGCTTTATCAAAACAATTAAGTATTCCGTATAGCAACATGGCGCCAGCAATTATTAATAAAAATATAATCAATAACATAATAATACCTCCTTGTAAGGTCTTTCTGTGTCTACTATAAATGTACCATATGTTACATTGATTGGCATACATATAAAATAGGTTATGTATAATATATTCCGTGTGTAATTACGCTACAGTGAATCGCTTAGCGGCTATTTCTTTTCTATACTGGTTATATAGTTCTTCGTGATCTTTCTTAAATGCTATACTACCGGGTCTCATTCTAATTCTTTTATAAGGGGCGTGTATGATGAGTGCTTGAGAATATTTGACCCAGTCGGTGATTATTTATGGATGATATAAGCTGGAAAGCGTTGTATATGAATGAACCTATAGAACGTGAAGGATTACTTTATCATAAAGATGAATTGAGAAGATATTTTGAATTACCAAAAGGTGTGCCTGATGCTATTTTAGGTGTATGTGATACTAAAGATCAAGGAAGTGACTTTGCAGTACTGATTATAGATTATGTATACGGGTTAGACCATTATATCGTAGATATGATATGTGATGATGGACTACCCGAAACAGTTGACGCTAGACTAGTTGAGATACTAATTAGACATAAAGTACAACAGTGTAGGTTTGAGAGTAACTCAGCGGGTGGAAGAATAGCAGAGAAAATACAAAAAGAAATAAAAGAACGAGGTGGGATAACTCATATCACTACTAAGTTTACAACTGCAAATAAGGAAAACGCTATGTTATAACAAGTAATAATTAAGCAAAACAGTAAAATGCTATGCTATATACCGCATTCGCAGACTAATCCTAGTGCCTTATGCGGAGCTAAGAATATAAAAATCCCCGGACAATTGCTTCGGGGATTTATTTTTGTCTGTCTATATTGTAAAAATTAGCGCATAATTAGCGTATTTTTAAAATAAACAATAAAAAATAGCACTCAAACCCGCATAAATAGGGGCTTGAGTGCTAAAGGTAAATGCGGATGGTGAGAGTCGAACCCACACGATGTCACCACCGGCAGATTTTGAGTCTGCTGCGTCTGCCATTCCGCCACATCCGCGCGACTAGAACAGTTTATCATAGCCCTTATTATAAATCAATTATTTTCTTACTTTTATATTTTCTGTCGTTTTTTCATCTTCTGCCATGACATATAGCCGTAAAAGTCCTGAAACAAAAAAATAGAGAAGGAGATTATGTAAGGGACAGATCCCGGATTATTTGCGCTGGCCATAGACCAGAGTATTATAAGAACTATGTCATTTGCCATATAAGCGATCGCGTAATAAGGGCTTCTGAAGGCTGTAAGACCTACAGCAAGGAAGCTGGTAGCTATAGATATCGTTGAGAAGAGCAGATTGGCGGTATTGAAATGACGCAGAATAAAAAAGAAGGCAAATGTCGTTCCGCAAGTGAGTATAACAAGGATAGAGATCTTTTTTGGGGTCATATTTCCTATTCTGACTTCATTACGGTCATTATCATTATAAGGATTCTTTATCCAGCTGATCAGAGCTGCTATAGCCATAGGAAGCGTCATAAAAACGTAAGTGATAAATTCACCGTAATAGTGAGAAGACAAAGAAGAGATGCCGTAAAGAAGGGAAAATATAATGGTACAGATATGTCCCCAGAAATCACCTTTTGCAATAAAGATAAGACCGGTTACACCTGTCAGAGTTGCCGTAATGACCATTGGATCACTTTTTCCCCAAACTATAAATGTAATTAGAAGGAGGGTAATAGATGACAGCCATATAGTCCAGTCAAGCTTATGAAAATTTTTAAAAGGATTTCTGAAAAGCATTAGTCTTACCTCATCTATCAAAATCTATCAAAGTTATTTCATAATAATTCATTTAAATAGAGTTAGCAATATGGGCCGGTCTAGATTATAATGGAACAATACAGAAATCAGCAGGGAGAAGTCAGGTGCTTATGAATGAAAAATTAATGCTAATAGATGGTCATAGTATTTTAAACAGAGCTTACTACGGATTGCCGGCGCTTACAGGGGAAGATGGGACGCCCACAGGGGCTTTATACGGTTTTTTAAATATTATGTTCAAGTTTATTGATGAAGAAAAACCGGAATACCTGGCTGTTGCATTTGATGTGTCAGAACCTACCTTCAGGCATAAGATGTATGATGGATATAAGGGAACAAGAAAGCCAATGGATCCGGAACTTAAGATCCAGGTACCGCTTATCAAGGATATATTGAGATCAATGAATATTCCTGTCATAGAGAAAGCGGGATTTGAAGCTGATGACATCATAGGAACGCTGGCGAAATCTTATGCCGGTGATGGCAGGCCGGTTACCATAGTTTCCGGAGATAAGGACCTTCTTCAGCTCGTTGACAAAAACATTACTATGAAGAATCCTAAAACCAGCAGGGGGCAGACTACTGTTGTTAATTATACGCCTGAAGATATTAAAGAGGAGTTTGGTGTAAGTCCTCATGAGTTTATTCTCCTTAAGGCCATAATGGGGGATTCGTCAGATAATATTCCGGGTGTAAAGGGAGTTGGACCCAAAACAGCAGCGCCGGTCGTTGCCCGATATCATACTCTTGAGAATGTTATAGACCATATTGAAGATCTTAAGCCTGATGGGCTTCGTAAGAAGATGGAGGCCGGCGTTGATTCAATAAAGATATCGTATAAGCTGGCTGAGATCGATACGGATGTTGATCTTGATTTTCAGGTCAAAGATGCGCATGTTGGAGATTTTTTCAATCCGGATTCATATGCGCTATTTTCAAAGTATAACTTCAAGACCATGCTTAACAGATTTGATAAGGAAGATAAATTAAGCAGATTCGTTATGCCGGAAATTTTTTATCCATCAGATATATCACAGGCAGAAGAGGCTGTGGATAAATTTAAAGATACCATCAGATCCGGCAGATCTGTAGGCATATCCATTGAAAAAATGGAGGCGGGTGAAAATATCTTTGCATTTTTAAATGGAGAATACCCTGCGGGGATCTCACTTGCATGGGAGGATGGAAGGGCAGTACATATAGGCATCGTTGGAGATATCGATGGAGATTATCTGCAGAATAAATGTACGGAAATAATCAAACTGGCATCCGAATGCAGCGATCCCGGAAAGATATATATAAATGACCTGAAGGAGGCCATTCCGGCCCTTCAATATCCTGAGGATGAAGAAACGGATGTTTTTACGGATGTGGCTCTTGTCGGATATTTAATTAACCCGCTGGCAGGAGAGTATACATATTCAGATCTGGCAAATACATTTCTGGGAGCAGGCCTGCCCGGATTCAAGGAATTAAAAGATGATTTGAAACAGGCCGGGGCATTGGATGCGTACATTGCTTTTAAATTGGGAGATATGCTTCTTGATAAACTGGATGAGGAGGATATGAGGGATCTTTATCTTGATATAGAGAAGCCGCTGATCAGTGTACTGGCATCCATTGAAAAGGAAGGAATAGGTGTTGATAAAGAAGCGCTTAAGCAATATGGCGAAGATCTGACGGAAAGTATAGAAGCTCTGAAAAGGGAGATATACGAGCTTGCAGGAGAAGAATTTAATATTCTTTCGCCTAAGGTCCTCGGAGGGATACTGTTTGAAAAATTAGGACTTCCACATGGCAAGAAGACTAAAACAGGCTATTCGACAGCGGCGGAAGTACTCGAAATGCTTGCACCGGACCATAGGATCGCAGAGGCTATCATAGAGTACAGAACACTTACTAAGCTTAAATCCACCTATGCAGAAGGCCTGTATGGTTTTATTGAGACAGACGGAAGGATACATGGAGATTTCAATCAGACTGTTACAGCAACGGGGCGTCTTTCTTCTACCAATCCGAACCTGCAGAATATTCCGGTAAGAATGGAGATCGGAAGAAAAATAAGAAAAGTATTTATTCCTAAAGATGGATGTGTATTTATAGATGCGGATTATTCACAGATCGAACTCAGAGTTCTGGCGCATTTATCAGGGGATAAGAAGCTTATAGAGGCCTACAGGTCTGCAAGAGATATTCATACTATAACAGCTTCGCAGGTATTCGGAGTTCCGTTTGATCAGGTAACTCCAGAGCAGAGGCGTAATGCGAAGGCTGTGAATTTTGGCATCATATATGGCATATCATCATTCGGACTGGGAAAAGGTCTGAGTATCTCTGTAAAAGAGGCTAAGGCCTATATTGATAATTATTTTAAGACATATCCGGCTATTAAGGAATTTCTCGATGGTCTTGTAAAAGATGCGAAAGAAAAAGGTTATTCGGTGACTTTATTTAAGAGAAGAAGGCCTATTACAGAACTTAGATCTAAGAATTTCAACCTCCGTTCATTTGGGGAAAGAGTTGCTATGAATGCACCTATACAAGGTACTGCAGCTGATATTATGAAGATTGCTATGATAAAAGTTTATAATGCGCTTAAAAAAGAAGGACTCAGATCAAAGCTTATCCTGCAGGTGCATGATGAAATACTTGTTGAAACGGCCATGGATGAAAAGGACAGAGTTGAGGAGATCATTCGTGACTCTATGGAAAATGCAGTTGAACTCAAAGTGCCTCTGACAATTGATATCAATGAGGGTAAAAATTGGCTTGAAGCCCATTAAAGAATAGATTACAATCTACTAATATTAAATTTTAATCGGGGAATATGTATATTATGAAAGTTATTGGCATTACCGGCGGAGTTGGAGCCGGAAAATCAACTCTGCTGTCACTTCTTGAAGATTTTCCAAACGTTGCGGTCATTAAAGCTGATGAGGTCGCCAGACGCCTTATGAAAAAGGGTGAGATAGGCTATGAAAAGACGGTATTTATGTTTGGTCAGGATATTTTGCGGGAAGATGGCGAGATCGACAGAAAAAAACTTGGAGATATTGTCTTTAAGGAGAAAAACAAACGTGTCGTTTTAAATGGTCTTGTGCATCCGGCAGTGAAGAATGCCATTTTGGAGGATATAAATATAAAAGCGGAAGAGGGAAAAGAGATATATTTCATAGAGGCAGCGCTGCTTTTGGATGATCATTATGACACATTCTGTGATGAGATCTGGTATGTTTATTCATCAGAAGAGCTTAGAAAACAGAGAGTCATGAGGGACAGAGGATATTCCGAGGAACGCGTTGACGGGATCTTAGGATCTCAGTTGACAGATGAACGGATCAGAGACAGGTATTTTAAAATGAAAGTGGCTTTTAATAACAGGCTGCTCGATAAGACGAATGCTTTGGAAAAGTATAAGAATAAACTGCCATGGGTAATAATAAATAACGATGAAGGGCAGCTTTTAACCATCGAATTTGCCGAAGCTCTGAAGGAACTTATAAATACTGAAAAAAATATATAATTTAATTGCCATACTTAATATTTTTTGGTAGTATGGCGTTTAATTAAGGGGAAGTTAGTATGCGAATGATGACTATCGCCAGCGGAAGCAGTGGTAATTGTATCTATATAGGATCCAATAACACACATCTTCTAATAGATACTGGTGTAAGCCGTAAAAAGATCTGTGAAGGATTAAAAAAAGCTGATCTGTCTATAGGAGATATCAATGCAGTTTTTTTAACGCATGAGCATCTTGATCATATCAAGGGTGCAGGGGTGGTGCTTAGAAAAGACGGAATTGATTTCTATGGGACCGACGGAACCCTTAATGCTATGAAAAGTTCCTCATCTGTAGGTGAGATTCCGGAGGGGCTGCTTCATGCTATCAATAAGAAAGAAGATCTGGTCGTAGGAGATCTGATCATAAGAGCGTTTCCTATTTCACATGACGCAGCAGATCCTGTTGCTTATTCTGTCTCTGACGGGAAGGCTAAGATAGGCATTATTACGGATCTGGGGATCTATGACGATGAGATAGTGGAGGAAATGTCGGGCTGCAGAGCCTTTCTTGCGGAGGCTAATCATGATATAAAGATGCTCCAGGTAGGCCCCTATCCTTACGAACTGAAGCGTCGTATCCTCAGTGATCATGGACATTTATCAAATGAATCATCCGGTCAGCTGATCAGTAAAATTCTCAATGATAACGTGGAGGGCATACTTTTAGGACATCTCAGCAAGGATAATAATTATGACAGACTTGCTTACGAAACTGTGAAGCAGGAGATCGACATCGCAGACAATAAGTATAAGTCGTCAGATTTTAGAATTGCTGTTGCAGGCAGGGAAGAACCGTCATTTATTATAGATATTAATTAAAGCTGGGAGGCAATTATGAAGAAGTGCGTAGTTACTGTAGTTGGAAAAGATACAGTTGGTATTATCGCTAAGGTGTGCTCATACCTTGCGGATACTGATATTAATATCCTTGATATTTCACAGACCATAATTGATGATTTCTTCAATATGATGATGATCGTTGATATTGAGAGATCTAACAAGCCATTCGATCAGGTAAGTAATGACCTTGAAAAGATCGGTGAGGATATAGGCGTCGTTGTTAAATGTCAGAAAGAAGAGATTTTCGATATGATGCACAGGATCTGATGGTTCTGGTTTAATAGTTAGTGTGTATAAGGAGAAGAAATGATTAATATCTTAGAAGTCAATGAAACGAATAAAATGATCGAGCAGGAAAACCTTGATGTAAGGACCATTACAATGGGTATTTCTCTTCTTGATTGCATTGATTCAGACATCGATAAGACTTGTGAAAATGTTTATAACAAGATCACCAGACTTGCGGGAGATCTCGTGAAAACTGGAGATGAGATCGGAGATGAATTTGGGATCCCGATCGTAAATAAAAGAGTTTCTGTTACTCCGATCGCACTTGTTGGCGGCGCCAGTGCCAAAACACCTGAAGATTTCGTTAAATTAGCAAAGACATTAGACAGAGCGGCTCATGAGATCGGCGTAAACTTTATCGGTGGTTATTCAGCTTTGGTCTCAAAGGGAATGACTAAAGCGGATGAATTGCTTATAAGATCTATCCCGCAGGCAATGAAAGAGACGGAGCTTATCTGCTCATCAGTTAATGTCGGATCTACCAAAACAGGTATCAATATGGACGCAGTCCGTCTTATGGGAGAAATAGTCAAGGATACAGCAGAGCTGACGAAGGAAAATGATTCTATTGGCTGTGCCAAGCTTGTTATACTCTGCAACGCACCGGATGATAATCCATTTATGGCGGGAGCTTTTCACGGTGTTACAGAGAAAGACTGCATTATAAATGTAGGTGTTTCCGGTCCTGGAGTTGTTAAAGCAGCGCTTGAAAAAGTACGTGGCGAGAGTTTCAAGGTATTATGTGAAACTATAAAAAAGACAGCCTTCAAGATCACCAGAATAGGTCAGCTTGTGGCTCAGGAAGCGGCTAAGAGACTTAATGTAGAATTTGGCATTATAGATCTTTCGCTTGCGCCAACACCTGCGATAGGAGACAGTGTTGCAGATATTCTCGTAGAGATAGGACTGGAATATGCCGGAGCGCCGGGAACTACGGCTGCACTTGCGCTTCTGAATGATCAGGTAAAGAAGGGCGGTGTTATGGCTTCATCATATGTAGGTGGTCTTTCAGGTGCTTTTATACCTGTATCGGAGGATCAGGGAATGATCGATGCAGTTGAGGCCGGCGCATTGACTATTGAAAAACTTGAGGCAATGACCTGTGTTTGTTCGGTTGGTCTTGATATGATAGCGATCCCGGGTGATACTAAGGCAACAACTATTGCGGGCATCATTGCGGATGAATCTGCCATCGGCATGATCAATCAGAAGACTACTGCAGTAAGGATCATACCTGTCATCGGTAAGGGCGTTGGAGAGAAGGTCGAGTTTGGAGGCCTGTTGGGATACGCTCCGATCATGCCTGTCAATAAGTTTTCATGTGATGCTTTTGTAAACAGAGAGGGCAGGATCCCTGCACCGATCCATAGTTTTAAGAATTAAGGTATTGCAAAAATAGCTAGCAAGTATTTTGTTGTATATATACCTCAGAATTATGATAGTCATTTTTTCTTTTTTGAGAGCGAGCTACTGATAGAAAAAATCAGCAGGCTCGCTAATTTTTTCGTCATAAAAGCTTAAGCGGAATTTGGATAGTTAAGGTTTTATTAATTTCAGTAAGATGAGGGCAAAATTTCTGTAAAAAAGTCAAATGGACATAATTCACAAAAGAGTATAAGGGGCATGTGTAAAAATATTCCCATCGTTCATTATATAAGATGAATGAGATAAGTATGTATATCTTATAAGAATTCTATTGATAAAAATATATGACTGGTAAAGTCCTCTAAATATGTAGGAGATAACGATGGATATTAAATGCGAAAAACCAAGTAGGAAATTAATAGTGGAAGATAATAAAAATGTTATTAATTCTTCGATACATAGCAAAAAAAGATAGTGATATTGCAATTTTAAGTGGTTGGCACTGTATTGATAATGTTATTTGCGGATTTAAACCATCAATTTATATCTTATTGCAAGCAGGCCAGGTGTGGGTAAAACATCATTTGGGCTAAACATAATTAGTAATGTTGTTCTGCATGAAGAGAAAACAGTAGCATTTTTTCGCTCGAAATGTCTAATGAACAAGTAATAGGTCGTTTGCAGTGTATCAATCCAACAAGTGAAGATGCAAAAGGTAGTCTCAGTAACAGGGATTTATTGATAGATGATACTCCTGCAATCACAGTAGGTCAGATTGAGATGAAATGCCGAGAATTTGAAAAAAACAGTAGTAGAAAACTAGATATGGTAATAATTGATTATCTTAAGCTAATGTACTGTGAGAATCCTAATAAGCATCCAAGATTAAGTGATCTGGCAGAATCTTCTGCAGCTGGATAACACGCTGATTTGATAATGTTTCTATATAGGGAAGATTACTGTCATTCTGATGATACTCAAAAAAAGGCGGAAATTATCATAGCTAAGCATAGATATGGAGATACGGGAACTGTGGATATGAAATATATTATTGGAGAAGATGGACTTAGATTCTATGACAAAGATGATTAAAAATGCTTATTAATGAACAGATTTTCTATTTGCACAAATGAGATTTTTAAATAAGAGAAATAAGCATATACGAAATATAAAGCACCAGCTTTGAATTGCACCCCGAATGTTTTGTTTAACATTCGGGGTGCAATTCATTAGAAATATAGTTATAATTTTTCACCGGTAAAACCGCTGTCTTTTATATAGATACCTTTATGGAATTCATCAGGCATATCCGTGCCATAAGCATCCCAGATCGCAAGATTGTAAAGATCCGCAGCGAATATATCATCTTTAAGAAGCTCTTCGAAACCTGCTGTTTTAGTTATAAGAGGAACTTTACAGGTCTTGCGTATCTGTGAAAGATACTCCTTTCCCTTGTCATCGCAGGCGAGGATACGTATATATGAAATATCGTCTTCCTCCTGATCAAGACCTTCAATGATAAGTTCAGGATCAAGGTCAGGGTCGTAAATAGTCATTCCGTCTACTTCCTGACTGAGCTGGTCAGGAGAAGAGTTAACTATGTTAGTAAAGTCGTTTTTAATAAGTTTGTGATTAAGAATAAAATGGAAAATAGCACGGGCAATGGCAGTATATGTCACTGATTTATCTTTAACGCTTTCAATGATCTCAGTGATTCCCATAAATTTCTCATACTTATTGATAAGCCTGTTAGCGATATTTTCTGTAAAACCTTCATATTCCATAAGCCTTTCGGCTGCCTCTCTTTTGTTGTAAGAAGCTTCAGAGAGCAACTGGTTAAACTTAGTATTAAAATATATATCAAAATCTTCAGTGAATACAGGAGCTTTGTTTTCCAGAGCTTTAAAGAAGATATCTGCTGATGGCTGAGGCATATTGGAAAGTATCCTGTTTCTTGCCTCATCATCATTATCGCATAGGGTCTTGTAAACTTCCTCTCGAAGGGCTATAGCGGAAGCAAAGGCAGTATCACCCATACCTTCGACGGCTTCTACATTGTCACTTACGCTGTCGAAGGTTTCTTTATATCCCATTCCTTCACGTTTGTAAGTATAGGCCTTCATATGGCAGGCATTTCTTTTTATAGCTTTAAGGTATTCAATGCCAAGTATGTTATTGGAGGATGAAAGTATTTCATGAAGTCTTTCTTTGTCCATGATATTCAGACCGGCTAAAGCATTTTCTCTGGCAAGAGGGAATGAATTGCCGGATTTCAGATCCTTTTTCAGGGCAAGTTGGTATTTATCAGATTCAGAGGCCAACATCTCAGCCATTTCTTCTAATTCTGACAAATGTCCGCTTTCACTTCCGAAGCAGACGGAATCTATTTCGAGCTTATCCAGAGTCAGGATACCGCCTTCGGCAAATTTCTCAGCAGATCCGAGAGCATATCTTGATGGAAGCTCAACTACAAGGTTGACCCCACAGTTGACTGCCATGGCAGCACGTGAATATTTATCAATGATAGAAGGCTCACCGCGCTGTACAAAGTTGCCGCTCATCACAGCAACGCTGCAGTCGGCCCCGGACAGTTCCAAGGCCTTTTTTAAATGTAATAAATGTCCATTATGAAATGGATTATATTCTGTAATAAAACCAACCGCTTTCATACGATTCTCCTTCAGTTAAACGTCAAAACAGTGACATGTATATAATATCACAAAACCAACAAAAATAACTGTTCCGAAGGCTTAAAGACTATGAAAAATGTGCTTGTTTTCCAAATAAATCCATTATATAATCGGGTTTAAGTTTAATAAATTTAAAAAAACGGGCTAAATCCGTATTTTCTTAATCGGGCTAAAACCGTATCATGCAAAAATTGTATACAAAAGTGAGAGGTGTTTGTGCTAATGGGATTTATCGATAATATTAAAGAACAAGCAAAAAAAGATAAGAAAACTATTGTTCTTCCTGAATCAATGGATGCCAGGATCTACGAAGCGGCAGAGACTATTTTAAGAGAAGGGATTGCCAACGTTGTAATAATCGGAACTCATGAAGAAGTAGAAAAATATGGAGCGGGGTATGACATTGACGGAGCGGTCATCGTTGACCCTTATACTGACCCGGAAAAGCAGAAGTATATTGATAAATTTGTAGAAATAAGAGGCCATAAAGGTATGACTCCGGAACTTGCAGAGGAGACTATCTTAAAGGATTATATGTATTATGCGGCACTTATGTGCAAATGCGGCGATGCTGACGGTGCGGTCTCAGGAGCATGCCATTCGACTGCCGACACACTTCGTCCGTGTCTCCAGATCATTAAGACAAAGCCGGGGACTAAGCTTGTATCTGCCTTCTTCCTTATGGAAGTTCCGAACAGCAGATATGGAGATAACGGCCTTATGCTTTTTGCAGATTGTGCGCTTAATTTTGATCCTGATCCGGAAGAACTTGCTTCTATCGCTGTAAGTTCAGCAGATTCATATAAGACTTTTACAGGAAATGAACCTAAGGTCGCTATGCTTTCATATTCAACATACGGGTCAGCAAAGCACGATGATGTAAGTAAAGTCCAGGAGGCAGCGGCGATCGCTAAAAAAGAAGCACCGGAACTCGCTCTGGACGGAGAGCTCCAGCTTGACGCGGCTATAGTTCCGGAGGTGGCTGCTATTAAGTGTAAGGACAGTAATGTGGCCGGTCAGGCAAATGTGCTTATTTTCCCTAACCTGGACGCCGGTAATATAGGCTATAAACTAGTCCAGCGGCTTGCCAATGCGAATGCATACGGTCCTGTCCTGCAGGGTATCGCGATGCCGGTCAATGATCTGTCACGTGGCTGCAGTGCGGCAGATATTGTGGGAGTAGTAGCCCTCACAGCTGTTCAGGCGCAAAATATCTAAAAATGGTCTGAAAGATAGATCATTTTATATTTTTATTTTAAAAGGAGTCACCTGGATATATGAATATACTTGTATTGAATTGCGGAAGCTCATCTTTAAAATATCAGCTGATCAGGATGGAAGACGAATTTGTGCTTGCCAAAGGAACTGTTCAGAGGATCGGGATAATGGGCTCAGAGCTTGAGCACAGGCCTGCCGGAAAAGAAAAATATACGATCAAGACCCCTATTAAGACACATGCGGTCGCTGTAAGACTTGTGCTTGATGCGCTTTTTGATGAAGAACATGGTGTGATCAAGTCACAGGACGATATATCTGCGATAGGTCACAGAGTACTGCATGGCGGTACGAAGTACAGGACAGCAGTAATAGTTAATGAAGATGTTAAAGATGTTATCAAGGCCCATATAGAGCTGGGGCCACTGCACAATCCGGCTAATCTGACAGGCATTAATGCATGCGAAGAGATCATGCCGGGCGTACCTAACGTAGCCGTATTCGACACGGGATTCGGATCAACGATGCCGCCTAAGGCATACCTTTATGCTATTCCCCGTGAATACTATGATAAATATCATGTGAGAAGATTTGGATTCCATGGAACCAGTCATTTATATGTAACCAACAGGACCCTTGATTTTCTGGATCTGAGAGATAAAAATGCAAGAGTGATCGTCTGTCATTTAGGAAATGGATCTTCAGTTTCTGCCAGCATAAATGGTGACTGCGTCGACACATCAATGGGGCTTACGCCGCTGGAAGGTCTTCCAATGGGAACGAGAAGCGGGGATATAGATCCTGCGATTGTAGAATATATCTGCAGGAGAGAGAATAAAACAGTAGATGAAGTATTTTATGAGCTTAATAACAAATCGGGAGTTTTAGGACTTTCCGGCGGATTATCAAGCGACTTCAGAGACCTTAGAGAGGCTACCCTTCGTGGAGACAGGATAGCAGGTGAAGCGCTTGATGTATTTATTTATCGTATCGTTAAGTATATAGGTTCTTATACTGCAGCAATGAATGGAGTAGATGCTATTACGTTTACAGGCGGCATAGGAGAAAATGCTGAATGGGTAAGAGAAGCGGTCCTGAAAAATCTTTCATATCTTGGCATCGTAATGGATGAAGAGAAGAATCAGGAAGCAACAGGCAGAGAAATGCTTATATCAGCACCGGATTCAAAGGTGAAAGTAAGTGTGATCCCTACTAACGAAGAGCTTGACATAGCCAGAGAATCAAAAAGACTTCTCATGGAAATGTAATGATCGTATACACTTGACATTTAAAAAAAGAATTCTTATAATACTTTACATGTGTGCGTGGAGGAGGTGTAAATATGTCAATTTGTCCAAAGAACAAATCTTCAAAGTCTAGAAGAGATAAAAGAAGAGCGAACTGGAAGATGAGCGCTCCAAATCTTGTTAGATGCAGCAAATGTGGCGCGCTCATGGAGCCTCACAGAGTATGTTTAACATGCGGAAGCTATAATAAGAAAGAGATTATTGAGGTTGAAACAGCCTGATAATATTTATTTACATAGGACCGGGAGAATTCCCGGTCCTTGTTTTTTTGATCTGTAAAATGTTATACTTTACGAAATAATCTAGTGAAAAAGGGGTAAGATATGCCGCAGAAGGTAACGATCGCACTTGATGCAATGGGTGGAGACCATGCGCCGAAGGAAGTTGTAAAGGGCGCAATTGCTGCTGTTAAGTCAGATCCGGATCTGACGATAAAGCTGACGGGGCGTCAGATCGATATATTAAATGTTTTAAACGATGAAGGTTTCTCATCAGACCGACTTATAGTGGTGGACTGCACACAGGTGATCGAAACAGCTGAACACCCGGTAAGATCTATAAGGGCTAAAAAAGATTCATCCCTGGTTCGTGCGCTTGAGCTTGTAAAACATGGGGAGGCGGAAGCCGTTCTTTCAGCAGGTAATACAGGAGCGCTTTTGGTCGGTGCACAGACTATTATAGGAAGAGTTAAGGGAGTAGAAAGACCGTGCCTGGCGCCTATCGTTCCAACGGCTGAGGGTCCGTGCTGCATTGTGGACGGAGGGGCAAATATGGATGCCAAGCCGGCATGGCTCGCTCAATGGGCGAAGATGGGGTCTATATACATGAATCTCCTTTGTGATATGCCTGAACCGAAGGTCGGTATCGTCAATGTAGGAGCCGAGGAAGAGAAGGGAAATAAGCTCGTTCAGGAGGCTTTTCCAATGCTCAAGGAACTGGATAATATAAATTTCATAGGAAGTTTAGAATCCCGTGATGTATCAAAAGGAGCGGCAAATGTAGCTGTGTGTGATGCATTTGTCGGAAATGTGATTTTGAAAATGTATGAGGGTGTAGCAAAGACATTGCTTACGGAGATAAAAGAAGCAATTATGTCTTCAGCTGTATCAAAGATCGGCGGTGCTCTCATAAAGAAGAGTCTTAAAGGAGTTGTAAAGAAATTTGACGCATCAGCTTACGGCGGAGCAGCTCTTCTCGGAACCAGAGGACTTGTAATGAAGGGGCATGGTAATTCTGAGGAAAAGCAGATCTACCTCGCAGTTGAACTTATGGTATCGCTTGTACGTAAGGGGATCGTTGAAAAAATTGAAGAGAATATTATCGAAAATACTTCTGATATGAATATAGACAATAAAGAATAAATTTACTAATATATATACGTAAATCGGTCGGCTATGCGAGTATAAGGTGGCCTGTTTATTTTGGAGTGTGGGTAATAGATTCATGAGCGTTACCATGATATCTATTATTTTTGGTGTTTGTAACGTTAAGAAGGTTATTGGTATGGAATTAGAAGAACTTAGTACAATTATTTCCGATGTTCTCTCAGTAGATCCTGGAGCAATTACATTAAATTCTAAATTTGTTGAAGATCTGGGTGCGGATTCTCTTGATGTATTTCAGATAGTAAGTGAAGTGGAAGACAGACTTCAGATAACGATACCGGAGGATATGCTTGAACAGATCGCTACAGTAGAGGATGCATTAAACGCAATTAATGAATCCATATAAAATTTTCAGGACTGTCATGCCTTTTGACAGTCTATTTTTTTAATTATAAATAACAAGGAGGATAAGGATGAGTGATAAGCTGATTGACGAATGTCAAAAAGTAATAGGTTATAAATTTAAAGATGTTAATCTGCTGGAATTATCTCTGACTCATAGTTCTTATGCAAATGAGAATAAGCAGGAACATACAAAAGGAAAAAAGCCTAAGGATAACGAAAGACTGGAGTTTCTTGGAGATGCAGTGCTTGAATTAGCTACAAGTAATAACATTTTCCATACATATCCTGATATGCATGAAGGGAAAATGTCAAAGTATAGAGCAAGTATAGTTTGCGAACCGACACTTGCTGCATGTGCAAGAGAATTCAACCTTGAAAAGTTTTTATTATTAGGCAAAGGAGAAGAAACTACCGGAGGAAGAGAGAGGGATTCTATTATTTCAGATGCCCTGGAAGCCCTTATAGGGGCTATATACCTGGATGGGGGAATGAAAAATGCAACAAAATTCATCGATCAGTTTATATTAAATGATATTGACGATAAGAGACTTTTCTATGACAGTAAATCTTCTCTGCAGGAAGTTATACAGGCAATGGGAAAGGAAGTTGTCTATACAGATATTGCATCTGAGGGTCCTCAGCATGATAAGGTGTTTACGGTAGAGGCTGAAACAGAAGGCCTGTTCAGAATAGAGGCCACAGGCAACACGAAAAAAACGGCCCAACAGAATGCGGCCCATAAGGCGCTTGTAGAATTAAAAAAGAAAGGCATGTTTGGAACAGGCAAGGGGAAATGATCAATGTATCTTAAAAGTTTAGAGTTACAGGGCTTCAAGTCGTTTGCAGGAAAGACGCGCTTTGAGTTCAGAGATGGGATCACAGGCATTGTCGGACCTAACGGCTCCGGTAAATCTAATGTATCTGATGCTGTGAAATGGGTACTGGGAGAGCAGAGTGCCAAGCAGCTTCGCGGCGGAAAAATGGAAGATGTAATTTTTGCAGGGACGGAAACACGTAAGCCGGTTGGCTTTGCCTGCGTATCTATTACATTTGACAATAGAGACAGGAAACTTCCTGTTGATTATGATGATGTCACGGTCTCAAGGAAAGTGTTCAGATCCGGAGACAGTGAATATAGAATCAATGACACTGCATGCCGTTTAAGGGATATAGAAGAACTTTTCTATGATACAGGTATAGGAAAGGAGGGATATTCTCTTATAGGACAGGGGCGTATCGATAAGATCCTTAACGGGAAGTCGGACGAAAGACGTGAACTTTTTGATGAGGCAGCAGGGATAGTTAAATATAAGAGGAGAAAAGCTGCAGCAATAAAGAAACTGGCACATGAAAATGATAACTTGACTCGTGTATCGGATATCCTTTCTGAACTGGAACTCAGGGTGGGACCGCTTAAGGAACAGTCAGACAAGGCCAGAGAGTATCTCGCACTGCGTGATGAACTGAAAAAGTATGATTGTAATGCATTTGTCCTGAGATCGGATAAAACAAGCCTGGATATAGAAGAACTGGAATCTAAGATAGAAATTGCGCAGAATGACTTTAAAGAAGCCAGTGAAGTCTATGAATCTACTAAAGAGGAGTATTCCGCGGCTGAGGCCAGGCTGGAGGAACTGGATACAAGACAGGAAGAGAACAGAAGGCAGTCGGACGGATTTAACAGAGAGATCCAGGAAACGTCTGCGAGGCTTGGTATTTTGCAGGAACAGATCCGTTCTTTAAGATCAAATTCGGATGAGTCAGGTGACACGATCGAAAGATTAAAAACATCAATTCCGGAAAAAGAAAAGGAGATCGAAGCTAAAAAGGCGGAAAGATCTGAAATGGCGGCTGCGATCAAAAAAATTTCCGAAGATGAAAAGTCTTTAGAGTCAAGTATTTCCCTTATCAGAAATGAATCTTCCAGAATTGAGATGGAAAGTGATACCGGAAATGTGCGCATACTTGATTGTGTGCAGTACCAGTCAAATGAGAAAACTCAGATAGCGCTTCTGGAATCTAAAATAGCTGACTTAAAGGATGCTGTAGAAGAGGAAAATAAATTAGAGGGACAGCGCAAGGAATTACTTGAAAAGAACGTACTTCTTATCAGCTCTGCCCAAGATGCGTTTGATAAGGCGAATGTAAGATATCAGGAATTAGCCGGCAGGAAGGAAGACCTGACCGGAAAGATCCAGAAAAATTCAGGTGAAGAGGCCAGGGACGCAGGAAAACTTTATGATATAAGGACCGGTCTCGTAAAAAAAACATCGGAGATCGATTCTTTGAAGGCGGTCACTGAGAGATATGACGGATATGCGGAATCTATCAGGCGTATAATGGAGGCTAATAGAGGAAACAAGGATATTAATGGTGTTGTAGCGGATATTATAAAGACGGAGCCGTCTTACGAGACTGCAATTGAGACTGCTCTCGGAGGCGCACTGCAGAACATAGTTACCGATACAGAAGCCCAGGCGAAGAGGCTGGTGGAATTCTTAAAAAAAGAAAGAGCCGGAAGGGCTACATTTTTACCGTTGGATGCCATAAGACCAAGAGGAGGGTTAAACCTATCGAACCTTACGGATGAAAAAGGTTTTATAGGTATTGGATCAGATCTCGTAAGCGTTGATGACAAATACGCTAAACTGGCGGAGTTTCTGCTTGGAAGGACTGTAATAGCGGATACTATAGATAATGCTCTTAAAATCGCCAAGAACAATCATTATTCTCTTAAGATCGTAACGCTCGAAGGCGAACAGCTTAATCCCGGAGGATCTCTTACAGGAGGGGCTTTCAGACACGCGGGGAATCTCCTTTCGAGGCGCCGTGTAGTTGAGGAGGGAGAAAAGGAGCTGGCAGCATTGAATGCAGAGTTGGCAAGATATGAAAAGCTGACAGGGGAACATACCGCTTTAAAGAAAAAGTTAAAACAGGAATTTGATGAAATAAGTGAAGACCTGATCAAGGCGGGAATGGACCGTAACACGGCAAGCATAAACTTGCAGGTCGCAAAGGAAAAGGCGGAGGAGATAGCGCTTGACGGTTCGGAGACAAAGCTGGGCGAGCTCAGAAAACAGATAAGAAGCTTAAATGATGAGCTGGATGCAAGGAGAAGAAGACTGAAAACTCTTGAAGAAGATGAGGTCAGGATAAGAAAGGAAAATGACCTGAAGAAAGATGAAGCGCAGTCAACGGGAGCTAAGCTGGAAGAACTCCTTGCATCATTGAGCAAGCTCAGGCTTTCTTCATCCAGTCTTTTACAGAAAGACGGATTTCTGGCGGAGGAGCTTCTCCGTCTCGAAAAAGAAAAAAATGGTTTCATAACCGAACTGAATAATTTTCAAGCCAGACAGACCAGTATCGGTACAACTGTAGAAGAAAAGATAAAAAAGGAAGAAGAGGAAAAGAAAGGACTTTCGGATCTTAATGCGGCGCTTGCAGATCTGGCTGAAGATGAAGAAAAGATCAGGCAGGCCAGACATGAGCTTTCTGAAACTCACAAGGCATTCTTTGCAAAGAGAGAGGCTATTTCAGAAACTATCAATTCTATTGATAAAGAGCTGTTCAGACTAAATGCGAGGAAAGAAAAGCTGGATGAAGCGCTTGAAGAGCTTACGGAATATATGTGGAGAGAATATGAGCTTACATATTCGTATGCATTGGAACAGAGGGATGAGGAACTTGCAGATCTGGGTGAGATCACAAGACATGCTGATAAACTGCGTTCCAAGATCAAGAGTCTGGGGCCGGTAAATGTCAATGCAATTGAAGAATTTAAAGAAACCAACGGACGTTATGAATTTCTTTCACAGCAGCATAAAGACCTGATCGAAGCAACTGATTCTTTGAAAAATATTATCTATGACCTAGACACAGGTATGCGGAAGCAGTTCGCCGAAAAATTTAATGAAATAAATAAGGAATTTTCTGAGGTGTTTAAGAAACTGTTTGGCGGTGGAAAGGGCAGTGTATCTATCCAGGAGGATGTTGATATTCTGGATGCTGATATCATAGTTTCAGCACAGCCGCCCGGCAAGAAATTACAGAATATGCTTCAGCTTTCAGGAGGAGAAAGGGCTCTTACGGCCATAGCACTTTTATTTGCGATCCAGAATCTGAAGCCGTCACCTTTCTGTTTACTTGATGAGATAGAGGCGGCGTTGGATGATGCCAATGTAGGCAGATTTGCCGGTTTTCTTGGTCAGCTTTCAAATAATACGCAGTATATTGTTATAACGCACAGGCGTGGAACTATGGCAGTAACAGACAGGCTTTATGGTATTACGATGCAGGAGAAGGGCGTATCGACCCTTGTATCAGTCGAATTAAAAAAATGATAAACAGGAGAGGCTTATGGGCTTTTTTCAAAAATTAAAAGAAGGTCTGGCTAAGACCAGGCAGAATATAGTTGCGGGCTTTGACGGCATATTTTCGAGTCATAAGTTGATCAATGACGATTTCTATGATGAACTTGAAGAAGTTATGATAATGGGAGATATGGGTGTCAGGGCTACTGATGAGATATTAGATGAGTTAAAGGTTAAGGTAAAAGAGAACAAGATAAAGGATCCGGCGGAATGCAGACAGCTTCTCATTGATACCATCAAGGAAAAAATCGACCTTGGTGAGAATGCATATGATTATGAGAACCGGAGATCTACGCTCCTTGTTATCGGAGTAAATGGCGTTGGAAAGACGACCTCAGTCGGTAAGCTGGCAGCTGCATTTCATGCAAAGGGTAAGAATGTGCTGTTGGCAGCTGCTGATACATTCCGTGCAGGCGCTATTGAACAGCTTAAAATATGGGGGCAGCGTGCTAAAGTTGATGTTATTGCGCAGGCGGAGGGTGCGGATCCAGCAGCGGTCATCTATGATTCGGTGCAGGCGGCTAAGGCAAGAAATGTAGATATACTTATTGCGGATACGGCAGGACGTCTCCATAATAAAAAGAATCTTATGAATGAGCTTTCCAAGATAGACAGGGTGATCACAAGAGAATACCCGGGATGCTATCGTGAGACACTTATCGTTCTTGACGCAACTACAGGACAGAATGCTATCCAGCAGCTTCGTGAGTTTAATGAAGTGGCCGAGATCACGGGTATCATACTTACCAAAATGGATGGAACGGCGAAGGGTGGAATAGTGGTTGCTATCCAGGCTGAATTTGGGATTCCGGTCAAGTATATTGGTGTGGGGGAAAAGATCGAAGACCTCCAGAAGTTTGATTCTGACAGCTTCGTAAATGCTTTATTTGAAGTGGATATCGATGAGAAGGATGAAAGCGAGATCGACGATATTCTAGGCAATGTAAGTATTGAAGCATTTAATGATATGGACGAAACTAATACTGCAGAAGAAGTGATAATAACGGAAGAAACTGAAGAAAAACCATCGGCTGGTGAGGAAACAGATATAGAGCCACTTACAGATGTTAAGTTAGAAGCGGAGTCTGACGAAGTTCAGGAAGTTGAAACTTTAGAAAGTGAAAAAGTTTCTGAAAGTATAAATTCAGGACTTGAAGAAAATGAAGAAATTTTAGATAATGCTAAGAATGATATTGGAGACAGTATTAATACAGATGAGACCCTACAGGTCGAAGCTTCTGAAGAAGGGGCTTCCGATGCAGAGCCCGAAGAACCTAAGAAAAAGAAGTGGGGGTTATTTAACCGATGGAGAAAGAAATAACATTTGAAGAGTTTAAGAATGCAGCAGCTAAGGTTAAGGAAGTTACGATCGATACTCCACTGATTTACAGCGTCTTCTTTAGTGATCAGTCAGGTAATAAGGTATATTTAAAACCGGAGAACTTACAGCATACCGGAGCATATAAGCTTCGCGGAGCTTATTATAAGATCAGCAAGATGTCTGATGAGGAAAGAAAAAAAGGGCTTATCACTGCTTCAGCGGGCAACCATGCGCAGGGCGTTGCATATGCAGCCAAGGAATTCGGAGTTAAAGCGATCGTGGTGATGCCTACTACTACGCCGCTTATTAAGGTGAACAGAACGAAGTCTCTTGGCGCAGACGTTATTCTGCATGGAGATGTGTATGATGAGGCCTGTTCATTTGCTGTTAAAATGGCAGAAGAGCGGGGACTGACATTCGTGCATCCTTTCAATGACCTTGATATCGCCACAGGACAAGGCTCTGTGGCGATGGAAATACTTGAGGAGCTTCCGGACGTGGATTATATCCTCGTGCCGGTCGGCGGCGGCGGACTTGCTACAGGTGTGTCAATGGCAGCCAAGCTGTTTAATCCGAATATTAAAGTTATTGGGGTCGAACCTACAGGAGCAAATTGTTTGCAGGAGTCTATTAAAGCCGGGCAGGTAGTTACTTTGCCGGTTATTAACACTATTGCTGATGGTACGGCGGTCAAGACACCCGGAGATAAGCTGTTCCCATATTTAAGTGAGTATATTGACGAAGTGATCACGGTGCCTGACGAGGAGCTTATAGTTGCATTTCTTGATATGGTGGAGAACCATAAGATGGTCGTTGAGAATTCAGGACTTCTGACGGTTGCAGCAAGTAAGCATATTAAAGATAAGGATAAGAAGGTGGTTTCTATCCTTTCCGGAGGCAACATGGATGTTATAACTATGTCTTCAGTTATATCACAGGGACTTGTTCTTCGCAGCCGTGTGTTTACCGTATCTGTTCTTATTCCGGATAAACCGGGTGAACTTGTTAGGGTTGCGTCTATTATTGCCAATAACAATGGTAATGTTATCAAACTGGAGCATAACCAGTTCGTATCTATTAACAGAAATGCCGCTGTTGAGCTTCGTATTACTATTGAAGCTTTCGGCCGTGAACATAGAAATCAGATAGTTGAAGCATTGGAAGATGCCGGCCTGAAACCAAGAATGGTCAAGGTATCTATGTAAAAAGAGTGGGTCCGTCATGGACTCACTTTTTTTGCGTGCAACTTGTGGCGCGAGGTCTCCCGATTATATTTGATGCAACCTATATTTTCAATAAAATACAAGTTTTTATAGGTGTTTTTCAAGTGATTTGATTTTTAGACACCTATTTTTGGAGAAAAATGTATATTTTGTAGGTAAAATAAATAAAAAGTAATGTAAATATACCCATAAAACAGACGGGAATAATTTAAAAAGGGGTATAAAGACGCGGATCGTGTAGATAAGCAAGAATAATGTGTTTAT
Organism: uncultured Eubacteriales bacterium; assembly: GCA_900542465.1. Classification (GTDB taxonomy): domain Bacteria; phylum Bacillota; class Clostridia; order Lachnospirales; family Lachnospiraceae; genus UBA4285. Next base: position 112,231 of record UQNS01000002.1, read on the forward strand.
GAGAATGGGGGGATTATTTTTTAAATATTAGTGGTACAATTCCGGTATAAGTAAAATGGTCTTCTTAGGAGAAAAAATATGTTGTGGATTCCTATGGCTATATTATCTGCAGTATTTGCAGGGCTGACTTCTATTCTCGCCAAATGTGGAATAAGAAAAACTGATTCGGATGTTGCTACAGCTGTAAGAACTATAGTAGTACTTGGTTTTGCCTGGATAATGGTAGGAATAGTGGGATCATCAGGCAGTATCAGGAGTATATCGGCTAAGTCTCTTACCTTTTTGATCCTGTCAGGGCTGGCTACAGGTGCATCCTGGATATGTTATTTTAAAGCCCTGTCTGCAGGGAACGTCAATAAGGTGGTTCCAATCGATAAGTCAAGTACTATATTGTCGGTCATCATGGCCATAGTTATATTTCATGAAACGAAGCATCTTCCGTTCAAGCTTATCTCTACTGCACTTTTAGCAGCAGGCGTTTTTATGATGATCGAAAAAAAATCAATCAACAAAAATACCGGAAAAGACGCATCGTGGTTTTTGTATGCGGCAGGGTCCGCTGTGTTTGCGGCGCTTACGTCTATTCTTGCCAAAATAGGTATTTCAGGTGTCGAATCAAATCTTGGAACAGCTGTACGTACATGCGTAGTTCTTGTTATGGCCTGGGTCATCGTTTTACTAAAAGGAAAGCAAAAAGAAGTAAAACGCATAGACAAGAAAGAACTGGGATTTATAGTGTTATCAGGTCTTGCTACAGGAGGGTCATGGCTTTGCTATTATTACGCGATCCAGAATGGTCCGGTAAGCGTTGTCGTGCCAATAGATAAACTTAGCATACTTGTAGCTATTGGATTTTCATTCATCGTTTTTAAGGAAAGATTAAGCAAGAAGGCTGCCGCAGGGCTGGCACTCATGGTGGCAGGGACTATTATAATGACCTTTACATGATAAAAGACCTATAAGTGACAACTATCAGCCACCCATTGTCCGAAATTCCTTTATAAGTTCTCTTTCAAGGGAGACAGCATTCCAATGCGCATTAACAGGTGTAAGAACTGCTTTTAGATCCTTGCGTGTAAGTCCGCATTCTGAGCAGACAGCCACGACCAGGTCTATCTCATTACGGGAAAGAGAGGACATGATTATAAGGCGGCTGCTTAACTCGGGGCCGGTATAATCTGCAAAAAATGCTCCTGGAACATAGGTTTTACCAAATGGGCTATCTATGGCAGATTCTTTAGTAATAAGCGTTCCTAAAGGTTTTGAATAATCTTTTGGTTCGATACTCTTCACTTTTATGCCTGACGGATAAAGTTTTTGTTCTATATTGCGTGCGATGCCGGAACCGGCGAAATCGTTAAAAGCAAAAAGCAGCACTTCTTTCATTGATAAGTTCTCCAATCAAAATTTTTAAAACTGTCAAGTGTTTTTGCTTGACACCTGAAAATTAATTTGTTAGTATTGTCGAGGTTATGTTGGTCTAGTATAACCCAAAAGGCGATAATATGGAAAAAATATTTGAGCAGACGCTGTTATATGACTTCTATGGCGAGCTTTTAAATGAACATCAGAGAAATGTATATGAAGACGCGGTCTTTAACGATCTGTCACTCAGTGAGATAGCTGATAATTATGATATATCAAGACAGGCAGCGCATGACCTTTTAAAAAGAGTTAATAAACTTCTGGAAGGTTATGAAAACAAGCTTCATATGATCCAACGTTTCCGCAGTATTGAAAAATATGCAGATGAGATAATAAGCCTGACAGATGAAGTTATTGAGGCTGACGATGAAAATTCTCCAGAGACAGACAGCAGATTACTGGAGATCAGAAACAAAGCTGGAAAGATTACTGAGGTAATGACAGAACCTGATAAGGGGTGATTAGATGGCATTTGACAGTCTTTCAGAAAAGCTGCAGAACGCTTTTAGAAAACTTCGAGGAAAAGGACGTTTAACTGAATCTGATGTGAAAGAGGCGGTCAAGGAAGTTAAGATAGCTCTCCTTGAGGCTGACGTTAATTTTAAAGTAGTCAAAAACTTTGTTAATACGGTCCAGGAAAAGGCTGTAGGCGAAGATGTTATGAAAAGTCTCACGCCGGGGCAGATGGTAATAAAGATCGTTAATGAAGAACTGACGGCGCTCATGGGATCTGAAAAAGCTGAGATCAGCTTCAGAACAGATGGCAGACCGACCAAGATAATGATGGTCGGACTGCAGGGAGCCGGTAAGACCACCACAGCTGCCAAGCTTGCAGGTAAATTTAAGGAACAGGGGAAAAGACCGTTGCTGGTTGCTTGTGATATATACAGGCCTGCGGCTATAGATCAGTTAAAGGTGAACGGAGAGAAACTTGGTATAGAAGTTTTTTCAATGGGAACGGGCGTTGATCCGGTAGAAATTGCTAAATCAGCATTGGAACATGCCAAAGCAAAGAATCTTAATGTCATCATATTTGATACAGCAGGTCGTCTTCACATTGATGAAGAGATGATGGATGAGATCGCACAGATCAAAGAAGAAGTTGAGGTCGATGATACTATCCTAGTCGTAGATTCAATGACAGGTCAGGACGCTGTCAACGTGGCTCAGACATTTGATAATAAGGTCAGCATATCAGGTGTTATCCTTACCAAGCTGGATGGTGATACAAGAGGTGGTGCTGCTCTTTCAATAAAAGCAGTAACAGGAAAACCGATCCTGTACGCAGGTATGGGTGAGAAGCTGTCAGATCTGGAGCCATTCTATCCTGATCGAATGGCTTCAAGGATCCTTGGTATGGGTGATGTGCTATCTCTCATTGAGAAAGCGCAGGCAGAGATCGATGAAGAAGAAGCTCTTGCGATGCAGAGAAAGATCCAGAAACAGGGCTTTGATTTCAACGATTACTTAAGCTCTATGAAGCAGCTGAGAAAACTTGGCGGACTTAGCAAGTTCCTTGGAATGCTGCCGGGAGTGGGACTTGGCGGAAATTTGAAAAATATGGGACTCGGAGATGATACAGAGCTTGCTCTTAATCGTAACGAGGCGATAGTTTTATCAATGACGCCTAAAGAACGATCCAATCCGGATCTTCTCAACCCGTCCAGGAAAAAGAGAATTGCAGCAGGCGCCGGTGTTGATATCAGTGAGGTCAATAAGCTGGTCAAACAATTTGATCAGGCTAAGAAGACAATGAAACAGATGCCGGGATTATTTAAACATGGTGGTAAAAAGGGCGGTTTATTCGGTAAGCTTCCTTTTTAACATATATCTATTACTTACGGAGGTGAAAATAACAATGGTTAAGATCAGATTAAAGAGATTAGGCGCTAAGAGAAAACCTTTCTATAGAGTTGTTGTTGCAGATTCAAGAACACCTAGAAACGGAAGCTTCATCGAGGAGATCGGCGTTTACGATCCTAACGTAGAGCCAGCAAGATTCGAAGTTGATGGCGAAAAGGCTCAGAAATGGCTTGGAGTTGGTGCACAGCCTACAGAAACTGTTGCAAGACTTTTCAAAAAAGCTGGAATTGAAAAATAATTTTAGACGAGCGATCGTTTTAAAAAGAAATTACTGGTGAGATTATAGCTGATCTGCCAGCCGATGTATTTTAGAAGGTAAATAAGATTATGACTGATACTGATAAGCGTCTGAGAGTTGGAGCGATCGTTACGACTCACGGTCTTAGGGGAGAACTTAAGGTATATCCTACAACTGACGATCCGGACAGATTTCGTGATCTTAAGGAATGCATGGTTGAGACTAAAGAGGGAGTGCAGATCCTGCACCCTGAAAGAGTAAAGTTCTTTAAACAGTTTGTTATTATTAAATTTAAAGAGTATGACAATATCAATGACGTGTTGGGATTTGTTAAAAAAGATCTTCTTATAGACAGAGACCAGGCGGTCGATCTTGAACCGGGCGAGTATTTTATATGTGATCTGGTTGGGAATAAGGTATATACAGATACAGATGAGTATCTGGGGACCTTGAAAGATGTTATCACGACTGCGGCCAATAATGTTTATCTTGTTGAGACGGAGTCGGGTAAAGAGATCCTTATACCAGTCATTCCGGATTGCCGGATAGTTCATGATATTGAAAATAAAACAACTAGAGTACATTTGCTAAAAGGATTATTAGATTTATAAATCACTGAAAAATTATTTATTAGGAGGATTATCATGAAGGATTTTATTTCCGAGATTGAAAGCGCTCAGAAAAAAGCTGAGGCTCCAAAGTTCAACGTTGGTGATACAGTTCGTGTTTCTAACAGGATTAAAGAAGGTAACCGCGAAAGAACTCAGGTATTTGAAGGAATCGTGATCAAGATTCAGGGTACAGGCGTACGCGAAACATTTACAGTTAGAAAGATCTCTAACGGTATCGGTGTTGAAAAGACATGGCCTATACACTCCCCAAATGTTGAGGGCGTTCAGGTCATCAGACAGGGTAAAACAAGAAGAGCTAAGCTTTATTATCTTCGTGAAAGAACAGGTAAGGCTGCAAGAGTTAAAGAGCTTGTTAAATAATTTAGCTTTGTGTAAAAGACAATTGCCTGTATATCTACAGGTGATTGTCTTTTTTATAAGCGAGGTAAGGTATGAATAATTATCAATGGTACCCGGGACATATGACAAAGGCTCTTCGTGCCATGCAAGAAGATATAAAACTCATTGATGTGGTTTTAGAGCTTACTGATGCAAGAGCCCCTGAAAGTACGAGAAATCCCAATATAGCAGATCTGGCAAAGGGGAAGATACATATTCTTCTTCTGAATAAAAAAGACATGGCGGATGAAAAGAAAGTAAATGCCTGGCTTGATTACTATAAGGCGATAGGGATACATGCACTTGCTATCGATGCAAAACAGAAATCGGATATACATAAGGTAAATGCGCTCATTGACAGACTGGTTGATGAAAAAGCAAGCAGAGCTACATCTGCAAGAGCGCAGTTTATTGCTCAGGCCCTGAAGAAAGCCGGGGCTCAGACCGAAAGGATAATGGTATCCGGAATACCAAATGTAGGTAAATCAACATTTATCAATTCTTTTTCAGGAAGAGCAAGTACCAAGACAGGAAACAAACCTGGAGTTACGAGAGGAAAGCAGTGGATAAGGATCAGGGCAGGCAGAGATCTTCTGGACACACCTGGTGTTCTTTATGTGAGACCAACAAGTGAAGAATCAGGTATGAGGCTGGCTTTTATAGGGTCATTAAATGACAAAAACCTGAATCTGGAAGAACTTGCACTGGATCTTCTGAAGTGGACACTTACAAATTATCCGGGAATGATCGCGGATAACTATGGTATTGAAGAGAGCGAGCCTCTCGTCACGATGGAGGCTATAGGAATCAAAAGAGGCGCGATCAAAAAAGGCGGGGTCATAGATTATGAGAGAACAGCCAAGATAATACTTGATGATTTTAGATCTTCAGCATGGGGAAGGATAACATTAGAAGAACCATAAATAAAAGGAGAAGCTATGGTGTTGACAGACGAGAAGTTAGAGGCGGAGCTATCCAGACTTAAGGAGATGTCAGTTTATGAATTTCAATATTCTGCCAGAGGGTACGTATGCGGGATAGATGAGGCCGGAAGAGGTCCGCTTGCAGGTCCGGTAGTTGCCGCAGCTGTCATTTTACCGGCTGATGAGATCTTACTATATTTGAATGACTCGAAGAAACTATCGGAAAAAAAGAGAAACCTTCTTTTTGACCAGATAAAAGCTAAGGCTCTGGCTTATGGAATAGGCATTGTTGATCATAAGAGGATCGACGAGATAAATATCCTCCAGGCCACATATGAGGCTATGAGGATGGCAGTCAGTGAGCTGGATCTCAGACCGGATATTCTGTTAAATGATGCAGTTACCATACCAGGGGTGGATATTGAGCAGATACCGATCATAAAAGGAGATGCAAAAAGTATTTCTATTGCTGCAGCATCTGTACTTGCAAAGGTTACAAGAGATAGAATAATGGAAAAACTTGCCCAAAAATATCCTGTATATGGGTTCGAAAAGCATAAGGGATATGGTACGAAAGCACATAGAGAGGCTATTATTGAGTACGGTCCATGTGAAGAACACAGGCGTACTTTCATTGGGAAAATATTGCAAAGTAAAAATTCATAATATAAGATAGAAAAAGGGAATTTAAGCTTGTTGGCATCGTTGGAGGCCACATGACAGATAAGCTTAATAAGGATCACAAAAGTAAAAAACGAAACACCAGGGAGATCGGCAAAGAGTGGGAGCATACGGCAGGAAGCTTTTTGCAGGCAAGAGGGATCGAGATTCTGGAATATAACTTTAACTGCAGATCGGGGGAGATAGACATCATTGCAAGAGACGATGACTATCTGGTCTTTGTTGAAGTTAAATACAGAAGATCATACTCTTATGGAGATCCCAGTCAGGCAGTCAGCAGACACAAGCAGAAAAAACTGAAGCAGACTGCCGGTTTTTATATTCTTAAAAGAGGATTTGCAAAGTATCCTTTATGCCGATTCGATGTTATCGGCATTTGTACAGAAAACGGACTTGAGATCGAATGGATCAAAAACGCCTTTTAGGTGTTTCTAATTAAGAGAACGGAGATAAAAATGAGTAAACCTATTGTGGCTTTCGTAGGAAGACCTAACGTGGGAAAGTCTACGCTTTTTAATGCTATCGCAGGCGAAAGGATCTCTATCGTTCAGGACACTCCTGGCGTAACACGAGACAGAATTTATGCGGATGTTGACTGGTGTGGAGTTAACTTCACAATGATCGATACCGGAGGTATCGAACCGGAAAGTAAAGATATTATTCTTTCTCAGATGAGAGAACAGGCGCAGATCGCTATTGAAACAGCGGATGTGATCGTATTCGTCACAGATGTAAGACAGGGACTTACGGACGCTGACGATAAGGTTGCGACTATGCTGAGAAAATCGGGAAAACCGGTAATTCTTTGTGTCAATAAAGTTGATAACTTTCAAAAGATGCAGATGGATGTGTATGAATTCTATAACCTTGGTATCGGAGATCCGATACCTGTTTCAGCGGCATCAAGGCTTGGCCTTGGCGATATGCTCGACATCGTGCTGGAGAAGTTCCCTAAAAACGATGCAGAGGAGGAAGCTGACGAAACGCCGAAGATCGCTATCGTGGGTAAACCAAATGCAGGAAAATCTTCACTGATAAATAAACTTTTAGGAAAGAACAGACTTATTGTTTCAGATATTGCAGGAACTACAAGAGATGCTATCGATACTAAGGTAAAGTATAATGGTAAGGAGTATACGTTTATAGACACGGCGGGATTGAGGCGCAAGTCCAAGGTAAAGGAAGATATCGAAAGATACTCCGTAATACGTACAGTAGCAGCTGTTGACAGAGCTGATATAGTCGTGCTTATGATCGATGCAACCGAGGGAGTTACAGAGCAGGATGCCAAGATCGCGGGTCTGGCACATGAGGCCGGCAAGGGCATTATAATTGCGGTCAACAAGTGGGATGCCGTAGAGGAAAAGACTGATAAGACTATGAATGAAATGTCTGAAAAGATCAGGAGCGTGCTTTCATTTATCCCTTATGCCGAAATGATATACATATCAGCACTTACAGGTCAGAGAACGGATAAGCTTTTTAAGCTTATTGAGGTGGTTTCAGAGTCCAGAACGATAAGGATCCCAACAGGTGTCCTTAATGAGATCCTGACCAAGGCCACAGCAATGCAGCAAACACCTCAGGACAAGGGCAGAAAACTCAGGATCTATTATATGACTCAGGCATCTGTGAAACCGCCGACTTTCGTGTTGTTTATCAATGATAAAGAACTTACCCATTTCTCGTACACCCGATTTCTTGAGAATCAGCTAAGAGAAATGTTCGGATTCAGGGGAACTACGATCCGGATGATATATCGTGAAAGAGGAGATAAAGAGTAATGGCACAGTTTTTTAGTTTGTTGATAGGATATTTTATTGGAGCTATGATCCAGACTTCTTATTGGTATGGCCGAATGAAGCATATTGATATAAGAGATCTTGGAAGCGGAAATGCGGGAACGACCAATGCAATGAGATCGCTTGGGAAAAAAGCCGGGTTGATAACGGGCATAGGTGATGTGACCAAGGTCTTTCTTGCAACATTTATCGCATGGATAATATTTAAGGGAACTGGTATGCCTGCAATGCTTATTTTTATTTATGCAGGTCTTGGAACCCTCATAGGACATGATTTGCCGTTTTACATGGGATTTAAAGGAGGAAAAGGAGTAGCTACACTTTCGGGCATGATCCTTTCTCTCATGTTTTTACCGGTAAACTGCTGGATCATGTCAGCAGTATGTGCATCTATCTTCTTTATAGTTCTTTTTGCAACCAGGTATGCGTCACTTGCGTCACTCTGTCTTACATCAGCCTTCTTCATACAGTTTTGCATCTTTGCAGGGGCAGGAAAGCTGCCGCTGACAGGAGGGGAACTTGCTCAGGCCATAATTGTCACACTGATCGCGTGTGTTGTAACATTTATAAAACACAGAGGGAATATTGGACGTTTACTTACCGGTACGGAGAGAAGAATAGGATCTAAGAAATAAGTTTAAGGAGAAATTTCTATGGCAAAGGTTAGTATTATAGGTGCAGGCAGCTGGGGAACAGCTATAGGCATCTTACTGGCAAATAAAGGCGAAGAAGTAGTTTTATGTGCCATGAGTGATAAGAAATATGACCAGCTCATGGAGAAGCATGAAAATGTAACAGCTCTTCCAGGCGTTCCGCTTCCGAAGTCTATCCATATCTCCCAGGACATAGAAGAAAGTATCAGTGGGGCTGATGTGCTCGTTATGGCTGTGGCTTCTATATATACAAGAGAGATAGCCAGAAAGATATCTCCATTCGTCAGAGAAGATCAGATCATAGTCGTAGTAAGCAAAGGAATAGAGGAAGATACACTTCTTACACTTGAAGAAGTAGTGGAAGAGGAAGTGCCTCAGGCAAGGATAGCCATACTTTCCGGTCCAAGCCATGCTGAGGAGGTTGGAAGATCTATTCCAACTACATGTGTCATAGGAGCAAGAAAGAAAGAGACAGCAGTTTACCTGCAAAGTGTGTTTATGTCCGATTCTTTCAGGGTCTATATTAATCCTGATATGCTGGGCATAGCACTTGGAGGCGCGCTTAAAAATGTTATCGCCCTGGCGGCCGGCATTGCGGACGGTCTTGGTTATGGTGACAATACCAAGGCAGCACTTATAACAAGAGGCATAGCAGAAATATCAAGGCTGGGAGATAAAATGGGGGCAGTGATGGCGACATTTGCCGGACTGTCGGGAATAGGCGACCTGATAGTAACATGTGCCAGTCTTCATTCCAGGAACAGAAGGGCAGGACTGCTTATTGGACAGGGAAGGACGCCTAAGGAAGCCATGGAAGAAGTACAGATGGTAGTCGAAGGTGTTTATGCTGCCAGATCGGCCCTTAAACTTGCTGATAAATACGGAGTTGATATGCCGATAGTAAAGGAAGTCAACCAGGTGTTATTCGAGGGGAAGGATCCGGCACAGGCAGTAAGAGACCTTATGCTTAGGGATAATATAGTGGAAGTTAAGAATATACCGTGGCCGGAGGATGAGGATAAATGAGAGTTATTGCAGGAACAGCAAGGAGCATGCCTCTGAAGACAATAAAGTCTATGGAGACAAGACCGACAACAGACAGGATCAAGGAAACTATTTTTAATATATTGATGCCTGACCTTCCTGGTGCAAGATTTCTGGATCTTTTTGCAGGTGCGGGATCTATTGGGATCGAGGCACTCAGCCGTGGAGCGAGCAAGGCGGTATTTGTTGAAAAATCAAAGGAAGCATGCGAGATCATAGACCATAACCTTAATTTCACCAGACTTTCAGATAAGGGAGAGGTAAACAGAAGGGATGTATTTGATGCTCTTATGGAAATGAATGGATCCGGTGCATTTGATATAATTTTTATAGATCCGCCTTATGGAAGAAGACTGGGATTCGATGTTCTGCAGGTCATAAAAAAGACGGACCTTGCTGATGAGGATACGCTTATAGTGCTTGAAGAAGACTTAAGTGATGAGATCAGAGAAGGGGCTGTGATTTCTGGCTTTGAAGTTAAGAGGATCAAGCAGTACAGAGCAAATCGTCATATTTTCTTTAGGAAAGAGGTAAAATAATATGAAGTCGGCAATTTATCCGGGAAGCTTTGATCCGGTCACTTACGGGCATGTGGATATCATTAAGAGAGCAGCGTCTATGATGGATCATCTGATCGTAGGTGTGCTTGACAACAACAGTAAAACTCCATTGTTTTCAGTAAGTGAACGTGCTAATATGTTAAAAGAAGTTACCAGGGATATGAAAAATGTCGAGATAATCAGTTTTTCGGGTCTTTTAGTAGACTTTGCCAGGGAACATGATGTCAGTATTATAGTAAGAGGCTTAAGGGCGGTCACTGATTTTGAGTATGAACTGCTGATGTCTCAGACTAACAGAGTCATGGACTCTAGCATAGACACTATATTCCTGACAACGGACTTACAGTATGCCTACTTAAGCTCAAGTACGGTCAAGGAGATAGCTATGTATGGCGGGGATATATCAAAGTTCGTTCCTGAAATTATAGAGAAGAAGATCAAAGATAAATTTAGCAGATAAGATTGTTAGTGGAGGATTTAGATGAGCAAGATTGAACAGACCATTGAAGATATGCAGGCGTATTTTAAAGAGTGTAAAAGCCCGACATTTTCAGGCGCAGGCAAGATAATCTGTGAAAAAAATGTAATTGAGGAATTTCTCGAAGAATTGATACTTAGCACACCTGAAGAGATCAAAAAGTATCAGAAGATCATCAGCCAGAAGGATGCAATCCTCGGTGACGCCAAGAGTCAGGCAGCAGCTATGATAGCAGAAGCTCAGAGACAGACGCAGAAGATGATCGATGAGCATGAGATAATGCAGAAAGCGTATGAGCAGGCACAGAAGCTTGTCGATACCGCAAGAGAAGATGCACAGAGGATAGTTGATACAGCTACAGAAGATGGAAATAATATCAGGCTTTCAGCTATTCAGTATACGGATAACCTGCTTGCAGATATTCAGGGTACAGTTGAAAATGCAATTGCGGTTCAGGAAGAACGTCATGCGCAGCTCGTAGGAAACCTTCAGAATATTTCTGAGACTGTTGCGCAGAATCGCAGGGAACTTGCTCCAGGTCAGTCTGAACCGACTGTTGATATACCTGTCGTTAATGAGGCTCAATCTAACAGTTTCAGCCCTATAACTGAAAATGATGAGATAGAGTCAAGTGATATTTTTTTAAGAGATAACAGTGAGGCATAATGAATCTTCCTGAAGATTATGTAACTGAAATGAAGCGGCTTTTAAAGGAGGACTTTCCTAGGTATGAGGAAAGCCTCACTGAGCCGCGTTTTTTTGGTTTACGAGTAAATACGTTAAAGATAACACCAGAGGAATTTGTTAAAATAGCTCCTTTTGACCTAGAACCGGTTCCTTGGATAAAAAATGGATTTTATTATAAAGAATCAGACAGACCATCGAAACATCCGTATTATTATGCGGGACTTTTCTATATACAGGAGCCGTCCGCGATGACACCGGCGGATATACTGCCGGTCGAGCCGGGAGATACAGTACTTGATATGTGTGCTGCCCCCGGAGGCAAGTCTACAGAGCTCGGTGCAAAGCTGAAAAACAGATCGCTCCTCGTATCAAATGATATTTCGGCATCGAGAGCCAAGGCGCTTCTTAAGAATATAGAAGTATTTGGTATTTCAGATGCCTGTGTCATTTCTGAAGACCCTCATTTTATAGCGCAGGAAAGGGATATTTCATTTGATAAGATACTTATAGATGCTCCTTGTTCCGGAGAAGGAATGTTTCGAAAAGACAATAAACTTATCTCTGCATGGGCGAAAAACGGACCGGAGTACTTTTCTAAGATACAGAGAGATATCATTCTTCTTGCAGCAGATATGCTGAAGCCGGGTGGAATGATGCTTTACTCCACATGTACATTCAATAAAATGGAAAATGAAGGCAGTGTGATCCATCTCTTAAGTCAGAGACCGGACTGTCATCTTGTTGATATACCTAAAGAACATGGATTTTACCCGGGATACACAGATACAGAAGATGAGAAAAAGTATAAGCTTGATAAATGCGCCAGACTTTTCCCGTTTGCACTTAAAGGAGAAGGACATTTCCTTGCATTGATCCAAAAAGACGGGCAAAGAGTGGAGACACCGGGAAGCTTTCCTTTTTCAAGAAGGAAAGAGAAACTTTCTGAAGAAACGCTAGAATTTTTGAAACACCTAAAACTGCCGGTCGATCATGACAGGATCATTCGAAAGGATGGAAAACTCTATATGAATCCAACCATAGAATTTATGTCGATGAGATCATCAGGAAGAAATGCGAGATTTCTTCGTAATGGATTGTATATTGGAGAGGAAAAGAAAAACAGGTTCGAACCGTCCCAGGCCTTGGCAATGACCATGAAATCAGACGAGTTTGATAATGTAATAAGTCTGAATGCTGATGATATAAGAGTCGATAAGTATTTAAGAGGGGAGACGATCTCCTTTAGCGAAGGTGAGATAAATGCGGAAAATGGAAATGTTCTTTTCTGCGTAGATTCGTATCCTCTGGGATGGGGCAAGCTGAACGGGATGACAATGAAAAACAAGTATCTTCCGGGATGGAGAAAAATGTAATGCGTGAGCTTGTAATAACAAAGCAGACAGAGGGAAGCAAACTTTTAAGAACTCTGGTGAAACTACTTCCGAAAGCCGGCAATGGGATCCTCCATAAAATGCTCAGAAAGAAAAATATAACTCTTAATAATTCCAGGGCGGACGGAAATGAGATCCTCATGGAGGGAGACCGCATCAAGATCTTTTTTTCAGAGGAGACCTTTGAAAGTTTTGGGTGGCCGTCGGACAGAACACAGGCTGAAATACAAAGGACAAAAAATCATTCAGGTGACATGCATAAGGGACCCGGACTGGATATTATCTTCGAAAATGATGATATTATTCTCGTTAATAAGCCTTTAGGCATGCTTTCACAGAAGGCAGATCCTAATGACATTTCAATGGTGGAGCATATATCTGATTATCTGGAGAGCCGGGGCGAATTTAAAAACTCGGAGCTCATATTTAAACCTGCTGTTGCAAACAGACTGGATAGAAATACATCGGGAATCATTGCCGCAGGCAAAAATATTACGGGACTTAAATTTCTTTCTGACGGATTTAAAAACAGGAGATTTGACAAGCTGTACTTATCAGTGGTAAAAGGCAAGATCGACAGCAAGCGCCTTCTAAACGGACTGTGGTCAAAGGACAGCCACGGAAATAAAGTCCGGATCCGGGATATAGGATGGGATCCGGAGATGGGTAGGTTATTTCCGAAAGAATATTGGATCCCGGGAAATGTACCGGTCCAGACGGCTGTATATCCGATAAAAAACAATGGAAATGCAACTCTTATTATGGTCGAATTGCTCACAGGGAAGACTCACCAGATAAGAGCCCAGCTGGCAGGTGCGGGATATCCTTTAATGGCTGACTATAAGTATGGAAACAAGGGCTTTAACGAGATCTATAAACGAAAATATGGGATCGCGTCGCAGTTTCTGCATGCATATTATCTTTCTATATCCGGAACGGGTGCCTTTTTCGCGGACATCCCGCCTTTATTTATCAGAATACTTAAAGGAGAGAATCTATGGGAACCTGGAATTCAAGAGGTCTTCGAGGATCAGCACTTGAGGATCTGATCAACTTAAGCAATGAAAAGTATCTAAGTGCAGGGCTTGCGCTCGTTCAGAAGATCCCTACACCGATTAAGCCTATAAGGATTGATAAGGAAAGCAGGCAGATAACCCTTGCGTATTTTGACCAGAGATCCACAGTAGACTATATGGGGATCGTACAAGGTATCCCTATATGCTTTGACGCAAAGGAGACTGCAAGCGATACATATTCCATAAATAATATTCATGATCACCAGGTAAGATTTATGGAAAATTTTGAACTGCAGAAGGGAATAGCATTTATCATTCTGCAGTTTACCAAGAGAGATGAAACCTACTATATTCCGTACAGAGATATAAAGAAATTCTGGGAGAGAGCAGAAGGTGGAGGACGAAAAAGTTTCTGTTATGATGAGATCGATAAGGATTTTGTTATTCCATCATCAGGCGGATTGCTTGTCCACTACCTTGAAACTCTGCAGAAGGACCTGCTGAGCAGGTGACTTTCAGGACTACAGGCATGACCGGTTAGTTTTCCGGTCATGTCTTTTTTGTATATAAATATGACAAATAAAATATGAAAAATTTGCTTGTATGCAAAAAAGTCTTGTGTTATTATAACTGCGAAAAAGAGTAATTTTTTTTTATACATAAGTTAGCTATTGCTAACTGTAATTTTAAGAAGGTGATAAAAGCTTAGAAATGACCTGTTTTGAAAAATATATATTTATATTAAGGAATATATAAAAAACTTCAATTTAAGAAAGGAGAGTATATGAAAACAAGAATAGTTTTGTTTCTAATGACATTTTCAATGATGTTTTCTATTCTGCCGGCAGCGCTTACACGTGAATATGTTCATGCTGAAGAATCAGACAGAGGAGAAGAAACTCATAGTATAAATATTTATTCAGATGAAACAAAAGGTAAGGTCGAGGTACCTGATGGCGGCAAGTTTAAAACAGGTGCAAAAGTAACCTTTACTATTAAGGCAAATGCTGGATTTACGGTAGATTCCGTTCATGCATTTAAAAGTGATTTTTCAGAGATAACAACGACAGAAGAGGGCGATAATAAATATAGTTTCACTATGCCTGATTGTGATGTCATGCTGCAGGTCCAGTTTACGCTTAAAATTGGAGAAGGTGAGCATATAGTAAAAGTAGGTGCTGGTTCAAATTCAATGACTATAATAAATGGAGATAATACCAGTAATGACGAACTTATTGCTAAGGCAGGAGACAAGATAAAGGTAAAGCACAAAGGAAGTGGAGGAAAATATTTAACCGAGCTCCAGCTTGTCACTAAAAACAGTAAAGTTGATGTACCTGAGGTAAAACTGGAAAACAGATCAGGTCTGGATACTGAATGGTCATTTACTATGCCTGAAAGCAGTATAAGCATAAATGGAGAGCCTGTGTCGATGAGGACCAAGTATACGGTCTCTGTTGAGCCTGAGAGTTTAAAGGATTATGTTGGAAAAGAGGGAGATACCATTCTGGGTGAAAGCATTACATCTTACACTGGTACGAATATAAGGATAGATAACGTAATAAATGGCAAATATTATGTACCGGAATTTACTTTCACTTCAAACGACAGTACACAGCCGGCTCCAAAAGTGACTGTCAAGAACGTGGAAAACGATGTTACCAACTACAAGATAGGTAGATATCTGGTAACAGAAGCAGAACTTAAAGTTAAACTGGTTGAAGCAGATAAGGCGCATAAGCTTATCAATAGATGTACAGATCTGGGAGATGGGAACAAACTGGATATAAACAATGGGTCTACAATGTCTCTTGCAGGAAACGATGTGGAACTTGTTTTAAGCATGAATATAGATAAAGGTTATCACAACAGCAAAGCGCCGGTTGTGAAAAGTGCGAACGGAAAAGAGATCAGCCTTGAACCGGTCAAATCATGGAATGATAATGAATTAAAATGGAAATTCAATATGCCTGATCAGGATGTAACTATTGAAGAGCCGGAGGGAGGCCTCTTAAATGTATATGACAAGTATAGTATCAACATTGAAGAAGCTTCCAGAAAATATATTTCATGCGATGTTGATAAAGCCTTTCCGGATTCGATTTTTAAATTTATACTGACACAACCGGAAAAAGGGCATATTTCCTATGTGCGTGTAAGGAAAGATGGAAAGGATTATTATTTCCACCCTGAAGAAGAAGGAAAAGCCGTCAAATTTAAAATGCTTAAAGGAGATGTTGATGTATCGGCGGTCATTTCTGATGCATGGACCGATAAAGGAAATTACAATGAAGAACTTTATAAAAGCCCTGCAGGAGACTGGAAGCTTTACAATGGAGCTGACTTTGCAGCTTTTATGTTAAGAATGGAGGAAAACAGGTCTGAATTTAATGGAAAGACAGTTACACTTGAAGACGATATCGATCTGAGCGGTCATGAATGGAACTGCGCTTCGGCCAAAGGGGTGGCTTTGGTATCAACAAAGATAGATGGCAAAGGAAAAAAGATCACCGGACTGCACATTGCCGAGAGCTCAATAGTAGGAAGAGAATCATGGAGCTCGTTATATTATTACGGTATTTGCAATAACATGAGTCTGGAGATCGACAACCTGGAGATCAAGGGGAAAATAGATGCACGTGTTGCAAGTAACCCAAGCTCAAACCAGCTCTTTGCGGCAGCTTTTGATCCGACAAGAGAGGACATAAGCTTATTTAACAGCAAGATAGATGTAGATATAACTGTCTCAGGACAGCATGCTTATGGAATATTTTCTACAGTGTATGCGGATGAGGTCTGCAGAACGCTGCAAAGATCAAATAATAATAAAACATCTATGTCTAATAATGAGATCTCAGGAAGTATCAGAGTAAAGGATTGCAGTATAGGAAATGGCTATTTCGATGTTGTGAATTCTGTGATATCAGCCGAAGGGTATGGCGCAAAAAATAACGCAGTTTTTACTGATTATACACTGGAAGATTCGGTAGATGTGCTTAAGAACGGGACTGTAAGCGTAAATTATTTTCTGTATAATGCATCTGACAATATAGTTAATAATTATTATGCCGGAATAGTTACTAAAACTAAGGAATTTCCAAATTATAGCCAGGGATTTTTTGAAAGAACGGATAAAAGTACAGGTGAGAACTATGTTGTAAATTGTCAGCCTGTCGCTGAAGGAGTAAGAGGAGGGGAAAATATACTCCGCTTAGATAATAAAAAGGAATTACTGGATAAGTTAAATGCATGGGTGGATGCTAACCAGACTCAGGATATGTTCTACAAGAGCTGGAAGGCAGGTATGAATGAATTGCCGATGTTTGGAGAAAGAGGACATAATACACAGGATACCTACGAGATCAAAAAACTTGTAAGTGGAAATGGAAATGTTGCAGTTCCGAATGCTGCAGCACCCGGAAGCAAGGTAACTATAAGCACGAAACCTGCAAACCTCAATGTTTTAGAAAGTTTAAAGGTATATCCTAAGGATGATCCAACGGAAGAGCTTCCGGTAAAGGATCTGAAGAACGGCAGTTTTACCTTCTATATGATCGATAAGCCAGTGTGTGTTGAAGTGGTGTTTAAGGAAAAAGGCAGGACTATTACGCTGCATCAGGATGGAAAAGGGGAGGCACTTATTAAGAGTGCCGAGACAGGCCTTTCTGACAAGGCAACGAGCGGCGAGATCATAAATATAAGCTTTACACCTAGTAAAAAAAGTGTTTTTGAAAGTGCTAGTGTAACTGCGTCAGGGAAAAATATACCACTGACATTTACAGATGCGAATCATGCACATTTTACTATGCCGGACAACGATGTAACGGTAAATGTGAAATTTAAAGATATATCTGATTTATATAATGGAGACGGTTCGTTAAAGCCTGGAAAATATTCTATAAATACATATTTTGGAAGCTACTACGTAGTTAAGGGAACAGAAGCTGAACCGGTGGGAATGTATGGAGCTATGGGATTTCCTCCTCAGCAGTCCAAACTGGTATTTACCGTTAAGGAAGATGGAACGACGCATGTTGACAGCTGGATAACTCCATCTATTCAGAATCCATTGGGATATGCAGGTCTGTCTGAGCTGAAGATATGCAATAAGCAGTTTGGCGACACCAATGATGACGATAGGATACATGGATCAGAAGACCTGGGTGCTTCATCAATAGATGACACTAATTATCCTCTCACTCTTGGGATAGGGAATGCGAAAAACTGGTATACCGCACCTTTAGCGACGGGTGTCAGAACACCTTATGACGGGCCTGTGTATAAGGTCGGTGCTACAACAAGTGAAAGCGATAAGATCATCGGTTATTTCTTTAGTAAAAATAATGTAGAGAAACAGGAACTTCCGGGATTGACCGATATTCCTGGTCAGGTATTCCCTGGAGAATTTAGTTTCGACCTGCCGGCGGGAGTCTCTCTTCGTAATACCGGCAAGCCGGAAGATGCACTTATCCATATGGCAGCGTTTGTTGGACAGATGCAGTATTATGCTCAGGTGATGATGTATGCGGACTTCAGCACACTGAAAGTTGAAGATCAGGCTCCGGAGCCGCAGGAAGAAAAGATATATTCCGTTCCTGTCAAGATGATGCATGCAAGCTTAGCCGGACAGGATTCCATGGGAAACAAGGCTTTGGATGGAAAAGCGGTCGTAAAAGTAAAAGATGGGAAAGCAAGCTACGAGTTAACGTTAAAAGGAATAAAGATCCAGGAAGCATACGGGCATTTGATGAAGATGTACAGTTATGCGGAATCTGATACAAAACTGAAAAATCCTATTCCTTCTGAAATTACTTCCAAGAAGGATGATATTGGATTAGATGGAAAGATACATGCGTTCCCAAGAACTGTCCGAATAGGCCGTGACAAGGAAAGAGAGGATAGATTCTACATTCGTGTCAATGTAGATGCGATGAATGGTGATAGAGGAGAGCAGAATGCTATCTTAGTGTTTGACTGGAAAAATGCCGTGGAAGGTATCGAACCGGAGATGCTTAACAAAAAGAGCCTGGAAGATGCGATTAGTGAAGCTAAAAAGATCAAGCAGGGAAAGAAGAAAGATGACGCATTTACGGCATTACAGACAGCTATCTCCCTGGCGGAAGGTGTTTTGAGCAGTGCAAAAAAACAGGATGAAATAGATGAAGCAGTCAGGTCTTTAGAGGGAGCGGTAAAAGCATTCAATTCATATCCGGATAAGGAAGAGCCTGAGACTCCGGAAGGACCAAAGATGATAAATGGCGATAAAGCTGAGTGGGTACATGGATCGGATGAAGGTCTATCATTCACATCAAGTGCTTCAATTGAAGAATTTAAAGAAATCAGAGTAGATGGAAATTTGATATCAAAAGAAAACTATCAATTAAAGAAAGGATCAATTATCGTAACATTAAACAGTTCATATCTTAACAGCCTGCAGCTAGGGAAGCATAAACTAGATATCGTATCAAAAAATGGCACTGCAAGCGGAGAGTTCAATATAGTGTCAAACAAGAACAAGCCAGATAACCCTGGAAAGCCGGATAACCATGGCAACCCGGATAACCCTGGCAACCCGGATAACCCTGGCAACCCGGATAACCCTGGAAACCCAGATAACCCGGATAAACCAAGTGCTCCTGACGCGGATAATAAACACAAAAACAAGCTTGATAATAAGATGGATGATATCAGTAAAGTTAAAGACAGCAGAAAGACACCTCTAACCGGAGACAGGTCACATGTTTCGGTATATGTGATCATGTGCGTAGCGGCAGCGGCATCTGTATTTGGCATTTTGAACTACAGGAACAGAAGAAAGTTAAAATAACACAGGTTAATTGAAACAGACACGATAAATATAATTAAGGGCGGACTCGTAAGGGGACCGCTCTTTTTGCTTGCATTGCAAGTTTTTATGTTTTATTCTTATCAATCTATATATTTTATTGTTTATATAATTATGCAAAGGCTTGACTCTTTATTAATATAGGAATATAATTTTAACAATTTAACATAGCACCACTTTAGCATGCTAAATAGATAAAATAAAATATTAAGTTTTAAGGGAGGGAATAAGGATGAAAAAAGACCTATTACATACACCTGAGGGAGTAAGAGATATATATGGAACAGAGTGTAGAAAGAAAATTCTTGTGACTGACCTTTTAAGAAATGTCTGTGATAAATACGGTTACGGAGAAATTCAGACACCAACCTTTGAATTTTTCGATGTATTTAATTCGGAAAGGGGCTCTGTTCCTTCAAATGAACTGTTTAAGTTTTTTGACCATCATGGAAATACACTGGTCTTAAGACCTGATATGACGCCATCGATAGCCAGGACAGCTGCAAAATACTTTGCCGATTATATGCTCCCTACTAAACTTTCATATGTTGGAAATACATTTATCAATTATGAAAATGCATACAGGGGAAATTTAAAGGAAAATACGATCGTAGGCGGAGAGCTTATAGGAAATGGCGACATTGATGAAGATTTCGAAATAATATGTATGGCGATCGATTCCATGAAGGCCGTGGGGCTCACTAATTTTCAGGTCGAGATAGGAAATATAAGGTTTTTCAAGGGACTCATGAAGGAAGCAGGTATTGGCATCGATGATGAGGAGGAGCTTATATATCTTATCAATAATAAGAACTTTTTCGGCGTGGAGGAAAGGATAAAAGAACTGAAAGTTACCTCAAACGTAGAGGAAGCTATAATGGCGCTGCCTGGATTATTCGGTAATAAGACAGTTCTTGACAGAGCAAGAGGATTTTCTGATTACAAGGATTGTGTAATGGCAATTGACAGGCTGTCAGATATATATGAAAAACTCAAGGATTTCGGTTATGAAGAGTATGTTTCGTTTGATTTGGGATCGCTCTCCAGTCATGCATACTATACAGGAATAATTTTCCATGCATACACATTTGGAACCGGAGATGCTGTACTTAGCGGCGGAAGATATGATAAACTTATCCGCCAGTTCGGAAAGGATAAGCCGTCTATAGGGTATTCTATTCTTGTGGACAGGATAATTGCAGCACTCAATCGCCAGGGAGTGGATATTCTCGGTGATAAAGAGGGGGCCTTGATAGTTTATACGAACGAAGGCCGGGACCAGGCAAGAAACCTTGCATTCGGAATCAGAAAAGCAGGCAATCGCGCAAGCCTTATTCTTGAAAATCCAACTTATAAGAAGGAAGATTATTTTAATTATGCAAATGAATGGCATTTTAAGGAAGTATACTTTGTTGACAAGGCTATTAAACAGCTTTAAGTAAGGAGGCGGAAAATGAGATATCTGACAGTTGCGCTGGCCAAGGGAAGATTGGCGACTAAGGCTATGGAAATATTTGAAAAGATCGGCCTGCCTTGTGAAGAAATGAAAGATGGATCCAGCAGAAAACTCATATTTACAAATGAAGATACGAAAATGAAGTTTTTCCTGTCCAAGCCATCCGACGTACCCACATTTGTTGAATATGGAGCGGCAGATATAGGTATAGTCGGCAAGGACACTTTGCTGGAAGAGGGAAGAAAACTTTTTGAGATATTGGACCTAAACATGGGACGTTGTAAGATGTGTGTATGCGGTCCTGCGAAAGCGGCGGCAAAGCTTGAGCATCAGGAACTGATTCGTGTTGCTACCAAGTATCCTGCTATTGCAAGAGATTATTTTTTCAACAAGAAAAAGCAGACAGTTGAGATAATCAAGCTGAACGGCTCAGTCGAGCTGGCGCCTTTAGTAGGTCTGTCTGAAGTCATTGTAGATATCGTCGAGACAGGTGCTACACTTAAGGAGAACGGGCTCCAGGTACTTGAGGAGATAGTTCCATTATCAGCCAGGATGGTCGTAAACCAGGTGAGCATGAAAATGGAAAATGAGAGGATCAGCAAGATCATTGATGATGTAAGAAAAATTATAGAAGAAACTAAGTAATATCTATGTCGGGAGGTTGCATATGAGGATCGTTAAATTAACTAAGGATACTATGAAGGATATTCAGGATAGTATGCTTAAAAGAAGTCCTAATAATTTTAAGGAACAGGAGGGCACAGTTAACGAAATTCTTTCTAATATCCGTGAGAATGGAGATAAAGCTCTTTTCGATTATACCTTGAGATTCGATAAGGCTGAGATCAATGCTGAAAATATTAAAGTTACAAAAGAAGAGATAGAGGCCGCCTACAAGGAAGTGGATCCTGATCTTATAAGGGTCATCAGGAGAGCTATGGGAAATATTACGGCTTATCATGAATTGCAGAAGCAGAATTCATGGATCGATACTAAGCCTGATGGAACGATCCTGGGTCAGAAGATAACACCTCTTCAGAGGGTGGGAGTATATGTTCCGGGAGGAAAGGCTGCATATCCGTCTTCAGTACTTATGAATGTAGTACCTGCCAAAGTAGCAGGAGTTGACGAGATTATTATGTGTACACCTCCGGGAGCGGATGGCAAGGTCTATGCCACGACCCTTGTAACGGCTAATGAAGCAGGTGTCGATACTATCTATAAGGTAGGCGGGGCCCAGGCTATCGGAGCCATGGCGTTTGGGACAGAATCTGTTCCTGTCGTTGATAAGATCGTAGGACCTGGCAATATTTTCGTTGCACTGGCTAAAAAAGCTGTGTTTGGATATACCGGCATTGATTCAGTTGCCGGCCCCAGCGAGGTCCTTGTCCTTGCAGATGAGACGGCTAATCCAAGGTATGTAGCGGCAGATCTTTTGTCACAGGCTGAGCACGATCAGATGGCAAGTGCTATACTTATTACGACAAGCCGAGAATTAGCCGAGAAAGTCTCCGAAGAAATTGATGGATTTGTAAAAGTATTGGAGAGAAGAGAGATAATACAGGCGTCTTTAGATAATTACGGATATATCCTGGTAGCTGAAGATATGGAGGAAGCTATAGATACAGTTAATGCTATTGCTTCAGAGCATTTGGAGATCGTTACTAAAGATCCTTTCGAGGTCATGACGAAGATAAGAAACGCGGGGGCTATATTCCTCGGTGAATCCAGTTCTGAACCTCTTGGAGATTATTTTGCCGGACCTAACCATGTCCTTCCTACTAATGGAACTGCAAGATTTTTCTCACCTCTTGGCGTTGATACCTTTATTAAAAAGTCAAGCATTATATCTTATTCAAGATCAGCGCTTGAGGCGGTACATGAGGATATTGAAAAATTTGCCACAGCGGAAGGTCTGACGGCTCATGCCAATTCGATTCGTGTAAGATTTGAAGAAAAATAAGGAGGGAATGGATGGAAAGAATTGCTAGTGTTACCAGAAAAACAGGCGAAACTGAGATCACAGTAGATATTAATCTGGATGGAAAAGGCAAGGCTGAGATAAATACAGGCATAGGATTTTTTGACCATATGCTGAACAGCTTTGCGCGTCATGGGTTGTTTGACCTTATGGTAGAAGCGAAGGGAGATCTTGAGGTCGATTGTCATCATCTGGTTGAGGATACCGGGATAGTTTTGGGACAGGCTATTCTAAAAGCTCTTGGTGACAAGAAATCTATCAACAGGTATGGTTACTTTATCCTGCCTATGGATGAGGCTCTCATTCTTAGTGCGGTCGATCTTTCCGGCAGGCCCTATCTGGTATTTGATGTAAGCTTTACTTCACCTATGGTCGGGGAATTTGACACACAGATGTTCAAGGAGTTTTTCTATGCCCTTTCTTATTCAGCGGGTATGAATCTCCATTTAAGGCAGATGTCCGGAGATAATGACCACCATATTGCAGAAGGATGTTTTAAATCTCTGTCTAAGGCACTTATGGAAGCTGTTAAGATCAATGAAAGAATCGAAGATGTATTGTCAACAAAGGGGAAGATATGATTTTATTACCGGCCATAGATCTGAAAGACGGGCAGGCAGTCCGTCTTAAGAAGGGCGATTTTAATGAAAAAACAGTTTACTCTGATAGACCATGGGAGATAGCAATAGAGTTTGAGAAGGCCGGGGCAGGATTTATCCATCTTGTAGATCTGGATGGAGCTCTTGCCGGATACTCAGTTAATGAAGCGGTCATCAGAAAGATAACTGAAGCGGTCACTGTACCTGTAGAATTAGGCGGTGGTATCCGTGATCTGGAAAAAATAGAGTATGTCCTCGGAATGGGAGTATACCGTGTTATTCTGGGAACTTCCGCAGTGAAGGATCCTGGATTTGTGAAAGAGGCTGTTGAAAAATTCGGGGCTGACAGAATAGTTGCGGGCATCGATGCTAAAAACGGCCTGGTAGCTACAGATGGCTGGGAAAAGGTCTCTGATATCACATCTGTTGATATGGCCGTTAAAATGAAAGAGGCCGGAGTTAAGACTATTATATATACAGATATCTCTAAAGATGGCATGATGTCAGGACCTAACATAGAGCAGACGAAAAAGCTGTCAGAAGAGACCGGTCTGGATATCATAGCTTCAGGTGGTGTTTCTTGTATGAAGGATCTGGCAGACCTAAATGAAGCGGGTATTTATGGCTCTATTATTGGTAAAGCTTACTATGAAAAGAAGATAGATATAAAAGAAGCAGTTGGATTGTTCAGCAAATAAAAAGGAAGGACGGCTTATGTCAGTTAAGAAATTTATTCCCAGGCTCTTTATTAAGGATGAAGAGGCTTATACGGATATAACCTGTACGGAGAAATTCAGCATTGAAAATGATCCGGCAGGACTTGCGGCGGCTTTGGAAAACAATGGAGCGGACGGGATCATTTTCTACGATCTTTCCGGTGATGATATAAGCCATGAAAAGAATATTACGCTCCTCAGAAAAATAACGAAGGAAGTCGATATACCGGTCATTGCGGGTGGAAATGTCAAAAGACTCGAAGATATAAAAAAATATCTTTATGCAGGGGCTAAATTTGCGATCGTAGATCTGGGAGCGGCAGATGCATTAACGGGTGAGGATCTCGTCGTTGTCGGAGGAGAAAGATTCGGACGCCAGAAGATAGTTATAAGAAGCGGGGACGGAACGATCTATATTGAGAACGATGGAATGACTCTCAGCATATGGGATATGGAAGAATGTACAGACGGAAAAGAATATCTGGATATCCTTAAGAATCCTTCTGTATACGGGCTGACGGGCAAGGCGGTCAGTTCTTTGGAGTTTGATATATTTGCAGCTAAACGTGAATGTTCTGAGAATGGTATAGAAGTTAAGATCCTTAGAGCAAATGTGGATTTTAGTGAGCTTATTGCAAATGATCAGGGACTGGTGCCGGTGATCGTACAGGACTATAAAACAGATGAAGTTCTTATGATGGCATGGATGAACGAAGAGGCCTATGAAAATACTATAAATACCGGAAAAATGACATATTTTTCCAGAAGCAGAGAAGGACAGTGGGTCAAGGGAGAGACATCAGGTCATTTTCAATATATAAGATCGATGTCTGTCGACTGTGATAAGGATACCCTGCTTGCGAAGGTAAAACAGATAGGTGCGGCGTGCCATACAGGAAACAGGACATGCTTTTATACAGATGTCTTTGAGGATATTCCGGCAAGTTCTAATCCGCTCAATGTTTTTACGGATGTATATGATCTCATTGAAGACAGAAAAATAAATCCTAAGGAAGGTTCTTATACCAACTATCTTTTTACAAAAGGAATTGATAAAATACTAAAGAAATGTGGTGAGGAGGCAAGTGAAATAATCATTGCCGCCAAGAATCCGGATCCGGAGGAGATCAAGTATGAGGTTGCTGACTTCTTATACCATTTGATGGTGCTTATGTCTCTTAAAGGGATCACGTGGGAGGATATCGTTAAAGAACTGGCTAACAGATAACAGGGAGGATCTTTGTGTTTCAAAAAGGTTTTTATGAAAAAAAATATCCGATATTTGCCAATTTTATTCGTCGGCATAAGACTTTGAATATTGCGTTTAAGATGATATATTACGGGATGCCTGTGATCATGATCATTATTTATATCATGTTTCTTATAAAGGTCTATAAGGATCACGGGAGCAAGGCGCTGAAAAAAGCGCTTATTATTCCCGGAATCGCCTTTGTGGGAGTTTCGCTCTTCAGAAAATTTTACAACAGGAAAAGGCCTTATGAGAAATATGATTACAGACCGCTTATAGTCCGCAAGAAAAAAGGTTCGTCACTTCCGAGCAGACATACATTTTCAGCAGGTGTGATCGCAGCCGCGGTATCAGTATATTATCCTATACTTGCACCATTTATGTGGCTGCTGACAGGAGTTATAGCTTTTTCAAGATTCCTGGCGGGAGTCCACTATGCGTGGGATATACTGCTTGCCCTGATCATGGCCGCAGGAGTAAGAATAAGTATGTCATTCGTTAAGTCATGAACATTGACTGCATAGAATATGGTACAATAGGAATCGTATAAGATCCAGGAGTGGTACAGACGATCGCTGCGGTATCCCGCAGAGGAAAGTCCGGGCTTCATAGGGCAGGACGCCGGATAACGTCCGGTAGAGGTGACTCTAAGGAAAGTGCAACAGAAAATAAACCGCCAGTTTACTGGTAAGGGTGGAATGGAAGTGTAAGAGACTACCACTGGTCTGGCAACAGACCGGGATCGTGTAAACCCCGTCCGAAGCAAGGCTGATAAAGACCATATGGCTGCCCGCCATGTTTTTAGGTAGCTGCTTGAGCTTTGCGGTGACGCAAAGTCCAGATAGATGATCGTCCGCGACATAACCCGGCTTATCGTACGGCTCCTTTTATACGAAAAATGTATTATTTTCAATACAATTTGAAACAGGCTGTCAGATAAAACTGATTAAAATTATAAAGAAAATCTTGATTTCACTATTAAAATCAGGGTTTTCTTTTTTATTTTATAAATATTATTAATTATCTTACTTTACTACTTTAAAGTGGTGATAAATTGACATTGAGTTGGTTTTATTATAGTATTCATCTAGCGAATTATATTTCGTTGCAGTTTTTATCGGTATTTATTAAGCATGATTTAATAGGAGGATTTCGCAATATGAAACGCGAGGAAGCGTATGTTCTTTGGTTCGATGAGCTTAGAAGAGAGGACGTTGAATTAGTAGGTGGTAAGTCATCTTCACTCGGTGAGATGACATCTTCTACTGATGTACCGGTACCTTATGGTTTTGCTACAACAGCCCACGCTTATCGTCATTTTATGGAGGAGACAGGTCTTGAGGATCGTATCCGTCAGGAAATCGCTAAGTTGACAGATGTCGACAATACAGCCCTCCTTCGTGAAGTAACTGCCAATATCAGATCTATGATCGTTGAGCAGGAGATGCCGCAGGATCTGGTAGACGCTATTGCCAAGGCTTATGATGAGCTTGGAGATAAAGTCGGTGAGGCTGATCCGTTCGTTGCCGTAAGGTCTTCAGCTACTGCAGAAGATCTGCCGGATGCAAGCTTCGCAGGACAGCAGGACACATACCTTAATGTCAAGAGTGCAGATGTAGTTATCCAGAAGGTAAAGGAATGTTATGCGTCTACATTTACAGAAAGAGCAACTTATTACCGTGAAAAACAGGGATTCGATCATTTAACAGTAGCTTTATCAGCTGCTATCCAGATGATGGTATTCTCTAAGGCTGCCGGTGTTATGTTTACGGTAGACCTTGTGACAGGTGATGATGACAATATTATCATCGAAGGCTCTTATGGCCTTGGTGAGTATGTCGTTCAGGGTACGGTTACTCCGGATAATTTTGTTATCGATAAGAACACATTAGAGATCAAAGGCCGCATGGTAAATGAAAAGCCTATTATGCTGGTTCGTAAACCGGAAGGCGATGTAGTAGAAGAGGAAGTTCCTGCTGAACTCAGAAATGAGCAGGCTATAACGGATGAACAGATCAGAGAACTTGCTACATATGCCAAGGCTATTGAAAAGCACTATGGCTGCTATATGGATATGGAATGGGGCGTTGACGAACGTACTAATAAGGTCTGGCTCCTTCAGGCACGTCCGGAGACAGTATGGTCAAGAAAAAATAAGGAAGAAAAGCCTGCAGAGGAATCAAGTGTTTCAACAGCTGATCTTGAAGTTGTTGTTAAAGGTCTTCCTGCATCTCCGGGTAAGGCAGCAGGAAAGGCTCATGTGATCCTTGACCCTGCAAATATCGATGAATTCAAGGATGGAGAAATTCTTGTTACTACAATGACAGCTCCTGACTGGGTTCCGGCAATGAAAAAGGCAAAGGCTATCGTTACTGACGCAGGTGGTATGACATGTCACGCAGCTATCGTTTCCCGTGAGCTTGGCATTCCTTGTATAGTTGGTACAAAGAGCCGTTCAGAAGAAGCAACAGTAAATATAAAAAATGGCCAGGATATTACAGTTGACGCATCTAATGGCGTTGTTTACGGTGGTATCGTTGAGAGCGTCGTAAACTCATCCAAACCTGCAGCGGAGGTTCAGACAGTGGCAGCAGAGCAGGTTCCTGTAACAGGTACTAAAGTCTACATGAACCTTGGAAATCCTGATCTTGCAGAGAAACATGGCAAGCTTCCTTGCGACGGTATTGGCCTTATGCGTGAGGAGTTTATCTGGACTACATTTATCCACGAACATCCTCTTCACCTTATTGAAACAGGCAGATCAGATGTAGCAGTTAACCAGCTTGCTGAAGGTATGAGAAAGGTTTGTCAGGAACTCAGCCCACGTCAGGTAGTAGTTCGTCTTTCAGACTTTAAATCAAGTGAATACCGTGGACTTACAGGCGGAGATAAGTTTGAACCTCATGAAGAGTCAGCTCTTCTTGGCTGGAGAGGTGCTTCAAGATATTATGATCCTAAATATCTTCCTGCTTTCAAGCTTGAACTTCAGGCGATTAAGAAGGTACGTGAAGAATTCGGATTCAAGAACCTTCAGGTTATGATCCCATTCTGCCGTACAGTTAAAGAGGCTGAACTGATCACTAATATCATGGCAGAAGAGGGTCTTGTAAGAGGAAATGACTTCAAGATCTGGCTTATGGCTGAGATCCCTGCAAATATTATTCTTGCAGATCATTTTAATAAGTATGTTGACGGTTATTCTATCGGATCTAATGATCTTACTATGCTCGTGCTCGGATGTGATCGTGATAATGAAACTGTTCAGCATATTTATGACGAACGTAACCTTGCGGTCAAGAGAGCTATCCGTCACCTTATAGAGACAGCTCATAAGGATGGAAAGACAGTTTCTATATGCGGACAGGCTCCAAGCGTATATCCTGAACTTTGTGAGTTCCTTGTAAAGAGCGGTATTGATTCTATCTCCGTTAATCCTGACGCTGTTATTTCTACCAAGAAGATGGTAGCGCAGATCGAGCAGAGAATGATGATGGATGCGCTGACAGGCCGTGGAAAGGCTGATACTGAGGATTATACATGGTAAGACCCATGCGGTTTGACTTTTAAGAGGTATTCAGGTCCTGTATTTGTTAAAATACAGGGCCTTTTTTGCTACTTAATATTAGGGGAGATGCTTATGTCTAAGAAAATTATTTATGCTGTGTCTGACTCTGTTGGTGAGACATCAGAGATGGTTGCTAAAGCTACAGCCAGCCAGTTTGGAGAAGATGAGTTTGAGATCGTCAGAGTTCCTTATGTGCTTTCAGAGACTCAGATCGATGAAATAATAGATAACTGCAAAACCAATGACGACATGATCATTCACACGATCGTTATGCCAAGATTAAGAGAATATATTTCAAAGCAAACGGATGAACATGACATTATCTGTATAGATATTCTTGGACCTACTCTCTGGGCAGCCGAAAAACTTACTGCGGCAGAACCGAGTATGAGAGTAGGTATGATAAGGCGTCTGAACAATGATTACTTTAAAAAAGTAGAGGCGATGGAATTTGCGGTCAAATATGATGATGGAAAGGACCCAAGAGGATTCCTTCTTGCAGATATCGTTATCGTAGGTGTTTCAAGAACAAGCAAGACTCCTCTTTCACTTTATCTTGCTTATAACTCGATCAAAGTTGCCAATCTTCCGCTTGTACCCGAGGTTCCGCTTCCGCGTGAGATACAGCAGATACCTCCACGTAAAATGGTCGGATTGCTTATAGATTCTTACAAGCTCAATGGTATAAGATCAAACAGGATGAAGGCGCTTGGCATAGAGGATGATTCCGACTATGCAGCGATAAACAGGATAAATGAAGAGCTTATATACTCAAGAGCGGTCATGAAACATCTTCACTGTCCTATAATCGATGTGACTAATAAATCTATCGAGGAAACAGCTGCACATATCATGACGATAGTAGAGAAGAATAAAGAGATCGATGGCGTAAAATAGAGCGGTTTTAAATGGACTTGACCGGCAATATATGGTAAACTGACATACAATAATTTTTGATGAAGATAAAGGAGTGATGCGCATGAGTAAAAAGTTAAAGGTAGGTATTCTTGGAGCAACAGGTATGGTTGGTCAGCGTTTTATTACGCTCCTTGAAAATCATCCATGGTTCAATGTTACAGTTCTTGCTGCAAGCTCAAGATCAGCAGGCAGACCTTATGAGGAAGTGGTAGAAGGAAGATGGAAGCTCGATCATCCTGTTCCGGAATTTGCTAAAAGCATGACTATACTGGATATGGAGGCCGATATGGGCAAGATTGTTGACAGCGTTGATTTTGTTTTTTGCGCTGTTGATATGCCTAAAGATCATATAAAGCTTCTTGAAGAGAAATATGCTAAGGCAGAGATCCCTGTCGTATCCAATAACTCTGCCAACAGATGGACACCAGATGTACCTATGGTAATACCTGAGATAAATCCTGAGCATCTGGAGATCATTGAATCTCAGAAAAGAAGACTGGACACCAAGAGAGGTTTTATCTGTGTTAAGCCGAACTGCTCTATCCAGGCCTATACACCGGCTCTTAACGCTTTAAAGGAATTTGATCCTAAGCTCGTAGTTGTTTCTACATACCAGGCTATCTCGGGAGCAGGAAAGAACTTTGATACATGGCCTGATATGGTTGGTAATATTATTCCTTACATCTCAGGTGAGGAAGAAAAGAGTGAGAAGGAACCTCTTCGCATTTGGGGAAAAGCTGTTGACGGTGCTATCGTACCTGCAACATCTCCAGTTATTACTGCTCAGTGCATCAGAGTTCCTGTACTGGATGGGCACACAGCCACTGTGTTTGTAAACTTCGAAAAGAAGCCTACTAAAGAACAGATTATTGAAAAATGGAGAAATTATGAAGGCCTTGCACAGGAACTTAAGCTCCCAAGTGCGCCGGCGAAATTTATGCAGTATCGTGAAGAGGACGACAGGCCTCAGGTCAAGTTGGACGTAGATTATGAAAACGGTATGGGAGTTTCCCTTGGACGTTTAAGAGAAGATACTGTATTTGATTATAAATTCGTTGGACTCGCACACAATACTCTCAGAGGAGCCGCAGGCGGTGCTGTTCTTATTGCAGAACTCCTTACGGCAAAAGGATATATCGAGGCAAAAGAAGATTAATATTTAACCGATTTTCCGAGACGGGTATAAAATTTTCCCGACTCAGGAGGGTCGGTTTTTTATTTTATAAAGATTTTCGCCAGGAATTTTTATGGAAAATATAGAGGAAAACAAGGTATAATACTAACTGGACATTTGTAGAACGGAGATTTTTATGAAAGAAAATTATTTTTACGCAATGCTTTCAAGGATGAAATATATCAACAGATGGGGACTTATGAGAAATTCCCGAAGTGAGAACCTGTGTGAGCATAGCCTGGAGGTAGCTTTTATAGCTCATGCCCTTGGCGTCATTAATAATAAAGTCTTTAACGGTGATCTGGATCCGGAGCATCTTGCCGTCCTTGGTATGTATCATGATACACCGGAGATCATCACAGGCGATATGCCAACTCCGATAAAATATTACAGTGCTGTCATACGCGATGCATATGCCGATGTTGAAAAGGTAGCCGTTAAGGAGCTCCTTGATGGAGTGCCGGAAGAGTTTAGGTCTGTTTATGAAGATCTTTTAACGGAAAATGATGAAGAAAAGACAGAATGGCTGTATATAAAGGCGGCAGATAAGATTTCAGCCTATCTGAAATGTGTGGATGAGAGAAATTCCGGCAATACTGATTTTTTGGATGCAGAAAGATCGACTCTGCAGGCTATTGAAAAAATGGGACTTAAAGAGGCAGATTATTTTATGGAGAAATTTGCGCCGGCATATATGCAGACATTAGATGAATCGGCAGATAGGAATTGATCAATGGGGAAAGCTGTATTTATAGCGGAAAAACCAAGTGTGGCAAGAGAATTTGCCAAGGCCCTTAAGGAAAATTTTAAAACAGGCGACGGGTTTATGGAGTCGGAAAATTATGTGGTCACCTGGTGTGTTGGACATCTTATAACCATGTCTTATCCGGATGTCTATGATCCTGAACTGAAAAAATGGAGAATGGAGACATTGCCGTTCATTCCCGGGGAATTTAAGTACGAGGTCATTTCTGCAGTAGAAAAACAATTTAATATAGTTAAAAAGCAGCTTACCAGAGAAGATGTCGAAACTATATATGTATGTACCGACTCAGGGCGTGAGGGAGAGTATATATACAGATTGGTAAAACAGGAGGCCGGAGTCTCCAATAAGAAGGAAAGGCGAGTCTGGATCGATTCTCAGACTGAGGAGGAGATCATAAAGGGAATTAAGAATGCAAAAGATCTTTCTGAATATGATAATCTGTCGGATGCCGCTTATTTAAGAGCCATAGAAGATTACCTTATGGGGATCAATTTTTCCAGAGTAATGACTCTTCAGTTCGGAAACATCATTTCAGGCGCCCTTGCAAGAAGATCTTCAGTAATTGCTATGGGGCGTGTTATGACATGTGTTTTGGGAATGGTAGTAAAAAGAGAAAGGGAGATAAGAGCATTTGTTCCTACGCCTTTTTATAAAGTAAATGCCGAAACGGAATTTGGATTTACAGCTGAATGGAAAGTCGCGGATTCCAGCCTGTATGCGGCTTCTGATAAGCTATACAAAGAAAACGGATTCTTAAGAAAAGAGGATGCATATAATCTGGTAGAGCTCGTAGGAGGAAATGATCCCCATATTGCCAGGGTCTTATCTTTTTCGAAGAAAAAAGAATCAGTGAAGCCTCCTCTTTTATATAATCTGGCAGAACTGCAGAATGATTGTTCGAGGATATTTAAGATAAGTCCTGATGAAACTTTAAAAATTGCGCAGGAATTATACGAGAAAAAACTTACGACCTATCCGAGAACAGATGCCCGGGTCGTTTCTATAGCTGTATGCAAGGAGATCGCTAAAAATCTGACAGGTCTGACAGGTTATGGGACTGCTGCAGTATTCGCGAAAGAGATCCTTGAAAATGGAACTTATAAGGATCTGGCCAGATCAAGATATTGTGATGATAAAAAGATCACAGACCATTACGCGATAATTCCGACCGGTGCGGGGATGGGAGGACTTAATGCGGTATCATCACTTACCCAGAAAGTATATGAGCTTATCGTAAGGAGGTTTTTAAGCATATTTTATCCTCCTGCTGACTACCAGAAGACCAGTTTGGTCTTAGGTATTGGATCAGATGGAAACAGGAGCGATCCTGAAGTCGCTGATCTTTCAGGAAAAGCCGGGGAGGAGACCTTTACCGCTAATTTCAAGGTTCTTGTAGAAGAAGGCTTTTTGAAGATTTTAAAAAACTCATTTGATAAAAAGAAGAAAGAAGAGACCGATATTCCTGACGCTGTAAAGTCATTAAAGAAAAATACGGAAGTAAAGATCAGTGGCTTTGAAATAAAAGAATCTGAAACGAGTCCTCCGAAGCGCTATAACTCAGGGTCTATGATCCTGGCCATGGAAAATGCGGGGCAGGTCATTGAGGATGAAGAGCTTAGAGCGCAGATAAAAGGAAGTGGAATAGGGACCAGTGCAACACGTGCCGAAATATTAAAAAAGCTGAACTCTATCAAATACATAAATACTAACGCAAAAACACAGATCCTTACGCCAACTCTTTTCGGAGAGATCATATATGATGCTACGGACCTGTCACTACCTCATTTACTAAGTCCTGAACTGACTGCGTCATGGGAAAAGGGTCTTAATTATGTGGCTAATGGTGAGATCACTTCAGACGAATATATGGAAAAGCTGGAGGGATTCGTGGCAAGAAGGACGAGGTCGGTCATTAACAGCGGTAAGAGCGGGGAATTGTACGGACGGATCAAACTTCTGAAGGAGGAGTATAGAAAGGAGACTAAATGAGGGAAGATATCACAATAAAATCGTTATATACATTAGAAGAGTCGATTGCGGGAGAGATGCTTGATAAATACACTCATCCCTGGGAAGTGCTTTCTGATATAGGAGATATGATAATCGAGCTTGGTAAAAAACTGCCGACAGACATATATACAGAGATCTCAGAGAATGTATGGATCGCTGATTCAGCTAAAGTAATGGATTCAGCTCATATTTCCGGGCCTTGTATCATCGGGGAAGATTCAGAGGTAAGACACTGTGCATTTATAAGGGGAAAAGTTCTTATAGGGGATAACTGCGTTGTTGGCAATTCGACAGAACTTAAGAATGTTATTCTGTTCAATCATGTCCAGGTCCCTCATTTTAATTATGTAGGAGATTCTATCCTTGGGGCCTATGCTCATATGGGAGCCGGATCCATCACATCAAATGTTAAATCTGATAAGGAAAATGTCGTTATAAAATGTAATTTCAGGAATATAGAAACGGGAATAAAAAAAGTAGGAGCATTTCTTGGTGACCATGTAGAGATCGGTTGCGGGTCGGTATTGAATCCGGGAACTATCATAGGTAAGAACACAAATGTATATCCGCTTTCTTCAGTAAGGGGAGTAGTAAGCGGAGGAAGCGTTTATAAATCCAGTGTAGAGATTGTAGATAAACTTTAAATCAAAGACCAACAGGAGGTGTAAAATGACTGCAAATGAGTTATGGGAAATATTTAAGAAAGAAGAACGTATAAGCGGGAAAGAACCATTTATATGGAATTTTAAGGAAGAGGATGACTATAAGGTCGAGCTTATACTCAAAGGGAGAAAAAGAGGAGATGCTTACCTTAAAGACACATACGAAGAAATTTTCGGCAAGGGATCACAGGAGGGCAGATATAGGATAGTTGTTGATTCAAAGGGAGATGCCCGATGTATCGTTAAGGTCACAAGACCATCAGAAGACAAGTTTATCAACGCAAGATTTGCGCATGCGTATCTTGAGGGTGAAGGTGACAGAATGCTTTCATCATGGAGAAAGACATACCAGGAAAAATTTTCTGCAGAGCTTGAGAAAAAAGGAAAAGAGTTCAGCAATGATGTTATAGTCGTATGCGACGAATATGCTCTGGCTTACAAATAAGATCCTTAATAGCGGGTTTATAAGATGCGTACAATTATTCATGTAGATATGGACGCTTTTTATGCGGCTGTAGAGATCAGGGACGATCCAAGCCTGCAGGGCATACCATTGATCATAGGTTCTTTACCTGATGAAAGAGGTGTTGTATCGACCTGCAGTTATGAGGCACGTCTTTTTGGAATAAAATCAGGAATGAGCATAAAGGAAGCGTACAGAAGGTGTCCGAAAGGACATTACATGCATCCAAATTTTAAAAAGTATACGGCGGCATCATCTGCGATCCATAAAATATGGTCTAAATATACAGACACTATCGAATATGTCGCTTTGGACGAGGCATATCTTGATGTGACCGAATCGATCGCGAATTTTGGGGGCCCTGCAGAGATAGCCGGAAGGATAAAAAGAGAGACTTATGACCTGCAGAGACTCTCGTGTTCTGTAGGTGTGGGCTATTCTATGCAAAGTGCTAAACTTGCCAGCGAAGAGAAAAAACCGAATGGTCTTTTTCTTATTCCGAATTCCGAGTTTCTTATCGAGCTTATTAAGGACAGACCTGTCAGTGTAATACATGGCATTGGTAAGAAAACAGCTAAAAGTCTGAATGACTCAGGCATATATAAAGTAAGCGATATATGGGAAAAAGAGGAATGGATAGAAAGATCCATGGGAAAGCATGGCAGACAGATAGTTGAATTCTCTCATGGGATAGATCACAGAAGAGTTGTGGATTCTTCTGAATCAGAAAGAAAGTCTATCGGTAAGGAAATGACTTTTCAGACAGATATAAGCGATTTTCAATATTTGAGAGATGTTCTGGTCTTAATAGCAAAAGACTTAAGTCTCAGCCTCAAGATGAAAAAACTTTATGCGGAAACAATTACTCTGAAAATGACTTATGCAGATATGACTTCAATTACAAGGTCAGTCACAGTCGAAGCTACTGATGATATGAACTATATATATAAGAAGGCAGAGGAGCTCTTATCAAGGACCGCGGTAAGAAGTGTAAGACTTATAGGCATAAGGCTCAATAATTTCACGGATAAAAAATTTGAACAGCTCACATTTAACAGCTGGGTAAACGAAGGTACCAATCAGCATAAAAAAGACCTGGAAGAGGCAATTTTAAACCTCCAGATGAAGTTCGGGCCGGGGATAATAAAAAGGGGAAATGAACTTCAGGCCCAGAAGCACTTGGAGTCTGTTCCGAAAATAACAGGAAGAAAAAAAGATAAGAAAAATGAGTAAAACGGCCGGTAGATCTTCCGGCTGTTTTTTGCGTTTAATGATAAAAACTTTTTAGATCCGCATGGGCGGCGACTTACAGAAATCAATGATTAAACTATAAAAAAACAGGTATTTATATTTAGATATTTATAATATATGGTCTTAACTCAGATAATTGCCGGCTAAAATCTAAACATGAATGAAAGAGAAAATTAAAAGGGTTGACATAAAAATACAATTCAATTATAATCCGCTTGTAACAAATCGTAACAATTCTGTAATAAATTATGTAGCTATTGATCATATCTTAGCAATTACAGAATAATGAAAGGAAATTTATTATGAAGTTAAAAGGAAGGAAGATCATTACATCAGCAGTGATTGCTGCATCATGTGGTGTGATGATTCCTGCCATTTCAGTTATGGCGGATACTATTGGAAATAGCAATATCAGGCTGGCGTCAGCAGAGCCGGTGGCAATTTCTACACAGTATAGCGAGTCAGTTCTCGCAGCTAATGCTGGAGATAACCATACTAATAATTCAGTTTTTAATGGCCTTGCAGTTGCTGTAACTGATTCAGATGTATTTACGACAGCATCTGAAGATGTTAAAGCGGGAAGACTCTACAGGAATAACATTGCAAGCGTAGAGGGAAGTGAAAATGGCTGGACTAAAATAAAGTCAGGCGATCTTGAAGGTTATGTAAAGAACGAAGTTCTCTGTCTTAATGAAGAAGCGGGAAATTTTGGGATAATGAATGGCAATGCATCTGCTGAAGCGAAGGCAGATGGCACAAAAATATATAAAGATATTGAAAATAAGATCGAAGTTAAAGCTGTTAATTCAGATGAGAAACTCAAGCTCGTCGGAACACGTGGTAAGATGGCTGTAGTCGAGATAGATGGATCTGATGCATATGTAAAGCTTTCAGATATCAACTATGATCTGGGCCTTTCAACAGGAAAGACAGCAGTAGCGATCGAGAAGGAGGAGGCGGCTGAGAGAGCTAAAAAAGCTCAGAAAGTAACATATACGGCATCAGGCTCATCATCTTCCTCAGCGTCATATAAAAGCACAGAATCTGTAGAAACGAATGTAAATACATCAAATTGGGCTACAGGAATTGCTTCAGCATATGGCGGATCATCTGATCCCGGATGTGGTTCATGGTCAGCTACAGGCGCATTAGTAGATGACTATTCGATGGGAGTAGCCATTCCTCTTGCATGGGGAAGAAGAGATCTCCTGGGACATACTGTTCTTATCTCTTATGGCGGAAAGACAGTAACGGCCGTTATCAACGATCTTGGCGGAATGGGAGGCGGCTCACGTTCGCTCGATCTTCAGCCGGGCGTATTCAAAGCATTAGGCTTTAACACATGTAATTCATGGGGAATACGTTCAGTGTCATACAAGATACTTTAATAAAGACCTTAAGGGAATGTTTGTCTAGAACCCTTGGTATATATAGCCCTTATTCATCAGGAATGATTCCGGTGGATAAGGGTTTTTTATTTTTAAATTTGTTAAAAGAATAGGTTTACGATAAAATAAAAAAGTAAATTTTAAATCTGAAAGGAGCTTTTCCAAATGAGCAAAAATATTCCATATAAAATATATCTGGAGGAAGATGAGATCCCAACAAGCTGGTACAACCTTCGGGCGGATATGATAAACAAGCCGAAACCATTACTTAATCCGGCAACACTTAAGCCTCTCTCATTTGAAGAGATGCAACCGATATTCTGCGACGAGCTTATTAAACAGGAATTGGATGATACCACAAGGGAGATCCCTATTCCAACAGCAATACAGGATTTTTACCGCATGTATCGTCCATCACCTCTTATCCATGCGGAATTTTTGGAAAAAGCTCTTGGGACTCCTGCCAAGATATATTATAAATTTGAAGGTTCTAATACATCCGGAAGTCACAAGCTTAATTCAGCTATCGCTCAGGCTTACTATGCCAAGGAACAGGGGCTGAAAGGCGTTACGACTGAAACGGGTGCGGGACAGTGGGGAACTGCGCTTTCTATGGCATCAGCATTTTTTGGAATAGACTGTAAGGTGTTCATGGTAAAGGTCTCATATGAGCAGAAACCTTTCAGACGTGAAGTAA
The DNA here is from genome assembly GCA_900542465.1 of uncultured Eubacteriales bacterium. Taxonomy (GTDB): domain Bacteria; phylum Bacillota; class Clostridia; order Lachnospirales; family Lachnospiraceae; genus UBA4285. Next base: position 150,742 of record UQNS01000002.1, read on the forward strand.
TGCGCACATATGGAGCAAGTGTTACTCCGTCTCCATCTTTCGAAACGGAGATAGGAAAAAAGATAAATGCAGAAAATCCGGGAACAACGGGTTCACTTGGATGTGCTATTTCTGAAGCTGTAGAAGTTGCGACCAAAACAGAAGGTTACCGATATGTTCTTGGAAGCGTGCTTAATCAGGTGGTTCTCCATCAATCAGTAATAGGCGTGGAAACTATGACAGCCTGTAAAAAATATGACATAAAACCGGATATAATTATCGGATGTGCGGGTGGAGGTTCCAATGTAGGAGGTCTTATCGCGCCTTTCGTAGGTGAAAAACTCAGAGGAGAATCGGATTACAGAATAATCGCAGTAGAACCGGCATCTTGTCCAAGTCTTACAAGAGGAAAGTTTGCATATGATTTTGCTGATCTTGGAATGGTGTGCCCAATGGCAAAAATGTATACTTTGGGTCATGGATTTATTCCTTCACCATCACATGCGGGAGGTCTCAGATATCATGGTATGAGCCCGATCATATCACAGCTTTATGCGGATAAGCTTATTGAAGCTGTTTCGGTAGACCAGAGATCTGTTTTTGAAGCAGCAACTCTTTTTGCAAGAACAGAGGGTATCCTTCCCGCACCGGAGTCAGGACACGCTATAAGAACAGCAATAGATGAGGCTCTCAAATGTAAGGAGAACGGAGAAGAGAAAACTATCGTATTTGGTCTTACCGGCACAGGATATTTTGATATGCTGGCATATGAAAAGTACAATGATAATAAGATGACAGGTGAAATACCGTCAGATGAAGATCTTGCAAAAGGGTTTGCGGGAATTCCTGATATAGAGCAGTAATAAAGGAACAAAAATATGAGTGTAAAAGAAAAAAAAGAGGATGAGATAAGAAAAAAGGCTGGATTTGTCCCTGAATATTCAGATTTTTACTTTAAAAGAAAAAATGGATCGATGCTTTGGTATGCGATTTTTTCATTGTTCGCATTATTTGTGCTTAATATCATCCTGCGCGGCTTATTATTGATAAGTTCAGATTTCTTTGACATGTTTATTCTGTTTATCTTTGTTATCATCGGCTGGGGTGTCTATCATTTCATAAAAAAAGCTGTTATGAAGTCCAGAAAACATAAGGGGACATTTCTAGAGGATACGGGAACGGTCAGAAAGTTATCAGGTAGAAGGGAGATCAGGATACCATATATCGAATGGAAACAAGCTTTTCAGACTGGAAACTTCAGATTTAATAAGGAATGTTATGAGTTTAACTGTAAAGGAGAGATCCTGAGATTCTACTATGAAGTAGGGGATTCCAAAGCTCAGAAACACATACAGGAATGTTATAAGACATTTGGTGAAAAAATAGGAGAGGAACTGCCGCCTCTTACATCAGCAGAAATTGGATTGTTTGACCGAAAGTATTTTTATAAAAAGAAGTATAGAAGTATCTTCTTAACCTGGGCAGTGATCTATGGAATTGCATTTGCAATTTTAGCAAGTGATGAGAAAGCAAGACTTATCGGAGGTATAATTCTGGGACTTATCAATGGTGTTATATTTTATAATATACTGGCTACATCCCAGTTATATTATAAAAATGCGTCCAAGCTGAACACTGCTTTTAAGAAGTATAATAAGGGCTATATTGCATTTAAATGGGGAGGGTGGATAGTCGGTGTCATTGCGATCGTGCTTATGTACCTGGCTAACTATGGAATGCTTAGAACTATTTTATAGAAGGATGAGAAATGCTCAAGGAAAAATTTTACGAATTGAATAACTGGAAAGGTGTTGTGCATACAACACTTAATCCAAATGGTCCCGGTGCGATGAGGATCCATCTTATACCACCTAAATTTTCCTGGTTTAAGATAGTTCCGTCTGTAGTTATTTTAAATGGACAGGATGTGCTGCCTATCAATGAGTCATGGTCCATACTGCTTACCGAACTGATAAAACAGATCAACAGGTATGAGCAGAAAGCTGTGACACAGGAAGACATGGATTGTATTATGCAGGATACTTTCCATAATGTAAGAAAGGTATATTCAAATGTAGATGATGACCAGCTGCGAAACGATATAAATGTTATCATGGATGTGTTCGACGATATTGCCAGAGGACGGAAACCGGATTATGACATCGGGCTCTTCAGTCTTGCTGATTATTCGCCTAATATGACAGCTCCTCACAGAATGGATCTTATGGTTTCAGCAATGACAAAAGAAGGGAACTGGCACTGTAACCAAAGATGCCTGCATTGCTATGCGGCAGGGCAGGATTTTGCAGAGACCAGAGAACTGACCACGCGCCAGTGGAAGACTGTTATTGATAAATGCAGGGACAGCAGTATCCCTCAGCTTACCTTTACCGGCGGAGAACCTACTATGAGGGAGGATATTGTTGAACTTATTGCGTATTCAAGATGGTTCGTCACAAGGCTGAATACAAATGGAGTCCTGCTTACTAAAGAACTTGCAAAGAAATTATATGATGCTGAGCTTGACAGCGTTCAGGTGACTCTGTATTCTCACAGGCCTGAGGTGCACAATGCCCTGGTTGGAGCCGATAATTTCAATAAAACGATAGAAGGTATCAAAAATGCTCTTGAAGCCGGAATCAATTTAAGTGTTAATACGCCGCTGTGTTCAGCGAATACAGATTACGATGATATGCTTAAATTTCTTCATGAAATGGGTGTTGAGTACGTTACATGTTCCGGACTTATCGTGACCGGAAACGCGACCAGTTCAGGTTCCAGAGAGACACAGCTTAGCAATGATGAAATATATGAGGTCGTAAAAAAAGCATCCAGGTATGCCTTTTTCAATGATATGGAGATGGATTTTACATCGCCTGGCTGGATAGAACCGGAAAAATTAAGTGAACTTGGAATCATTGCACCATCGTGCGGAGCCTGTCTCAGTAATATGGCAATCGCTCCGGATGGGAATGTTATGCCATGTCAATCCTGGCTTTCTGACAGATCTCTTGGTAATATACTTACTTCCCGATGGAAGAATATATGGGAGAGCAGTGAATGCAGAAGGATCAGAAATGAATCAGCTAAAATGGAATGCGTATGCCCGCTTAGAAGTTAGGAAAATACAGTGAAAAAGATAAAAAATATTATTTTATTAGTAGCCTGTGTTTTAGGATTTATGATAATTGAACCTAAAACCAATGCAGTGGCATCATATAAAAATGATCTGGATGTGATCGATAAGTATGAGATCCATGCACATATGGAAGATGACGGTTCAGTCAGACTTAAGTATGACATAAAATGGACGGTCCTTGATGATGTCAGAGAAGGCCCGCTTGAATGGGTAAAAATAGGTATACCCAATAAGCATGTTTCGGAGATCACCAAGCTTTCGGATAATATAAAAAAGATCCGTTACTATAAGGACAGTGGTGATTATGTAAGATTAGATCTGAACAGAAAATATTATAAGGGAGAAACGATAAATTTCAGTTTTTCGATACGATCATATAATATTTACGAAATAGGATCTGATGGTGTAAAATATGACTTCATACCGGGATGGTTTCCCGACACCATGGTAACTGACTATGGCTTTTACTGGGAGAAGGACAAGTCTATATCGGCAAAGGGATATAATGATGAAGATTCCAGGTATTATATCTGGAGAGGAAGTCTTGATCACAATGATAAGGTGAAAATAAGTGTATTATATCCTAATTCTGCGTATAACTTTGTGGATGGATCCAAGATAAATGCCTATTCCATATATGACAATGGCGTGAGATTTGGAGTTTTCGGAATTCCTGCTATAATCCTTGGTATTGTTATGCTTAATTTCAAGAAGCTGGGGAAAAAGGATTCCTATACTGAACATTCAGGAATGGGGGCAGTTTATTTCGTGAATACAAGTTCCGGAGGCGGATACCGCGGTGGCGGATGCGCCTGCGCTTGTGCGTGCGCCTGTGCCTGTGCCGGAGGCGGAAGGGCAGGCTGCTCAAGAAAAGATTTTTACGGAACAAAAGTTACTACGTATCAGATAAGAAAGGCTCTTTACCCGGATGCAAAAGATAAGAAAGATACAGATATTTAAAATTTAGAAAGAGGATATTGACAGATCGATGAAAGCGGCAGTACACAACCTGGGCTGTAAGACAAATGCATATGAAGCGGAAGCAATGGAGGAGTCTCTGAAAAGATCCGGATACGAGATAGTTGAGTTTGATAAAGAGACACCGGCAGATATCTATGTTATCAATACGTGTTCTGTCACTAATATTGCTGACAGAAAATCAAGACAGATGCTTCATAGGGCTAAGACAATGAATCCAAATGCGGTAGTTGTAGCTGTCGGATGCTTCGTTCAAGCCAATGCCGAAAAGGTAATAGAAAATGAACCTATAGACATTTGTCTTGGCACTAATAATAAACATATGCTGGTAGAGTGCATAAAAAGGTTTCTAGATAAGAGAGAACCTATCGTGGAAATAACTGATATCAGCAGATCAGCTAACTATGAGAGTCTGGAAGAGACAAGTCTTCCACGTCATACCAGAGCTTATATAAAGATCCAGGACGGATGTGACCAGTTTTGTACATATTGCATTATTCCATATGCCAGAGGCCGTATCAGAAGCAGAACTATTAAGGATATATTATCCGAAGCGGGGAGGCTGGCCGGAGAGGGTATCAAGGAGATAGTTCTGACAGGTATCAATATGTCTTCGTATGGGGCAGACTTCAGAAGAGAGGCTCTTAAAAGGGCTTTATCCGAAGGGGAAGAGACCTGTATATCCGAAATTCCGGATATTGGTGATGTAATATCAGCTTTACAGAGAGTCGAAGGAATAGAAAGGATCAGGATCTCATCGGTAGATCCCCAGATGATCACGGATGAATTTCTTCACAAGATAGAGGGGGCAGATAAACTCTGTCCTCATTTCCATTTGTCTCTTCAGAGTGGCTGTGATACCGTACTGAAGAGGATGAACAGAGGATATACAGCTTCGGAATATATGGATAAATGTAAAAAACTCAGAGAATATTTCGATGATCCATCTTTTACTACCGATGTTATCGCAGGTTTTCCGGGAGAAACTCAGGAAGAATTTGATTCTACACTAAACTTTATAAAAGAAGTGGATTTTCTGGATATGCACATCTTCCAGTTTTCGCCCAGACAGGGAACGCCGGCAGCGGTTATGGAGGACCAGATTGAGCCCAGAGTTAAACAGTTGAGATCTGCTGTACTTATAAAAGCGGCGCAGGATATGACGGAAAGAAATCTTGAGAGGCTTATAGGGAAAAAAGAAAAGGTTCTTGTGGAAGAGAAGACAGAAATATCTGAAAGATCTTTCTGGGTAGGTCATACGACAAGGTATGTAAGGGTATGTATTCCTTATGAAGCCGGGAATGATGATATGACAGATAAAATTGTAGAAGTAGAGATAAAAGGACTTATGGAAGATAAGCGTTCTCTTTATGGAAGGCAGGTATATGCTTATTCCGCAGGACAGGAGCAGGTATGATAGCAATTATTGATTATGATGCAGGTAATATAAAAAGCGTGCAAAACGCTCTTGAACGTTTAGGCGAGAAGGTGGTTTTGACAAGAAAAAAAGAGGAGCTGTTTAAGGCTGATAAGATCATACTTCCGGGAGTTGGCGCATTTGGTCAGGCAATAGATAATCTGAATAAGTATGATCTGCCGGGGATCATAAAAGAGTTGGCGGATGCGGGGAAACCTCTTCTGGGCATATGTCTTGGGCTTCAGCTACTTCTTGGATCAAGCGAAGAAAGTCCGGGGGTCAAAGGTCTTGATATCATAAAGGGGCATGTCTTTAAAATGCCGCCTAAAGATGATCTAAAAATTCCCCATATGGGCTGGAATTCACTTGATATCACAGATAGAGGCAGAGCAGGGAGATTGCTGAATGGGCTTGAAAAGGAACCTTATGTATACTTCGTCCATTCCTATTTTGCCAGATTAGATGACCGGAGTCAGGTGGCTGCAAAGTGTACCTATACATGTGAGATGGATGTAGTGATCGAAGCCGGAAATGTGTTTGCCACTCAGTTTCATCCTGAAAAATCCAGTTCGATCGGATTTAAGATATTAAAAAACTTTCTTGACCTGTAATGGGAGGTTTAAATGCATACAAAACGTATAATACCTTGTCTTGACTGCAAGGACGGAAGAGTAGTGAAGGGAACTTCATTTGTTGATCTTAAGGATGCCGGAGATCCGGTAGAAGTTGCCAGGAATTATGATGCAGAGGGAGCTGATGAGTTGGTCCTCCTTGATATTACGGCAACTAAAGATGACAGAAACACGACCCTGGATCTGGTGAGAAAGGTAGCTGCTCAGGTATTTATTCCGTTTACCGTTGGCGGGGGTATCAGAAGCATCGATGATTTTAAGATCCTGCTAAGAGAAGGTGCTGACAAGATCTCGATCAATTCTGCAGCGATTCTGGATCCGGAGCTGATAAGAGAGGCGGCAGATAAATTCGGGTCCCAGTGTGTAGTCGTAGCGATAGATGCTAAAAGAAGAAATGATGGCACGGGATGGAATGTATACAGGTCTGGAGGTACCATCGATACAGGTCTGGATGCGCTGGAATGGGCGAAGAAGGCTTCTAATCTGGGCGCCGGAGAGATACTTCTTACAAGTATGGATGAAGACGGTCAGAAGCGGGGTTATGACATTCCTCTGACCAGGGCTGTTTCAGAAGCTCTTCCCATACCGGTAATTGCCTCAGGCGGAGCCGGGAAAAAAGAAGATTTTCTTGAAGCATTTAGAGAGGGAGGAGCTGATGCTGCGCTTGCGGCTTCACTTTTCCATTATAAAGAACTGTCTATTCCTGAGTTAAAGGATTATCTCAGTGAAAATGGAATTTCCGTCAGAAAAAGGGATATGTAAAATGTCACAGATAAATAATGATTGGCTGGAAGCCTTAAAGGGCGAGTTTAAAAAACCTTATTATAATGAACTTTATAATAAGGTCATAGAAGAATATAAAACAAGAATAATCTTCCCTCCCGCAGACGATATTTTTTCAGCGTTTCATCTGACGCCTTTAAAGGACGTGAAAGTTGTTATATTAGGTCAGGACCCATACCACAATAAGGGTCAGGCACATGGACTTTCATTTTCTGTAAGACAGGGGATCGAAATACCGCCTTCACTCGTAAATATTTACAAAGAATTACATGATGACCTTGGGTGTACTATACCTAACAACGGAGATCTTACTAAATGGGCACAACAGGGAGTATTGCTCCTGAATACAGTTCTTACGGTAAGGGCTCATGAGGCTAATTCACACAGAGGAATAGGCTGGGAAGAATTTACAGATGCGGCGATCATGGCCTTAAATGGTCAGGCCAGACCGATAGTTTTTCTTTTATGGGGGTCACCGGCTCAAAAAAAGAAAACTTTGTTGAACAACCCTGACCATCTCATACTTACAGCCCCTCATCCAAGCCCGTTATCAGCATACAGAGGATTCTTCGGGTGCAGGCATTTTTCAAAAGCAAATGAGTTTTTAAAAGAACATGGTTTAGAGCCGATAGATTGGCAGATAGAAAATATTTAAAGGAGTTTGGGGAAAATAATGAATATTACCGTTTATTGTGGGTCGAAGACCGGAAATGATCCGGAATTTTCAAAAGTTGCGATCGAGCTGGGAGAGTGGATAGGTAAAGACGGACATAGCCTTGTATATGGAGGTTCGGATGTGGGACTCATGGGTATAGTTGCCAACACAGCTATGGAGAATGGGGCAAGGGCTATAGGAGTATTTCCGAATAGTCTTGCAGGACGAGAGGATCCGCATCCCTCACTTAGTGAAATGATCATCGTAGACAGTATTGATGACAGAAAAGAAAAAATGATGGAACTGGGAGATGTATTCATTGCGCTTCCGGGAGGTCCGGGAACCCTGGAAGAGATCTCACAGGTGATTTCTCTTGCCAGAGTCGAACAGCTTTCAGGTAAATGCATAGTATTTAATGTTGACGGTTATTATGATTGTCTGCTCAGTCTTTTCGATGATATGGAGAGCCAGGAATTTATATCTGAGTATGAGAGAAATAAAGTTAAATTTGTCAATACCATGGATGAATTAAAAAGATTTTTATCAGAATAATATATTTTGCTTTACTATCTGAGGGTCAATCTTTATAATTAATGATTAAGAAATTAAGTTTATATAAATTTAATAAAACCAAAGAAGAAAGGTGAGTCTGAAATTGTACAGACTGTAATGGTTATGAAAAATCTATCTAAATCAGCAAAGATTATTATGTCTGTAATAATCGTAGTTGCGGCGTTATCACCGGTAATTGCCAATGCGGCATTTGGGGATGAACTTGTTCAGCCTGATCTGTATGGTACCTTCTGGGGACTGATTCCTCCTATCGTAGCTATTACGCTTGCGCTTATTACTAAAGAGGTATACAGCTCATTGGTAATAGGAGTGATCGTAGGAGGCATATTTGCATCTAACTTTTCATTTGAAGGAACTATAAAACAGGTCTTTTCAGGCGGAATGATCAAGGTGCTTTCAGATACGAGCAACGTAGGGATCATTATTTTCCTCGTTATTCTTGGATGTATGGTTTCGCTTATGAACAGAACAGGAGGTTCTGCCGCATTTGGAAGGTGGGCTGAAACTCATATCAAGTCAAGGGTTGGAGCGCAGATAGTTGCAGTGGTTCTCGGATGTCTTATCTTTATAGATGACTATTTCAACTGTCTTACAGTTGGATCTGTAATGAGACCGGTCACTGACAAGCACAGAGTCTCAAGAGCAAAGCTTGCCTATATCATAGATTCAACAGCTGCACCTATTTGTATTATCGCGCCTATATCATCATGGGCCGCAGCTGTATCCGGCTTTGTAGAAGGCGAGGATGGTCTGTCGATCTTCGTAAGAGCCATTCCTTATAATTATTATGCGCTTCTTACAATAGTGATGATGTTTGTAATTATTATCGGGAAATTCGATTATGGTCCAATGAAGCTTCATGAAAAGAATGCTATAGAAAAGGGAGATCTTTTCACAAGCGGAAAGCCTAAAGAAGAAGACGTCAATGAAAAATTCTCAGAAAAAGGAAGAGTGATCGATATGCTTTTCCCGATCATTGTGCTCATCGTTTCATGTATTATCGGAATGATATATACAGGCGGCTTTTTTGAAGGAGTGGGCATCGTTGAAGCGTTTTCCAATTCAAGTGCTGCATTCGGTCTTGCTGTCGGAAGTTTCTGTGCTTTGATAATTTCTATTATCTTCTATTTATGCAGAAGAGTGCTTTCATTTAAAGAATGCATGGAGGCTCTGCCGGAAGGATTTAAGTCAATGGTTCCGGCTATACTTATTCTTACATTTGCATGGAGTCTTAAAGCTCTTACAGATACCATGGGAGCGAATGTATTCGTTGCAGGAGTTATGTCAAATGCGGCCTCATCCTTCCTCGCCTTCCTTCCTGTGATTATTTTCTTCGTGGGTATGGGACTGGCATTTGCAACAGGTACGTCATGGGGAACTTTTGGCATACTTATTCCTATAGTTGTTGCAGTATTCCAGAATGCCGATCCTCAGATGATGATCATTTCTATCTCAGCTTGCATGGCGGGTGCTGTTTGCGGTGACCACTGCTCACCGATCTCAGATACGACGATCATGGCTTCGGCAGGATCAAGATCTAATCATATCAACCATGTATCAACACAGCTTCCATATGCGATTACAGTTGCAGTTGTTTCAGGCGCCGCATATGTAATTGCCGGTTTTATTAAGAATCCTGTCATTACGCTCGCGATCGCTGTTGCAATGTTGATCGCAGTATTGATGATAATTAGAAAAGTGGCCTCCGGGAAAAATGTTTCAGGAGAATAAATATATAAAGACAAAGAAAAAAGCTTTCTTACCTGTAGATTCAGGTAAGAAAGCTTTTATTATTTAAGAATTTATTTTTATTTAGTGACCGCATCAGTGAAGGTCTTTGATCTGACAGGACTTACACTTATCGGTTCACCGGTTACAGCTGAAATGAATGAATTTTCATCAGTTTTTGAATATGGTGTATCATCAATATCCTGATCGGAACCGCCTTTCAGGTTCTGCTTCGCAGTGGAGAGCATAAGCTTGATCCGGTTTACCTGATTGACGGCAGAAGCTCCGGGATCGAAGTCGATAGCAACGATGTTGGCTTCAGGATATTTGTTCTTGAGTTCCTTGATAACACCTTTACCTACTATATGATTTGGAAGGCAGCCAAATGGCTGACAGCAAACAATATTAGGAGCACCGGAGACGATAAGTTCTACCATCTCGCCGGTAAGGAGCCAGCCTTCACCGGTCTGATTGCCCTGAGAAACGAATTCGGATGCAAAGTCAGCAACCTGATCTATAGGCATTGGCGGTTCGAAGTGTTTACTTTTTTCAAGGGCCTTCACAGCAGGTTTATTATAATAGTTTACGAATTTCATAGCCATCTTGTTGAAGAAGGCAAATAGTTTAGAAGCTCCAAGATTATCACGTTTGAATACCGCATTTTTGCATACATAGTAAACAAAGCCGAGGAGCCCGGGAACTACAGCCTCAGCGCCTTCTCTTTCAAGAAGCTCGACCATATCAAGGTTTGCTGATGGGAGGTATTTAACAAGGATCTCACCGACAACGCCGACTCTTGGTTTAATTTCATCAGTAATAGGGATATTGTCAAACTCTTCAACCATTTTAGTTATATTTCGTTTAAAGTCACGGAATCTTACCTTATCCTTAGTTAGCTGATCTATGATTATGTTTTCCCATTTCTTATGCATGGCGTTTACGCTGCCCGGAACCTTTTCGTATGGTCTCATTCTGTATACCATATTCATAAAGAGATCGCCATAGACCAGGGCCATGAGGACCTTGAATCCCATCTGTGCGGTAAATTTCATACCTGAGTTTCTCTCAAAGAGTTGGGCAGATACAGCGATGACAGGTACGAATCCATATCCGGCATTGGTTAGTGCGCGACGAATGAAGCCTACATAGTTTGAAGCACGACAGCCACCGCCCGTCTGAGTCATAAGGAGAGCGACCTTGTGAGGGTCATATTTACCGGATTCAAGAGCACTCATCATCTGGCCCACGACCATCATCGACGGATAACATGCATCATTATTTACATATTTAAGTCCCGTGTTAACAGCAGTTTTGTTGTCATTATCAAGTACGACGAAATCATAGCCGCATGATCTCATTACAGGTTCGATCATATTGAAATGCATTGGAGACATCTGTGGGCAGAGGACAGTATAACGTTCCCGCATCTCTTTAATGAATTCAACACGACGGTTGTTCATAGGTCTTACTTTACGAACATAATTGCTTTCTTTACGCTCACGTATAGCGGCAAGCAGTGATCTTACACGGATCCTTGCCGCACCGAGGTTATTGACCTCGTCTATCTTAAGAAGCGTGAAGATCTTACCTGATTTAGAAAGGATGTCATTTACACTGTCAGCGGTTACAGCATCAAGACCGCAGCCGAATGATGTCAGCTGAATGAGATCAAGGTTATCCTTTTCTTTTACCAATGAAGCCGCAGCATAGAGGCGGGAATGGTACATCCACTGATCAAGAGCAATAAGAGGCCTTTCAACTTTTCCAAGATGAGATACGGAGTCTTCTGTCAATACCGCAACACCGTATGAGTTTATAAGTTCAGGAAGACCATGATTGATCTCCGGATCTGCATGATAAGGACGTCCGGCAAGAACGATACCATGTCGGTTAGTTTCATAAAGCATTTTAAGCACTTCTTCACCCTTAGATCTTATATCTTCTTTAGATCGAAGCATTTCCTTCCATGCGAGATCTACGGCATCGATCACATCAGACTTAGGAATTGAGTCAAACACCTGCGAAAGACGTTCCTCGAGGATCTTTTCGTCTGCAAATGAAATGTATGGGCTTAATAGGTTGATATTTTTTTCTTTTAAGCTTTCGACATTGTTCTTGATGTTTTCGGGATAGGACGTAACGATAGGGCAGTTAAAGTTATTGGTAGCATCCTCCTGTTCCTTATGTTCATATGGAACGCAGGGATAGAAAATGAAATCTATCCCCTTGTTTATAAGCCATTCGATGTGGCCATGTACCAGCTTGGCAGGGTAGCATTCAGATTCCGAAGGAATGGACTCTATACCCATTTCATATATCCTCTTTGAAGAAAGCGGAGAGAGGACGACTCTGTAGCCGAGTCTTGTAAAGAATGTATGCCAGAATGGGTAGTTTTCATACATATTGAGGACTCGTGGAATACCGACTATGCCGCGGGGAGCATTTTCTTCCGTAAGAGGTTCATAGTTAAAGAGTCTGTCAAGTTTATATTCAAACAGATTAGGAAGCTTGTTTTCATTTTTTTCAATTCCCAGGCCTCGCTCACATCTGTTGCCGGAGATGAATTTTCTGCCATCAGAGAATTTATTGATCGTAAGATGGCAATTGTTAAGACAGAGACGGCATCTGCCCTGGCTGGTCTCATAGGTTAGAGCATTGATCTCATCGAGACCTATCATAGTTCTTTCGCTGGATGGCTTAAACCTGCTCTTTGCAATAAGGGCAGCACCAAAAGCTCCCATTATGCCGGCTATATCAGGTCTTATCACATTTTCACCGATAATATGTTCGAATGATCTGAGAACAGCATCATTATAGAAAGTTCCGCCCTGTACAACGATATGGGAACCGAGTTTTTTGGTATCTGTTATCTTAATGACCTTGTATATGGCATTTTTTATTACGGAATATGCGAGGCCCGAAGATATATCAGCAACAGTTGCCCCTTCCTTCTGTGCCTGTTTTACGTTGGAGTTCATAAAAACTGTACAGCGTGTACCAAGATCTACAGGGTGGGACGCGAATAAGGCTTCTTTTGCAAAATCCTTAACATCGAAATTAAGGGATCTGGCAAAGGTCTCAATAAATGAACCGCATCCGGATGAACAGGCCTCATTGAGCATTACTGAATCTACAGCATTTTCTTTTATACGGATACATTTCATATCCTGTCCGCCAATATCGATAATGCAGTCGACTGCAGGATCAAAAAAGGCTGCTGCATGATAATGAGCAACTGTCTCTACTTCGCCCTCCTCGAGCTTCAGCGCTGATTTTACCAGAGCTTCGCCATATCCTGTGGAACATCCGTAAACTATCTCTGCTTCAGGAGGAAGGAGAGAGTAGAGTTCCTTTAGGGCTGTGAGAGTGGTGTCAAGAGGAGAACCGTTATTGTTGTTATAGAATGTATAAAGGAGGTTGCCATCCTCATCTATTAAAGCAACCTTAGTCGTAGTTGATCCGGCATCGATGCCTAAGAAACATTTGCCTTTATAAGCAGACAGATCTGCCTTTTTTACCATGGCTCTGTCATGACGGGCTCTGAAGGCGTCGTAATCTTCCTGACTGGAAAAGAGAGGTTCAAGACGTTCTATTTCATGAGCAAGCTGGATCTTATTATGGAGAGTATCGATAAGAACTTTGACAGGAACAGGATCGCGTTTAAGGTCTTCCTGCATTGCTGATCCCATAGCCGCAAAAAGATGTGAATTTTCCGGTGCGATGATAGCATCTCCCGTTAAGTTCAGTGTCCTTATGAAAGCATTTTTAAGCTCAGGCAAAAAGTGAAGCGGTCCGCCAAGGAAGGCAACGTTGCCGCGTATAGGCTTGCCACAGGCAAGACCTGATATAGTCTGGTTTACAACTGCCTGGAAGATAGAGGCTGCAAGATCTTCTTTAGTCGCGCCTTCATTAATGAGAGGCTGGATATCAGTTTTCGCAAAAACGCCACATCTTGCAGCGATAGGATAAATGGACTTATAGCTTTTGGCGTATTCATTAAGACCGGTTGCGTCAGTCTGTAAGAGTGATGCCATCTGATCGATAAAAGAACCTGTACCACCGGCACAGATACCATTCATACGCTGGTCGATCCCGCCTTTAAAATATATGATCTTAGCATCTTCACCACCAAGTTCAATGGCAACATCACAGTGGGGAGCTTCAGACTTAAGGGCTGAAGCAACTGCGATCACTTCCTGAACAAAAGGGATCCCCATGCTTTTGGACAGAGATAATCCTCCGGATCCTGTCATAAAAGCGGATGCTTCATAATCTCCAAGCTGTTCAACGGATTTTTTTAACAGATCTTCAAGAGTTTCCTGAATATTAGCAAAATGCCTCTTATAGTCAGAGAATACGCATTTATTATCTTGGTTTAAAATAGCAACTTTGACGGTAGTAGAACCGATATCAATGCCTATAGAATAAGTGTTCATAAATATAACCCCCCTGACGGAGGGATAACCTCCCAAAAGTAATAGCAAAGTTTCTTTGACATACAATTATATATATGGAAAAGGTAATTATCAATAAAACAAATATTAAATAAAGTAAACAGCTGGATACTTGTGTTTAATTTACTTTTTTGCTAAGTTATAGCAATGTAAGAAAATAAGTGGAATCAAAAAAGTTTAGCCTAAAATAGCTATTGCATTTATAATACCTACGTGTTAAACTTTTTTGGATTAGTTTTTAGTTCGAAAGAGGTGAAATAGCAATGAGAGAGGGAATTCATCCTGAATATCATGAAGCAAAGGTTATATGCAACTGCGGTAACGAATTCGTAACAGGTTCTACAAAGGAAGAGATCCGTGTTGAGATCTGCTCTAAGTGTCATCCATTTTACACAGGACAGCAGAAGGCTTCATCAGCTCGTGGACGTATTGATAAGTTCAATAAGAAATACGGTGTTGAAAGCAAATAATTTTGATTATTTACGGCTGGGGTGCATAGGACCTTGGTCGTTTTTTATTTTCAGGAGATCGGAAAATGCAGGATAGTTTATCGTTAAGGGAACTGCTTAACCTCGGCACAGAACAGCTTGAAGCCAATGGAGTAGAAAATGCGAGGGGAGATGCATTAGAGCTCATTAATATGGTAAAAAAAGTTGATAAAACAGATATGCTGTTATATCCCGATATGAAATTTTCAAAAGCTGAAGCAGAAGAGGTAAAGAAATTATTCGATAAAAGAGCAGAACGTATACCTTTACAGCATATTTTGGGTAAAGCCTGTTTTTATGGACATGAATTTTATGTAAATGAAAATGTTCTGATACCAAGATTTGATACGGAGATCATCGTTGATGAGGTGCTAAAGTACATAAAAAATGAAAGAAGAGGAGAAGCATTGAAGATCCTGGATATGTGCACAGGTTCAGGATGTATAGCGATCAGTCTCGCCATGGAAAATGAGAAGCTGGAATGCCTGGGGGCTGATATCTCTCTGCAGGCTCTTGAGATAGCTCAAAAAAACAAAAAAAGTCTGAAGGCCGGCAATGTGGATCTTATCCAGTCTGACCTCTTTTCAAAAGTCGAAGGGAAATTTGATATCATTGTTTCCAACCCGCCTTATATAGATAAAAAGGAATTAAATGATCTCAGCCCCGAAGTGGCGGAACATGATCCGCATCTGGCTCTATTTGCAGAAGATGGAGGGTTATATTTTTATCGTAAGATAGCAAAAGAAGCCGGGGCATTTTTAAATGTGAAAGGGAAGATATTTTTTGAGATCGGATATGATCAGGCGGAGGATGTTGCGGGGATCTTATCGAATGAGGGGTATAGTGATATTTGTCTTATAAAGGATTATGGCGGAAATGACAGGGTCATAATTGGAAAAATCTGACAAATGTTTTATAATACTTAACTATACATTTTCTAGTATTTAAAGAAAGGAGGATAAAAGTGGATATATTCGCAAAGCTGGAAGACGCCGAGGCCAGATATAATGATATCAACGCAGAACTTTCCTATTCAGAGACCATGAATGATAAAAATCATCTCAGAGATCTTTTAAAGGAACAGGGAGAACTGGATCCTATAATAAACAAATATATCGAGTACAAAGCCAGCAAACAGGCTGAAAAAGACAGTATGGAACTTTTATCCGGAGAAAATGATACTGATCTTATTGAAATGGCCAAGGAAGAACTCAGTGAATCAAGAAAAAAATGCGAGGTCCTTGAACAGGAACTTAAGCTTTTACTTATTCCAAAGGATCCGCTCGATGATAAGAATATTATCTTTGAGATCAGAGCGGGTGCAGGAGGTGAAGAGGCCGCACTTTTTGCAAATAGTCTTTTCAGGATGTATTCCAGATTTGCAGAAAGAAAGGGCTGGAAAACAGAACTTCTTGCATTTGAAGAGACCGGAATAGGAGGTCTTAAGGAAGGCCAGTTTATGATCAAAGGTAAGGGAGCTTTCTCTATCCTTAAACACGAGGGCGGAGTACACCGGGTACAGCGTGTTCCGGATACGGAATCAGGAGGAAGGATCCACACTTCAACGGTTACAGTAGCGATCATGCCTGAGGCTGAAGATGTAGATGTCGTGATCGATGAAAAGGATTACCGTATAGATGTTATGAGAGCTTCGGGAAATGGCGGTCAGTGTGTCAATACGACTGATTCCGCAGTAAGGCTTACACATTACCCGACAGGTATTGTGATCTACAGCCAGACAGAAAAATCTCAGATCCAGAATAAAGCTAAGGCATTTGCGCTCTTAAGAGCCAAACTGTATGACATAGAGGTTCAGAAACAACATGATGAACTGGCGGGCAACAGGAAGAACCAAGTAGGTACAGGAGACAGGTCTGAGAAGATAAGGACCTATAATTTTCCGCAGGGAAGAGTTACAGATCACCGCATAAAGCTTACTTTATATAAGATAGATGCCGTAATGGACGGAGAACTTGATGAGATAATAGATTCCCTTATTGCGGCAGACAGAGCTGAGGCCCTTGCTAGAGAAGGCCTTGGTGAAAAATAATAATACCGGAGGATACACATGAGAACTGATAAAAAAACGATCCAGATCGCACTGCTTGGTGCAGGTACTGTCGGAAGCGGTTTCTACAAGCTTGCGGAAAAGATGAGAGAAGAGATAATACAGAGAGTTTCATGTGAACTAAATATTAAATATGTTTTAGTCAGAGATGCCGGTAAGCCAAGAAAAGGCTTTGATAGTGAGAAATTTACGGAAGATATAAATACGATTATAAATGACACTGAGGTTGAGATCGTCGTTGAACTGATGGGAGGAACAACAACGGCGAGGGAATATATAAATGCGGCACTAAAAGCGGGAAAACATGTTGTTACAGCGAATAAAGACCTGCTTGCAGAATGCGGAAGTGAGATATTTGCCCTTGCAAAAGAAAATAAATGTGACCTTCAGTTCGAGGCAGCGGTGGCCGGGGCGATCCCGATCATCCGCCCTATTATGCAGAACATGGCAGGGGATAATATTACAGAGGTCATGGGTATAGTTAATGGGACGACCAACTATATACTCACGCGTATGACGCAGGCTAATATGTCTTATAAAGATGCCCTGAAAGAAGCCCAGGATCTGGGATATGCAGAAAGTGATCCGACGGCAGATGTGGAAGGGTATGATGCGGCCCGCAAGGTGGCTATCATTTCTCAGCTTATTTATCATTCAAATGTTACATTTGATGATGTGTATAAGGAAGGAATTTCCCGTATAAGCTTTGAGGATATCAAATATGCCAAAGATCTTGGATATATAATAAAACTAATTGGCCTTACACGTATGACAGGCGGTAAGATCGAGGCTAGGGTCCATCCTATGCTGCTTGAGGACGACCATCCTCTTGCTAAGGTAGATAATTCGTTTAATGGTGTATTCATCTCAGGCGAGGCTATGGATGATGCAATGTTCATGGGCAGAGGCGCAGGTTCTTTACCTACAGCCAGTGCAGTCCTTGGAGATGTAATGGATGTTATGAGAAATATTTGCAATGACTGCTGCGGCAGGATCCAGGTCGAAAATTATCTGGACATTCCTATAATGCCTATGGAGGATGTTATAAGCAGATTTTTCCTCAGGACTAAAGTTCAGGACAAGCCGGGTGTGCTTGCTATCATTGCAAAGGTAATAGGCGATCATAATATAGGAGTAGATAAACTTATTCAGGTCGAGACTCATGATGGTACGGCTGAGATCCTGTTTATACTAAAGGCAGCAAGAGAAGACGATATGGCTAAGGCCTGTCAGGCTATGGTTGAAATAAAGGAAATATTCGAGATCTGTTCACTTATAAGAGTTCATTAAAGAAAGAGATTGAAATGGCTAAAAAATTTTATGCAGTAAAAGTTGGTAAGAAAACTGGAATTTTTACTACATGGAAGGAATGCGCTTCGTATGTTCAGGGATTTCCGGGATCGATATATAAAGGATTTGACACAGAAGTAGAAGCAGAAGCCTTTATGGGTGATGTGACCGGGCCGGAAAGATCTGCGGCAAATGGTGAGCTGCCGGAGACGTATGCCTTCGTTGACGGATCTTTTAATATAAAGACCGGAGTGTACGGGTATGGAGGTTTCCTTGTTCATATAGGTGAAAAATATATTATAAGCGGATCAGGTAATGACCCGGAAATGGCTTCCATGAGAAATGTGGCAGGCGAGATCAAGGGGTCTCAAGCGGCCATTGAAAAGGCGATTGAACTTGGCTTAAAAGAGATCAGCATTTTTTATGATTATGCCGGGATAGAGCAGTGGGCCATGAATAAATGGAAGACGAATAAAAAGGGAACCAAAACGTATGCGGATTTCTGTGCTCTTGCCCGGGAAAAAATAAAGATCAAATTTATCAAGGTCAAAGGGCATTCAGGAATCCCCGGGAATGAAGAGGCAGATGCATTAGCAAAAAAGGCGGTTGGTATTTTATAAGGAGGCCAGATATGATTGCAGGCGGAATCAGGGAACAGGTTGAGAAAAGTTCAGTTATCAGACAGATGTTTGAAGAGGGGAATCGTCTGGCGGCTATATACGGCAGGGAGAACGTTTTTGATTTCAGTTTAGGAAATCCCAATCTTCCGGCACCGGAATCGGTCAAGGATGCTATCAAGAACATCCTTGACACCAGAGACTCTGTACAGATCCATGGATATATGAGCAATGCCGGTTATCCAGAGGTTCGAAAGACTATCGCAGATTCACTTAACAGGAGATTTGGTACTCATTTTGATGAGACTAATATATGCATGACTGTTGGTGCTGCGGGAGGAATGAATACGATCCTTAAGTCTATTATTGACCGAGATGACGAGGTAGTTGCCATTGCTCCATTTTTCGGTGAATACAGAGGGTATGTCGAAAATTATGGGGGAAAGCTTGTCGTTGCAGCCCCCAATCCGCCTGAATTCAGATTAGATGTTGATAAGCTTGCTGAAGTCATTACACCAAAGACTAAGGCAGTTATCGTAAATAACCCGAATAATCCGTCAGGGGTTGTATACACAGAGGATGATATTAAAAATCTGGTAAAAGCGATAGAGCTCAAGAAATCTGAGTATAATACAGATATTGCGATCATATCGGATGAACCTTACAGAGAACTGGTGTATGACGGGCGGGGAGTTCCGTTTCTGACCAAATACTATAAGGACACATTTATCTGCTACTCTTATTCTAAGTCTCTTTCACTCCCTGGAGAAAGAATAGGGTATATAGTTATTCCGGATGAAATGACGGAATCAGAAGAACTTAAATCCGCCTTATCTGTGGCTACAAGAATTCTGGGATTTGTTAATGCACCTTCACTGCTGCAGCTTACAGTTGCAGCAAATGTTGATGCTGAGGTGAATGTTGCAGCATATGATAAAAATAGAAAAGCTCTTTACAGCGGACTTACAGGTCTGGGTTTTGAGTGTGTCAGACCGGATGGGGCTTTTTACCTTTTTGTTAAATCACCTATTTCAGATGAAAAAACTTTCTGTGACCTGGCAAAGGAACAGAATATCCTGCTAGTTCCGGGCAGCGCGTTTGGCTGCCCCGGCTATGTGAGGATAGCCTATTGTGTAAGTTATGAGACGATTGTAAATTCAATGCAGGGATTTGCGCGGCTTGCAGAATCACTGGGATTATCAGTTGATAAATAAAGGAGGAAATTATGGGAAACTGGATGAAAAACGTTAGGCAGGTCGAACCATATACACCGGGAGAGCAGCCTTTGCAGACCAACATTATAAAACTGAATACAAATGAAAATCCTTATCCTCCGGCTCCGGGCGTTATGAAAGCTGCAATTGAACTTGGTCAGCATGGAGCGGATTCACTAAGGAAGTATCCGGATCCCAATGTATCTAAGCTTGTACAGACTCTCAGCGCCTACCATGGTGTATGGCCTGAAAATGTTTTTGTCGGTGTTGGTTCGGATGATGTACTGTCAGTAGCCTTTCAGACGTTTTTTAATGGGAACAGACCGGTACTTTTTCCGGATGTTACTTATTCATTCTACCCTGTATGGGCTGACCTTTATGGAATCAAATATGAAGAAGTTGCACTTGACCCATCTTTTCACATTCATCCTGATGATTTCAATATTCCTAACGGAGGGATCGTTATTCCTAATCCTAATGCACCTACCGGAATATCAATGTCACTTTCGGATATAGAAAAAATCGTTGGATCTAATGCGGATTCCGTAGTTATAATTGATGAAGCGTATATTGATTTTGGGGGACAGACAGCCCTTCCTTTGATCGAAAAATATGATAACCTCCTGATAGTGAGGACATTTTCAAAATCACGTTCTTTAGCGGGACTCAGAGTCGGATATGCTATGGGAAATGAGCTGCTTATAAAGGCTATGAATGATGTTAAGTTTTCTATTAATTCATACACGATGAACGCACCTTCTATCCAGCTGGGAATAGCTTCGATCAAGGATGATGCTTATTTTAGAAAGACGATAAATCAGGTCAGGGAGACGAGAGATTACACAGCAGAGAATTTGAAGTCTAATAATTTTATGGTTCTTGATTCGGCTGCGAACTTTGTATTTGCCAGACATGTAAGACATAGTGCAGTTGATATTTTCAACGAATTAAAAAAAGCCAGGATCTATGTCAGACACTTCAACAGTGTGAGAATAAATAACTATTTGAGGATAACCATAGGGACACAGGAAGAAATGGAAAGATTTTTTAAGGAACTTAAGGTTATTCTGACCGACCTGGGATCACGCTTTTAATATAAAAATAAATATATAAAAAAGGAAAATAAAATGAACATAGTAAGTCAGTCAGAAAAGTTGTGTCCGCCTGAGTTTTTGAACAGGAATTTCCAGAAGGAAATGGATAGGATCCTGGAAAAGTTTGATCCGAATGATACGCCTTCGATCCTTTTACACTCATGCTGTGCTCCTTGCTCCAGTCATGTGATCTCTTATCTGTCTGACTTTTTTAATATTACGGTTTTTTATTATAATCCCAATATTTCCGAATCTGATGAATATGAAAGAAGAGCAGAGGAGCAGAAACGCTTTATTAAAGAATATCCGTCCAGAAATCCTGTTAAATTTATTGAAGGTGAATATAGACCCGAAGAATATTTTGACCTGATCAGAGGGTTGGAAAAAGCGCCTGAAGGCGGCGAACGCTGTGTCAGATGTTATCGAATGAGACTTGATAAGACTGCCGAGGTCGCGAAAGAAAATGGATTTGATTACTTCGCTACAACGCTTTCGATAAGCCCTATGAAATCAAGTGCCCTGATCAATTCAATAGGTTCTGAAGCAGCTATTTTTCATGATGTTAATTATTTGCTTTCGGATTTTAAAAAGAAGAACGGATATAAGCATTCAGTGGAGCTTTCTAAAGAATACGGCCTTTACAGGCAGGATTACTGCGGATGTATCTTTACAAGGGATCATTCGCATGAATGATCTTTTGTGAGATCAGGTTTATTTGAAAGACTATAGTCCCTGTGATATAATTTTCTCTATAAATATAGGAAAATAGGCTATTAGGAGTATATTATGTCAAAAAAATTATTTAAGGTAATTGCTTTAGCAGCTGTGGCCGGTCTGTCTGTAAAACTTATTTCAGACAAGTATAAAAAATTAAAGAGAGAATATGCTCAGGAAGAAGAGGGTTCCCTATCAGACCCAATAAAAAAGTACACAGCCTTTTTTGAAAGAAGACTTGTGGAAGTTCCCGGAGGCGAGTTCAGAGGATGTGAGCTTAAGGCTCTTCATTCAAAACTGGTGATAGATCTAAGCAGGACCAGCATAGAAAAAGAGGTATATATAAGCTTTACAGCTAAAATGAGCAATATATCGATCATCGTTCCATCAAAGGTCAGGGCGGAACTGGATGTCAACAAGACTTTCGGTGACCTTATGAATTATGCCGATAATGCCGGGGATGACGCTCCTGTGATCCATGTTATAGGAAATTCCATTGCAAGTAATATTGAGATCCTTCCGGAAAATATTTATATCGATGATGAGGAAGAAGAGGAAATGGATATGAAAGAAATATTGGGAGAGGCTTGACCTGATTAGGGTACAAGCCGGAGTAGTGGTAATATGATATATAATCGCAATCATAGAGGAACTGCGGGAGGTAGTTCCGGCGGCAACAGAAATGGAATGGATCAGCTGTCAAGATTTCTCCTGTTCGTCGCTTTAGGCTTTTCGGTAGTTGGCGGTATTTTCAGGATATGGGTTTTTCTGGTGTTGGCATTAGGCTTTATAATATTCGCCTATTACAGGGCCTTTTCAAGAAATGTTTCAAAAAGATATGCTGAAAATCAATCCTATCTTCAGTTTGTAACTAATCTGAAAGGATCATTCAACAGGTTTAAACTCAGAAGAGAAGATAAGAAGACACATAAGATATTTAAGTGCCCTAATTGTTCGCAAAAGATCAGAGTACCTAAAGGTAAAGGTTCGGTCAGGATCAAATGTCCAAACTGCAGGATCGAGTTTATAAAAAACACGGGAAAGCAGCCATAA
Organism: uncultured Eubacteriales bacterium; assembly: GCA_900542465.1. Taxonomy (GTDB): domain Bacteria; phylum Bacillota; class Clostridia; order Lachnospirales; family Lachnospiraceae; genus UBA4285. Next base: position 173,618 of record UQNS01000002.1, read on the forward strand.
GAAAATAGAAATATTCAATTGACATTCAAAACCGGCTTTGCTATATTCTTTAAAATATATTTAAAATAGAAGAAAGAGAGGTTCGTAAATAATGGGCAAAATCATAGGTGAAGGCATTACATTTGATGACGTTTTACTTGTCCCACAATATTCAGAAGTTACTCCTAATTTAGTAGACATCGGAACTCAGCTTACAAAGAATATCAGACTTAATATTCCTTTAATGAGCGCAGGCATGGATACTGTTACAGAACATCGCATGGCTATTGCTATGGCAAGACAGGGCGGTATCGGTATTATCCACAAGAATATGTCAATAGAAGAACAGGCTGAAGAGGTAGATAAGGTAAAGCGTTCTGAAAATGGTGTTATTACGGATCCGTTTTCTCTTCACGAAGATAATACACTTGCAGATGCTAATGATCTGATGGCTAAGTTCAGGATCTCAGGTGTGCCCATTGTTGACGAAACAAATAAACTTGTCGGTATCATAACCAACAGAGATCTGAAGTTTGAAACTGATCTCTCAAAAAAGATCGCTGAGAGAATGACAAGGGATAATCTTATAACGGCTCAGGAAGGCATTGGACTTGATGAGGCTAAGAAGATCCTTGGTGAAGCAAGAAAAGAGAAACTTCCTATTGTTGATAAGGACTTCAAGCTCCGCGGACTTATTACTATCAAGGATATTGAAAAACAGATCCAGTATCCTAACTCAGCTCATGATTCACAGGGACGTCTCCTTGTAGGAGCAGCTGTCGGTATAACAAGCAATGTTATGGATCGTGTAGAAAAGCTTGTTGAGTCAAAAGTTGACTGTATCGTTATCGATTCTGCTCATGGACATTCTAAAAATATCCTCAATACCCTCAAGGAATTAAAAGCTGCATTCCCTGACCTCCAGGTGATCGCCGGAAACATAGCGACAGGTGAAGCTGCCAGGGCATTAGCTGAGGCAGGTGCAGACGCTATCAAAGTAGGTATCGGCCCAGGATCTATCTGTACGACCAGAGTTGTAGCAGGTATTGGCGTTCCACAGATATCAGCAGTTATGGATGCCTATGAAGAAGCAAAAAAATACGGTGTGCCAATAATCGCTGATGGCGGTATCAAGTATTCCGGTGATATCGTTAAGGCTATTGCAGCCGGCGGAAATGTATGTATGCTTGGAAGTCTTCTTGCGGGATGTGATGAATCACCAGGAGAGTTCGAGTTATTTCAGGGGAGAAAATTCAAGGTATACCGTGGAATGGGATCTATCGCAGCTATGGAGAATGGAAGTAAAGACAGATACTTCCAGACAGATGCTAAAAAGCTCGTACCTGAAGGTGTCGAGGGTCGTGTTGCTTACAAGGGGCTTCTTGAAGATACGATCTTCCAACTTATCGGAGGTTTGAGATCAGGTATGGGATACTGCGGAGCCAAGGATGTTTCAACACTTCAGGAAACAGCAATGTTTATGAAGATGTCATCTGCGTCTCTTCGTGAAAGTCATCCTCATGATATCCATATAACAAAAGAAGCTCCTAACTATTCTGTAGACGAACATTAGTTTAAGATCACACTCATTATTTTCATGGGAAAATAATGAGTGTTTTTTGAGTGTTACAAAAGTTTTATATTTATCCTATTTTTAGAAAAAAGTCGGGTAAACAGGTATTATTTTTGGTATAATATTATACAAATTTTTCAGAGAGGAAATCTGCCAATTTTTATGAAACAATTTAATGAATTAATTGAAGATCTGGTAAAGGCTGCATTTGTGGAATGCGGTTTTGATGAGAAGTATGCACAAGTCTCCGTGTCTAACAGGCCGGACCTTTGTGAATTTCAGTGCAATGGTGCAATGGCCGCAGCAAAAGAGTACGGGAAAGCGCCATTTATGATCGCCGATGAAGTGGTGGAAAAGTTACAGGGCAGGTCTGAATTTGAAAATATAGAATGCGTAAAGCCGGGATTTATCAACATTATCGTTTCCGCTGAGTTTATAGCTCACTATATAAAATGTATGATGAGCAGCGACAGGTTCGGATATGAGGGTGAAGAAAAGATCAAGACAGTTATGCTTGACTTTGGCGGAGCTAATGTGGCTAAACCGCTTCACGTTGGTCATCTGCGTTCTGCGGTCATAGGAGAAAGTATAAAGAGGATCAAAAAATATGCCGGCAATATGGTAGTCAGCGATGTTCATCTTGGAGACTGGGGACTGCAGATGGGACTTATAATAGAACAGCTGCATGATGATCAGCCTGATCTTCCATATTTTGATGAAGATTTTAAGGGCGAATATCCTTCGGATGCACCTTTTACACTTCCGAAGCTGGAGCAGATCTATCCTAAAGCGAGCGGTCGATCAAAGGAAGATGAGGAATTTCTTAAGAGAGCCCAGCTGGCGACTCTTAAACTTCAGCAGGGATATGCTCCTTACAGAGAAATATGGAAGCACATTATGGCTCTGTCACTGGCGGATCTTAAGAGGAACTATAATGCGCTTGGTGTCTCGTTTGATATGTGGAAGGGTGAATCTGATGCGCAGCCTCTTATTCCGGGAATGATCGAAGATCTTAAAAGCCGCGGTATAGCACATGAAAGCCAGGGAGCACTAGTTGTGGACGTTGTTGAATCGAACGATACGAAAGAAGTTCCTCCATGTATCATTCAGAAATCAGATGGCGCAGCGCTTTATGCGACATCTGACCTGGCTACGATAATAGACAGAAAAGATAAAGTACATCCGGATGAATATATATACATAGCAGATAAAAGGCAGGAACTACATTTTATACAGGTATTCAGAACTGCAAAAAAAGCAGGCTTTATTACGGATGAAAAGACCGTTTTTCTGGGCTTTGGCACTATGAACGGTAAAGATGGCAAGCCTTTTAAAACGAGAGCTGGCGGAGTAATGCGCCTGGAAACATTGATCGATGATGTTAATAAGGCTGTTTATGATAGAATTGGATCGAATAATGATTTTACCGAAGGATCAGCGGACGAAGTTTCCGGAATGGTAGCAATTTCTGCAATAAAATATGGGGATCTATCCAATCAGGCTTCCAGAGATTATGTATTTGATATAGACAGATTTACTTCATTTGAAGGAAATACAGGTCCGTATATTCTTTATACGGTAGTCAGGATCAAGTCGATTCTGGATAAACAGACCGGATCAGATCATGAATTGAAATATGGAAAAGATACAATAACAGAGGCTTACTCAGATAAGGAAAAAAAGCTCTATTTAAAGCTTTCTGAATTCAGTCAGGTCATGAAAAATGCCTGTGAGGAACTGGCACCTAATAGAATATGCCAGTTCATGTATGAGGTATCGGATATATTTAATGGTTTTTATCACGATACCAAGATTCTGTCAGAAGAAGATGAAGTGAAAAAGAAGAGCTGGCTGGCTCTGATAGAATTAACTAAAGATATACTTCTCACTTGTCTGGATCTGCTGGCAATAAAGTGCCCTGAAAGAATGTGATTTAGGAGAATAGTAATGACAAGCAATGAAAACAAAAAAATTCTTACATTTGCTATACCATGCTATAACTCTGCGGAGTATATGGGGAAGTGTATAGATTCCTGCCTGGTGGCGGGTGAGGATGTAGAAATAATTATTGTTGATGACGGCTCAACTAAGGATAATACATGGGAGATCGCCCAGGAATATGAGAGGAGATATCCAAGTATTATAAGAGCTATACATAAAGAGAACGGCGGCCATGGTTCTGCGGTCAATACAGGTATCGAACACGCCAGAGGAGAGTATTTCAAGGTCGTAGACAGTGATGACTGGCTCGATAAACCGGCGCTTTTAGATGTTATGGCAAGGCTTAAGTCTTTTAAAAAGCAGAAGCCTGATATGTTTATCGTAAATTTTGTTTATGAGAATCAAAGAAAATATCATAAAAAACGAGTGCATTTTGAAAATGTTTTTCCTAAAAACAGAATTTTTGGATGGCAGGACATTGGTTTTTTCAGAGTAGACCAGTATATACTTATGCATGGCGTGATCTATAGAACGGAGATGCTTCATGAATGTAAGCTGAAACTGCCTGAGCATATGTTTTATGTAGATAACATATTTGTATATGATCCGCTTCCATATGTTAAAACTATGTATTATGATAATGTTAACCTTTACAGGTATTTTATAGGAAGAGACGATCAGTCAGTCAATGAGAAGATAATGATCGCACGTATTGACCAGCAGATATATCTTACCAAGAAAATGACGGAAACGTTCCTTAATGCAAGCGTAAGATATCCTAAATGCCGCAAGTATATGCTTAAATATCTTTCTATCATGTATCAGGTAGCAAGTATGCTTCTTATCGTAAGCGGTACTCCGGAGCATCTGGCTAAAAAGGAGGAACTGTGGCAGTCACTTAAAAATAGAGATATAAAGCTCTACAGGAAGTTAAGGTACAGTCCTATCGGACAGATCATCAACCTGCCGGGAAGACCTGCAAGAAAGCTCCTTATAAAGGCGTATCACGGATTGGGTAAATATATAGGATTTAACTGACAGATCAGAAATAGATTTAAGGAGGTGGAAGTATGGCATTTACACTTATTAAGAATGGCCGGGTCTTAGATCCTGAAACAGGCTTTGATAAAGTTGCTGATATTGTCATTGAAAATGATAAGATCTTGGCTATAGAAGAAGATCTCTCTCTTGAAATGTTCGGAGACAATATTGAGGAAGATGATTCAAGCAATGTACAGTTCGATGCAAACGGATGCTTCGTCATGCCTGCATTTATCGACCTGCATGTTCACTTCAGAGATCCGGGACAAGAAGAGAAAGAGACCATAAGAACAGGTTCAAGAGCTGCTGCAAGAGGAGGATACTCTACAGTCTGCATGATGCCTAATACGAAGCCTTGTATTGATTCAGTGGAGACCATTACGGATGTCATTGATAAGGTCAGGAATGAAACTTATGTGAAAGCTCTTCCGTTAGCTGCAATGACCGCCAATCAGGACGGAGACTACATAACAGATGTAGCAAGCCTGAAGGCAAATGGAGCGATCGCAATGAGCGAGGATGGAAAGTCTGTGATGAATACGAGAGTGGCAAGACAGGCATTTAAGCTCGCTGCGGATAATGACATGCCTGTTTTTGATCACTGTGAAGATATAGGTCTGAGAAAAAGGGGGGTTATGAACGCAGGCCCGCGAGCTAAGGAACTGGGACTGTATGGTATTCTTAATGCAGTAGAGGATACGATAACTGCGAGAGATATTATTCTCGCCAAGGATACCGGGTGTCACCTCCATCTTTGCCATGTCTCCACAGTTGGTGTCGTAAAAATGCTGGATTTCGCGAAAAAAGAAGGAATTCATATAACTGCGGAGGTTACTCCCCACCATCTTATTCTGACGGATGAAGATGTGGACAGAACAGACAGTGATTTCAAAATGAATCCGCCGCTTCGTTCAAGAGAAGACAGGGAAGCTTTGATTAAAGCGCTTGCTGATGGAACTATTGACTGCATAGCTACTGATCATGCGCCTCATACGGAAGAAGAAAAGTCAGCCGGTTTTAAAGAGGCTCCTTTTGGTATTACAGGACTTGAGACTGCAGCTCCTCTTATTTATACAGAACTCGTCGAAAAGGGAGTGCTGACACCGCTCCAGATGGCAGAGAAGATGAGCTATAATCCGGCCAGGATCCTCAGGTTTGAAAAAGCAGGAAGACTCCAGGTAGGAGCATATGCAGATGTTACTATATTTGATCCTCAGGCAGAGTATGAGATCGACAGTTCTAAGTTCTTCTCAAAAGGTAAAAACACACCGTTTGAGGGATGGCATGTTAAAGGAAGCGTAAGAGCCACATTTATCGATGGACGTCTGGTATATTCGAACCATAACGGACATGAAGTTTTGATTGAAAAAGGATAAGGCCTGAAACTGATCTCAGGCTATATAGATTTTGGGATAAAGATGTTTAAATGTGAGTGTTTAAACATCTTTTTTAGGGAGGAAAAGAATGATCGACAGACTAATTGATAAAATAAAAGAAACGGGAGCGCCTATATGCATTGGCCTTGATCCAAGACTTGATCTTATCCCCGATCCGGTCAAGGAAAAGGCCTTTGCCACACATGGTCTCACGCTTAAGGGCGGTGCAGAGGCGATGATGGAATTCAATAAAAATATTATTGATGCAATTAGTGATATTGTTCCTTCAGTAAAGATCCAGGTCGCTATGTATGAGGAGATGGGGATTCCCGGTATGGAAGCCTTCTTAGATACGGTTAATTATGCGAGAGAAAAGGGACTCATAGTAATTGGCGATATCAAGCGAGGTGACATAGGCTCAACATCGGCGGCTTACTCGAATGCTCATCTTGGCAGGGCTGTACTGGAATTTAAGGGCGAAAGGGCAGAACTTCCGGTATTTGATGAAGATTTTGCAACTGTAAATCCATATATGGGATCCGACGGTATCAAGGAGTTTATGAGAAACTGCAAGTCTTTTGACAGGGGGCTTTTTGTACTCCTTAAGACTTCAAATCCATCCAGCGGTGAATTTCAGGATATTTTAACCGATGGTGTTCCGGTATACGAAAAGGTTGCGGCTAAAATAGGCGAATGGGGAGAAGAACTGATGGGCAGGAACGGATATAATGCTGTAGGAGCCGTGGTAGGCGCCACATATCCTGAGATAGGCAGAAAACTTAGGAAACAGCTGCCGCATACGTATTTCCTCGTTCCCGGATATGGAGCTCAGGGAGCTGCTGCTGAGGAACTTGGAGAATATTTTAATGAAGACGGACTTGGTGCGATAATCAACAGTTCAAGAGGTATTATTGCGGCCTATCGTAAGGATGCATATGCTTCCTTTGGAGAAGCTGATTATACGGGAGCGGCACGTCAGGCTGCGCTTGATATGATCGAAGACTTGCAGAAGAACGCACTTAAGAAATAAGAGAGGTTAAATATGATTTACCGCAGACTGGTCGAAGTTACTGGTAATTTCCAGTTGACTGATGATATTTTTGACATAAGATTCAAAGATGCAGATATTGCTAAGTCAGCTGTTCCGGGACAGTTTATAAATCTGTATCCAAATGATAAGGCGCACCTGCTTCCAAGGCCGATCTCAATATGCGAGGTGAATGGTGATGAGATCAGACTCGTATACAGGGTAGTAGGTGCAGGAACAGATGAATTTTCAAGAATGAGACAGGGAGACAGACTGTATGTAACAGGCCCTGTTGGAAATGGCTATGATACTGAAAGCTTTAACAGAAATTTTAAAGAGGCGGTACTGTTTGGCGGAGGAGCAGGTATCCCTCCAATGATAGAATTATCAAAACGTCTTAAGATCAAAACGAGTGTTTTTGTCGGCTACAGGGATGTACTTTTTCTTCATGAAGATTTTCCGTCAAATGTAGATGTCTATATTGCTACAGAAGATGGAAGCAGAGGAAGCAAAGGAAATGTTTTGGATGCTCTTAAAGATTCGGGTATCAGGGGAGACCTTATCTGTGCATGCGGGCCTATGCCGATGCTCAGAGCGATAAAGAAATATTCGGAAGCAAATCAGATAAAGACATTTTTTTCTCTGGAGGAAAGAATGGCATGCGGCATAGGAGCCTGTCTTGGCTGTGTCTGTAGGACAAAAAAAGTCGATGCTCATTCGCATGTGCATAATGCACGCGTGTGCGTCGATGGCCCTGTTTATGATGCAGAGGAGGTTGAGATCTGATGGAAAATAATAAACCAGATTTAGGAATCGAAATTGCCGGAGTAAAATGGAAGAATCCGGTAACGGTAGCATCGGGTACATTTGGCTCGGGAATGGAATTTTCTGATTTTGTAGACCTAAACAAGCTGGGTGCAATAACGACTAAGGGCGTTGCACCAACTCCATGGACAGGGAATGATGTTATAAGAGTAGCTGAAACGGCGTCAGGAATGTTGAATGCCATAGGCCTTCAGAATCCTGGCATGGATGTATTTAAAAGCAGAGATATTCCTTTTATGAACCGGTTCGACACAGTAAAGATAGTAAATATCGTCGGAAAGACACTTGAAGAATATGCTGAAGCAGCCAGACTTCTTGATGATCAGCCGATCGATATGCTGGAGGTGAATATTTCATGTCCTAATGTCAAGGAGGGCGGTATCGTGTTCGGTACTGATCCCAAGGAAGCTGAGGCTGTTACAAGAGCTGTCAGGGAGGCTACGAGCAAGCCGGTAATTATGAAGCTTTCACCAAATGTCACAAGCATTCCGGAGATGGCTAAAGCTGTCGAAGCAGGCGGAGCTGACGCTATTTCCCTTATTAATACACTCACGGGCATGAAGATAGATGTTAACAGAAGGACATTTGTACTGGCCAATAAGACCGGTGGTCTTTCAGGTCCTGCAATAAAGCCGGTGGCTGTAAGAATGGTCTATGAAGCGGCTCATGCAGTTAAAGTTCCGCTTATAGGAATGGGCGGTATTATGTGCGCTGAGGATGCGATCGAGTTTATTCTGGCAGGTGCGACAGCAGTGTCTGTCGGTACGGCGAATTTCCATAATCCGGCCGTAACAGGTGAGATCATAGATGGTATCGAGTCCTATATGATAAGGCATGGAGTCAGAAGTATCAATGAATTGATCGGTGCCGTGTCTTAATGTCAGAACCTGTAAGGCATAGAAACAAAAACCGTCCATACTATTTGGTATGGACGGTTTTTCGAATGCATATAAATTCATTTTCTCAATTTCAAGATCTCATCCAAAAGTCTGTCGGCACACTCTTCTTTTGACATAAGAGGAAGGTCGATCTCCTCTTCTTCAGTGATGAGGGTAAGGTGATTAGTGCTGGCGTTAAAGCCGGCGCCTTCTTCCAGGGTATTATTAGCAGCAATGATATCAAGATTTTTTGAAGCCAGTTTTTTCTTGGCGTTGCCGATTATATTCTCAGTCTCCATTGCAAATCCGCATAATATTTGCCCATCATGCTTGTCTGCGCCCAGTTTCTTCAGTATATCATGAGTTCGGGAAAGCGGGATCGACAGATCATCATCACTCTTCTTTATCTTATGTTCGGAGTAGCTGGCCGGAGTGTAATCAGCTATTGCTGCAGACATAACTATAATATCTTTATTTTTTGCGTGATTTGTAACGGCATCATACATATCCTGAGCTGAAACAACAGGTATAAGATCTTTTATACCGACAGGAGGAGCGATATTAACAGGCCCTGAGATAAGTGTTACATCAGCTCCGCGGTTGGAGGCCATTTTGGCGACAGCATATCCCATGCGTCCTGAGGAATGGTTGCTGATAAAACGAACGGGATCGATAGATTCTCTCGTAGGTCCTGCAGTAACTAATATATCAAGTCCGGTCATATCCTTAGGCATATTCAGGGCCCTTTCGATCATGGCAAATAAATGATCCGGTTCAGGCATTTTGCCGTCGCCTACATCACCGCAGGCAAGTCGTCCTGTCGCAGGTTCGATGACATCCCATTTATATTTTTTCAAGATCGATATATTATCCTGAGTTACAGGGTTGTTAAACATGCCTGTATTCATGGCGGGAGAGATAAGCTTCGGGCAATCACAGGCGAGGACTGTCGTAGTAAGCATATCATCTGCCAGTCCGTGGGCCAGTTTAGCGATTATATTGGCTGTGGCAGGAGCGACGATGACAAGATCAGATTTTTTAGCCAGAGAGATATGCTCAGTAGAAAATTCATGATTTCTGTCAAAGGTATCTGTAATAGTCCGGTTGCCGGTAAGCGCCTCAAAAGTTGTAGGTGTTATAAAGTTGGTGGCATTTTTACTTAGTATGACATTTACATCACAGCCCGCTTTTATAAGCATGGAGCAAAGACTGGCAGACTTATATGCGGCAATGCATCCTGTAACACAAAGTAAGATAGATTTTCCTTTAAGCATCAAAACACTCCTTTATTAAAGTAAAACGGATCCTTGTGGTTGCTGTAAGTATAACAAAGAAGTTTACAGATTGGCAAAGTGTGTATTTCGTGTAATAATACCCTTGCACTATATTCAATTAACAAGATGAAATGGTAGCAGGAGGAAAAATATCATGACAAGTATCAATGGAAACAGGAGATCGAATGTCCAGACACTAACGTTAATGGCGATGTTTACGGCAATTATTCTGATCATGGCATTCACCCCGGTAGGACTTATAAACCTTCCGGTCATCAAGGCTACAATACTCCACATCCCGGTCATCATAGGGGCAATAGTGTTGGGGCCGGCTGCCGGCGCATATTTTGGAGCGCTTTTTGGACTTACGAGTCTTATAAAGAACATTATGACGCCAAGTCTTCTGTCATTTGCATTTACACCGACAGTGGCAGTGCCGGGGACAGGGCACGGCAGCCCATGGGCGATATTCATATGCTTTGTGCCAAGAATATTGGTTGGGATCACGCCATGGCTTCTTTATGCAGGGATCAGCAGATCAGTTTCAAAAATGAATACAGGAGGACGTACGGCACTTCTTGCAGGAGCGGGCGTACTGGGAGCGATAACTAACACAGCTTTAGTTATGGGATCTATCTTCATATTATTTAAAGATGCTTATGCGTACGCTAAGAACATTCCGGCAGAACAGGTAAAAGGTGCTATTCTTGCGATAGTGGGTGCCAATGGTATTCCGGAAGCTGTTGCAGCAGGTATAATCACTCCGATCATATGTCTGGTCATGCTGAAACTAATGAAGAAAACAAGATAAATAATTAAGAAATAATAAAATATATTCATAAAACCTCTAGTTCCCATGAAATCAAGGGTTCGGAGGTTTTTTTATTTGTTGACAATTAAAAAAAGAAGTGATACCTTATGTATGTGGATGTTAGCACTCCATAAAAATGAGTGCTAACAAAACAGAAAGGAGAAGATCTTATGGAACTGGATGAACGAAAATTTAAGATACTGGAAGCAGTCATCCGGAACTATCTGATTACAGGTGAGCCTGTGGGATCCAGAACGATCTCTAAGGACCCAGACCTTTCTCTTAGCTCTGCAACCATTAGAAATGAGATGGCGGATCTTGAAGATATGGGTTACATAATCCAGCCTCATACATCAGCCGGTCGAGTTCCTACAGATAAAGGGTACAGACTGTACGTAGACAGTTTGTTAGCTTCTAAAGAAAAAGCTATCCTGTCGAGACAGGAACTTCTGAAGAAAAAGGAAAAAGAAATAGAAGCTATAAGAAGAGAGTATGAATCCAGAATGGAAGAGGTAGAAGGTGTCATGAGGGCGGTAGCCAGGACACTGGCTCAGGATACCAACTACGCGACTGTAGTCTCGTCACCTATGGGTAATACCAGTCGGATAAAGTTTATTCAGCTCTCCAAATTGGAAGAACGAAAGCTGCTGGTAGTTATCGTGTTAGATGGAAATGTAATAAGGAATAAAGTCTTCATGGTCAGTGAGGAGATATCCGATAAAAATATTCTGAAGCTGAACATGATGCTTAATACGACCGTTGCAGGTATTACGCTGGATGAACTGGAGAAACAGCTAAACAGGCTCGACAGCAAGTCCGGCAAGGAACATTTGTTAAAAGAAGTTCTCAGTATCATCTATCAGACGCTTAAGAACGCAGATGATGTGCAGATATATACCAGCGGAGCTACGAATATTTTCAAATATCCGGAATTAAGTGACAGTGAGATCGCGAGAGACCTGATAACGACACTTGGGGAGAAGGAAAGTCTTGCAAGTCTTATAACGAGGACTGAGTCCAATGCTGATGGGATACAATTTTATATCGGTGAGGAAAGTCCGGTCAAGTCAATGAAGGACTGCAGTGTTGTTACGGCAACTTATGAATTAGGAAATGGCATAAGCGGAACCATAGGTATCATAGGTCCGAAACGTATGGACTATGAAATGGTAGTCGAAACGCTAAATTCTATCAGATTGATGCTTGATGATCTATTTGAAAAATAGGTCTCAGATAAATAAGTTTATATACGGACTCCTTATCCGGAGGAAAGGCAGGTACTAAAAATGTTAAAGGGAAACAATGGCAATGCTGATGTTGACGAAGAAGTAAAAAACGTTAACGAAGAGGTCGTTGCGGAAACATCGGAAACGCAGTCAGAGGCAGAGACCTGTGGCTGTGGTTCAAATGAAGAGGGCAAAGAAACATGTGCTTGCCATTCAGAAGAAACAGGTGAAAACAGTGGCACAGATGTTGAATCTCTTAATAAGACTATAGAGGAAAGAGATGAGCTGATAGTTGCTATGAAAGATCAGCTTCAGCGTCAAATGGCTGAATTTGATAACTTCAGAAAGCGTACTGACAAGGAAAAATCAGATATGTTTGGAGTCGGCGCTTCAAGCATTATCAAGAAGCTCCTTCCTATCGTTGATAACTTTGAAAGAGGTTTTGCAATGATTCCTGAAGGAGAAGAAAAGACCCAGTTTGCGGTAGGCATGGACATGGTCTACAAGCAGTTTATGAAGATGCTTGAGGAGGTAAATGTAAAGCCTATAGAAGCTCTTGGAAAAGAATTCGATCCTAACCTCCACAATGCTGTTCAGCATATCGAAAAAGAGGGTGTTGGAGAGAATATTATCGTTGAAGAGTATGAGAAGGGCTACATGTACGGAGACACAGTTCTCCGCCATAGTATGGTCATAGTTGCCAACTGATCGGCAGGAGCCGGTTGCAGATATATATAAAAGTTATTCGGAGGATTATTTATTATGGGTAAAATTATTGGTATAGATTTAGGTACAACAAACTCTTGCGTAGCAGTAATGGAAGGTGGTAAGCCAGTTGTTATCGCTAATGCGGAAGGTATGAGAACAACACCTTCGATCGTTGCTTTTACCAAGAACGGTGAGAGACTTGTAGGTGAGCCGGCTAAACGTCAGGCTGTTACTAATGCGGACAGAACCATTTCATCTATCAAGCGTCATATGGGAACGGATTACAAGGTAAATATCGATGGCAAAGAATATTCTCCACAGGAGATCTCAGCCATGATATTGCAGAAACTTAAGGCAGATGCAGAAAGCTATCTTGGCGAAAAGGTGACAGAGGCTGTTATTACAGTTCCGGCTTATTTCAATGATGCTCAGCGTCAGGCAACTAAAGATGCAGGTAAGATTGCGGGCCTTGATGTAAAAAGGATCATTAACGAGCCTACAGCAGCAGCTCTTGCATATGGCCTTGACAATGAAAGCGAACAGAAGATCATGGTATATGACCTTGGCGGAGGTACATTCGACGTTTCTATCATCGATATCGGAGATGGTGTTATCGAAGTACTTGCTACATCAGGAAACAACCATCTTGGTGGTGATGACTTCGATAAGAAGCTTATGGACTATATGATCGAAGATTTCAAAAATAAAGAAGGTATAGATCTTGCCAAGGATTCAATGGCGCTTCAGAGGATCAAGGTTGCTGCAGAACAGGCTAAAAAGGAACTTTCTTCAGCCGCTCAGACAACTATAAATCTGCCATATATCACAGCAGGCGCTGATGGACCTAAGCATTTTGATATGGAACTTACAAGAGCTAAATTCGATGAGCTTACATCAAGCCTTGTTGAAGCTACAGCAGAACCTGTAAAGAATGCGCTTAAGGATGCAGGTATTGAAGCTAAGGATCTGGGCAAAGTCCTCTTGGTAGGCGGATCTACAAGGATTCCTGCTGTTCAGGATAAGGTAAAACAGCTGACAGGTCAGGAGCCAAGCAAGACTCTTAACCCTGATGAGTGTGTTGCTCTCGGTGCTTCTATCCAGGGTGGTAAGCTCGCCGGTGATGCAGGTGCCGGTGATGTATTACTTCTTGATGTAACACCACTTACACTTTCTATAGAGACACTTGGTGGTATTGCAACACATATGATAGAGAGAAATACAACTATCCCTACAAAGAAGAGCCAGATATTCTCTACAGCTGCAGATAACCAGCAGGCAGTAGATATCAGCGTTGTCCAGGGTGAAAGAGAATTCGCGAAAGACAATAAATCACTGGGCCAGTTCAGACTTGATGGAATTCCAATGGCCAAGAGGGGAGTTCCTCAGATCGAGGTTACATTTGACATCGATGCCAACGGTATTGTAAATGTATCTGCTAAGGATCTTGGCACAGGCAAGGAGCAGCATATTACTATCACAGGCGGTTCAAATATGTCAGAGGCTGAGATCAATGAGGCTATTAAGCAGGCTTCTGAGTTCGAAGCAGCAGATAAGAAACGTAAGGAAGGCATTGAAGCTAAGAATGACGCTGATTCAATGCTCTTCCAGGTGCAGAAGGCTCTTGACGAAGTGGGCGATAAGCTTGATGCAGCTGACAAGACAGCAGTTGAAACAGATATGGCTGAGCTTAAAACTATTCTGGATGGTATTCAGGATGGTGAACTTACAGATGAACAGATAGAAAGCATCAAAGCTGCGAAAGATAAGCTTATGAACAGCTCTCAGAAGGTATTTGAGAAGCTTTACGCTCAGCAGCAGGCAGGCGGTGATGCAGCAGGAGCTGCGGCAGCCGAAGGCAACGGTGCTAAAGGCAATAACAGCCCATACGGTGATGATGTAGTAGATGGTGATTATAAAGAGGTTTAATTTAAGATGGCTGACAAGAGAGATTATTATGAGGTCCTTGGGGTCTCTAAAGATGCCAGCGAATCTGAGATAAAGAACGCCTATAGAAAACTCGCTAAGAAGTATCATCCGGATTCTAATCCTGATAATGCTGAGGCAGAGGCTAAATTTAAGGAAGCATCAGAAGCATATGCTGTACTCAGTGACCAGGAGAAGAGAAAGCAGTATGACAGATTCGGACATGCTGCTTTTGATGGAAATGGTGGTGCAGGTGCAGGTGGGTTTGATTTTAGCGGAATGGGCGACATCTTCGGAGATTTCTTTAGTGGATTTGGCGGTGGAAATGGCGGCAGCGGCTGGTTTAATGACTTTTTCGGCGGTGGAAGAAGAGGCGGCCAGGCTGCAAATGCTCCACAGAGGGGACAGGATATTCGTGTGAGCACCCGTCTTACTTTAGAGGAAGCGTTTACCGGCGTTACTAAGACCGTTTATGTAACTTTGAAGGAAGAATGTGAAACCTGCCATGGATCCGGAGCTAAGGAAGGTACTGAACCGGAGACCTGTTCCAAGTGTAATGGTACGGGTCAGGTATACTATACGCAGCAGTCATTCCTTGGAATGATGAGAAGTGTGGGAACATGTCCTGACTGTAACGGAACGGGAAAGATAATTAAAGAAAAATGTCATGACTGCCATGGAAGCGGCTACAAAAGCGTAAAAAAAACTATTGAGGTAACGATTCCTGCAGGTATTGACAATGGCCAGTTCGTAAGGATTCAAGGAAAGGGAGACCCAGGTGCTAATGGAGGTCCGAGAGGAGATCTGCTCGTTGGCGTCGTGATCGACAACAGTACTGAATTTGCCAGGGAAGGAAATAACCTCTTCTCAGAGGTTACGATAAGTTATCCTAAGGCTGTGCTTGGCGGAGAGGTCTCTGTAAATACTATTGATGGAGAGGTCATCTACGAAGTTAAGCCGGGAACACTTTCAGGAACAAGAGTAAGACTCAGAGGGAAAGGAATGCCCAGCATAAGGAATGCCCATTCCCGTGGAGATCTTTATATCACACTCGAGATCGACGTACCTAAAAAGCTCACTAAAGAACAAAAGGAAGCTCTTCAGGCTTATGAAGCTGTTATAGACGGAGAGACATCCAAGGATAAAAAAGAAGAGAAAAAATCCAAGAAAAAAGGATTTTTTGGAAAATAAATCGGATCAGATATAAGTAGTTAGCTTCCGATTACTGAAAAGGAGATTGTTGATACAGCAGTCTCCTTTTTTATTAATTTTATGATACAATTTAAAGCAATAATTTATAAGGGGGTTATAACTGAATGACACATAGTGCATATAATCTGATCAGAGAAGAAAAACTTCCTGACCTGGATTCAGTTGGTTATATTTATAAGCATAAGAGGTCAGGTGCCAGAGTAGTCGCCGTATCCAATAAAGACAATAATAAAGTGTTTTCCATAGGCTTCAGGACGCCATCTGTCAATTCGACAGGCGTTCAGCATATTATTGAGCATTCAACTCTTTGCGGATCAAGAAAATATCCGGCTAAGGACCCTTTTGTCGAACTTGTTAAGGGTTCGCTCAATACTTTTCTTAATGCTATGACATATCCCGATAAGACGATATACCCTGTGGCATCATGCAATGATGTTGACTTTAAGAATCTGATGGATGTATATCTTGATGCGGTATTTTATCCCAATATCTACAAGAAAGAAGAAATATTCAAGCAGGAAGGATGGCATTATGAATCAGACGGGAAAAATGTCATTATCAATGGTGTTGTATTCAATGAAATGAAGGGAGTATATTCTTCGCCGGATGATCTGCTTACAGACGGTATTTTCCATACACTGTTTCCTGACACTCCGTACAGGTATGATGCAGGTGGCGATCCTAAGGTGATTCCATCCCTTACATATGATATGTTTCTGGAATATCACAAAAATCACTATCATCCGGCTAACGGATATATATATCTTTACGGAGATATGGATGTAACGGAAAGACTGGATTATCTTGACAGGGAGTATTTATCTGAATTCGATCGCAATGATTTTGACTTTGATACGAGCATTCCTGTCCAGGAGGCGTTTAAGGCCCCTGTGAAAAATGAACTGGTTTATGCAATTATGCCTGATGAAGATGAAAGTAATAAGTCATATCTTTCATACAGCTGGTCAGTAGGAACTTCTCTTGATGAAGAGCTCTGCCTGGCGATGGAGATCATCAACTATGTGTTGGTAAATGCGCCTGGTGCGGTTTTAAAGCAGCGTTTGCTTGACAAAGGTATTGCTGCGGATATAAGCAGTTCATTTGAAACGGCTATTTTACAGCCGGTATTTTCTATTACAGCGAAAGGTGCGGATAAAGGGCGTGAGAAAGAATTTATAGATACCATATATGAAGTTCTTAATGAAGTCGTGTCAGATGGACTTAATGAAGAAATGATCAATGCGGCTCTTAATTTCTATGAATTTAAATACAGAGAGGCTGATTTCGGACCATATCCGAAGGGGCTCAGCTATTATCTGGCCATGCTCGACAGCTGGAATTATGACGAAGATAAACCATTTATACATATAAATGTCGGCAGGATATTCGACAGATTCAAAAATATCGATAAGCAGGCTTATTTCAAGGAAATAGTAAAAAAACACCTTCTTGACAATACATTTGCCGCATCTGTTACTCTTGATCCCGATAAAGAGATCGAAGAGACTCACAGAAGGGAGGAGGCGGAAAGAATAAAGGCTTATACTGATACGTTAGATCAGGAAGAATTGGCAGCGCTGAAAACTGAAACAGAAAAACTTAAAGCATATCAGGATGAACCGTCTGCACCGGAAGAACTTGAGAAGATACCATTGCTCTCAGTATCGGATATAGAAAAGAAAGCACATCCTTTTATCTATGAAAAAGATAATATAAATGGCGTTGATCTGATCAGAGAAGACATTTTTACAAGCGGGATAGGATATCTGACGCTGGCATTTGACTGCGGATCAGTTGAAGACGAAGAACTGCCTTATCTGGGGCTGCTTCACACAGTGATAGGTCTTATGGATACTGAAAACTATCCGTATGCAGACTTTACTTCTGCAGTAAATGCCAATTCAGGAGGTATCTATACAGATATATTGATTAGAGAGAATGTGAAAGACTCTGATAAGATGAATATATATCTGGCAGTTAAGTCAAAGGCATTTTTCGATAAGTTTGATAAGGTGGAAGAACTTACGTCAGAGATGCTTTTTAATACAGATTTTTCTGATAAGAAGAGACTGAAGGAGATAATAGCAAGGACCCGTTCACAGATGGAGGATTCCATGCTTGCTGCAGGACATATAACATCCTCAGCCATAGCTATGTCGGAATTTTCTAGATCAAGATATTACAGCGGGATCATAAGGGGTTACGGATTCTTTAACTTTATCAAAGAGCTGGACACCGGATTCGACTCCAAGTTTGATGAAACTGTATTGAAATTGAACAGCCTGGTGAAGCGTATATTTACAAAAAACAACCTGACTGTAAATCTCACCGCTGAAGAAAAGGGAGTCGAAAAAGTTAAATTAAGTCTTGAAAGCTTCATTAAAGCTCTTCCTGAAGCAAAGGTGAATAAGGCCGAGAGAAAATTTGAAAAGAAGCATATTAGTATGGGACTTACATCATCATCACAGGTACAGTATGTTGCCAGGGCAGGAAATTTCAGAGATTCAGGGATGGACTATACAGGAGCCCTTAAGGTCCTTAAGGTTATATTTTCTTATGAATACCTATGGCTGAATGTACGTGTAAAAGGCGGCGCATACGGATGCATGAGCGACTTCGCAAGAAATGGTGACGCGTTTATGGTATCTTACAGGGATCCTAATCTTTCAGAGACAAATAGAATTTTTGAGGGTGCTGCTGATTTTACAGCAAACTTTGAAGCATCTGAAAGAGATATGGATAAGTATATCATTGGTACGATCGGAGCCGTCGATTCACCTCTCACGCCTGCCAGAGAAGGAGAGAGAGCATTTGATGCCTACCTGACAGGGGCTGATAATGAAATGATCCAGAAGGAGAGAAATGAGATACTTTCATGCAGCGTTGATACGATCAAAGGATTGGCTCCGATCGTAAAAGCAGCAATGGATGAAGATTATTTCTGCGTAGTTGGGAACGCCAGGAAGATCGATGATAATAAGGATCTTTTTGACGAGATCAGACCATTGTCTTAATAGATTTATTTTGGAGGAAAATTCGTGGATAACGAAAATAAATTAAAATCAGGATTCGTGACATTTATCGGCAGACCAAATGTCGGCAAATCTACTCTTATGAACAGACTTATAGGGCAGAAGATTGCTATTACATCAAGTAAGCCTCAGACTACGAGAAACAGAATAAGAACAATGTATACGGATGATAGAGGGCAGATAGTTTTTCTTGATACTCCGGGAGTAAATAAGGCCAAAAACAAACTGGGCAGGTTTATGAGAAATGAGGCCCAGGAAGGTCTTAAAGATGTTGATGTAGTATGCTATCTCATAGAACCATCTGAGTATATAGGCGAAGCCGAGAACGAGATCCTTACAATACTCTCCGGACTGCGGGCTCCCGTGATACTGGTGATCAACAAGGAGGATACAGTAAAAAAAGCTGATATTCTTCCTGTTATCGAGAAATTTTCTAAAAAAATGGATTTTGCAGCGATTGTGCCGGTATCTGCTAAAACCGGTCTTAACACAGATGAGCTTGTAAGTGAGATATTCAGACAACTTCCGTATGGTCCTCTTTATTATGATGAGGATACTGTGACGGACCAGCCGATGAAGGTCATAGCGGCAGAGATCATCAGGGAGAAAGCTCTTCATGCATTAAATGAAGAAGTTCCTCATGGAATAGCTGTAGTTATAGAGAAGATGAGGGAAAGAGAAGACTTATCCAGACCCATTATGGATATAGAGGCTACTATCTATTGTGAAAAAGATTCTCATAAGGGCATTATAATCGGCAAACAGGGAAGCATGCTCAAGAAGATCGGATCCAACGCGAGATATGAACTGGAAAAGGAACTGGAGATCCAGGTCAATCTTCAGCTTTGGGTCAAGGTAAATAAAGACTGGAGAGATTCTGATAAAAGTCTTAAAAATTTTGGTTTTACTCCGGAAAAGAACTGATAAGTTGCAGAGGAATGGTGTATTTTTATGTCAGCATTAGTAGCTATGACCGGGATCGTGCTTTCAAGCCAGCCGATAGGTGAGTATGATAGAAGACTCGTTATATTGACTAAAGAAAGAGGAAAAATTGCGGTATTTGCAAGAGGTGTCAGAAGACCGACCAGCTGCCTGCTGGGTGCGACCAGAAATTTTGCCTTTGGTACATTTTTAGTATACGAGGGAAGAACTTCGTATAATCTGCAGAGTGCTGATATAAAGAATTATTTTGAAGATGTTTTTACAGATTATGACAGAACCATGTATGCATGTTATTTTGCTGAGCTGGCAGATTACTACGGAAGAGAAGGGATAGGGGCTAAGGATGATATTAATCTGTTATATGCGGCCCTTTCAGCACTTACAGATGAAAGACTGGATATGAGGATCATCAGGTCAGTCTACGAGATAAGACTTGTATCAGACGCAGGAGAATGCCCTCCATTGGAAGAGATCTTCTCTGATCCGGAAAGACTTCCTGTCGGAGCTATAAAGGCTTATAATTACGCGTTAACAGCTCCACTGGAAAGAGTCTTCAAATTTACACTAAGTGAAGAAACTATACCCGGTTTAAGCCAGATAGGCGACAGAATAATAGATCATGCAGTTGATAAAAAATTAAAAACTAAGGAAATGCTTCCTTAAGTTATTTATTAGAACAGGAAACAATTATGGCACAGAAAAAGATGGCAGTAATTAATGATTTATCCGGATATGGAAGATGTTCGTTAACGGTACAGCTTCCTCTGATCTCGTCCTTGGGAGTACAGGCCTGTCCCGTACCTACAGGGGTATTTTCTAACCATACAGGATATGAAAGTTATACGAGCAGAGACCTGACTGATTATTTGCCGGAATACCTGCTGGAGTGGAAAAAGCTCGGACTTAAGTTTGATGGTATATGTATAGGATATTTGACCTCCCACACACAGATAGATGCGGTAAAGTATCTGGTCTCAGAGTTTAAGGCTGAAGAATGTATAGTCATTCTTGATCCTGTAATGGGAGATGCCGGACGTCTCTATACAGGCTACAGTGAGCAGACAGCGATAGAACTCCGCGGACTGCTGGGGTATGCTGATATAGTTACTCCTAATCTTACAGAAGCATGCTTCCTCACAGGGATCCCATACAGAGATCATTTTCTTAGTGAGGAACTTACGGCTATGTGCCAGCTTATTGCTGAAAGCGGACCATCAGAGGTGGTAATAACAGGCGTCGATAAAGGCGACTGCTTAAGTAACTTCTGTTATTCAGCAAGAACGCAGACCTCATTTGAAGTGAGCAAACAGAAGTCGGGCTTATACAGGCCGGGAACAGGAGACATCTTTTCGGGTATTGTGGCAGCGGATGCGATAAATGGCATTGACATTGCCGCATCCGTAGAGCGTGCTGCAAGCTTTGTAGCAAAGTGTATAAAGGCGGCAGATGAAAATGAGGTTGAAGTTCTGGATGGAGTGTGTTTCGAAGAGTTTATGAAACTGGATATCTGAAAAAATAGAAAAAGGCTAATGTAGGCTCTGCATACTGCAGAAACACATTAGCCTTTTTGGATCATCGTTTATTATTTAGAACTCAGTCCTTGGAACCTTTAGCTTTTTCCTCACAATATCTGCATCTGTAGACATGTTTTTCTTCGTTGGTCAGGTCGAAGATCTGATCGAGCTGAGGTTCAACTGTTGTTATACAGCGCGGATTGTAGCACTTTATTACATTTATCAAAACTTTTGGAATTTTGAGGTCTTTCTTTTCTGCCACTTTTCCATCACGAATAATATCAACGGTGATATTACAGTCTATATAACCCAGGGCGTCCAGGTCGACTTTATTATGACCGTCTTCTATTTTTATGATGTCCTTGCGTCCCATTTTGTTAGAGTGTGCATTCTTAATAATGGCGACCTCAGTGTCCAGTTCTCCGAGATCAAGAAGCTTGTAGATCTCCATTGCCTTGCCCGCCGCAATATGGTCAAGGACGATTCCGTTTTTAAGACGTCCGATATTTAACATATAAGCTCCTTTCTTTTAATTCTCAGCTCCAGAACATTGACAGCTGTTTTCTTGGGAAGCTGAATCTAGAAGTGTCAAAATCACTGCCTGTCTTATATAAACAGCATTCTTGACCTGTTCGAAATATTTGGCACGAGGATCATTGTCTACGTCTACTGCTATCTCGTTTACACGCGGAAGCGGATGGAGGATATACATATCCTTTTTAGCTAGACTTAGCTTTTCCTTATCCAATATATAAAAATCTTTCATTCTCAGGTACTCATCCTCAGAGAAGAATCTTTCCTGCTGTACTCTTGTCATATAAAGTATATCAAGCTCGCCAATAGCGTCCTCGAGAGATTCTACTTCAACAAAATCCATATTTTTTTCCATAAGAATATCTTCGCGAACGTAACTTGGGATCTTTAATTCACTTGGTGAGATGAGTACGAATCTGACGTTTTTATAACGAACAAGAGCTTGGATAAGAGAGTGAACTGTACGACCGAATTTTAGGTCTCCGCAGATACCGATAGTGAAATTATCAAGAGAGCCTCTGAGTTCTCTGATCGTCATTATGTCAGCCAGGGTCTGGGTAGGGTGCTGATGTCCGCCGTCACCGGCATTTACAACGGGAATAGTTGAAAAATCGGATGCGACTCTGGGAGCGCCTTCTTTTGGATGTCTCATTGCACATATATCTGCATATTGTGAAATAACACGAATAGTATCAGCAACAGTTTCTCCCTTTGTTGCTGAACTTGATGATGCTTCAGAGAATCCTAAGGCTTTACCTCCCATGTTAATCATTGCTGCTTCAAAACTTAATCTTGTTCTTGTGCTTGGCTCATAAAACAGGGTGGCGATCTTTTTTCCATCACAGCGATGAGCATAGGCTTCTGGATCAATACTGATGTCATGGGCAAGATCGAGAAGTTGATTGGTTTCTTCAACCGTAAAATCAAGTGGACTTAACAAATGCCTCATTGTGTAACCTCCGATAAATTTTTTATATTGTACCCTTGTTTCAAGTTCGTGTAAATAGGAGACCGTGCCCGGAAAGAGTAAAATAAAAATTAAATTAAAAGTATATAAAATGTGCTATTTTACTAGGTTTTGGAGTGGTCCGGGTTTTGACCGCTATACTTAGTTATGATATAATTCAGCAATATATATTTTAATCAAAGAGGGAATGAAAATGGCTGAAATTATACTGACCGGAGACCGCCCGACCGGCAAACTACATCTGGGACATTATGTGGGCTCTTTAAAACAGAGAGTCATCCTGCAGGATTCTGGAAAATTCGATGATATTTTCATTATGATAGCGGATGCTCAGGCGCTTACAGATAATGCGGATAATCCTGATAAGATACGAAATTCACTTATCGAGGTCGTTCTTGATTATTTATCAGTAGGGCTGGATCCTGATAAGTCCAATATTTTTATTCAGTCACAGATAAGAGCTCTGCCTGAGCTTACCTGTTATTATATGAATCTTGTCACGGTTGCGAGACTGCAGAGAAATCCTACAGTGAAATCTGAGATACAGATGAGAGGTTTTGAAGCGGAACTGCCGGTGGGCTTCTTCACATATCCGATAAGTCAGGCAGCGGATATCACAGCTTTTAAAGCAACGCTGGTCCCTGCAGGAGAAGACCAGGAGCCTATGATCGAGCAGACAAGGGAGATAGTGAGAAGGTTTAATAATATTTACGGAGAGGTATTAGTTGAACCAAAGATCATGCTTTCAGAAAAAAATGTATGTAAGCGTCTTCCGGGAACAGATGGCAAGGCTAAGATGAGTAAATCTTTAGGAAACGGCATATATCTTTCAGACTCTAAGGAAATGGTCAAACAGAAGGTCATGAGCATGTATACAGACCCTGACCATATAAGGATAGAGGATCCGGGCAAGATAGAAGGCAATGCTGTATTCACATATCTTGATGCGTTTGCGGTCCCAAAAGATTTTTCGGATTTTCTTCCTGATTATGCAGGACTGGGGGAACTTAAGGAACATTATAAAAGAGGCGGACTGGGTGATGTTAAGATAAAAAAATTTCTTATCAATGTTCTGGAAAGAGAGCTGGAGCCTATAAGACAGCGCAGAGCTTTATTTGAGCAGGATATTCCGGGCGTTTATGAGATCCTCAGAGAAGGAACCAGAAGGGCAAATGAGGTTGCTGATGCCACGCTTGAAGAGGTCAAGTCGGCTATGAGAATAAATTATTTTGACGATGAGACCTTGATCAGATCACAGGCTGAGTTATATAAAAAATGATCTAGGTAAGGAGGAATGATATGAAATGTCCTTTCTGCGGTTATGATGACTGCAAAGTTATTGATTCAAGACCAACAGAATCTGGCGAGATTCGCAGAAGACGCCAGTGCAATAAATGCGATAAGCGTTTCACAACATATGAGAGAATAGAAACGATCCCGCTCATGGTCATAAAGAAAGATGAAACAAGGGAGCCGTATGACCGTGAAAAGATAAGATCAGGTATCGTTCGCTCCTGCCATAAACGTCCTGTCTCAGCAGAAACGATAGATGCAATGACAGAGTCCATTGAAAATGCTATTTTCAACATGGAAAAAAAGGAGATTTATACTAACGACATTGGCGAGTTGGTTATGGAGCGTTTAAAAGATGTTGATGAAGTGGCATATGTCAGATTTGCCTCTGTTTACAGAGAGTTTAAGGATGTAAATACTTACATTGACGAGATTCAGAAATTTCTTAAGAAATAGTAGGTGATCATAATGAAACATGTTCTTTTTCCAAGTGCTTATTTCGATTCTACATTTGCGATCAATTTCAGAGAGTTGAGGAGCAAGGGATATAATGGACTTCTTTTTGATATAGATAATACACTGACAATGCATAATGTGCGTGCTCAGGAAAAAGAAGTCAATTTTTTTGAACATTTAAAAACACTGGGATTTAAGACTGTATTAATGTCTAACAATAGTAAAGAGCGGGTCGAGCCGTTTGCAAGACTTGTAAATACCAAGTATATATCACGTGCTCAGAAGCCATTGTCGTGGGCGTACAACAAGGCTATGGATATGATAGGCACATCAGTGGAAGACACAATCTTTATAGGAGACCAGCTTTATACTGATATTGTTGGAGCTAACAGGGCGGGAGTCAAGTCTATCCTGGTCCACCCGATCTCTTCAAAAGAAGCTTTTTGGATCAAGATGAAAAGGGTCATAGAAAAACCGGTAATTGCCGCTTATGAAATGACTCATAAGAAGAATGTTATTACTTTTTAACTTACATATGGAGAATATTAATGAAAGATATCATAGGGACGACCAGGCTTTGCGCGCTTCTGGGAAATCCTACAGGTCATTCGCTTTCTCCCATGATACATAATAATTTAGCATCTTCAACGAAGACGGATATGGCATATACGACATTTTCAGTTGAAAAAGAGGCTTTGGAAGATGCTGTCAGGGGAGCATTTGCGCTTGGCATAGTGGGAATGAATGTAACCGTTCCTTATAAACAGGAGGTTATGAAATATCTTGTAGGAACAGACCCGCTTGCCAGAGCTATAGGAGCGGTAAATACACTTGTCCGAAAAGAGAACGGTTATTATGGCTATAATACAGATATTCTCGGATTCTCAAGAGAACTGGCCGCCAATAATTTCAGCGTTAAAAATCGTGATGTCGTGATCCTCGGGGCCGGCGGAGTTGCAAGGGCTATCGCATTTGCATGCGCGAAGGATGGAGCGGCAAGGATATTCATTCTTAACAGATCTGTTGATAAAGCTGAAGCTCTTGCCGATGACCTGGACATGTATTTTGATCTGCCTAAGGGAGAGAAGGTCATTCCTATGAGCCTTAACAGGTCAGAAGAGGTAGAAGCAGAAGATTTTCTTCTTGTGCAGACTACAGATATAGGCATGTATCCTAAAGTGGAGAATATAATTCTGGAGGAATCCAGACTTTATGATGAGGCAGCTTTTGGATTTGATGTTGTTTATAACCCGTATAATACAGGCTTTATGAACAAGCTCAAATCAAAAGGGAAAAGAGCTGTTAACGGACTGCCGATGCTTTTGTATCAAGGTATAGAGGCATACAAGATGTGGTTTAATGATGCCAGGATCACACGGGATATGGAAAAAAGCATTTATATAAAGCTTAAGAATTATTTCAATAATGATACAGCCGACAGACAGGATAAAAAGGATACACAGCAAGTAAAGGAAAATCTCATTCTTGTTGGATTTATGGGATCAGGCAAGACTACTCTTGGCAAATGGATCTCGAGGCATACAGGAAGAGAATTGATAGATACTGACAAAGAAGTTGAAATTACAGCAGGCAGGACTGTAAAAGAAATATTTGAGGCGGATGGTGAGGAAGCCTTCAGAGCATTGGAAACGGATGTGCTTAAAAAGCTGGCAGCTTCAAAGAAAAAGAATATGGTTATTTCGGTTGGGGGAGGAACTCTGTTAAGACCGGAAAACAGGCGTATTCTTAAAAAGATAGGTATAGTCGTGTATCTTAGGGCATCATCTGAGGAACTTATGAGAAGGCTCAGGTATGATGAACGCCGCCCGCTTCTGCAGGGGAAAAATGGTGAGGAGAGACAGGATCTTATCATAGCTATGCTTAAAGATCGCGAGCCTGTGTATCTGTCCAGCGCCAATCTTGTGATAAGGACAGATGGTGTGTATTTTCCGCGCATCTATCAGATAATAAATAAAAAGATAAAATCGGGAAAGGTCGTTTGTTCTGCAAAAAATAATCCTAAGACGAGATCCAAAAATGAAAATGCTGCATTGAATAAGAAAGCAAAGCGTAATTATTGGCATAAAAACCGTTCTAATTACAGAAAGGACAAGGAATGAAGATACTTGTGATCAATGGTCCCAATCTTAATTTTCTGGGAATACGAGAAAAAGACCTTTATGGAACGAAGGATTATGATTTTCTTCAGGAGCGTATAAAAGATAAAGCTGCAGACCTGGAAATGGATGTAGAGATCTTTCAGTCTAATAGTGAAGGTGCGATCATTGACAGGATCCAGCTGGCCTATCTTGAGAACCTGAATGGTATCATAATAAATCCGGGGGCACTTTCTCATACAAGCGTATCATTGCATGACGCTCTCACTTCGGTTACAACGATGCCTAAGATAGAAGTCCATATAACGAATATCCATGCACGTGAAGAGTTCAGACAAAGATCAGTTACTGCTCCGGCGTGTGATGGTCAGATATGCGGACTTGGTATAAATGGATATCTCTATGCGCTTGAAGCCGTAAAAGATATCCTCCTTTTGAGCTGATATGTGTTTTCACATGAACAGCTATAAAAGCTTGAAAAATATCACTCCCTATATTAATATTATGTGAGTTATGTGGATTTTATAAAATAATTTGGAGGAAAGTCTTAATGATTAGTGCAGGAGATTTTAAAAACGGAATTACTTTGGAATATGATGGCGGCATCTGGCAGATCATCGAATTCCAGCATGTAAAGCCTGGTAAGGGTGCGGCTTTCGTTAGAACAAAGCTTAAAAATATCGTCAGTGGCGGTGTAATTGAAAAATCATTCCGTCCTACTGAGAAATTCCCGCTTGCTCATATCGACAAGAAAGATTGCCAGTATCTTTACAATGATGGTGATTTCTATAACTTCATGGATAATGAAACATTTGACCAGACAGCGCTTACAGCTGATCAGGTAGGTGATGCGCTTAAATTCGTTAAGGAAAATGAAGTGGTTAAGATCCTCTCACATAAGGGCAATGTATTTGCTATTGAGCCACCTATGTTTGTTGAACTTCTTATCACAGAGTCAGAGCCGGGTGTTAAGGGTGATACAGCTACAGGTGCGACTAAGCCGGCTATCGTTGAGACAGGTGCTCAGGTAATGGTTCCTCTTTTTGTTAACCAGGGCGATACAATCAAGATCGATACTCGTACAGGTGAGTATCTTTCAAGAGTTTAATTTTTTGACTTAGAAACTTTGAAAAATCAATGTCGAATGCTTTTCGATGTTGATTTTTTTACATATAGGAGATTTTATGAGATTTTTTACAAAACTTGAAAAAAAGTTCGGTAAATTTGCTGTCCCGCATCTTATGCTGTACATAACTGTAGCCTACGCAATAGGTTATATTATGTACTGGGCAGGGGGGATACAGATATTATCGCTGCTTTCACTTAATGCAGAGAAGATCCTGCAAGGACAGGTGTGGAGGATAGTCACGTTTATTATTCAGCCTCCGACGAGTTCATCACCGATCTTCTTTTTAATAACTCTTTATTTTTATTATATGATAGGAAGCTATCTTGAGCGGGAGTGGGGTAAATTTTCTTTCAACCTTTACTTCTTCTCCGGCATGGCATTACATGTGATCGCAGCTATAGTTATATATCTGATATTCGGCGTGGTTATGCAGATGTCAGTCTACTATCTGAATCTTGCACTATTTATGGCGTTTGCATTTGAACAGCCGGATACGATGCTGAGGCTCTTCTTCATAATTCCGTTCAAAATAAGATGGATGGCCATAATAGATGCGATATACCTGGGAGCAACGATCGTGCTTGGATATATGGCTATATTTATTCCATTTTCATATAATTTCCACATGGTCATGGCGCAGTTTGGTATCAGACTTAGCCCGACAAATGCCACAGCTGCACTGATAGCAATGCTTAATTTCATTTTATATATGGTATTTATGAGGCCTAAAAAAAGGGTAAATGATTATTATAAGAGAACCAATGCATATTCAGGCAATTATACAGGGGCCTATAATTACGGATCATATGCGAGAAAGTCGGCGCCAGAGGGTAGCGATCAGGGAAAATATGGACAGGACGATGTTGTTCAGTTTAAAATAAGACCGCGTCACAAATGCGCTATTTGCGGAAAGACAGATCTTGATGATGAAAATGAAATATTCAGATTCTGCTCTAAGTGTGATGGTGCATATGAGTATTGCAGTGAACATTTGAAGAATCATAATCACGTTTATAGAGATGTAAATGATGGTACTCTGAAAAGAGATTAATTTTAGAGATTAAAGGGAGACGATTTAATGGATATGTATGAAGAGTTGCAGGCTCGCGGGCTTGTCGCACAGGTTACAGATGAAGAGATCATAAAAGAGTTGATCAATACGGGGAAGGCTGTTTTTTATATAGGTATCGATCCTACGGCTGACAGCCTGCACATTGGTCATTATATGGCGCTTTGTCTTATGAAAAGGCTGCAGATGGCAGGAAACAAACCTATATGCCTTGTGGGCGGCGGAACAGCCATGATCGGAGATCCTTCAGGCAAGACAGATATGCGTAAGATGCTCACAAAAGAAGACATTGAACATAATGTGGAGCATATCAAAAGTCAGGTATCAAAATTTATTGATTTTTCTGGTGATAAGGCGCTTCTTGTAAATAATGCAGACTGGCTGTCAGATCTTAATTATATAGATATGTTAAGAGAGGTCGGTCCTCATTTCAGTGTAAACAATATGTTGAGAGCTGAATGCTATAAGCAGAGAATGGAAAACGGTCTCAGCTTTCTGGAGTTCAACTATATGATCATGCAGGCCTATGATTTCTATGTTTTATATCAGAAGTACGGATGTAATTTTGAATTTGGCGGTGATGATCAGTGGAGCAATATGCTTGCAGGAACTGAACTTATAAGAAGAAAGCTTGGAAAGAATGCATCAGCCATGACTATTCCTCTTCTTACCAATTCAGAAGGAAAGAAGATGGGAAAGACAGTTGCAGGGGCGCTCTGGCTGGATGAGGAGAAGACTTCTGTATATGACTTTTTCCAATATTGGAGAAATGTTGATGATGCAGATGTTATCAAGTGCCTGAAAATGATAACTTTCCTTCCTTTGGAAGAAATAAAGGAAATGGAAAAGTGGGAAGGTGCTCAGCTTAATAAGGCGAAAGAGATACTTGCATTTGAAGTTACCAAACAGATACACGGAGAAGAAAAGGCAGCTAAGGCGCTTGAAGCTGCACAGGCTGTTTTCTCGGGCGGAAGTTCGGAAAATATGCCTGAAGTCAGGCTGACTGAAAATGACTTTAAAGATGGTCGGATAGACGCTATAAGCCTTGCTTTTGCGACAGGAATTTTCAGTTCCCGTTCAGAAGCAAGAAGAACTATCCAGCAAGGCGGTATTTTTGTAAATAAAGAAAAGGTCGAGTCGATCGATAAGACATTTGACAAAGAATTTTTTAATGAAGAAGTAATAGTTCAGAGAGGGAAAAAGAAATTCTTCAGGTTTTCCATCTGATCAATGTATTATTTATTAAGATCTGAAGAGGATCTGTCGTTATGGCAGGTTCTCTTTTTTTAATTGGACAATAATGATATTCTATACTTATAGACAGGAAAGTCTCGTTTGTTTTATAAGGATGTGACAGTATGTCCAGATATTACAAGAAAAATTCCCTTATATTAGGTGGGGATAAGGCAGCTGGAACTAAGAACCTTACTGGGGCGTATTATTTTGTTTGGCTTGGGTGAAGTTGGAAAGAAGTATGATATTACCATTGAAAAGTGGGGAGAGATGGCTACGAAGTCATTTGAAAGGTATTTTAATAAAATACCTGGATTGATAAGTAAAATGGTTAAGAATATTTCAACAAGAACAAAACTTGTTGAAATGTTCTTACACAAAAGGGATAAGAAAAACAGAAAGAACGCAATTCGATATCCTGTAAGTTTTGAGACTAAAACACAAATTCCAACAGAGGATTACCCGATCAACTTTTATACGACCTTTTGTCAGCTGTATAATTTTGCAAAAGAAAATAATTATTTAGAATATATGCCATATTTATGTAATCTCGACTATGCTATGTTTAATGCCTTTTTTATTCCGTTATATCGGGAAAAAACTTTAGCTGACGTTGATGAGTACTGTGATTTTAAGGTAAAGAAGTGACGGTAAGATAGAATCGGCATATCCGCCGAACATTCTGCGAAAGAACGATCCTTTGAATGATAAAAGCCCCTGTCGTTCGGTGTGAATGGCGTGTATCGAGCGCGGTTCGACGGACAAAGGGGGCTTGTTATGTTTCAATCTTTGATTTCTTTTATGCCGCTGATATCAGTGCTGGCAATAAGTGAATAATTAGTATTATAAATTACAAATCCGGGCTTAGAGGCAGGGGGCTTTTTTATCTCTTTTTTGCGGATATAGTCGACCTCTACCTTGTCGAGATTTCCGTTCTTAGAAAATCTGGCAGCTAAAGCAGCGGCTTCTTCAAATGCTTTATCAGCAGGCTCTTCGCCATTGGTACGCAGAATAACATGTGATCCGGCAGTGCCTTTGGCATGAAACCACCAATCGTCTGGTCTGGCAATTTTAAAGGTAAGTTCTTCGTTTTGAAAATTATTTTTTCCTACCAGTATCTCATACCCGTCGGATGACATGAACTTAAGCGGTCTGGACTGCGTTTTCTTTCTTCTTTCATTAGTTTTAGCGTGTATATATCCCAGATTAATAAGTTCATCCTTGATCTGTGTCAGATCATCCTCGGAATCGGCTATATCCAGAGAGGTAGATATTGATTCCAGATGCATTACTTCGGAGCGTGTCTCTTCAACCATCTTACTTGCGGCTTCAAAAGTTCTTTTAAGTTTATTATATTTCCTGAAATAAGCCCGAGCGTTTTCCATTGCGGTCATATCAGGTTTTAAAGGAATGGTCACAGGCTTGTTTTCATCGTAGTAGTTATTAACGGTGATATCTTTATCGCCGTCCTTTGCACCGTAACCGAAAGCCTGAAGAAGTTCCCCGTATACCCGGTATTTATCTCTGTTCTGAGTTCTGTCAATATCGTTTTCCTGAATGGACAATTTTTTCAGAGAACGGTCCAGATAAGTTGACACCAGTTTTCTGAGATCGGAAGACTTGTTCCTCATGCTGGCACGAGCTTCCTTTCCGGAATAGTAGTCGATAAACATCCGGCTGGGACTATCGTAAACGGTCCCTTTAGGCCTGTATTTCAGGTCGATAGCGGAAAATTCTAATCTATCTCCATCTCTGTATATAGCAAAGATATAGTTGCCGTTTTTTACTTCATTTACCATTTCGGAGAAGGCGTTGAATATTTTTTCTTTTTCTGCGGAGGAAAGGGAAGCCGCAGGCCTGTCCGGATCAAAGTCTGCACGCTCACATATCTCGTTTGACAGAAGCGGGCTAAGACCGGTAATGCTGGAGTAAAGAGCCTTATATATCGGACCAGGACAGGAGAATACCCTGTTATAGAAATCCTCTTTAGTAACTGTTAAAGGATCAAGCTTATTATCAGAGTCCGGGATAAAATAAGGTCTTCCGGGAAGTACTTCGCGGACAGATGAGACCTGGGAAGGAATACGTTTCATTCCATCCAGAATTGTATATTCTTCATTAGTAAGTATAATATTGGAATGCTTACCCATAAATTCAGCGATCAGATGCCGGGGTCTCATATCTCCCATTTCATCCATATGTTCAACTTCGATATCGATCATTCGCTCGAGTCTTGGCTGAGTGATCGACAAGATACGCCCATTCTGCAGGTGCTTTCTGAGCAGCATGCAGAATCCGGGGGCTGTCATAGGACTTGGCTTGTTTTCATTTGTTAAATATATGATAGGGTAAGATGCGTTTGCCGAGATAAGCAGACGGAAGGTACCGCTGTTCGTTTTTATCGTGAGTAATAGCTCATCAGGTTCGGGCTGAGCTATTTTATATATTCGACCTCCGGTCAGCAGATCGGCAAATTCATGCCTTAGAGCGGAAAGTGTAAATCCGTCAAATGCCATTTTAAACTCCTGTTTTCTTGATATTTTGATTATATAGATAAATGATACATTTTATAGGAATTAAAGGCAAATGTTTTTAAAAATTTCTTGTGCTTTCCTGTGACACTTGTTATAATGAGCATTAATTGTGCTTTCAGCGTCAGTAATATTCTGCTTGTTAGCGATAGTGATTATTTTAATTTGTTGATTTGATTTCAGATGGAGATTCCAATTTATGAATAATAAAGGCTTGCTCATTATTATTTCCGGATATTCCGGAACCGGGAAAGGTACGGTAGTAAAGCGGCTTCTTGAGAAGTATGATGAAAGATATGCTCTGTCAATATCAGCTACCACCAGAGAACCAAGAGATGGTGAGATAGACGGACGCGAATATTTCTTTAAATCTAAGGAAGAGTTTGAGGAAATGATCGCAAATGAGGAGCTTATCGAACACGCCTGTTATGTTGATAATTACTATGGGACACCTAAGAGTTATGTTGAAGATCGCTTAAACGAGGGCAGGAACGTTATTCTGGAGATCGAGATTCAGGGAGCGCTCAAAGTAAAGGAGCTTTTTCCGGATTCAGTATTGATATTTTTACTTCCGCCAAGTGTTGAGGAGCTTGAAAAAAGACTTCGAAGCAGAGGAACAGAAACTGACGAGTTAGTTAACGCAAGACTTGCAAGAGCAGTTGTCGAGTCAGAAAGCGTATATAATTACGATTATATCGTCATCAATGATGATATAGAGGAATGCGTAGACACAATTAATGGTATAATTCCTGTTGAAAAACTTAGAGTTTCGCATCAGCGAAGCTTTATAAAAAAGATTGAAGATGACTTAAAGGCTTATAAAGCTTAAGGCTTAGAATGAAAGGGGATTTCATATATGTTACATCCATCATATACAGAACTTATGGAAAAAATTAATAGCGATGTTGACGAAGGAGATACACCTATTGTCCAGAGCCGTTATTCAATTGTAAAAGCAACAGCTGCGCGAGCAAAGCAGATCATCGATTGGCGCTCAACAAGCGAAAAGATCGATAAAAGAATCGCAGCTGATCCTACAGGATTAGAGCCACAGGCAACAAAGGAGGAAGTATATGCGCTCAGCGTAGGAAAACCACAGCTTCCTGAATCAGCAGATCTGGATGACAGGAAACCTCTGTCTATAGCTGTTGATGAACTTTACAGTGGTGTAGTAAAAATCGTTGACAAACGAGAAGGAAAGTAATTAATGGAAAACAATACAATTTTATTTGAGGATCTGGATATCTCCAAGGAGCTTAAAAGAGCCCTTGCTGATATGGAATTCGTTGAAGCAACACCGGTGCAGACTCAGTCTATTCCGGCAATTATGACGGGAAGAGATATAGTTGCACAGGCACCTACAGGAACGGGTAAAACATGTTCATTTGGTATTCCAGTCATAGAATCAACTGATACAGCGAGCAGGGACGTTACATCGCTTATACTTTGCCCTACAAGAGAGCTTGTTGTACAGACAGCTAACGAACTTCTCAGACTGACCAAGTATAAAAAGGCTATCCGTATAGTAGCAGTGTATGGCGGACAGGGCATTGACAGACAGATACTTGCGCTTAAGAAGAAACCGCAGATCATCGTAGCAACACCGGGCCGTCTTATGGACCATATGAGAAGACGTACGATAAAGCTTGATAAATTGAATCATATTATTCTCGACGAAGCTGATGAAATGCTTGCAATGGGATTCAGAGAGGATATTGATGAAATTTTAAAGAGCGTTCCCGAGGACAGGCAGACTGTCCTTTTTTCTGCGACAATGTCAAGAGAGATCCTTGATATCACTAAGAAATATTTAAAGGATCCGGTAAAAGTTCAGATCACCAAGAGTGAGATCACAGTTTCATCTGTAACGCAGTATTATCTGGAAGTTTCTCAAGACAGAAAGACAGATGCGCTTGCGAGACTTGTCGATGTAAATGATTTCAAGCTTTCAATGGTATTTTGCAATACAAAAAGAAAGGTAGATGAACTGGCTCATGAACTTACGGCCAGAGGTTATAACGCTGAAGGACTGCATGGCGATATGCGACAGTCTCAGCGTGACAGGGTAATGCAGGCATTCAAGAATGGCAAGGTAGAGATCCTTATTGCCACAGATGTTGCAGCGCGCGGTATTGACATTAAAGATGTAGATGCTGTATTTAACTATGACCTTCCGGATGACCTTGAATATTATGTCCACCGTATCGGACGTACAGGTCGTGCCAACAGGGTCGGTGTTTCTTATTCTCTTGTATCACGCCGTGAAATGTACAGGCTGAATGAGATCATGCGTTATACTAAGGCTAAGATCAAGTTTATGACCATACCAAATGTGGCAGAAATTACGGATGTTCGTATCCAGCAGACTATGAACGGGGTCCTTGATGTTATTGCTCACTCTAAACTGGATGTTTTCGCTGAAGCCATACAGCAGTTTATTGAAGAGGCTGATGATGAGTTTACTATCCTTGATGTCGCTGCAGCATTCCTTTCAAGAGAAGTTGGAACAGAGGATCTCCAGGAGATCGAATCAGGATTTTCAAGGTCTGACAGAGGCGGAAACAGGAGAAACAATACTCATAATCCTGATGCAACCAGGATCTTTATTAACATAGGTCGTCTGGACCATATTAATAAGGGACATATGGAAGAGATGCTTGTAAATTGCGGAGTTCCGTCAGATAAGATCTTTGATATAGATATTATGGAAAAGTTCTCTTTTGTAGAAGTTGATACAGCTAAGGTTGATGATGTTCTGGCGTCACTTAACGGGTCAATGGTCAATAATAGAAGAGTGAATGCTGAGATCTCAACTCCAAGAAGATCTTCATCAAGAGGTGGTTCTTCACGCAGCGGGAATGGCGGTTCCCGCAGAGATGGCGGCCGCTCAAGAAGAAGCGATAATGGAGGAAGAAGATCCTCAAGAGATTCTAAAAGAAACTGATCGGAGATATAATAAATCAAAAACGGTACAGCCTAAAAGAGGGCTGTACCGTTTTTGATTTAGAGTTATAATCACCATTATCAACAGATCAGTCATCTTTACGAAGTCTGACTATATTTCTGGCTTTACGCTTATTCTCATCAACAAGATCCGCATAGTGGCGTCTTGTAGTATTAACATCTTTATGCCCTAAGACATCTGCTACCAGGTAAATATCGTGGCTCTCCTGATAAAGATTAGTACCATAAGTAGATCTTAATTTATGAGGTGTTATCTTTTTTACCTGGGTTACTGTCTGGGCATATTTTTTAACAAGCTTTTCAATGGAGCGAACACCCAGGCGCTTGTTCTGCTGCGAAAGGAAAAGCGCATTTTCATGTCCAGGCAGAGCCTTTATATTTTTTCTTTCTTCAATATATTCTTTTAAGGCGTTTTCGACCTCATCTCCAAAATACACAAAACTTTCAGAACCACCTTTTCTTACAACACGGATCCGAACATTTTCAAAATCAACGTCATTAATATCCAGACCGACGGCTTCGGAAACTCGAATGCCGGTACCGAGCATGAGAGAGAGTAGTGCGAGATCTCTTGATTTCAGTTTTTTATGAAACCTCAGCTGGGCTTCGGTAAGCTTATTGCCTGATTCAACATTATCAAGAAACTCAGCCACCTCATTCGGCTCCATACGAATAATGGCATTATCATGAATTTTCGGCATATCTACTTTAACGGACGGATTGCCGGAAATTTTTTCCTGACGATAATAATATGAAAAAAATCCTCTCAGGGAACAAAGTTTTCGTTTTATAGCACGTTCACCATTGGTCTTTATTTGGCCGTTTTTTTCATACACCTTGGCATGCCGGAGAAAGTCGGAGATATCATCGCCGGTTATCTTGTCGAGATCATGAATTGTAAGTTCTGAGATGTCTTTTCCCTGTAAGGGGCCGCGCGCCTCATGTAAAAATTCAAAGAAGACTTTTATATCTCTGGCATACGCAATTTTAGTCCTTGGCTGTTTAGTAAACTCCAGGCTATTGAAATAATCCGTGCAGAATCTTGGCAGCTCATCCAGCATATGATTAAGTTTAAGAGCCAGGTTAGTTTCTTCCTGTTTAGAATATGTTAAGGATGATTTAGCTGTCATTTTAATTACCTCCAGATGCAGGGTGTTTTTCGGAATATTAGTAAATATATCTCGTATATCGACAAAACTCAAACGGTTAAAAAACGGTTAGCAGCAGTATCGAACGGATATCCACACTTATCACCAGTTGTCCACCGGTAGAATAAGGATAACACATTTATTCGCTAAATTCAAGTTTAACGAATAAATGTGTGAAAGGATAATCTGTAAATAATGCATAATAAAAAACAGCTTAAATACTCGGTTTAAGCTGTTTTATAAATCATTTCAGTTCATTTATTTTTATATTCAGTTGTTTTTCATATGTATTTATCTTTGACAATTCATTCTTTGAAATTATGGAAATGCATTCGCCATGATTTCCGTTGCGTCCGCATCGTCCGCATCTGTGCTGGTATTCGCTGCAGCTTTCTGGCAAGACCATATTGACCACGCCGTAAATATTGTCTACATGAAT
The DNA here is from genome assembly GCA_900542465.1 of uncultured Eubacteriales bacterium. GTDB lineage: Bacteria > Bacillota > Clostridia > Lachnospirales > Lachnospiraceae > UBA4285. The sequence continues at coordinate 210,780 of UQNS01000002.1, forward strand.
ACCCCTTGCAGCTACATCTGTACATATGAGTATTTTCCCTTTATTATGTACAGATATTTTCGCGTCGGATCTGAGTGATATCATTGCATTTGTCCGTTCCTGTTTGGACATTTTTCCGTATAACCGGATTACTGGATAATTATGGAATTCAAGCTTCTGATAGACATCCTCACAGGCAAATGCTGATTCTGCAAATATGATCCATTTTTCATCTTTACATTTAGACAGGATTTTTCGTAATTGCTCTGTACGGAGTTTTCGTTCGGTTATAACGTACTTATGGGCAATCGTTGTTGGAATTTTGCATTCTGAGCCTTTTTCTAAATATAAAATATCCTGACAAAGCTTTTGAGCAAGTTTTCTGGATCTTTCGGAACTAGTTGCTGAAAAAAAGAATATTCTTATATCACGCATACATTTTTTTCTGATTGCTTCAACATCCTTTACATATGATTTTTCAGCAAGCTTGTCAGCTTCGTCTAAAACCAAAAAATCAACCGTGTGTACTTTGATCTTTTTCATGTCGATCAACTGAAGGATGCGGCCGGGTGTTCCTACTACAACAGATGGTTTGTCCGATCTGAGGTTGTTTATCTGTCTGTTCAGATTACCGGATCCGTTTAAAAGAGCTAAGTTATTGTTTATTGTTTTTCTGGTGCTTAAAATAGCCTTGCCCTCATTATATATCTGTATAGCGAGTTCTTCTGTAGGGGCGATGATAATTGCCTGTACAGCTTTTTCATCAGTTAGATTACATAGTATAGGAATTAAGAACGATATGGTTTTGCCTGAGCCTGTTTGCGCAATTGCATATATGTTTGAATCTTCATATATTCTGTCAAAGGCCATAGCCTGTATCTCAGAGGGCCGATAAATCTTTCTGGTATTAAGGTGATCTATGAGGGCTGTTTTAGATGTTTCGTCCAAGGGTAATTCATTAAATGATCGCATAAAAAAGTATCTCCGTGAATTGTATTAATGTCAATTCTATCAGAGATACTGCTAAATGTATATTTATTTATATTCACTGGTGTAATAATAATATACTATGTCTTTGCCGCTTGTTATGTTATCACTTTTAAGGTTGTTTATTTTCTTAATGTTGTTGATGTAGTCCATTGTTGATTCATTATCGCCATGATACTTTCCGGCGATATCCCATAAAGTATCATTGTCTTTAAGCGTCATGCTTGAATAATATTTATATGCCGGGGTCTCGGCTTTATTTTCGGAAGCTCCTGCAATGATCATGCTTGAAATAACAATGGCTCCAATGATGCTAATTGCTATAATAAACATGATCAAAAGTGATTTAATTCGGTTATCATTCTTTTTTACTACCGCTCTCATAATATATTCCTCCCTAATATAAAAGAATCCATAATGAAAACATATTTTCGCGAACAACTGTTTGTCTAAAATGGATTATATTATTCGAACAGTTGTTTGTCAAGCAAAATCGAACAAAAATTCCCGAACATTTATTCCTGTTTATATTGCGCCCTGTATTCATGCATGATATTATAGATTATATGAATTTCATACAGCTGATTTCGGTTTATTATATATGTGTGTGTTATGTTAAGTGTCAGATATTTGGAGGAATAAGATGGGATACGGAAAGATAAGTGAGAAACAACAGCAGATTCTCGATTATATAAAGGAGCAGATATTAAATAAAGGATACCCGCCATCTGTAAGAGATATCTGTAGTGCTGTCGATCTCAGATCTACTTCATCCGTACATTCACATCTGGAAAAATTAGAGAAAAACGGGTATATAAGGCGTGACCCTTCAAAATCCCGTACCATTGAGATCATTGATGATGATTTTAATGATGTCAGAAGGGAAATGTCATATGTTCCTGAAATAGGTGAAGTTGCAGCCGGGGTGCCACTTCTGGCAGTACAGAATACGAACGGCTACTTCCCTATTCCTACAGAATATCTTCCGAATGAGAAGACCTTTATCCTTAAGGTCAAGGGTGATTCTATGATTGATATAGGTATTTTGGAAGGGGACAGGCTGATCGTAGAACAGACTAATGTAGCATCTAATGGGGAGATCGTGGTTGCCCTGGTAGATGATTCTGCAACTGTAAAGAGGTTTTTTAAGGAATATGGCCACATAAGACTGCAGCCTGAAAACATGTTTATGGATCCTATAATAGTGGACGATTGTACTATTCTTGGTAAAGTTATAGGGCTTTTCAGATTCGGGATAAAATAAAAATAGAAGGACTTCTATAACGTGGTGTGCTCCCCGTCAAGTGGACAGTGAAATTTAATAAGTTCTAAGCAGTGCCATCCGGTTCGCCGGATGGCATTTCTTATGATACCTCTTTAAGATACTCATGGTACTCCAGCGGACTCATTCTCTTGAGTTTTCGTTGGATCCGTTCTGTGTTGTAGTAATGGATGTACTCACCGATGGAATTCACCAGTGTCTCCAGATTTGTAAAGCGTTTACCGTAATACATTTCTTTCTTGAGCATTCCCCAGAAGCCCTCCATAGGTCCATTATCGATACAAATGCTGTAACTGCATCGGACTACGAAGTTTATACTTTTGTGAGAGTTCCAGATAGCTTCCTTTGCTGGAAAGATAGTCAATCACAGCAGAGAGTTTGAGTTCTTTTGGGTATGAGTTGTTTCTAGCCTGGTCTAGTAAACCTGATGGTCCATATGAGCGATAGATAGATATCCATTTTTCTATTGTTGTATCGTACACATGAGTATTTCTGGCGACTTCTTCAAGGCAAATTTCTCCTCTGATAATTGCTTCTACAATTTTTACTTTATTGACTGGATCAATCTTACTTTTTCTAGGCATAAAAACACCTCCAAGTAGTATCACTTTTCAGTGTCCTACTTGGAGGTAGCATATCAACGTATAGGAGTCCTTCTATTTTTATTTTTAGAATTCTACTTCTCTTCCATCTTTCCAGATCCTTTCCAGATCGTAGAAGAACCGGCTTTCCTGTGAAAAGATATGTATAACGATGTCATTGTAATCGAGAAGTATCCAAGAGGCCTCAGGATATCCTTCGATACCTACAGGCTCTTTCCCGTGAGCTTTCAGTTTTTCCTGAACATTGTCGGCCAGCGTTTGTACCTGCCTTTTGTTATCACCTGATGCCACGATAAAATAATCGGCACAGGATGAAATTGCATGAATATCAAGGACTCTCACATTATCAGCTTTCTTATCTTTTAAAGAATCTACAGCGATCCTGACGAGTTCTTCTGTGTTTTTATATGTCATATTTACTCCAATACATTTTTATAAAATTCGAATGCCTTAAAGGTAGTTTCATCAACGGGGCGATGTTTGCTTTCAAGCATATTAATAGTGTCTGCAATAATGCTAGCTGTCGTCTTATTCAGATCGACAAAGGCAAGCTTTCTTAACTTATCCAGATTGTCTGCATGGTGTCTGTTAGGTTCCAGATAGTCTGATATATATATAATCTTCTCAAGATCATTCATAGCAGGTCTGCCGGTAGTATGCCATTCGATAGCCCCCGCTATTTCTTCGTCATAAATGTCAAATTTATGATAAGCAAAATATGCTCCTAATTTAGCATGTAAAAGATATGGATTTTTCTTTTCAATATCAGAGACCGCAAGACCATATTTCAAGCAAAGCCTTACCTGATCTTCATTTGGGATATACTTGGCATTGTCATGCAGTATTCCGGCAAGGTAGGCCTTCTCAAGATCTGCACCATATCTTGCAGCAAGACACATTGCCATATCTGCAACAGCAATGGAATGCATAAATCTTTTCGGGTTCGCTGACAGTGTCTCCCTGACATTTTCAGTTATATGTCTGATTTTTTCGTAATTCATAAAAGTCCTTACTGGTACAGCCTGTTATTTTTTATATACCTGTAAACTGAATCTGAAACATAAGGTCGTATATCACCGTTATGTTTTATTATCTGCCTGATCATACTGGATGAAAATGGCTGATCTTCAATAAGTATGGGCCTTATATCAGCCTGATATATGTTATTTAACTTTATGATCTGTTCTTCTATTTCTTTCTGATCATCGGTGTTTCTTTTTGCGTAAAGAACAGTTGCATTTTGAAGAATGGATCTTATGTTTTTCCATGTATGAATATACATAAGGGAATCACTGCCTATAATAAAGTAGATCGTATCATAGACAGCCGAAAGATCTTTGATAGTATCAGCTGTATAAGTAATTCCGCCTCTGTCTATATCCAGGGATGATGAAAAAATATAAGGTTCTTCTATGTCCTTATTAAAATCGCTGATCGCGAGCTCAACCATTTTTAAGCGCGTCTCACCATCAAGGAGGTCGGAATTATCCTTGTAATAATTATTAGCTGTGGGCATAAGCAAAATCTCAGGAATATGAAACTGTTCATGAGTTTTTACTGCTATTTCCATATGACCTTTGTGGATGGGGTTAAAAGATCCCCCCAGAACTCCAATGATTCTATTATCTGTCATTACCTGTAAAGTACTTTCTCTTTTTCAGATCTTTATTAGGTTTATATAAAACTATTTTCTTGCCGATGACCTGAACTATCTGAGAGCCCGTACGTTCAGAGATCACCCTGGCAAGTTCTTTTGGATCATCCACACAGTTTTTTAAGACCCCTATCTTAATTAATTCTCTTGCTTCGAGAGCTTCACTTACACCTTTGGTAAATTCCGGCGTAATGCTCATTTTTCCGAATTGGAAAATAGGTGTCATCCTACTGGCTTCTTTTATTAAAAATGCCCTCTCTTTGCTGGTCATTCATAGTCCTTTCCATCAAGGTATTCAAATTCAAGGTAGTCACCTACCTGAACAGTATCGCCCTCTTCCAGGCCGATATCCTTGAGTTCGTTAATAATGTTGTTGTTTTCCATGAATTCTTGGAAGAACAGAAACCCTTTTTCAGATTCAAGATTAGTATATCCAAGCATTCTGTCAATACGAGGTCCGGTCACAAGGAACTTGTGTGGATCATCTGGATCCTGTTCTACATAGAACGGTTCATCCTTAGTATCAAAAAGTTCAGAGTTATCGATCTCTTTTTCGAATACGATCTCTTTAAGAGGAATCGAGTCAAGAAGTTCTTTTACATGCAGCAGTAAAGGTCTGATGCCTTCTCCGGTTGCGGCAGAAATAGGGAATACTTCTACGTCAGGAAAGGCCGCCTTGATATTAGCAAGTATTTCTTTCTGATCTTCCTCAGACAGGCAATCCATCTTGTTGGCTGCAATAACACAAGGCTTTTCAGCTATTTTTACATCATAGTTTCGGAGTTCTTTATTTATTTGGCGTATATCTTCTACAGGATCGCGGCCCTCCAGTCCGGCAGCATCAACGATATGTATAATAACTCTTGTTCTTTCCACGTGACGAAGAAATTCAAAACCAAGGCCAATACCTTCGGAGGCACCTTCTATAAGACCGGGTATATCAGCTATTACGAAGCTGCTTCCCTCATCTATGTATGCAACGCCAAGATTAGGATTAAGAGTCGTAAATGGATAGTTTGCAATTTTCGGACGTGCACGGGTAACGGATGCAAGAAATGTAGACTTGCCAACATTAGGAAAGCCGACAAGTCCTACATCAGCAATAACTTTAAGTTCCAGACGGATCCACAGTCCGAGGGCCTCCTGTCCGGGCTGAGCATATTGAGGGGCCTGCATTGTTGAAGTTGCATAATTCATATTTCCCTTGCCGCCCCGGCCGCCGGTAAGCATTACAACTCGTTTGTTGTCACCGGACATATCCTGAATAACTTTACCGGTAGCGTCATCGTATACAATGGTACCTTCCGGAACTTTTATTACGAGATCTTCACCGTCTTTTCCGGTACAACGCCTTTTTCCGCCTTCCTGTCCGCTCTCTGCGATGTATTTCTTATTATACCTGAAATCACTAAGCGTATTTAATCCCGGATCGACTTCAAAGATCAAGTCACCGCCACGTCCCCCGTTGCCACCATCAGGACCACCGTTAGGGACATAAAGCTCACGGCGGAACGAAACATGTCCATCACCGCCTTTTCCTGACTGAATATATATTCTGGTTCTATCTACAAACATTTAATTTTCCTTATATTCCACTGTTATATTATCTGGATGTGCAAATGCAAGATCATCTGCTGAAGAGGCAAAAGACTCCAGAAACAACTGGCTTTCATCAGACAGATCAGGCTCAGTCAATCTGAAGATAACCTTTGGAGCAGTCTCATCGACAATATTTTCACATGGCTCATTGGTGAATTCCTGGATCGAGCCTATCGTATGTGAACACAGAGCAGAGACTGCAGCACACAGCACATCGCTTCCTGAAAGTGCAAAATCAGTATGTCCTGATATGTCAAAACCGGACATCTGGTCGTTTTTATTTTTGTAAAATACAATATTGGTCATACTTTCCACCATCTTTCTTCCGTAAATAGTATCGTTTTTACTGGTCATTGTCAATTTACAATTGATAGCCTTTCATTTATAATAAAAAAATATTTTAAAATAGATAACGAAAGGAGAAAACGTATGAGTTTCGAATTAATAAGGGAAATCCCTAATCCAGAAGAGATAAAGAAACAGTACCCTTTAGCCAAGAAATATGTAGAAGCCAAAAAGGTATTTGACAAAAAGGTAGCAGATATTTTTACAGGGGATTCCGATAAATTTCTCGTTATCATTGGTCCATGTTCAGCCGACAATGAGGAAGCTGTGCTTGATTATGTCACACGTCTTAGAAAATTACAGGATAAGGTCGAGGATAAGCTCCTGATCATCCCGAGAGTGTATACAAATAAGCCAAGGACAAAGGGCGTCGGTTATAAAGGTATGCTCCATCAGCCTGATCCTGAGAAAAAGCCGGACTTGCTCTCAGGTATTATTGCGATCAGAAAATTACACTTACATGTTATCGAGCAGACAGGGTTTATGACTGCGGATGAAATGCTATATCCGGAAAATGCGTGGTACCTGGATGATCTGCTGAGCTATGTTGCGGTTGGCGCACGTTCTGCTGAAAATCAGCAGCACAGGCTTACGGCAAGCGGTTTTGATGTTCCTGTAGGAATGAAAAATCCAACAAGCGGTGATTTCAGTGTTATGCTCAACTCTGCTGTTGCAGCTCAGTCTCCGCAGACATTCATATACAGAAACTGGGAAGTTAAAACGCCTGGAAATCCTTTGGCCCACACTATACTCAGAGGAGCTGTTAATAAGCACGGACAGAACATTCCTAACTATCATTATGAGGATCTTATATTCCTGCATGATATGTATATGAAGACTGACCTCGCCAATCCGGCAGTTATCGTTGATGCAAATCACTCTAACTCAGCTAAGATGTTCAAGGAACAGATAAGGATCGTGAAGGAAGTTCTTCACAGCCGCCAGCATTCTGAAGATGTAGCCAAACTTGTTAAAGGTGTGATGATCGAAAGCTATATAGAGGAAGGATGCCAGTCAGTCGGCAATGGTATATACGGAAAATCTATTACAGATCCATGTCTCGGCTGGGATGATACAGAGAAGCTGGTACTTAAAATGGCTGATCTTGTATAGATCAATTATTAAAATAGAAATAAGTGGATATTCTCATTTAATATCAGATCCATTGACAGATATCTGAAGTAAAGGGATATATCCACTTATTTTTTTATCAGTTATAAATTTAATCTTCACCCTCGCATTTATCATAGCAGGCCTTAGTTGCCTTAAATATGGCATTTCTAAAACCATTTTCTTCAAGGGCCTCTATTGCCCGGATAGTAGTTCCGCCGGGTGAGCATACATTGTCTTTCAGCACAGAAGGAGCGATCCCGGTATCAAGAACCATTTTAGCAGAACCAAGTAAGGTCTGAGCGGCGAATTCATAGGCATCTTTTCTTGAAAGTCCGTATTTTACAACTGAATCAGCAAGCGCTTCTATAAAAACATAGGCGTATGCCGGTGATGATCCGGATACACAAACTACTGCACTCATTAGGTCTTCTTTGACAAATGAGAACCTTCCGAATGATGAAAAGAAGTTTTCTATAATTTTCAACTCATCATCGGAATATGATGAGTTATCGATACAAAGGCCTGTCATGCCCTCTCCGACCATTGCCGGAGTATTAGGCATAGCGCGGATAACTCTGGTCTGAGTCGGAAGCATTTCCTTGAGCTTCTCTATTTTGAAGGTTGGAGCCAGAGAAATAACTATATGCTCAGGAGTCAGGCTTTTGCTTATCTCGTGAAGGAGAGATTCATAGACCTGAGGTTTAATGGACAAAATAATATATTTTGAAGCTTTTACGCATTCTTCAGATGTATTGAATGAAAGCACATTCAAAGTGTCAGATATATTTGATCTTTTGTCTTCTTTATGGTCATAAAAGCAAAGGGAGTCATTATCAAAAAAGCTGAGGGCACCTTTCAACATGGCCTGTCCCATATTTCCCATACCAATAAAAGCTATTTTATCCATTCTTTCATGCCTCCGTATATTAATTTAAACCGAGAAGTTTTTCTACACTGGCTTTCTTAACGGCAAGGCAGAATAATTCTGTAGCTTTAGCTAATTCTTCCAGTGTGGGAAATGTTGGAGCGATTCTTAAATTTGAGTTCTCAGGATCCTTTCCATAAGGGAAGGTGGCACCAACATTGGTGAGTGTAACACCTGCGTTTTTGCATATTTCGAAGACTTTATCGGCACATCCGGGAATAGTATCAAAGGAGATAAAGTATCCTCCGTTAGGTTTAGTCCATCTGCCTATTCCAAGGCCGCCCAGTTCTTTTTCAAGAAGTTCAAGTACAAGCTCAAATTTCGGTCTGATATGGTCGGCGTGTTTTTTCATATGAGCCTTGATACCATCTATATTTTTAAAGAACCTTGCGTGGCGGAGCTGGTTAATCTTATCATGGCTTATGGTTTGAAATTTCATATGATCTTTAATGTCAGCAAGGTTGGCAGGAGAAGCTGCAAGACCTGAAATACCGGCACCGGGAAATGAAATTTTGGATGTGGAGCAGAATTCAAAAACGATATTCGGATTTCCGGCTTTTTCACATTCTTCAAGGATCTCCAGTATCTGGTCTTTTTTATCATAAAGATCATGGACACAATATGCATTGTCATAGAATATTCTGAAATCTCTGGCAGCAGGCTTTAAGCTTGCCAGCCGTTTTACCGTTTCATCTGAATATGAACAGCCGCTTGGATTAGAATATTTAGGAACGCACCATATTCCCTTTACAGACGGATCACTGACGACCAGTTTCTCAACAAGATCCATGTCAGGGCCGGATCCGGTCATTGGAATATTTATCATTTCTATCCCAAAATGTTCTGTAATCGTGAAATGTCTGTCATATCCGGGAACGGGACAAAGGAATTTGACTTTATCAAGTTTTGACCATGGTGCTTCTCCGAGATATCCATGCGTAAAGGCCCTGGATATCTGGTCGAACATTATGCTTAAGCTGGCGCTTCCAAAAACTATGACATTTTCAGGCTTTGTCTTCAGCATGCCGGCAATAAGTTCTTTAGCATCCTTTATACCTTCAAGGCATCCATAATTAGAGCAATCAGTTCCGTCTGCCGCATGCAGATCACTGTTTTCATCGATTATACTAAGCATCGGATATGAGATCTTTAACTGGGCAGGTGATGGCTTGCCACGTGACATATCAAGCTTTAAGTTTTCTGCAGCAAAATCATTGTATTTATTTTCCAAGTCTGATCTTAATGCAGTAAGTTCGTCTTTGCTCATTTCCGTATAAAGCATAAATTGCCTCCTTAAATTAAACTCTGCAGTTATTTCAATGATACACTTAGCATTCGCTTAATACAATAGATTTTACTATTTAATACAGGTGTCTTTGATAAAATTGCATAAAAAAAGAGCTACTGTGATAGTAACTCTTTAAATATTTATTTGGCATAATCAACAGCCCTAGATTCTCTGATAACACTTACTTTGATTTGTCCGGGATACTGCAGCTCATCTTCTATCTGCTTAGATATATCCTTAGCAAGAAGGACCATTTCGGAATCGCTGACAAGTTCAGGTATGACCATGATCCTAACCTCTCTTCCGGCCTGTATTGCAAAAGATTTTTCAACGCCTTTATGAGAATTTGAAATTTCCTCAAGACGTTTAAGACGATTTATATAAACCTCAAGATCTTCACGACGGGCACCCGGTCTTGCAGCAGATATCATATCGGCGCATTGGACAAGAACGGAAATAATATTATCGGGTTCGACATCTCCGTGATGAGATTCAACAGCGTTGATCACTACAGGATTCTCCTTATACTTGCGGCATATCTCAGAACCGATCTGTACATGAGATCCTTCCATTTCAAAGTCTACTGCCTTACCTATATCATGCAGAAGGCCCGCTCTTTTAGCTAATTGCTGATCTTCACCGACCTCGGCTGCAAGCAGTCCCGAAAGAATGGCGACTTCGATGGAATGCTTTAATGCATTCTGGCCAAAACTGGAACGATAGTTCATTCGGCCCAGAAGCTTCACGATCTCAGGATGAAGTCCATGCATACCCACATCCATGATAGTCGCTTCTCCGATAGACTTTATCTTTTCATCAAGTTCTTTTTTGGATTTCTCAACCATTTCCTCAATTCTTGCCGGATGGATCCTGCCATCCGCCATGAGTTTTTCCAAAGCAAGTTTTGCTATCTGGCGTCTGATAGGATTAAAGCAGGATAAAACAACTGCTTCCGGAGTGTCATCCACAATAAGCTCAACACCTGTGATCGCTTCAAATGTGCGGATATTGCGTCCTTCCCGTCCGATGATCCTTCCCTTCATTTCGTCGCTTGGTAGCTCGACTGTAGATACCGTTGCTTCTGAAATGTGATCGACATCACATTTGGCAATGGCACTGACGATAATATCCCTGGCCTTTTTATCAGCTTCTTCTCTGGCTTCAGCTTCAACATTTTTTATGATCTTAGCAGATTCATCACGGATCTCTTCTTCTACTTTCTTAAGAAGATATTCCTTGGCCTGATCTGCGGTAAAACCGGCGATTCTTTCCAATTCGGCAGTCTGCTGAGTCTTGATCTTAGTGATATCAGATCTAAGCTCATCTACACTGGTCTCTTTTTCAGAAATAAGCATCTCGCGTTTATCCAGCGTAGAGATCTTTCTGTCCAGAGATTCTTCCTTGGCAATAATTCGCTTTTCATATTGTTGAACTTCGTTTCTTTGCTCCTTAATTTCGCCTTCCAGCTGATTTTTCAATTGAAGAGTCTCTTCTTTAGCAGTGATTGCGGCTTCTTTTTTCAAGGATTCAGCCTCTTTTTCTGCTATCTCAATAATCTCTTTTGCCTTGTCATTAGCATTTCCAATTTTGATATTATTATTTCTTTCAATTGATTTAGAAGTAATTAGCCAGGTTATAAGCGCGACAACGGCACCAGTGATTATACTGGAGATAATAGTTATCACCTTAGCACCTCCTATTTAATTATTTAATTTTCATTGTGCAAACTATACATAAAAATACATCAAGTAAACGCTACTATATTACCATTTACACCGAGTTTGTGTCAAAATACTCTGCGATAACTTCGTTGATCAACGCAAAAGAGAATCCCTTTCTTGCAAGGAATGCCTTAGCTTTGTTTTTAAGCATGTACTCTTCCTTGTCAGATAGAGAAAAACCGTCATTCTGCATAAAGGCATTTTTAGGATATTTACTTTCCAGATGCTTTAAACATAGCTGCTTTTCCGGATCGGGAGCATATTCAAGAAAAGATTCGTAGGAAGAATCAATAGTATCCTTATCGATGCCTTTCAGGAGAAGACTATGTTCTATGACAGTTCTGGATTTTGACATAGAGTGAAAAGCTATATACTCCTCCGCATAACGGGCGTCATTAACGAAACGATTACGGATCAGCTCATCCATAACAGCTGAAATAACAGTTTCAGGATAATAGCCATCTTTTAATTTATCTTTTAACTCTTTGCTCGTGTATTCTTTTGACTTCAACAGCAAGAGGCATCGGTTCAATGCCCGCGGTATCAGTATATCCGTGACGATACCGGTAAAAGTCTCATCTGTTAAACGTTCATCAACTTTTAGCTTTAATTTATTTATCTCAGAGTCATAAAGAGAAAATGCAGGAAGGTCGTTAACATATATAATTGACTTCTTTGTTCTTCCTGGTTTTATATCTGTTATATAATCTTCCATTTTTTTCTTCTTTTTATCATCCTTTAAGATCTTTCAAGATCTCCAGTGTTTTCACGTCTTCAGCAGTAATCTCAAATTCCGTTCCAAGAGTTTTTCCATCAGGACCGGTAACAGCAATTTTTACTGTAGAGCCTTTTTTCACAACACTTTTGCCTGCAGCAGATGCAAATGCAAGAAGTTTAGGATGCTCTGACTTAAAAACTTTATAGCGATCTTTTAATTTTAATAACTTAAGTGGATTAAGTGCCATAATATTCTCCTTTTTGATTATATTTATAAGTTTTATAACTAAAGCCGTAAATGAAGATTTACAGCTTTATTATATCATGAATGCAGGTGAACAAAGCTGTTTTATGGCATAAAAAAACAAGTTCAGGATCAGCATATACCTGCTCTGAACTTGTTTCAGATCTTATTTAATTAAGGGCGATCCCATTAGGCCATACCCAACCGATATAACCTCTGTGTCCCTGGCATGTTGCTGTTGCACTGGCATCAAATGACTGAATAGATTCTATCTTGCAGTAACCGACATTACTTGCAACCATTCCGCCGCCAAGGTAGATGCCTATATGCCCATAGATGGAGCCGTCATAACCGGCACCGGATGAGATCACGGCAGCTCCTACAGGAATATTATCCATTGAGGTTGAACCTGAATATGACCACTTATTCCAGTAATCAATAGCGTTGCCATAAGGAGTTGAGGCACCGGACCTGCTATATACACCTGATACCCATGCTGCACACCATCCGGCAGTACAAGGGAAATTACTTATGTTATTTCCTGCATTATATGCGATCAATGAAGCAAGTCCTTCAGTCGCATTATGTCCGCTTGGTGAATTATAGGTACCAGAAGTATAGCTTACGCTGCCGCCGGAAGAATTGCTGTTATAAGATTCGGCTGCACGTCTTGCCGCAGCGGCTCTTTCAGCCTCCTGGCGCGCAGCTTCTGCTCTAGCAGCTTCTTCCGCTGCTATACGATTCTGTTCATCAGTGATAGACTGTTCTGCAGCAACTCTCTGGCTGGCTGTATCAGCAATGGATTTAGCTGTAACCGCGATATCATTGTTGAGAGAAGCGATGACAGCCTGCTTGCTGTTGACTAATTCTGACACTTCACTACGCTTGGCAGACATTTGCTCTTCTGCGACCTTAACCTCATCCAGCTCCTTATTGAGATTATCAGATAGTTTCTGGATCCTGTCACGGGTGGACTTGATCTCGTTTAACTGGTTACGGTCGTAATCATAGATTTTCTGATAATATTCCATTGAGTTGAGCAGCTGGGACATGTCACCAGAGCCCATTACAGATTCAGTAATGGAACGGTCGCGATTTTCATACATGTACTGAATACGTAATTTCATCTCATCGTACTGCTGCTGCTGTTTTTTATTCTGTTCAGCAAGCTGGGTATTAGTTTCTGAAATACGGACTGAAAGTTCAGATGCTTTAGCATCCAGTGTATGCATCTCATCGATAAGATTTTTTAACTGATTCTCCAGGTAGTTAACTTCGTTTTGAGTATTGGCTTTATTATTTTCTAATTGTCTCTGCTGTTCTTCCTGCTGTCTCTGCTGATTTTCTAATTGCTGCTTCTGATTATTCAGATCATCAATAGTATCAGCATAGATGTTTGGAATATGGGGAATGAAGGCTGCAACAGATGCCGCAGTGATCGCCCCACAGATAACTTTTGTCATAAATGACTTGTTTTTTTTCATAAAAACCCCTCTTTAATATTCAAAAGCAAAAATTCATTCAGTAAAAAATCATTGCTAAAATTGTTTCATAATTGTTTCATAATTATTACAGCTATACTAACATACATATTATGCCTGTGCAACTTTATTAAAATTAAAAAACAATAAAAAACCACAGTACTCCTACATTATAGCAGAAGATACTGTGATTTTTAAGAAATAAAAGATGAATATTTTATTCGTCAATATCGTCAGAAACTATATCAGTTTTAGATTCGTCACCTATATTGTATGCCTTTCTCACGAGTTCCCATATCTCTTCTTTAAATTCAGGATTATCGATAAGGAACTGTTTTGCGTTTTCACGACCCTGGCCGATCTTTTCATTGTTATATGCGAACCATGCACCGCTCTTTTTGATAATGTCTTTTTTGACAGCTAGATCGAGCAGATCGCCTTCGCTTGAAATGCCGGTTCCAAACATAATATCAAATTCAGCTTCTTTAAATGGAGGAGCCACCTTATTTTTTACGATCTTTACGCACACATGGTTGCCCACGACCTCTCCATTTTGTTTAAGGGCCTCCTTCCTTCTGACATCAAGTCTTACTGATGAATAGAATTTAAGAGCACGTCCGCCTGAAGTGGTCTCAGGATTACCAAACATTACGCCTACTTTTTCACGGAGCTGATTGATAAAGATCACTGCGCAGTTGCTTTTGCTTGTGATGGGAGTGAGTTTTCTGAGCGCCTGTGACATAAGCCGCGCCTGGAGAGCAACATGAGTTTCGCCCATCACTCCGTCTATCTCCTGCTTAGGAACGAGTGCGGCTACGGAATCGATTACAATGATGTCGATAGCGCCGGATCTGACCATAGTCTCAGCGATCTCAAGAGCCTGTTCACCCGAATCGGGCTGAGAAATATAGAGATTATCGATATCTACACCTATATTTTTAGCATATACAGGATCAAGAGCATGCTCGGCATCTATAAAACCGGCTATACCGCCAAGCTTCTGAGCTTCAGCTACCATGTGAAGTGCAACGGTCGTCTTACCACTGGATTCCGGACCATATATCTCTATAACGCGGCCTCTTGGAATGCCGCCAACGCCGAGAGCTATATCCAGGCTCATGCATCCTGTCGGGATCACGCTGATGTCCATGTTTTCTTCTGAATCGCCGAGACGCATGACTGAGCCCTTGCCGAATTCTTTTTCAATGTTGGCGATTGCCGCATCAAGAGCCTTTAATTTATCATCCTTGCTAACGTTGTTGCCCATACGAGTCTCCCTTATTATTCTAAAATACTGATTTTTCAAAATTATAGCATAAGAACATTTGTTTGTAAATTGTAAATATAATTATTTTATATCTGACAGAACTCCTTTATTTTTCAGCATGTAATCTGCAAGAGAAACTACGGTAAGGATAAGTGCTGCATATACGAATATCGCAGTAATAACATGCATAGTTGTGTTTTTGAAGTTTATTATAAGCAGGATGGTTGCTATCATCTGACATATCGTTTTTGCCTTTCCCAACCAGCTTGCGGCTATCACATTGCCCTTATCAGAAGCTACGAGTCTGAAACCGGAAATAATAAACTCTCTTCCGATTATAATAATAACGATCCATCCGGGTATGCGTCCAAGCTCACAAAGAGCTATAAGAGCCGAATCGACTAGAAGTTTATCCGCCAGCGGATCCATAAATTTTCCGAAATTTGTGATCAGGCCGTATTTTCTTGCAATATGGCCATCCAGCATATCCGTAAGGCTGGCAAGTATAAAGATAGCTGTTGCTACCCAGTTGTTTGCCCCATGACCGAAGGACCAGTAAAGGAATACGAGAAATGGGGGGATCAGGCATATTCTGAAAATAGTTAGTTTATTAGGTAAGTTCATATCGTAATCCTCCGTTTATTCTTCAATGAGCCTGCCGATAAGATCATATTCGGTCGAACCTGTGATCTCGACATCAACAAATGTACCTGACATTATATCACGTGAAGAATACGGACCGAGTGTGATAAATACGGAACCATCTACATTGGGAGCATCTCTGTAGGAACGTCCTACATAAACGTCATCTTCAGGTAAATATCCGTCAATTATTACTTCAAGCTTTTTTCCTGTAAATTCAGCAGATTTCCTTGCTGATATCTCCTGCTGGATCAACATAATCTCTTCTTTTCTGGCCTCTTTTAAGTCTTCATCGATCTGCTTGGTAAGCCGCGCTGCCGGAGTATTTTCTTCCATGGAATATGTAAACACTCCAAGCCTGTCAAATTCACTCTCTTCTATAAACTCAGTAACGAGCTTCTGATCATAATCGGTTTCTCCTGGAAAACCCGTTATAAAGGTTGTTCTTATACAGATATCAGGAATTTCTCTTTTTAATTTTGATACCATTTTTCTCAGATCATCTCTGCTTGTCCGCCTGCCCATGAGTTTCAGGATGCCATCTGATGCTGACTGACACGGCATATCTATATAATGACAGACCTTTGGTTCATTTTTTATTACATCTATAAGTTCGTCTGTAATATCTTCCGGATAGCAATACAGAAGACGGATCCATTTAAGTTCAGGAATAGCGGCAAGTGATTTGATCAGGGAAGGAAGAAGCTTTTTTTTAGCTCCGGTATCCTTGCCGTAAAGGGTCACATCCTGAGCGACAAGGATAAGTTCTCTTGTTCCGGCAGCAACAAGTTCTTTAGCCCTTTCCAGAATAAAATCGAAAGGCATGCTCCTGTATCGGCCTCTTACTTTAGGGATGATACAGTATGTACAATGCTTGTCACATCCCTCTGCAATTTTTAAATAAGAATACCAGCCGCCTGTTGTAGAAATGCGTTCATTTGGTATAAGGGGAAGTCGGTTTATGTCATTCATTATACTGAGAGGAATATTTTCTCTGTGCTCTTTAGTTGTTTCTCTCACTGCTTCTGCGATCCTATCGATAGAGGATGTGCCGACAATAGCATCGATCTCAGGAATTTCCTTTAATATCTCATCCTTGTATCTCTGGGAAAGACATCCGGTAACGATAAGAGATCGACAGACACCGGTTTTTTTAAGTTGCGCCATCTCAAGGATCGTCTCAATACTTTCGGTCTTGGCATCGTGGATAAAACAGCAGGAATTGATTATCACAACTTCAGCTTCATAGTCGTTGTCAGTAAAACTAAAGCCTTCATCACCGAGAAGACCGAGCATTTCTTCAGTATCAACAAGGTTTTTATCACAACCAAGTGAAATAAACAAAATCTTCATTAAAAATCTCCTGAATCTAGGTTTTTTAGCCAAATTTCACAGGATGCGTCACTTGGCATGTTAAATCCGGCTCTTGGAGATAAGGAAAAATCAAGGACCTTAGGACCAAGAGGCAGACATGAACGTTTGAACTGCTGGCTGAAGAATCTTCTTATAAAGATCTCGAGCCATTTTTTTATAGTCTTATCAGTAAAATCATTTTCAAAAATTACATTTGCATTTTTGTACGTTTCAAGAGGACTAAGTCCTTTCTTTACAATTGAGTGAAGGAAGAAGTCATGTAAAACATATGGGCCTATTTTATCTTCTGTAAGCTGAACTATATTGCCGTCCTTGTCAGCAGGAAGAAGTTCAGGACTTACAGGCGTATCTATTATGGATCTTATAGCCTCAGATAAAGCAAGGACATTACTGTTATCTGCTGCTTTTTCCAGGTATGTCTCCAGAATAGGACTTATAAGTGTTTTAGGAAGGCCTGTATTTATTGAATACATAGACATATGATCACCGTTATAGGTGCACCAGCCAAGGGCCAGTTCAGACATGTCTCCGGTCCCGAGAACTATTCCGCCAAGCTTATTGGCATAGTCCATCAGGATCATAGTTCTCATACGTGCCTGAGCATTCTCATACGTTACGTTTCTGATAAAATTGCCATCCGTATCCTCAGGCTGGTCGATACTTTTCAGGTGGTCTGCAACGATACCATCTATAGGGATCTCTTTTAGCTCCAGATCCAGTGCGGAAGCCAATTTATATGCATTTGTTTTTGTGAGCTTGCCCGTGCCAAAACCCGGCATCGTTATGCAATGTATCCCTTTTTTATCCCAGCCTTTACGTTCAAATGCGCATACGGCAGCTATCAAAGCTAAAGTAGAATCAAGTCCTCCGGAAAGACCAAGAACAAGATTTTTGGAATTTAATGTTTCCAGTCTCTTGCATATAGAAATAGCCTGTATTTTTAAAATATCCAGACAATAATCAGAAAGATCCTTGGAATTATGAGGTTGAAATGGATGTTTTCTGTCGAAAAAGGATTCCTCATCTATTCCGGCATCAGCGTAAGTATCCTTATAAAGATCACAGCTCTCATCGTAATCTTCTCCAAGTTCAAAAATACTCAGCTCATTATTAAAATTGATTATGCTGTCTATAAGGCAGCCATTTACAGCAAAGCTCCTGTTTCCTGAATAAAGATGATCATCGCCTGATTCACCATAACCGGCGGACGATGTTATATAGATATTATTGATATAGATATCTTTTGCCCGGATAGATTCGATCCTGCGCATACCCGCCGTATAGGCTCTGGCAGTTGGCAGAAGAATGATCTTCCTGCTGTATATAACGCCAAGCTCATCAAGACGTTCATCGTCACTTACAACATACTCTTTTCCGTTCAGTATGAATTCCAGATCCTGATCTGCTGAAGAGGCAATAACATCTCCATTTAGGATAACCTGATTACATACTGAAAGCCTGCCGTTTACTTCTGCAGGCAGGCTTAAGACAAGCGCCATATCATTTATGTTACATGACGCTTCAAGTATCTTGTTAAAAGCTTTTTCAGACTCAGTTCTTAAAAGGGCTGAGTTAAATAAAGAATCCTCAGCTGTGCATTTAATACATGAATATCCGGTAACAGGAAATTTTGGAAAAAGAGCTATGCTGCATCCGGCAGCCCCGGCTTTTTTTGCTGAAGAAATAATTTTATCAGCATTGAGCGCCGGATCTGCAAGTTTGATATTTGGTGAAACAGCTCCTATTTTTAACATAAAATTCTCCCGGAATTATTTACCCTCAATGCTTGCTAAACTTTCTTTTACTTTTTCAAGCATTTGCTTATACTTTTCAAGTTTTGTCCGTTCCTCTTCAACTTTTTCAGCGGGTGCCTTAGATGTGAATCTTTCGTTAGAAAGCATGCCTTCACAGCGCTTTACCTCACATTCAAGCTTAGCCATCTCGCCTTTAAGTCGTGTTATTTCTTCTTCGAAATTAATAAGATCTGAAATAGGTACATAAATACCGGCGTTTTCTATGATGGCAGAAGCTGCATCTTTAGGAATGCCATTTTTATCTGTTTTTATAATAACTTCTTCAGCTCTGGCAAGAAGTTTAAAGAAGGACAAACCTTCCTCGAATATCCTGTAGATGTCATCGTTGTCAGCAACGACAAATACAGATATTTTTTTGCCGGGAGCTACATTTTTCTCCAGCCTGATATTTCTGACTGCTTTAACGGCGTCTTTAATATTAGCAGTGGCAGCTTCCTCTTTCGGGAAATTATAGTCTTCTCTGTATTCGGGCCATTCAGAAATAACTATAGACTCTTCTTCTGACTGGATAGAGCAGAATATCTCCTCTGTAACGAATGGCATGAACGGATGAAGAAGTTTAAGGATCGTAATAAGAGACTTTTTCAGAGTCCATATTGCGGCATTTTTAGTTGTGTCGTTATCGTCGTAAAGACGGGATTTTACCATCTCTACGTACCAGTCGCAGAACTCATCCCAGGCAAATGCTGCGATCTTATCATATGCAATACCAAGCTCATATTTTTCCAGATTATCAGTAACATCAGCGGAGAGACGGTTAACGCCTGAAAGCATCCACTTATCAGCATCAGTGAGATTATCCGGTGTTTCTGATGATGCAGGATAAAGATCGTCAGGGTCATTCATCATAATAAAACGTGCTGAATTCCAGATCTTATTGGCAAAATTTCTGGCAGCTTCTACCCTAGAATCATAATAACGCATATCATTGCCGGGTGATGTATTGGAAATGAGAGAGGCTCTTAAAGCATCTGCTCCGTACTGTTCTATTACCTCAAGCGGATCGATGCCATTACCAAGCGATTTGCTCATTTTTATGCCATTAGAATCTCTTACCAGGCCATGGAATAAAACATCCTTGAAAGGAGCCTTGCCCATATGCTCATATCCGGAGAAGATCATACGTATAACCCAGAAAAAGATAATGTCATAACCTGTTACAAGTACTGAGGTAGGATAGAAATAATCAAGTTCTTCCGTTTTATCAGGCCATCCGAGAGTGGAAAAAGGCCAGAGTGCAGATGAGAACCAGGTATCAAGCGTATCCTCTTCCTGCCGCACAGGTCCGCCACATTTAGGACAGGTATCGACATTTTCTTCAGAAACTTCTATATGTCCGCATCTGTCACAATAATAAACAGGTATTCTGTGTCCCCACCATAACTGTCTGGAGATACACCAGTCGCGTATATTATCAGTCCAATGATAATATGTCTTGTCGATCGAATCGGGAATAAGACGGATATCGCCGGCCTTAACGGCATTTACCGCAGGTTTTATAAGCTCAGACATTTTAACGAACCATTGAGCTTTCAGCATAGGTTCAATAGTTGTGCCGCATCTGTCATGGGTACCGACACTGTGATCATGGTCTTCAATTTTTACGAGGAGACCTTCTGCATCAAGATCTTTAAGTATCTCTTTTCTGGCTTCATATCGGTCCATTCCCGCATATTTACCACAGAGTTCATTCATAGTGGCATCATTGTTCATTACGTTGATCTGAGGAAGATCATGTCTTTCTCCGACCATGAAATCATTAGGATCATGAGCTGGGGTGATCTTTACAACACCGGTACCAAATTCCATATCAACATATTGGTCAGCAATAACTGGAATCTCCCTTCCGGTAAGAGGAAGGACAAGCATTTTACCAACAAGATCAGAGTATCTTTCGTCATCAGGATTAACTGCAACTGCAGTGTCTCCAAGGAGAGTTTCAGGACGTGTAGTGGCTATCTGGACTACCCTGCTCTCTTCTCCAACGACAGGATAGTTTATGTGATAGAATTTTCCGGCCTGTTCTTCGTGTTCAACTTCGGCATCAGAAATAGAGGTCTTACATACAGGACACCAGTTGATGATCTTATCGCCTCTGTAAATAAGACCTTTGTTATATAATCGGACAAATGCAGCGAGTACAGCCTTGGAAAGTCCTTCATCCATAGTGAAGCGTTCACGCTCCCAATCACAGGATGAGCCTATTTTTTTCAGCTGGGAAATAATAGTTCCTCCGTACACCGCTTTCCATTCCCAGGTCCTTTTAAGGAAGGCTTCACGGCCGATCTCATGCTTGTCAAAGCCTTCTTCTTTTAAGGCATTAGTAACCTTGACTTCGGTAGAAATACTGGCATGATCTGTTCCCGGTATCCATAAGGCTTCAAACCCTTTCATTCTTTTATAACGTATGAGGATATCCTGCATAGTATTATCGAGGGCATGTCCCATGTGGAGCTTACCGGTTATGTTAGGCGGCGGCATAACGATCGTAAAAGGCTTCTTTGAAGGATCCACTTGAGCGTGAAAATATCCGTTATTAAGCCACTTTTCATATAAACGTCCTTCTATATCCGAAGGTGAATAATTCTTTTCCAAAGTTTTATACCTCATTTTCAGTTTCTTGTATTTTCAAATTTATTTTTAATTTCAATTGCACGTGTCAATACTTCTATTGACATTTCAGGTGTGTATACGGATGCATGGGTCTTGCCCCAGGCGATATATCTTTCAACCTCGCGGATCTCATGTTCAAGGCTTGAGAATTCATGATTAAAGGTGAAGGTCTCGGTTTGTCCGTCAGAAGTCTTCAGAATAAAACTATTGGTCTGAACAAAATCTTCAATATAGATAGCGCCCTCTGTCCCGACAATAGCAGCTCTTCTTTCCATTTTTAATCCGATGGAATTAGTGACAAGAGCATGCTGCCCGCCAGGATATTTGAAATGTATAATGTTAAAATCGTCAGTTCTGGACTCATTGAAGGAAATATCCAGAGTATAGTCATCAGAAAGAGACCCCATGATCATGTATATGAGTGAAAGATTATACATCCCGACCTCATAAAGAGCACCCCCTCCCAGATCTTGAGAAAGGTACCTGGTGCTCCTGTTGGCAGGAGGAATAACACCATATTCAGTTCTTACATAAGAGACTTTGCCGATCACGCCTCCACGTATAATTTCCTGTACTTTTAAAAGTCCCGGAAGAAAATGTATCCAGGCTGATTCAAGTAAGAACAGGTTCTTTTCTCTGGCAAGATCATACAGTTCCTTGGCTTGAGCAGGATTAATTGTGATAGGACATTCAACCACAACTGGTTTGCCGTGAAGAAGTGCGGATCTGACATTTTCATAGTGATAACTGTTGGGTGTTGCGATATATACGACTTCTACTTCATCGACATCAAGAACTTCTTCGTAAGAGCCAAAATATTCCGGAATATCAAATTCTCTGGCGAAATCCCTGGCACGGCTCTCGGTTTGTGATCCAACAGCTATTATAGAATCCCCTTCTCTTTTCATTTCACAGATAGTTGACGCAAATTTCCATGAAAGACGGCCGGTTGATAAAATACCCCACCTCATTATGCATATCTCCTTGTTTAATTATTTGACAAATACAGTAAGTTTTCATTCTAGATCCTAGCAGGATAAAAATCCATCCATTTCGTTACTTATCTGCTCAAAACTGCGATCCATAGCTACTGCCATCTCACCATAGAGAAGTTTTCTTGCTGTAGCTAAAACACGATTATCCATGGATTTCATCTTACGCAATTCTTTTGCCCTGGCATTTTTTGTACTGTATAAAAATCTTATAAGATGCAGAAGCAGGTCAGCATCCTGTGATTTTATACAGTTATCATAATCATTAAAGCTTAATTTCTGCGACAGGATCTCATCATCCTGACAATTTTTTGCACGTTCGATCAGGTTATCGCATTCATCTTTACTCATAATTTCACGCATAGGAACTTTATTTTCGACAGGCGAATAAATAAGACCTCTATCATCAAAGACAGGCTGTAAAAAATAGTACTCGCCGGTTACGCCAGTAATTGGAGGTGTATCAATGGCTTCAACTTTACATACACCTATTATTCCGTACATAACTTTATCATCAACTGCGAACATTTAGCGTTTTTCTCCTTTCATTTATTTGTATCAGCTGAGCACACTTTGATTAAAAGTATAGACTATTTAAAATAAAAAATCAAAAGAAAACCGCCATATCTCTGGAGATATGACGGTTTTTCAATATAGTGATATTAGACAGATCAAGGGCAAAGAAATTTAGCTATTCCCTCCATAGCCACTTCATGGTCATCTCCTTCAACGTTGACATCGACGAGCATTCCTTTTTTAAGGCCAAAAGCCATGACACCAAGGAGTGATTTAGCGTTGATGTTCTTGCCTTCGCTTTCAAGAGCAATATGGCTGTTGAAGCGGCAGGCTGTTTCAACAAGCTCAGCTACCGGATTCTTGTATGCTCTCTCAATATCTGTAATTTCAATTGTTTTTTTCATTTTATCCACCTTTTATAGTCGATCCTTTTTAGAATCATTTTTTAACTATATACAGTATTAATGAAAGAAAGTCAATTGAAATAGTAGTATGGACCTGGTCGTTTTATGAATGGAAACATGCATACCTACATGATTATAGTTTTTCTATCGTAACGGTATTCATAAACATGGTCGGATAAAACTTCATCCGTTGCTACTTCGCTTTCGTTGATATCTTTTACCATACAGGATAAATTGTCTTTATCAGGGAATTCATTCTTAGGAATTAAAATTACTTCATGAACAGAAGAAGGTAGAATATACAGATCACTGCCAATACTTGAGGCAAAGTCATATAACAGATTCTCGTAGAGGATGCATGCAGCACCATTGAACTGAGATTCATTAGTTAATACATACATAGGATTTTCGGCTAATGGTATGTCGTCACATATTGAAGCCTCCTGTTTACTTGTGCTTATTTCACCTATTATGTCATTTATAGGTCTGATCTGAGACCTTAAGAGCCTGGGAGTATTTTCAGATGCGGCAAGAGCCAGGTCACTATCGCTGATATTCCACATCTTCAGATGTTTATTGTATATAAGAGCCGTAGCACATCTGTCTTCGAACCTGGCAACGATACAATAGTAAACGATAGCGAGATCCAGAATGGTCTCGTGAGGGATCTCTTTAAGGAGTTTTTGATTTTTTTCTTTATTTATTATCTTATAGACTATCTTATCTTTGATCTTTTCGAAACTGGAAAAATTATCATGATCCAGTTCGAGAGAATCTTTGCTGCGATAATACTTGCTTAAGATGTCGGTCATTATCTCATCGATACTTGTGCCTTTGAGATAGCAATCATAATAATCGTTAAGATAAATGGCGGGAGCGACATTATGGTCCTTTTCCAATATAACAAGGCCGTCCAGTTCTTTATCATTGTTTTTGATTATGTGATTGATATAAGTTATTCCGCCTTTACCTGCAGCTTTTTCTGCGCGCGAACGTATGTACTCAATAAAATCAATATAAGTCATATAAATCTCCTATTAATCAATAAAAAAGTTTTTAGTTGCCAGTTGTGGGAATATAAGAAAATAAAGAAAAAAAGACCAAGTCCATTTTGATCGGAACCTAGTCTATATATTAATAAAATAAAATATGCGTGTCAAGAAATACCCACCAGGGGGATACTTAATCATTTGTTTTTGCCAGCCGGGCAAGTATATTGACAAGAATAGTCCAGTAATCAGATAAGGATGAAATGGACATTTTTTCATTAGGGGTATGTATATCATCGGCCTGAGGACCAAATGAAACGCAGTCAAGATCCGGCATTTTAGATAAGAATATGCCGCATTCAACACCAGCGTGTATTACCTCTGTTTTTGCTGCTCTTCCGGTTACATTTTGATACTCATCGATAAGCAGGCTTCTAAGCATAGAATCAGGTCGGTATTCCCATGCGCCATACACACCCGAAACGGATGAAGCGGCTCCATAATGCTCAGCGATATTTTTAAGCTTCATAATAAGAAAGTCTTTCTGGCAATCTATATTACTCCTTACAGAATATGTAAATTCGACTGAGTCAGAGCAGGTCCGCATAACACCCAGATTCAGGGAGGTTTCGACCATGCCGTTTACATCATCGGACATTCTTATGATCCCGTTTGGCAAATTAGTCAGAAGATCGATCATGGCGCTACTGTCCGCAGCATCCATGGAAAAGTCAGCATCAGATTTTACTTCAGTTATCCTGATCGACATAAGAGGATCAGTAGTTTTATATATGTATCGGATATCATCCGAAGTTTTTTTGATCAAAGACTTAAGGTCCGGCAGGTCCGGATACGTGTGTGTGTAAAACACGGCGTTAGCTTTGACAGCTATGGCATTATCCTTTTCGCCTCCATTTACAGAAAAAAGATTTATTTTAAAACCGCTCTCTTTAAGAGTAAATAATATACGTCCCAATATATGGCACGCATTAGCACTCTGCCTGTGTATCTCGACACCGGAGTGGCCACCGGAAAGTCCGGAAATATTAATGCTATATGCCTTTCCGCCAGCCTGTTCTTTTTTAAAAGGACGACTTATAGTACACGTTGCGCCGCCTGCACATCCTGCATAAAATATGCCATCTTCTTCGGAATCTATATTAAGAAAATATTTACCTTTAAGCGGACTGGTATCAATGGCTGCTGCCCCTAGCATTCCTATTTCCTCATCGACAGTGAAAACAGCCTCTATTGGAGGATGTGATAATGAATCATCATCCAGAACAGCCAATGCAAAAGCAAGAGCTATGCCGTCGTCTGCGCCCAGGGTCGTTCTGTCAGCGCGTATAAAATCACCATCTCTGACCAAAGCAACAGGTTCAGTCAGAAAATCTATTCTATGACCATCCTCAGCAAGAGTGACCATATCCATATGCCCCTGGATTATTACGGGGTTGGAATTAACGTTATCAGATGAAGCATCTTTAAACATAATAACATTAAGATACCTGTCCTGAATATATCTGAGTCCGCGTTCCTCGGCAAAACGAACCAGATAATTGCTGATCTGATCCAAGTTTCCTGATCCATGAGGGATAGCTGCTATCTCACCAAAAAATTTATATACTTTTTCGGGCTTCAATCCTTCGAGTGCATTCATATTTTAAACCTCCATACTTACTTATGTGATTTTATATTATTTTGGTTGACATTTCCACAGCCACTATATAAAATATGTTGGTATGTTTATTAATGTCCGCCCGGTATATTAAACATGGTTATCTTAAGGGAGAAGGAGGTGTTTTACAATGGCAAACATTAAATCATCAAAGAAGAGAATTCGTACTAATGATGCAAGAGCTGAAAGAAATAAAGCTTTCAAGAGCAGTGTTAAGACTGAGATCAAAAAAGTAGATGCAGCTATCGCAGCAGCTGATAAGGCAGCGGCACAGGCAGCATTGACACCAGCTGTCAGCTTACTTCAGAAGGCAGTTAACAAGGGCATTTTCCATAAGAATGCTGTAGCAAGAAAGGTCTCAAGACTTACAAAGGCTGTTAACGGTCTTGCATAATCTTAGTTAAATCAATAAAACCCCATGTGTCCGTGACGCATGGGGATTTTTTTCATATCAGTTTAAGGGCTGTTTTACCTTTTTTGTAAATTTTTTCAACGAATCGTTCCATGATCTGTATTCAGGATCATTTCTCTTATCACTGAATAATTTCAGATCATTTATATATTTTCCAATATATTTTGTCACCTTAACTGCACCATAATAATTCAGGTGGTCTCCCTTATCTCTGGTATCATTATTCCAGTCTATAGGGATCTCTTTTCTCAAAGTGTTCAGATCCAGATATCCTATATCGTATTCTTTTGCAATTTTTTCAATAGTATTATGTTTTTTATAATTCCAGTTTTTAGTACTTGGAGTAGAAACAAGGATCAATTTTGTATTATTCTTCTTGCAAAAGCTTATGATTTTTTTCAGATAGGCCATGTTTTTATCGGTCATTACCGCCATCTGGTCAGTAGGAGTCATGTAACCCGCTGTAGATGCAGGATTTTTCGTAGTATTATGGATATATCCTTTAGCATCTTCCGTATAGGTGTATTTCTTCTTCAGTGACCAGTCGTTTTTCTGCAGGGCCTTCCACCTGTCATGATATTTGAATATCGGAAAGAATTCAGAGAGTTTATTATTAAACTCATCTTCAAAATAAACTCTCCTGAAAAGTGCATTTGTTTCAAGGAAAACCAGTTTCGGTTTTTGATGCTGAAAAGCCTTTTGAAGAAAGAAGTCTGTATAGTATAGCTTCTGACTTGGTGTTCCGCATACATATGAAGTTATCCCGTATTCCTTCCATATCTTCATAGGAATAAAGGAGGTATAGCTTTCACTGTCACCTAAAAACAATGTGTCGATCGTATTTTCTTTTTCATTTAAGATCGCATTGGCACTTTGGTCATCGAGACCGGCTCCCCTTGTATTATCTTTAGGTACGAATAAAAAAGATAAAGCTGTCAGTATGCAGACAAATACACCAATGAATGCTAAACTTTTTCCGATATTAATAAAAATTCTTTTTTTCATATCCATCTCTCCTTAAAAGTTTGCATAGATCGGATCTACAGGGATATATCCTTTTCCGTAGGCGCCGAATATAATAATAAAAACTATCAATGCATAGATCAGACCCCAGGAAATGACGATATGTGATCGGTTCACTTTTTCTCTTATATTTATCCCTTTTTCCTTCAATATAGAAATAATAAAAATTATTACAAGCGCAACAGCAACTATTATAAGGTCATGATAATCTACCCCTAATTTTCTCATCAGTCGTGGAGTTAAAGGCATAAAATGGAAATTAGTGAGCATATTCATGAACATTGAAAATCCATTCTTTAAGCCTGCTGATCTGAAAAACAGTTCGCCTATGATTACCAATACAGCAGTCCTTATTATCTGAAGAAATTTATAGAGCCAGGAGTCCGCATTAATATGTAATTTTTTATTAACCTTAAGGACTAAAGGATTAATAAGATTTCCTAAAAGGATAAATGAAAAATGATATAAGCCAAAGAATATATAGTTCCACGCAGGCCCGTGCCATAATCCGTTGCATATCCAGACTATAAGCAGAGTTATCCCACCGGCGATCAAAGGCCCAAAGTGATTGCCGAGTTTTTTTCGTGATCTGGCTGTGAGGTTCTTCATTGGCTTTGAAAGCGTTAAAGGATAAAAAATATAATCCTTAAACCAGGTACCGAGGCTTATGTGCCAGCGTTTCCAAAATTCAGATATATTCTTCGAAAAAAATGGACGTGAAAAATTCTCAGGCATTTTCACACCGAAGATCTGGGCAGTTCCTATTACTGCATCCATAGTTCCTGAAAAATCCATGTATAACTGCACTGTATAAGCAACAGCAGCGAGTGCGATGGTGCTTCCGTCAAAACTGCCCGGATTAGAAAAAACATTATTGATGAGCGGATTTAAACGGTCTGCTATTACCAGTTTTTTCATAAATCCGAAAAGGATCCTCTCTGCACCGGCACAGAAATCGGAGAATTTAATGGCTTTTACGGACCACAACTGGTCAGCTGTTTGTGAGTAACGACAAATAGGGCCCTCAATTATCTGAGGAAAGAAACTCATAAACAAGGCAAGCTTAAAATAGTTTTTCTCAGCAGGAACAGTTCCTCTGTATACATCGAAAACATAGGAAATGGCCTGCATTGTAAAAAATGATATACCGATAGGCATAATGTACCTTGGTATAGCAAACTGAAGATCAGAATGAAAGAAATGCAAAATACTGTTAATATTAAAAGTAAAGAAAGCAAGGTACTTAAGTGTCAGCAGGATGCCGAGATTAATAATGATACAGATCGTTACTGCTGCGAGCTGCTTGCTCTTAAATATCTTTTTTATTGCTTTTTTCTCTTCTTTATCTGATATGTTTTTTACTTCTAAGCACTTGTTTTTTTCCAATTTTCCGATAAGAAGCGAAAAAAGATAGATCGATGTTGTTGATATCACAAGATAGATCAACAGTTTTCCGCTTATTAACCAGAAAAAACTATAACTTGCAAACAATAAAAAATACTTTTTCCACTTCTGTGGGAAAAAGCAGTAAATAATTATACAAACAGGTAGAAATACACCTAAAAAGGCTAATGAAAAGTATGATGTCATCGTCGTAAATCTACCCGCCAATGCCAACGGTGATAACAACATTTACTCTTCCTCTTGTAATCTGTTAATAAGTTCCCAAATAGCCTGCATTGAATTGAAGTTTTGCGGAATTATCTCAACTGCAGGAATAGTTACATCAAACTCATCTTCCAGTTCAGCTATTAAAGAAATTATAGATAAAGACTCAAGATGGTGTCCATCGATCAGATCCGTACATGTTTTATAATCGATACCAGGCTGAATATCTTCAAGAATACATAATAATTTTTCCATTTTCCCCTACCTTAATTAATAATTTGGACAATTTAATTTTTCTGTTTCAAAACCAGACCTGACCTTCAGTATCGTGCCTTCTTTGTCTAAAATAAAGACGCCGGGCAGATCTCTGGATAAGAAAAGAGCGATACCCTCAGTCATACAATAGGCTCCTGCGTTTTCAAAGCAAAGAGTATCCCCTATATTTACATCTCCAAGCGGGATCTCTTTAGCCATAAGATCATTCATCGTACATAAGGAACCGCATATGTTCCAGGCTTTGCCATCGGAAGGCGTTTTGGTTCCTAATATTGAAATAACGGGTCTTTTCATAGCCATAGATTGCCCGTAATAGGTTATCTGGTGCATCCCCCCGTCAGTGATGATGTAATTCTGTCTTTTATTGGATTTAACATCAACGATATTAGTAAAATAATATCCGCAGGAGGCCGCAATACTTCTGCCTATCTCCAATATTATCTTTCCTTTGTACCTTAAATTACGCAAAAGAGCTGCGAATTTTGTGAAAAGTTCATCTTCATCAAAAGATTCACCTTCAAAATAAGCAACAGGAAATCCCGTTCCATATTCCAATTCTTCCGGAACGTAAGAATACCTTTCTTTTAACTCGTCAATAAAATCGTCGAGCATAGCTAGCTCTCGTTCATATTTTTTTATTGATGTTTTCTGAGTACCTGAGAAATACTGAAGTCCGACTAAATGCAACAAAGAATCTGATGCAATGAGTTCGGAAATAAGCTTTTCTATGGTTTCTTTATCCATTCCGAACTGGCTGTTATTAGTAAGCCGCAAAAGTATCTTGGTCTGTTTTTTATACTTTTTAGAAAATTCATCCAGCAATCTGAACTGTTCGACGGACTCTACGGTAAAGATACCTTCAAAATTTCCAGATTTGAAGATTGATTCTATAAAATCAGGTGTTTTATAGATACCTGAAATAACCTGACATTCGCTGTCGATACCTAATTTATTGCAAATGCCGGCTTCACCAGGGGAACATATCTCCATTCTGTCAACTTTCGGATATATCTCCTTTATGATGAAAGTATTAGCCTTCACAGCATAGCAAATGCCAGTATCTTCAGGTAAAAACGATTTTATACGATCGATACGATTATATAATCTATTTGTGTCGAATATATAAAACGGTTTATTTTCTTTTTTTGCTAATTCAAATATTTGTTTATTCACCTTTTTATATCCCCCAATTCCATAAGTGCATTTCTATCTATTTTCCCATTCTTATTCAAAGGCATAGTCTCTATTTTTTTAACAGAGGATGGGATCATAAATACAGGGAGGTCGATCTTTATCGTATCAATAATACTTTTTTCATCGGCATATCCCACATAAAAAGCCCTTAGCTTTGATCTTTTTTCGTCGAAAACACAGCAAGCTCTTTCAACACCGCTAATATGTGAAATAGCCCTTTCTATCTCTTCCAGTTCTATGCGGTGCCCCATATATTTGATCTGGAAATCCTTGCGTCCGGCAAATACCAGGTCAAAGTTTTCATTGTAAAAAGCCAGATCTCCTGTCCTGTATATAAGCTCGTTATAATATGGATTCAGAGGATTCAGGGTAAACGAATCCTTAATATTTTTATCGAGCGAATAATATCCAAGAGCAAGCGCGCTTCCCCTTACGCATATCTCCCCTTTAGAACCGGAAGCCGTGATTTTTTTATCGTTTTCATTCAGGAGAAAAACATCCTCATTAGGAAAGCTTTTTCCTATAGGGAGTCCATCGGCGTAGTCTTTATCCCTCTCTAAGATATAATAGGTGCAGTTGCAGGTTATTTCTGTCGGTCCATATAAATTAGCATAAAGAACGTCAGGTAAATGCGAACGCCACTCATTCAGGTGTTTATACGGCATTGCTTCACCGGAAAAGAGGATCTTTTGGACTTTGTCAGGTATCTTGTAGTCCAGCCCATGAAAAGTAGATATCAGGCACAAAGCTGATACTGCCCAGGTCATTACGGTTATGTCGTGCTCGCATAGAAAATCTATAAGTTCAACGGGTTTTGAAAATAATTCTTTTGGAACGATAACGAGAGAAGCCCCGGTATACATGCATGAGTATATGTCTTTGACGGATACGTCAAAATCAAAAGGGGCCTGATTAGCTATCACATCTTTTTCTGTTATATCAAATATATCCGTAAAATATCCTATGAAATCAAGAACGCTCCGGTGGCTCACTACAATACCCTTGGGTATTCCAGTGGAGCCTGAAGTGAAGTTGATATACAGGGGATCTGTATCGATTATTCTGTTAATGCTTTCATCGACCTGTTCCAGACTATTGCCGTACGGTTCCGTTATATGCTCCTCTATTTTTATGACATTACAATCATCAAAGATAGAGACAGCTTCTTCATAAAGATCCGTGCTGGTTATAACGATCTTATTTTTTAAACTGTCGGATATATTTTTTAATCTTGTTTTTGGTAAAGCCGGATTTAATAAACAATACGGACTTCTTCCGTAGAGTGCACCAAAAAAGGCAGTTAACGCCATGGCGCCCTTTTCCATAAAAACTGCGACAGGCATATTGCCATCATTATGCTCTAGGATAAAAGAAGCTAAATTCCTGCTGTTCTCCCTGAATTCAGCGAATGTAAGAACCCCATCATTGGCAAAAAGAAATTTTTTGCGCGGATAAAGAGCGGCATTTTCTTCCAAAAGCCACAATACATTATTTTTCATATTTTCCCCCAATATAAATAAAATTACATGTCCTATGATATCTATAACCTTGCATCCATGCAATATTATTTATAAAAAATTAATAAGAAAAGGCTGATCATGATAGAGCTTCTGCGATCAGAAGCTCTACGCCAAGCCTGTCTCCGATCAATCCTGTTTTTATATCCTCCTCAGTTTGAGCAAAGCTCTCAGCAAGACTGATCAGTTTTTCGAGACTGAAATTTTCAGCCTGTTTCATATAATTATTTACCACGAAAGGCATGACTCCCTTCATACCAATATTCTTAGCCAGATCTGCACGAGAAATATTTTTATCGGCAGTTTTGACCTGTAGGATCCCCATAAAATGACGCTCTATAAGAATCAGGATCTTAACAGGGGGCTCATTAAGCGCCAGTAGATCATAATACAGCTTAAAGGCCTGCTTTCGGTTTTTACATGCTATAGCTGATATCATATCGAAGACCCTGTCTTCCAGCTGTACACTGCATATTGCGAATACATCTTCCAGACTTATAGCTTTTTTATCGGATGTGTATGAAAATAGCTTTTCAAGTTCGTTTGAAATTATACCAAGACTATGCCCTGTTCTTTTCAGTATCTCGAGTATAACCTCATTGCTTACCTGAATATCGTTTTCTTTGCATTTCATGGCAATAAAACGTCCAAGGCTGTCTTGGGTCTGTGCATTCAATTCTGCTGCATAGCCCTTTTCATTTATTATTTTAAAAAGCCTTTTCCTTTTATCTATGCTTTTTTCAACTATTATCAAGTGTAAATAATCAGGAGGATTCTGAAGAAATTTTTCAAGATCCTCTGATCCGGAAACACCGAAGATATCTGTGTCATTTAAAATAATCAAGCGTCTTTCTGAAAAAAATGGCAAAGTCTCTCCTATTGAGATAACTTCATCGAAGTTTTTCAGTTTTTCACTGATAATGGTGACATTCATAGTATCATCACCGACCATAGCCTCTTTCAGGCGGTCTTTCATCTGTTTCTTAAGATAGTCTTCTTCCCCGTAAAGCAAGTAAATTGGTTTGAAATTATTTGCCTTTATATCAGCGTTTATCGTTTTCATCGTATGCTCTTTCTTTAATCAGTTCTTATCATTTTCATCGAGAACATGCAGAAAGTGTTCACCCATAGCTTTAAGTTTGGCTTTCTGTTCCGTACTTAGCTCAGCGATTTCAGGAACAGCATTGTTTTCAGCAGGATTTTCTCTGTAACCCAGCATGATCTTCTTGAAAAGTTCCTGAGCTGTCGGAGGTGTGTATGTGATCGCATTAGCCCCGGCAGCAATAGTTTCAAGTATACTTTCCGGTCTTCCTCCGCCGGAGGCGATGATAGGGATCTTAGGTGCGATACTCCTTACATGGCGGACGATATCAGCAGTGTCCTTGCCTCCGGCAACGTTTATGATCGCGGCTCCGGCTTTGATCCTGGCCTGGATATCGGTGTCTTTATTAATTACAGTAATAATGGCGGGGATATCAACTGCTTCAGAAACAGCTTTTAAATTAATATTAGAAATAGGCTGGTTCATTATTACACCCCAGGCTCCCTGACATTCTACATCTTTTGCAAGAGAGACTGTCCTGAGCCCTTTGGTAAATCCGCCGCCTATACCGCAAAATACAGGCATTGATGAATGTTTAATAATAGCGTCGGAAATAGACTGCTGCGGTGTGAAAGGATATACTGCAAAAACAGCATCGGCATCGCAGTTCTTAATAATAGCCAGATCTGTCGTAAAAACAAGACTCCTGATCTTCCGGCCAAATATAACTATACCGCTGGCCTGTTTTATTTCATTTGGCAGTTTTAAAATATTGTGACGAAGCTTTCCGTTGATCTGGTTGATGCTGTCGTTATCTGTATTTATAAAATCGCTCATGTATTTCTCCTATTTAAGTATGTATTATTTGAGTCTGATCAGCTTCCCGCGGCATCGGCTGCATCTGTAAAGATCAGTGTGCCGAACTAAATTGCTCATTCGCATTCGTCTCCATTCTGATCCGCATTCCGGGCATTTGATCAGGTACTTAAAATTAATATTAATTCTATCATCAAGGCCAAATTCAGACATTGAAGAAAGTCTTGATATCTTATATTCAGGATACATTCTGTTTACATATTCAGCTAATTTTGCCCACTGTCCGCGATGATTATTTCGTGATCCGCTCGTATGATCAGCTACAGCATGAAGTATCTCGTGGATGATCGTGCTTTTAACCTTATTCCTGTATTCCTTTATGATCTCCGGAGTAAGTATAAAAGCTGATATATCAAGATCAAATGTATTCTTTCTGAGATCGTGACGGCAGACTCCAAACCTGCGTTGCGTTCTATAATTAACTTTTACAGACATAGGGACGTCTGTTGATATACCTATATTTTTCAGGTCTTCACAGGACTCAGTAAAAAGAAGCTTAAGGATCTCTTCAGAGTATGTATTTTTCATATGCCCTCACAAACACAAAACTTACCAGGCAATTATAAATGAAAAAAGAAAAAAAAAAAACAAAAAAGGAGTACCGCCGGCAAACGGTACTCCTAAAGGAATAGTTATGAAAAAGAAAAAAAAATCAACTATGTAAGATCGAATATATCTTTCTTACAGTGGTTATACTATATATGATTTTTGATGATTGAATGTTCTATTTTTGAAGAAAGTGTGACAAATCCGCTATTTAAGGGCTTTTTAAGAAGTTTAATTTTTTGTTAAGTATTAAGTTGTTTACTTGTAGCAGATATCTGCAAAGTCAAATGAGATCACCTTAGAGAGTTCTTCAAGACTGGTCTCTATCTGATATCCTATTTTCCCGCCTGAAAATATAATTTTATCATGAGTCTTCGCTGAAATGTCTATGGTCGTTTTGAAAAACTTTTTCATACCCACAGGGGAACATCCTCCATGGATGTATCCGGTAAGCGAAAACAAGTCTTTTGACCGAAGCATTTCTATTTTTTTCTGGCCTACAGATCTGGCTGCAGCTTTAAGATCCAATTCTTCCGCAACAGGTATCAAGAATACAAAGAGATTCCTGTCAGATGAGATCGTGACAAGTGTTTTAAAGACCTGTCTCGGATCTTCATTAAGGATTCTTGCTACCTCCGTTCCGCTTACAGCGCCGGTGTTCAGGTAGGTATGGACTTTATATCTGGCTTTTTTCATATCCATAAGCCGCATTGCGTTAGTTTTATCCATATAATCATCTCCGGAAAGTATTTATTTAAAAAATATTATCAACGGGTGAAGATCCGCTGTCAATAAGCAAATGCAGCAGCCATTTACCTCAATATTCGCTTAATTATATAAAAAGCGGTAAACAGAAATATATAATAAACAAATATGCCCGGTATATCCGGGGAGGCCTCTATAACTATAGCCAAAGGAGAAGTACTCGTCTTCCTGCATATAAATTCAAAAAAATAAATAATACTTTCAGGTCCGCGCATAATGAATGCAGCTGCGGAGGAGCCAAATAATGGCGTAATCAGCAGATCGGCGGCAACAGCAGACAGAGATAAAATAATAAGTAAGCCCGCAAGAGGCAATATAAAAAGGTTTATCAACAGGGAATAGACAGGAACGGAACCAAAAAATAACAGATTAAAGGGAAGTATCCCGAGAAAAATATATACAGAACTAAACAGACTGCCGGCAATACCGGAAAAAATAAGGTTCTTTTTTCTTAACCGGATTAATAAAGGGCTGAAGGCAGCGTTTCCTATAATGAGGAATAAAACAGCTCCATAAGATAGAATAAAGGATGGTCCCTGGATCACATACGGATCGTGGAGGATGCTGATAACAGCCTGCAGGCATAAAGCTGAATACGGATCATATGCTCTTCCGGTAATATTTGCGCCGAGCAGGACCATAAACATAGATAATGCCCTCACAGAAGAAATAGGCAGGCCTGCCGAAACCGAATAGAGACATATGACAGTTCCGCTTATAACGGATGACAGGATGAAGCTAAGCCCTGATCGTTTTAAAAAATTATACAGTCTCATTCCCAGGAACGAGATGTGTAATCCGCTTATGGCAAGTAAATGGCCTATACCATTATTGGTAAACATCTTTTTGCCGTATCTGGACAGGTCTCCCTGATCTCCCGATATTATAGACTTAAGCTCTCCGGCATAAAATCTGGAGTTTCTGGATAGACCCGAATTGATCTGCTTCTTCATAAGATCAGCAAGGATAAAAAAAGGATTCCGATTTTTAGAAATAACAATAACTGAATAAGGGGAACATTTGGAAGATATTCCAATAGATCTGTAATAGGATTTTTCGTTGAATACATCGTTCTGATCAGAAGAAAATTTTTCCAGTCTTCCTCTTACCTCAACCAGGTCATTTATTCCAATATCTGTAAAAGGACCTTTTACATAAATATTTCCTGCCGGATAATATGTTTTTTGTAAAAATGATCCATATGGGGAGTCGAGAAATACATGAGCACCGTTTAAGGTGAAATTGGTAGAACGTTTTGTCGATCGGGGGTTATCTTTTGAATTTTTTATATGAGAATATTTACCTACTCTCCCACGAATGACCACCCAGCAATCTTCGTTTTGTAACTTGTCGGATTCGAGCCGGTTTATGTATTCATATCCGGTACTTCTTATACTGATAATAAGTAAGCTGATCAGGGTAAATATAAAAACTGAAAATATTTGTAATCTTAAAGATCTGTTTCTTATAAAAATTAAAAGTGGAATAAAAGAAAATATAATAAAAAGAAAAATAAGAAAGAAATCAACGGAAGCTATGCTTCCAAGCAGAGCGATAAAGATCACAGGAACAGCCATTATACATAAGGGTCGTTTCATTTTTTCTCCTTAAGATACATGCAAGTATAAAGAAAAGCCATATTATTTATGGCTTTTCTTTATTTAACTGTGGATTCTACATATGATTCATTAAAGTGGAAAACCGTATCAAGAGACGTATTTTCCTTGTAATATATATTATCTGAGTTGCCATTGATAATAATTTTTACGCCATATATATTTTTAAGTTCACACAGGGAGTTGACTATGGAGTAGATAGGCAGGTCTCCTGCAGCATTTACAAGTTTATTAAGAAAGGCATCACTCAAATTTACGTAGCAGATGCGGTTTCTTACAGATATCCCAAGCAAGGCTGTATTGGCAGGGATACTTCTGAACAGGCCTGTTTCATTAGGGCCTGCGATGAGCTTGGCGACTACTATCTTCTCCAGCGAAACATCGGAGTTGTAGGCAACGTTAGTCTGAGTTCTTATAAGTTTGTCTCCCTTTTCATTTGTGAAATAAAGCGATACCTGAGTCCAGTCTGTTTCTGCACCTGTACCGATATTGTCATCTATATACTGGGAATTTTCCATGTTGGCAAGCACAAGTCCTGATGGCTTTGTTATCACGTTCCCGTTGAGATGGAAATCTACTTTAGCTATGCCGGGAACCTGGGTCACGGTCTTGACTACAGCGGTCCTGTAAAGGACTTCGGTAATATCCTTCATATCCGTATAGGCCGGATTAAAACTGATAATGGCTTTATCACCTTCTACAGAGATATCTGTGACTTTTAATTCATCAGGTTTTATAACTATATATTGGTCAGATGTTTTTTTTCGGTCCATCTGATCTAAAAGTTCTTTAATAAGGCCGGTCTTGTCCGTTTCAGGAGATTTATATGCCCTGCTTGTAAGTCGTGTTCCAGAGCTGTTGGTATAATAGATCTTGTATTTATGATATGCGCTGCCGTTACCGCATGCTGTAATGGAAAGTGCGGCAGCAAAGGCAAGACCGGCAATTGTTATCTTCTTTATAATATTTTTTGGTCTCATAAATAATTGCCTCATAAATTATGTCTCAGAGTTTTTGCCCGCTTTGGACTTGTTCTTTAAAGGTATCTTAACAGTGAATACGGTCAGGCCGTTTTCTCCTGATTCATTTTCCGGTTCGCTATAAAGCTTGATCTGACCGTTATGCATAACAATAATAGACTTAACGATAGACAACCCGAGACCTGTGCCTCCGGTCTCCCTGGACCTGGCCTTATCAACTCTGTAAAAACGCTGAAATACATTTTTCTGGGAATCTTCAGGGATGCCTATACCGTTATCTTCTATCCTTAAATAGAAAAATTCATAGTCGGCATTGATAGAGACGTGAACATACCCATTATTGTTATTATATTTAATTGCATTTTCAATGAGGTTGGTCACGACTTGAGTAAGTTTGATCTCATCGACTTCGGCCTCTACCGGACGGATGCTTTCAAATACCAGTTCAATGGATTTTCTGTCAGCGATAGGAGTAAGTTTTTTCATTACCCTTTCGACCAGCTGATTAATATTAACGGATGATATGTTAAGGCCTGTAACCGTTTTATCCATCCTTACAAGAGAAAGCAGATCTTCGATGATCCCGTTTTCACGGTCTATTTCATATGCTATATCTGCCATGAATTCTCTGTATACTTCTATTGGTGTATTGGGATCAGCCAGCAGAGAGTCGGCAATGATCTTCATTGAAGTCATAGGAGTTTTTAATTCATGTGATACGTTTGAAACGAACTCTTCCCTGGACCGGTCAAGAGCTGCAATATTATCCAATATCTCATTGAAATAACCGGCATTTTCTATGTATTCGGCTTCGCCCTCCAGTTTAAGCCGGAGGTCTGTATGCCCCCCTGCGATATAGATCAGAGAATTTTTTAAAGACTTTGTTTTATTATTAAACTTAATAGTGATAAACACCGCAAGAACAGTCATAGAAGAAATAACGGCGATCATAATAAGATTGGAATATTCATGGATGTTGCTGATCGATGTATTAAGCTTTGAGATATTCTTGCTGAGCAAGAGGACACCAAGAGTTTCTCCCTTGTTATTGCTTATGATGACCGCACTTTCGATCAGTGTATTATTTTTTACATAACGGGAGACACTGGCATTTTTTTGCAAAGCAAGAACAACACTTTCGTTTATGATCGTCTTGCCTGCATCAAATTCATACGTGTCATGAGCGATCGTAAGATTCTTATCAATTACCCGTATCCGCATCTCGTTTATGGAAGCAAATTGGGAATATACATTAAATTGCCCGGCAGTTCTGGCCTTATCAAGAGTCTCATAGCTTTTCATTTCATCAGACATAACAGCTGCCTGGGTCTGGATGCTGGAAATTTCCGTATCTGAAATTATATTTCCAAAATAATAGTTTTCAATAAGCGTCAGCAAAGCCACAGGCGCAATGGCAAACGACATAAGGTAGAACATTATCTTGAATTTAAATGAACGAAAAAAATTTCTTAATACCGCAGAAGTTTTTTTGTTTTTTCTACGGTTCTTGAGTTTTTTCTTTTTAGGCCATAAATTGATAGCATTAGACATGGAAATAATAACCTACTCCCCATTTGGTATGAACATAATGCGGGTTTCCCGGATCTTTTTCGATCTTCTCTCTCAGTCGTCTTATATGAACATCTACAGTTCGTGCATCTCCAGGGAATTTATTGCCCCACGCTTCTTTCAGAAGGTCCTCTCTTGTATAAACTTTATTAGGGTGCTTGGCCATAAGTTCAAGAAGATTGAATTCTCTTGCAGTGAGGTTGATCTCGGTATCTTCGATGTAGAGAGACCTGATGTCCAAATCTAATTTTAATTCTTTAAACTGAAGAACATTGGACTCAGAGGATGAAACGGATTCCTTGGAATTTCGGCGAAGGATAGCCTTCATCCTAGCTTTTAGCTCGAGGATATTATAAGGCTTGGTAATATAGTCATCAGCTCCGTATTCCAGACCAATTATCTTGTCCATATCTTCACCCTTGGCAGTTAACATTATAATGGGAACATCAGAGAACGCACGGATCTCCTGGCATACTGTAAGGCCATCCATCTTAGGAAGCATAAGATCGAGCAGAATGATGTCATATGTGTTTCCTTTTGCCATATTTAGAGCTTCTTCACCATCATAAGCGCATGAAACTTCCATGCCATCCTGCTGGAGGCTGAATGTCAGACCTTTAACAATAATTTTTTCATCATCTACAACTAGAACCTTGGTTGCCATAAATACCCCCACATATATTTAAACGGAAATTAAATCTTTTATCTTATTGAATGCAGAACTTTTTATACCGGGAATATTTTTTATATCTTCTATGCACTTAAAAAATCCTGATTCTTTTCTGTGCTTAATGATCAGATCAGCCTTTGCTCTTCCTATACCGGGCAGTTTCATAAGTTCTTCTCTGCCGGCTGAATTTATATTGATCTTTCTGACGGCAGAATGGATGCTCGTCTCTGTTCG
Organism: uncultured Eubacteriales bacterium; assembly: GCA_900542465.1. Taxonomy (GTDB): domain Bacteria; phylum Bacillota; class Clostridia; order Lachnospirales; family Lachnospiraceae; genus UBA4285. The sequence continues at coordinate 251,334 of UQNS01000002.1, forward strand.
GACAGGTCCGGAACGGCCGGTTGGAACAGCGGTATTCTTAATATGCTCGTATGAAGAGTCTCTGCCGCCATGAGATACATTTTTTATTCTAAGACACGCAGACCCGGCTATAATTATGAAACAAGAAAGACACACGCCTGTAATTATTTTGAAGTTTTTAAATATCCTGCGATTTTTCATAAAACACTCCTTCCGGAACTTGTAAATGTCAGCAGTCTGACAACTTTAAACAAGCCAGAAGTTTTTATTCCCCTTTTGAGTGCCGCTAGTTAATAA
>UQNS01000003.1 GCA_900542465.1 uncultured Eubacteriales bacterium
ATCGCTCCATTACTGCATTATCATACGGACAACCTGCTTTACTCATGCTCTGTCTAATACTATTTCTTATACAAAATCTTTTAAAATTTGATGAAAAGAAGCCGGACAGCCTGGCCGGAGACAGATATGGAAGGTGTTTTTGGAACTCAGTTACAGGCGCGCAAGGATCTGGTGACGCCAAGAGTACTTAATGCTGCTCAGTATGCGGAACAATGGACCAAAAGTAAGTATAAGAGAAAAGCTTTTTCGGAGGATTTTCCCGAGTTATACACTAAGAAAAATGAACGTGTACGGTCTAAATCGGAGATACTCATCGCAAATGCTCTGGCAGATTCAGGCGTGCCGTACATGTACGAGCATCCAATGAAGCTTAAAAATGGGAATATCATCTATCCGGACTTCAGAGTATTGAATGTCGGGAAAAGAAAAGAGTATATCTGGGAACATTTAGGACAGATGGATTGCGGCATATACGCTGAAAATGCATTAAACAGAATTTTTAACTATGAAGACTCAGGTTATTATCTGAGGAAACATATCATTATTTCATGGGAATCTTCTACCCGACCTCTCAACACGAAGACGATAAATCAGCTGATAAAACAGTATCTGATATGTTAACAGAATATATTGATCTTGTGATAGATGCACGTAAAAAAGATCAATACAAAATCAATGAGTTGTATACGATAAGATACAATAAGACCCATTGTAATAAGAACAAGTCTCTGATATATTGTGGTATACGAAAGATAATAACACAAGATATTGTACATAAAGAATTATATCGGAGAAAGATATGTTAAATATAACAAAAAGAAGTTCAGTTCAGGAAAAGTATGATGGCGGCAAGATAAAAAAAGCAATGAGAAAGGCCTTCATGTCGGCAGAAGGGAATAAAAGTCGGATGGTAAAAGACGGTATCATGAAAGACGGGCCCATAGAAGACGAGATCCTGGAAGACCTGCTGGATCAGGTGGAAATAAACCTGAAAGAAAAGAGTCTAGAAGGAAAGGATTCAGTGGGTGTAGAAGAGATCCAGGACATAGTTGAGCAGGTATTGATGAAAAACGGATATTATGCAGTTGCCAGAAATTACATTTTATACAGGGAACAGCGCACCCATATGAGAAAAGAGCGTATGGCTCTTGTCGAAGAAGTAGGGGATCCGGGCTTAGAAGAGACGGTCCGCAGGATACAGAAGGAATTTCCGGAAAATGAGATCGCCCGGCTTCATGCCAAATATCAGGCTCTTAATAAAGAAGGTCTGACGCTTGAAAAGAGACTCGATATCCTAACGAAGGCGGCGGCAGAGCTGACTACCCAGGAAGAGCCTCAGTGGGAAAAGATCGCAGGAAGACTTCTCTATTATGCTTTCAATAAAGAACTTAAAAAAACAGAAGAGCGGATCGGAGTTTACAGTTTATTTGAGAAGATTCGATTCATGACAGATCAGGGATTATATGGATCATATATTCTTGAATCATACAGTAAGGAGGAGATAGATAAAGCGGAAACATTTACGGATCCGAAGCGAAATGATCTTTATACCTACTCAGGCCTGGACTTGCTTATTTCAAGATACCTTATCCATGACCACAAAAAAATCGTTATAGAGTCACCGCAGGAGATGTTTCTTGGGATCGCTCTTCATCTTGCGATGAAAGAAAAAAAAGACCGTCTTGGGTGGGTCAAGAAGTTTTATGACATTATGAGCCTGCACAAGGTGACGATGGCAACGCCTACCCAATCTAACGCACGAAAACCGTATCATCAGCTTTCAAGCTGCTTCATCGATACAGTTCCCGATTCGCTTGATGGAATATACAACTCTATCTCAAAATTCGCTAACGTATCAAAATTCGGCGGCGGAATGGGAATGTATCTTGGTAAAGTCAGGTCCAGAGGCGGAAGTATCCGGGGATTTGAGGGGGCAAGCGGAGGAGTCATACGCTGGATACGTGTAATAAACGATACAGCAGTCGCGGTAGACCAGCTCGGAATGCGTGCGGGAGCAGCAGCCGTCTATCTTGACGCATGGCACAAGGATCTTCCGGAGTTCCTTCAGCTACGTACCAAAAATGGCGATGACAGGATGAAAGCGCATGATGTATTTCCAGCTGTCTGCTATCCGGATCTTTTCTGGAAGATGGCGAAGGAAGATCTTGATCAGGAGTGGTATCTTATGGACCCGCATGAGATCGAGATGGTCAAGGGATACTGCATTGAAGATTTTTATGGAAAAGAGTGGGAAGAACGATACCTTGACTGTGTGAAAGATATCCGAATATCCAAGAGGACCATAATTTTAAAAGAACTGGTAAGATTGATCCTCAGATCAGCAGTCGAGACCGGGACGCCGTTTGCTTTCTACCGTGATACTGTGAATGAAATGAATCCCAATAAGCATAAAGGAATGATATATTGCTCTAACCTCTGTACGGAGATCGCTCAGAATATGAGTCAGGCAGAAATTATAGAAAGAACCGTGAAGACCAGAGACGGAGATACAGTCGTCGTAACGACATCAAGACCGGGAGACTACGTTGTGTGTAATCTTGCCTCTCTATGCCTCGGGAATATTAATGTTAAGGATCCTGAAGAGATCGAAGATATTACCTCAGTAGTCGTAAGAGCCTTAGATAATGTGATTGACCTTAACTTCTATCCGATTCCAGATGCTGAGATAACCAACAGGAAATACAGAGCTATAGGGCTGGGGGTATCAGGATATCATCACATGCTTGCTAAAAACCACATAAAATGGGAGTCAGAAGATCATCTGACATTTGTGGATGAGGTATTTGAAAATATTGCTTATGCGGCTATTAAAGCCAGCAATATGCTTGCGAGAGAAAGAGGAAGCTATTCTGTATTTGGAGGAAGCGAGTGGCAGACCGGGGAATATTTCGAAAGAAGAAATTATACCAGGAGCAGGTGGATGGAGCTTAAAAAAGAAGTGGCAGAAGGAGGAATCAGAAATGCCTGGATCATGGCAACGGCGCCAACGAGTTCAACATCTATATTGATCGGAACTACAGCAGGCCTGGATCCCGTTATGAACCGTTTCTTCCTTGAGGAGAAAAAAGGCACTATACTCCCGAGAGTGGCGCCGGAGCTTTCAATGGATACTTACTGGTTTTATAAACAGGCGCATTATATTGATCAGACGTGGTCAGTCCGGGCGGCAGGAGTCCGTCAGAGACATATCGATCAGGCGCAGAGCTTTAATTTTTGGATAACAAATGACTATAAGATGAGCCAGCTCCTGAATCTTTACATCACAGCCTGGGAGCAGGGCGTTAAGACGGTCTACTATGTGAGATCCAGAGCGCTTGATCCGGATGAGTGCGAGAGCTGTTCATCATAAAGATCAGCATAAGAGCCGGGAAAATAAAAATATTAATTAAGACAGGTATATAAAAATGAAAAATGATGAAATTAAGAGAAAACCATTATTTAATCCGGACGGCGATACCGACGTCAGAAACAGGAGGCTTCTGAACTTTAACACGACTAATATCAATGATTTCAATAACATGAAATATGACTGGGTATCTGACTGGTACAGGCAGGCTATGAACAATTTCTGGGTACCGGAAGAGATCAATATGGATCAGGATAAAAGCGATTATCCGCATTTGTCGGAGGCAGAAAGAACTGCTTATGACAAGATCTTAAGTTTCCTTGTCTATCTTGACTCTCTGCAGTCTGCCAACCTGCCCAATATCGCGCAGTTCGTTACGGCCAATGAGGTAAACCTCTGCCTTTCTATTCAGACCTTTCAGGAGTGCATCCACAGCCAGAGTTACAGCTATATGCTGGATACTATCTGCAACCCTACAGAAAGAAACGATATTTTATATCAGTGGAAAACGGACGAACAGCTTCTGACCAGGAACAAGTTTATCGGGGATCTGTACAATGAGTTTGTAGAAAAGCAGGATAAAGAAAGTTTTTTAAAGGTATGCATGGCCAATTACATTCTTGAAGGAATATATTTCTATTCCGGATTTATGTTTTTCTATAACCTTGGGAGAAATGGAAAAATGCCGGGTTCCGTGCAGGAGATCAGGTATATCAATCGCGATGAAAATACGCATTTGTGGTTATTTCACAATATATTAAGAGAGCTGCGCAAAGAGGAACCGGAGCTTTTCGATGAAAAGCATCTGGAGATGCTTACGGAAATGGTCAGGGAGGGAGTAAGTCAGGAAATCGCATGGGGAAAATATGTCATTGGAGATAATATACCGGGGCTGAATGAGTCCATGGTAGAGGATTATATAAAGTATCTCGGGAATCTTCGCTATGCCTCTCTTGGACTTGGAAGCTTATATCCGGGCTATGAGAAAGAGCCGGAGTCAATGAAATGGGTAAGTCAGTACGCTGATGCGAATCAGGTTAAGACAGATTTCTTCGAGGCCAGATCTTCCGCATATGCTAAGAGCTCAGCAATCGAGGATGACCTGTAAAAAACCGTAAAAAAAAGAATGTGCCAGGCGCAGAACCGGACACATTCTTTATGCTGAGCAATAATTACCTTTTTCTATCCATGCTGAATGCCACGATCAACAGGCCAAGTCCGATGAGATTTATTATAAACCCAAATCCGACAGTCAGACCTGCAAGCTTGCCGACAAGCGCAGGTAATACACTATAACCGTTGGCAATATTTATGATCCAGATAATAGTCGTAATTATCGTAATGACCAGAGCAGCAACCTTAAGTCCTCGTTTATTGGCGATACCGCCGGCAATCGCGAGGCCCGCGCCGACTAAAGTTACGAAGGCGATAAATCCCTGTATCTGGTACATATTGAAGGACCGGCCATAGCCAAACACACGGAAAGATAATAAAGGAGTAACGGTAGACAGGAAAATAATAAAACCGCTTATAAGAAGCAGGATCCTGCCGGCGCCCCAAGTCCTGACCTTGTCCGGATTAAGTTCGCTGCTTACAGTATCCTTTACTTTACCAAAGAAAGCACTTGCCTGTTCTGTAAAAGTTTCACCAGAAGGAGTTTTTGGATCATTCTCTGCACCGCAGGTAGGGCAGATCTTGCTGTTTTCAGGCATCTCCTTGCCACATTTTGTACAATACATATATTTCTCCTTATTTTTTGAATTTCTACAATATTTTGTTACATATATATTATAACACAAGGATTTTATAAATAATAGATAAAATATCTATTAAAATAATATCAATATTTCGATCTGTTCAGACAGAGGTTCAGGCAAGATTGAAAATAAACAGAATATATAATATATATAGTGTAAATGTTTTTTAAGAAAGGGTGATGGCAATGATCAAAATTACAGCAAAATTAATTGTTAAAGAAGAGAAGATCGATGAATTTCAGAAGCTTGCAGGAGAGCTGGTACAGAAGTCCAGAGCGGAAGAAGGGAATGTATCTTATTCTTTAAATCAGAGCATACAGGATCCTAAGATACATTGCTTTATTGAGATATGGAAAGATGAAGGGGCTGTCGAATCACATAACGCCAGTGAACATTTTATGAGGATACTTCCTCAGCTTGGTGTTATGGGCGAGGCTCCGGCGGATATTCAGCTGTTCAGAGAGATCGAGTATTAATGATTTGGGGTATGTAAATGGACAGAGACATAAACAGACAGCTTCTGGATTTTATCGATGCAAGCCCGAACGCTTTTTTTGCGGTAAAGAATATGGCGGATGAGATGAGCGCTGCCGGAATGATAAGACTATATGAGGGAGAAAAATGGGAACTGAAGGCCGGCCAGGGATATTTCGTCACAAGAAATGACTCTGCAGTGGTCGCATTCAAGATCCCGGAGGGAGATTGGGGAGGTTTCCAGATAATGGCAAGCCACTGTGACTCTCCGTCATTTAAGATAAAGCCAAATGCGGAAGTTGTTGTTGAGAGCAGATATGTGAAGCTTAATACAGAAAAATATGGCGGAATGCTCATGGCACCATGGTTAGACCGACCGCTGTCAGTGGCCGGGCGCATTATCGTGAAAAATGGGAATGAGCTTGAGACCAGGCTCGTCAACATAGACAGAGACCTTATTATAATACCTAATCTGGCGATCCACATGAATAGAAATGCCAACGATGGTCACGTATATAATGCTCAGACCGATATGCTTCCGCTGTTTGCATGTGTGGCCCCGGAAGGAGAGCATAAGCCGGACATAATAGAGCTTGCAGCAAGGGAGGCCGGAGTGGATCCGGGGGCGGTCATCGACTCAGACCTTTACCTCTATGACAGAATGAAGGGAAGCATGCTGGGCTTCGATCAGGAATTTATCGCAGGCGGAAGACTGGATGACCTGCAGTGTGTATTTGCGGGATTTAAAGGCTTTATGGATACTGAGCCGAAAGGTTCGGTAGCAGTCCATTGTGTTTTTGACAATGAAGAAGTCGGTTCGGAAACGAAGCAGGGAGCAGGAGCTGATCTTCTCAGGAGCGTTCTTACAAGGATCAGCAGGTGCCTGGGCAGGGACGAAGAAGAATATCTTATGAGCCTTGCATCCAGCTTTATGGTCTCAGCGGATAATGCGCATGCGGTACACCCGGCTCAGACTGACAGGACGGACATGACCAACAGGCCATTTCTGAACGAAGGTATCGTAATAAAGTACAATGCAAATCAGAAATACACTACAGACGCGGTCTCAGCAGCTGTTATAAAGGAACTGTGTGTATTGGCGGACGTTCCATTCCAGACCTTTGTAAACAGATCAGACATGCCGGGAGGATCGACCCTCGGAAATATTGCCCAGAGACAAGTCTCTGTAAATACAGTTGACATAGGGCTGCCGCAGCTGTCCATGCATTCAGCATATGAGACCGCAGGGGCAAAAGATACGAAATACCTTGTAAAACTGGCAAAAACACTCTTTTCAACAGCTGTTAAGGGAAAGGGTGACGGAAACTATAGGATCGTCAAGTGATTGCATGATTGAAACATATAAATAAAATTTTATTGCTGTTTAAAGGAGTGTTTTTAATTTAGACAAATAGTGAAGCCTTTATCATTGACAAAAAATATGACCTACTGCTAACATGTTGCTCGTCGCTAACTGAGTTAGCTTTGACTAATATAACTTTAGGAATAATAGATATTTTTTGGAGGATATTTCTATGAAAAGGGGTACTTATGGGGGATCATTGCTGCGCTGGCAATAGCTCTTGCATTTGTACTTGGTTTACAGAGCTGTGGAAACAAGGCGGTCTTTGAAAACAACAATAATAAAGAAACGATATTCATCTTCTATACGTGCAATAACAGAACTTCTGACTAACTCGGATACAGTAATTCCATGCAACTTAGCAAAGTTCTTAAACAGTGTAGTATCAGCTTCATCTAATCTTAAAGATATAGTCATAGTATCACTTCCTCCTTGTATTACAAGTGTAATACAGATTTGCGATTTTAGTAAATCACTTAGTTGTTATATCTCACTTCCTTTTCTATATAATAAATATCTTAAAAATAAAGATCGGATGGCCGGATAAATCCATTGTCGTTAAGACATATATCGCCGTAAAGATCATGCAGACATGAATTCGTCATAACATCTTTCGGAGGGCCTGAAGACAATATGCTGCCATTTTTCATGATAGTTACCGTATCGGCGAACCACATTACATAGTTAGGGTCATGTGTGCAGATGATCACGCTCTTGCCATTTTTGGAAAGTTTTTTCAGTATGTTCCAGACATTGATCTGGTTTTTAAAATCAAGAGCTGAAGTAGGCTCATCTAATATTATTACATCTGTCTTCTGGGTAAGGGCTCTTGCTATCAGAGTCATCTGCTGCTGTCCGCCTGATAATTCAGTAAAATATTTTCTGGAGATAGAGTCGATACCTATTTCCTTAATAGATTCTTTTGCTATAGTCACATCTTCTTCAGAGGGGCCGAAACTGACCCCTTTCAGATGAGGAGTACGTCCCATGAGTATCATTTCAAATACCGTAAATGGAAAATATAAATGATGAGACTGGGGCACATAGCTGACGATCCGGCTTATGAACCGTTCTGATCTGTTGTTAATATTCTCACCAAGTATTTTTATTTCGCCGGAACCGGGTCTCATAAGGGCGATAAGACATTTAAGCAAGGTCGTCTTACCGGATGCATTCGGGCCGAATAAGGCATGGACGCCCGGAGAGTCGATGGAAAATGAGACATTGTTTAAAATTTTTTCTTTGCCATATGAAAAATTCAGGGCTTCGACACTTAAAATTTTTCCCGTCATAGATCCACCTGCCTGTTTTTTCTTATCAGGAATATAAGATAAGGTGCGCCAATAATGGAGGTTACAACACTTATCGGGATCTCTCCCATGATAATGGTCCGGGCGGCTGTATCGCATATGATCATGAATATAGCTCCGAATATAGCTGAAAAGGGCAGCAGAAAACGGTTATCGGAGCCGATCATTAAACGGGAAGCGTGAGGTATCATCAGCCCGACCCATGATATTATCCCGCATCTGGATACGATGCTGGCCGTAAGGAAAGTGCTTATACCTATAAGGACCAGCTTAAGTGCGGCAACATTGACTCCCAGGCTTCTTGCTTCTTCATCGCCTGTCACAAGTACATTTAATTTCCATCCTAAAGATGTAAGCGCGATCAGGCTTATTATCGTGATCGGCAGCATTACCAGCACGTCACTCCAGTTGGCTATATAATATCCTCCCATCAGCCAGAATATGATCTCGCGAAGGACATTATCAGGAGCGAAGGATTTTATAAGGTTCAGTAAAGCGGCGAAGATCGCGCCGACTATAAGCCCGCTCAGGATCAGATTTACCAGAGATGTCTTACGGCCCTTAGTGGCAATAAAATAGGACAGCATCATGGCTAAAATAGAAAAGATAAAGGCCGAGATCCCTATGGGAATTATGTTCCTGAGAAATACTATTGAGAGAGCAGCGCCAAAGGCCGCGCCTGAAGATATTCCCAGTATATAGGGTTCCACCAGAGGATTTCTGAATATTCCCTGAAAGGTAGTGCCGGACAGGGACAGGCACATTCCGCCCAGAGCCGCCAGCAGCACACGCGGAAGTCTGATGTCACAGACCAGGACCATATAGTTGTTGTCAGTTACGCTTCCGAATCCGAGCCGGGCAGCAATGGACTGAAAGACTGAAAAAACGGGTATCCGGTAATTGCCTATAGTGATCGATACCAATATGGTGATAAAAAGCAGTATAAGAAATAATATGATCAAAAGACGTTTTTTAGCATTGCCCGATGATGCTCTGCTGTGAGGTCTACTCTTCATATCGCTTCTCCCATGAGATTTCTACATAAGTGGTCTTATCATTAAAAAACCATCTGTCATTTTTCTGGTAAAAGAATCTTTCTAAAGTTCTGTCGAATATGTTATCAAAGTCATCAGAATCTGTTTTTAATCTCTTTCGTATGTTTTTTATTACATCGTCCCTGCAGGAAAACTCGTGAGAAAAGTGGCTTTCAGTCAGCACTCTTACGTTGGCGGGTATTCCCATTTGGGACAGACAGCCGTATATAAGATCGCTTTTTGGGAATTTTACAAAAAGTTCTCCGGGATAAATATACGGGTAGTAGAATTCAATAACAGATTCCCAACTCGGAGTTCCTGCGAACCAGTACATATAGGCCTTTTTTAAGGCAAGCCGGTCCAATACAGAGATCATGTTTTTCAGATCATCGGATAGCAGGGAATATGACCCGATGACATAGTCGTGTTTTTCTATATTCCGATCCGGAAGATCTTCCCACGACCCGTTAATGACAGATATGTTGGATATAAGTTCTCTTGTTATATGCTCATTTAAAATATCAAGCATGTGAACAGACTTATCTACAGCAGTTACTTTCTTAACTTTACCGGAAAGAGGCAGAGAGAGCGTTCCCGGACCACAGCCTATATCCAGGACTGTGGAATCGGAAGGGAAGTTCAGATACTCTGCGCGTCTCAGGCCGTCTATCCGGATAAGCTCAGAATCAGAATAATCTCTGGCTTCTGACTCCGGTGACAGGAGAGATCTTCGATTTTTAAAATTATTTTTGCAGGCTTTATAATGCGCTGTCCATTCTTTTGAATAATCTGTCATATCAGTTTAATTTCTGAGATTCTCTTAGCTTAAGGATAGTTGCGTCATCAAGAGTTTTAAAAATTTCTTTATGATAATCATCTATCCATTTATTCACATCTATATCTTTAAACTGCTCAGGATACGTTCCGGCAGCAGATACCATCATTATTACAGGCAGTTCAAGCCTGAAATCGCCCCACCAGGTAAGCATTCCTCGGGTATAGACCCTTTTGTTTTTAATGGCATTGACATTGGCCAGTGGTGCGTATGCAGGGTCATTCATTATTTTAGCCGGAGGACCGGAAACGGTGCAGAGGATGATAACATCAGGGTTCAGAGAGATTATCTGCTCGGCGGAGACCTTTCGCAGAGCTTCGTTTTTAGTCATTACATTTTTTATGTTGCATATAGATTCGCTGAATTTAGCGTCTCCATTATTATTTCCCCAGATGGTTCCCGTAAGTTTTTCGTCCTTTAATCCGCTTATAAACATTACAGAAGGTCTTTTGTTTTCAGGAACAGACATGGTGCGCTTTTTAATGAGATCTATTTTGGACTCTATAACTTTAACTATCTCATCGGCCTCTTTTTCTTTAGAGAACACTTTTCCAAGCAACTTTATGCCTTCAAGATTTTTTTCATAACCGCCGTCTTTATAGCAGCCGCCTCCATTTACGACGACTAAAGGTATCTTCAGATCATTTTCGATCTTGTTTATTGCGTCTTTAGTGATCTGATTCTCCTTTATATATTCAGAATTTCTAAGAATAACAATATCGGGCTTTGATCTCGCAAGAGTTTCATAATCGACGGCAGACGTTGGATATCCCAGATTAGGGAGATCAAGCAGATTCGGTTTCAGAACGAGGGAATCCCTTTCCTTTGCGCCAGTGAAATCTCCGGAGGAAACGATCTTATCGGCTACACCGAGAGCAGTCATCGTCTGGAGGACGCTGCCTTTATCAATGATAGCGACCCGGTCTATACGATCAGGCAGGGACACTTCAACACCCCTCATATCAGTGACTTTTCTTTTTGTGTCAGACGCCTGTTCTGTTTTTGGACTGGTGTCAGGGGTCGTTTCAATGCCTTTTTTCTGGCAGGCTGTTAATGTGATAACAAAAAATGAAAGAAGAGCTAAAAGAGTGATAGAAAGAAAACCGGATCTTTTCATGTGTTGCACCTCCATATAAAAATCTGTATATCTGTATAAATCTAAGTAGATGATAGGTCAGAGCAGTCACCGGAAACTACCCGGAGGGGGGGTAAAAAGGGAGCCGAAAAAGCGGCATGCAGATGAAAGAAAAAAACGATATAAAATATATTTGACAAAATATTATTCAGGGTATATACTTAGGGCAAATAAAATGATAATAATTCCTATTTTGAGAAAGGCGGTATATATCAATGAAATTAGAAAAAGAATTTAATGAATATCTTTCAAACCTTGCAGTTATGACATTCAAGCTCCATAATATCCACTGGAATGTCGAGGGAATGCAGTTTACAGCGGTACATTCATTTACAGAGGGAATGTATGAGAATACATTTGAGTTCTTAGACGCGGTGGCAGAGCTTGAGAAGATGTATGAAACTATGCCGGTCTCTACAGTTAAGGAATATCTTGAGCTAGCTACTATAAAAGAAGTTCCGGCTAAGAAGTTTACACCGGTCGAATCCTTTGAGATACTTCTCGGAGATGTGGAGATCTTAAGAAAGCAGGCTACAGAACTCAGAAATGCGTGCGAGGCAGAAGGCTGGTTCTCATCTCAGGCTGTATTTGAAGAGCAGATTGAGTATTACAATAAGCAGATCTGGTTTATTAAGGCTACTTTAGGCTGAGTTACAAAATCATTATTTTGTAACGAGAATAAATAAATTTAAGAATTGGAAAATCATACTTGAAAAATTTAAGTATGATTTTTTTTATTGGTATTTTATTAGGAGAATATACTAATTTTTTAATGAAATTTTTTGATGAAAGTATAAAATATATAAAATTTATCTTTTCAATGTAACCGCGTGGTGCTAGTATAGGCTAAATTAAGCCGAATTTATGGTTGATTAGAAAAGGAGTTTAAAAATATATGACAGGGTTACCAATGATTTTTGCCTTTATCATTGCGATCATAGCTATGATAGTTATGATCTCAAAGCTGAAGGTACATCCGTTCTTGTCTATTATGACAGTCTCAGTTCTTCTGGGATTAGTGGCAGGGATCCCGCTTGTTAATAAGACAGTTGACAATGATAAGGTTATTAAGGGTCTTGCAACTGTTATCGGTGAAGGTTTTGCCGGTACATTTACAAGTATAGGAATAGTTATTATACTGGGTGCTTTAATAGGTACAGTACTTGAGAAAACAGGAGCCGCTTTAAAATTGGCGGACATGGTCATTAAGTTAGTAGGGAAAAACAATCCTGTACTCGCTCTCGAGCTGATGGGTTATGTTGTTTCTATTCCTGTGTTCTGTGACTCAGGTTTTGTAATTCTTAATCCGATCCGCAAGGCACTGGTAAAAAGAACAGGAAAGTCTTCCGTTGCGATGACGGTAGCGCTTGCGTGCGGTCTTTACATATCACATGTGCTTATTCCGCCAACGCCGGGTCCTATCGCGGCCGCATCAACACTGGGGATAGGCGATAACTTATTGATGGTTATGGGACTGGGCGCGCTGTGCTCAATAGCTCCTCTTATTGCAGGTTTTATTTATGCCAATTTCATCGGCAAGAGGGTAAAGGCGGATGATGAGGCGGATTCAGCTGAAGTTACCAGGACTTATGAAGAGATCGTAGCATCATACGGAAAGCTTCCTAACGGATTCCTTTCACTTGCTCCGATCTTCGTTCCGATCATCTTAATGGCTGTTTCTTCTATTGTAACAATGAATAAGGTCAAGGGAACGGGAGCCGATATTGTCGGTTTCGTGGGTACACCTATTATTGCGCTTGCATTTGGTGTCATCTTCTCTGTATTTCTTCTTGCAGCAACTAAGAAGACTAAAGATTTCTATTATATCACAGATGAAACGCTCAAGACCGTAGGACCGATCCTTTTCGTTACGGCGGCAGGCGGCGTGTTAGGTAAGGTCATTGCATCTTCAGACATCGTACCGTTTATCACGACACATGCGGACATATTAAGCGTGCTTGGAATATTCTTCCCATTCATTCTCGCGGCGGTCCTTAAGACTGCGCAGGGATCATCAACAGTTGCGCTTACGACAACCGCAGGTATCGTAGCTCCGCTGCTTCCTGTTCTTGGTCTTGCTTCTCCAATACGTGCGACCCTTGCAGTAATGGCTATCGGAGCAGGTGCAATGACAGTTTCACATGCTAATGATTCTTATTTCTGGGTAGTAACTAACTTTGGTTCTATGACACCGGAGAGAGGATATAAGACACAGACAGTCGCAACGTTGATCATGGGGCTTGCTACTATGGCTGAGATATTTATATTGTCATTATTCTTACATTAAGAGGATACTACTATGAAATTATTATTTGCGTCAGATTCATTTAAGGGGACCCTCTCAAGCGCGGATACGATACGTATCTTGACTAAGGCGGCTGAGGAGATATTCGGCGATGTCGAGATAATGGGTGTTCCTGTTGCTGATGGCGGAGAAGGAACTACAGATGCTGTCGTACTTGCCAGAGATGGTGAAACGGTCGAAGTCAGGGTACATGACCCGCTTATGAAAGAGATCACTGCTTATTACGGGTGTTTCGGCAAGCATCAGGCAATACTTGAGATGGCATCTGCCTCAGGTCTTCCACTATTGAAGGATCAGGACAGAAATCCCCTGAATACTACGACCTATGGCACGGGGGAGCTTATCAGACAGGCTCTTGATGATGGTTACAGGAAGATCGCGATTGCCATTGGCGGATCAGCGACCAATGATGGAGGAATGGGGGCTATGCGCGCTCTCGGAGTAAAGTTCCTTGATAAGGATGGAAACGAGCTTGAGGGCAGAGGCAGTGACCTTATTAAAGTCGCGCATATAGATGCTTCAGGTATCCATCCGGCAGTTGCCGAGACTGAATTCAGGATCATGTGTGATGTTAACAATCCCTTGTGTGGTGAGACCGGCGCGACATATACTTTTGGAAAACAGAAGGGAGGAACGCCGGAGGTCCTTGATCAGCTTGAAAAGGGCATGTGCAATTACCGTGATATTATTCAGACTGAGTTTGGGATAAACTGTGATCTGATCCATGGTTCAGGTGCAGCAGGAGGGCTCGGCGCCGCGCTTCTGGTATTTCTGAAAGGTCAGATGAATTCAGGAACTAAAACAGTTCTTAAACTTATAAGATTTGATGATATGCTTGAAGGTGTAGATCTGGTAGTAACAGGCGAAGGCCAGACTGACTGGCAGTCAGCATGCGGTAAGGTCATGCAGGGCGTAGGAGAACATGGAAGAGCTGCAGGAGTGCCTGTAATAGGGATATGCGGCTCACTTGGCAGAGGCTATGAGCAGATGTATGAACACGGGATCGAGTCGCTGATCACTACGGTCGATGGTCCTATGAACCTTGATGAAGCCTTGGGAAATGCGGAAGATCTTTATTATAAGGCGGCTATCCGTGCATTTCGCATGGTGAAGACGGGAATGCAGATAAATTCAAAGTAATATTCATAATAATCAAGAAAGAGAAGTCTATGCAGGCTTCTCTTTTTTTATTGTCGGAAAAAGAAAATTGATTTCATATTGGTTTCATAAGGCCTATATAAGATGTGGGCAGAATCTAAAGAAAGTAAGGAATAAATGTCTGTTTTAAGGAGAGCATGGCTGTATGTATTGAGGAAAAAGGTAAAGACTTTAATCATGTTCCTGATACTGCTGGCAATGACTACTGCAATAATATGTGGAATTGCAATAAGGAGTTCTGTACAGAACACTTCAAAAAATATGGAAAAAATGTGATGGGAGGTGTTACGTATAAGGAATACGATCGATAGTATTCCTATTGGAGAGAGGACTTGGAACTATAACATCTTCAGATGTTGAAAAAATAAACACTTCAAAATATGTAGAAAAACATGTTGTACGCATAAATGCGGTGGTGGATATATTAGATAAGAAACTGGTCGGTCTGCCGAAGGGCAGTCCGGTATATAAAGATAAATATCCGAATGCAGTGGAGATCGAGGGGGTGAATTCTTCAGAGTTAAGCAATAAATTCAGGTCAGTCGCAATTAAGCTATCAAGCGGAAGGCATCTTACGAAAGATTATAAACAAAAGGTCCTTGTCCATGAAACATTTGCCAGAAAGAACAACCTTAAAATGGGGGATAAGTTCAGGTTCAAAACAAATACCATGGATGAAAACCGAAATAAGTCGGTGGAAACTGTAGAACTGGAAATAGTGGGGATGTTTACCGGGGAGAACAGAAAAGCCGCTAATTTTAAAGATGAACTGTATCAGAATATATTTGTTACAGATCTGGACAGTACGAGAAAGTTGAACAGTTATCCTGCGGATGGAAGCAAAGATATCTATAATGATGCGTCTTTCTTCACGCACAGCGCTTCTCAGTTAAATGATTTTATTCAGGAAACAAAAAAGAATGATGTAAACTGGCGTAAATATGAACTGTTGAAGAATTGAAGTTACTTCATGGTGGTCGGCGAGACTATAAACGGAATATATAAGATAACTCGAGTTATTCTTATTACTTCTATATATTATTATTATTATGACTATGGTCTTGCTCACATTGATCTTGTTCATGTGGATAAAGGAAAGGAGAAAAGAAGTTGCAATATTGCTTTCCATAGGAAATTCCAAGACTAAAATTCTTCTTCAGCACATTGTGGAGCTGCTTGTGATCTTTGCCGGAAGTTTAGCCTTAGCCTTTGCGCTTTCAAAGGTTATCGTTCAGAACATAGGAAATCATATACTGGCAAGATCACAGAGCAGCAGTATAAAAGACGTGACCTCACAGCTCAATATGGGCAGCGACGCGGACTCATCCGCCATAACGAGGACTATCAATCATATAGCCGTGAACATCCAAGGACAGGATATAGCCAAGGTTATTATGATCGTTGGTATCATTATTGTGATCTCAGTTATTATCATTTCACTTCCGATGTTAAAAGAAAAACCAAAGAAACTGCTTGCCAAGATCGACTAATGAGGATGTGAGATGAGGCTTATAAAGAGAGGTCTGTTATCACTTATATGCAAGAAAAAGAAGACATTAATTTTGTTGTGTATAATTGAGTATCATTTTTTCGGGCCTGATCAGCGCAATAGCTGTTAATAAGGCATTGAATTCTATGCATAAACAGATAGGGGCCAATGTAAAGACTTCATTTTCGCTTCAGGGAGGAGAGGAAGGGATAAAAAAGGAATTGGCAGAGAAAGCTGCCAGAACAGAGGGGATAGAAAAGCATAATTATCTGATCAACAGTGTTGTAAAGACTGACAGGAAGATAGTTGATAAGAGAAACAGCAATGTAAATGTCCAGGGCTACGTCTCAGAGGATGGCGTGAGGATGCTCGGAATAGAGGACAGCTCTCTTTATCCGGCCTTTTTCAGCAGAATCTATGAGCTCACGGAAGTGAAGCCTGTTAAGAGCGGTGACGCGGGAAGCGCGCTGATCCATGAGGAGTTTGCCAGATTAAACAATATGAAAGTGGGTGATAGCTTAACTTTACAGAAAAACGGAAAAGAGGTGAAGCTGAAAGTTGTCGGAATATATTTAGGCACCGCCATCAAACGGGGCGTTATGTCGGCAGATAATGTAGAAAATAATATTTTTACGGATCTCAGATCGGCAGAGACCCTGCAAGGAGGGAAAGATACATACATGGGCCAGGCCTGGTTCTTTACGAAGGAAGTGGGACAGATAGAGCATAAAAGACGAGAGTGAAAAACAGAAACAGATGCTGGATTCTATAAATGGGGTAAAGAATATAATCAGAATATTTCTGATAGGCATGTCTGCTATGTCAGTTCTGATACTGTCATTTGTTCTGGTTTTCTGGATAAGAGGCCGGATAAACGAGATAGGGATACTGATCTCCATTGGAATATCAAGGAGAAATGTTTTTGCGCAGCTTATATCAGAGATCTTGATCATTGGGGGATCAAGCCTGATAATTGCGAGCATAGCTGGAAGATTCTTATCGAACGGATTGGGGAAGATGTTGGTAAGTATATCCTCCAGCGATAATGGAAGTGTCGGTATCGGTAATTGGCTTAATATGAGCATAGGCGGAGGTGAATATATGATCTTTATAATAATGGCGGCTGCCATAGTTATTCTTTCCGTCCTGATCGCGTATCTGCCGATAATAGTCCAGAAACCTAAACAGATATTATCCAGGATGAGTTGAAAAGAGGGAATATGAAAATGATAATTATGGAACAAGTCTATTATTCGTATCGTGATATAAACAAAAAGGTCCTGGAAGATGTGAACATGGCATTTGAAGAGGGAAAATGTACGCTATAGTTGGAAATTCCGGAGAGGGAAAGTCCACTATGCTTAGTATTCTGGCAGGTCTTGATGTCCCTGACAGAGGAGTCATAAATTCAGAGGGAATGATATAAAGGATAAGGGGTACTCTTATCACAGAAAAAAGAACATTTCGCTGGTTTTGCAGAATTATAATTTAATAGATTATATGACGCCTATAGAGAACCTGCGTCTGGTAAATCCGGAGGCATACGCGGATATTCTTTTAAAACTGGGATTATCCGGAGAAGAAGTCGGACGCAACGTTATGAAGTTGTCGGGAGGACAGCAGCAGCGTGTTGCGATCGGGAGAGCACTGGCTTCTAAAGCGCCTGTTATCCTCGCGGATGAGCCTACCGGAAATCTTGATGAAAAGACAGCAGAAGGTATTATAGAGCTCTTGAAAAAAACTGGCGCATGAAGAGAATAAATGTGTTATTGTAGTACACATAGCAAGCAGTTGGCGGATCAGGCGGATTGTGTGCTGACACTGCAGAATAGATGGCTTTGCAGTTAGTTTATGTGAAAAATGTTTAGGATTTGGAAAGCTTAATAGATATGAAACAGAAAATACTGGTTGTAGAAGATGAGAGAATAACAAGAGAAGGTATAGAAGAATTCTTGAAAGAAAAAGGATTCGATGTGATGACTGCGTCCGATGGGGAGGAAGCGTTAGAAAAATTCAGGTGGGCTTCTCTTGTTGTTCTGGATATTATGATACCGAAGATCGATGGCATAGAGGTTCTGAAAGAGATCAGAAGGATAAGTGATGTGCCTGTCATAATGCTTACAGCTATATCGGATGAAATGACACAGTACAACACGTTCAGTGAACTGGCTGATGACTTCGTCAGTAAACCGTTTTCTTTACTGATCCTTATGAAAAGGATAGAGGCTCTGATCAGACGCAAAGAAAATAAAGAACATAAGATATGGGAAAGCGGAAAGGCAGTCGTAGATTTTTCGTCATATAAGGGGTATCTTGACGGAGAAGATGCGCAGCTTACCGCTAAGGAGATCGCTTTATTGAAATTGCTGGTAGACAATGAGGGGATCGTTCTGAGCAGGCAGAAGATCCTGGAAGCTTTATGGACAGATGATGAATCACCGTATGATCGTGTAATAGATGTGTATATAAAGAATCTCAGGAAGAAATTAGAGCTTGATTGTTTATCAACTATAAAAGGTGTCGGATATCGTTATGATCAGACTTAAGCTATTTCCAAAAACATTTTTGATAACAACGCTTTTGTTTATATCTCTTATTGCGGTTATACACGGATTTATATTTTTTCTGCTCCCTCAGATATATGAAAAACAGAAGAAGGATGAAATTACGCAAAAGGCAAATATGCTTATTGAGGAGATCGATAATAAGTCAAAAGAGGAGATCCTTGAGGAGAGTAATCTTTTTTCTAAAGAAAAGGGGGTCAATATAAGTATAACTATAAGGGGAAAAGAATATTATTTTGAAAGTTTCAATATGGTTCAAATATCAACTAACGGAAGTGATTCAGATATTGAGACTTTTATAATAGGAGGTCAGCAGGTCGATTCCAGTTATTTTATAATGCAGGTACGAAGATTTACAGATTCGGAAGGGAATCCGGCCACACTGCAGATGATGACGGATGTAAAGCCTATAAAGGAGGCAAGGAGCGCGACGCTGAAGAGCGTTCCGTACACTCTGACCATATCTCTTATCAGCGCTCTGATCTTTTCTTATTTCTACAGTAAATATATAACAAAGCCTATTAAGAAGATGGTATCGGTCACAGGAGAGATGGAGGATATGTCAAGGGATGCATTCTATCCTATCGCGGGGAGCGATGAGATCAATATCCTGGGGGCGAGAATAAATGCGCTTTATACAAGTCTTTTAAGTACTATCGATGCGCTGGAGGAGGAAAACATCCATATCTCCAATATGGAAAAGGAGCGTGTCCTTTTTATGAGGGCGGCGTCCCACGAACTAAAGACTCCGCTGACCAACCTGCGCGTCGTGCTGGAGAACATGCTTCTGAAGATCGGTCCGTATAAAGACCATGATAGATACCTGGAAGAATCTATAGCTGTAGTGGATAAGCTTTACGGAATGATACAAAATATTCTCATTTCTCATGAAGAGGTCCAGGGCGGCATGTATAAGGGTAAGGAATATGTTGAAATTGATGGCTTAGTGAAAAAGATAGTAAGTGATAATGATGCGTTGGCAGAAGCGAAAGGTATAAATATCGTATTAGAGTTGGACAGAGTCAATGTGCATGCCAATGGATCCTTGTGTGAGAAAGTGCTTTCCAACCTTATCTCAAATGCGATCAGGTATACTGAAAAAGATGGAACGATAGTTATAAGAGCGTCTGAGGAGAGTTTGTCCATAAGAAATGAATGTGAGCCTATCGGGGAGGATAAGCTGCAGAAGATATTCGATCCTTTATACAGGCTGGAAGACAGCCGAAATTCCGACCAGGGGGGAAGCGGTATGGGGTTGTATATAGTAAAAATGCTCTTAGAAAGTGAAGGATTTAAGTATAGTTTCCTTCCTTATGAAAAAGGAATGGAATTTATTATCTGTTTAAAACGGTGATATTATGTATATTACAGCCTCTCGAAATTTTTTTCGGGGGGCTGTTTTTACGCACATTTTTAAATAAGCTTATTGAATTAATATAAAAGTTAGTGCATGCTAATTTTCGTAGATATTTAATAGAAATTAAATGGTTTTGATTTAAAAAATATGAAAAAAATGAGTTAATCAATGAAAAAGAAGAAAGGATCGATCGTAAGAGGATTGGCGGCCGGCATGCTGGTAACAGCTTTAGGCGCCGGAATTGCCGCTTCTCTCATGACTATCGCCAATCATACTGTTATCGCGGAGGAAAAAGGAGAGCCGAAGTGGGAATATAACAATGGAAGGATATATTCTGACAGCCTGGATGCGGCGGTGGACTACCTAAATAAAAATATAGAGGAGATCAGGGTATACACATTGGGCTACACTGCTTTGGATATTTACTACCCTGGGCAGTACTCCGCAGACAATCCGCTTATCGGTAAAAACGGACTTATCAACTATGATTATAAAGTTGAATAGATACAGATCGTCTGACGCAGGGGCCGAACCGGTATTCCGTTGGCAAGCTCCTGCAGCAGGCGATTTTTATATATTATTCAGGCAAATGTAAATAATAAAATAAATCTTCTTGCAATAGTTGTAATAACTTATTATTATGAGAAAAGTCAGACTTTGTTAACATATTAACCTGAAAATTTTAGTGAGTTGGATAATGGAAAGAGAAAGATTCGGATCACGTCTTGGATTCATACTTATCAGTGCAGGATGTGCGATTGGAATAGGGAATGTATGGAAATTTCCATATATGGTCGGTCAGAACGGCGGAGGGATCTTTGTTTTATTCTATCTGCTGTTTCTTGTTATATTCGGAATCCCGATAATGACAATGGAATTTTCTATAGGAAGGGCGGCCCAGAAGAGTCCGGTCAAGCTATATCAGCAGTTGGAAAAGCCCGGACAGAAGTGGCATATTCACGGATATGTATCTATGGCGGGAAACTATATCCTTATGATGTTTTATACAGTTGTATGCGGCTGGATGCTTTACTACCTGTATGCAGCGGTAACGGGCAAGTACTCAGGTATGAACAGTGAACAGATAGGCGGATTCTTCTCTGAGCTTTTATCAAGTCCTGTCAGGCTCATCGTCTGTATGGGCATAGTCGTAGCGGTAGGATTCCTTATTATCTCCATAGGACTGCAGAATGGTCTTGAGAAGGTGTCTAAGGTAATGATGGTGCTTCTTATCATTCTGATGGCGGTTCTTGCAGTAAATTCTATTTTTCTGCAGGGGGGAGGAGAAGGGCTTAAATTTTACCTGAAACCTGACCTGAATAAAATGAATGAAGTCGGAATCGGAAATGTGGTTCTGGGAGCTATGACTCAGGCGTTCTTTACATTAAGTATCGGAATGGGAGCAATGGCTATCTTCGGTTCATATATAGGAAAAGAGAGGTCTCTTTTTGGAGAATCGATCAACATAGCTATCCTTGATACGCTGGTTGCAATATGTTCCGGGCTCATTATCTTTCCGGCATGTGCAGCATATAATATCGATGTAACAAGCGGACCAAGTCTTTTATTTATTACCCTGCCTAATGTGTTTAACCACCTTCCGGGAGGAAGGATATGGGGAAGTCTCTTCTTTTTATTCATGCTTTTTGCGGCCTTTTCAACAGTTCTTGCAGTGTTTGAGAATATCATCTCATGCTGTATGGATCTTTTTGGATGGTCAAGGAAAAAGGCCTGTTATTTAAATATTATTATTATGTTTGCCATGGCCTTGCCGTGCGCACTTGGATTTAATGTCTTATCCGGTATCCACCCTATGGGTGGAACAAGCGGGATCCTCGATTTTGAGGATTTCCTGGTAAGTAATCTTATTCTTCCGCTGGGCTCGCTGGTCATCCTCTTTTTCTGCGTATTGAATAAGGGATGGGGCTGGAATAACTTCTTTAAAGAGGCTAACACAGGGAAAGGGCCTAAGCTTCCTCGATGGACGAGGGGGTACCTGACCTTTGTTCTGCCTGTAATAGTTGCGATCGTATTTATTATGGGGATCATAAAGATATAGAGGCCTGATGTTTAAAAGCTTCCGTTACAGATGAATTGCATCTGTAACGGAAGCTTTTGCTGTCTCGGGGTGATATTTACGCTTTTGCCGCGAGGACCGGATCGAATCTGTCCGGTTCAATGTATATCTGCAGACTGTACTGAGGAAGCTGCCTGTAGAGTTCGGCTTCGATATTATTGATTATAACTGTATCATCGACATTTTCGTCATCAGGGATCTCGATCTTAAGGCAAATGTGGATAAAGTTTTCGCTCTTATGTGTGATCTGGTGATTAAGGATGCGTCCGACACCGGGCGTTGATCCTGCGATATTGAGGATCCGGTCTAAAACCTTTTTATTAGGGGCTTCTCCGATAATAAGCAGACACATTTTATAAGTTATGAAAATACCGCCGATCACGATCACGATGCCGACGATCGTACCGCCGAGCGCGTCGAAGAATTCATTTCCAGTAACAAGAGTCAAGGCTACGCCGATGCCGGCGATAATAAGACCAAGGATAGCGAGGGCATCTTCTGCAAGTACGCACGCAAGTTCGCTGGCTTTCGTCTCTCTCCAGAAGCGGAAAAGGCCAAGCTCCTGGAGCTCTTCCTTTTCTCTGTGTTCTTTAGCCTCTTTAATGCCGCTTCTGAAGCTGAAAGCTTCCATGATGACTGCGGCTATTATAACTATAAGAGAGAGGATGATGCCTTTCTTATCAACAGGAACGAATCCGCCTTCGTGCACTATCTCTCGAAGCTTTCCGGCGGAAGACAAAAGGGAGTATAATCCGCCGATAAAGAAAAGGAGAAGGGCAACTATGAGACTGGCGACGTATCTTGCCATGGTATAGCCATAAGGGTGCTTTTCATCAGGATCCTTATCGCTGGCGATCTTTTTGCCGACTATAAGAGCAAACTGGTTACCGCAGTCGCTGAAGGAATGTATAGCCTCTGCCATCATTGAGGAAGAGCCGGAAATGATCCCGACAATAAGTTTCATTATAAAAACGCCGATATTGGCAAGCAGCGCGGCAAGTATAGCAGCGCTTCCGCCGGATTTCTTTTTAGACATTATCATCACTCTTTCTGAATTTATTTGTTTTATTTTATCAATAATAAAATAAATAATGTGAGTAATCAATAATATTTATGGTTGACATACATAATGATCCAGTGTACTATCTTACTAGTACATGTGTTTGTATTTTAAAGAAGGAGTTAAATATGGAATTTAAATCAAATGTTCCAATTTATCTGCAGGTGATAGAAAATATCAGAAATAAGATTATCAGCGGCAGCTTACATCCGGGTGAGAAACTGCCGTCTTCAAGAGAACTGGCTTTTCAGTACGGCATCAATCCCAATACTGCGGCCCGTGTCTACACAGAGATGGAGCATATGGGGATGACGTTTACAAAAAGGGGTATAGGGACCTTCATTACTGAAAGCAAGGAAGCTATTGAAGGATTTAAGAATAAACGTATGGAAGAGATAATAGATGGTTTTCTTACCGAGATGAAGGAAATTGGATATTTCGTTAAGGATATTCCGCAGATTCTCATGGAATATCTTGATAAAACGGGGGAGAAGTTATTATGAGACTAGAATGTAAAAATGTTGTAAAGAGATATTATTCAGTTGTTGCATTAAATAATTTAAACATGCTGCTTGAATCCGGGAAAGTATATGCGCTGATCGGACCTAACGGAAGCGGTAAATCCACCATTATGAAGATAATGGCAGGACTTTCACAGCCTACCAGCGGAGATGTCACGCTTGACGGTGAAAATATCGGATGGAGGACTAAGGCAAAAATAGCATACATGCCTACAGAGCCATACTTCTTTACATATATGAGATGCTCGGATGTGGCAAAGTATCATCAGGATTTTTTCGGTGATTTTGATATTAAGAGATTTGAAGCACTTATGGCGGATATGCAGGTGCCGCTTGACAGAAAGATGCGCGAACTGTCATCCGGTATGATGGCCAAGCTTAAGATCGCCATTACACTTTCCAGAAACTGCCCGCTGATCCTGCTTGATGAACCGATGAACGGGATAGATATGATCTCAAGAGACCATATTATGCAGGCGATCATAAAAAATATTCGGAAAGATATCACGATAGTTATCTCAAGTCATATGGTGGAAGAACTGGAGAAGATCGTCGATTCGGCTATTTTCATGCAGAACGGCGCGACTGTTCTTCAGGGAGATGTCGAGGAGCTCAGAGAGAAGCGGGGCAGATCGATCGCGGATATCTACAGAGAGATATATGGTTAATAAGGGGGAATAAATAAATGTGGACAATGTTTAAATATGAACTGCAGAGGAACAGGATAGCTTATGCGATATTTGCGGGCATTCTTGCTGCATTGGAGGTCGGATACGCGATCAGTGTCGGACTTGGGAAAGAGCGTGCAATGGCAGGTTTCCTTGCTGCGCTGGTATTTGCCGGAGGGATAACGGTACTTTTTGTTATGATAAACGGGATCTTGCTTTACTCAAGAGATCTTAACCAGAAGACAGGTTATATGGTATTTATGACACCTCTTTCCGCATATAAGATAATCGGCGCCAAGCTGATCACGACACTGATCGTTTCTTCAGCATTCCTGGCCGCTTATATCGGTTTTGGAGTTTTAAATTTCAATATGATCGCGGCTAAGTACGATGTTAAAATAGTGGATGTGCTGCTTTCAGTAATTACAAGACAGGCTGATATGACGATCGCCAATCTTGGACTTATAGCGATATGGAACGTTATTCTGGGTTACATTTCCCTTTTCACTATTATTTTATTTGCCTATTTTGCTATGTCCGTTTCAGCAACTATCCTTCAGAACAGCAAGGCTAAGAAGTTCGTATCATTTCTGATATTTGTAGGACTGATCGTTGCATTAACTCTTATTGAGAGATTGATGCCTGGTGGTATATCATCTAATTTTGCAGAGCTTATAAAGATCCAGTGGCCATCGACCCTCTTTGAAGTTATCTGCTGTATAGGCGCTTTCTGGGGAACGGGCTACTTGCTGGAGAAGAAGATAAATCTGTAAATATAGGATATATGTGAGGAAAATACAATGGAAAACGGAAATATCAGAAGAGCATCCGATAAGGATATTCCTGAAATACTTGATCTTCTCGTACAGGTCGATATGGTCCATCACGAAGGCAGGCCAGACGGGCCGGCTGTGAAGTACAGAGAGAATGAGCTGAGAGATATATTTAAGGATGATAAGAGGCCGGTATTTGTATTCGCAGATGAGAAGGACAAGGTCCAGGTCCAGGGCTACGCGTTCTGTGTTTTCCAGTAGCACCTTGATGACAATGTATTAACAGATATAAAGACCTTATATATAGACGACCTGTGTGTGGATGAAAATGCCGGAGACATGCGTATAGGCAGGGCCTTATACGATCATGTTATAAAGTATGC
This sequence comes from uncultured Eubacteriales bacterium, assembly GCA_900542465.1. Lineage (GTDB taxonomy): Bacteria > Bacillota > Clostridia > Lachnospirales > Lachnospiraceae > UBA4285. The sequence continues at coordinate 25,631 of UQNS01000003.1, forward strand.
CGAAGAAACAGGCTGCTACAACGTTACTTTAAATGTATGGTCATGCAATGAGTCAGCAATGAAGTTTTATGAAAAGTGCGGTCTGAAGCACCAGAAGATAGGTATGGAGCATATATTATAAGAATGATTTCTCCTTGCTTTTATTCATCATTTAGTTTAAATTATTACTAATTATGGTATAAAAAATTTAAAAATTAAGATGAAACTTTCATAAGGAGAATTAATAATGACTGAAGTAGTAAAGTCGATTAACTCATTTTTATGGGGCCCTCCAATGATGATCCTGCTGGTGGGATTCGGCGTGGTATCAACTATCGTACTGGGATTTCCGCAGTTCAGAAAACTTGGATACGGGCTCAAGGAGACATTTGGAAAGATTTTTTCCAAAAAGGATAAAGCTAAAAGCGGGTCGATGTCATCTTTTCAGGCGCTTGCAACAGCAGTTGCCGCACAGGTGGGTACAGGCAATATCGGCGGTGTAGCCGGAGCTATCGTATCAGGAGGACCCGGTGCTATCTTCTGGATGTGGGTGACCGCTGTATTTGGAATGTCAACGATATTCGTTGAGGCTGTGCTCGCGCAGAAATACAGAGAAAAGAAAGACGGAGAGCTTGTGGGAGGCCCTGCATATTATCTGAGCAAAGGCCTTGCCGGAAGGAATATGAAAGGTCTGGGCAGATTCCTTGCAGTGATTTTTTCTATCCTTATTATCATCGCGCTTGGCTTCGTCGGAAATATGGTTCAGTCTAACTCTATCTCTTCAGCTGTGTCAGAGGCTTTTGGAGCTAAGCCGATCATTATAGGCATAATAATTGCGGCGGTCGCTGCATTTATCTTTATTGGCGGAATGAAGAGGATCGCGAGTTTTGCTGAATTTGTTGTTCCTATCATGGCAGCGGTCTATATTATCGGTTCAGTGGTAGTGCTTATTAAATTCGGTGATCATATCGGCCCGGTGCTCAGTGATATCTTCAGATCAGCATTTGCGCCAAGAGCTATTGCCGGCGGCGTGGTCGGAGTGACTATCAAAGAAGCTATTCGTTATGGCGTTGCCAGAGGTCTCTTCTCAAATGAAGCAGGTATGGGCTCAACCCCTAACTCACATGCGGCAGCAAATGTTCCTCACCCGGGGGTGCAGGGAACAGTAGCCATGGTGGGCGTGTTTATCGATACGATACTTGTATGCTCAGCGACGGCTCTGGTAGTTCTCGCAACGGGAGCTGATAAAGCCGGTAAAGCCGGTGTTATGATCACGATGGAAGGTTTCCGGGTCGCGTTTGGTGACATGGGAGCTAAATTCCTTGCTATAGCGTTGATATTCTTCGCGTTTACAACGATAGTAGGCTGGTACTATTTCGGTCTTTCCAATATCAAGTACTTATTTAAGTCAAAGGCAGTGAGGATCATTTATCCTATTATCGTCTTAGGATTTATAATATTCGGCTCCGTTCAGAAGGTCGATCTTGTATGGGAACTGACAGATATGTTCAACGGACTGATGGTAATTCCGAATATTATAGGTCTCTTCGTTATGCTGATGGAGGCCAGAGCTATCTTTAAAGACTTTAATTACCAGGTCAAACATAATGAGATATTGCATTTTAATTACCCGGATGAGGGTAAGTATGAAGAATAGTAGAAAAGATGGGGGGTATATTTCACTCCCATCTTTTTTTGTTTTAGTCTTCTCGCTTGTTAATAAAATGAAAAAAATATAAAATTAAAAAATATATGGAGGGGAAACAGAGAGGGGAAAAAATATGCCAGCAAATATGCTCGTTACAATGATGGTATTTATGATCACAGGTTCATTTTCACCGGGGCCGGCGAATATACTTGCGCTCAATACTATGACTCATCATGGCTGGAAGAAGGGTAAGATCGTTTTGGCAGGTATGTATGTCGGGTTCTTCGCAGTCCAGTATACCTGTACCTTTGCTATATTCGGGCTTAGTACTTACATACATTCAGCGCTTAATATACTTAAATACGTGGGGGCGGCATACATGGTCTATCTTGGGATCAAGATGATCAGGTCGGATCCCGATAATGACAGTTTTGACAAGAAGCCCAGTTTTGGTACAGGCTTATTTATACAGCTGCTTAACGCCAAAAGCTATTTTTATACGATAGCGCTTTTGTCGACCTATGTCGTACCGTTTTATCCGCAGCTGTGGCAGCTCCTTATTTTTGGAGCATTTGCTGTGGGACTTGGAATAGCTGCAAATATGTCATGGGCTCTGGCAGGTATAAAGTTGCAGAAATTCTATTCAAAATATTACAGACCAGTAAATATAATTCTTGGAATATTCTTGTTCTATTGTGCATTTAATATCATCATAGGATAGAGAAACGGTAATGTATAATTGTGTCGTCTTGAACAAAATAATGAAAATGTGTAAAATTATGCAAACCAGTGAATAGGAGAATTCTTCATGAAGAAGTATGTGATCCCGACCATTCTGGCCTTTGTAGTTATTGGGCTATCTTTGACCGGATGTGCTAGAAAAGAAGAGCCAACACAGACTAAAGCAGCTGAAACGGTTTCTGTAAAGGGAATGATCGAGGGAAAAACGTATAAAAATGATTATTTCAAGCTGGAATATACAGTGCCGGATGATTGGAAGCTGTATAACGCAGCTGATGAATCCGATCGTAAATATATTGAAAAGATAGCCGGCAACAGCAGCTCGGATAATGCCTTTATAGACATGTATGCCCAGAAGGGCGAAAGCAATGTGAGCGTGACGGTCTATAAGGCAGATGCTATTGGCGGCTTCAGCGTTACCAATGACTTTTTAGTCGATGACATGGTCAGATCGCTGCAGTCAGATCTGTCAAAAACGGGGCTGGAAGATCCTGTGATCGAAAAGACCAGGATAACCTTTGCGGGTAAAGAGGTATCGGCGGTGAGACAGACCGGAAAGTATAACGGATCCGGCATTGTTTCAACACAATATCTGTTTCCTAAGGATTCATATGTGTGTTGTGTTACAGTCACATGCGCGGGACCGGACTTTTCACAGAGCATTTTCAGTTTATTCAATGAACTGAAATAATTTTATCAAGGAGAAATAATGAAAAAATTAAAACTGACAGCCTTCATTGCTATGGTGGGAATGGCGGCAACACTTACTGCATGCGGCAGCAAGGGCGGAGATACAGTGGAGACCACTAAGGCGGGTGAAACAACGGCCTCTGAGGTCAAGGAGACAACTAAGTCTAAAAAGACAGATCCGGGCATTGAATTCACGATCGGAGAGACCGGCAGCACATCATATTCCAACAAGTTTTTTGATGTGGCATTCGAAGCGTCAGGTGACTGGTATGTAGCTTCTAAAGACCAGCTCGCTCAGCTCACTAAGGTTAAGGCGGAAGCGATAAATGATAGAGATATTAAAGCTTCCCTTGAATCAGGAAAGACGAGCACGCTTTTCTTTGCACAGGAATCTACCGGAAATAATAAGGTTAACCTCGTTTCCGGCAAGACGGCGAACGGAGTTTCAGGGATAACAAGTGAGCAGCTGATCAACAGTCTTGTTCCTAGTCTTAAAAAGACGTATGAGAGCCAAGGCTACAGCAATACTACTATAACAAAGGAAAAAGTTAAATTCTTAGGTGAAGATGTACAGGCTATCAGGGTAAAGGGTCAGTATGGAGGAAGAGATATTTATAATACTCAGGTAGTCATCATAAATAAAAATTATTATGGTATTTTGAATGCTACTTCCTTCGAAAAGGATGAGAATCAGAAGATCCTGGATATGATAAAGGCGGCTAATCGATAATTTTGTTATCTGTTTATTTATAAGGACGGAAATATGAAGAAATTTTTTAGGGCAGCACCTCTTATTATCGGAGCATGTGTTGCAGCAATAGGTATTACAGCATGCGGAAACAGTAAAGAGACAGACCCGGGACCGACAGTCGCGCTGTCTGAGATCGACAAGGACTATTCTATAGGGATCATCAGGGATGGATTATATACCAGTTCTTTTTTCGATCTGAAGTTTATCAATCCGGAAAACTGGACGATGACCAGCAGTGAAGATCTTAAAAAGCTGGGAGAGGCGGCAGGAGATTCAGATCGATCTTCACTTGCGCTGCAGTCAGTTTCCCGACAGAAGGATGCTAATATTACCGTCAGGATCACGAACCTGGGTCTGGATACAAGGACGCGCAGTCAGTCAGATATTATCGACTCCATATATTCCAGTCTGGAAAAAAATAAAAAGAGCGGAAGATCTGTGTATTCAGACATGACCCTGAACAAGGTCGAAGTGGATTTTCTGGGAGAGAAGGTCCCGGCACTGAAGATGCATGGAAAGATAGGGGCGAAAGATATATATCAGACACAGGTGGTTCTTCTTAAAGGCTCTTATTATGCTCATATAATATCTACGGCCACATCGGAAGACTCTTCGGTAAAAAATCTGGGGTCATTTGCAAGAATAAATTAAGAGAAACTTGACAAGCTTCTGAAAAAGTGTATTATATTCCTTACAAAAGGGAGTAGTCGGCAGATATGGATCAGATCTGCTTTATATGGTCGTCAGAACGATCTCCAAAAGAGATCCGGCCAATAACATAAAAGGACGAGACTTTGTAGCGCTTGTATGTGTTTACAGAGTCTTGTCCTTTTTTTATTTCCTTTTGGTAACCGTTTGTTTTTGTTTGAAAAGGAGAAAGCAATGATTCCATGGATAGTTGTCGGCATAATCGCCGCCATAATAGTTTTCGTTAATTTAAGAGTAGTAAGCCAGGGAACCGTTCAGATTCTTGAACATCTTGGAAAGTTTAAAGCGGTATGGAGCGCAGGTCTGCATATTAAAATTCCATTTATCGAGAGAGTGGTAAGGACAGTTTCTCTGAAGGAACAGGTGCTTGATTTTCCGCCTCAGCCTGTTATAACGCGTGATAACGTAACGATGCAGATCGACTCTGTCGTGTTCATGCAGGTATATGATGCTAATCTTTATACATACGGAGTGGAGAATCCTATCCAAGGTCTCCAGAACCTGTCCGCGACGACGCTTAGGAATATTATAGGTGATATGGAACTGGACCAGACACTTACATCAAGAGATGAGATAAATACGAGAATGCAGATAATTCTTGATGAAGCAACAGATAAATGGGGGATCAAGGTAAATAGAGTAGAGATCAAAAATATCAAACCTCCTGCAGAGATTGAAGAAGTCATGACTAAGCAGATGAGGGCCGAGCGTGAACGCCGTCAGACAGTAACAGACGCACAGGCTCACCAGGAAGCGGTCGTAGCTCGTGCAGAGGGTGACAAGAGGGCAAAAATACTTTCTGCTGAAGCCGAAAGAGATGCGCAAATCGCACTGGCAGAAGGTAAGGCGCGTTCTATCCAGTTGGTTTATGAAGCAGAGGCGCAGGGCCTTGAGGCCTTAAAGCATGCCAACATCAATGAGAGCGTCCTTAAGCTCAAAGGACTTGAAGCGTTAAAGGATATCTCAGATGGCCGCGCGACGAAGATATTTATGCCAAGTGACGTGGCAAATGTAGTATCAAGCCTGGGTGTGGCGGCAGAGTCTTTAGGCATAGGAGACTCCACGCCGATCGATAAGACACCAAAACCTAAGAAAGAAATAGGTCCGGATCCGATCCTGGATCAGGACTCATCTAAAAATACACGCGAAGCAGCTAAGACGACTAATGATATTCTTGAGGATCTTGCCAACAGAAACAATGATTTTCTGTAATTGATTGCAAAGTAGGGCGGTTTCATATATAGTACACAAGGTATGGATATATTGAAACCGCTTATTTTTATATTTTTGAAGGGTAATCGTAAGGGAATGATAAGAACAATCATCAACGGTCTTTGCATGGCTCTGGCCGACAGCGTGCCCGGTGTATCCGGTGGTACGGTAGCCTTTATAATGGGATTTTACGATAAGTTTATCGGCAGCATAAATGATGTGTTTTATGGAAATATGTCAAAAAGAAAGCATGCCGGCATTTATCTGATAAAGATCGGGATCGGCTGGATAGTCGGAATGATCCTTTCTGTGATGATCCTGACCAGTGCCTTTGAGAAGCATATATATGTTGTGAGTTCTCTTTTTATGGGATTTATTATTGCATCTATTCCGATGGTCCTGAATGAAGAGAAAGAGTCCGTAAAGGTCAAGACCAGCACAATGGTATGTCTTGGGGTAGGAATAGCTATAGTAGTTGCGCTCACCATAATGAATCAACATACGTTTTCCGCGGGTGTTAATGTATCTAAGCTGAGTTTTTCAACAGGTATATATATATTCATCGGTGGAGCGGCATCGATCGCGGCGATGTTTCTTCCGGGAATATCAGGATCTACTATACTTCTTGTTTTAGGCCTTTACCTGCCGATAATGAAGGCGGGGCGGGAACTTCTGCACCTGCATTTTTCATATCTGCCGGGAATGATCATCTTCACGGTCGGAATAATAGTAGGAGCCCTGAGCGTTGTCAAGGGTATCCAGACGGCCTTATCAAAATATAGGCCGCAGACGGTATTTCTGATAATAGGTCTTATGATAGGATCCTTATATTCAATAGTTATGGGGCCGACAACGCTTGATAGTCCTCTGCCTGCATTAACGATCAAGGTATTTAACTGGCCGGCCTTCTTCGTAGGTATCGGTCTGATCGTTGTTTTACAGATCGCGGGCAGACAGAAAAAAGTGAGCCGATAAAAATTAGCATTGACTCACTTTTTTGAAATATGATATTCTGTTTTAAAATAAATATTGGTAAATGAGGGAGTAGCAGGCGCCGTGAGGCGTAACAAGTCAACATACTGGACGCAAGTCCTGGCTTGTTTTAAATTGCGAGACTCATGTGGGGAAAATAATGCCACATGGACTCTCTATATCCGATAAAAAAGACATGGCATTTTGCTGTGTCTTTTTTTATTGAGATCAAAGGGGGTGTAAAATGAATATCAGTTTAATACTAAATTCCGCGTTTTTAGGCGTGGGACTGGCTATGGATGCTTTTTCGGTATCTCTGTCAAATGGACTTAATTATAAGAATATGAAGCTTCGGAAGCAATTTTTTATTGCGGGAATATTCGCGCTGCTTCAGGCTGTTATGCCGATGACGGGCTGGGGAATAGTAAAGAAGGCGGCAGAAGCGCTCAAAGCATTCGAAATGGCTATTCCCTGGATCGCGGCAGGCCTGTTGATATTCGTCGGTATAAAGATGATAATGATCGGAGTCAGAGAAGAAGAGACTAATAAGGTCGAGAAGCTGACGCTGGGAGCAATGATGATCCAGGGAATAGCAACCTCTCTGGACGCTCTGTCGGTCGGATTTACAACAGCGTCATATAGCTTTTTTCAGGCTCTGGTCTGTTCGCTTATAATTGCAGTGATCACATTTTTCTTATGCTTTGCAGGCGTGAGTATTGGAAGAAGAGTTGGGACTATTTTAGCGGGAAAGGCGGAGATCATAGGCGGGGTAATTCTTATAGCTATAGGAATAGAAATTTTTATAAAAGGATTGATAGGATAATCAATAATAAAGTATTATTAGGAAAATATGATTATTTCAGGAGGACAGTGTCATAGCTAAGTACGAATTACATATACATTATAAGAAAGATTACGGAAAGGAAAAGCTGAAAGAGATCATTATCTGCAAGGATATGATGGAGGCCACTATGAACCGTCTCAACAGAAAGGAAGATCCTTCCATTGAAAGGATGGAAGTGCTTCCGCATTACCACAACGATTTTCCGTTTGACCAGGCGGACTTGTTTGAGGACTGACCGGAAAGTTGACAAATGTAATAGTAAAGATTACTATTATATCCGACAATTGAAGATAATCTTCGGGGCGGGGCGTGATTCCCCACCGGCGGTGAACTGTTTTTTCAGTGAGCCCGCGACCAGAGGTGACCCCTCTGCTGACCTGGTGAGATTCCGGGGCCGACAGTTATAGTCTGGATGAGAGAAGATCGAAATTTATTTATTTTATATAGAGATTCCAGCCCTGAAAATTTTTCGGGGCTTTTTTTATTTGACAAAATATATTATAAAGCAATTATATTATGGATCTGTTCGGACGAAGGAGGGAGCATGGCTGAGGAAATTTATATGAGACAAGCTATAGAACTGGCTAAAAAGGGCGTTGGCCGGGTAGATCCCAATCCTTTGGTCGGAGCGGTGATCGTTAAGGATGGAAAAGTAGTCGGCAGAGGTTACCATGAGGAATATGGAAAACTGCATGCGGAAAGAAATGCTATTGCGGACATGAAGGCGAACGGATACACAGGAGAGGGCGCAGATATCTATGTGACGCTTGAGCCGTGCGGTCATTATGGTAAGACCCCGCCATGCGCAGAGGCCATTATAGAAAATAAATTTGCCAGGGTAATTATCGGATCAAGAGATCCTAATCCTAAGGTGAGCGGTCTTGGAGTCAGGCAGCTGAGGGCCGCCGGTATCGAGGTCGTGGAAGATTTTCTTAAGTATGAATGTGACAGTCTTAATACAGTCTTTTTCCATTACATAACGAGCGGCAGACCATTTGTCCTCATGAAATATGCGATGACACTGGACGGGAAGATAGCATCTAAGACAGGTATGTCCCGGTGGATATCCGGAGAAGAGTCAAGGGCGGAGGTCCACAGATACAGAAATAAGTATGTTGGGATCATGGCGGGAATAGGCACGGTCCTTGCAGATGATCCTATGCTCAATACAAGGATAGAGGGCGGAAGAGATCCTGTAAGGATCATATGTGACAGCAAGATGAGGATCCCGCTTGACTGCAAGATCGTAAAGACTGCAGATAAGTACAGAACTATTCTTGTTTTTACTGAGGAAAATAAAGAAAAGGCGGAAATCCTGAAAAAAAGCGGAGTAGAGCTTTTAAAGATCGAAAATTACAGGGATGGAAGAATATCGCTTGAAGCGCTTATGTATAAACTGGGAGAGCTGAAGATAGCTTCGATACTGGCAGAGGGCGGAGGAACACTAAATTACAGCCTCTTAGCCGGCGGGCTTGTTAATGAGATAAAGGTATTCATTGCTCCCAAGATCTTTGGAGGCAAGGCAAGGTCGCCTGTAGAAGGTGAGGGGGTCGAGACTCCGGATGAAGCTTTTGAATTTGAATTAACGGACACACAGATCACAGGAAAAGATATATGTCTTACATACAGGCCTGTTAAGTGAGAAAGGAGGGGTAATGTTTACAGGTATTATTGAGGAGACAGGTAAGATCATCTCATTTAAAAGGACCGGAAGATCGGGACAGCTGAAGATAGGAGCAAGTAAGGTGCTTGAAGGCACAAATATAGGAGATTCTATCGCTGTTAACGGCATATGCCTTACAGTTGTATCGATGCAGACGGATTCTTTCGTGGCTGATGTAATGGTTGAAACGGTGGCCAGGAGCTCTTTATCTGACCTGGCATCAGGAGACAGGGTAAATCTGGAAAGAGCCATGCCTATGAACGGAAGGTTTGGCGGACATATAGTTTCAGGGCATATAGATGGCACGGGAGTTATATATTCTCTGGTGAGAGAAGAAAATGCCATATGGGTAACGATCAGGGCATCGGATGATATTTTAAGATATATAGTTGAAAAAGGTTCCGTTTCGATAGACGGTATCAGTCTGACAGTGGCATATGTGGATGAAGATGTGTTTAAAGTATCGGTAATTCCGCATACAGGCGAGGAAACTACCCTCCTCGGGAAAAAGCCGGGAGATAGGGTCAATCTGGAAAATGACCCGGTAGGTAAGTATATAGAAAAATTGCTCCTTCCATACGGGAATTCTTATGGCGGGAAAGATATTAAAAAGGGATCAAAGCTCACAAAGGATTTTCTTACGGAAAATGGTTTTTGACAGGGGGATATAAGATGAGTGATGAAAATATAAATTCAGAGAAGTATGAATATGATACAGTTGAAAAAGCGCTTGAAGGTCTGAGGGCAGGTAAGATCATTCTTGTAACAGATGATCCCGACAGGGAAAACGAGGGCGATATGATCTGCGCGGCAGAATATGCAACAACAGAGAATATCAATTTTATGGCAAGTCTTGCAAAAGGACTTATATGCACACCTATGAGCGTAGAGACAGCGAACAGATTAGGCCTTCCGCCTATGGTCTCCGAGAATACAGATAATCATCAGACAGCTTTCACTGTTTCTGTAGACCATGTTAATACAACGACAGGGATCTCGGCGGCGGAACGTTCATTTACTATGATAAAGTGCGCAGACCCGGATACGAAGCCGACAGACCTGAGAAGACCGGGACACGTTTTTCCATTGGTTGCCAGACACGGAGGTGTCCTGGTGAGAAGCGGACATACGGAGGCGACTGTAGACCTTATGAGACTGGCGGGACTCAGGGAATGCGGTGTATGCTGTGAGGTCATGGATGATGACGGGACTATGATGAGAACGCCTAAGCTATGGGAACTGGCGAAAAAATACGATCTCACCTTTATTACGATAAAACAGCTTCAGGATCATATTAAGATCAATGAGAAACATGTCGTAAAAGAGGCGGAAGCAAAGATGCCGACCAAGCATGGTGATTTTCAGATGTATGGCTATGTCAATGATATTACGGGCGAACATCATGTCGCGCTTGTAAAGGGCGATATCGGAGATGGAAAGAATGTACTCACAAGGGTCCATTCAGAGTGCCTGACAGGCGATGCTTTCGGCTCTTACAGGTGTGACTGCGGAGAACAGCTTGCAAGATCCATGGAAATGGTGGAGGCGGAAGGCCGCGGAATTATCCTCTATATGCGTCAGGAAGGTCGCGGTATCGGTCTTATAAATAAGATAAAGGCCTATGCTCTGCAGGAACAGGGGATGGATACCGTCGAAGCCAACATTGCTCTGGGATTTAAACCGGATCTCAGGGAATATTGGGTCGGAGCGCAGATACTTAAGGATCTGGGAGTTAAGTCCCTCAGACTCTTGACCAATAATCCGGAAAAAATAGAAGGATTAAATGATTTTGGACTTGAGATAACCGAAAGGGTCCCTATTGAGATCGAACCGCAGCGGTATGACCGCGGATACCTTGAAACTAAAAAGATCAAAATGGGGCATATTTTCAACAGAATAGATATTTAAAAGATCAGCTGAATAAATGTTAGGAGAATATAAATGAACGAAATTAATGTATTAGAAGGAAAAGTAGTTGCACCTGAGGGTATGAAGGTCGGTATAGTCGCATCACGATTCAATGAGTTTATCACGAATAAACTCCTTAGCGGAGCTGTTGACGGTCTTGTTCGTCACGGAGTGGATGAAAGCAACATCACTGCCGCGTGGATCCCTGGAGCATTTGAGATCCCTGTGGTTGCGCAGAAAATGGCCAGATCAGGGAAGTATGATGCAGTGATCTGTGTAGGCGCCGTGATCAGGGGAAGTACGACTCACTATGACTATGTGTGTAATGAAGTGTCAAAAGGAATTGCGCATGTGTCTCTCGAAACAGGGATACCGGTAATGTTTGGCGTCGTTACAACAGAGAATATAGAGCAGGCTATAGAAAGAGCAGGAACAAAAGCGGGCAACAAGGGCTATGACTGTGCTCTTTCAGCAATCGAGATGGTCAATTTAATGGGGCTGATGTAATCAATATCCGCATACAAAAACCAGTTGTTACTTTATTTGTAACAACTGGTTTTTTTGATCAATATTTTTAGTGCTGTCAGAGACCAACAGCGGAAATCGTCATAACTTATTCGAAGAACTTAACTGCACCTGTTGAAAGATCATATCTTGCGCCAACAAATTTAACTTTTCCTTCTTCCTCAAGGTGTTTAAGAACTTTGTTCTTTCTGAGTGTCTCGATCTGATTCATTACGTTGATATCAACGGCTTTTGAAGCTATCGCCTTAGTATCTTTCTCAGTTTCCTTTGCTTTGTTTACGGCAGGGATGATCTGATCAACGATGGTCTTGATATCGCCGGTAGCATGTCCTTCAACAGCGGCAGCAACAGCGCCGCAGCCTGAGTGTCCCATAACAACGACGACCTTAGCGCCTGCATGTTCAACACCGTACTCTACAGATCCGATATCAGTTGAATTAAGTGCCTCACCGGCTGTCCTTATAGTGAATATTTCACCAAGACCGGCATTAAACACTTCTTCAGCCGGTACACGTGAGTCAGAGCAAGAAACAACTACGGCATAAGGATATTGACCGGAAACTAATTCTTCACGAGTTTTCGCAGAGATATTAGTTGTATCAATACCTTTAATGTAGTCAGCGTTACCAGCTTTTAAGAGTGCGATTGCATCATCAGCGCTCTTAACGTCAGATGCAGAATGCCCCTTGCTTGAAGCTGAAGTAGTATTTTTAACTTCTTCTACTACAGGTTTGTCATTTTTTGCACAACCTGCTAATCCGAGACCTGCCATAGCAAATACGGAACCTGCAACTGCAAACTTTGTTAAATGATTTTTGATTTTCATAGCTTAAATCTCCTTTCCAAATTAGAGCCCCCGCTCTAGGCCTTGAGTGTATCAATTCTTATACAATTTGAGAATTGAGGAAAGCAGGAAACGAGCATAAAGTGCTGAAGAAAATGTCAAAATCAGGCATTTCTGTTTATTTTGTTAATTAACGGTGAAAAATTTGAAAAAAGTGTGATTTTCAAGACTGATGTTTAAACAAAATAAATATCTTTGTAAGAAAAACTCAAGAGCAATTGACAAAAAAAACTGGTTAGCATAGACTAATAACGGCGTAGTCTAACGATTTACTTGATTACTTTTTCTCTTCCGTACTTGAAAAAGTATATGGAATATATGGGGATATATTTAGTGGAATTGTAATTTTAGAAAATATGAGGTTATGCTATGAAAAGAATAAAGAAAGTTGGAGTTGCAGTATTAGGTTTTGGATTAGCGATAGGAGCGCTGTCTGTTAACATCAGAGCGGTGAACGCCGAAGGTCTGGATCCGATAATGAGTCTCGCAGGCAGTCTCAGCGGGACAAGAGGCGGAGCCGGCATGCCGGAGCTTGATCCGTCACAGTATACGGAAACAAAAGGAAAGCTCTATAAAGATGAATTTGATATGGAGGATGATGAAGAAGATCGTTTAGATATGGTAGCATCTGATTTTATGGATCAGAAGATGGTCTATCAGTATTTTAAGGATAAGGATGTTACTGTATACCGGATCATGTTTAAGGCATTTAATTCTTATATATCCGGGAGCAGCACCCCGACCAAGATCGAGTCTGCAGATAAGGTATGGACAAGGGTCGAAGGTAATGAGGTCGAGGCAGTAAAGGAAGCAGCCGCGCCCGGAGATAATACAAGTTCTTATTTCAGATTCGCCTTGCAGGGAAAGCCAAGAAAGCAGATACCGTTAAAGCTGCACTGGAATCCTATTAAGAATGATCCGGAGTACGCGTACAGAAATGTCAATCTGATGGTGACACTGAACGAAGCTCCCGGGATAGAGCTTCCTCCGAATGCACCTAATCAGCCGAATGCGCCTCTTCCGACACCTATACCTGATCTTATCGCTCCTAAGGTAAAACAGGCGATGATGGAGCATACCCTGGAGAACGGCCAGCCATCTATGGCGAACAATACATTTAGCCATGAGGTCAAATATGAAGAGAAAAATGGAAAAACAGTTTATGAGATACATTTTCTTGAGTTCAGTTCTCCGACATTTAAAAATGGGGTCCCAATGGTAAGCGTGGCAAGGTTATGGTATAACGATGAAGGAACAGTAAAGGAGGCATATCTGGCCAAGGCGGAAGGCAATAGCCGAACATACCGTTTTGAGATAGCCGGAAGACCAAAAACCAAGATCGAAACAACTCTTTATGTTATGCCGATGAAAGAGGCTCTAGGAGATGGCGCAGCGATACAGAAGGCTAATCTTCTTATATCTGATGAAGATATGGATGGTATCGTTACAGCAGAAGTATATGTAAAAGTTCCTTATGGGATAAGCATTGTTGAGGATAAAGACCTGAAGCCGGGAGATGTGTATGTGCAGCAGGAAGGAAAGTACGGCACAGAGAAGATAGCATTTAAGTATAAGGCGATAAATGGAGTTAATACCGGCATGCTTATGGGGAAAGAAGTGCTGGATCGTAAAGAGCCTGTTGAGAAGATAATACGCGTAAATGACAGGAAGGCATATGAAGACGCCAACAGGCAGTTTGAGAAAGACAACGCTAAGACGCCGGAAGACGGCAGTAAGAACTATCCATTGAGACTTGCAGACGCAAAGCTGAAGGAAATCGATAGTAATATGGATAATTTTCTTATGAGGACAGGTGTAAATGTAAAAGAAAATGCAGGCAAGAGGAAATATACTCTTTCATTTATGTCATATAACGGATTTGCACCGTCAGTAAGAAGGATGAAAGCTTATCTGAACGGCATAGAAGTACCTGTGGAGGCGCTTGGAAGCAAGGAAGTTACTAAACACTCAGAAACATACAGGGAAAATGAAGACCACAGCACTGTATTTTCATTTGAACTTCCGGTCAATGCGGACCTGGATAAGCTCGTTCTTAATATGGAATATCTAGATAATCTGAAGTTTAATGCAAAGATGGATATTGATTTCTCCAGGCAGGTCGTACAAGGACGGGAGCCAAGAACTACGGGTACTGAAGAGATAGATTTCGCTACTGAAAGAGTTGAAGATACAACGCTTGAAGAGGGGAAAGAAAAGCTAGTACAGGAAGGCGAGAAAGGGCTTAAGGCTATTACAGAATATGACAAAACTGTAGATGGACAGATGTTTACAACAAAAATGAACGGAGGCCAGCAGGGATATCATATGATCGGAAGCCCTATGGAAGTTGTTCTGAAACAGCCTAAGAATAAGATCATTCATGTAGGGGCAAAGAAGGCTGAGAAGGCTGAAAAGCCTGAAGATAAGCAGGATAAAAACAAACCGGGCAATAATTCCGGCAGCAACGATAAGGTGGGTAAAATTGCAGACGGTAAGAAGATCCCTGAGACAGGCGATACAAAGCCTGAAGATAAGCAGGATAAAAACAAACCGGGCAATAATTCCGGCAACAACGATAAGGTGGGTAAAATTGCAGACGGTAAGAAGATCCCTGAGACAGGCGATACATCAAGGATCGGTCTGTATGTGGTTTCTGCTGTAAGCTCTGCCGCCGCTGGTATCGCTGCAGTCTTCATAAGAAAAAGAATTAGAAAGTAATTGATTTTCCCAAGAAAAATGTTAAAATGTTGACAAATCAACGTTTAACAAAGAAGGGGAAATTAGTGGGAAATACTGCTGAAATTAAAAAGAAAAAGCGTAAATGGCCCTATATACTGGGAGGAGTAATAGCCGCGATCGTAATAGCGGCCATTATAGTCGTTTACGCGGTAGGAAATTATCTTGTCGTCTACGCTATCGGGCGCAGCGGTGATGGCGGAGAGAGAAATGTGACACTTAGCAATGCGTCTACCACGGAAGCGGAAAAAAAGATACAGGAAGGGCGTATGGCTCAGAACCAGCGTAAAAGGCAGTTTCTGGAAAGTTTAAAAGAGGAAGAGGTTACGGTAGTATCCCCCGATAATTTAAAACTGAAGGGGTATTACTACGGTAATGATCCGGGCCATAAGTGGGTCATACTCGTGCATGGTTACAGGTCTGACCACAGGGGAATGCTCGGAAGCGGACAGAGATATCATGATCATGGCTATCAGGTGCTTATTCCGGATCTCAGAGGTTGTGGAAAAAGTGAGGGCGATTACATCGGCATGGGATGGCTGGATAAAGATGATATACTTAAATGGGTAGACTGGATAAATCAAAGAGACAGTCAGGCTCAGATCGTTATACAGGGTGTTTCGATGGGGGCGGCCACGACCATTATGACCGCAGGAGAAAAGACGCCGGATTCTGTTAAAGCATTTGTTGAGGATTCAGGCTATACTACAGTATGGGATGTATTCTCGACAGAACTGAAGCTTAGATTTAAGCTGCCTTCATTTCCTGTATTGGATGCGGCAAGTGCTATAGCTGATAATAAGGCGGGGTACAACTTTAAGGAGGCTTCTGCTCTGGCTCAGGTGAAGAAAGCAGATAAGCCTATGATGTTTATTCATGGAACGGCAGACAATTTTATTCCGTTTTATATGGAAAAAGAGTTGTACGACAATAAGCCGGGAGAGAATAAGAAGCTTCTTGTTGCTGAAGGCGCCGGGCATGTAGAATCAGCCTATCTGCTTGGCGACGAATATTGGAAGAGTGTGTTCAGTTTTGTTGACACATATGTAAAGTAAAAAATATAAAGAAAAAACTCTCACAGATTCCGGTGTTATGCTTTGGACACGCACCATTCATTATCTGTGGGAGTTTTTTATTACATAAGCCCCAGAAGGTTCTGCAGTATAAGGCTGACGCAGGTTATGCCCGCCCAGCATGAGGCACCGATAATAATGGGCTTGCCGCCGGTCTTTATAAGCTTGACGATATTGCTCTTTAGACCGATCGCAGCCATTGCAAGGGTGATCATGAATTTGCTCAGTTCTTTAAGCGGGTCAAATGCGGAGGATGGTACACCGTTATTTATACATATAGTGGTGACCAATGCAGCGCCTATAAAGAAGAGTATAAAGTAAGGGAATATTTTATTAATATTGACAGAACTGCCGTTTTGGCCGGATGTACGGGCCTTTCTCGTTCTTACAAAAGCAAGAATAAGAGTAATAGGAATGATAGCCAGAGTTCGTGTCAATTTTACTGTTACGGCACGGTCCAGTGTAGCACTTCCAAGTCCGAACCGGCTGTCCCATGCGGATGCTGCAGCCGTTACGGAAGAGGTGTCATTTATGGCGGTTCCCGCGAAAAGTCCGAATGCGTCACCGCTGACGGTAGAAAAACCTAAAGCCTGGCCGAGAACCGGAAACATAACTGCAGCTATTATGTTAAAGAAGAATATGACAGATATGGCCTGAGCCACCTCATCATCGTCGGCGTCGATGACAGGAGCGGTTGCGGCTATAGCTGACCCGCCGCATATGGATGATCCGACACCGACAAGAACAGAGATTTTTGTCGGTGTTTTTAAAATTCGGTGAAGTATATATGCGATCATCAGAGAAACGCTTATGGTACAAAGGATTATCGGAAGAGACTGGAGGCCTGTCTTAAAGACGATATTTAAATTCATTCCAAAGCCCAGGAGGACTACCGCCCATTCAAGAACTTTTTTTGAAACGAATTTTATGCCGGGCTCCATAATATCCTTTTTCGGCCAGATCATCGTAACAGCCATGCCCAAAAGGATGGCGGCAACAGCGCTGCCTATTACCGGTACCTGTCTTCCTATGAACCAGGAAGGTATAGCGATCGCCAGGGTAAGTAAGATACCGGGACCATTTTTCTTAAGAAACATTATTCAGAACTTCCTTTCTATTGATTATTTTGTACCTGTAAGTCTATACTCAAAATCAGATAAAATAAAATTATAAATATTTATTTTAAGATAAAATTAATTTATAGAAAGAGGGTTGAGTATGTTGGATTTCAGATTGAAGACTTTCATGCAGGTCTGCGAGGATATGAATTTTACCAGGGCGAGTGAGAAACTGGGATTGACACAACCGGCCGTGACTCAGCAGATACATTTTCTTGAGGATCACTATGGGGAGAAGCTTTTTAACTATAAAGGCAAAAAGCTGACCTTGACGGGAGCCGGAAAGGTCCTGCTGGAGGCGAGTTATAGTCTGTATAACGATGAGAAGGTGCTTAAGTCGAAAATAAGAGAAGCTTCCGGAGGGAAGACGAGTTTAAGTTTTGGGGTCACCAGAACGATCGGTGATTACTGTATATGCGAGAGTCTGGCTGAATATATAAAAGAAAACTCCGGGACGGATATAAAGATGCTTGTGGAAAATACAGAGGTCCTGCTTGATAAAATGCATAGAGGAGAAATATCATTTGCCATTGTAGAGGGATACTATGATAAAGAAAGCTTTGATTCTATTATTTTTGATAATGTCAGATTTGTAGCAGTGGCCAGCAGTAAACATAAATTCGGTAAAAAGGTAAAAAAGCTGGATGATCTTCTGGATGAAAATCTGATCATAAGAGAAGAGGGAAGCGGAACCAGAGCTATATTTGAGAGGCATATAGCAAAAGAAAATATGTCGATAAGTGATTTCAGGTCAAATATGGAGATAGGCGGGATAAATGCGATCTTACAGTTGCTGGAAATGGATATGGGAATTTCATTTATGTACTATCCGGCGGCTGAAAAACAGATAAAAAATGGAATCTTACAGGAGATAGAACTGACAGATTTTAATGTAAAGCATAAATTTTCATTTATATGGGAAAGAGGCAGTATTTACAGCAGTGAATATGAAAAGATATGTAAAAAATTGGCACGGTGAAGTGGAAAAAGACAGATCTTTTATATGGACTTGCGTAAAAGCGCATAGATACGGGGCTTTCAAGGAAGTATTCAACCCCTATGGGGGGTTAAAGATAATGAACGATTTCGATAAAATAGCTTATAAATAAAGTATAAATTAAATATTAAATATTAAATATGGAGGCTGAGCCATGTCAGAATTACTTAATGAAATAGAATCTTACTGGGCTCGAAGAGCGGAAGGCTATTCTCTTGAAAACCATAAAGAGTTAGCGGGAATACAACGAAAAGCGTGGAAGCAGGAGATCCTGTCATACATGCCGGACAGACCGAGATCAGAGATCAGGATTCTTGACATAGGCACTGGTCCGGGGTTCTTCCCGGTGATCCTCGCAGAAGAGGGCTTTAGAGTGAATGCAGTGGATTATACGGAAGAGATGCTTGTGCAGGCAAGGCTTAATGCGGGGGATCTTATAGACAATATCACGTTTGAAAGGATGAACGCTCAGGAGCTTGATTTCGCTGATGATACATTTGATATAGTTATTTCAAGGAATCTTACATGGGTATTAGAGGAGCCGGAAAGAGCTTATGCCGAGTGGCACAGGGTGCTGAAGAAAGGCGGGGTCCTTCTGAACTTTGATGCTAACTGGTACACTTTTCTGTATGACAGCGAAAGAAAGGAACTGACCAGGCAATATCATAGTAAGCTGGAGAAAGAAGGGGTATATGACAGCTATCAGGATGGAAAAGGCGTTGATAATGACTGGATGGAGGATATAGCCAGAAAAACACCTCTTACTACAGCCAATCGTCCGGCTTGGGACGTGAAGACCCTGGAACAGTTGGGCTTCGACAGTATCGACACCGACGAAAGAGTAGGGGAGAGGGTCCTCAGCAAGGAAGAGTTGATCAGTTACGCTATAACACCTATCTTCAAGGTGGCTGCAATAAAATAAGACCGGAGGCTTTAAAATTTGAAAAAATATGTTGCAAAAAGGCTTCTTCAGCTGATACCGATCATTTTTGGCATTACACTGCTTTCATTTGCGATGATGAGACTCGCCGGAAGTGATGCCATCACACAGATGTATAACAATACAGGAACGGTAGTGTCTGAAGATATCATAGAGCAGGCCAGAGCCAGGCTTGGTCTTGATAAGCCGTTTATCGTTCAGTATTTCCTGTGGCTGGGCGGAATGTTAAGGGGAGATATGGGCGTTAGTTATGTTACCAGTAAGCCTGTATTCAGCACGTTTGTATCTAAGTTGCCGTCGACCTTGTTTTTGACACTGACATCAGTGATCTTTACGATCGCAGTGGCTGTTCCATTGGGGATATGGTCAGCGGTAAAGCAGAATAAGGTGACGGATTACATTATCAGAGTATGTACATTTGTCGGCAATTCACTTCCAAACTTCTTTGTAGCATTGCTTTTGCTTGAGTTGTTTGCCATAAAACTGAAAGTACTGCCGGTCCTGTCGACGGGCACGGATTTTACCAGTGTAATAATGCCGACTCTGACACTGGGAATATCTATGGCATCAAAATATACGAGACAGGTAAGGGCGGCGGTACTTGATGAGCTGAGCAAGGAATATGTTGTGGGAGCTCAGGCAAGAGGCGTGAGAGGCAAGGTCATCTTATGGGGCAGTGTTTTAAGATCGTCATTGCTGACGATAGTTACGCTCCTTGCTATGTCAGTAGGAAGCCTCCTCGGAGGTACCGCTATCGTAGAAAGTATTTTTATGTGGGACGGAGTTGGAAAACTGGCAGTAGATTCAATAACAGTCAGAGATTATCCGATCATCCAGGCCTATGTGGTATGGATGGCGATAATATTCGTTGTTATCAATCTAGTCACAGATCTTTTATATCATCGTCTTGATCCGAGAATAAGGTTAGGGGGTGATAGGAAATGAGAAGTGCATCACCAACTGTTCGAGTTCAGAAGATCAGAAAAAATAAAATATTGCCGAAGCTTATTGTGTTTGCCTCGATAGCGGGAGTCTTGCTCGTGGTTTCGATATTTGCAAGACAGTTGTGCCCGTTCGACCCGAATGAACAGGATCTTTCGATGGCGCTTAAGGCGCCTTCGCCTGAACACTGGCTGGGAACTGACAGGTATGGCAGAGATCTGTTCTCAAGAATACTTGTGGGAAGCAGGGCCAGTATCTATTCAACGCTTATTTTAGTAGCCATTATCTCTGTTGTGGGGACGGTACTTGGAATTATAAGCGGATGGAGAGGCGGAAAACTGGATGCGGTAATTATGAGAGTATCAGATGTTTTTCTCGCTTTTCCGGGGCTTGTTTTTGCCCTGGCGGTTGCCGGTACTCTTGGAGGCGGTATCCACAATGCGATCATTGCATTGGCGGCCATTAACTGGCCGAAATATGCCAGAATTGCACGAAGCCAGACACTGGCTCAGAAAGAATGCACTTATATGAGTGCGGCGAAACTTGCAGGAGGTAATGATTTTCATATAATCGTTATTCATATAGTTCCTAATATAATCGGTCCGATCATGGTGACGGCAATGTTGGATATAGGAACGATGATGATGGAACTTGCCGGGCTTTCTTATCTTGGGTTGGGGGCGAAGCCTCCGGTGGCTGAGTGGGGAAGTATGATGAGTTCGACAAGAACTTTCTTGCAGACTCAGCCATTGCTTGTACTTGCACCCGGCATAGCAATTTTTATATCAGTATTGATATTTAATCTACTCGGTGACACAGTAAGAGATTATGTGGATCCAAAACAAAGAAATTGACCATCTGCAAAAAACGGATGAGGGTCGATTTTACACAGCTTAGGAGGATGTGGGAAATGAAGAAAACAAAATTATTGACTTTGGGATTAGTAGCGGGCATGGCCGTTCCTCTCGTTGCATGCGGCAGTAAAGGCGGCGGTGGAACTACGGTATCAGGAGAGAAGAGTTTCGTTTATGGAACGACCGCATACAATGAGGAAAACTGGGATGCAGGTCTTAATCCTCATGTAAGCTATTCCGGATGGAGTACACTTCGTTACGGTGTAGGTGAAACGCTTTTTAAATATTCAGATTCTATGGAGGTACATCCATGGCTTGCGAAAGGATATGAATATATCGACAATACACACTGCAAGATAACGCTTCGTGATGGGGTTAAATTCTCTTCAGGCAGGACTATGGACGGTCAGGCAGTTAAAGAATGTCTTGATGATCTTGTGGCTAAGCATGACAGAGCACCTTCAGAGCTTAATATCAAGAACATAGTTGCTGAAGGAAATACGATCACTATCGAAACAACAGCTCCGAATCCGACTCTTGTAAATGCGCTTGCAGACCCTTATGGCTGCATTATCGACATGAAGTACGGACAGGGCGGTGTCAAGGACGCAAGTGTACCTAGCACAGAATTTATAGTTGCAGGTACCGGCCCATATGTTGCTCAGACATGTACACCGACCCAGATAGAGCTTACCAAGAACAATGAATATTGGGGTTCTGAAAAGCCAAAGATAGATAAGCTTACAGTTAAGTCGATCACGGATGGTAGTACAATGACAGCGGCTCTTCAGTCAGGACAGATAGATGCAGCATATGGTCTTCCATATGCCAGTTATCCGACCTTTGAAAACAGCAGCTACAATATTTCTTCAGTAGCTACCAGCCGTCAGTTCTTCGGAAAGATGAACTTCCAGTCAGAGGTGATGAAGGATAAGGCTGTAAGAAAAGCTATCTCTATGGGAATCGATAAGGAAGGCTTTGTAAAGACGCTTCTTGGCGGACATGGTGAGACATCCGTAGGCCCGTTCCCTAAGAGCTTTAAATTCGGCGACAACACTGTAAAAGCTGAATCATTTGATATCGAGGGCGCTAAAAAGGTTCTGGAAGATGCCGGCTGGAAGGATTCAGATGGTGACGGTATCAGAGAAAAGGATGGAAAGAAGCTTACAGTTAACTGGCTGACATATCCTAGCCGTCAGGAACTTCCTCTCCTTGCAGAATCAGCACAGGCTTCTCTTAAAAAAGTGGGAATCGACGTTCAGGTAAATTGTACAGCTAACAGTAAGGAATTCTGGAAGAAAGGCCAGTATGATATTTATGTATCAGCTATGGTTACAGCGCCAACAGGAGATCCGGCATATTTCTTCAATACTCATGCGCTTTCAACATCTACCAGCAATTATGAGAAGTACAGCAATGAGAAGCTGGACGGACTTGCCAAGGAATTAGCGACAGAGTTTGATGTTGGTAAGAGAAGCAAGCTTGCTACTCAGATGTCACAGATACTTCTTGATGATAATGCATATGTATTTGCATCACATCTTCAGATGAGCCTGGTTTCAAAGTCTAATGTCAAAGGACTTGTAGCGCATCCTTGTGACTATTATGAAATAACGGCAGAACTTGACAAGAAATAATAATTACGTAATCTGATAAATAGGCAGGAAAACGTACAAAGGGGCTTTCACAACAAAAACTTGGGATGAAGAGCCCCTTTGTTTTTAGGGGATAATATGGAAGATATACTTTGTTATGATCAGGTCGATATATCATACAATGGGAAAGTAGTAGTGCAGGATGTAAGTTTTTCTCTTAAACAGGGCGAGATCCTGGGAATAGTAGGGGAGTCTGGAAGCGGAAAATCCACGCTTATTAAAGCTGCTATGGGGCTTTTAGGAAAAGCCGGCATGGTGACCAGAGGTGATATATGGTATGAAGGGAAGGATCTGCCGGATCTCGGGAAAGAAGAGATGAGAAAACTCTGTGGCCCGGAACTGGGAATGATCTTTCAGAATACGGGGACTTCTCTGTGCCCGATCATTTCAGTCGGAGACCAGATATATGAAAGCATGACAGAGCATATCAGTATCTCCAGAGAAGAGTTTAATAAAGAGGCTTGCGAAATGCTTGCGAAAATAGGACTGACGGATGGCGAAAGAGTGCTCAGATCTTATCCGTTTGAGTTGTCTGGAGGTATGAACCAGAGGGTCAGCATATGTATGGCTATGCTTTTAAAGCCTAAGATACTTCTGGCAGATGAGCCGACAAGTGCATTGGATGTAGCTGTCCAGAAACAGGTCGTGGAGGAGATTATCGCTGCAAGGGACATATATAATACATCCATAATAATCGTTACTCATAATATTGGAGTTGTAAGGGCTATGTGCGACAACTGTCTCGTTCTGAAAGATGGTAAGGTCGTTGAGTATGGAGAGGCAAAGCAGGTCCTGGATGATCCGAGCCAGGAGTATACGAAGAAGCTTATGGCAGCAGTTCCAGTCCTGCATTTAGACTGATAGGTGAGAATATGGAAACTATTTTAAAAATTGAAAATCTTACGAAGGTTTTTAAAAAAAGCGGTCAGCCTGATTTTACGGCAGTAGATGATGTGAGTTTTGAATTGAAAAAAGGTGAGATTCTAGGCATAGTAGGGGAGTCGGGCTCGGGTAAATCAACTATCGTGAAGCTTATAACAAGACTCCATGATGCAACATCCGGCAAGATTGAATTTAACGGCGAGGACGTGACAAATGTAAAAGGCCGTGCGCAGAGAGAATATTATAAGCATGTTCAGATGGTTTTTCAGTCTCCGCATGATTCATTTGATCCAAGACGCACCTTGGGTGTTAGTGTAGGTGAGAGCCTCCATAACAGAGGGCTGAGCAGTAAGGAAGTCAGGGAAAGAGTAGAGAAACTCTTCGACATGTGTGAGATCGTACCTGAGATGATAAAAAGATATCCGCATCAGGTCAGCGGCGGGCAGTGCCAGAGGGCTGCTATAGCAAGAGCTATTGCGATAGATCCAGAAGTGCTGATATGTGATGAGGCGACCTCCGCCTTGGATGTTACCATCCAAAAAGAGATAGTTGCACTTCTTAAAAACCTTCAAAAGCAGACAGGAATGTCTATTCTTTTCATTTGCCATGATATAGCTTTAGTACAGGAAATGTGTGACAGGATGGTCGTCATATGCAAAGGAAAGATCGTGGAATCAGGGACGCCTGATGAAGTGATAAAGAATCCTAAAGAGGAATATACAAAAAATCTTATTGCCAGTGTATTATGAAAATATACGTCAGAAATTATCAAGGACTGCAGAGTCCTTTTTTTTAATGCTTTTATGTTAGAATTAGTCTTGGAATACAGAATGGAAAGAGTGAGTGATGTATATGGATGAAAAAATTCGAGGCGTTAATCTTGGTAACTGGCTTGTTCTGGAAAAGTGGATGGAACCGGAGAATTTTGCAGGAACTGACGCAGAGGATGAAACATGGCTGGCTAGAAAGCTGCCGAGAGAAGAGTTGGAAAGACGCTTAAAAAAACATCGGGATACTTATATAACCAGGAAAGATTTTGCTTATATAAAAACCAAAGGAATGAATACAGTGAGGATCCCGGTGCCGTACTTTATATTTGGTGATGTGAAACCGTTTATCGGGTGTATAGAATATTTGGATAAGGCATTTAAATGGGCTGAGGAATTCGGCCTGAAGATACTTATCGACCTTCATACTGCACCGGGCGGACAGAACGGATACGATAACGGAGGTATCACTGGAGTCTGCAGATGGCATAAGGATCCCGCTTATGTGAGGTTCGTAATTAATGTGCTGATGAGACTGGCATACAGATATGGAGGGCATGATAAGCTTTTTGGCATCGAGGTGTTGAATGAGCCGATATCATGGTCTGTGTACATGACCTCTCCAACCAGGGGCAAGGCGGCTGATCCTGCTGAGGTAAGAAATTCCGGTCACGTTCCTTTTGCATTTTTAACGACTTTCTACAAAACTGTCTACTGGAACCTTAGAAAGATACTGCCTTTGTATAAGGCTATCGTTTTTCATGACGGGTTCAGACTGCATAATTGGAACTGTTTCTTCAGGAGAAATGAATTCAGAAATGTCTACTTAGATGCTCATATTTATTTATCAGCTATGGAAAATTTTACCAAGATACATGATCCGCTTATGTACAAGGCATATCTGGGAATGGATAAAGTAAGACTCAAGCTGGCGTCTAAGTCAGTACCGGTATTGATCGGAGAATGGTGTATAAATAATTCTTATGCGGGAGATATGCCTGAAAAAGGCCTTGCTCCGGAGGAGTACAAAAAAGAGCAGGCTAAACGGTACAGGCGAGTGGCTAAAATGGAATTAGAAACATGGAGAAATACAGAAGGATGGTTTTATTGGAATTATAAGCTTTTCAGAGACACGAAAGACTATGAGAGAGAACCGTGGAAGGAAAGTTGGGATTTCAGGCAATGCATTAAAAATAGGTGGCTCAAACTGTGATTTTTCTGGTATAATTTTTCAGGCAATTTTTTCACATATCGGGAAAAAATAAAAAATAAAACAATATAATTGTTTTGGAAAAGGGTGAATGTTTTGAGTAAAATAGTTTTGGCTTTAGGCGGCAATGCACTGGGAAATACTCCAATGAAACAACTGGAGCTGGTGAAAAAAACATCGAGAGCAATAGCTGATATTATCGAAGAAGGCAATGAAGTTGTTGTTGTACACGGAAATGGGCCTCAGGTAGGTATGATACATCTGGCATTTTCATATGCATCTGTTGAAGATGAAAAGATACCAAATATGCCATATACAGAATGTGGAGCCATGTCTCAGGGATACATAGGCTACCATCTTCAGCAGGCTATTGGATACGAGCTTGCTATGAGAGGAATAAATAAGCCTGTATCTACGATCATCACGCAGGTAGTCGTTGACGAAACTGATGAAGCTTTTAAACACCCTGCCAAGCCTGTCGGAAGATTTTATACCAAGGAGGAAGCTGACAGGATGGCAGCCTCTACCGGAGATATATACGTAGAAGATGCGGGAAGAGGCTATCGTCAGGTCGTTGCGTCACCGGAGCCTAAAAGGATAGTGGAATTATCTACGGTGAAACAGCTGGTCGACAGCGGAAATGTAGTTATAACAGTTGGCGGTGGAGGGATCCCTATAATAGAGACCGAATCAGGCCCAAGAGGGGTTACAGCTGTTATAGATAAGGATAAATCGGCAGCGAAACTTGCTGTTGAACTGGAAGCAGATGTTCTTATGATCCTTACAGGAGTGGAAAAGGTCTGCCTGAATTACAATACACCAATGGAGAAAGAGCTTGAATCACTTACCGGCGAAGAAGCGAGAGCTTATATGGCGGAAGGTCAGTTCGGAGCCGGAAGCATGCTGCCGAAGGTGCAGGCTTGTTTGTCTTTTCTTGAGGCGGTGCCCGGCGGAAAAGCCATTATTGCAGCTCTGGACAGTGCAAAACCTGCGCTTGCGGGGAATACAGGCACACTTATCCTAAATCCATAAAAAAGAATATATATAGCGGGAGGCGGCTACTATGAGTGAAACACTGAATGTAATAAAGAACAGGAGAAGCTATAGAGATTTTTTACCGGAACCTGTACCGGAAGAGATCATAGATGCTATCGCAGAAGCCGGAACTTATGCGGCTAGCGGAAGAAATCTCCAGTCTCCTATAATAGCTGTTATTACAAATAAGGCTGTTATAAAAATGCTGTCAAAGATGAACGCAAAAGTAATGGGAAAACCCGAGGACTTTGATCCTTTTTACGGAGCGCAGACGCTGCTGGTAGTTTTAGCTGATAAGGATAATCCTACACATGTATATGATGGAAGTCTGGTCATGGGAAACATGATGCTGGCAGCTGAGGATCAGGGAGTTGGTTCTTGTTGGGTACACAGGGCCAGAGAAGTATTTGAAATGGAAGCTGCACAGAACATACTTCATGCATTTGGTATCTTTGGAAACTTTGAAGGCATTGGCAATCTTGCGGTAGGTTACCCAATAGAACCTATCACAGAGGCGCCTGAAAGAAAAAAAGATTATATAAGATACATAGATTAACAGATCTTTTATAATTTGCAGCATTGCTGCAGGTGAGATTTTGAGAATATTTTTTCAATTTCGTGTAAAGACTATGAAAGATTCTTGATTTAGTTATGTATACGAATATAAAATTACTATGGCGAATGTAAGCTAATTTTAATTATTTTGGAGGAGTTATGAAGAAAACATGATTGATTTCACTTGGAGCAGTAGCGGTAGCGGCAACGAGCATCTTAGCAGGATGTAGTAGTGCAGGCGGTGGCAGCACGAACGTTTCAGCTGCTGACCTTGCAAAAGCAGTCATCGAAAACATGCCTAAGGAGAAAGGTTATACTGTAAACGAAGGTATTGATTTCCAGGCAGCTATATATGCATCAGGTGTTCATGCAGATATGAAGATGAAAATGGATATGAATGGTGATGTTGCGCAGCTGCCTTCAGTTGCTTCTCACTTCAAGGGCACGATGAATGTGTCAGCGGCCGGCCGGTCAGAGGATCAGGACGTTGAACGGAAGGAAATGGAGCAAGGTAACTACAGATATAAACTCAGCCAATAATGTGTATTCCGCAAGCATCTATCAGTCGATCGTTGATGGTAAGGCAGATGCGAAAGTAAATAGCAAGACTGAGAAGATCGATGGAAAAGATGCTTACAAGGTGGATGTTGTATTAAATGGCGATGTGCTCGAAGAAGCCTTAAAGTCAGTATCTACAACCGGAGAAAATATATTTTCATCATCCCGCTAAGGTTAGTTTAGACTTAAAGAGTCTTGGAGCTTCTATGATGGGAGATATAGGATCAGGCGCCAAGGTAGATGTAAGTAAATTTGACGTAAGTATGGATTTCAAGGATTATGGCGAGAAAACTATTAAACTTCCTGCCGATGTGATCAATGCTACCAAATAATCGAATATAATATTTTAGCATATTAAGCTGGAAGGACCTCGAGATGTTTATGTTTCGAGGTCCTTTTTGGAATATATTATATTCTGTTAATATTGACATAATTCTAATAATAATATATTATGATCTTACATTTTCTAGAAAATGAAATACATTCTAATAATATTCTTATTTCTTAATTTCCCATTTAAAAACTGAATACAGAAAAGGAGCTCTATGAATAAACGTAAAGAGGTTGTGATCCTTGATCCTGATGAAGCTTTTTTGAAAAGATTATCAGGGCTTCTCTCAGATAAGGCTGCTGACAGCTTTAATATCAGTTCGTTCACAGATAAAGATCTGGCCTGCTCATATATGGAGAACAGGAACATACATATCCTTATCGCAGCTGAAGGGATGCTTGACAGACGGTTTAACGAACTAAATATACATAAGATCGTAAAATTAACAGAATCTGAGAATTATACGGATGAAGACGAGGGGGTCTGCAGGTATGGTCCGGTATTCAGAGATATATTCATGAATCTGAATGAAGATAATATTTTTTACGGAATTGAAAAAAATAAAGACCTGTGCAGGAGAAGGCATGTAAATGTTGAAGATAAAGGAAAGGCTGTGGAGTGTACTCGTATAAGAGGAATTTTTTCTTTTGGAGAACAAGGGTATAAAACTGCATATGCGCTGGGGTTATCTGAAGGGCTGTCTATGACAAAAAAAGTCTTATATATGAATATGGAAGAATTCTACAGCCTAGGAAAGAGTTTTGAATTCAATGATACACACAGTATGTCGGACCTTTTTTATGAATACAGGATGGGGCGGCTAAAGGAGGCGGAAAGCTATGTGGAGTCTATCAATGGCTTTTATTTTATTTCACCCTGCTCATGCCCTGATGATATAGAAGAGATAAAAGCGGAAGAGCTGGAAAGTGTTTTGACTATGCTCAGTGAAAGACTGGAGATCGATGAGGTCATTCTGGAAATGGGAGGCTCCTATTCAAAACAGGTGCAGGTAATGGATATATGCGGACAGATCGATATCCTGCGGGGAGGTGAGGAAGGGAGGATAAATGCATTCAGCAGCTATCTGGTCAGATCAGGTAGATCATATTTGATAGATAAATTTCATCAGCTAGACCTGGATGAAGATCTGAGGCCTTTCAACGGATGCTTATGGGGTATGGAGCAGAGGAAATCATGGATAGGATGGATAGCAGAAAAAGGGCTTCTTTTGTAAATAAGATAATAAAAGCGATAAAGGAAGAAGTGTATGAAACACTGGAAACAGACAGGGGAGAAGATTTTAATATACCGGATGAAATGGTATATGACCTGATAGATGAGGCGCTGGCTAAAAAATATGCAGAAAACATATTAAGTATATCCGAAAGAGAAAGGATCAGAAAAAGGGTCTTTTATGATATCAGAGGTCTGGGACTTCTGGAAGAGTTTCTTGAGGATAAGAGCATAAGCGAGATCATGGTAAATGGACTGGAACCGGTGTTTGTCGAAAGAGGAGGCCGTATCGAGAACACGGGTCTGTGCTTTGAAAGTATTGAGAATCTTGAAGACATCAGCCAAAAGATAGCATCTGAGGTAAACAGAGTCGTGAATATAAGAAAACCTATACTTGATGCCAGATTGAAGGATGGATCAAGGGTCAATGTGATCTTGGAGCCGGTCGCAATAAACGGGCCGATCATAACAGTGAGAAAATTTCCGGAACATGGCTTAGATATGGATAATCTGGTAGAGAAGGAGACGTTGACCGGTGAAGCGGCGGAATATTTGAAGGATGCAGTCAAAAAGCGGGAGAGCATATTCATCAGTGGAGGAACAGGGTCAGGGAAGACCACGATGCTTAATGTATTGTCAGATTTTATCCCTAAGAATGAAAGAGTAATAACTATTGAAGACTCCGCGGAACTGAATCTAAAGGGACTGCCCAACCTTGTCCGATTAGAGGCCAGACAGGAAAATCTGGAAGAGAAGAATGCCATTACTATCAGAGATCTGCTTAAGGCGAGCCTGAGGATGAGACCGGACAGGATAGTAGTAGGTGAAGTACGTGGAGATGAGGTGGTAGACATGCTGCAGGCTATGAATACTGGACATGACGGAAGTCTTTCTACAGGACATGCTAACAGCTGCAGGGATATGCTTACTCGTCTGGAGATGATGGTGCTTATGGGAGCAGATCTTCCGATAAGTGTTATAAGAAACCAGATCGCTTCGGCAATAGATATAATCGTACATCTG
Organism: uncultured Eubacteriales bacterium; assembly: GCA_900542465.1. Classification (GTDB taxonomy): domain Bacteria; phylum Bacillota; class Clostridia; order Lachnospirales; family Lachnospiraceae; genus UBA4285. The sequence continues at coordinate 56,025 of UQNS01000003.1, forward strand.
GAAAGATCAAAAAACGGTGAGAGGAAAATAGTTGAGATTTCGAAGGTATCAGGCGTAGGCAAGGAAGGAGTTGAACTTGAAAAAGTATTTGAACTTAGAGAGGAGAGTGGAAAGCCGAAGTTATTTTTTATCAATAAATAAAGTTATGCTTACTAAGGTCGTATTGTTTGTATTGTCAGCTGCTTTATGTCTGCTTATGGGGCAGATATTTTTCAAACGTATCTGGATGGGAGCAGTATTTATTCCACTAGGGATGACGGCTTACAAGTCCGGTATGAAAACTATAAAGCTTAAAAGAAAATTGAAATATGAAGATCAGTTCATTGATTTTCTGACCTCATTTTCATTTGCATTACAGGCGGGATTCTCCAGTGAAAATGCATTTAAAACAGCGTGGAGCGATATCTCGGGAGTTTATGAACGATCGGAATTTATCATGCATCTTGGACTTATAGATAAGAGACTGGGGAATAACGAAAGATTGGAAGCGTGTTTTATTGAGATGGCGGAAGAATTCGGAATAGAAGATATGAAAGAATTTGCCTATATATATGAGTATGCCGGAAAAACAGGAGGAAATATAAGGAAAATAATTCAAAAAACTACGGACAGGATGAAGGAAAAGCACAATCTGAAAAGGGAGATAACGACGCTTGTAAGCGGCAAAAGATTAGAAGCAAGATTGCTGTCTGCCATGCCGGTCCTTATTATACTCTATCTCCAATTCAGTTTAGGCGGCTTTCTTGACCCGCTGTACAGCAGCGGACCGGGGGTGATGGGGATGGTCATATGTGCAGTTTTATATACCGCATCAATAAAATGGATCGGGAAAATAGTGGATATACCTGTTTAAGAGGTCAGGTGGTGAAAGTGATAAAGAAAAAACTTAGTCTGAAAGGGATTTGTATACTGGTGATCATTACATCAGTGATACTTAGTCTGCTGGCATTTATATCCGGAGCGTTCAGGAAAGAGCGGATCTTAAGTATTGACAGGCCGGAATTTAAAAATATGCAGGAGGTGGAGCTGGAAGCTTTAATAGATGGAAAAGAATCATATACGATCAGTCTGAAGGTAGATGGAAGAAGGCCTGATAAAGAAGAATCTGAAAAAAGGATAGAAAAAGCCAAGGATCTTTTAAACAAAAGACACCTTGGATCCAACACGGATGATGAAAACATAAGAAATAATCTTTATCTTCCTTCGTATATTGAAAAATACGGAGTTTCAATAGAGTGGGATTCATCGGATCCGGAGACAGTCCTGCCGGATGGACAGGTCATCAACGAAGAAATGAATGAAAATGAAGAAAAGGCAGTTATTATAGCCGGAAGTCTTAAGTCAGGACAATTAAAAGACAAGGTCGAATACAGACTGAAGGTGAAGGGGCCTGTTGTGAGCAGCTATGATAAGCAGCTAAGAGAGATAGAAAGTGCGGTAGCGGTAAATAATGAAGCAGATATCTCGGGAGAAAAAGTGGATCTGCCAAGTAGTGTAAACGGGAAAAGGGTAGAATTTTTCGAAAGAACAGGAAATATACCGTTTTGGATATTTATACCGGTGGGTGTAGCCGTATGCTTGCTGCTTGCAGCCAGAGAAAGAGAAAAAAAGAAAAAGGCAGAAAAGAGCATGAGAGAGGAACTTTTAGATGATTATGCTCTTCTGACATGTAAGTTATCTATATTTTATGAAGCGGGAATAAGCATTTTTAATTCTCTTCAGCTGGTAGTAAAAGATTATCTGGATAAAAGGAAAAATAAGACTATAGACAGAAGAATGGCTTATGAGAACCTGTTGGAGTGTTTATCAAGGATAAATAACGGAATGGGTGAGGCGGCAGCATACATGAGATATGGACGTGACTGCAGGGTCAAGGAGTATAAGAAGCTTGGGAATTATCTCAGTGATAACATAAAAAAAGGAAGTGGGGATCTGAGTATATTACTGGAGAATGAGGTAGATGAAGCTTTCAGCAAAAGAAAAAGTTTTGTAAGGACCAAGGCGGAAGAAGCAGGAACAAAGATGCTGCTGCCTATGATGATAATGTTAGGGATAATAATGGTTATAGTTATGGTTCCGGCAATGATGTCGTTCTGGACAGAAAGGTAGGTAATAAATGAATAAACTTATAATATGGAAAATGAATGTAGAACAGAAGATATGGGAGTTGGCACATGATGAAAACGGTATGGGAGTAGTGGAGATTATATTGATAACGATCGTGCTGATAAGCCTTGTCATTATATTTAAAAAGCAGATCACAGGCGTCGTAAATGATATTCTGAGCAAGATGTCAGGCCAGGCTAATCAGGTATGATGAAATCTGAATTTTTTCGAAATAATAGGCTAAAGGGAAGTCTTACTGTTTTTGCAGCCCTGGTCTTTATATGTCTTTTTGGATTCTTCACCATAATAATAAGATTTTCGATCTACGAATCTATATTGGCACGAGTAGATAATGCGTGTCTCCTTTCTTCTGAATCGGCGTTCGCCGGGTATTCAAGCGATGTTTTTAAGAAATTTGGGATCCTGGTCTTATCGGAAAGAGTATCTGCCGATAAACGTTTTAAGGATATATTACATAAAAATCTGTCCGGCAGCGGGGTATCAATACGATCTGTCACGACCAGCGAAGAGGTATTTATAACAGACAATGGAGGTGATTTTTTTATTCTCCAGGCTGTTGATTATATGAAGACAGAAGGACAGGCAGATATCATAGCAAGAGCTTACAAGGAATTGACCAATAGACCTCAGTCAGGCAGCAGGGAAGAATTGCATGTAGAAGAAGGCTATAAATTTCTGGATGGGATCGACCTGGAAAAAGGAGATCTCAGTGAGAAAGAGTTAAAACAACTTGAAGAATTTGAAGGTAAAGAAAAGCCGAACTGGGGTTATATAGAGGAAGTTCCGAATGAGAAAGAGTTGAAAGAACAGACAGAAGACGGAGCATCAAGAAGATCATATTTTAGCTTAAAAAAACTGTTTAAAAAGAATATATGTGACCTTGTTCTGCCTGAATCAGATATTTCAGACAGAGAATTAAAAATAAAGTCGTGGCGGCAGAATGAATTAAATAAGGACCGGCATGCAGACTTTGGCAGCAGTAAAAGGTGGAAAGAAACAGGCAAGTTGGATGAACTCCTGTTTAAAGAATATCTTATCAGGAAGTATGATTCTTATCTTGAAAGTAAAAAAGGTAAAGATCAGACAGGCTTATCTTATGAGACTGAATATATTCTTTTTGGTAAAAAGAATGATAAAGCAAACCTTGCGGCTGCTATGAGGCGGATAGCGCTTATAAGAGAGGGTGTCAACATGGCATATCTGATGACAAGTACGGAAAAGAAAAGCCAGGCAAGAAATCTGTCACTGGTAATATTTGGATTTACGCTGAACCCCTTGATAGTGAAGGCAGGCATATATGGGATTTTGTCCTTATGGGCTTATGGTGAGACTATATGCGATCTGAAGGCACTTTATAAGGGGGATAAGATACCTGTTGCAAAAAACAATGAAACATGGAATCTGAGCTTATCAGAACTGCTTACATTACGGCTGAGACCCAAGAAATATCAAGGAAAAACAGGGGCAGATTATAAAATGTTCTTAAGAGGGATGCTGCTTATGAAGCCTAAGCGTCAACTGGCGATGAGGGCAATGGATATCATCGAATGGAGAGAGATAGGGATAGGGAAGAAAATGTTCAGAATGAGAGATTGTGTGTTTTCGCAGGTAAACAGTGTCGTATTTAGTATGCCATTTTACAGGAAGAGATATAAAAAGGATATGGAGTATTCATATATGAATTGAATAAGGAGGTGTAAGGCGTGCCTTTAAGAGAGAAAGAACATAAGGCAGGGGTAGCGGCTGCAAGGATCAACCTGTTAAAGGTGCGTCTTACAGCTTCGACTACGCTGGAGGCTGCGATCTTGACCCCGATCTTTATATTTTCCATATTAAGTATAATTTCAATTATTTTCATGATCGGGGTCGAAATGGAAATAAGAGAGTCCATTATCTCCGCGGTCAGGCAGAGTGAGACCCTGCCTTATTTAATGAATATCAGGGGAAATTCACCGGAAGCTGTAAATATAGTGACCCGGGCGAAGATCAGGGCCGCCGTAAACAGGACTGTATCTGCGAGAAACAGCCTGAAAGGAAAGATCATTGGAGGCAGTTCGGGAATATTGATAAAAAATCTCCGCGTAGTCGAAGACAATGCGGAGATCAAAGTAAAAACGGCATATAGCCTGAAATTGCCTGTAAATATCATAACCGGAAAAGGGCTGAAGGTCAGTCAGGAGATATATAGCTATGCATGGACAGGTGACGAAAAGATAAATAAGAATAAAAAAGATGAGAAGATGGTCTATATAACACCTGCTGGAACTGTCTATCACAAAGACAGAAACTGCTCGTATCTTCAGCCAAAGTTGATGCAGCTAAAAAAGGATGAGGTCAGAAGTAAACGTAATTATAACGGGGAGATCTACAGAGCGTGCGAATCATGCAGCAAGAAAACGGTCCCGGGCAGCCACATCGTGTATATAAGTAAGTATGGGGACAGATATCATACCAATGGCAAATGTAAAAAGATCAGTCATGAAATAATAGCTATACCATTTTCGCATGTAGGCGGGCGCTGCCTGTGCTCTAAGGAGGTGGGAAAAAATGATTGAGTCAGTAATATTACTTGTATATACGGGCCTGCTTGGAATAGAAGATATAAAAAGGGAGAGCATAAGCGTGTGGCAGGCGGCCGCAGGAGTAATGATCGGCATAGTTCTGAATCTTACACTGGATAAGGATCTCCTGCAGGGATTTATATCAGGGTCAGCAGGCTTGATCGTGGGAATGCTTGTCATGCTCTTGACTAGGGGTGGTGCAGGAGCAGGGGATATAAGTATGTTTTTTATAGTAAGCATGATCATGGGGATAGAAAGAAGCGTTTGGGTATTTATATTTGCCTGTGTGACTTTGCTTATGACCAATGCCTGCCTATATTCCATGAAAAGAGTGAAAATATACGCATTTATACCATTCATAGCTGCGGGAATAGGAATGGAGATCACAGCAGAAAGTATATGGAGGATATGAATATATGAGGACGATCGAAAATTCTGTCGTAGTTCCGGTATTTGTGATCATCTGTCTTGCCCTGGCAGGATTGGCGGTGTTTTCATGCAATACGGTCGTGTCAAGGTCAAGGGCATTCAGGAAGGTTATAGATCATCAGTATGGAGATCTTTCTGACGGGACGGAAAAAACTGCGAGAGAATCACTTAAAAGAGAAATAAAAGACCAAAGCATTATGTTCGATCCCGGTGATATCGGATTTGACCATAAGAGCGGAAATCTGCTGAAGGGCGAAGAGATAGAACTGTCAATAGAGGGACGATCTGCTATGAAGATCCCTTTATTTGCCGGATTCAATGAATTTAAATATAGAAAAAGCTTTAAGCTGATCTCGCCATCATATGATCTAAGAAAGTATAACTGTCTTGTAAAAGGAACAAAGGGTGTAATAAATGGAACTATTAGAGATAAGAAATGAAAATGACAGAAAGTATATAGTCTGTGAGGATAGAGGTCATGATAAGAAGTACACGGAGCAAATAGTGTTAAGAAACAGGATAGAGATACTGACTGATCTGACCTGCAGGAATTTTAATGGAGAAAGAAACATCTATTATGATATTACAGGTCTGAGATCTTTTAGTGAAATGTTTACAGGTGAAAATGACAGAATAGAGCTGACGGATATCATACGTATAGCCGGGAGCTTTGATATGCTGTTTCAAACGATAGATGAGTACCTGCTGGACATAAATGAGGTCTATCTGGACCAAGAGACGTTCTTTTATGACCCTGAGATCAGAAGCTATAAATTTATTTATATTCCGGGGATAAGAAGAGAGATAAGTGACTTCAGGCAAGGAATACGCAGTGTGTGGGACAGGGTAATAGAAAAGTTTGACTATCAGAGGGACCCTGAAGATCTGGTCTATATATATGGAGTTTACCAGAAGATATGCAGTAATAATTTTGACATGAAGAAGCTTTTTGATGGATATGAGAAACTGGAGGAGAAAAAAACTGAAGAGGTCACGGATAAGAAGATTGAGCTTAAAAATGCTCTTAAGAGAAAAATATATGATCCGGAGCTGACAGAAGGGCTAAATAGTATAAAAGCTGAAGCAGAACATGGTGTTGAGGGCGATATAGAATCAGAGGACAGGGAAGCGGCAGTCAGCGATATTTTAAACAAAATAAGGAAGATCATCGTCGCGAAAGCAAAAGTGATAGTGGCAGTATCATGTGGTATAAGCATTTTAATAGTTATTATGCTGATGCTTCCGAATCGCTAAGAAATAAGAAGCCTGTAAAAAGTCGCTGTAAAGCGACTTTTTACGCTTTTTCAGAGTGAGCGGGCATATTTTATTTACAAATACAAATATGCTACAATGATAAGAAATATTTTTTACCAGAAGGAGAGGGATCGTATATGACTAGGGACGATTGTATTTTCTGTAAGCTTTCTAACGGGGCAATACCTGTGGAATCCCTTTATGAAGATGAAATTGTAAAGGTTATTTTTGATGCAGGTCCTGCCAGCAGAGGCCATGTGCTCGTTATTCCCAAAGCTCATGTGGCTGATATTTATGAGCTGGATGATGAGCTTGCCGGACATGTATTTAAAGTGGCGGTAAAAGTAGCAAGAGCATTAAAGCAAAGCCTTGACCTGGAAGGACTTAACGTTGTCCAGAATAATGGTGAGATCGCCGGGCAGACAGTATTCCATTTTCATATGCACCTTATTCCGAGATATAAGGGAGATACAGTTAATGTGGTCTGGGAGCCGGGAGAGATCTCAGCAGAAGAATTAAAAGAACTGAAGATATCGATCAGTGAGAATCTATAATATTATAAATTGCGACAGGAGAAACAGATGATCAGATTAAGTGAAAATGGAGCTTATTACATCAAAGGAGAGATTATTGAAGATACAGCTGAAAATGCAGCTGTTATTGCAGGGGAAACAGGAGGCATGACCCCTGAAAGAGGCTCTTCAATGACAATGGCATACGGAATTTTAGACAGCCATAATACGTCAGGGAATATGGAGAATTTAAAAGTTAAGTTTGATAAGATCATTTCCCATGATATTACATATGTTGGGATCATTCAGACTGCGAGGGCGTCAGGACTTGAAAAGTTCCCGATCCCATATGTGCTTACTAACTGCCATAACTCTCTTTGCGCAGTCGGAGGCACTATAAACGAAGATGATCATTTATTCGGGCTTTCAGCTGCCAAGAAATACGGCGGTGTTTTTGTTCCGCCTCACCAGGCTGTAATACACCAATATGCCAGAGAAATGATGGCTGAGAGCGGCGGAATGATCCTGGGTTCGGACAGTCATACACGCTATGGTGCGATCGGAACGATGGCAGTAGGAGAAGGCGGACCGGAGCTTGTTAAACAGCTGCTTGGAAAGACTTATGATATTCCATGTCCTGAGGTGATCGCTATTTATCTCACGGGTGAACCTGTGAAGGGCGTAGGTCCTCAGGACGTTGCACTGGCTATTATAGGCGAGGTGTTCAGCAAGGGATATGTTAAGAATAAGGTTATGGAGTTTATAGGACCAGGCATTGCGAATCTGTCTATGGACTTCCGTATCGGTGTTGATGTAATGACAACGGAAACAACGTGTCTTTCATCTATCTGGGAAACTGATGAGAAGACAAAAGAATTTCTTGCGATCCATGGAAGGGTAGACGGATATAAGGAATTAAGACCGGGGAACGGAGCCTACTACAATGGCGTGGTATATGTCGATCTTTCTGAAATAAGACCTATGATAGCTATGCCGTTCCATCCAAGCAATACATATACTATTGAAGAACTGAATGCGAATCTTGAAGATATCCTGCATGAATGTGAAGAAAAGGCCAGGCCGCTCCTGGGGGATAAGGTCACACTTTCTCTCACGGACAAGATCGTAGATGGCAGGCTTTATGTCGAGCAGGGAATAATTGCCGGATGTGCCGGCGGAGGATATGAAAATATCACTGATGCAGCAGATATTCTTAAGGGATGTTCCATAGGAAGTGATGAATTTACACTCAGTGTATATCCGGCCAGTACACCTATCTATATGGAACTTCTGAGAAACGGATGCATGGCGGATCTTATGGAGACGGGTGCAATAATAAAGACAGCATTCTGCGGGCCTTGCTTCGGAGCGGGAGATACACCGGCCAATAATAGTTTTTCTATAAGACATACAACAAGGAACTTCCCTAACAGGGAGGGTTCAAAACTGCAAAGCGGACAGATCTCTTCAGTTGCGCTCATGGATGCACGTTCGATCGCGGCAACTGCGGCTAACAAGGGATTTTTAACGCCTGCCACAGATCTTGTGGATATTGAATATACAAGACCTGCCTACCATTTTGACTCAGCTATTTATGAGAACAGGGTATTTGAGAGCAGGGGTGAGGCCCGGAGCGATGCTGAGCTCAGATTTGGACCTAACATCAAGGACTGGCCTGAGATGTCACATCTTACAGATAACCTTCTTATCAAGGTCGTATCTGAGATACATGATCCGGTAACTACAACTGATGAACTGATCCCATCGGGTGAGACATCATCATACAGATCCAATCCGCTTGCGCTCGCCGAGTTTGCATTATCAAGAAAGGATCCGGCTTACGTTGGAAGGGCTAAAGAGGTCCAGAAGGCGGAGCTTGCAAGAAGAGCCGGTGAAGATGTAACGGAAGCATTGCCTGAACTCAGATCCATATTGGATATCCTTAAAAAAGACTATGAAATAACAAATGAAAATACGGGAATAGGAAGTACGATATTTGCCGAGAAGCCTGGCGATGGATCTGCCAGAGAGCAGGCAGCATCATGCCAGAAAGTTCTTGGCGGCTGGGCTAATATCTCAAGAGAATATGCAACTAAGAGATACAGATCCAATCTTATAAACTGGGGAATGCTGCCTTTCTTAGTGGATCAGGAAGATCTGCCGTTTGAAAACGGGGATTATATCTTCATTCCGGATATAGCGGAAATAATCAGATCCGGCGGAGAAGAGGCCAAAGCATATGTTGTAAACAAGGGAATGAAAGAATTCACAGTCAGAACAGCAGCGCTCACTGAAGATGAGAGACGTATTATATCTGACGGCTGTCTTATCAACTATTACAGAAATAATAAGTGATTTAAGGAAATATTATGGCTAATATGGAAATCTCGGAAGAACTCAATACCACTGATGAACTGTATCAGATGAGACAGAAGATCAGACAGCGCAGGAGAAAGCGGAGAAATAGGATAATAATTATCAGTATTATTGCCGCAGCCATCGTGCTTCTGATAGTTTTTATAATGTCGGTCAGAACTTATTCTTCATATAAAATAGTTTCATCTGCCGGTAGAGAGGACGAAGAGGCCGTTGGTTATGAAGAGTACCAAAAAGGCTATATAAGATATTCTACGGGAGGAGCTGAATATGTGGATGCCTCTGGTGGGAAAAAATGGAATATAGCCTATTCAATGTCCAGCCCTCAATGCAAGATCAATGGTGATATGGTTGCGGTAGGGGATATCAAGGGCAACAAGATAATGATATTTAATAAAGGCGGACAGGTCGGAGCGTTTGAGACCAAGTATAGTATCCTTCAGCTTGAGGTTGCCAGATCGGGGGCGGTAGCTGCAGTTCTGCAGAATAACAGCGAGGATTATATAAACCTCTATAATAAAGACGGAAGACTCGTTTACACGGTCAAGACCTCTTTAGAAGGAGAGGGATATCCGGTAGATATCGCTATTTCCGGCGATGCAGCAAAACTGGCAGTTTCGTTTGTTAAGACTAGTGGAGCCAACGTAAGTACAAGAGTTGCCTTCTATGATTTTTCAAAAAGCAATACTGGAAACAACGACAGGGTCGTTGGAGAGTTTAATAATTTCGATGGGAAGATTATAGGAGCTATAGGATTCATCTCAGATACGACACCAGTTGCAGTGTCAGAAAACTCAGTTACTTACTATACTTTTAACGGAAGACCTCAGGAGAGTAAGAAAACTGTTATTGATGGCGAGATCAGCAAAGTCATCTGGGGGGACAGGAAAATGGCTCTCGTTATGCCATCCGGTAATGAGGAGCATCCTAACCGTATAATGGTTTACAATGCCAGCGGGAGCAGGACATGTGACAGAACATTCGGGGCAGAGTATGATACATACAACATGTCAGATGGCAGAGTTATCATGAAAGGAAACCATGCATTTGGAGTAATGGATGCAAGCGGAAAATTTATCACGCAGCAGAAGCTCGATAATAATCTGCTCGCTTTTATTTCAAATGGCGGGAAGAGCCGATATTTTCTTATTAATGAGAGGTATGTACAGAGGATCAGGCTTAAATAATGGGGGGATATATGTCAAATACCGGATTAATAGTGTTGGTGATATTGTTTATTTTTGGAGTTGTAGGCCTGCTTAAAGGCTTCTTCAGGATAGTATTTACAACAGTCACTCTTATAGCATGCGTATTTTTGGCTGGAGCATTTACAGGTCCGACAACGGCCTGGCTTAAAAATAATACGCATATTTATCAGTCGATGAATGAAAAGGTGGCTTCTTTGATCGACGGAAAGATCAGCAAAGATGCCGCCTTTAATAATCTTATCAAAACATATGGCGGAGATAATACGCTTTCGGACAGGGAAAAGTCTTATATACAGGCTAATTCGACTGATATTTCCGAAACAGTAAATAATTATTTTCAGAATCTGCCGATACCGGCAAATATCAGATCCGATCTGTCTGTGACCGGTTCGGATATAAAGGATCAGTTAGGATCTGCGGGTGCCACACTTAAGTCTACAGTAGTTAATTCTGTATCGTGGCGCATAACGAATATGATAATGACGGTAATAGTATATCTGGCTATATGTTTGATAGTTTATATAATCATGAGAATAATATTTGCCATTTTAAAGCTGGCGGAAAAATTCCCCGGAGTCACGACATTGAACAGGTTTGGAGGTCTTCTGATAGGCCTGGTAGAGGGATTGTTTGTAGTATGGCTTCTTATGTGTCTCCTGATATTATTTGCGGGTACCGATGCAGGCAGGACTATGCTTAGTGACATAAACAGCAATAAGGTGCTGACATTTATTTATAATACCAATCCGATATGGCAACTGATCGGAAGATAAGGAAATATAATGAGTTATAGAGATGGTGTACGGCTGACCAGCCTCGTGGAGAAAATGAAATTAGAAAATCTGACACCGGACTTAGACATAGAAGGAATATATCTTACGGTGCCTGAGGTGAACAGGCCCGCCCTCCAACTGGCGGGCTTTTTCGATATTTTTGATATTGACAGGCCGCAGCTTATCGGACATGTTGAATATGCTTATCTTGAGAATCTTGAAAAGGAAGAGCGGCTCAGAAGATATGAGAAGGTATTTGAGTGTGATATACCATGTATGATCTACTGCCGGGGACTGGAGCCCGAACCGGAAGTGATAGAGATAGCCAGGGCCAATAAAGTCCCGGTCTTTACGGTTCATGAATATACGTCGACCTTTATTGCAGAGGTGATCCGCTGGCTGCATATCAAGCTGGCTCCGAGAAAGATCATCCATGGTGTAATGGTTGATGTTTATGGTGAAGGAGTCCTTATTACAGGTGAGAGCGGGATCGGCAAGAGCGAGGCCGCTCTTGAGCTTATAAAGAGGGGACATCGTCTGGTTACAGACGACGCGGTAGAGATATGCAGGATAAGTGATGAGACTCTGATAGGAAGAGCGCCGGATGTTACCAGATATTTTATGGAACTAAGAGGAATTGGCATAATAAATGTTAAAACACTTTTCGGCGTCCAGAGCGTATTGGAAAGTCAGCAGATAGATATGGCGATCGAGCTGATGGACTGGAAGGATCAGGAAGAGTACGATCGTTTGGGACTTGAGGAAGAGTATGTTGAGATATTAGGGAACAGGGTGGTATCCTATAAGATCCCTGTAAGACCCGGAAGAAACCTGGCGGTGATCATTGAGGCAGCAGCTATCAACCACCGTCAGAAAGGGATGGGATATAATGCAGCCCAGGAACTGTACAAAAGAGTTCAGAATATTGGCGAAGACGAGGAAGAATTTTAAAAGAGTATTTTGAATGGAGATTATATGTTAACGGATTCAGCGATCGACAAAATTAAAGTAATTGTGGGAGAAGAAGCTTTTGCACTCGATGAGCCAATGAGTAAGCATACCACTTTCAGGATCGGCGGGCCTGCCAGAGTTTTCTGCGAGCCACAGACAGAAGGGCAGATAGAAGATCTGATCAAATTGTTTGCCAGAGAAGAGATCCCATATACAGTAATAGGAAATGGAAGCAACCTGCTTGTTAGTGACAGGGGTTATGATGGTGTTGTTGTCAGATTATTGGATAAATTTGCTGAGATCAAAGAAGTAAGATTGAGCAAGGAAGAGAAAGCGATGGTACCGTGCCAGGATGCGGCAGTGTTTATAAAGGTCCAGGCCGGGGCCAGGAACTGGCGTATCGGGAATTACCTTTTGGAAAAGGAAGTTTCCGGATTTGAATTTGCCACAGGTATTCCTGGAACCATAGGCGGAGCCGTCATGATGAATGCGGGAGCCTATGGAGGTGAGATGAAAGATATCGTCTGTTTTGCTGAAGTTCTTGATAAAGAAGGAAATCTTTTGAAATTATCTAATAAGGACATGAAATTTGCTTACAGAAGATCGGCTATATACACTGATGATCTTATTGTCATAAATGTTATACTGGGGCTCCCGAAAGGGAATCCGACAGAAATAAAAGGACTTATGGATGATCTGGCCGGCAGAAGGAGGACCAAGCAGCCTCTGGAATTTCCGTCAGGCGGAAGTACATTTAAAAGACCGGAAGGTCATTATGCATCTCAGCTCATTGATGAAGCCGGACTCAGAGGATTTACAGTCGGAGGAGCTCAGGTATCTGAAAAGCACGCGGGTTTCGTGATAAATAAAGGCGGAGCTACTGCAGAGGACGTGGTCGACCTGGTAAAAAAGGTGTCGGATATAGTATTTGAAAAGAGCGGAGTTCATCTTGAGATGGAGGTAAGAAAGCTGGGGTTCTGAAAATGTCTTTTTCACAAAATGTAAAAGAAGAATTAGCCAAAAAGACAGATGCGCCAAAACACTGTACCATTGCTCAATTATCAGCTATGGCAGCTTTTACGGGCAGCTGTGATAAGGGAATCCTGACCTTTAGATCCGAAAATTTATTAGTACTGAGAATCATACAGGAATTACTGATAAAGATATTGGGACCTAAGAAGGATAACTTTGGGGAGATAAAGGAAAGATCATTTGCTCTGACGGAACAGCAATCCTGTCAGATCTTACAGGCGATCAAATGGAGGCAGTCAGATGGGGGCTATGAAAAGAAATTTGCTCCGGAGATCATACTGAAGATCGACTGCTGTAAAAAAGCTTTTTTAAGAGGAGCTTTTCTTTGCGCAGGATCTGTCAATGACCCCAATGGCGCATATCATTTTGAGATAGCGTGCAGATCAGAAGAAGATGCTGAGAAGATAAGAGAACTGTTTAAATTCTTCAATCTTGAAATAAAGATCATTTTGAGAAAGAAATATTATATAGCCTACCTCAAGGAGGGCGAGAATATTACTGAGGCGCTTAATATAATAGGCGCATTCGTAGCTCAGATGGAATTCTATAATATTATGATCCTGAAAGATATGAGAAACACAGTGAACAGGAAGGTAAACTGCGAAACTGCCAATCTCAACAAGACAGTATCGGCAGCTGTAAAGCAGATAAAGGATATTGAATTTATCAGAGACAATTTTGGACTGGATATACTGGGAGAGGCCCTGAAGGAAACTGCGCTCCTGAGATTGGAAAATCCCGAGTCGAGCTTGAAAGATCTGGGGGATATGTCAGACCCTCCGATGGGAAGGTCAGGAATAAACCACAGACTCAAGGCCATAAGCAGGTTCGCGGAGGAACATAGGAAGAGCCGTTGAATATATATGGCATACTTGCGCAAAGTAATTTTTTATTAGATAATATTTAAAATTTTGAAAAGATGGAGGCCGAATTAATGAAGAATGAAGATATGATGCGAATTCATTGCCTGGATGAAGAGCATTTCGACCAGCTTGTCAGACAGACTATGAAAATTGGAAAAATCGACCCTAATCTTTACGTGGAATATGACGTAAAAAGAGGCCTTAGAGACAGCAACGGCAATGGCGTCCTTACCGGCCTTACAGAAATATCCGATGTTAAGGGGACTGACAGCGTGAACGGCAGAAAGATCCCTATTGAAGGCGAACTCTACTACCAGGGTTATGAGGTTAAAGATATAGTAAATAACTTCAAAGGACACAGGTTCAGATTTGAAGAGATCACATACTTACTTTTATTTGGAGAGCTTCCATCAAGAGAACAGCTCGACGGTTTCGTGAGGATCGTAGGGGATATGATGGACCTTTCCGGTTCATTTGTCAGAGATGTTATCATGAAAGCTACCAATGATAACATTATGAATTCAATGATGAAAAGTGTGCTTACGCTGTATTCCTATGATGATGACCCGGAAAATATCTCAGTAGATAATGTGCTTCGTCAGTCACTGCAGCTCATAAGCAAGATCCCGGTCCTTGCTACCTATGGATACAATGCGTATCGTCATCTGAAGCTTGGAGAATCTCTTGTAATAAAGCACCCTAAGAAGGGCTGTTCAATTGCAGAGAACCTGCTGTATATGATCCGTGAAGATGGAAACTATACGCCTCTTGAAGCGGAAGTACTGGATATCTGTCTTGTTCTTCACGCGGAGCATGGCGGCGGAAACAACTCCTCATTTACAACACATGTCGTTACATCATCAGGAACGGATACTTATTCAGCTATAGCAGCAGCGATAGCTTCTCTGAAGGGGCCTAAGCATGGCGGCGCGAATCTTAAAGTACAGCATATGTTTGCCGATATCGAAGCAAATGTAAAGGATTGGACAAGCAAAGAAGAAGTCTGCGGATATCTTCAGAAGATCCTTGATAAGAAAGCTTTTGACGGCTCAGGCCTTATCTATGGCATGGGGCATGCAGTATATACGCTTTCCGACCCAAGAGAAGTTATTCTGAAAGAATTTGCGAGAAAACTGGCTCATGAAAAAGGAAGAGATGATGAGTTTGCACTATATGAGCTCGTAGAAAAAGAAGCAACTGGTCTTATTACAGCAAATCATAAGATATTTAAACCTGTTTGTGCAAATGTAGATTTCTATTCAGGACTGGTATATTCAATGCTTGGAATTCCTGAGGAACTCTTTACACCATTGTTTGCTATAGCGAGAATTCCGGGATGGTGTGCACACAGACTGGAAGAGATAGTAAATGCCGGAAAGATAATTCGTCCGGCTTACAGATATGTAGGTCATCACAGAGACTATAAAGAAATAGACGAAAGAAAAACAGATAATATCAGTTTTGATTAAGGGGCGAACAATGTCTGCTTATAAAGTAAAAAAAATAATCGGCCCCATTGACTCGATCGTTTCTGTTCCGGGGTCAAAAAGCATAACAAACAGAGCGCTCCTGCTGGGGACTCTCGCTGAAGGGGAGACTATCCTCAAGGATCCCATGTTTTCGAAAGATACAGAAGCCTTTTTAGACTCCATAAAAAAACTGGGATTTGATATAAAAGTGGAGGCGGGATCAGGAGACCCCGTCTCCTTTATTTCAATAAAAGGCAAAGGCGGTGAGATCCCGAATAAAGAAGCTGAAATATTCGTAGAGAGCGCCGGAACAGCCGCAAGATTTCTTACGGCATTTCTGGCGGTGTCAGACGGGAACTATATGGTCAATGCATCTGAACAGATGAAAAAAAGGCCAATGAAACCTTTATTTGACACACTGACAGAACTGGGAGTAAGCTTAGACTACCTGGAAAGCTCAGGACATCTGCCGGTTAGGATCAAGGGGTTGGGAAATAATATAAAAAGATCCCGTGTCACCATCGGTTCAGATCAGAGCACTCAGTTTTTAAGCGCTCTTTTGATGGTGTCGCCGATACTGGCTAACATGGTATCTGAAAGATCAGGTGAGGACGGATTTACGCTCGATGTGGACGGAGACAGGGCTAATGGATCGTATGTAAAAATGACTTTGGCCATGATGAAACGATTTGGCGCAGAGGCAGAAAAACATGGTGATAAGTTTTACATGCCAAAGGGCAGGAATTTCAGACCGGTAAGCTATGAGATCGAGCCGGATATCTCAGCGGCTTGTTATTTTTATGCAGCAGCTGCCCTGACAGGAGGGCATATCATTGTAAGAGGAGTGCATAAAAATTCTATTCAGGGTGACATAAAGTTCTTAGATGTACTTGAGAAAATGGGGTGTAAAATAGAGGATAAAAAGGAAGGTATCAGCCTGTGCGGGCCGGAGAAAGGAAAGCTTTCAGGTATAGATATAGATATGAAAGATTTTTCTGACCAGACCATGACATTGGCTGCTATTGCGCCTTTTTGCAATTCAAAGGTCACTATAAGAAATGTGGGACACATCAGACTGCAGGAATCAGACAGGATACATGGCATAGCTGTGGAGCTCGCTAAGATGGGAGTAGAAGTAACGGAAGGCGCAGATAGCCTCGAGATCATGCCGGGACTGGTCAGACCGTCAAGGGTCGATACGTATGATGACCATAGAATGGCGATGGCCTTCAGTATAACGGGGTTAGCTGCAGACGGCATCGTTATTGATAACTATGAATGTTGTTCCAAGACATTTAAAAACTTTTTTGATGTATTAGAAAGTATTTATTGATCATGTAATAAGGAAGGGAGAAAAAATGGCAGAAAATATTATTAAAGTCGACATTATTTCAGGTTTTTTAGGAGCGGGCAAGACGACAATAATTAAGAAGCTTGTCTCAGAGGCTATTAAAGGCGAGAATGTTGTAATTATAGAAAACGAATTTGGTGAGATCGGTGTGGACGGTGATTTTCTTAAGGATGCAGGAATCGAGATCAAAGAAATGAATTCAGGCTGTATCTGCTGCTCACTGGTAGGTGATTTCGGAAAAGCTCTGAAGGAGATGATCGAAAAGTATTCACCGGAACGTATTATCATCGAGCCATCAGGTGTAGGTAAACTTTCAGATGTTATAAAATCTGTAAAAGATCTTGAACTCGATAATGTTGTAATTAATTCAGCCACAGCTATCGTAGATGCAGGCAAGGCTAAAATGTATCATAAGAATTTTGGCGAATTTTTTGATAATCAGATCCAAAGTGCAGGAACAGTAGTCCTTTCAAGAACACAGAATGTAAATGACACTAAAGTTATGGATTCGGCAGAGCTTGTAAATGAATTGAACCCAAGAGCAAGCATCGTTACAAGTGCATGGACGGAGCTGGATGCAGAAAAGCTTCTCGAAACTATGGAGAGCTCCAGTAAATTGCTTGATGTGATCCTGGATGAGATGGAACATCCTGATCGTCATTATCATGATCATGGTGATGGTAATTACCATTTCCACGGAGATGAGGAAGAACATGACCCTGAGCATCAGCATGAGCACGAACACCATCATGACCATGAACATGAACACCACCATCATCATGAACATTCACATGGAGATGAAACACATGACCATGGTCATGAGCATAAACATGAGCACGAACATGATCATCACCATGAGCATGAACATGACCATGAACACGGTGAAGGCCATGATCATGGACATTGTTGCTGTGACGGAGATCATGATGACCATGTGCATGCTGAATCAGAATTAGGAGACCACGACCATCACCACCATCATGATGATGAATGCGGCTGTGGACATGAAGATCATCACCACGAACATGACCATGGTGATAGCTGTGGATGCGGCTGCGGACATGATCACGGAGACGGACATCACCATCATGATGCAGATGAGGTGTTTGAGAGCTGGGGCGTTGAGACTGAGATCTCAATTGAAAAAGATGAATTAGATAAAGTCCTGGATAAGCTCGCCAATGAATCAGGGTATGGTGTGATAGTAAGGGCAAAGGGCATAGTACATGATGCAGCAGGAAACTGGTATAATTTCGACCTCACCCCGGGAGAGTATGAGATCCGTGATGCAAAAGCGGATGACATCTGCAAACTGGTCGTTATCGGCAGTGAACTTAAGAGAAATGAGATCAAAGAAATATTTAAATTAAAGTAATAGAGAATGGAGACTCCCATGGCCGGAGAAGATTATTTAATACCCATTTTTTTGATAAATGGTCAGCTGGAAAGCGGAAAAACGACTTTTATCTCTGAACTGATCAAAATGGGGCAGTTTGATTCTGCAAAAAAGAAACTTCTGATCGTCTGCGAGGAAGGCGAAATAGAGTACGATGAAGAACTTCTGAAAGAGCATGGCATCAATCTTGTCATACTTGAAAAGGACGATCTCACGCCGGAAAAACTCGAGGAACTTAATGCGGTATATGATCCGTGGGTAGTTATCATGGAATATAACGGAATGTGGGATCCGGGCCTTATATTCGAAATAAGCAAGCCAAATGGATGGAGAGTATATCAGTCGATCACCATTATGAATGCGGCAGCTTTTCCTGTTCAGTGGAAAAATATGCAGTCTATCATGGCCGAGACAGTTAAGAGCGCAGAGAGCATAATTTTCAACAGAAGTAATCTTGATATGGATCTCGGTTACTATCAGAGAAGTATGCGTGCTTTGAATCCGGCAGTTGATGTTGTTTTTGAGGATGAAGAAGGCAGGATCATGACAGGGATCAGGGCTATACTTCCATATGATCTGGATTCCGATCCTGTAGTACTTGAAGACAGAGACTTTGGAATATGGTTTATGGATGCCAGAGATAAAAAAGATGATTATACTGGCAAGACATATAAGTTTAAGGCCCAGGTATTAAAGGTCCCTCAGATGGGGAAGGATGAGTTCGTAGCTACAAGAAAGGCAATGACATGCTGTGAGGATGATATTGCACTTATCGGATATATCTGTAAGTATGATAAAGCTTCAGAGCTTAATGATAAGGACTGGATCAATATTGAAGCTGAAATGATCTATGAGAAAAAAGAGGCGTACAACAACGAAGAAGGACCTGTTTTAATAGTGAGATCTGTAGAGAGAGCGGATGCACCTAAAGAAGAGGTAGTGACATTCTAGCATCCGTGCAAGTTGAAATAAATAAGTTATCTATATAAACGGAACATAAAGTTTTGCTTGAGAAAAGCGTGTTTTCATAGTAGTATGAGGAATATCAAGTATAAATTTTTATAATTTATTATAGGGGGAGGCTGTCATGGACTGTTGTCATATGACAGCCTTTTCCCCGTTTTGGAAGAAAGCGCTTGAAACTTATTATTCAGATACCTTGTTACAACGAAGCAAAAATATTGAAGGTTGCTTTGGATGATTTGCCAAGGTCTATTGAAGGTGTGGATGAAATAGAAGCCTTATCATTGATGATGGGTGTACTGATGAGACAACTCAGGTCGCAAGAGACTGGGGCGTTGATTATATAGTAAAGCAAAGGCAGAATAAGGGCCTTGCTAAAGGATTCATGGCAGGATTGGATGCATGCTTAAAAAATGGCGCAGATATTATTGTTAATACAGATGCCGACAACCAGTATTGTGGAGCGGATATTGAAAAATTGGTCAGACCTATTATCGAACTAAGATCTCATATAGTTATTGGAGCCAGGCCTATTGAGGAGACTGAGCATTTTTCGCCTCTAAAGAAGAAACTTCAGCTATAAATATATACTTATACGCTGGAAACTATAGTTCAGGCGGGCAGAAGCAAGATAGATATCATGTCCGTGCCGATAAAAACAAACCCTGAGCTTAGGAAGTCCAGGTTATTTTCAAGTATGTGGGGGTATGTAAGAAGGTCTATGCTCACTATTATGCGAGCGATCCTGGTCTACAAGCCACTGCTTTTCTTTCTCACGCTCAGCAGGTTTTTCAGGTCTTGGCAGAGTGCTTTTCATACGATATCTGATCCTGTTTGGATTTGGGAAGGGGCACGGTCATACCCAGTCATTGATATTTGCTTCAACACTTATTGTTATCGGATTTGTTTCCATAGTAGCAGGTCTTTTAGGGGATCTTTTTTCCGCCAACAGAAAGCTTTTAGAAGAATCCAGATACTACGCCAGAAAAAAAGCATTTGACATGGCTGCGGGCAAGGATCCCGAATCATATGAAGATATAGAATACGTAAAAAAATCTAAGAAAAAATGAGTAAGTTATGAGGAAAAAAGAGTTCTGATTACAGCAACGACTTTTCCTAGAGTGAAAGGGGATAAGGAACCCAGATTTATACTGGACCTTGCCAAGTCATTATTACTATACGCGGATGTGACAGTATTTACTCCATATTCACCGGGAAGTAAAGACAGGGAGATCATGGAAGGTGTAAAAATAGAGAGATTTCACTACTTTCCGTTTAGAAAGCTGGAGACGCTGACGGCTCCGGGAGCTATAGTTTCCAGAATAAAAGAAAAAAAGAGCATTAAAAACAGCATGGGGAGTTACATGTGTTTTTGAGGACCTCAGAGGAACAGTTGATTCTATTTACAGGAATAAAAATCAGGCAGTAATTTCAATGGGCGTGGATACCGATTCATTTGGGAGCCAGTATTATGTGGAAAATTACTTTAATCAGGGAAAAGGAAATTATCGGAGCGCCATTAGGGATAAAGATCGTATTTGGTATACTGTCAAGAGTTTTAACAGCAGCAGCGGGGTACTTATTTATAAAGCGATCCATGAAAGCAATAGCTGAAGGATACATGACAGGATTTTCAGCAACGAGCCCGTTTGCATATCTCGCCGCTGTCGCTGCGGCCGCGCTTTTTATATGGCCGGAGATGCTGTTCAGGTCCAGAAAAGCAATGGTCTGCAGGATCTTTTATTTTTATACTGTTATATTATTTGCATGTGTATTTCATCCGTCAGTCACTTACTACTATTATTATTCTCGATATATCGTTCAATATATGTTTATTATTCTCGTTATGCTGGGCGTTGTTATTGAGAACATAAGGTGGTCTTATATAAAATATGGAATATATATTGCATGCACGGGAATTGCCATATATTTATTTACCCCTTACAATAAGGTCCTGATGGAAAACGAGGATGATACAAGGATATCCTATGAGGCGCTGGATAGTCTCATGAAGCAGTTTAAAAAGGGAGATGCAGTCATAGTACAGCCCGAGCTGATGAACCAGGTGTTTTATGCTTTAGAGACAGCTACTGAGGCTAAAGTGTATACTGTACTAAATGGATATATCAAGCATACGGTCGAAGTTGCAGGAAAGACCTCTGATAATGTATATTTCACAAGCGGAGACTTGAAAGTGCCGCCGGGAATGGAGTATAAAGAATCAATGGGCTTAAAACTTTATTCAGACAGTCTTGAAAAATATATTCAGGAAAGTGATAATAAGGGCACGGAAACAAGGCTTGTTACGGAAAGAGTTACAAGTATTGACAGTTATGTTTCTTATATAGTCAAAGCAAAAGAATCAAGACTGACATCTATGCCATATCCTTTAGAGCATGGCAGGGATGATTATAAGATAAGAATTGACAGATGTATTATTGAGTATTAATTATTTTTTGGAGAGATAACATGATGGAAAGGTTAAATGCTGATCCGATCGTTAAACTGTCACCCGCATTTAAGGACTATCTTTGGGGTGGTACAAGGATCAGGGAACAGTTTAATAAGGAAAGCAATATGTCAATAATAGCAGAGAGCTGGGAGCTGTCTGCTCATCCGGACGGTGAGAGCCGTGTCGCAGATGGAGAGTTTACAGATTTCACCCTTTCAGAGTATATCAAAGCAGTTGGTAAAGAGGTGTTGGGAACGAAAGCAGAGGGCTTTGAAAAGTTTCCGCTCCTGGTCAAGCTCATTGATGCCAAAAAGCCTCTTTCTGTACAGGTGCATCCCGGGGATGACTATGCCCTCAGAGTAGAGGGAGAGTATGGAAAGAACGAGATGTGGTATATAGCAGATGCTGAGCCGGGAGCTTATATCTACTATGGACTTTCTGCAGAAATATCCAAGGATGAGATCAGAAAAAGAATTGAAGAGGAAACTCTGGAGGAGGTCTTAAATAAAGTGGAGGTAAAGACCGGAGACACATTTTATGTAAAGGCCGGGACGATCCACGCGATAGGGTCAGGTTCACTTATTTGTGAGATCCAGCAAAGCTCTAACTCCACGTATAGAATGTATGACTATGGCAGGAGAGATAAGGACGGGAACTTACGTCCTCTTCACATTGATAAAGCATTGGATGTAATCGATATAGAACTTAATGTCCAGGCAGCAAAAAATGGACCGGTCAAGGGTGAAAAGATGCCGGGTAATTTTATAAAGCTTGTTGAAAGTCCGTACTTTACAACTGATCTTTATAAGGGAAATTCTGCGGCTGTGATCAAAGCGGATGAAAGTTCTTTCGTGGCTTTAGTTGTTTTAAAAGGTGAAGGAGAACTTTTTGCCAGTGACGGAAATCAGGTCCACAGATATAGACCCGGAGATACATTTTTTGTGGATGCCGGAAACAGGGAGATCATGATCAATGGAGCAACGGAATTCCTCATCGTCAGAATTTAATAAGACCGGTCAGGGAAAAAATACAGCACTGCGGAAGATATTTATATACATATTCTGCGGTGCTGTTGCTGTGGTTTACGGGTATATATTCTTGATAGGAAGACGGCCGGATGTAAGCCGCGAGTACAGGATGTATTTTATGGAACATACCTTAAGCGATTGGCCCGGAGAAGGCCGTTTTGTCTATAGTCCCGGGACAAAAGAATATTGTCTGGCCTATGATAAATATGATCTGATTTATCCGACGCTCTGCCTTAGAAAGGGGAAGGGCTGGAAAAATGTTTCAAAAACAGGCAGTCAGTTTGATGGAGAAGAAGCCGGGATCTACTATCCGTTTGAAGACGGACTGGAAAATGGCGGTAAATTAAAAATGAGTCTTAATGGATTTACCGGCAAGAAAGAGGTAGATATTTATGTGAAATACAGCAGAGATGATCTGCCGAAAATGCAAGATGCGAGGTATGTTTTTGATGAGTCAGGTCAGGTCGAGGAGAAGATCGGCAGTATAAGAGCTGATGGTGAATATGTTTTCGAAGTTCCGCCTGTAAAAAAAGGAGACCTTGCACAGATCATTTTTAAAGGAAAAGGACCTGAAAAAGACAGATCGGCATTTAATCTTTACTGGATTGAGATCGACAGCAAGTAATATCATGGAGAAAGATATGCACAATAGAAAGAAAAAAGAACTAAACAGGGTGTGGGCGTGTGTTATTCCTGGACTGATCACGTTGGGAATAATGATCGCAGCCTACATAACGAAGGGGATATTTCCTTTTGGAGGAAACAGAGTAGATTATTTTGACAATATGCAGCAGGTCGCACCGATATATACTCATATGTGGGATGTTTTACATGGGAAGGCTGCGCTGTGGTTCGACTGGTATACTGCTCTGGGCACTAATTTTTCAATGAGTATATCAGCCTTTTCACTGCTTAGTCCTTTTAATCTGTTTCTATGTGTAATACCAAGAGATCTGATATTGGAGAGCATAGCATATTTAAATGTGGCTAAGGCTGTATGTGCATCTGTTGCCATGTATCTTTTTATAAGCTATATGTTCAGAGATATAAATTACAGGTTCAAGCTTATTCTTTCAGTAAGCTTCTCTCTCTGCGGATATGTCTCCATGTACTCACCGGTATTCACGCCATGGATGGATATTGTTGCAATATTTCCTTTGGTGATGTGGGCTCTTTTTAAGCTTTTAAAGGAAGGGAAAAAAGCCTTTTTCATAATTATGGTTGCCGGAATGTTTATTATCAACTATTATCTGGCGGCTATGGTAATGCTATATGTACTTTTTGTCTCAGGCCTTTATATCATATTTATGGCTAAGAAGAGGACCCGTTTGAGAAATGCCTGGGATATGATAGTAGGGACACTCACAGGTGCAGCGATATCTGCGTTTGCTCTTGTTCCGGTATTTACACAGCTTTCAGGGTCGCAGAGAAGTGCGGAGAATTCAGGGCTTTTAAAGCAGTTCAGATCTATTCTTTTTACAAATATATTCCAGGAGAGCTCTCTTTCAACATTCCAGAGGTTCATGATGCTTTTCGGGCTTTCATTTGCAGGAGCTGTTGTGATAGTAGGAGTCGTGCGATCATGGAAGAAAAAAGAATCAGATTCGCCATTTTATACGTGTATTACTATAATTGCCATGCTTCCTATATTTGTTCAGGGTGTCAACACTATATGGCATTTCGGGTCTTATTTCGGATATACGCTCAGAATGGGATTTTTGATCTCATTCACACTTATATTCGCGGCAGCAAGATATATGGCGGGGCCGGATACCCTGGTCGCAGGGGAGCATCCGTATGATACGGAAGATGGGAAGCATGCCAGGGTAAGACCGGGGGAGCTCGTATCATGGATCATAGGTCTTGGAGCAATGGCGGTCTATGTGATCGCTTACAGATACATTCCGACCCATTGGGAAGGAAAGGCATTACTGATCTTTGCGTGTGGGCTGGGGCCCATGGTGATCTTCTACCTGACAAGGATACTTATCCATCAGAGAAAAAGCATGGAGAAACTCAGGCCGGGAGCTATTATTCCTCTGGTAATAGCAGAATTATTTATAGGGTTTTATTCATTTCTGGGGCTGCCTAAGTTTTATGAGGCAGCGCCATTTCAGGATGGTAATTATGTTCAGCTAGCAAATGCAGTAAAGAAAGATCTGGATATCGAAGATTCAAAAATCGACAGAATTATCAATCCGGATCTGAGTCTTAATGCGAATTATCCTTTGATCTTAAGAAGGCCTGCATTATCCAGCTTTACAGCTGCTATTGCAGATGGCTCTCAGAGATCGGCATCAGCCTTTGGATATTCACAATACTTTACATGGATGCTGGATTCGGGAGGAACAGCTTTTAGCAATGCCTTATTTCATATAACTCATGCGGTGAATATCACATCTATCGATCCGCGAATAGCTTCGCCGGTGGAAACTAAAGGCGGACATACACTGTATAATATGAAGTATGTGCTTCCGTACGGCGTAACGTTAAGCAATGCTGCGATAAGCAGGCTGAACACAGAACTGGAGGAGGTCGCGGCTTTTAATAAGGAGATCAGAGGAAAAGCAGATCATAAATATGCCAACGATGTGAGCGGGATGGAGAACTATAAGACCAGACTGGCTGATGAGTGGATCGTAACGCAGAATGCCTTCTATCATGCACTGTCTTCATCAGACGATAACATTATTGAAAAGGCAGAATTGAAAGACCTGAAAAAATCCAAATCCGACAGAAAAGGTGAAGTAACATTTACGCTTAACACAAAGTCAGATGAAGATCAGGCGGTATATCTTGCGTTAAAGGATAATGAAGAACCTTTTGAAGATGTGAGCCTGACGCCTCTCGACAGATCTGTAGAAATTATAGTAAACGGCAATCCTGTGATCACATCTACTATTGGGGATGCCAGAAATAAAGAAGGCATGAATGATTTCAACAACAATCTTATCAGCCTTGGAACCTACAGAGGAGAGAAACTTAATGTCACGCTTAAGTTCAAGACGATCGGAGCAATGAACAGATCTCAGCTGAGTGTGGGATCCCTAAGCCTGAATAAACTCAACAGCTTATGCAGGACCTATGAAGGATCTGATCCGAAGATAGAGACAGGAAAGAGCGGTATGGATCTGGTTGTAAATGCAAAAGATCCTGATTCCAGTCTCCTTCTACCTGTCATATGCTCTACTGATCTGAATATAACGGTGAATGGCAAAAAGATTTCCGTAAGCAAGGAGAACGGAGTCGGAGGATTGTTTACAAGGATCCGACTGGAGCCGGGCAGCAATAATATTCAGGTAAGGTGGGAAGCCAAGGGGCTGAAAAAAGGCGCTTTGATATCACTGGCGGCTACAGCGCTGTTTGTGATCATATGGGCAGTGAAGAGAGGTAAGAAGGCAAGTATACCGAATTGGCTCTTATGGGTGGCAGGAGTGATATTCTTTACGGTATTTACTGGAGCAGTCCTGGCAGTTTTAGTTATACCTGCGGCATTTGCCATACCTGCAATAATTGCGTGGAAACAAATATAATTAGATTTGGAGCTGGAACAGATGGTGAGAAGGAGCGAAAACAAGGATATAGCATTAAAGGTACTGGCTGTTTTTGCTATAAGCAGACTGGTCATTTTGCTCGTTTACTGGATATATCTTTCTGTCTTTCATGACAGATCCGGATTTCAAACCATATTTGGAAGATGGGACGCTCTTTATTATGTTGACATGGTCAGGAATGGGTATGAACTGCCCCTTGGCCATAATGCCCAGGTAAATCTGGCTTTTTTCCCCTTATACCCTTTAGTATGCAGGGGACTTGCGTTTATAACTTTATGGAAGATCCCGGTTTTTTATACCTGTCTTATAGTTTCTAATACAGCAGTTTATTTCGCGACATTTTTCGCAGTAAAACTGATAAGAATAATGGGACTGGACCGGTTTGAAGATAAGACGTTTTTTCAGGGTCTTTTTAAAGACGGACTTATGATAGCGTGGCTGATACTTATGGGACCATTTACTGTCTATTTTGCAACGGCCTACACAGAGAGTCTCTTTATATTTCTTGTAGTTTTATGTTTTTATTTTATAAAGAGCAAAAATTTTCTGGCGGCAGGAGCCGTTGCGGGACTTGCCAGTGGGACTCGAAGTCTTGGGGCTGTACTTTTTATTCCAATGATCGTAGAGATGGTGGTGACATTAAGAAAAGAAAGAGCCGGAGCCGGGACAGGAGAAATTATCAAGGGCATCTTCAGCAGACCACAATGGCTGCTTGGCCTTATTCTTGTTCCATCAGGAACATTTGCCTATATGGGCTACCTGAAATGCTTCTGCGGAGATGCCTGGGCTTTTACACATGTTCAGACAGCATGGAGAAGTGAAAAGATGCTGCCTGTGGCCGGAGTTTTATTCAAGGCGTGTACAGGTCAGCTGGAAGCCAGGTATACAGTAATGGGATGGATATGTATAGCGGCTATAGCGCTCTTTATCTATATGTGGAAAAAAGGATTTAAGACTATGGCGTCTTATGGTCTGGCCACATTACTGATAGCCCTATCATCCCATGTCATGAGCACGCCGAGATTTATTTCGGGATGCTTTGTGGCCTGGGTCGGTATATATTATGTTCTGGTAAGAATGAAAAAAACTCCGAGAATTACCGGGATACTTGGTCTGGGAGCAGGCGGGATCATGACGATAGCCTTGTGGATGGCGTGGTCCAAGGCTGTCATGTAAAGGGGGACATATGAAGAAAAAAATAAAGATTATTCTGATAAGTCTGCTGCTGGTATTTACGGTATTTGGCGCGACCGCCTGCGGGATCAAAGGGGAAAATACTGCCGGTATAGATAAGAACGGCTCTTATACCAGTATGGAAGAGGTCTCATTGTATATACATACATATGGGAAACTTCCGGAAAATTATATTACCAAGAATGAGGCCAGAAGTCTGGGCTGGGAAAGTTCTAAAGGAAACTTAAGTCTGGTAGCCCCCGGGAAGAGCATCGGCGGTGACAGATTTGGCAATAGAGAGGGAAAGCTGCCGCAGAAAAGCGGACGACAGTATTATGAATGTGATATAGACTATAAGGGCGGACCGAGAAACTCCAAGCGTATAATATACTCTAATGACGGAGCTGTATATTATACATCGGACCACTACTCAACTTTCAGACAGTTATATTAAGGGGGAAAAGAAGGATGGATAAGATAATAAATCTGGATTTCGACAAATATACATCTTCCCGGCAGGTCCATGATTATCTGCACCGGGAACTGGATCTTCCGGATCATTATGGAAACAATCTGGATGCACTTTACGACTGTCTTACTGATATAGATGAGACAGTATATATCTTTATTCATAACTATGATATCCTTGATCATTACCAGAACGACCTTGTTTCCGCTATGGAGGACGCTGAAAAAGACAATCCGAAAGTCAGAATAAGAATAGTCGAAGAAGAGCAAGACAGATGAAAAATATATAAAAAATCCTAAGAATACCGGGTTTTTAGTTTAATCGCATATAAATCTATGCTATCATAAAAGCGTTGATTTATGCGATTTTTTTATGTCTGAAAAGACTTTTTGATAAATGTATTTTAGCACTAGAGGGGTGAGCGGATCATGAATATTGAACTGCCGGAAGATGTTCGATCAATTCTGTCTAAATTGGAGAGAGAAGGCTATGATGCCTATGTCGTAGGCGGTTGTGTACGAGATACCCTTTTGGGGAAAGAGCCTGAAGACTGGGATATTACGACGTCTGCAAAACCTGAGGAAATAAAAAAGGCTTTTGTGAAAACTGTTGATACAGGGATAAAGCATGGTACAGTTACGGTTATTATCAACGGAAACGGGTATGAAGTAACGACCTACAGGATCGATGGAGAGTACAAGGATGGAAGACATCCTGAAGAAGTCAGATTTACAAGGTCACTTCGTGATGATCTGAATAGACGGGATTTTACGATAAATGCTATTGCATATAATGATTCAAATGGTCTTAAAGACCTTTTCTACGGAAGAAGTGATCTTCATAACAGGATCATAAGAGCTGTCGGTAATCCGGAGTACAGGTTCAAAGAAGACGCGCTCCGTATGATGAG
This sequence comes from uncultured Eubacteriales bacterium, assembly GCA_900542465.1. GTDB lineage: Bacteria > Bacillota > Clostridia > Lachnospirales > Lachnospiraceae > UBA4285. Next base: position 84,876 of record UQNS01000003.1, read on the forward strand.
AGCGATAAGATTCTCGGCACAATTGGGCTTCAATATCGATATTGAGACCTACCATGCCATTATCAGATGCTCGCATCTGATAAAACAGGTAAGCGTCGAGCGTATACAGACGGAACTTACCAAAACACTTATGTCGGTAAATCCTGAGGCTGTTAAGGAGTACCAGCTTACAGGGCTCTTTATCGAGATCCTGCCCGAGATAAATAAGATCCTTGCATCAAGAGAGTCTCAGAAGGTATGTGCCCTGCTTAAAAAGGTACCGAATACTATTGCTATGAAGTACGCTGCGCTCCTGAGCCCTTTGGAGGCGGATGCGGCAAGAAGTGTGCTGAAAGGATTAAGACTGGATAACAATACTGTGAATACAGTCACGCAGATAATCTATCACTCTAAAAATAACGGTCAGATAGATGAAAATGATATTGCAGTGAGAGAGGCTATCTACAAGCTCGGTCCAAGATTAATGGAAAATCTGTTTGTATTTGAAGCTGCGCAGATACAGATGAAAGAGGATGTAACAGGACTTACCATGCGTGGAGCAAGGAACCACCTTAAGACTATCATGAGGATATATGAGGAGGTCCTAAGCAGGGGAGATTGTGTGACTATAAGAGACCTTGACGTTACGGGAAGTGATCTGTTGAAGCTCGGCCTGTCAGGGAAACAGGTGGGGGAGACCCTGGAGTGGCTGATACACATCGTGTTGGAAAATCCTAAGTTGAATGACAAGTCTACACTTCTTGCCATGGTTGGGAACATTTAAGTTTAGATTTATGTGAAAAGGAGCTGGAAATGAAAGATGGGGAGATAAGAAATATCCCATTTTCTCCGCCGGACATTGGCGAAGGTGAGGTCGAAGAGGTTATTGAAGCATTAAGATCCGGATGGATAACTACCGGCCCAAGGACCAAAGAGCTTGAGAGGCAGGTGGCGGATTTTTGCGGGACCGAAAAAGCGGCCTGCCTTAATTCATCGACTGCGGCAATGGAGTTGTCATTAAGACTTTTTGAAATAGGACTCGGGGATGAAGTGATAGTACCGGCCTACACATATACTGCGACAGCAAGTGCAGTATGCCATACCGGAGCTAAGCCGGTAATGATAGATGTGGAAGAGGGGACTTTCCACATGGATTATGATGCGCTTGAAAGAACCATAACCCCCGCGACCAAGGCTGTTATTCCTGTTGATTATGCGGGGATATCAGAGGATTATGACCTTATACTGGACATAGTAAAAAGAAAGTCAGGGATCTTCAAGGCACATGGAAGATATCAGCAGGCGCTTGGAAGGATCCTTGTGCTTGCAGATTCGGCTCATGGGTATGGTGCTGAATATAAGGGAAGAAGGTCCGGTCAGTCGGCGGATCTTACGACATTCTCCTTTCATGCTGTAAAGAATTTTACAACTGCAGAAGGTGGAGCAGTCACATGGAAGCATCTGGATGGGATCGATGATGAGGACATATATAAGGACTTTATGCTTCTGTCCCTGCATGGTCAGTCTAAGGATGCCCTGGCCAAGACGAGACCCGGAGCATGGGAGTATGACATAGTTGCACCGCTGTATAAGTGTAATATGACTGATATACATGCAGCGATAGGGCTTGGGCAGATGAAGCGTTATCCGGCTCTTCTGAAAAGAAGAGAAGAACTTATCGGTAAATATACGGAAAAACTGACGAGAAGGACAAGGGACTCTGAAAAAGATGATATAGAGATACTGAGTCATAAGTCAGAAAAATACCGGTCCTCAGGACACCTGTTCGTAGTTAGATTCACAGGAAAAGATGAGGTATACAGAAATAAGTTTATTGAAAAAATGGCAGATAAGGGAATTGCCTGCAACGTACACTATAAGCCACTGCCTATGCTTACTGCCTACAAGGATCTGGGCTACGATATAAATGATTATCCCAATGCCTATGACCAGTACAAATGTGAGATGACTCTGCCTCTTCATACAAAACTTTCCGATGAAGATATAGCTTACATTTGTCATACATTTAACGATATTGCAAGTATTCTGGAGTAAAAGATGAAGCTTATCCCTTTTGAGAGTTTGCCGTCAGTGATGAAGACTCAGGAAGTGAAAAAATATTATGACAGGCTGAAAAAGAAAAGCATTTATCTTTCGCTGAAGCGGGGCTTTGATGTTTTGGCTTCAGCAGGTCTTATTATTCTGCTCAGCCTTCCTATGCTGATCATTGCGTATAAAATAAAGAAAGATTCGCCGGGTCCTGTAATATTTAAACAGACCAGAGTTACGCAGTTTGGCAGAAAGTTCACTATATATAAATTCAGGACGATGGTAGATGGTGCGCCTGAATGCGGCAGTGCCGTCACAGTGGGCGGCGACGCAAGAGTCACCGGAATAGGGGCAAGGCTGAGAAAATACAGACTTGACGAATTCCCGCAGCTTTTTAATATTCTGGCAGGTGATATGACATTTGTAGGAACAAGACCGGAAGTAGTCAAGTATGTAAAGGCATATTCAAAAGAAATGTATGCGACGCTCCTTCTCCCGGCAGGGGTCACATCAAGGGTCAGTATTATGTATAAAGACGAAGAAAAGCTTCTGGACAGCTGTTTGGATCCTGATGATACATATATAAAAGAAATATTGCCGGCTAAGATGAAATATAATTTACTTGGGATCTCAAGAGCATCAGTGACGGAAGATATTTATGTCATGATAAAGACTCTGCTTGCAGTATTTAAAAGGTGATAAAAATGATAGTTAGTTTTTGCATATTTGCTTATAACGAAGAAAAATATCTTCCAAAACTTCTGAAGCAGGTCAGGAACCAGGATTATCCTTCAGAAAAAATAGAACTGCTTCTTATCGACAGTGCATCTACAGATTCAACTAAAGAAATAATGCTTGAGTTTGCAAGAAAGAATAAGAAGTATTTTAAGAACATCAGGGTATTTAATAATCCTAAAAAAATACAATCATGTGCATGGAATATTGCAATCAAAACATTTTCGGGAGATGCTCTCGTCCATGTGGATGCACATGCAGAGATACCCGGGGATTTTGTGTCAAAAAATGTAGAAGCTCTCGAGTCAGGAGAAGATGCCTGCGGGGGACCAAGGCCGAATATATCAGACGAGAAGACGGATTGGAAGGATACCCTTCTTCTTGCAGAGAGGTCCATGTTTGGATCAGGGATCGCACCTTACAGGAGGGGCGCCAGAAGAGTTAAGGAAGTAGCATCACTTTTCCATGGTATCTACAGGCGTGAGATCTTTGATAAAGTAGGGCTCTTCAATGAGAAGCTTATAAGAACTGAAGATAATGAAATGAATTACCGTATAAGGAGAGCGGGATATAAGCTTAAGTATCATGAGGATATAAGATCTTTTGAGCATATCAGACCAGACTTGCTGAAAATGATGAAGCAGAAATTTGGGAACGGCTATTGGGTAGCTTTGACCAAAGGCGTGGAGCCGGATTGTATCTCGTGGTTCCATATGGTTCCGGCTGTATTTACATCGTCTTTGCTGGCCTGTATAGGCTTTTATAAACTGACGGACGGATGTGAGTTCTCAAGGAAACTTTTAAAGACCTTGTGCGGCAGTTACGGAACAGCGGCAGTGCTGATGTCAGCCGCTGCAAGCCTGTCCGGAAAAAATGAAAGAAATATAACAAATGTATTTTTACCTTTGGTATTTTTCCTTCTTCATACTTCTTACGGACTTGGGAGCTTATGCGGTTTCTTAAGGCTTCCTTCCTTTAAGAAGTCATACTATGAAAATTAAACAGGGGAAACAGTAATGCCTAAGAGCGTAATAAACAGAAAAAAAAATAAAAGTCAGCTGCTTGTAAGAAGAATATTCTTATTTGTTATGGATATTATCGTAATAAATATAGCAGTCCTGGGTGCACTTCTGATGAGGTTTGATGTAACACTGGTATCCATACCTTATCACTATGCGCATGCCTACCTGTATACTGCGATACCATATACGGTCATGGCTATCGTGATATTCTGGCTGTTTAAGCTGTATCACAGTTTGTGGCAGTACGCCAGTATATCGGAAATATATAAGATAATGCTGTCATGCGGCATAACTGTTGCAGGCTATATTGTAATGACAAACCTTACAGGCAATAGCCTTCCTAAATCAGTATATTTCATGCAGTTATGCTTTATGCTGATAGGCGTGACGTCCACCCGCTTCATGTACAGACTTATAAGGGCAAGTCTTAAGAGGGAGAAACACCTGGAAGGATCTACGAGGATAATGCTCATCGGTGCGGGAGATGCATCCAATATTTTTATCAAGGAGATCCAGAATTCCAGGTATCTGAATAACCAGGACGTTATATGTATCATAGACGACAATAAGGAAAAACTTGGCAGATTTATCAGGGGAGTTAAGGTCGTTGGCGGAAGAGACAAGATAAAAGAGGCAGCCAGAAAATATAATATCGACCAGATCATTTTTGCAATCCCGTCTATAGATAATGCACAGAAGTCAGAGATACTCAACATCTGTAAGGAAACAGACTGTGAGTTGAAAATCATTCCGGGCGTTTATCAGATGGTAGGCGGGGAGATCAACCTCAATGATATAAGAAATGTAGACGTTCTGGATCTGCTTGGAAGAAATCCTATAACGGTAGATATATGCTCGATCATGGGGTATGTTAAGGGCAAAACGGTACTGGTCACCGGCGGCGGAGGTTCTATTGGTTCAGAGCTCTGCAGGCAGATAGTTACCCACCAGCCTAAAAGACTTATTATTTTTGATATTTATGAAAATAATGCATATGATATCCAGCAGGAACTTAAATTCAATTACCCGGAAGCAGATGTGATCACACTGATAGGCTCCGTGAGAGATATTGGCAAGCTGGATGAGATATTTGCGGATTACAGACCGGATATCGTATACCATGCAGCGGCGCATAAGCATGTTCCTTTAATGGAGTTCAGCCCTAATGAGGCTGTAAAGAACAATGTGATAGGAACATGGAATACAGTGAAGATGGCTGATAAGTATAAGTCTGAAAAATTTGTACTCATTTCTACAGATAAAGCGGTAAACCCAACTAATGTAATGGGGGCTACCAAGCGTATATGCGAAATGATAGTTCAGACATATGCGGAAAGATCAAACACAGAATTCGTAGCAGTAAGATTTGGAAACGTACTGGGAAGCAACGGGTCTGTCATTCCTCTGTTTAAAAAGCAGATAGAGGCCGGAGGACCTGTTACGGTCACTCATCCGGATATAATAAGATACTTTATGACTATTCCGGAGGCTGTTTCTCTCGTTCTTCAGGCAGGAGCATACGCCAAAGGAGGAGAGATTTTCGTGCTGGATATGGGAGAGCCGGTAAGGATACTGGATCTGGCAAGGAACCTTATAAGATTATCGGGCTATACACCCGATGTGGATATGAAGATCAAGTTCACGGGACTAAGACCGGGAGAAAAACTGTTTGAGGAACTTCTTATGGATGAAGAGGGACTTCAGGATACGGAAAATAAACTTATCCACATAGGAAAACCAATAGCGATAGCAGATAAAGAAAACTTCTACAACAACCTTGAAGAGCTTAAAAAAGAAGCATATTCAGAGGCTGGTGACATAAGACCGGTCCTGAAGAGGATAGCGCCTACCTATAAACCGAAAGAAAATTAAAAAATACAGACCCTTTTATTGAATACTAAAAGGGTCTGTATTTTTAATTGTTTTTAATCAGATATTTTCATCTATATCAAGAGATCCCTTTTTTTCATTATATTCTTTAACCTTAGCATGAATACGTTCAACAGGGGTTATAAGCTTGCTTACTGATGCGTCGTGGTTAAGGATGTCAATAAGCAGAGCAACATATTTACTCATATCAACGTCTATATACCATGGTTTTTCAAGCAGTTCGTCAGGCTGGTATACAAGGTTGGTCGTGAGGATCTTATCGATGATACCATCCTTATAAGCCTGGTCGATCTTTTCAAATCCATTAGTGAAGAGACCGAAGGTCGTAGCGGCAAAAACTCTTTTAGCCTTGCGGCCTTTAAGTTCTTTTGCAACATCGAGGATGCTTTCACCGGAAGATATCATATCATCGATAATGATAACATCTTTGCCCTCAACGCTTGAGCCGAGGAATTCATGGGCAACGATAGGATTTCGTCCGTCAACGATCTTGGTATAATCACGGCGTTTATAGAACATACCCATGTCAAGACCGAGTACATTTGCAAAATAAACTGCACGGCCCATACCGCCCTCATCAGGAGAAATGACCATCATATGGTCACTGTCTATCTGGAGATCTCCGACGTTAAGAAGAAGATATTTAATAAACTGGTATGTGGCGGAGATAGATTCAAAGCCTTTAAGAGGAATTGCATTATGAACACGAGGGTCATGGGCATCAAAGGTGATGATATTTTCAACACCCATATCTGTAAGTTCCTGAAGAGCAAGAGCACAGTCAAGTGATTCACGTCCGGTTCTCTTATGCTGTCTGCTTTCATAAAGGAAAGGCATAATGACAGAGATCCTGCGGGCCTTACCAGCTGCAGCGGCAATGATCCTCTTTATATCAGAATAATGATCATCCGGTGACATATGATTGATATGTCCGCACAGCTTATAAGTTAAGCTGTAATTGCATACATCAGCAAGTATATAGAGATCATGCCCTCTGATGGACTGATTGATGACTCCCTTGGCTTCACCTGAGCCAAAGCGTGGAGTCTCAGCGTCAACGATATAAGTGTCTCTTTTGTAGCCATTAGTAGCAAGGACCTGTGGGGTCTCCTCCCTGTTAGCGCGCCATTCTACGAGGTACTTATTTACCTTTTCACCAAGCTCTTTACTTGATTTCAGGGGAATAAGTCCCAGTGTTCCATAAGGAATAGATTCTGTATGACGTTCGTCTCGTGGCATATAAATTTTCCTCCATAAAAATAATCTAATTCTATTCTAATAAATATAAAAAATATTTCAACAAGAATAAATAAAAGAATAAGTAAGAATAGTAAATGAAAAGTTTACCTGGTCCGGTTGTCATTGCCGGTAAGCTTCAGGATCTTATAATAGGCTGTAAGTCGTGAGAAGATCCTGTCATCATAGGTCTGGCGCAATGCGGCGAAGTTCAGGTTGGTAGAAAAAATAGTAGATTTTTCTCTGATATGCCTTTCATTTATTATGAAAAATAATCTGGAAAGTATGAATGAGCTTGGAAGTTCAGTACCCAGATCATCAATAATGAGTAGATCACACTGAAGGAGAGCTGAATCCGGATCATCAACATCTACCTGGGCAAAAAAGTCCATAGCAGACAGGTAGATCACACTGTGTGTCGTAGAGATAAGGTCTTTTGCGATGCATATCGAAAGGTAAGTCTTCCCAAGTCCGGGAGCACCGTAAAGAAGAATATTATCATTCTTTACATCGAAATCCCTGACAAACTCCCTGCATACATTAAAAGCTCTCCTTGCCAGATCACGCGAGGATTGTCCCATGACTCCCGTGCTGTCACTGTCATCATCGGGATAATAGTCAAGGTCGAAGTTTTCGAAACTATGCCGGTTGGTGAGATTCTTAAGGTTAGAATCCTGATAAAGAAGCTCAATAGCTTTTTTTCTCAGGCAGGCGCATTTATGTCCGTTTATCAGGCCTGTATCCTTGCAGGCAGAGCAGGAATAGATAGGGTCTAAATAATCGGAAGGCTTGCCCAGAGCCTCCAGTACAGCGATCCGTTCATTCTCCAGTTTTTTCATTTCGGATCTGTAGAGGGACAGATCTTTTTTGGATAAAGAAGAGTCCAGACCCGCAACAGCAGCCTGAAATGAAAGGTCACTGATCTTATCAACGACCTTTTTATATTCAGGACTTAAGGCGTTGATCTCTTCTTTGCGCCTGGCGATTATATTCTCATTTCTGGTACGGACCGCATCGTATTCCCGCATTATTGTTTCGTATTGTGGATTAGTAAGAGGCATGTTATTCTCCCGTATCGCCGCTGAGGAGCTTTTGTTCCAAAGCGGCCATGTCAATATTAGAACGCATAATATCATTAAATTTACTTAAAGGTTTTCCCGGATTTTTCCCGTTAGGATTCTTTTTTGCGTAGGTATTGGCAGCCTGTGCTTTGTAGATATTATCGAGTTTTTCAACGTCTTCCATGGATCGGACGCCTTCTTTATGCCAGCTTGTAAGTATTGAATCAGCATATTTAAAGCTTGGGCCATGGGTCTTGTTCATAGCCCTGTCACAGGCTTCCACGATCAGGTCATTATCGAAGCCCAAGGTATCGGACCATTTCAGGATATAGTCCATCTCATCGTTGCCCGGAAGACGCTGCTGCAGTCCGAATGCCTGCATTACACTTATGACTGTAAACTTACTGCTCGCAAGGTAGTTCTTCACCTCGGATAAAGACCTGGCCCCATGTTCCAGAGCGGTAACAGCAACCTTCTCTATATACCGCATAGATTTTTTGCCGCGGGAAACAGAGTATAGGACGACCTCTTCAACACAGTCTATAGAAGTAAACTCATAGGCGTAGCAAAGATTGAGAAGAATGTCGACATCGGTCATAGTAAGAGGGCGGCCAAAATATTTTTCTACTCTGAACTTGAAGGAACGAAGCTCGTCACTGTCGGCGTTTGACCTATCAACAGGAGATATAACAAGCTTCTTTTCAGGAGCTTTTTTTTCAACTGCAGGTTTTTCGGATACAGCCGGAATATCACCGGGATCTTCACCGGAGTATCCGGCGTTAAGATTTACTACCATTATGGAAGTAATATCCTTATTCTCATCACGCCCTGCCTTTAATATGCCTTTTTTTTCCCAGTACTTAATAGCTCGTTTTATATCGGCATCTGTCTTTTCCAGGCTGTCGGCAATATCAGATATGGTTACATTTACCTCCCTGTCATTCAGGCATTTCAGCAGGTATAGATAGATCTTTACATACTCGCCGTTAGCATCGGGCATAAATGTATTTATGAAAATATTTGAAACTGGTGTGAAACCACAGTCGATATTTGTGGATAATGTGATGTTGTTCATATTAATTCCTTTAAAATCATTATTCTCCGGACACAAGGTTATCGGCAATTTTGAAAACATCTTTTGATCCCAGTGTAACGACCACATCGCCGGGCTTGCAGTTCTTTCTCAGGAAAGACTCGATCTCATCAAAAGTATCAAAGAAATGTCCGTCTCCGCCTTTTTTACAGATAATATCAGCTATGTCTCTGGAACTTACGCCGTAGGTATCTGCTTCACGGTCATTGTAAACTTCTGCAAGGAGTGCGTGATCTGAGCCATTTCTTAAAGCGTCTGAAAATTCTTCAAGAAAATCTCTCGTGCGGGAATAGGTATGCGGCTGGAAAACAGACCAAACATTTCCGTTTGTCATGAGCTTTACAGCTGCAAGGGTGGCAGTGATCTCATCCGGGTGATGCGCATAATCGTCAATAACCTTTACGCCATTATTAAATGTTCCTTTGAACTCTTGTCTTCTGTGAGCACCCTGGGACAGGGCCAGACCGGAAGTGACAGCCTCGGCGCAGGCGCCGGCAGCGGTACATGCAGCGATCGCCGCAAGAGAATTGGAGACATTGTGTGCGCCGGGAATATGAAGCCTGACCTTATAAGCAAATTTTCCGTTTATGATCAGGTCGTAGGATGCCTGACCGTGATCATCATATACGATATTATCGGCATAATAGTCGGACCTTGACTTATCAGTGCCGTAAGTTATGAAGTTGCCGCCGCTTGAGGGTCTGAAGAATTCATAGTCAGGTATGTCACTGTTTATCACAAGAGTTCCGTCAGAAGGGATAAGGTCAGCAAACATTTTGAATGACTTACGGATATCATCAAGGTCTTTAAAGAAATCAAGATGGTCTTCTTCTATATTAAGTATCACGGAGATGGTCGGATTGGCATGTATGAAGCTGTTAGTATATTCACATGCTTCTGTAATGAAAGTTTCAGATGAGCCTATCCTCATATTACTTCCTATTGTTTCGACAACTCCCCCGACAGACACAGTGGGATCAGTTCCGGCTGCGATCATGATATCAGTTATAAGAGAGGTTGTGGTCGTCTTTCCGTGTGTTCCTGCAACATTAATAGCGTGGCTGTAATTTTTCATGATCTGACCAAGCAGTACGGCACGATTTTCACATTTGAAACCACGGGCACGGGCATCTGCCAATTCCGGGTTATCATCATGAACAGCTGCAGTATATACCACCAGATCAGTATTATCAGGCACATTTCCGGCTGCCTGTGGATAATGGATCTCAACACCTTTTTTTTCCAGATCTTTAGTTGCCTCGTTAGATACTGAATCAGAGCCTGAGACAGTAAATCCTTTTGATAAAAGTATATTAGCAAGCCCGCTCATGCTTGAACCACCGATACCAATAAAGTGCACGTGCATGGGTCTGCTGTAATTAATGGAATCCATTTCGTAAGCCTCCGTAAATATTTTTCGTGTTAACAATTATACCCCAGCATGACTTTAAAAAAAAGTATGATACAATGCTAAAGACATAAATTTAAGAAGAGCAGATCAATATAAACAGCTAATAATTAATGAAGAGGTAAGGCCGTGATTATAATTGCAGGACTTGGAAATCCGGGAAAAGAATATGAGGGTACACGCCACAATGCGGGATTTGATACATTGGATGCGCTTGCTGACAGGCATGGTATCGATATAAGCGGATTTGAACATCATGCATTGGTAGGCAAGGGACATATCAAGGGTCAGAAGGTACTGCTTGTGAAACCACAGACATATATGAACCTGTCGGGTGTGGCTGTCAGGGCATTAATGGATTATTATAAGGAAGATACAGATGATCTGATTATTGTCTATGATGATGTTGCTCTTCCTCCGGGCAGGCTGAGAGTACGCAGCAAGGGAAGCGCCGGAGGACACAACGGGATCAAGAGTCTTATAAATGAACTTGGGACACAGGAGTTCAACAGAGTGAGAGTTGGTGTCGGAGAGAAGCCGCCTCGCTGGGATCTGGCAGATTGGGTCCTTGGAAGGTATACGAAAGAGGACAGGGATACCATGGACGAGGCGTTTAAGAAGGCGGCCTTAGCTGTAGAATGCATCATTGAAACAGGTATTGGTGCAGCAATGAATAAGTTTAACGGATAATAAAATAAGCAAGGCGATGTAATGAAAAATTTTCTGAACGTATTGGATGAAATGGCAGCATTTCAGGAAATAAAAGAAGGTCTGAAAAAAGAAGGAAGTACAGTGCTTGTCAGCGGCTTAGTGGATTCGGGCAAGACACATATGGCGGAATCTCTAAGAGAAGACCTGCCCTTTCATCTTTATGTGACATATGATGAAAAAAAGGCGGCCCAAATCAGCGGAGACAGTCGTTTTTTCGGCGGAGAGACTCTTCTATATCCTGCCAAGGATATAGTTTTTTATTCAGCGGACATGCATAGTAATGACATTACTGCCAGAAGGGCAGCATGCATAAAAGCTATAATAGACAGGACAGATGATCCCGAAGGGGAATTCGAACCGCTTACGATCGTTACAACTATTGATGGACTCACGGATCTTCTTGTGCCTATTGAAAAATACAGGGACAATATGATCAGATTAACGAATGCGGTGGGGCTCTCCCGGGATGAGATCGTAAAAAAGCTTGCGCGTGCAGGCTATAAGAAGGAGCCTATGGTTACCGCGCCCGGGCAGATATCTGAGCGAGGAGGGATCCTTGATATTTTCCCGATCACCGAGGAAAATCCGATCCGAGTGGAATTCTGGGGAGATGATGTAGATTCGATAAGAACTTTTGATATGGAGACCCAGAGAAGTATAGAAAATATACAAGCATGTGATATTTTCCCGGCAAGGGAAGATATATTCAGTGAAAGCGAAATTAAGGCCGGTATCAAAAAAATAGAGAAAGAAATGGATGCTCGTCTTGAGGAGTTGGGAGACAATGACAAGAAAAAGACCCAAGAAAAATACGAGAGATGCAATAGATTAAGACAGGCCATAGCTGATATGGAGATCAGCGGAAGCTATGGGAAGTTTTTTACGTACTTTGAGAAAAATAAGAAAACACTGGTTGATTATTTTCCTTTGGACAAGACTCTCGTAACATGGGATGAACCGGCAGCGATAGAGGAGAGAGCCATGAATTCGGAGGCCGAATTCAAGTCCAGTGTAGATTACAGGTTCGAAAATGGATATATTATCCGGGGTCAGATGAAGATGCTGGAAAGTATAAGAAATATTTACAAAGCATGCAGCAGCAGACGTTTTCTTTTTACATCCACGCTTTATAGTACATTCAGGGGATATAAGCCGGATCTCAGCGTTCATGCGGAATCCAGAGGGGTGAATGCCTACAATAATTCTTTCACAGAACTGGTTAAGGATCTGAAAAGGTATAAAAAACTGAAATATAGGGTTATTTTCGTAACTTCGTCAAGGTCAAGGAGGGATAGGCTTGTTGATGAATTCAGAGAAAATGATATAGAAGCCTATTCGTCTGACCGGGAAGAAGCAGATATAGCGCCGGGGCTCGTTATGGTCACAGAAGGCGGGATCAGCAGGGGATTCTCTTATCCGGAAATAAACTACGTCGTAATAACGGAAAATGATATATACACATCCGGACGAAAAAAGAAAAATAAGTCCAAAAAGAATAAGGTCACGCTTGATGAATTAAAGTTGAGCATTGGCGACTATGTCGTGCATGAAAATTACGGAATCGGAATTTATCAGGGAATAGTTAAACAGACGGTCGAGGGGATAGAGAAAGATTATATAAAAATAGACTATGCGGGCAACTCCTGCGTGTACATTCTGGCGACTCAGACAGATATGCTGCAGAAATATGCTTCTGCAGATACGGACCAAAGACCTAAGGTGAATAAGATCGGAACCGCAGTCTGGTCAAGGACCAAATCTAAAACAAGAGATTCCGTAGAACTGGTAGCCGCAGATCTGATCAAATTGTATGCCCGGAGGGCAAATATGCACGGTTTCAGATTTGAACCTGATTCGGAGTGGCAGAGGGAATTTGAGGAAATGTTCCCATATGAGGAGACGCAGGATCAGCTGGACGCAATCGCTGAAATAAAAGCTGATATGGAGAGCGACCGGATAATGGATCGTCTCTTATGCGGGGACGTAGGTTTTGGAAAAACTGAAGTGGCTCTTCGTTCAGCATTTAAAGCAGTCCAATCGGGAAAACAGGTAGCAGTTCTCGCCCCTACGACTATCCTAGCCGGCCAGCACTATGACACATTTGTTCAGAGAATGAAAGCCTTTCCGGTGACCATCGAACTTATGTCAGGCATGAAGACCAGAGGGCAGAATATAGAAACTGCCAGAAATGTGAACCTTGGACTCACTGATATCGTCATAGGCACTCACAGAATCCTTTCAGATGATGTTAAGTTTAAGGATCTGGGACTCCTTATCATCGATGAGGAGCAGAGATTCGGAGTAAACCATAAGGAAAAGCTTAAAAAGCTGAAGGGAAATGTAGATGTATTGGCGCTTTCTGCTACTCCTATCCCAAGAACGCTTAGCATGAGCCTTGCAGGCATAAGGGACATGTCCACGCTGGAAGAGCCGCCGGTCGACAGAAATCCGATACAGACCTTTGTCACACAACAGGATGACGGAATTATAAGAGAGGCGATCAAGAGAGAACTTTCGCGCCAGGGACAGGTCTACTATGTTTACAACAGAGTAAACCGGATCGAAGAGGTACAGTCGCATCTGGAAGAGCTGGTACCGGAAGCTGTATTTGCCTGCATTCACGGACAGATGGACAACAAGACGCTGACCAGGACCATGACCGGTTTTATCAATGGAGAGATAGATGTTCTTATTTCTACGACTATTATTGAAACAGGCCTGGATATACCAAACGTAAATACGATCATAATAGAAAATGCGGAGAACTTCGGTTTGTCACAGCTCTATCAGCTGAGAGGGCGTGTGGGCAGATCTGCAAGGACGTCTTATGCCTTTCTTCTATACAGAAGGGACAAGGTTATAACGGAGGTCGCCCAGAAAAGGCTTTCGGCCATTGGTGAAATGACAGATTTGGGCTCCGGGTACAGACTGGCAATGAAAGATCTGGAGATCAGAGGAGCAGGAGCTATGCTGGGAAAGACCCAGCATGGTCATATGGCGGCGGTTGGATTTGAAATGTATACAAGAATGCTCAATGAAGCTGTGACCCGCCAGAAGGGTATCGAAGTGCCGGATTATTTTGAAACCAGTATCGATATAGTAGCTGATGCATACCTGCCGGATACATATGTTGAAAAAGAGTCTCAGAAACTGGATCTTTACAAGAGGATAGCTTCTATCAGTGATAAAGACCAGCTCCGTGATATGGAAGACGAACTTACAGATGTATACGGGCCTATCCCCGGTCCTGCGCAGAACCTGCTTACCATTGCGATCATCAAGGCTATTGCCCATGCATATGGGATCTGTGAGATAAAAGGCGGGAAAAGAGATGACGCATGGCTTACAAGGATAGTTTTCAGAGGTGTGGATAACAAAGGCACTATGTCAGATGAGGCTGTTCGGAAATTTGCGGATTCACTGAGAGGAGCTGCGTCAGCTTCCTTGGAAGATGAGAGGATACTGGTCTGGAGAGTAACAAATGCTAAATTCCAGAATGCCGGAGAGTATTTGAAAGGTTTGTGTATAATGGTTGAAAACATGGGTCAATATTGTTAATATATCCAGCGGTCTACTGATCATTACAGGTTATGAAGGAGAATTATATGACCTATTTATCAGACGAAGAAAATAAAAAATTTGAAGGGGATGGCTCTAAGAACAGTAAAGGACAGGATCTGAAGACTTTTCTGGAAGCCTATGACCCGAAGGCGTATGATGACCCATGCAACACGGTGGATATGGCTGTATTTGGTTATGAAGGAGCCTTGTCTGATGAGGGTTCCCGTGCGGGGGTGAAAATAAAAAACATACTCCTGGTTAAAAGAGGAGATCATCCGTCTATCGGAGAATGGGCTATCCCCGGAGGATTTGTGGAATACAGAGAAGATCTTGATGAAACTGCACGAAGAGAGCTGGAAGAGGAAACTGATATAAAAGGGATCCTTCCGGTCCAGGTGGCTACTCATGCCGATCCTGGGAGAGATCCAAGGGCTAGACTGATAACTACACTTTATACGGCTATGGTTCCCGCTGTAAGCTTAATACCGACAGCCGGTGATGATGCAAGCGAAGCAAGACTCTTTAATATTAAGGTCGAGCTTATAAATACGGAGAGAGAAGATCGTGAGGGAACGGCATTTAAAGAAGTAAAAAGATTTGCGATAAGCCTTATATGTGATGAGACCGGGGAGGAGCTCTCGGGACAGGCACTCAGGATCGAAGAGAACGATGGACTGGTAAGTGCTCATAAGTATAAGAAAATATCATCAAGAGGAATTGCAATGGATCACTGCAATTTAATTCTTGATGCTTATCTGTTTATAAAAAGTTTATTAGTTAATTGATATATTTTAGCAGTAATGCTATAATCTACCGGAAATAGCGATTTTTACGTTGGAGAAGAAGACCGTCGATAGACGTCGGAGGAACATATTCATAATGGAACAGTATATTGTCAAGGGGAATGTACCGCTTAAAGGCGAGGTCAAAATGAGTGGTGCCAAGAATGCGGCTTTAGGTATTCTGGCTGCAGCAATAATGGCTGATGAGCCGGTCACAGTTGAGAATGTACCGGCTGTGCGGGATACAGATGTTATAATTCAGGCTATAAAGGGAATTGGGGCGATAGTGAAGGCTCTTGATAAAAATTCTTTTACTATTGACGGAAGAGCGATAAACAGTATCGACATCCAGTACGAGCAGGTCAAAAAGATCAGGGCTTCTTACTACCTGATAGGTGTCCTTCTTGGCAAATACCATGAGGCGAAGGTGGCGCTTCCGGGTGGATGTGACATTGGAAGCAGACCGATCGATATGCACATAAAAGGTTTTACGGCTTTAGGAGCAGAGGTAAAGATACTTCCGGGCGGGATCGTTCATGCAAAAGCCGAGAGGCTGGCAGGAGCTCATATCTATTTTGATATGGTCTCTGTTGGCGCTACGATAAACCTTATGTTGGCAGCCTGTCGTGCGGAAGGTGAAACGATCCTGGAAAATGCAGCTAAAGAGCCGCATATCGTTGATGTTGCCAATTTCCTCAATGCCATGGGGGCCAATATCAAGGGCGCAGGTACAGATGTGATAAGGATAAGAGGGGTTAAAAAGCTCCATGCTGCATCCTATTCAATAATACCGGATCAGATCGAAGCGGGAACTTTTATGGTCGCGGCAGCAGTAACAGGCGGAGATATTATGGTCTGTGACGTTATCCCGAAGCATCTTGAGTCTATTTCGGCCAAGCTTATTGAAATGGGTTGTGAAGTAATTGAGGGCGATGATACAGTCAGAGTAGTTTCTAAGGGAAAATTAAAAGCTACTAACATAAAGACTCTTCCATACCCCGGGTTTCCAACGGACATGCAGCCTCAGATCGCAGTTGCCCTTGCTCTTGCGGAAGGTACGAGCATGGTCACGGAAGGCGTGTTTGACAACAGGTTCAGGTATGTTGATGAACTTGCAAGGATGGGAGGCAAGGGTAAGGTCGAAGGCAATACTTTTTATGTGGAAGGTGTTGATGGACTTACCGGAGCAGATATATGCGCCCCTGACCTGAGAGCCGGAGCGGCTTTGGTATTAGCCGCGCTGGCGGCTGAAGGCTACTCTCAGGTAGAAGATATTAAATACATCCAGCGAGGATATGAAGACTTCGACGGAAAGCTCAGAAGCCTTGGGGCTAAAATAGAGATAGTAACAAATGAGCGTGATGCTCAGAAGTTTAAATTAAAAGTCGGATGATCATTAGCACGGTCGGTCGGGAAAAATTCCTGACCGACTTTTTTTGCAGTCAAAATTCAGATATAATCCTTTTATAAAGTTATTTTTAATATTTTCTTAGAAGTATGGTTATATTTTAAAGTACATTTTAAGTTATAATGGTCAAATGTTAACAGGAAGGGAAAAGCCTTGTGAAACATGGATTTTACTTAACAAATGCAGGGGAGATCAAATGAAGCTAAGGACAAAAATGAAAGTGGCCTTCATAATCATGGCGGTCATGCCGGTCGTGTTATGTGGCGTTGCCATAGCTTTTATAATGCAGCGGGAGGTAAACGCTCTGCGAAGGACCTATGATGTATCCGGGAAATATAAGTTTTACGATCTATACTCTCCAAGTGTACTTTTAGGAGGCATCACAGAGAAAAATTACCAGAAGATCTGTGAGGATGTCGCGGCAGACCCGTCAGTTCTTAGTGATATAGGCTATTTAAATGAATTATCAGAGGAATTGAAGACCAAGCTTTCATATGTGGTTGTAAAGTATGACGGAATAATAACATATTCAACAGCGCCTTATTCAAATGCGGAATTACTGAAGAATATACTTCCGGAGCACGCTCTTTCTCAGAATATGGAAAGTGGCGGGATCTATAAGGGAGGTAAGTATGAATGTCTTATCAAGACCGTAACTTATACGGATGAGCTGGATCATGAAGTTTCGCTGTATATCATAACACCGATGAGGCAGGTGATCCCGGAGTTTAAAAAGCTTTTGACCGAGGCCTTCATCGTAATTATAGAAGTGCTGGCTTTTACAAGTTTTATTCTTTACTTCTGGATAAATCGTTCGTTCGTCAAGCCGATCGACAGACTCAGGCTGGGGACCAGGAACATTAAAGAAGGAAATCTGGATTTTGAGATCAAGAGCAAGTCTAAGGATGAACTGGGAGACCTCTGCAGAGATTTTGAGGACATGAGATTAAGGCTCAAAAGATCTGATGATGAAAAAGAAAAGTCAGATGCAGAGGAAAAAGAACTGATAAGAAATATCTCTCATGATCTGAAGACTCCGCTGACAGCTATCAAGGGGTATGTAGAAGGACTGAGAGATGGAATAGCATCTACTCCTGAAAAACAACAGAGATATCTTATGACTATTGCTAATAAGGTAGAGGATATGGACAGGCTCATTGATGAGCTTACTTTATTCTCACGACTGGATACGAACAGAATACCTTATGATATGGTCAGGATAAATGTTAAAAGCTATTTTGATGATTGTATCGGCGAGATCAAGCTGGATCTCAGTGCTCAGGATATAGAACTGAACTACAGGTTTCATGGAGATGAGGCCATGGAAGTGGAGGCAGACCCTAACCAGCTTAAGAGGGTGATAAATAACATAATCTCCAATTCGATCAAATATAAGGCCGGTGACAGGCAATGCGTGATCGATATCGGAGTATATGATGAAGGAGACTATGTCCACATTTCAATGTCCGACAATGGCAAGGGTATTGCTATGAAGGATATACCGCGAATATTTGAGAGATTCTACAGAACAGATGAATCCAGGACCTCACCTCAGTCAGGCTCGGGAATCGGGCTTGCTATAGTTAAGAAGATCATTGAAGACCATAAGGGGAGAATATGGGTAGAATCAGTAGAAGGAGAGGGTACATCATTCCATATTAATCTGTTAAGATATAAAGAAGGAATGCAGCTTTCTCTGCCAGATAACCAGATGAGTAAACAGTCCAACAAGAGGAGGAAATCATGAGTAAAGTATTAATAGTAGAAGATGAAGAAGCTATTGCAGAGATCGAACGTGACTATCTTGAATTAAGCGGTTTCGATGTAACTATCAGGAGCGAAGGAACAAGCGGTCTGGAGACAGCTCTTAACGAAGATTTTGATATTCTTATTCTTGATATAATGCTGCCCGGTCTTGATGGATTTGAGATCTGTAAGCAGGTAAGAGAAGTGAAAAATATACCGATTATAATGGTATCTGCCAAGAAGGAGGACATTGACAAGATCAGAGGTCTTGGCATAGGTGCAGATGATTATATGACTAAGCCGTTCAGTCCGAGTGAAATGGTAGCCAGAGTAAAGGCCCACCTGGCCAGATATGAAAGACTTATGACGGATAATAAACCAGAGAATGACATAATCGAGGTTCGCGGCGTTAAGATCGATAAGACAGCAAGAAGAGTATTTGTTGACGGAGAAGAAAAGAACTTTACTACTAAAGAATTCGATCTCCTCACTTTCCTTGCGGAGAATCCAAATCATGTATATACAAAAGAAGAACTTTTCCGTGAGATATGGGATATGGATTCAGTGGGTGATATTGCAACCGTAACGGTTCATATAAAGAAGATAAGAGAAAAAATAGAAGCGGATACATCAAAGCCTCAGTATATAGAAACGATCTGGGGCGTAGGCTACAGATTCAAGGGATGATCTGACGTTATTAAAAGCACATCTTTTTCGACAGGTAAACGAAAGAGATGTGCTTTTATTTTATTGAGAAATATTTGCGAAAATTGATCGTAATCTATAGATTAAATAAAATCTCCAGTTTATAATTAAAATAAAAAGTTGGAGACGAAATGACTAAGATTTTTGCTCACCGCGGGGCCAGCGGCTATGCTCCGGAGAACACGATGCAGGCCTTCAGAATGGCAGTTGAAATGGGCGCAGAAGGAATAGAGTGTGATATTCAGTTAACTAAGGATGGAATACCTGTTATCATCCATGATGAAACTATAGACAGAACCAGCAATGGCAAGGGATTTGTAAAGGATATGACCTATGATGAGCTGTCAGAGTTTTCATTTGATAACGGATTAGAAGGATTTGTTCCATGCAAACTGCCAAGATTGGAAGAACTGCTGGATCTGGTCAAGGATACCGGGATATATTTGAATGTAGAGCTTAAGACGGAAGTTTTTCCTTACCGGGGGATAGAGAAGGTGTTACTGGAAGAAGTAGCCAAAAGAGATATGTTTGACCAGGTCATCGTTTCTTCTTTCAATCATTATTCCATTGAAGATCTGAAAAATGCAGAGGAAAAATATGAAAAGAAACTGGAGACCGCTTGGCTGCTGAAATCAATGATGCTTCATGTGCCGGATAATGCTGGAAAGTATAATATAAGAGGCATACATCCGCCGGTCTATCATGCCAACAATGACCAGGTATTTTCAGAATACATAGACAGTAAACTGTCAGTAAGAGTCTGGACGGTAAATGAGAAAGAAGATATGGATAAGCTTCTGAGTATGGGAGTGGAAGCCATTATCACTAATTATCCGGATAAGGCGTTACAAGCCAGAAAAATATTCGAATGTTCTAAATAAAGTTCAATTTTTCAAGGATTTTTAGTTGTACAAACACGGTTTTTAAATATATTATGTATACATAAAGTGAACTTATTTTTAACCGTTTTTGAGGGAGGTTTATCAATGAAGACACTGTTTTTGGATATGAAGGCCGGTGTTGCGAGTGACATGCTGGTAGGAGCGCTGCTGGATCTGGGGGCTGATGAAGCGCCGATTGCCAGAGCTCTTGCAAGTTTCAATAAGAAGGGAATTGCAGATCTTTCATATGAGATCAAGAGAGTAAATAAAAAAGGAGTGGAAGCCTGTGATTTCAAGGTCAAGGTTGAAGGCGATGACTCCCTGGTGAAACGTAATCTTGAAGATATGCAGGAGATCATTAATGAACTGGATCTTTCAGATATTGCCAGACGGATTGTTTTAAGAATATATGATATACTTGCGGGGGCAGAAGGAACTATATACAGGTCTGAGCCTAACCAGCTCTATTTCCATGAAACATCTTCAATGGCCAAGCTGGCTGATATAGTTGCATTTGCTGCATGCTTTGATTCTCTTATAGTTGGGGATGTATACATCTCCAAGATAGGAGAGGGTCACGGACAGGTTGAGACGTCCGGCAGACGTCTGAACGTTCCTGTACCGGAGGTGAAGCTTATTGCGGACTTCTATAATATACCGATCGATACTACAGATAAAGAAGGCGAACTTATTACACCATCAGGAATCGCCATGGTAGTTTCTGTAACGACTACAACTAAAAAGCTTGAGCACTTTAAAATAGTTAAGACCGGTATCGGCGCCGGAAAGATGGATTTTGACTGGCCGGCTGTTTTAGAAGCGCATATAGTTGAAAGAATATAAATAAAAATGACACAGACTTTTTGAGGATACCTGATCAAATCTGTGTCATTTTTCATTTTATGGCGTTTTCATCATATATTTTTGATAATTCTTCCAGAGTTTTTCCTATGTTGTCAGATCCCACTATACCCGTAACGAGACAGGCCGTTTTAGCGCCGTGCCTGTATACTTCTCCAAGATTATGGGGCTTGATGCCGCCTATGGCAACGAAAGGGATATTTATATTGGCAGCCACATAGTCAAGGTAGTCAAGACCAACGGGCGCGCATACGTTTTTCTTGGTCTTAGTGGCATATATCGGACCTACTCCAATATAGTCAGCCCCCATTGCTGCGGCAGCTTCCGCCTGAGCAGGAGAATGAGTAGAAAGGCCGATAATGTATTCGGGGCCGAGTATATTTCGGACAGCCTTCAAGGGGATATCATCTTGTCCTATGTGTACGCCGTCAGCCTTAACGGCGATACAGATATCGACGAAGTCATCAATGATAAAAACAGCGCCGTAAGCTTTTGTCATCTCACGGATCTTGAGACATTGTTCATACACATACAGACCGGTCTTTTCCTTTTCTCTGTATTGTATGACTTTAACACCGGCTTTTAGCATTTCCTCCACATCCTTGATATTATCATGAGAAAATGAAAGGTCCTCGGCAGTCATACCGTAGATGGGACAGTCTTTAAAGATATCTTTTCTGGAAGTCATCAGTGCTTTATTCTCCTTAGATCAATATTCTGCCTTGCCGTTGTTTAAAGCAAGCTCTAATACGATGTCCGCTTCTTTAGCGGCTGCCAGAGTCACGCGGGGTGAGAGCGGAGGAGCTTTATCGATGCCGGATTCACCATCTCCTACCACGTAAAGGGTAGGACTTAAGTGGCGAACTACAATAGCGTCTGTGTGTCCGTATCCCGCAATTCCCGAAGCAGAAACAACAGGTTTTCCGGTCGGAACGGCACCTGATACGAAAACGGCCTTATTTTCCGGAGTATCAAATGCTTCAACGATGATATCGCAGTCATTTGTCAGAGTTGCGACATCGGAAGGAGTCTCTATCTTACCGGTAATCGCTTCAAGTACAAGGTCCGGTTCAAGCCGGAGAAGCGTCTGTGCAAGAGCATGAGTCTTGGTCATACCGATCTGGTCCGGGAAAAAAAGCTGTCGGTTCAGGTTACTCTTATCAACAACATCAAAATCAAGGAGCGTCAGCTTTCTGAAACCGGATCTGACAAGCATGTGGGCAACATTTGAGCCCAGGCCTCCGCAGCCTGCGATGAAAACGTGAGTATTATTAAGAAGATCAAGCTGGTCTTCGGTGAAGTATCTTTTCAGACCGTCTTCCAGTTCATAGCCATCGGTTAAAGGAGGCTTTTCCGGTGAGGTCTTCTCTTTAGATGTTCCGGCTGAAAAAATATCTTTTAAATGCATATATACCTCGTTTCTTAATCAAATATCTCTTATCAGGGGCTCCCAATCTTTAAGGACCGGCTGATATCCACGTTTTTTTATGGCTTCGACCATTTCGTCAACACTTCTGGTATCGGTGATCTCAAATTGTCCTTCACTTTTTACATCTTCTCCATGTCCTCCTACTTCAGTAACGGATCCGGCGCTCATCTTGGTGACTCCCAGGCCTATGAGCCGGTCTCTGAAAGAAGCCGGTTCCCGGGTGGAGACAGTGATCCCAAGTCTTGGTATAAAAAGCCGGTAGGCGACCATTGCCTGAACCAGGTCTATATCACTGACGGTCGAGTGAACTCTGAAATGAGTCTCACCCTCGTGTTCGCAGATCCTGGGAAGAGAAACTGCAATATCAGTGCCAGGATATTTTTGCTGGAGATACATGGCGTGAAGTCCTGTGAAGAAGGTATCCTTCCTCCAATCATCAAGTCCAAGCAGAGCGCCAAGATTTACGCTGTTGTAGTGAGCCTGACAGGCAAGCTCCGGAGAATCAAGTCTTTTTCTATAGTCACGCTTTTCCCCCACAGGGTGAAGGATGGGGTAAATATCTTCATTGTAGGTTTCCTGAAACATGGTAAATCCGTCGACACCGGCGTCAAAAAGCATGCGATATTCCTCTTTAGTAAGAGAATAAACCTCAATAGAGATGGAGTCCACATATTTTTTTAGTATCTTAACGCATGAAGCGATATATTCCGGCGGGCTTGCCTTACGGCTCTCGCCGGTCAGGATTATTATATGACGGATACCCTGGTCACGAATAGCCTTTCCCTCGATCTCGACTTCCTCAGGAGAGAGTATAGCCCGTTTTACAGGATTATTTCGGTTAAAACCACAGTAAAGGCAGCCGTTTTCACATATATTTGCCAAATACAGAGGAGTAAAAACAGTGATAGTCCTGCCAAAAAAACGCTCGGTAAGCTTATGTGCCGACTGAGCCATGGATTCAAGAACGGGGTCATGCGCGGCAGCGGGAGACAGCATGCGCAGAAAATCCAGCGGATCTTTATTTGGCTTTTCAATGGCCCTGTAAACATCATCAGCAGTTGTTGAAATAAAAAAATCATCAAAGTCGAAATTTTTATATTCTTTATAGAGTTCATAAAATCCCATAGCTGTCTCCTTAGTGTAAGAAACCGGTCAAAGGTGTTGAAGCTGAAGCGTATTGATTTACAGCTCCCGGGCCTGCAAGATAAGCATTGCGTCCGGCACGTATAGCCTCTCCGAAGGCTTTGGCCATTAAAACGGGGTCGGCAGCAGTGGCTATCGCAGTGTTAACGAGCACGGCGGCAGCGCCGATCTCCATGCATTCAGCAGCTTCACTCGGCTTTCCTATACCGGCATCAACAACTACGGGTATATCCAGTTCATCACACATGATCTGTACAAGTTCTCTTGTTCGAAGTCCTTTATTGGTCCCTATAGGAGCGCCAAGAGGCATTACCGAAGAAGCGCCGGCATCGCGCATTCGTCTGGCTGCATAAAGGTCGGGAGTCATGTACGGCATGACGATAAATCCTTCTTTAACAAGAATTTCTGTGGCCTTTAAAGTTTCATCATTATCCGGAAGAAGGTATTTATTGTCAGATACTACCTCGATCTTGATCCAGTCGCCGCATCCGGCAGCGCGGCCAAGCCGGGCGATCCGCACAGCTTCCTCAGCATTTCTTGCGCCGTGAGTATTAGGCATCAGAATACGGTCTTCAGGAATGTATTGCGTTATATTTTCGCCAACGGCGTTAAAATCGACCCGGCGTATGGCTAAGGTTACCAGTTCACTGCCGGAGGCTTTTATACAGTCAGGTATGAGCGAGTCGTCTCCGAATTTGCCCGTTCCGAGAAAAAGCCGGCTTTTTAAATGAATACCACTGATTACAAGGTCATCGTTACTAGAAACATTCATATTTGCCTCCTGATTATGAGCAATTTAAAAATATCAGCCGCCTCCTACAAAGCGGAGGACTTCCAAAACAGTTCCTTCTTTTAAGCTTGTGGTCTCGAAAGCTTCGAATGGGATTATGTTTCTGTCGATTTCAACGACCACATGTCTGGGGTCGAGCCCTTTTTCGTCTAGGAGCCGGGCGATAGTGACTCTGTCCGGAACATCCGCTTCCTGTCCATTTAAAATTATTTTCATTAGCAGCTCTCCTTAAATTATTTGAAAAACTTATAGATGTGGTTGAGGGGACCCCTTCCCCGGCCAAGGTCAAGTCTGCTGGCGATAGCACCGGTTACATATAGCTTGGCGCGGCGGATCGATGTATCGAGATCTGAACCTTTGGCCAAGTTGGCAGCAATAGCGCTTGAAAGTGTGCATCCTGTGCCATGTGTGTTGGGATTGTTAATCTTATCAGTTGAGAAGAAGGTGGGAGTCCCGTTATCAGTGACAAGAACGTCGTCAGAGGCATTGCCTTCCCCATGTCCGCCCTTGATGAGAACAGCACATCCAAATGCCTTGTTAAGGATAACAGCGGCATCCGCCATATCCTTATCGGTATTTATCGAAGACCCGGTAAGGATTTCCGCCTCCGGTATATTAGGCGTAATGACATCTGCCATAGGAAGCAGGTAGCTGCACAGAGCTTTAACAGATGGTGCTTCTATAAGCGTTGATCCGGAAGTAGCTGCTATTACCGGATCAACTACGATTTTTGCAGCCTTGTGATAATGAAGGATCTCGCTTATAGTCTTGATGGTTTCAGGGCTTCCGGCCATACCTATTTTTATTGCATCAGGGAATATGTCTTCAAATACACTGTTCATCTGATCTTCGACAAATGAAGCATCTATATATGATACATTATGTACCCCGAGGGTATTCTGCGCTGTCAGGGCCGTAACAACACTCATGCCATAAACGCCATTGGCGGCAAATGTTTTCAGATCAGCTTGGATGCCGGCGCCGCCGCTGGGATCACTTCCGGCGATTGTCAATGCTGTTTTCATATATACCTCCTACCATCATTCTCCAAAGATCTTAACTTCATTTCCGTCAAGGATCTGGTTCATATTTCGTATAGAGCAGAAGTTGCCGCACATACTGCAGGTGTCTTCTTTTTCGGGAGCCGCGGAAGCACGGTAAGCCCTGGCTTTATCGGGGTCTATAGAAAGATCGAACTGAGCTTCCCAATCAAGTTTCTGTCTGGCATCAGCCATAGCGTTATCTCTATCTGCAGCATGAGGACGCTTATTTGCTATATCCGCAGCGTGGGCGGCAATTTTAGAAGCCATGATACCTTCTTTAACATCATCAAGATCAGGAAGCCTTAAATGTTCGGCAGGAGTTACGTAGCAGAGAAAAGAGGCGCCGGCTCTTGCAGCAATAGCGCCTCCGATAGCGGAGGTTATGTGATCATATCCGGGTGCAATGTCAGTAACGAGCGGTCCGAGCACATAGAAAGGAGCACCATGGCATAAGGTCTTCTGGATCTCCATGTTAGCTTCTATCTGGTTCATAGGCATGTGACCGGGACCTTCGATCATTACCTGGACCTGTTTTTCCCAGGCTCTTTTAGTAAGCTCGCCGAGAACTATGAGTTCTTCGATCTGAGCAGGATCTGTCGCGTCATCTATACAGCCGGGACGGCAGGCATCACCAAGAGAGATGGTCACATCATATTCACGGCAGATATCAAGTAGTTCGTCATAATATTCATAGAAAGGGTTTTCCTCTCCGGTCATTTCCATCCATGCGTAGATAATGGAACCTCCGCGGGAAACAATATTCATTCTGCGCTTGTTCTTTTTGAATTTTTTTATCGTCTCTCTGTTGATGCCACAGTGTATCGTAAGAAAATCAACACCATCCTCTGCATGGATCCTTACAACATCGAGCCATTCCTTAGCAGTGATCTTTCGGAGATCTTTTTTGTAATAAACAAGGGCATCATATATAGGTACCGTTCCAAGCATTGCCGGACAGCGGGAAGTGATAAAGCGTCTGAAAGAACTGGTATCACCGCATGAAGACAGGTCCATGACAGCATCTGCACCATATTTTACTGACATTTCGACCTTCTGATATTCCATTTCCCAGTCTTCAGAGTCTCTTGAAGTGCCGAGGTTTACGTTGATCTTGGTAGTAAGGGCTGAACCGACGCCTGTAGGGTCAATGCAGGTATGGTTCTTATTGCATGGAATAATGACCTGTCCCTTTGCAATAAGGCGGCGAAGAGTCTCGGCATCCATGTATTCTTTTTTAGCAACAACTTCCATTTCAGGTGTGATTATACCTTGAATGGCGGCATCCATCTGAGTTTTATAAGATATAGGCTTCATAATCTAATGATCCTCCTGGTCCAGTAAGATAAAATGTAATGATAAAAAGAGCAGGTGTGAAAGCTACACTCCTGCTCTTGATCAAGTCTACGTAAAAATAGACAGACTTATAGTGTGACTTCCTACGTTGGCATTACCCACATCAGGTTAAAGGGTAAAAGTTCGATTACTTCCTCTCAGCAAGCATGATTCAAGCTCCCCTGTATCGTGTTTTGTTGACTACAATGTAGCACTTATGAAATGCAGAGTCAATCAGAATCATTAAAAGAAAAACTTGAATAATAACTCTGTTTATTTTATGCTTAAACTCGAGGTTATTTGTGTTTTATCAAACGCGAAAGGAAAAAAATATATGGGCCTTTTTGGAGCATTCAGAAGTGCAGTTAAGGATATAAATGACGGATATAATGAGTTTAAATTTACAGAGGGCGCTAAGCTAGTAGATGTCAGATCTGCGACGGAATATCATAATGGACATATTCCGGGAAGTATCAATATTCCGCTTGAAGATATCGAAAATATAAAGACGGTAATTGAAGATAAGAGTACGCCGGTATTTTTATATTGTCTCAGTGGAGCGAGATCGGAGAGAGCAGAGGGTCTTCTGAAGAAAATGCATTATACCAATGCAAAAAATATAGGCGGGATAAAGAACTTTTCCGGGGGTCTTGTCTTTCAGTAAATGGATATAGGAGGGTGTGAGTTTAATGCCAGCGACAGTAGTAAAAAAAGCAAATTTTGAAGAAGAGGTGCTTAGATCTGAGATCCCGGTGGTCGTGGATTTCTGGGCAGTATGGTGTGGTCCATGTTCACTCCAGTCTCCTGAGCTCGCGAAATTTCAGCGTGCTCATGAGGGAGAGGTAAAAACTGTCAAGATAAATGTGGATGAAGAGCAGGCTCTTGCTTCTGAGTTTGGAGTACAGGCCATTCCGACGCTTATTCTTTTTAAAGATGGTAAAGAGGTTAAGAGAGCAGTAGGTTTGCAGTCTGTAGAAAAACTCGAAGAACAATTTTTATAAGATATTAAATGTCCCTGTCAGATATATGATCTGACAGGGACATTTAATTTTACCGGTAAACACAGAAAATATGCATTTAATTGCGTTAATACAGTAATGGTGGTACAATCTTTACTATTAAATTTGTAGCTTATAGGAGGTAGGCACATGGAAAACAATAATATTGATTGGGCTAATTTGGGTTTTGGTTATTTAAAGACTGACAAGCGTTTCGTGGCTGATTTTAAGGACGGATCATGGAACGAAGGAAGCCTTATTGATGATGAGAATGTCGTTATCAACGAGTGTGCCGGCGTACTCCAGTATGCACAGACATGTTTTGAGGGGCTCAAGGCTTATAAGACAAAAGACGGAAAAACAGTTATTTTCAGACCGGATATGAATGCAGCACGTATGGAAGATTCGGCCGCTCGTCTTGAAATGCCTGCTTTTCCTAAAGATAGATTTGTTGAAGCAGTAAAAGCTGTTGTTAAGGCAAATGAGGCATTTGTACCTCCATTCGAATCAGGTGCTACGCTTTACATCAGACCTTATATGTTCGCTTCATCACCGGTCATAGGCGTTAAGCCGGCGGATGAGTATCAGTTCAGGATCTTCACAACGCCTGTCGGTCCTTACTTTAAGCACGGAGCCAAGCCATTATCTATAAAGGTATGTGAATTTGACAGAGCAGCTCCTCACGGAACAGGACACATTAAAGCCGGACTAAACTATGCAATGAGCCTTTACGCGATAACAGCGGCGCATGCAGAAGGATTTGATGAGAATATGTATCTTGATGCTGCAACAAGAACATATGTAGAGGAAACAGGCGGAGCCAATTTTATTTTTGTTACAAAGGATGGAAAGCTCGTTACACCTAAGTCAGGCACTATACTTCCATCAATTACGAGACGTTCACTTGTTACAGTAGCAAGAGACTATCTCGGAATGGAAGTTGAGGAAAGACCTGTTCCTTATGAAGAACTCAAGGAATTTGCCGAAGCAGGTCTCTGTGGTACAGCAGCGGTCATCTCACCGCTTGGCAAGGTAACTGATAAGGCAAAGGGGGAGGAGATATGCTTCCCTAGCGGAATGGAAAAGATGGGACCGGTCCTTCAGAAACTCTATGATACACTCCTTGGTATCCAGAAGGGAGAGATCGAAGCTCCAAAGGGATGGATATATACGATCGATTAAAGGAAAAAGACGATGTTAACAGCAACGGTTATTGTGGCAACACATAAAAAATACAGAATGCCGGATGACCCCCTTTATTTGCCGATGCTCGTCGGGGCAGCCGGAAACGATACAGACTGTGAATATGCAAAGGATGATTTTATAAAAGCAGAAGAATGCGATGGACATGATCTTTGTAAAAACAGAGTAGAGGGAGGAATATCCGAAAAAAATTCTACGTTTTGCGAGTTGACAGGGCTTTATGCGGCCTGGAAGAATCTGGATACGGATTATATAGGTCTGGCTCATTACAGAAGACATTTTCTGTCAGTAAGGTATAGGGGATTCTTTAACAAAAGAAGACTGAAGAGTGAAAAGGACAGGTTCAGCGCTGTATTAAAAGAGAAAGAACTGAAGAGATATTTGCCGGAGATAAAAGTATTTGTTCCGGAAAAAAGAAATTACTATATTGAAACTTTATATAGTCACTATGCTCATACTCATTATGTGCGGCATCTGGATATGACGAGGAAGATCATAGAAAATATGTATCCCGGCTATATTCATAGCTTTGACAGGATTATGTATCAAAGGTCAGGCTATATGTTTAATATGATGATCATGAGAAAAGATCTTTTGAATAATTATTGTACATGGCTTTTTAATATTCTTTTCAAACTCGAAGAAGAAATCGAAAAAGACGGAAAGACGCTGACCGGGTTTCAAGGACGCGTATATGGACGTATGAGTGAATTGCTGTTCAATGTATGGCTTGACAGAATGCAGCGTTCGGGGAAACTTAAGACAGATGAAATAATGGAACTGCCCTATACCTATATGGGAAAGGTGGACACTAAGAGAAAAATTATTTCATTTATAAAAGCGAAACTTTTCAACAGAAAATATGAGAGTAGTTTTTAAGCTTACGGGGGAAAGATGAATAAAATTGTTGCACTTATCGTAAACTATAACAGCAAAGAAAGTCTGACAGAATGCATAGACAGCATCCTTGCACAGGACGGAGGCGCTCCTGATATCCTTGTCGTGGACAATGCCAGCACTGATGGTACAAAAGAATATATCAAGGATTATCTTGAGTCCGGTCAGGTAAGATGGTTTGAACTGGACAGCTATCTGGGGTATGCGGGCGGTTATGAACATGGCGTAAGAGAAGCGGTCGAAATGGGATATAAGTTCATCTGGTTCGTTAATGTAAATTGCAGGGTAAGGTCCAATGCATTGAAGGAGTTCAAGAAGACGCATAATATCCTTGGGGGTCATTATGGATTTCTTGTCGGGAGAAGTGTGTCTAAGAACGGCTCTGTTTATGAGGCTCCTATGGTGACCGTCAAGAGGCGTATTACCAATTTTAACAGAGATCTCCAGCGGGTGGAGTTTGCACCATTTTTATCATGCTTCATACAGACAGGAATCATAAAAAAGGTTTCACTTCCTATAGGAGAGTTTTTTGCGGGAGTAGACGATATTGAGTATACGAGACGTATATCGCTTAAGTATCCTTGTTACTATGTAAAAGAAAGCGTCGTCGTTTCTAATAATTATGAAGAAGATAAATATAATATTGCAAATGTGCCCGAGGAAGAGCTTATGAAGTTTGACTACGAGTATAGAAACAAGTTTTACGTGTATAAACGCGAAGGCACAAAGGGACTCGTTTGCTGGTTTCTCGATACAAACAGGGACGTGGCACAGGTCGTTTTAAATGCTCAAAGCGGAAAAGGTGCAAGGCTCGGTACCATTATGAAAGGTACTTTGAAGGGCTTTTTCTACAGACCTACGATCGACATGGCATGACATTAATATAAGAGGGAGGTATATTGATGAGAGAAGAGTCTCTTGTTAGTATAATAATTCCGGTTTATAACACTGAAAAATATTTAAACAAATGTGTCTACAGTATTTTGGACCAGTCATGGGAAAATTTGGAGATCATTCTGGTGAACGACGGCTCAACAGACAACTCCAGAAGAATATGCGAGATGTTCGCTCAAAGTGATAATAGAATTATTGTAATAAACAAAGAAAACGAAGGGGTATCATCTGCAAGAAATGCGGGACTTGACAGGGCAGGCGGCAAGTGGGTCCTGTTTGTGGATTCTGATGACTATATTGAAAAGGATATGGTCGAAAATCTTGTGATCGCGGCGGAAAGAGCAGGAGCAGAAATAGCTATATGCAATTTTCGCATGGAGAATGCGCCTAACCAGTCGGTCAAAAATCCGTTTGGTACGCCTATAAGTGATGGTGTCGTTGAGTCTATCACTGCGATCCAGGCTATGGAAGCTGCCCTGCTTCCGGATGCATACCAGACGAGTGCATGGGGTAAGCTGTTCACCCTGGAAATAATCAATGCAAATAATATCCGTTTCAATGAAAATTTTATCGTGTGGGAAGATTATGATTTCTTTTTCTCATATATGAGATATGCTGAGAAGGCAGTATATGCAAGCAAGACTCTTTATACCTATATTCAAAGGGAAGAAGCCGTAAGTCATAAGAAGACCGGAAGGAATATAGAGGACTGGAAGATCAAAAGCAGGTATTATGCGACCAAGAATGCGGAAAAGTATGTTTCCTCAGTGACTCAGGATCCTATCCTTCTTGCTTCGATAAGAGCTGACAGGGTAGAAACATCCGCCTATATGTATCTGATCTCTGATAATCCTGAGAAATCAAGGAAATATCTGTCTTATGTGCGAAATCATTATGAGTCCTTCAGAGCCTATTGCGGCCTGAAAAATAAGGCTTTCAATAAAGTGGACAGGATCAATAAATACCCGTCTATGATGAAGGCTCTGTATAAATTGAGAAAAAAACACAGAAAATAAACACACGCAGCATTTGTTTAGTTTAGGAGAGTTGTTTAAATGTATGATTATTTAATAGTTGGCGCCGGCTTGTTCGGGGCGGTCTTTGCAAGGCAGGCAGCAGATAAGGGGAAGAGCGTTCTTGTGATCGATAAGCGGAACCATATCGCGGGAAATGTGTACACGAAAGAGATAGAAGGGATCAATGTTCATCAGTATGGAGCACACATTTTTCATACAAATAACAGGCTGGTATGGGACTATGCGAACAGGTTTGCCGAATTCAACAGGTTCACCAACTCTCCGGTCGCTAATTATAAGGGCGAGCTGTATAGCCTTCCGTTCAATATGTACACATTTAATAAGATGTGGGGCGTCATCACGCCGGCAGAAGCGCAGGAGAAGATAAGATCTCAGGTAGAAGCGGCCGGGATCAGGGAGCCTGAAAACCTTGAAGAACAGGCTATAAGTCTTGTGGGTACGGATATTTATGAGAAGCTTATCAAGGGGTACACTCAGAAGCAGTGGGGACGTCCATGCAAGGAACTGCCGGCTTTCATAATAAAACGTCTGCCGGTCCGGTATACATTTGATAACAATTATTTTAATGCTATGTATCAGGGAATACCTATAGGCGGTTATACCGGTATGGTAGAGCGCATGCTTAAAGGAATAATGGTGGAGACATCAACAGATTACTTTGATGATAAGGAAAGATTCGACGCGTGCGCGAAAAAGGTAGTATACACAGGTCCGATCGACGCATATTTTGAATACAGACTCGGAACGCTTGAGTACAGATCAGTCAGATTTGAAACAGAGGTCCTTGATATGCCTAATTATCAGGGAAATGCGGCAGTCAACTATACAGATGCAGAGACCCCGTATACACGTATTATTGAACATAAGTTTTTTGAAATGGGCGATCAGCCTAAAACGGTTATTTCAAAAGAATATTCTTCTGAATGGAAGCCGGGAGATGAGCCTTATTATCCGGTAAATGATGATAAGAATTCAGCTCTTTACAGTAAGTATAAAGAACTTGCCGGCCTGGAAGAGAATAAGATCTTTGGAGGCCGGCTTGGTGAATATAAGTATTATGACATGGATAAGGTTATTGAAAGTGCTTTAAATGCGGCGAAACGTGAGCTTTCAGAAATATAAGCAGGAAGAGGGAAGTCTTTCACAGGATGCTGAAAGATCTTCTCTTTTTTTATCAAAAAACGGAGCCAGGGAGTTAGGAATGAAGATATTTGTATACAACCTCAGAGAATTTGATGAAAAAGGAAGGATCGGATTTGCGGGATTGGATGTTGTCGAAAATGAAATTGGAATGTATTATTATGACCATGTAGATGAGATCTTGAAGAACAGATATATAAGCGTGATCAATGCCATGCCGAATGCGCATGTCTTCCCGCATATGGGGGTTTGTACAGATGTTGCGGTGCGTGATATGGTGGTAAATTCGCTGCTTAAAGCAAAAGATTTTTTTGAGGTAAGAGAAAAATGATAAAATTAGAAAAAACAAGTGTTATGAATTTTGAGAATGCTATGCGTGGAGCCAGAAATCCATTAAACAGCTGGGGAAGATATGACAGTGAGATAGTGGATGGGAAGTTCGTGTTCGGGCCGAATGATCTTGATCTTGCACGCAGACTTGCCAAGGCGGGGCCGGACCACAGGAAATTTATCAGACAGATATTCATTTCGGTCGATATTACGGCACCTATGTATTGGTGGAAGGAATATGATACATATAAGGTCGCTACTGTAGCTAACTCAACATCAACAATGCATAAGATACATTCTAAAGAATTCAGCCTGGATGACTTCAGCTGTGACCACATGACAGAAGAGGGCATCGATATCCTGAAGGACTATAT
Organism: uncultured Eubacteriales bacterium; assembly: GCA_900542465.1. Classification (GTDB taxonomy): domain Bacteria; phylum Bacillota; class Clostridia; order Lachnospirales; family Lachnospiraceae; genus UBA4285. The sequence continues at coordinate 118,614 of UQNS01000003.1, forward strand.
CGTCAGAATGGAGAAGATCCGTCTCGACTATATCGAGACCAAGGACAAGAGCCTGTGGTATACTCTTATTCAGCTCCTGCCATCAAGCTATAACCAGATGAGAACGTGCACATTCAATTATGAGACTGTTCTTAATATGTACCATTCAAGAAAGTCTCATAAGCTTCAGGAATGGCATGAATTCTGTGACTGGATCTTAGAACTTCCATATTTCAGGGAGATTTTTATAGAGGAGAAGGAAGAAAAATAAAATGAGATTAGATAAATTTCTAAAGGTCTCAAGACTTATAAAAAGACGTACTATTGCAAATGAGGCCTGTGATGCGGGAAGAGTAAGTCTGAACGGAAAAACGGCCCGTGCATCAGCAGAAGTAAAAGCGGGAGACATCATTGAGATCGCATTTGGAGATAAGTCTGTAAAGGCGAGAGTTAAAGCAGTTATGGAAACTATACATAAGGAAGATGCCGAAAAAATGGCAGAACTTATCTGATAAAGTAAAATTATAGTAAAATGTCGTGCTATTAGCTTGATATTAGGAATTTTAAATGTTAAAGTCTAATCAATATTATCAATATTGATCAGGCTTTTTTTATTAGTGGGGATGACCTATGCGATTAGAGACCAGAAGGCAGAAGGAAAAGAAGATTCGTAATAAAAAGGTTCGCGGTATACTTGGAATAATTGCCGTGACGGGTGTTATCATCGTGCTTTTTATTATTTTTCTTGGAAGCAGGAGGGCTACAGCTATTAAAAACAGGGAATATGACCAGAGAATCCAGGAGATTCAGGCAGAGATCGATGCACAGAAGCTCCGCAGCGAGGAATTACTCAAGAAGCGGGAATATACAATGACCAGAGAGTATATCGAAGGTATTGCCAAGAGTAAGCTGGGGCTCGTATACCCTGGAGAGATAGTTTTCCATGCGGAGGATAAGTAATTGAAGTCCGGTGATGTTATCGCAAAAGTGCGCAGATTCATAATGGAAAATGAGATCTCCGCAAAAATGATCAAAACAAAGAATATAATAGTAGGTCTTTCAGGAGGGGCAGATTCTATCTCACTTCTTTTCATTCTTAATGAACTCAGAAAAGAAGGAGGTGAATATGCCTCTCTTAATTTGCGTGCAGTCCATGTGAACCATTGCATTCGGGGAGAAGATGCCGACAGGGATGAGGTGTTTTCCGAAAATTTCTGTAAGCTGAATGATATACCTTTTACAGCGGTCAGAGTTAATGTACCGGATATAGCGCTGAAAAGGAAAGAGAGTCTGGAAAAAGCTGCACGTGATGAACGTTACAGAATTTTCCGCACTGAGGGAGAAAAGATGGGCGATCATCTTATTGCAACTGCCCATCATAAAAACGATCTGGCAGAGACCCTTATTTTTAACATTTCAAGAGGTACCGGATATAAGGGGCTGATAGGGATCAGACCAGTTAACGGCAATATTATCAGACCTCTTTTGGGCATAAGCAGAAGGGAGATAGAGAGGTTTACGGGTGAAAAGGATCTGGAATTCGTAACGGATTCAACAAATGAGGACATGACCTACACCAGAAACTTCATAAGAAAAGAAATTATTCCGCTTATAGAAGACAGACTTAATCCGGAACTGGCAGACCATCTTTTCAGGATTTCGGAGATAGCATCCAAGATAGATGCCCATATAGAGAAGCATGTTGACGCGGCATTAGAAGAAGCGGGACTGATAAAAGATGATCTGGCGCATGTGGAGGAATTCAAAATATCAAGGTACATATTGGAAGGCCTCGACGATATCGTATTGGACAGCTTTTTGATCGAGGCCGTTAAAGCATTCAAAGGTGATGCCGAAGACCTGTCGGGTGAGCGGATAGAGGCATTGATCAGAGCTTTCAAAAAAAATGAAGGCTCTCTGGAGACCAAGACGCTGGAACTGGGAGCGGGGATCCGGGCTCTGGTCAACAGCAAGGGTATAAAGTTTCAAAAACTGCCGGAAAGACCTGTATTATCACCAGGTCCGTCTGAAAGAAAGTATGTGATCCTGGATGAAACTAACCGCCATAAACTTGAGAAAAACGGAAGTCTCGTCATAGAGGCGGAAGATCTTATCTTAAGACTTGAGATCTCGGAAAGCTTCACTAAAAACCATAGCTCTGACTATACTAAGTTTTTCGATTATGATAGAATTAATACTAATGTTTTTCTGAGAAAAAGAGCTATTGGAGACTGGATCCGGCTTTCTGAAAATTCCAGTAAAAAGCTGAAAAAGGATCTGATCGACCAAAAGATCCCCAGAGAAAAAAGAGATGATATCTGGCTGCTGACCGATGCAGGATCTGAGGTCATATGGGCTGTCGGAGTGAGGCAGGGATTCGGCAGTCTGTTGAGAGACGACCGGACTAAAGGCCGTGTTCTCAAGATTGCAATTGAAAAAAGGAACGGAGACAATAATGAATAACAAGAGACGAGGATCTGGTTTTTTCCTGCTGGCAAGTTTGATAATCTTCGCACTTATGATGATAACAGTGTATTTTTCAAATAATGCAGGAAATGTTAAAAAAGACTATTCATACTCAGACTTTAAGAGTGAAGTGGAAGCCGGACATGTAAAAGAGATCAATATTACTCAGAATGAGGAAGTGCCTACCGGTAGAATAAGTGTTAAGGTAGATAATGATTCAAAGGAACGAAAATTAAATGTTTCTGATGTCAAGGAGATCGAAAAGTACCTTCAGGAAAAAAACATAGCTTATAAACTAAATGACGTTAAAAGGAATTCAAATCTATGGATGGATATAATTCCTTTGATAATAATGGTTGCAGCAGTAGTCATTCTTATAATGATGCTTGGACGTCAGGGCGGCGGTGGCAGAATGGCGTCATTTAGCAAGAGCAAGGCCAGGATAGATGACAGTGCCAAACGGGTTACATTCAGAGACGTAGCAGGTCTTGATGAAGAAAAGGAGGAATTGGTAGAACTGGTAGATTTCCTCAGAGACCCGATAAAATATACAAGGCTCGGAGCCAGAATACCTAAGGGCGTTATTCTTACAGGCCCTCCGGGAACAGGAAAGACACTTCTTGCCAAAGCGGTCGCAGGTGAAGCAGGTGTACCTTTCTATACGATATCAGGTTCTGATTTTGTGGAAATGTTCGTCGGCGTCGGAGCGGCAAGAGTGCGAGACATGTTCGCAGAAGCCAAGAAAAATGCACCATGCATCATTTTCATAGATGAGATAGATGCTGTTGCAAGACAGAGAGGTGCAGGTCTTGGCGGTGGTCATGATGAAAGAGAGCAGACGTTGAACCAGATGCTCGTTGAAATGGACGGCTTCGGAACTAATTCCGGAATTATCGTTATGGCGGCTACTAACAGGATAGACATCCTTGATCCGGCGATCCTGAGACCTGGAAGATTCGACAGGAAGATCGCGGTAGGAAGACCGGATGCTAAGGCAAGGCTCGAGATCCTAAAGGTGCATGCATCCAAAAAACCTATGGGTGATGATGTGGATTTGGAAGCGGTTGCTAAGACAACTGCAGGATTTGCAGGAGCAGATCTGGAGAACATCCTTAATGAAGCTGCTATCAGGGCGGCAGGACTCGGACATCACTATATTACTAACGACGATGTAAAAGATGCCTTTATAAAGGTCGGAATAGGTAAGGAAAAGAGAAGCAGAGTTATATCAGATAAGGAAAAGAAGATCACAGCTTACCATGAGTCAGGTCATGCTATCCTTTTCCATGTTCTGCCGGATGTGGGGCCTGTTCATACAGTTTCCATCATTCCTACAGGACTTGGAGCTGCAGGATATACTATGCCTGTGCCGGAAAGCGATGAGATCTTTAATACAAGAGGTAAAATGCTTCAGAATATCATTGTTTCTCTTGGAGGAAGAGTGGCGGAAGAGCTTGTATTCGACGATATCACTACAGGCGCATCTCAGGATATAAGACAGGCTACAGCTGCAGCCAGAGATATGGTCACTAAGTACGGATTTTCGTCAAAGCTTGGACCTATAAACTATGAGACCAAGTCAGATGAGGTGTTTATAGGGCGTGAGCTTGGACATACAAGAGATTACAGCGAAAATGTAGCAAGTCAGATAGATGAAGAGGTCCACAGGATAGTAGAAGACTGTTATAAAGAAGCTAAGAAGATCATTGGACAGAACAGACATATTCTTGATAAGTCAGCTGAGTTATTGCTTCAGAAAGAAAAAATTTCAAGAGAAGAGTTCGAGAGCTTATTTACTGAAGAAGTATAAAGGAAAAAGATATGGGAATTACACGATACAGCGGAGACTTTAATAAAAAGCTTGAAAAAGAAAGACAGGAAAAGGCCGAGAAAAAAAGACTTCGTCTAGAAAAACAGGAAAGAGAAGGCCTACTTGGTTCAAGAGCCAATAATCGTGAAAAAAGTCCTTATGAGGAAATCGCTTCCGGAAAGGAGCCGGAGGCATCCAAAGAAAAAGAAAATGTAAACGATGAAGAATTTTCATTCAATTATGACCAGGATGCTCATAACAGACAGATCGAGGAAGAAATAGAAAATGCCAGAGGTATCGGCGGATTCATGTCAAGAGCCCGTGACAGGATAGACAGCCAGAAGAATGATATATCCGATCTGTTTAAATATGTTAAAGAGCATGATGCCATGCACAATACCAAAGTAAAGGGAGAGCAGAGAGAGGATCCTGACTGGTCGGAATTTAAAAAAGGCTATGGGAAGGCCTATTTTTCCGTTATTATAGCAGCTATTCCCGGCATAGTATTTTTTATCGTAATGTCCGTGCTGAGTCTGGGATATGGAATATTTTTAGTATTTCCGCCGGCTCTTTCGCTTCTTTCATGGCTTATCGGAGCATATTACACTGCTTCTCTTGCAGCTATTCCTATCGTACTTTTTGTAAGATGGTACAGCTTTAAGCGCTTCAGAGGGACATATCTTCTCTTTAAGGAAAATGAGATCATATATCATAAAAAGACAGTGGATGAGCAGGATGTCAACGGAAAGATAGAGGTATATGAAGAGTATGTGATCCGTATAATCAACCCTCAGTATGAAGAAACACAAGGGTATTTCAAATGCCGCGGAGTTGTTGAGAAAACGGAATACATTAACGGGAAGGCCAGAAAACCGGAGATACGCGGACAGATCAATCTTCCGAAAATATTTAAAAACATGGAGATGATACATGATTATGCACCGGATCCGGAGATAAATTTTGAAAAATTATTCGAATGGGGATTTGAATTTTAAAGGAGTATTAGTAATGGCAGAAGATAAGAAGCTGGTTGAAGCAATAACTTCCATGGAGGAAGACTTCGCACAGTGGTATACAGATGTAGTTAAAAAAGCAGAGCTTATGGCATATTCATCAGTAAAGGGATTTATGATATTCAAGCCGGCAGGTTATGCTGTCTGGGAAAATATCCAGAGAGAGATGGATAAAAGATTCAAGGAGACAGGTGTTGAAAATGTATATATGCCGATGCTCATTCCGGAATCTTTACTCGAGCAGGAAAAAGACCATGTAGACGGTTTTGCGCCGGAAGTAGCCTGGGTGACGCAGGGAGGTCTGGATCCGCTTACAGAGAAACTTTGTGTGCGTCCTACCTCTGAAACACTTTTCTGCGACTTCTATAAAAATGAGATCCAGTCATACAGAGACCTTCCTAAGGTCTACAATCAGTGGTGTTCAGTTGTAAGATGGGAAAAGGAAACGAGACCATTTTTAAGATCCAGAGAGTTCTTATGGCAGGAAGGCCATACAGTACATGCTACAGCACAGGAAGCAGAAGAGAGAACGCAGCAGATGCTTGATCTTTACGCTGATTTTGCAGAAGAAGTGCTGGCCATCCCTGTTATCCGCGGACAGAAAACAGAAAAAGAAAAATTTGCCGGGGCGAAAGCTACATATACCATCGAATCTCTTATGCACGACGGAAAGGCTTTACAGTCAGGTACGAGCCACGACTTCGGCGACGGCTTTGCCAGAGCTTTCGAGATCCAATACACGGATAAGGAAAATAAGCTGCAGTATGCTCATCAGACATCATGGGGAACAACTACAAGACTTATCGGTGCCGTGATAATGGTCCATGGAGATAATTCAGGACTTGTGCTTCCGCCAAGGATCGCACCTGTTCAGGTATGTGTGATCCCTATTATGCAGAAAAAAGAAGGCGTTCTTGAGAAGTGCGCAGAGGTTGCTGAGACGATCAGATCAATGGGAATGTCCGTCAAGGTCGACGATACGGATAAATCTCCGGGATGGAAATTTTCGGAGGCTGAAATGCGAGGAATTCCAGTAAGAGTAGAGATAGGCCCGAGAGATATTGAAAATGGCAAGTGTATTTTAGTAAGAAGAGATACAAGAGAAAAAATAGAAGCAGATATAGATGGGCTCGGGGAAACAATAAGCAGGCTTCTTGAAACTATCCAGAAGGATATGTTTGCCAGAGCTCTTGCCCATAGAGAAGAGCATACCTATACAGCTGAAAGCTATGAAGAGTTTAAAGAGATCGTTGACAGCAATCCCGGATTTATAAAGGCAATGTGGTGTGAAGATCAGGCCTGTGAGGATAAGATCAAGGAAGATACAGGGGCTACTTCCAGATGTATTCCATTTACACAGGAAAAGATATCTAATCTATGCGTATGCTGCGGAAGACCGGCTAAGAAGATGGTCGTCTGGGGCAGAGCTTATTAAAATTAAAAACAGCAAGGGAAAAATTTTTCCCTTGCTGTTTTTAATTTAAGACCTGTAAACGATAACAGGTGTTCCAAGCTTTATATTTTCAAACATAGGTCTGACTACAGAGATAGGAGTATTGATGCATCCGTGAGATCCGCTCACCTTATAGAGATCGCCTCCGAAGGTAGAATACCAGTTGGCGTCATGAATACCATCACCTCTTGCATCGAATGGCATCCAGTAGTCTGAGTGGCACACAGGTTCAAAATCTGTAAAATACTTATCGGTATATTTACCAAGGATCCTGTAGAGTCCGTTAGGTGTCGGAGTATTTTTCTCAGCACTCTCCGTACCTGTTCTTACATCGGTATCGAGATACAGAGAGCCATTTACGTAATACCACATATGCTGGCGTGTGACATCGATCTCAACATATGTACCGCCTATATCTCCGTTTGCCTGATTACGCGCCATAGCAGACACAGCCCAGTAGGCATCTACGGTCTCGTTTTTTCCTGCAAGTATGGCTTCCTTGACGGCATTCTTGGTCTGGTCTACATCAAGCAGGTATCCATAGGTATCATTAGCCCCGCCGCCGACATTGATGACGCCAAGGCCTGTTGTCTGGAAGCGACGTACAGTACGGTATGTATCATATTTTTCAGCAACACCATTCAGGTAACTGGTGAGAGCATTGTCATCAATATCTACATCAGTGCCTGAACTTGTGATCCAGTTCATGTAAGTTTCAGGTCCGATAGTCTCCTCAGCCATATGCAGATTAAGGGTAATAACGGCGCTGTTAAGGGATTGGATCTTTTTTAAGGATGCCTGAAGTCCCGGATCATTGGCGAAGATCGTAGGAGCCGTATACACATTTGCCTTCTTCAAATCCACTGAGTATTCCCCTGAATCAAGAGTCTTAGCAGCAGCCTTGTAAAGCTGGTCAGTATCGATCTTTGTTCCGTCAACAGCTTCGATAATGGTGGCCTTGCCATCTACCATAGCAATATGCGCGTTTACCGGATCGGTAGCAGAGTCTGTCGTTACGCAGTTGAGAGCATTAAGCTTATTTTTAAGGGCGTTCGCATTATAGCTGGCGTCAATTTTAACGTCATACCTGTGCCCACCATTCAGGTGCATGAACCAAAGCAATGGATTTTGTGAACTTTTGATCTGCTCGATATTAGAGTTGTATGTATTGGAATAAGCAATATCGGATAGTTTTATAGATTCTACGGTTCCATCGCTTTTCTTTAAAATGAGCTTATCGCTTGTTTCATTTTTTATCTTATTCTTGACCTGATCTACAGTCATGCCTCCAACGTAGGTATCGCCAAGGTAGGTATCGTTCCAGAATTTATCCTTGTTTACAGCCGCACCTATAAAGATAGTCGTAGCAGCAGCTCCGCCGGCAATAGTCGGGATCAACCAGGCCAGCATCTTCTTTTTACTTTTTCTGTTTTTATCACGTGCAGGTGGGACAGATGCACCGCCTGCTGCAGATTTAATTTCATCGCTCATATAGTTTTCCCTCACAATATCTACATGTATGTAGTAAAAATCATAAATATTTACACATCATTATACTATAAAAGAAAAAATAAGTGTGTATTTATCGTGTACTTATGGGGTCTTTAAGTAATATTGCAAATATAGAGAAAAATAATTCAGCTTTTAATATAAAGCTGAGAATAAAGTTTATAAAATAAAGAATATTAAAATACATTTACAAAAGCGCTTATAATAGGCTAGAATTAGGACTCAGGCAAATGTAAACATACCGAGTAACAGGAGAGAGAAAAATCATGGGCAGAAGCAGGCTAAGCAGAAGAAGCAACAGTAAGGGGCTTAAGATAACATTATGGATCTTAATTGCCGTAGAAGCTGTATTAACAGGATTTTTACTTAATACTATTATTGGTAAGAATATGCTGCCGATCAAATATACTGCCATATTTATCGGGGTCATAGCGGGAATAATAGTACTTGATCTGATCGCAATGAAGAAAAAATGGTCAAGTATAGTGATGATCATAGTTTCTGTTATCGTATCTTTAGGATTGGCATATCTTGTGAATTTCACCGGAGCCGCTACCAGCACGCTTAATAAGATCACAGGAAATAACCAGAATGTTTCAACGATCCAGGTAGCCGTTCTAAAAACAAGTAATACAGATAACATCGAAGGACTTGCAGGAAGATCGATCGCATACTCAAGCACTTTAAGCAATGAGACCTATATATCAGCCAGGACAGATATCGATAAAAAGGCAAGCGGGATCAAGTATTCAAAAGTCAATGGTATTACAAGTCTGGCGGATGCTCTTACCAATAAAGAGGTGGATGCCGTCGTTATCAATGAGTCATACCTGGATGTTCTTAAGGAGATCGATGGTTATAAGGATTTCAGCAGTAAGATCAAGGTCATCTACAGCATAGATGTGAAGTCAAGTATTTCAAATTCGGATAACAATGCGGTGGTACCTAAGGATAATGAAATCTTCACTGTATATATCAGCGGTATAGACACATACGGAAGCACTTTGAAAACTAGCAGGTCTGATGTTAATATTCTTGCTGTCGTTAATATGAAGAGCAAACATGTCCTTCTGGTCAATACACCAAGGGATTATTACGTAACTCATCCTGCATCTGACGGGGTGAAAGACAAGCTTACCCATGCAGGCCTGTATGGAGTCGAGAATTCAATGGGAGCTCTGGCCAATGTATATGGTATAGATGTCAATTATTACCTCAGAATGAACTTTACGGGCTTCCAGAAGATCATAGACTCAATAGGCGGTATAGATGTAGAGAGTGAGTATGCATTTACATCGTCACTCAATCCGGGATATTCATATACAGCCGGTATTAACCATCTTAACGGAGAAGGAGCGCTTTTCTTCGCCAGAGAAAGATATTCATTCCAAGAGGGAGACCGTCAGCGTGGTAAAGACCAGATGGCTATTATTACGGCAACTATCAGGAAGCTTACATCCTCCAGCGAGATCCTGCTCAACTATCAGAATATCTTTAATGAACTGTCTGATTCATTCCAGACCTCAATGCCGCAGGAGGTGCTCTATAAGCTGATAAATAATCAGATAGCCAATAATAGCGGCTGGAAAGTAGAGAACATTTCCGTAACAGGTTCAGGAGCATCTATGACAACGTATTCCATGCCTTCAGCAAATGCGTATGTTATGATTCCGGATGAAGCCTCAGTTGATACAGCTAAGCAGAAGATACAGTCAGTCTTGAACGAGAAATAATATGAAATATCCCGGCCTGGAATTCCAGACCGGGATATTTTAAAACTTGCAGATCTTTTTAATTGCTGCAAATGATTCATCACTTATTACATGCTCAAGCTTACAAGCATCAGCAGCAGCGACTTCGGGAGTTACTCCTATCTGTTCAAGGATCTTTGAAAGGACCTGATGTCTTTCGTATATCTTCTCCGCTATCGCGCGTCCGGACGCTGTGAGTGTAAGATAGCCCGAGTCATCAACGACAATGTAGCCATCCTCTCGGAGGATCCCGACTCCGCGGCTCACACTGGGCTTACTGTAACCCATTTCATTGGCAACATCTATTGAACGAACATTAGCTAAACGCTTAGATAAGCGGAGTATCGTTTCAAGATACATTTCTCCGGATTCCTGTATTTCGTGCATGTTAATCCCCCTTGCATTCTATTATGAAAAATAGTTACTTACAACTAATTATAAAATAATATATGTAAAAGTCAATTTATACATTTAATAAAAGGGCAAAAACATAAAACTTATTTTTATGCAATTTATCCTTTTATTTATTCATAAATAATGGTAAGATATACAAAATTAAGTATAATTATACATTTGTTTCGTATGGAGGAAGACTAACAATGAACTTAAAGGGACGTGACTTCTTAACACTTCGTGATTTCACGAAAGAAGAAATTGAATACTTACTTGATCTTGCAGCAAGGCTCAAGGCTTTGAAGAAATCCGGCAAGGTATGGAAACCTCTTGAAGGAAAGAACGTGGCCCTTATATTTGAAAAGACAAGTACAAGAACTCGCTGCTCTTTTGAAGTGGCTGCGTCAGATCTTGGAATGGGATCCACATATCTTGCTCCGAGCGCCTCACAGATCGGAGAGAAGGAAAGTATTGCAGATACAGCGAGAGTGCTTACGACTATGTTTGATGGCATAGAATACAGGGGATTCGGGCAGGAGATCGTAAATGAGCTGGCGGAAAACGCAACGGTTCCCGTATGGAACGGACTTACTAACGAGTACCATCCGACACAGCTTCTTGCTGATATGCTGACGATCAGAGAAAAACTTGGAAGTCTTGAAGGGAAAAAATTCGTATATCTGGGAGATGCCCGTTACAATATGGGAAATTCTATCATGATCGCCTGTGCAAAAATGGGAATGCATTTTTTGGCATGTTCAGCTAAAGACGAATATTTTCCTGATGAAGAACTTCAGGAAATATGTAAGGAATGGGCAAAAGAGAGCGGCGGTTCTATAACTATGACCACAGACATTGAGGATATTGCAGGTGCGGATGTCATTTATACAGACATATGGGTATCGATGGGTGAACCGGATGCTAAATGGGCCGAGAGGATAAATGATCTTATGCCGTATCAGGTCAACTCAGCGCTTATGGCTAAGGCTGCTCCACATGCGATCTTTATGCACTGTCTTCCGTCATTCCATGATATGAATACCGGTAAGATCCAGGATCTGAACAGAAAGTTCGGGGTGACGGAAATGGAAGTTACAGATGAAGTATTCCAGTCTCCGCAGTCAGTCGTATTCGAAGAAGCGGAAAACCGTATGCATACGATCAAAGCTGTTATGGCGGCAACTCTTGGAGTGGATCCTGATATGGACTGATCCGGGAAATGTAAAAAATAAAGGAGATCAGGATGGAAGAATTTCAGAGCTTAAATGAGGGAGATGTAGTTCTCTGTGCGGCTTCTGCCTATGAAAAAAAATACTACTTCAATCCCACATTTGAAAAATTACCATCTAATGTCCAGCAGGAGCTTCAGATAGCATGTGTTATATTTACCGAAGAGTGCGGTGGTATACTTTCTCTGGTATTTAACAGTGATAAGGAATTGGAGATCCGTACTGAGCACGATGAGGGCGATTATCTTTACGATGATATATCAGCAGGTATGCTTGTAAGACAAATGCGCAATGAAAAGGAAGAGCTTTTCGAGGCATTAGAGAAGTTTTACAAGTACATCGTTCTTAAGGATTATGAAGATGGATCAGATCAATAGTTTTAAAGAAGGTGCGCAGAGTTTCTCTGCGCTTTTTAGGGTCTATGTTAGAAATTGGAAATGTAAAAATAGAAATACCCGTAGGAATAGCCCCCATGGCCGGTGTCACTGATAGACCATATCGGGTTATATGCAGGGAAATGGGGGCCGGTTTTGGTGTTACCGAGCTTATCAGTGCCAAGGCCGTCCTTTACAATAATAAAAATACGGAAGTTCTGCTTGATACCTGTACGGAGGAAGAGCCATGCGGCCTTCAGCTGTTCGGATCTGATCCGGATATACTTGGAGATATAGCAGGAAGGTTAAGAGGACTTCCATTTGCCTGGGTAGACCTGAACATGGGATGTCCTGTCCCTAAAGTTGTAAACAACGGTGAAGGTTCTGCTCTTATGAAGGATCCGAAGCTAGTCGGGAAGATCGTAGAGAACATGGTAAGGAAAGCGGGAAAACCGGTAACTGTAAAGATCAGATCAGGATTTGATGAGACCTGTCTGAATGCCGTTGAGATCGCGCATGTGGCGCAGGAATCAGGAGCAGTAGCGGTTTTTGTACATGCAAGGACCAGAGCGCAGTACTACTCCGGAGAAGCTGACTGGAATGTGATCGCCGATGTTAAGTCAGCTCTGTCTATACCTGTCATAGGAAACGGGGATATCAGGTCCGGAGCCGATCTTATCCGGATGCTGAAGGAGACAGGGTGTGATGGCGGCATCATAGGAAGAGCAGCCAGAGGGAATCCATGGATATTTCTTGAAGCAAAAGAGGCATATAAAGCTTTTGCGGAAGGAAGAGAATTTACAGGGGAGGACTGCAGAAAATTTCATCCGGATATAGATGAGAGAAAAGCTATGATGCTCAGGCATGCAAAAGCACTTATAGAACAGAAGGGTGAGTTTACAGCGGTGCGAGAACTGAGAAAGCACTTCGGCTGGTACACTGCAGGACTGAAGCATGCAGTTGAAATGAGACGCGAAGTAAACATGGCAGAGAGCTTAGAAATGCTGGAAAAACTGGTGGATATGCTGTAGGATATCCACTGGTTTTTGGGTTTTCCTTAAATTGACACAAGCAGATGGAAAAGTATATAATAGCGAAATTAGCATGGCTAATTTTCTGAAAATATTTTAAGAAAGAACGAGGCTTAATGACATGGATGATGAGAAGGTGATTTTAACTCAAAAAGGCTATGATGAACGTGTTGCACGTCTTGAATACCTGAAGATGGTTCGAAGAAAAGAAGTAGCCGAAAAGCTTAAAGAAGCTCGTGAACAGGGTGACCTTTCTGAAAATGCTGAATATGATGCAGCCAAAGATGAGCAGAGAGATATCGAGATCGAGATCGCAGAACTTGATGAGATAATCAAAAACTGTGAGATCATCCACGACGACAGTAAGAATAAAAATAAGGTAAAACTTGAAAGTGTTGTTACTCTCCACGATATCGAATATGACGAAAATATAGAGTATACTATCGTGGGTTCTAAAGAAGCCAGCAGTCTGGAAAATAAGATCTCCAATGAGTCACCGCTCGGAGCAGCTCTTCTCGGAAAGAAAAAGGGCGATGTAGTAAAGGTGGCGGCACCGGCAGGGGAGATCGAATACAAGATTATTGCAGTTAAAAATTGAAAAAAATAAGTTACAGCTGACATTGAAATGAAAAAGGGGTTGAATAAATTGGCAGAAAATAATAATGCGGGAATGCCTGACGTTAACGAGCAGATCAGAAACAGAATGGAAAAACTTAGTAATCTTCAGGCAGAGGGTAAAGATCCTTTCCAGATCACTAAATATGAGGTTACTCATCATACAGATAAGATAAAATCTGATTTTGATAATTTAGAAGGTAAGTATGTTTCCATTGCCGGTCGTCTTATGGCTAAACGTGTTATGGGCAAGGCTTCATTTGCCAATGTAGCTGACCTGACGGATAATATCCAGCTTTATGTAGCTCGTGATGAGATCGGAGAAGAGGCCTATAAGGACTTCAAGAAGTTCGATCTCGGCGATATAGTCGGTGTTAAGGGTAAAGTATTTAAGACACAGAAGGGTGAGATCTCGATCCATGTTGAGGAGATCACCCTTCTTACCAAGTCATTGCAGGTCCTTCCGGAAAAATACCATGGACTGAAGGATGTGGATCAGAGATATCGTCAGAGATATGTCGATCTTATAGTTAATCCGGAAGTACGTGAAACATTTATAAAAAGATCAAAGATCCTGGCAGAGATCAGAAACTTCCTGAACGGACGTGAATTCATCGAGGTCGAGACACCGCTTCTCGTTGAGAATGCAGGAGGTGCGGCGGCAAGACCATTCACGACTCATTATAATGCGCTTGATGAAGATATCAATCTTCGTATCTCTCTTGAACTATATTTAAAGAGACTTATCGTGGGCGGACTTGAAAGAGTTTATGAGATCGGCAGAGTCTTCAGAAATGAGGGAGTAGACACACGTCATAATCCTGAATTTACATTGCTTGAGCTCTACCAGGCATTTACGGATTATTACGGAATGATGGAACTTGTTGAAAGCATGATCCGAGAAGTATGTATGTCTGTAAACGGAAGTGCTGTGGTTCCTTATGGAGACAATGAACTTGATTTCTCCAGACCATTTGAAAGAATTACTATGGTAGATGCTGTCAAAAAGTATACAGGGATCGATTTTGATGAGATCCCTGATACAGTGGTAGCTAAGGCGCTTGCGAAAGAAAATGGAGTGGAGTTTGAAGAACGTCATGAAAAGGGTGATATACTCAGCCTTTTCTTTGAGGAATTCGTAGAAGAAAAACTTGTACAGCCTACATTTGTGTTGGATCATCCTATCGAGATATCACCTCTCACTAAGAAGAAACCTGACAAGGAAGGCTTCACAGAGAGATTTGAGCTCTTCGTAGCGGGCAGGGAGCTTGCTAACGCATATTCAGAGCTTAATGATCCTATCGATCAGAGAGAAAGATTCGAGGCTCAGGAAGCTCTTAAAGCAGCAGGCGATGATGAAGCTCAGTCAATTGATGAGGACTTTCTGAATGCGCTTGCGTATGGCATGCCTCCAACAGGCGGTATCGGCGTTGGTATCGACAGACTTGTTATGCTCCTTACCAATGAGCCTTCAATAAGGGATGTTCTGTTATTCCCAACATTGAAAAGCACAGCAAAGAAGGATTAATACGGACGGGTAACAAATCTGAAGATAATCCGGACCAATAACTCATATGGGTACATATGACTAGTAAACAGCTAGTCTATGTGCCCATTTTTTATTGAAGGGTATTGGCATGTGTGGTTGCGATCTTAATACATTTTATTGCGGAAAGACCATGGATTGTTTTTGTGGCGCTGGGAATCGCCTTCTATTTAAGTATGATGAGGCTGCTGATCCTGCAAAGAAGAAAGCGCCGTGCGTATCAGACATTGGACAGACTGGTAGAGGAATAAATACTCAAAGAGAGGGATCTCAAATCTGTATCTCTTGAAGGAAGCAAAGGGTTCGGACTTGAAGCCGGATGGATGGTGGGATACCAATCCCGAGTATCTGACCAGACTTGTTCAGAAGGGCAGTGCCGATTATCTGTTTGAATATCTGAGCACCGAGCTTCTGCCTTCCGGCATCGTGCTCACGGCGCGCAGTATCGGTAAGCGCAAGGCGGACCGTCTGTCCTGCTCGGCCATCGCCTGGGGCGTAAAGGAATGTTCAATAAAGGCACCTATATCAGCAGACTCATTAACAACGATGTGCTGTAAAGCTTGAAGGCTTCAATAACAAAATCAATGGTTTAAAGTACTTGTCGTCCGAATGGATGCTAATTAAATAAGCACCTAATTAGAGAATATTTTCTAAAAGAAATTTTATGAAATGTCCTCTTTTTTGTTGCCGTAAAACTACAGATGAAAATATGCTACATTAGATAAGTATATTCGTACAGGAGTTTGCGAGAATGATATAATAAAAGAAAAGATCGATGGCATGTATAAGGCAAGTCGTTTTAAACTGGAGCCTATCCCTTTCTTTAAATATGCCGGAAAGGAATAATTTTGAAATATAAGGTAAGTAAAGAAGAGAAATAATTTCTAAGTCAATATAGCATAGCGGACTTTGAAAGGCCTTCCGTGGTAACAGATATCGTTGTGTTTCGTGTTGTATAAGAAGCTGAGAAAAACAAAAAGAAGAAACGTCCAAAGAAATTGCAAATCCTTTTGATCAAAAGGGCTGCTTATCCGTATAAGGGCTGCTGGTCACTTCCGGGTGGATTTTGCCAGCCAAATGAAAAAGTGGAGGACACAGCAAAAAGAGAATTGCTGGAAGAAACAAATGTAACCGGGGTTGATCTGAAACTCATTGGAGTATATTCAGAGCCTGAAAGGGATCCAAGGGGCTGGATCATTTCCAATACCTTTATGGCCCTTATCGATAATCTGGAATGTGAAATAAGAACAGATGCTGAAGCCTGGGAAGCAAAGTGGTTTTCTTTGGATGAGGTAAAGGATTTAATGTTAGGGTTTGATCATGCAATCATTATAAATGATGCATTTATTCTCTTGAAAAAATATGCGTCAGAATATAATCGGATCATATTTGATCTGTTACCTGATACATTTACTCTGGCGGAGCTGCAGCAGGTATTTGAAGAGATCCTTGAGGAGGAACTCACCAAACAGAATTTCAGAAGAAAAATGATGGAATTTGTTGAAGAGACTGATGAAGTGGAAACCGGATATAGTCACAGGAATTCCAAGAAATTTAAGAAGAAATCAATTTGAGTCAATACAAAATAAAATGGACTAGGATGAGTAGTTATGGAATGATCTGTAGCTGCTCATTTTTATTTGCAGAAAAATAATTATAAGCTTATAAATTATCTGATTAAGAATAATTACATCAGGTTTGAGATTGACTCTATTATACAAGTGGAATATAATGGCGTTATTCTACTTGTATAATAGAGAAGGGGGCGCTTATGTTAAAACATGGAATCATGGGATTGCTGAGCTATGGGGATATGACAGGCTATGAGATCATGCAGGTGTTCAGAGATTCGCTTAATTTTTTCTGGAATGCGAATACGAGCCAGATATACCGTGATCTGCAGACACTGAAAAAAGCGGGATATGTGACGGCCAGAGAAGTGCCGCAGAAGGGAAGACCGGACAAGAAGGAGTTTTCCATAACAGATGCAGGAAGAGATGAATTAAAGAGCTGGCTGCGTGAGTACAGCTGTGGTACTGCCAATCTTCCGCTTCTGATGAAGGTCTTCTTTCTAGGGGAAATAACGAAAGAGGAAAATCTTGAACGCTTCAGACAGATGAAGTCTGAAAGCGAAAATAGTATTAAGGCGCTGGAGAAGGTTAAGAATATAATTGCTGTCTATAAAGAGCGGGTGGAAAATCCGGATGCATCGTTATATTGGAAAATGACTCTTGATTATGGGATCAGGCATATGAAGATGATCAATGAGTGGTGTGACACCTGCATAGCTGAACTGGAGGGTAAGATACATGAACATACTGGTGCTTAATGGAAGCCCAAAGAACAATAACAGTAATACTATGCGCCTGACAAAGGCATTTTTAGAGGGTATCGGACCGGCTGATATAAGGCAGATGGAGCTGTCTGAACTTAGAATAGATCCATGTAAGGGCTGTTTTGTCTGCTGGAATAAGACGCCCGGCAAATGTGTCATCAATGATGATATGCAGGAGATAATAAAGAGCCAGCTGTGGGCAGATCTTATTATCTGGAGTTTTCCGCTCTACTATTTCAATGTCCCGGGAATACTTAAGAACATGCTGGACCGTCAGCTGCCGATGGCCTTGCCGTTTATGACAGAAAGAGCGGATGGCATAGGAAGCGGAAGCCATCCTTCAAGGTATGATATGAGCGGAAAACGTCACATGCTTATATCGACCTGCGGATTTTATTCCGCAGAGGACAATTACGGCAGTGTACTTACTATGTTTGACCATATTCTAGGAAAGTCTGATTATGATCATATATTCTGTGGTCAGGGTGAGCTGTTTCGCGTTCCGGAATTAAGAAGCAGAACTGACGAATATCTGGAAATAGTGAAAAGAGCCGGAAGAGAATACGCTGCGGGCGGTATAGCTGAGGATACCAGAAAACAGTTAAATGAACTTCTGTATTCCAAAGAAGTGTTTGAGGAAATGGCAGATGCAAGTTGGGGAATAGAAAAAGAGAGCGGAAAGAAGACAGATCCCTCATACACATTTACCAGACAAATGGCGGCGCTTTATAATAAGCAGGCTTATGATAAGGATAGGGTGCTTGAGATCCATTTCACAGATATAGACAGGACATATCAGATCATGCTCGGCAAGGACGGAAGCAAGGTGTATACCGACGGCAGCCTGACAGCAACAACACGTATCGATACGCCGTTTGATGTATGGCAGTCTATTGCCAAAGGTGAGATAGACGGTTCTGAAGCATTGGGAAGACAGATGTATACGGTCAAGGGAGATTTTTCTCTTATGATAAAATGGGATACCTTGTTTGGCAGCACTTCAGGAGCGAGTGTGGACGATCCGTCTGTCAGCAGGGAAACTTCTAAAAAAACCTCGATGACCACGATGCTAATCCCGTGGGTGACATTGTGGGTGCTGGTCTCTGTTTTTTCTGAGACGGGAGCGGTCATCACGCTAGCCGTGGCAGCGTTTGTCCCGATCGTAATGAGGAAATGCGAGCTGGTAATATGGGATCATCTTTCAATTTCGGCAGTTTCTGTACTTTCTATAATTGCTTACTTTACGAAAGACGGAGGACCGGCGACAAATGCGGGGTATCTTGTTTTCGGCCTGTTCTGGCTTATCTCATGTCTTGTTAAAGAACCGTTAAGTGCATCGTATGTTAAATATAAGTATGGGGGCAGAAAAGCTTTTAATAATCCCATATTCATGAAGACTAATTATATACTGGCCGCTGCATGGGGCGTTTTATACGTACTTACGGCAATATGGACATTCTTTTTAAGAAGCGCCGGTATCGGAGGATCACTGATCATTATAAACAGTATTATGCCGGCAGTAATGGGAATATTTACAGCGTGGTTTGAAAAGTGGTATCCTGCATGGAAAGCAAGTGGTAAAGGCAAGAGAGTGTAGGATGGTCCAGACCTGCCAAGGCCTTAAAGAGGGCCATATTTTTTGCTAAACGGCAGGAATAGTGATAATATATATTTTAAATTTGAGTTATAAAATAAAGAAGGTTCGGCCATCCGGAGATATTAGCAGAAAAGCTCGGGCTGCCTGAAAATGAGGAGATCCTCATGGCGCTTGATCTTGGCTACCAGACTGAGAAGGATGTTGTGCTTCCTAATCATTTTTCAAGAAAAGAGATCGGCGAAACGGTAACATATCTATAATGTATGAGGAATTTAAAAGATGTATCTTGAAAATGTAAATGGTCCTGAGGACATTAAGAAGATAGAAAGAAAAGATCTGCATATCTTAGCAGATGAAACCAGAGATGTATCTCACCAGTCATATCCGCATAAGATCTTAACAGGCCGTAAGGAGGCCTTCCTCGATGAGGAACACTTTAAAGATGTAACAGGTTATACTAATCCAAATGAGAGTGAGCATGATCTCTTTACGATCGGCCATACTTCCACATCTGTGTCTCTTGCACTGGGGATGGCGAAGGGAAGAGATCTCGGGGGCAGAAAAGAGAATATCATTGCGGTTATAGGTGACGGATCTTTGTCAGGAGGAAAGGCGCTGTAAGCTCTTGACTATGCAGGAGAGTACGATAAGAATCTCATTATAGTGGTAAATGATAATGATCAGAGTATTGCTGAAAATCACGATGGAGAGGTCGAAGGCGGATATGGCCAGATGATATCCGGATTTTATGGAATGTCCGACATGAAAGTGAAGAACTTGGGGTTAAGCAAGCGTTTCCACACAGATTATAATGCGGATGAACTTCTTGCCGAACATGGCATTTCAGTTGAAGGGATCATAAATATTATCGAGGATCTGTAAGAGGTAGATTTAATGAAAATAATTCTTTCGCCGGCAAAGAAAATGAATGTTGATGAAGAAAAATTGGAATATTCAGGGATGCCCGTATTCCTGGATAAAACAAAGATGATACTCAGCTGGCTCCAGTCCAGATCTTATGAAGAATTGAAAAGCTTATGGGGATGCGGTGATAAGATTGCAGAACAGAATGCTGCCAGGTTAAAAGATATGGACATAGAACATGGATCGACACCGGCTGTTATTGCATATGAAGGCCTTGCTTATCAGTATATGGCTCCATCAGTATTTGAAAAAAGCCAGATCGATTATATTCAGGATCATCTAAGGATATTATCGGCATTTTATGGAGTTCTGAAGCCTTTGGACGGAGTGAAGCCATATAGATTAGAAATGCAGGCTAAAGGAAAGATAGAAAATTATAAGGACCTGTATGATTTCTGGGGTGATGCGCTTTACCGGGAGGTAATTGACGGTTCCGGAGTAATAGTAAACCTTGCTTCAAAGGAATATTATAAATGCATAGAAAGATATCTGAAAAAAAGCGATCGTTTTATTACATGCAGTTTTGTTGAAGAAGCTAATGGCAAGCTTACGACCAAGGGAACTTATGCTAAAATGGCCAGGGGAGAGATGGTCAGATTTATGGCTGAGAAGGAGATAGAAGATGTTGAGGATATAAAATATTTCAACAGACTGGGATATGTATACAGACAGGATATGTCCGATGAAAATGTGTATGTATTTGAAAGAAAGGCAATGAATGGCGAGGTATAAAACTAAGAAAAATACAAAAAAAGGCCGGGTGGCAGCTGCGATGCTTGCAATTATTGCTTCTATTGTATTTATGACAGTCATTCTTATGCCCAGGATAAAAAAGACAGCAGCATCTTACAGCTCTGAAGTCGAAAGCTATGATGCCGTTATAAGAGAGTATGCTGGTCAGTATGGTATGTCAGAGTACGTAGATTTGATCAAGGCTGTTATGATGCAGGAATCTAAGGGAAAAGGTCCGGACCCTATGCAGTCATCAGAAAGTTCATATAATCTTGAATATGAAAGGGTGGCAAATGGAATTAAGGATCCTGACTATTCCATAAAATGCGGGATAAAATATTTAAAAGAATCGCTAGATCTTGCGGGGTGCAGGGATGCAAAAGATCTGGATGCGATAAAACTGGCCGTTCAAGGGTATAATTACGGACACGGATATATTAACTGGGCGATGGAAAGAGATGGAGGCTATACGGCAGAAAACGCCAGCATTTTTTCGGATAATATGGCACGTGAGATGAATTGGAAGAGGTATGGTGATAAGGACTATGTGCCTCACGTTTTAAGATACTACACATACATATCCTAGTTTGCTCTTGCAGACTGTATATAAAAAAGGTGCAATACCTGCTTAATGCCGGGTATTGCACCTTTTACTATTGCCGGTCTGTTTTCATCTTTTGGTGCACAGCCTGTAAAAATATAAAAAAGGCTGGTACATATAATAGAATCTATTAAGGTCAATTTTTTTGGTAAATTTAATCTATGCATATTATTCCTTGCTTTTTTCTTCTCTCAGAAATACTTGATGATGTGCATTAACGCTCTAATCCTACTTTTACAATCAAATGTAGTCAATAAAATATACAAAGATTTTAATTGAAAATACTGTGAAAACTTGGCGCAATTGAAAAAAGTCCTGATATCCACGATCAAACCGGACTCAAGACTTTATAGATATTTATTTCAACAGATCAGGAACATTAAGAACTTCAGGCAGGTCGGTCTTCTTTTCCTTCAGGAAGGAATCGATAACGTTGTAAAGTTCCTTAATATTTCTAATATTCGGACTGGCATTGACCAGTACATATGGAAATGGGAGCTCGGCAGGAATGTTGACATTTCCAACGAGAAAATCACATTTCAGGCTGCTCAGTGTCTTTGCGTCGATATCCAGACCATCATAGGCTTCTGCGGTTATGATACCACCAAATATATTCTGAAGAGAATCTCTTAAGAACATCGCGTGGTACTGGTCAAATGAGCTGATAGTCACAATATGTACGGACAGCTGTTTGCACTGGATCTGGCCTCTGAGACCCTGCCAGTGTGTAAACAGGGTATAAATAAGCTGGATTATCATGGAATTATCGTGAGGTCTGTTAAGTGCAGATCTGTAACTTATGACCATCTGATAAAAGTCGCTGGTAAGCCTCGGATACCTGTCAAACATATTCTTAACGAATTCTTTCTTGTAATCATGGATAAGGAAAGAAGAGTTGATTTGAATATTCCTCAGGTGTTCCGCGTTATGTACGTCAACGATAAGAGATCCTTTATTTGTGATCTCGAGGTCATAGGCCTTGCCGATCTTGTCCAGGCCGGTCTCAAGAGTTACATAAGACAATTTCATATAAGGAGATGTTTTGATTATTTCAAGGAAATTATCATGACTGTATATGAAATCATCCTTGGAGAAAGTTATAAAAAGATCTGCCAGTATGTCATAGTCAAATGAAAGGTTAAATTCCTTTTCAAACTCGGAGATCATATTATGGGAGTTCTGATGGCTTATAAGCTGCTCATAAATAGACTTGGAGTGAGTTTTGATATTAAGCTTATATCCATGTCTGAGACGTACTATATTGACCGCAGTAACGATCTTACAGAAGTTGATGCGGGGATAATCCAAAGTTATATTTACTACATCGGCAAAAAACTTGATAAAATCGGCAAGGAATCTCTGGCTGAAGTCGAATGGCCACTCGTAGCATGTCATTCGTTCACTGAAATACTGGCTGAAGAAATATCTGATCTCAGTCTCATCGCCAACTAAATGGCATGGTGAAAGTTCGATCTGTATCTTATATCTGGTGAAGAGCCCTTTATTGATCTCGGCTACCAGACGTCTTACTGTTGAGACACTCAGGAACAGAGCCTCTGATACCTGAGAAGCTGTACAGGAGTCATTGAAAAATATATATTCAAGGATCTGGAAAGAAGGAGAGTTCTTTAAAATATAGGAATAATAGTTCTGAACGCTTCTGTTCTTCAGAAATGATATTCTTATTCCGTCTATGGAAGTCTCAAGCGTAAAAATGTCATCAAATCCTTTAAGCTCCCGCACATCATCAAGAATGACTCTTGTTGATGATTTAACAGCTTTGGCAATTTCACTTATATGGATCCATGATGCCGATTCGTTAAGGATTTCGATAATATTAAGTTGTCTCTGCTGACGTTTTGATAAAAGAACTCTCATATTGTTGACCCCAATTTAGATACGTTATAAAGACGTGTGTATCAGTACCCACTATGATTATAAGTTACTGCCTATATAATTCAATCAGTGTAAAAATCATTTTTTGCATAGATGAAACATAAAAATTATAGATTATATTATCTTTTCAAAAAATATAAGTGTATTATAATTTTGAATCACAAACCATCTAGGTCTTTTGTTGCTCTAGGGGATTATTTTTGTTTACTTGCTTTTCTATTATATATATAATTCAGTATAATCAAAATAGAAAACGATTTGATTTTGACTTTTTTGCATATAAGCACTAATATGCTATAATTAAGATAACTCATCTGCCATGCGTAGAAAGAGTTTCTAAAGACGTCTGAATTGTCAGGCGTTTTTTTGCATAACAAATTAAATGCTAAGTCAACATCTAAATTAAAGTTTTTTAAAATTCCCCATTTATTTCCCCATTTTTTTAAAAACAGCAAAAAATAACACTCAAACCCGCATGAACAGGGACTTGAGTGTTAAAGATTAAGTGCAGATGACAGGTCTGATCAAGTGGATACTGAGATTGGCCGGAGCTGCAATAGCGGTATATGTGGTCGCAGTGTTCTTTATGAGAGATATTATCGGGTTTATCATTATGGCAAAGCGATACCCGTTTTTTGATCCGGCAGAGCCTAAGATATTTATTCTGACTGATTATATTTTTATCATGGCGCTGTTTGTCTGGTTAGGACATTATCTGGCAACAGGTCTCAGATGCAGGAAAAATTGACTATATCAGCGATTTAATATACAATTTTGAGCAATAGTTAATAAAAAATTTATACTTGCAGCAATGGGAATGGAGAGATAAAATGGCAAATAATATTGGCTGGATCATCCTGGCTTTCGTCATTTACTTCGGAGTAATGATCGGAATAGGATTTCTCAGTATGAGTAAGAATAACTCCAGTGAAGAGTATTTTCTTGGAGGCCGAAGTCTTAACGGTTTTGTGGCGGCATTGTCCGCACAGGCTTCAGATATGAGCGGATGGCTGCTCATGGGGCTCCCTGGTTCAGTCTATGCATTAGGGACAGGACAGATCTGGATCGCAATAGGTCTTTTCATTGGAACAGTTTGTAACTGGTTGTTTATCTCAACTCGCCTGAGAAGGTATACGATCGTCGCAGATAATGCAGTTACGCTTCCGCAGTATTTTGGAAACAGGTTTAAAGAAGGAAGAAGATTCCTTCTTCTTGTATCGGCAGTGGCAATACTCATCTTTTTCCTTGTCTATACTGCATCGGCTTTTTCCGCGGGAGGACAACTCTTTGCGACGGTATTTGGCATAGACTATCATATTGCCCTTATAATAGGAGCCTGTGTCATTGTAGTCTATACACTGCTAGGTGGATTTAAGGCTGTTTGTGATACAGATTTTGTGCAGGGAACGGTAATGCTTATCGCGCTTATTGCAGTGCCGATCATCGCTTATGGCATGATCCATGGAAATGTTGCCGGAAATGTACCTCAGGGTATTCATTTCTTAGATCCTCTTTATGATGGCGGAAAGCCTATTTCAGCTGTTTCTATTATCTCACAGCTCGGATGGGGACTTGGCTATTGCGGTATGCCGCACATACTCGTTCGTTTTATGGCTGTTAAAAATAATAAAGAGCTTAATAAGGCGAAGGTCGTGGGTATTTCATGGGTAGCAGCATCACTCTTATTTGCGGTTTTTATCGGTATTATTGGAAGATCTTATTTAAAAACGGATCTGGCAGCTGCGGGAAGTCAGGAAAAAGTATTCCTGAATATGATTATAGATATCTTCACGAAAGATTTTAATTTGCCTATTATTGCGGGTATTTTTCTTTGCGGAGCGCTTGCAGCTATTATGTCAACTGCAGATTCACAGCTTCTTGTAACAGGCTCCTGCGTGACTGAGGATATTTATCAGGGATTTATGAAGAGAAGGCCAAGCGATAAGAAGGCGGTCTGGATAAGCAGGGTAGTAGTTCTTATAATAGCGGGACTTGCACTTTTTATAGCGTGGAATCCTAATAACTCTATCATGGGTCTTGTTTCAGACGCCTGGGCGGGCCTGGGTTCAGCCTTTGGGCCAACCGTGCTTTTATCACTTTATTGGAAACGTATCAATACAAAAGGCGCGATCGCAGGAATTGCAGTGGGCGCGACAACAGTCCTAATCTGGGATTATATACCATTGGTCGGCGGTCAGACGCTATATGCGGCAACGGGACTATATTCTCTTATCGTGGGATTTGGCCTTAGTACGCTGGCTATCCTTATATTCAGCCTTGCAACTAAGGCTCCAAGTCAGGAAGTGCTTGATGAATTTGAGAGAGTAAGGTCAAAGGAAGAAATTTAAATACAGATTAATGAATATACCTCTGGAAGTCATGATACGGCTTTCAGGGGTATATTATGTTTGCTTTCTTATACCGTCATTTACCCATTTTTTGTATATAAACAATCTTTTTATGGGTAGATTTTGCCTGTTTTTCCTGCATGTATACACACAAAAAACTTCGAATGAAATGAGTTATGGGTAAAAGCTTGCGTAGGCTGCTGAAAATTACCCATAAATAAAGCAATCTTAAAAAGAAAATAGGTAGAGTAAAATCTGTTCGCAAGATCTAGTGTGATTGATTGTACACAGCAACAGTGATATTCTTATAAAATGTTATAGAATTTTTAGAATTGGCAATTAAGGAGAAAGAGATGTCAGAGGGAAAAGGACATGTGAGAAAAGCTTTAAAGGCAGCATTTCCTCATACTATTCCTATTTTAATGGGGTATATGTTTCTTGGAATATCATATGGTATATACATGACGACTGCAGGGCTTCCGGTCTGGCTTACAGTACTTGTAAGCATCGTTGTTTACGCCGGGGCGCTGCAGTTTATAGGCGTAGGTATATTGTCCTCAGCATTTAATCCGCTTCAGACGCTGATCATGGCGTTGACTATAAATGCCAGACATTTGTTTTATTCAATTTCTATGCTGGACAAATATAAAGGCGCCGGAAAGAAAAAAGCATACATGATATTCGGGATGGTCGATGAGACATTTTCAATCAACTATGGAGCGAAACCCCCGGAAAGTGTGGATAAGCACTGGTTCATGTTTTTTGTGACCTTATTTAATCAGGGATATTGGATATTGGGAGCATCCGTGGGGGCTATATTTGCTTCAGCGATCAAATTTAACACTAAAGGGATTGATTTCGTAATGACAGCCATGTTCGTAGTCATCTTTCTGGAGCAGTGGCAGAGGGAAAAGAATCACACGAGTGCGCTTATAGGGCTGGGAGTATCCCTTACATGTCTTTTGATCTTCGGAACTAATAACTTTATAATTCCATCGATGATTGCTATAATCGTACTTCTTACGTTTATGAGAAGACCATTGGAGAAGGCGGTAAAGGAGGAGAAACCATGACGATGAGTCTGCAGCAGATATTTATAACTGTACTTATGCTGATAGCGGGGACGGCGACTATGCGATTTCTGCCCTTTATCATTTTCCCTGCAGGAAAGCCGACACCCAAGTATATCCAGTATCTTGGCAAGGTCCTGCCATCGGCTATCTTCGGGCTTCTTATAATATATTGTCTGAAGGGGACAAATGTGCTTGCCGGAAGTCATGGCCTGCCGGAAGCCATTGCGATCGGGGTGGTGGTAGTCCTGCACTTGTGGAAAAAGCAGATGCTTATTTCTATCGCAGGAGGCACGATCTGCTACATGTTTTTAGTACAGGTGGTCTTTAAATAAAAAATGCCTCAGTCAGGGTCATATCACATATCATGATCCCGACGGAGGCTATTTTTTTTTATTTCTTTATTGAGAAATTGGCGACGTATCCGACATTGTCATCATTAGAGGTGAAAAATTCAAACATTTTAGTGAACATTGGAAGATTTTCTTCCTTATGTGCATTTGCAAGAATCATCTTTGCTCTTTCTTCACCCTCATCGTGGATCATTCCTTCCGGCTTCATAAGAGTCATAGGTCCGTACTTCTGAGTTGTTGTGAAGCCATGACTTTCGATCTTATCTTTCCATGTATAGAGTGGAAGGGGTTCTACAGTCATATTAATAGCACGGCTTAAGCCGGCAAGAAGGTCCTGGCCAAGCTCAAGTCCTCTTTCCGTAATATACACATCATGTGTTAAAAGAAGACCTCCCGGCTTTAACACTCTGTGGTACTCAGAAAGTGCCAGATCTTTTTTATCACCGAGCAGCATTGTGAGCATTGCTTCATTTATTACCACATCAAAAGAATTATCTTCAAATGGAAGTTCAAAAGCGGAACCCTGAACAAGATCAATCTTATCTTCGAGACCTGCAGCCTTTATGTTTTCTCTTGCGTGTGAAAGAGCCTCTTCACTCAGATCAAGACCTGTAAAATGACAGCCGTATCTTCCCGAGATCTGGATCATGGTAGTACCCATATTGCAGGCTACTTCAAGCACCTTCATATCGGGCCGGAAGTTGGCCTGTTCAATGAGCCAGTCAGTGGCGTCGACTCCGCCTGGTCTGAGCCGGGTCTTTCCCATTCTTGCTAAAAATTCATGTCCTAATTCTAATGCCATAGCGGTATCCTCCTGTGTATTAGTTGTGGCTAACTAAAGAGTATCATAAACTATTTTTAAAAATGTGACAATTGCAACATCATAAAATGTTAGCTTATGCTAACATGGGTCTGAAACACGCACAGGGGGGATCTTTTTAAGTGAGTATATGAAAGGAGTAATTATGAAAAAACATTTTAAAGCATTGGCATTAACGGCAGCGGGTCTTATTACGGCAGTTTCGATCACTGCATGCGGAACCAATAATTCTTCCAACAACACAACTGCGGCGGCAGCTAACAATTCTGTTACAACAGCGGGAGATATCGACAAGAAAGAAGTTACGGTTAGGATAGGCGCACCTAAGGCGCCGCCTACGCTTCCTATTCTTAAAATGATGGAAGATAATGTGATGGGCGATAAGGTCAAGATCAAACTTGAAAACTGGGATACTCCGGAATCTCTGATCGGTATGGTACAGGATGGACAGCATGACATGTTTGCCTTTCCGCTTACAGTTGTTGCAAAACTGCACAATAAAGGAGTTGGCGTCAAGCTTATGAATGTCAACACCTGGGGAGTAAGCTTTCTTGCAACGACGAATCCTGATGTAAAAACATGGTCTGATCTGAAAGGAAAGACATTATATGTTACCCTTCAGTCATCACCGGTAGATGCATATACACAGTATTTCTTATCAAAGGCAGGTCTTAAGCCGGGTGAAGATGTAAATATCATCTATGCTACTCAGATCGAGATCGCCCAGCTCATGTCTGCAGGAAAAGCTGAGAATGCGACCCTTATAGAACCTCAGCTCACAATAGCAAAGACTAAAAATCCTAATATAAATATAATTTCTTCATTCGCAGATGAATGGAAGAAGTATAATAATGATGATTCTAAACTGCCTACCGCAGGTATTGGCACGACGAGTAAGTTTGCCAAGGAGAATCCAGAGATCGTAGAGAAATTCAATGAAGAGTACAAGAAGGCCCTGGAGTGGGTCAAGAGCCATCCGGCTGAGGCAGGAAAGCTTGCTGAGGAAAAACTCGGTATAAATGCTAAGGCCATTGAGAAGGCTATGCCGAATATGGATATGGAATTTAAAACAGCTGCGGATGCAGATAAGGATCTTAAGACTATGTATAAGGTACTTGTAGATTTTCAGCCTCAGATGATCGGGGGAAAGGTTCCGGATTCAGGCATGTATTTTTCTAAGTAATATCATTGTCTGGGAGGATGATACTTGAAGGAACTATGGAATAAGAATAAATACAGATTGATCGCGCTTGGGATCATTCTGGGCCTTTGGTGGGCCGCCAGCCGTATCTATCCGCCTTTGATCGTGCCGGGAATAGGTAAGGTATTTGAATGTATAGGCAGGATACTGATAGACAGGAAAATGCTCGTGGAGCTTCTCAGGACAGTAGAAAGGCTTGCTATAGGTCTTGCTATAGGCATGGTTACGGGATGTATCCTGGGATTCTTTGCAGGTATCTCAAGAATATTCAGACAGATATGCAAACCTATCATAGATATAATTCAGGTGGTTCCACCGGTCTCATGGCTGGTGCTTGCGATCATATGGTTTGGATATAATGGAAGGGCCAGTATATTTATAGTACTTATGGCTATCATACCGACAATGTTCATTTGCACAGCCGACGGTATAAGAGGGATCGACAGAAAAAATCTTGAAATGGCCAAGGTATTTGAGCTTTCATTCAGCAAGAAATTAAGATTCATTATGATCCCTTCAGTCATACCAAGCTTTATGTCAGGATTCAGAATATCACTGGGCACAGCCTGCAAAACAGTCGTAATGGGCGAAGTCCTTACAACAGCCAGTGGGATCGGCGGTCAGATCATGAAGTCCAGGATGAATATAGAGCCTGAAAATCTTATTGCATGGACTATTATTCTCGTCGGAATTTATTATATTGCATCGGGTGCATCAAGATTGATCAGCGGCAGAAAGGGATCGAACAATGGAAAACCTGTTAGAAGTTAAAAATCTGTCGAAATCCTATGATGGTCTTGAGATCATAGCGGACGTGAGCTTTTCTCTTGGAGATCATGAGATAGCGGCTATCGTCGGACCTTCTGGCTGTGGAAAATCCACGATCTTAAATATCGTTGCAGGCCTTACAGGTGATTATTCAGGAAGTATAGTCAACAAGGCTGAGAGAACAGGCTATGTTTTTCAGGAAGACAGGATCCTTCCATGGCTTACGGTCTATGACAATATAAAACTGGTGAGAGATAAAGAAGACAGCGATAGAATAAATGATCTTATTGCCAGAGTGAAATTGCAAGGATTTGAAAAGTTCTACCCCGATAAGCTTAGTGGAGGGATGAAACAAAGATGCGGTATAGCAAGAGCGTTCTACTATGGAAGCAACCTGCTTTTGATGGATGAGCCGTTTAAATCTCTTGATGTTAAATTAAGAAACGAGCTTTTGGAAGTCTTATATGATCTCTGGAAAGAGGAGAAAGTTTCCGTTTTATTCGTGACCCATGATATTGAAGAGGCACTTAGGGTGGCAGGTAAGATCCTTGTAATGGGGAACAGGCCTACTTTTGTAAAAAAGGAGATAATTCTGCCTGAGACTGATGGGCTTAGAAACTTAAAAAATGAAGTTATGATGGGATATATGAACGAAATTATGGGACAATTGATCGAAGAATAATTATGCAACTACATACCAGAAAAACGTGTATTATGCGCATATAAATGCAATTTAATGTATAAAACCTTCATATATACTTGATTCGGGTTATTGAAATATGCTACAATCCCAGTGATTTTGCTGATGTGTGATAAAGAAGTAGTAGAAGTGTAAAAAATTTTGCCGTTCCTATCCGGCGTTTGCGCATTGCGCCGGATAGGTCGGGCGGTCATTCGGGCAGGTCTACCTTGCCAACGAAAGAGTAATAAATATCAATGTCCTGTCTGCGTGTGCCGTTCTCGTCATAGCTGCACTCATGCACAACGATTTTCTCCACAAACTCACGCAAAAGGGTAGGGGTAAGTTCTTCAAAGCTGGTGTACTTGCGGACAACATTCATAAACTTTTCTGCGTTTACCGTGGCTTCCTGCGCTTTGGAAAGCTCTGCCCGGATAGCGGCGGCTCTCTCTTTCAGTTCTTTCTGCTCGGCTTCATAGTCTGCCGACAGCTCCGTGAAACGCTCGTCTGAAATGCGCCCGGTCACGCTGTCCTCATACAGCCGCTTGAAGATAGCGGATAACTCGCTGATACGCTTCTCGGCGGCTTCCAGCTCCTTTTTCCTTGCGGCGTTCCTGCGCTTGCCCCCGTCCTCGTTCTGCTCGATCAGCAGCTTCATAAACCGGGCTTCGTGCTTCGCTGCATAGCTGGTGACTTTCCGCAGATTGTCGGTCACTCCGGCGGTCAACAGGTCGGTGCGGATAAAGTGCGCCGTACAGTCACGGGTACGCTTCTTGTAGCTCCCGCAGATATAACAATCCTGCTTGCGGGTGGCGTTCTGGTAACGCTGCTGGTAAAGGACGCTGCCGCAGTCGGCACAAAAGAGTATGCCGGAGAATAAGCCCACTTCATCATAGCGGTTCGGGCGTTTGCGCTGCTGGCGTAACTCCTGCACACGCTCCCACATCTGGGTGTCAATGATAGGCTCATGGTGGTTCTCGAAAATCGCCTGTTTCTCAATGGGGTTCTCTACGCTGTGCTTGGTCTTGTAGGACGGCTTCTCCGTCTTGAAGTTTACCAGACAGCCCGTGTACTCCCTGTTTTCAAGGATATGTACCACGGTATTGGTCGCCCACTTGCACTCATAGCCGGGGTGGTAGCGGCGGGTGCTTCCCGTCCGACGGTATTCCAGCGTTCCCGGCGTGGGGATCTCCTGCTCTGTGAGCATACGGGCTATCTTGGTCGGCCCGTTCCCGGCAAGGCACAAGCTGTAAATCTGCCGCACAACAGGGGCGGCTTCCCCGTCAATGATAAAATTTTCGTCCTCGTCCATAAAGTAGCCGTATACGGGTTTGCTCGTGACGGGCTTCCCGCTCATACCCTTAGACCGTTTTACTGCTTTGATTTTCTTGCTCGTATCTCTCACCAGCCATTCGTTAAAAATGTTCCGCAGAGGGGCAAAATCATTGTCGCCCTGTGCGCTGTCCACTCCGTCATTGATAGCGATAAAGCGGACGCCTTTCTGTGGGAAAATCATTTCCGTATACATTCCCACTTGCAGATAGTTTCGCCCTAACCGTGACATATCCTTGACGATAACGGTGCCGACTTTTCCGGCTTCAATGTCCGCAAGCATGGCTTGAAAACCGGGTCTTTGGAAGTTCGCCCCAGAATAACCGTCATCTGTGTACCATTGCAGATTGGAAAAGCCGTTCTGCTTCGCATAGGTTTCAAGAATACGCTTCTGGTTTGAAATAGAATTGCTCTCACCTTGCAGCTCGTCCTCGTGGGATAATCTCGGATAAAGGGCGGTAATAAGGTTTCGGGTGGTCTGTCTTAACATAGTGTCCTCCATTTCCGACAGCCAGCCCCACTATTCCGTATGACTATCATACCACACGCCGGGGCTGGCTGTACAGTCCTTTCTGCTTCTTTACGTCCCGTCAAATTGCCGATTTTTGTGTAGCAGCTTCCGCTTCCAGCACTTTCAGCATTTTATCGGCGGCGGTGGCGGTGGTGTCCTGCTTGAAATAGCCGGAAACGACAAGGACAGAATTACCTATGCGGATTTCCGTCACGCAATCCGGGCGGCGGGTGCTGCGGTCATTCTTTGGGGTGTTGGTCATAGGCGGCTCTCCTTTCTGTTCATCAGCTTTTTCAGTTGTCCCATTTTCTCCTGCGCCGTGGCTTTTCGGAAGTTGCTCCCGGTAAAGCGGACAGGAGAACACATTTCAATCAGACGGTCATAAATGCGGGCGTGGGCGGTGTCCTCCGGGTGCTGCAAGTCCTCCAGCGTGAGATTAGTCGTGACGATCAGCGGCCTGCCGCTGCGGTAACGGCTGTCAATCACGTTGTAGACCTGCTCTAAGCCGTATTCCGTTCCCCGTTCCATTCCAAAATCGTCAAGGATAAGCAGCGGGAAGCTGCAAAGTCGGGAGATATATTCATTCCTGCCCTCAAAGCTGGCGGCAAGGTCACCCAATATCAATGCAAAGTTTGTCATGCACACGGGGATTTCACGCTCCATAAGGGCATTTGCGATACAGCCCGCAAAATAGCTCTTGCCTGTGCCAACGCCGCCCCATAGCAGATAGCCAATGTTGCGCTCTTTCATGGTTTCCCAGTTCTCCACATAGAAATGGGCGTGTTCCATTTGCGGGCACTTGCCGTTGTCGTTCTCAAACGTCCAGCCCTGCATAGCCGGGTCTGTAAAGCCCCGCCGCTTCAACCGCTCGACAGTTTCAAGGTGACTGCGCTGTTTCTCTGCGGCTTCCCGTTCCTCACGCTCTGCCCGCTGGCAGTCACATTCTGCCGGGTGGCGGTCGCGCCCCAGCCATGCGGCGGTTTCTTTGGGGAAATAGCCCTCTTTGGGCTTGTGGCACTTCCCGCAGTATAAAAGCCCGTCCTCGCCGGTGTAGTCCTCCGGCTCCGGCGTGGTGTCGGTCATATTCAAAATCATTTCATCAAATCCATTCGTCATAAGCTCTCGCCCTCCTTACAGGTATAATCGGGTATGCCCTTTTTCGGGGCTTTCTTGGCTGCGTCCTCCTGCGCCCACTTGAAAATCGTGGCTGCATGGCTCTTGTATTTCCTCCCGCTGGAAGCGATATGGCAGGATAGGCGGTCAATGTAATACTCCCACTTGCCGGGAAGCTCTGTTTTCAGCCCGTCAAGCTCCGTATCGGAAAGAATGACATTGTGGTATCTGCCATAGGCGGCGGGGGCGGGGTGTCCCGTTTCTAACTCTCTCTCTTTTTCTATTTCTATATCTATCTCTTTCTCTTTCTCTATCTCTATCTCTGGTGGACAAATGTCCGCTCGATATGGTGGACATTTGTCCGCCCCTGTCTGCGGCAGGGCTTTTTGTTCCTGCAAAGCCAGCCGCGCCCTGCGCTTGCGCTCCCCCTCGGTAGAGGACTGGCCGATTAAAAGCTCAATGTTGCTCATGTAGAGTGCGCCGCTTGGCAAAGGCTCCACAAGCCCCAGCTTCATAAAGATTTTCAAAGCTCTCTCTACGGTACCTACCTGCTGGCGGGTAATGGTCGCAATCATCTGGGCGGTGTAGGGGATATTCTCGTCAAGCTGCAATTTCCCGCCGTTTTTCAGCGATTTCAAGTACAGCTTCAAGAGAATGTTGGAATAGATAACGCCGTCCTGCATATTTTCCAGCAGAACGATTGCATCATCGTCAAAATAGCTCTCTTTCAGCTTGAGGTAGTAATATTTGCGGTTATCTGCCATAGGCTGCGTCCTCCTTTTTCCAGCGTTTGGAATAATAGCGAGGGCATAGTATGATAACCGCCCGGAAGCTCTGTTTGCAGTCACGGGTGCAGCCCCGGCATAGGTCGTTGTAAGTGATACGGTTGCGGTGGTTGAGGAAGAAAGACCATTCCAGCCGCCGCTTCTTGCTCATTCTCGGCAATGGTAAGCTCCTTTCTGCCGTTCCTATCGGTGTAGCGGGATAGGGGGCATTTTCTGTATGTTCTCGGTATCATTTTCGGGCTTTTTCTGCCCTGTAAGCCCCGTTTGGAAGTCGGGGAGTATTGCGGTAAGGGTTCATATCATACCTGTATTTTTGTAGGGTTTCGGTATCATTTCGGGGCGGTCTTTAACGCTCCTGTTCACGCTTTTTCTGCTGGCTCGGTGCGCCCCTTAAAATCTGGTCGATATTGCGTCTGACTGTCTGAAGCTCCTGCGCCCGCTGGCGTTTCTCCCGGTAGTCGTTATATCCGGCGTTCTTCTGGACGGTAAGCTGCTCAATCTCCCTTTGCAGGGCTTTGCTGGCTGGCAGCTTGGTTATTCCATGCTCCCGGAAATAACGGGCGGCTGTGTCCGCTATGATAAAATCGCTTTCGTGCTGTTCCCGGTAGGCTCTCCGGGCTTTCTCCGATTTCTGCGCTTTCAGACCGTCACGGGCGGGCTTCGTGCCGATATAGCCCAAAAGGTTGCGCTGCAATTCCTTTTTCTCCCGGATAGCGGCTTCCAGCCCTTTCAGTCCGGCAAGGCTCTCCTGCGTGGCGGTGTTGGCTGCGGAAATGGCAGCGTCCAGCTCGTCCGGGGAAGAAAAGCCATACTGCTGGTAGAGCATGAGGGTAGCCGACATCTGTTTGAGGTTGTGCATGGTCGCCCACTTCTCATAGCCCCGTCCTTTCCCCTCGGCTCGCTTGGCGGCTATGTCTACCATGCGCTGTACAGCGTCATTGTTCGGGGCGTTTTTCGCTTCTTTTTTCGTCCGTAAGCGGTCTTTGATACTGCCGGGGTATTCCGCTATGGCTGCGGGTTTTTCGGCGGCTCTGGCGGCGTTCTGCTCCAAAACGGAGAGGACAGCAGCCCGGTCAAAATCGTCCCCCAGCTTCCGGGCGGTAATTGGCTTCGTCCTGTCCGGCGTGAGGTAACTTAGCCGCCCCCGGCTCTCCTTGACGGTCACACCATGCCGGAGAAGCAGGGCGGCAAACTCATCAAAGCCGGAAGCAGCGGCAAGGGCTTCCCGGATAGTCCGGCGCAGCTTCGCCTTATCCGTTTCAAACTTGGTCTGCCGGGGCGCGATACCGTCCGCAGCAATAGGGGCGTTGGCTCTGTCAAGGGCAGCCTGTCCTTTCTTCTGCGCCCAATACTCACGCTCGGTAATGCGTTCTTTGCTGCCGTTCAAAAGGTCTATCTGGTAAAGCCCCTCGCTGTGGCACATCTCCATGACTTCGGCTTTCAGATAGTTCATAGCTGCGTCCGTACAGCGGTGCTTGCAGCCTGCTTTCCTGTCCGCTGGCCTGTCCATGTGGGGCAGCATGGGAACCTCCGCAATCCGCAGACTGTTAATGACGATATGCACATGGATATTTTCGGTGTGGCTGTGTCCGTCCGGGTGGGTGCAGACAAGGGCCTGGTGTCCGGGGAAATGCTCGGCGCAGAACTTCTCGCCCAGCTCCTGCGCCCGATCAACGGTCAAGCCGTTGTCCGGGCCGTCCCGTGGGTCAAAGCTGATGATGTAGTGGTGGCTCTTTACGTCCTCCCGTTTCTGGTTCTTGCCGTAGCGGAGATTGGAGCGCATACAGGCAACGGCAAAATCCTCCCCGCCACAATTCAGAGAGGATATGCGGTAGTCTACCCTCGGTATGAGCCGCCCGTCTGCGTCAAGGGTGGGCTTCATGGTAAACTCGTCATGCTCGAATGTGAGGTATTTTTCAGCGTCCCCGTAGTTGGCATTTTTAGAGCTGATATGTTTGAGTATCGCCAACGGCTTCACCTACTTTCTGCAAGACTTCAAACTTCAAGGCGGCAAGGTCGGCGGCGGCTCCCCGCACTTCCTTTTCCAGCCCCCGGTAGGGGCTTCCGTATTCGTTCAGGCTCCGGGCAATCTGGTTTAAGTTGCCGCCGATTTTCCCGTACTCTGCCGTGAGCTTGGAGAGGGCGGCAAGCAGCCCGTCATTGACCGGGGAAACGGTGACAATGGGGCGTATGGTCGCTTTCCGTATGGCTTGCCGGATAAACTCGGACTGGCTGATTTCATAAGCCGCCAGCCGCCCGGTGAAGTCGGCGTATTCTTCATCGGTCATGCGGGTCTTTACCACATGACGGCGGTGGGGCGTATTGTATTTCTTTCGCATGGTCTGTGACCTCCTTTCTCGCCCGACAGGGCGCATAGCAGGGTTTGGGGAAGGCACTCCCCAACAAGATTCCCGCAGGGGCAAAAATAAGCGGAGAGCGAATTTTGGCACCTCGGTAGAATCTTGCTCTGAAAAACTCCGGCGTTCCCCGGCTCCCGTCCTTTCCGCTAACAAAACGTTTCAAAAGGGCTTTGCTACCCGCTATTCCGGCTTATCTTGAAAATTTTCCTTTCACTACCTACAACACCACGCAAAGCAAAATGGACGGAGATTTTTAGAATTTCCCCTCTATTCCCTACAACACCACGCAAGCCGGAATAGGCGGACAATGGCAGTATTTTTTTCTTTGATACCCTCTACGGATAAGTAAGGGATTTTGCCAACTGCGGCGGCTATTTTCCCTTTTGTTTTTTCATACTGGGGATTTTCAAAAATGCCAAACAGGAACGAAAAAAAGCAGCAAATCTGTTGAATAGATTTACTGCTTTCTGGTTGCCGGCGAAGCGGCGGTTATTCAGTTGTAGGCGGTAGGGCTATCTCCCAAAGCGGAACTTGAAAATAGCTGTGAGAAGCGTCTGGGTGATGTAGTCCTCTGTATCTTGGTCTACCCGTCCATTCACACGGGCGGCACATTGTATGCGGCGGCGGTAATACTGCAATACAGTTCCCACCGCTTCCGGCTCCCCGCTGGCGGCTTGGACGATTGTTTCATAGGGGAGAAGCCTATTATTTCTCATATGCCATTCCCTCCATTTCCGCTTGGAGCTGCCGTAGGGCTTTTCGGATATGGTAGCCCGCTGTGCTGCGGCTGCGCCCGTACTGTCTGCCAATTTCGTGCTGTGGAATACGCTTGAAAAAGGACAGGTAAATCATTTCCCGCTCCCGTTCGTCCAGCCGTGACAGGGCTTCCGCAAGTAAACCGCTGCTGAAAATGACCGTATCGCCGCAAAGGGTAAGTATGTATTCCTCGTCCGGCTCCGGGGCTTGGAAATATTCATCTGTCGTGCCTAAAGGGTAGTGCTTTTCGTCTGTGAGGTATTCAAGGGATATTTCTCTTTTGTGCTTCCTGCTCCGTGTCCTCGCTGCGTTGATCGTTGCATTTCGGATAACGACTTTGCAAAAGGCATGGAAAGTGTACTCGATATGTTCCCGATATTCTTCTGTACAGGTCATGGAAAATCCCCCTTTCCTCCCAAAAGGGCTGTGGCTGGTTAGTAGTTGCTTTTTATGATAGTAAGGGGCGGCAGCACTTTAGGCTGTCGCTCCTTGACTGCCTAACTGCAAAACCGGGCGGGGCTGTCAACGGCGGGCGAAGCCCGTTCATCTTGACCGTTGACTGGCTCGGCCGGGTTTGCTATTTATCCGGCAAACTTGAATTTATTTTAAGCTATCACGTTTTACCTTTTTAAGCCTTACTATCATTACCATAGGAATTTCTTTATTGTTTTTGAAACATTCTTCATAAAATCCATCAATGACAAATCCAGCTCTGAAACAAAGGTTAAAAATATCTTGTATGGAACGATGATAATAAATCTGCTCCTCCGGCTGCCCTTCGATCGCTATATCATAGTAACTGTGCGGTGTCATATATTTTTCAGTCAATGTGATAAAACAAGGGTGCTGCGTTGCAAAGACAAAAATCCCGTTTTCCTCCAATAGTTCATAAACAGCCATAAAAAGCGGTTCAATATCCGTAATATCCATAATTGCCATATTAGAAACTGCTTTCGTAAAGGCTCGATTTCTTTTTAATCCTAATAAGCTTTCTCTATTGGTCGCATCCGCTACGCAAAACTCAATTTGTTTTGCATATTGTGATCGCCGTCTTTTAGCCAATTCTATCATTTTTTTGCTGTAATCAAAAGCGACGACCGAAGCGCCTCTCTGTGCAAGATACGAAGAATAATTTCCATTGCCGCACGCAATATCCAAAATGTAATCCGAAGGATCAGGAGAGAGAAGTTCCGTTACTTTGGGACGTACTACCTCTCTGTGAAATTCATTGGATTCGTCACCCATTGCATCATCCCAAAATTGTGCGTTTTTCTCCCAGATCTTTTTGCTTTCCTCTGTTCCCATGTTCTCTCCCACTCCCAAAATTTGCCTTTTTGCTTCCATTAAATCTTCCTTACTATATTCCATTGTTACCCTCCATAACTTCTGATTGTTGCCGTCTTGACTATTATGTATCTTTTCTTTCCAAAATGGTATAGGCTTTTATTTTTATAATGCTGCAAAACTTTTCTTCTGTAAGGTATTCAAAGGATATTTCCCTTTGCCGCCGCTATTGGAAAGCCAAAAGCAGCGGCTTTTTTACGCGATATGACCGAAAAGACTAGAAAGCAGGATATGTCATCATTTGTCATTTCTTCTCAATGTAATAACTGCATGGCATATCAAGCCAAATACAAGAGAAAAACAGCCACCGCCAAATAGTGATGCTCCCCACCCTGCACCCGACATTGTCATAAAACCGCCAACAAAGAAAATACCAATGCCAAGAAATATCCCGACACCATAAAAAAGTCCAATTGCCATATCATACTTATTAAATTGTCGTTTCTCTTTTTTTCACATGTTTCCATTTTTGTTATTACCTCCTTCGCAAAATCGTCCATGTGGACTCCAAAAAGAAAACAAATTTTTTTCAACGTATTTAAATCGGGTTCATTAACATCTCTCTCCCAATTCGATAGCGCCTGCCGGGTAACATTCAATTTCCCAGCCAGTTCTTCCTGTGTCATTCCCGATTGTGTTCGCAGATGACGTATTTGCTTTCCTGTTGTAATATCCGTCTGTTTCTGGTTCAAAATGGTTCCTCCTCTCTGATGCTGATTTTATCAATGATATTTCGCAATAGCCAGCAATGAACGTTTGCATTGCGCAAGATGTTACATTATCTTCTGAAACATATGCCGGATCTTGTCTAAACGGCTGTTCGGGCGGCGTGGCTGAAACACAGGCTCGCCGGAAGTTTCCTGATACCCTTTTAATTCTGTAATGCAGACACTTCTTCCATTTGTATAAAAATTCAAATCATTTCTATATTCACCAATACAACGGGCAGGGATTTCCCCCTTAAAAATAACTTCATCTTTTTCAAGTCTGGTTGATTCAATGATTGCGCAATACTTTGGTGCGTCATTATAAGCCCGTGAAAGATATTCCTGCGGTGCAAAAAGGGTAAAGGAAAGGTATGGTTCCAACAGTTGTGTTCCTGCTTTTTTCAATGCCTGCTCCAACACGACAGGCGCAAGAAAACGAAAATCAGCGGGGGTGCTGACCGGGCTGTAATAAACTCCATAATCAAAACAAATTTGGCAGTCTGTCACTCCCCAGCCATATAAGCCCTGCTCCATTCCATAACGCACACCCTCCATGACGGCATTTTGAAAACTTTGGTTTAAATAGCCGAGAGATACCTCGCTTTTATATTGTGTTCCGCTTCCAACAGGAAGCGGTGTTACAGTCAAACCAATAGATGCCCAAAACGGATTCGGCGGCACTTCAATATGAATCGTGTAGCTCGCTTTTTTTTGCGGTCTTTCCAGATAAATAACCGAAGGCTCTTTCATAGCCACGCCCACATGATATTTTTCTTCTAATAGCGAACAAATAACTTCTAACTGTACTTTTCCCAAAAAAGATAATATAATCTCATGTGTAACAGTATCAATGTCAAAATGCAAAAGAGGGTCTGTATCAGCAATCTCTGTGAGGGCATTTAACAGGGCTTCCCTTTGCTCCGGCTTTTGCGGCTCTACCGTTGTCCGAAGTAATGGCATGGGATTATCAATCCGTGTTTTGTGAGGCAGGAGTTTTTCATTTCCCAGAATGTCGTTCAGTTTCAAAGTATCATCAGCTAAAATAACAATTTCTCCCGGACAGGCATGGTCAACCGGGACGATTTCACCATTTGACGGAATACACATTTCTGTAATCTTTATTTTTTCCTTTTTTGACAGCAGCAGGGTATCCCGTAAATGGAGCGTCCCATGATACAGGCGTAAATAAGAAAGCCGTTTTTTCCGCTCTGTATACTCAACCTTAAAAACATATCCACATAATTCAGACTGAATATCGTCTGTTTCTGTAATGAAAGTTTCTGTAATCGCTTCAATCAGTTTTTCTGTTCCTAAATTGTCTTTTGCACTCCCATGATAAACAGGAAACAAAGAGCAGCATCTGGTTCTTTTGCACTTTTCATATTGTAATTCCTGTATATCCAAAGAATCCTCTGCAACATATCGTTCTAATAGTTCATCGCTTCCGGAAATAATCATATCCCATTTGTCCAAATCAGAAATATCGGTCATGGTTATCTTTGGCGACAGGGAAACCTCCTGCATGACAATCATATCACTGGTAAGTTTATCTTTAATGCTTTGGTAAACACGCCGCAGGTCGATCCCATTTTGGTCTATCTTATTTATAAAGATAATTGTCGGAATGTCCATTTTCTGAAGCGCATGGAATAATATACGGGTTTGTGCCTGTACGCCGTCTTTTGCCGAAATGACTAAAACAGCTCCGTCAAGGACAGATAAAGAGCGGTATGCTTCGGTTAAAAAATCCATATGACCGGGAGTGTCCACGATATTGATTTTATAATCATTCCAGCAAAAAGAAGTAACCGCTGTCTGAATGGTAATTCCGCGCTGCCGTTCCAAAATCATAGTGTCTGTTCTTGTAGTTCCTTTATCCACGTTTCCTTGTTCCGCAATCGCTCCACTGGTGTACAGCAGGCTTTCCGTCAATGTTGTTTTTCCTGCGTCTACATGGGCGAGAATTCCAATATTGATTATTTTCATGTGATTGTCCTCCTTTTACAGCCCCAAAAGGGCATAAAAATCCCCAGCAGTAAAATACTTTTACCACTGGGGATTATAATTTGCGGACATACACATATACAGCATACACCTGTTTGTGATTGCTGTTTTTCGGATATGTCAAAATTGATAAGGCAAAAGTATTCTTAAATTGGGTACAAAAAACCAAGCCCCCACAAAAGGGACTATCATAATCCTTTGTTCCCACTATTTGATTATAGTTTTATTTAAGAATACCTTGCCGCATATTTTTTACTCCTTTTTTGGAATGATGCTATTATATCACATTAGTTTTAGGAAAGAAAGTACCTAAAAGAAATTTTTCTTCCCCTTATATGTAACAATCATACCGACTTTCTGGCGTTCAGAATGGTTTCTGCTGTCTGCTGTGGTGTTTGGTTGGAATTGTCCAGCCAAAAGCCGATCCGTGGTGTTGTCTGCATAAATGTATCGTATAAGGTTTCAACCGTAAAGCCGGAATAGCCTGTTTTCTCCCTGTATCGTTCCCTTCCTTTTATTGTTTCCACATCTGGACAAAGAACGACAACCTCAACAGGGTATTTATGCGGCACAAAAAATATGTACATGTAACTAATTCAACACATTTATAATTTGAATAGGGACATTATAGCATTTACTAAATACAAATTCAATGTATACGGAAATAAAGATATAAGGAGTGGGAAGGATTCCGCCGTAGTCGGCATTGTAGGAAAATCCAAAAGTTTAGATTTTCCCACAATGCTTATCTTTTGGTCTTTGGTTCGGAATAGTGTAGTGCTGGCGGTCTATCTCTTGTTTTCGGTTGCTTGCTTCCTTACCGTACATGAGCATTGTTTTCAGGTATATTATAAAAAGTTTCGCCCGTAAAGGAGCGTTCAGTTAGGGATTTATGGAAATCAAGTTTAACTGATAGCCTTTAAGCGGTACAAAAGAAGAAACGACCATACAAGAGTAGAAATACTCCTGTGTGGTCGTTTTCTTGTGCCTAATTATATCACATACCAAAAAGTATGTGCTCTAATCATAAGTTACAGTATCTTCAGCTACCATCATTAAGGCTTGCTTTGAAGAGGAATCAGCATAGTTCAAAACCTTAGGTGTAT
>UQNS01000004.1 GCA_900542465.1 uncultured Eubacteriales bacterium
ATCTCTTACCTTTCGATAAAAAAGGGAGCGTGCCAAGTTGGCACACTCCCTGATTTTTTTAACTCTAAGTTAAATTATCTTCGTTTATCTCAAGATCAACATCCTTCTTGATCTCAAAATAAGCTTTTCTTAGTCTTTCATTTAATTCCGGATTAGAGACTTTAAGATCTTTTAAATGACGCCTGCGTATCTTCCACAATTTTTCATAGCCCTTGGGATATTCTTTCTTAAATTTATTGGCCATCTTAAATCTATGTTTTACCAATAATTTAAGGTTCTCATAATCCATCTGGGAAAGCTTGTTTTCCAGATCACCTCTTCTGCTCTCTATTTCCTCACTCAGCGCTTCTGTGGACACGCCAAACTTCTTGGCAATGCTGTCCATATTCAGTTCCAGACGGTCCAGAAGCTCATCTTCGTCTATTTCATTTAAGCTTCCATAGAATATCTTAGATACTGCATCCTTAATGTCAGACTTATCGAGCTCTTTTTTATTCTCCAGCTGGCTTTCAATTGCTGAAGATAACTTTTTATACAGCTCTGCCTTTTTTTCTTCCGCTTCATCTCCATATGCCCACTCAGTCTCAGCTATCAGATCAGCTGATTCCTGATTAGCAAGGCATACTATATTGCCGCTTTCTTCAAACGGATAGGGTCTTTCCATTCCATATTCTTTTAAGGCAAGCTCTATGTTCATTCTTACAGCACCCTCGTCTATAAGTTCCCTGACTCCGTATTCCCTTAACTGGTTATTGAGTTTTGAAACATGACCTGTCATATAGAAATGTATCCCTTTTTCCCTGTACATGTGGTACATCTTCATGATGTATTCAGCTGATGCTATATCAATGTTGCCTACTCCTGCAGCATTTAATATAACGACTTTTGTATCAGGGCCTATTTCTTTGTTTATATCGCTTTCTATAGTTTCCACATTTGCAAAAAATATGTTCCCGGAAAACTGGTAGATGACTACATCTTTTATTTTTCTGGCATCTTTAAACACCTCCAGATCATAAAAACCCGGACGAGATGGAATAACACCTAAAAACGCTCTCGGAGGAACGATACTTCTCATTGCAACAACAAGAAAAGACAGAACTACTCCTATCACTACTCCTATAATCGTTCCAAAGAATAGGACTCCCAAAAAAGCCCCCCAGAAAATAAAAAATTCCGCTTTATTGGCTTTCCAGAATTTCTCCAGCAGTTCAAATTCTGTAGCACCTATAAGTGCACATATTACTATCGAAGTAAGGAGCGGTACCGGCAGGTAACCTATCATCCCGGTGCCAAAGAGGAGTACCATGACCATAAATCCTGCCGCTGTAAATGACATAATATGGGATTTGGCT
Source organism: uncultured Eubacteriales bacterium (assembly GCA_900542465.1). Lineage (GTDB taxonomy): Bacteria > Bacillota > Clostridia > Lachnospirales > Lachnospiraceae > UBA4285. The sequence continues at coordinate 1,356 of UQNS01000004.1, forward strand.
CCAAACTGTCTCGCCAGACCTGTCCTGGAAACGGATCCGTTAATAGGACACGCTCCAACGGCAGCTCCCGCAAAGTTAGCCAGGGAGTATGCCAGGACATCTCTTTCCGTGTTTAACTTATAGTTATCATTCATTGCATTTCCGCGTGATGCCAGCAACGATTCTGCCGTAATAACGATAGCGATAGTAAGAGATGGAAAAATTATATTTGCAATACTGACAGAATGAAGATCCGGCATAATAAGTTCAGGCAGCCCCGGAGCTACATGCGGAAGAAGGGAAACACCGTATTTTGCCAGATCCGCTTTCCATGTAATAAATGCACCGACGAACATCATAACGATAGGCATCGGAAATCTGGGCGCCAGCTTTTTACATACTAATATGGAAGCGATCGTTATTACACTAAGCATGAGTGAGACCTTATTGAAAAATACCTTGCTCTCAATAATATGCTTTACAAGTTCTATTATTTCCCCATGGCCTGAAGCTCCTCCAAATGTTTTCGGCACCTGCATCAGAATGATCTCAACACATATTCCTGATACAAAACCTCCCATTACCGAAGTTGAAATGAATTTAACGACCTTTCCGGCTTTTAGAAAATAAAATACCAGCAGCCAGCATCCTGTTGCCACAGTAATCACAGGAATCACTCTTATCGCTTCATCACTTCCCGAAACGATCCCCAGATTGGTCAGCAGTCCTCCCGTCAACGCTGCCGGAGCCGCATCCACCCCAAACACAAAATCACTGGTAGTGGTGATCAGAGCATATACGATTATTGGCAGTACAGACCCATATAGTCCATAGATCATAGGAAGACCGGCGATCTGTGCATACCCCATAGATATTGGTATAGAAATAAGAGCAACTATTATGCCGGCTATTATATCCTTTCCAATATCTTTTTTTTTATAGTTCGGAATTTTTCTCATGATATTTCCTCGTGTTTCTACAGCATTACTAATTCTAGCAATTATAACACAATTTTTTATTAAAACATGTTATACTTTAGCCCGGCCATATTCACAGATGTTTTATATAATTATTTTCATAAATAATCAGAGGGTAAAAATGTTTATTTCAGAAAATTGGAAAGATTATGAAGTTATCGATACTTCAAATGGCGAAAAACTGGAACGATGGGGAAAATACACGCTTGTAAGGCCTGATCCGCAGGTCATATGGGATACTCCGAAAATTCTTGGCGGATGGAAAAAGCCTAACGCTCACTATCACCGCAGCGCTAAAGGCGGCGGAGAGTGGGAATTTATCGATCTTCCGGAGCAATGGACTATCAACTATGAATGCAAATACTTTGACTCTCCGTTAACTTTTAACTTAAAGCCTTTCTCCTTTAAACATACCGGTCTCTTCCCTGAACAAGCTGTCAACTGGGACTGGGTCGCCCAAAATATAAGGACTGCAGGAAGGTCCGTCAAGGTCCTTAACCTGTTCGCATATACAGGCGGAGCAACTTTAGCCGCTGCTGCTGCCGGTGCCAGTGTTACTCATGTCGACGCTTCCAAGGGTATGGTCGCATGGGCTAAAGAAAATGCAGCTTATTCCGGCTTAGCAGACAGACCTGTAAGATGGCTTGTCGATGACTGTGTTAAATTCGTGGAAAGAGAGATTCGACGCGGAAATAAGTATGATGCAATTATTATGGATCCACCATCCTACGGACGCGGACCAAAAGGAGAGATCTGGAAAATAGAGGACAATATCTACCATCTTATAAAATTGTGCAGTCAGATCCTTTCTGACAAGCCTTTACTGTTTTTAATAAACTCTTATACGACCGGCCTTCAGCCTGCTGTACTTACATATATGCTTTCAACCGCTTTGAAAGACTTTAACGGCACTATTGAATCTGACGAGATAGGCCTGCCTGTATCCTGTAATGGACTTGTTCTTCCTTGCGGGGCCAGCGGCCGTTTCCTTTCAAAATAATTTTTCAGAACTAAAAAAACCGTCCTTTTCAAAAGAACGGTTTTTTTAGTTTAGGAGCAGCAATATATCACAAAATGGAGGTTGCAAGACTATTGATGCGCGAAAGTAAATACTTCCCAATGCGAGTTGAGCTAGGCTCACATGAAAAAATATTCTATACTACTTTCCAACCATATAATCGGTGGGCATATGGTTGTTTCCTAATGGACTATTAGTCCTTAAACAAAATTGGAGAATAATGCTTCCTACTGATAAGGTAACACCTTAGAGCTAAGATATTCCCCCCTCATCTAGTAGGTGTCTATAATATAACAAGACTCCAAAAGCTCTGTAAGCCCCCGAGGGGGTAAAAAAATAGAAGGTATATTTAAGATATACCTTCTATTTTTTAGATCTTATTAAAATGGTTTTTTAGTTCCGCACTTAGGGCAGAAATTTTCCCCATTCTGAGTTCCGCATTTAGGACAATACCACACTCCGGCTGCTCCTGCATCCTGACCTGCCGGTGCTGATCCGCCCTGATTATTATTCTGCGGAGGTACTGTCTGTCCTCCGTTGTTTCCATTATTACTGCTCATATTGAAAAGGTTGGAGACCTGACCGCCTGTTGCTCCCTGAGCGATATTCATCCCTGCAAATCCGATCATTGCACCGCCTTCATTATTCGCTGCATCTTTCATAGCCTGAGCCTGAGCTCCAACAAGCGTTGCAGCTGCCATATCAGGTGTACGATTGATAGCATTGATCTGGGCATCTCTGATAAGCTTTTCATCTTCTTCTCTTATAGTTATAGAAGATACACCAAACTTAACAATCTCAAGACCTCTCTGCTCCTTCCATTCTTCTGTAAGGATCTGGTTAAGGAGCACCGCGATATCATCAGCATGAGCAGGCACCGCGCTGTATCTAACGCCTTCAGCACTTATCTCAGCGAATGCAGGCTGAAGAGCCGTTAAAAGTTCAGACCTCAGCTGAGGATCTATCTCACTTCTTTCGTAATCATCTGTTACATTTCCACATACATTGGTGTAAAAAACGATCGGGTCAACGATCTTAAAGGAGTATTCACCAAAACATCTCACTCCGGTATCAATATCCAGACCGATATTTCTGTCTACCACTCTGAAAGGGACGGGATTGGCAGTACCATACTTATTTCCCACGATCTCCTTGATGTTTACATAATAGACTCTCTGATCATTACCAGTCGCACCGCCAAATGTAAACCTGTGTCCTATTCTTTTAAAGGACTCTAAAAGCCCCTTGCCGAATCCTCCTGTAAACACGGATGGTTCCGTCTCAGAATCAAAAACATACTCTCCCGGTTCAGCTGACAGGTCTACTACCTTGCCCTGCTCAACAATGATCATACACTGACCTTCATTAACTGCGATCACAGATCCTGATGAGATAATATTATCTTCTGCCTTTGTATTAGAAGATCTGCCAGACTGACGTTTCTCACCTTTTTTTAATAAAATATCAGGCGATAATGAATCACAATAAAAATACTCTTTCCACTGATCAGCAAGTACTCCGCCAACTGAACCAGCAAGTGCTTTAATTAACCCCATTCCAATTCCTCTCTTAGTCTTGGATCGACCTAAAACATTTATTTGAATTGTTACTATCCTTATTCTATACGAAAAAATATAATTTAAAAAGGGGTAGAATAACATATAAAGGACATTGTTATTCACCTTTCTTCTTCAAAACAAGGACAAGCACTGAGCTGCCGCAGGCCGCTACCAGCAGCATATAAAGCGGAAGTCTGTTTTCATCTCCTGTTTGCGGATATTTTACCGTCTTGCTTCCTGTCGATATCTTTCGTTTTCCCACACCATTATTACTTCTTTTTAGTTCCTTTATCTTCAACGGCTTATAGATCACTGTATGATCCTTTACCTTGCTTTTATGATCCACTTTTACAGCTTCCACGACTTCTTTATCAGGCTTATAGCCGGATATGTCCGGAGATCTTACTTCTTTCATCTCACCTTCTGTCCAGTCACTATAAATGATCTTTCTGGTAACATAATTGAATCTGGCATTTCGGTTTATTTTACAAAGCTGATCTACATCTTTTCCGGCCTTGTCACCCTTTTCAAACTTATAGCTTATCACTCGCTTAAACGACTTATTAAGATCCCTTTCATCAAGCCCCTTTTCATAAACGACTTCTTTTCTGGGCGTCCTGTCTCCCGCCTTCTTAGGTCGGTCCCACGCAATATCCTCTGTGTGATGTTTTAATACTACCGTATATGCCTGATCCACGCTTCCATCCATATCAAAGACTCCACTTCCATCATCCGGATAGTCACTTGAGACGAAGTCATAACCTTTTTCATAAAAACTCTTTATGGCAGGAGCCGTGCTGTATTTGATCTCTTCTCCACCATGTCCCTCCAGTTCATCACTTTTTAAAAGTTTATTATCCATGTCTCCATCGACGTAGTTAATAATTCCTTTTTGCATCTCTTCATTTGTCACTTTTAATCTATGCCTTGTGATATCGATTTTTTCCATTTTACAAACAGGTTCATTAAATTCCATTCCCGATGGACCAAATGATACCATGGACCAGTTAACACCCTTACTGTTATCGTCCAGACTTTCCCAGGCTATCTCCTGATGACTCACACCTCTGCACAAGAACAGGGCCCATCCTCTTGTCTCTGAAGGCTCGAGCATAACGGTCCCCACCGCGCTGTCACCCTCCTGTAGAACGGTCGTATCTTTCGAAAGAAGTGTTCTGTTAGTATTAGCTATGGTTATTTTCTGGTTCAGATCCAGATCCATTGAGTTGTATAATATATCAAGCCTGACCGGATCCCCTGTTTCTGACTCAAAATAGTCTATATCCCACACCACTTTCTTTATATCTCCGAAACTCGTCCAGGATCCGTCTCTGCCAAAGCCCGCAATGTCCATCCCGCTGTTTCCGCTTCTGACCAGACTTTTTACCGTAAAAACAACATCTGTCATTTTCCCGGTCTTCTTGTCTCTGATAGCCTTTTCAAATGTAAATACATCTCCTTCTTTGACTCTGTATATTCCTCCCTCGCTCTCCGTCTTATCGGCATAGTACATAAGGAAACTACCGTCATTGCCCGTAATATCCGGATAGTATTTGGACCTGTACTTTTCCACCTCCTCAGAGCTTACCCTCTCTGAACGAGCCCGAAAGGACTGGCATCTGCCTATATTCAGATCATTTACGAAAGCATAGTTAAACTTTTGGTTATTATTAAGAAAATCTATTATTTTTCCCTTATCAAATCCCGACTTATACTTGCTGAGCAAGTATTGGGGATCATTACTCTTTTTAATAAATTCCTTATTATGTTCTTTCTGTTTTTTTACCGCTTCTCTAAGCGCGGTCAGCTGCTTACCGTTGTTAAGATATATCTCATCCTGCCTTGCTGTTTTATCCTTAAACAAGCTTTCTACATCAACATTTTTTATATTGATATTTAAATTATCCACTTTTTTAGCTGCAGCTATCTCCTTATCTAATTCCTCAACAGAAACTTTCACAGATCCTTCTGCCATAGTCGGATCTATACCGGGTCTGGCCATTGAAATGCCAACCCCTAAAGCTGTCATTCCTAAACACAGACCCATACCGATAACTATAAATTTCTTTTTTGCCTTGTTACAAGTGATTTTTTTCATAAAGACCCCTTTCGTAAAGAAAATACTAAAATCAATGTAATTCCCCTTTAGGCTAAAAACTTCTGAAAAAATGGCGATACGCCTCGAAATAAGATCAAAACAGATAAAAGCATTCATATTTATCAAAATGAATGCTTTTAGATAATAAATATAGCACGCCGTCAATATAGCGTCAATATATAAAATATTTAATTAAAAAATCCTGCACAGTCGCCCCTGGCGGCATTTATGTGATATCCGGTGCTATTTATCCGATTGGTAAGACATCCTATGCATTCCGCCGCTTCCTCTCCTGTGCATATCTTCCCGTCATATAAGGCATATTTAGCCCTTACTCCTTTCGGTGAAAGATTCGGCATAACTACATTGGCCCCCGCTTTAATACCGAGTTCTCTTCCGGTCGGAAAAAGAGTTCCCAGGGCTGTAGTTGCCGGAAGAAGAACTTCAGGCAGCATTAAACGGACTATTGCCAGAATATGCAGAACATCCTGCAGCTTTCCGGCCCTTTTATCCCTGAAAGGCGTCTGCTCATGAGGTATAAAAGGTCCCATACCCACCATCTGCGGCTGAAACTCTTTCATGAATAAAAGATCATTAATGATGTGATCCTCAGTCTGTCCCGGAGATCCGATCATTATCCCTACTCCAACCTGATATCCTATGTCCTTGAGTTCATAAAGGCATTTTTTTCTGGACTCTATACTCTGTCCATGGGGATGGATGATCCTGTAATGGTCAGGACTGATTGTCTCATGTCTCAGCAAGTATCTGTCAGCGCCTGCATCAAAAAAGGCCTCATAAGACTTTCTCGATTTTTCCCCTACTGACATCGTAACCGCACAATCAGGAAAGGAATCCTTGATCCTTTTTATTATTCTGCAAAATTTATCATCATCAAAAAAAGGATCCTCCCCTCCCTGCAGGACAAACGTACGAAATCCAAGATCATATCCTGTTTCAGCACACTCCTGAATCTGATCTTCAGTTAATCTATACCTTTCACAGTCCGGATTGCCCGCCCTTATTCCGCAATACAGACAGTTCTTGACGCAATAATTACTGAACTCGATAAGGCCACGCGTATATACATCCTTACCATAGGAAACCTCTCTTACTTCCCTGGCATTTTCGTATAAAAACTCTTCATCTTCCGGACAGAGACCTTTAAGGATCTGCCTAAACTCTTCTCTGTCCAATATCTGATCTTGTCTAAGTCTGATGATCAAATCTCTGTTAGTCATACTGTCCCCCCGGTAAATTGAGTTTTTCTTAATCAGCCTTGATGTTAGCATAAAAAATCTCCCTAAACAATTAAAATCTGGTGCCTGTTTTTATAATTATTTTGGGCCTTACTTTCAGGGCCAGATGGTCATATACTCTTGTTGAGATTTCATCTTATACTACTACAAAAACAGCCAGGCTTATGCCTGGCTGTTTTTGTTTATACCTTATTACTTTATCGAAATTCCTATTACATTCGTATCCTTATCGGTCACATATGAAACTTCTACATTTGCGAATCCTCCATAGTACTCATCTAGAACCGTATATATAGATGCATTCTTTTCATCGAAAAGATCTGATAGGGCCTTGTTAAAAGAATCTGGATCAGAAAATTTAATTTCTACACTTCTGGCTCCTTCATCTGCAAATTTTCTGCCAAGATATTTTCCAACCTTTTTCCTGTCATATTCTTTAAAAAAAGCGCCCTCCTGAACATAATAGTTATACTCGACAGCCGTGCATGCCGGATATGTAAATTGCTGCTCCGTTTTTGATATATCCTCTATCACACAGTCTACCTTATGGGTCTTGAACATATCCTTATCGGTTACATTGAGATATGTGTAACTTATGGGCTGAGAGGCTGACCACTGGCTGCCTTTATCTTCAAACACAGGGTCTCCCCAGGTCACATCGACCCCATAATACTCTCCGCCAAGCTTGACCTCATTCCATGCATGCAGCTCCTTATCGTTAACTTCACCTTCAACATATATACATGGAATATCAACTCTTTGGCAAAGATATAGAAATGCTTTGGAATATCCGGCACATACAGACTTTCTGTCAAGAAATACGCTTCTTATATCCTGATCATTATCATTCTCTTCATAATCGACCGTGTTGACTATCGTTTCATAAAAATACTTGACTTTTTCATAATCTGTTGCTTTCGGGTCTATTCCGGACAGGATCTTATCTACGCTCTCTTCTATCTTTTTATCAGTTTCCTTTATATCATCCGTTATATCATACCTTATGCTGTTTACACTGCCCTGCGTCTCCTGAGCTGTATAGTTACCGGACCAATAAAACTGAGTATAATCATTGGCAATAGCATAATCTGCTCTGTAAAATTCATTTACAGAGACCGGAGCAAATGTAGTCTCCATCTTATATTCACGCAGTGCCTTAAGAAGAGTTTCATATACCCTTTTTTCGCTGTCGGACAGCTGGCTGTAATAATACCCCTTTATGTCCAATGCTTCTATTTCATCATTACTGATATACTTTTTATTCTCCTTGACTTTTACAGGCTCTGAGCATGCGGTAAAGATAATGGATATACTTATCAGACCCGCTGTCAATGCAAGCGTTTTAAATTTTTTCATTTAACCGATCTCTCCGCTCATTATCTTCTCATATACAGAATCATGAGCAATTCTTTCAGCTTTATCGGATAAGGCATCTAAGCTGAAACTTCCATATTTCCTTTCCAGCGCGGTACTTAAGATCTCATCGCAGAAAACGGGATTCTTAGGAAGGACAGGTCCATGAGCATATGTACCAAAAACATTTTTATATCTGACTCCCTCAGTCCCATCCTCACCGTTGTTTCCATTTCCTTTGATAATTGTACCGAGAGGTCTGACATTTTTCGAAAGATAAGTTCTTCCGCTGTGATTTTCATATCCTACAACTATGCTTTCACCGGATTCCTTCTCCAGTTTGAAGGCGTAATTGTTGATAAGTCTGGAGCTTCCCGCAACAGTATGAAAATCGACCGCTCCCAGGTATCTGCATTTGACTCCTGACTGATTTTCATAATAATGCCCCAGCATCTGGTATCCGCCGCATATAGTCAAAAAAGTCTTTCCATCTTCAATAGCCTGCTTTATTTGTTCTCCCTTACCTGCATGAAGGTCTGAAAGCAGCACTTCCTGCTCAAAATCCTGACCGCCTCCGATGAAGAAAAGATCATACTGATTCAGACTTTTCTGTTCACCCAATGCCAGAGAGTCGATCCTGCAATAGATCCCTCTCCATTCAAGACGCTTTTTCATACAATATATATTGCCCCTGTCACCGTACAGATTAAGCATTTCAGGGTACAAATGACAAATCTTTAATTCCATATCTTACCCCTTCCAATACTCCTTGCCGCCTGTAGCGCTGCTTACCAGTTCACGAAGAGTCAGCATGGAAGTATAATTAGGCATGATAAATACCGGTGTGTCTAAATTACCTACCATACCGACAAGACCTTCCGGACTCTTCTCGATAATAATATTCTCCTCAGGGATCCCTGCATATTTCAGACGAAGCATCATATCCTCCGCTCTCGTTCCTGAAACTATTATATTCTTAGCCTTCCACTTAGCTGCTGCCGACTCATAGTCAACATCCCATATCCATGAGATATCATGTCCGTCTGCCGCATTGTCATTCAGCGATATCGCAACAGATATGTCCTCTTCTATTTCTGACAAATACTCCAGCACCTGGTTACATCCCGCAGGATTTTTAACAAGGATCATCTGGACATTTTTGCCATTGAATTCAAAGTTTTCCATGCGGCCGAAACTGCTCTTGACCTTACCGAGCGCTGAGATCATTTCCTTGGCCGGAAGTCCGAATGCCATATAGGCACTGAGTGCCGCTGCCGCATTGTAAATGTTGTATACTGCCGGAAGATTCACCGGAAATTCCGCATGCTTGCCATGTACATTTATCCTTATGACAGAACCCGTAAATGATGACTTCCTTATATCGGTAACCTCTACATCCGGGTCCGGTCTCTTATATCCGCACTTCGGGCAGTAGTATCCTCCCAGATGAGCATATGTGTGATACTTATATTTGTACTCCTCACCGCATTTAATGCAATACTTGGCATCAGAGATCTCCGCATCTTTCTGATCCCCTACCGGAGCAGAAATGCCAAAAAATACAGATCTGTTTTTTACCATCGTTGCAAGAGAAGCGGTAAGTGAATCATCTCCATTCAGACACAGAATACTCTCCGGTGCCTGTTCGATACCCTTCGCAATAAGATCCAGAGTATTCATAACTTCACCATACCGATCCAGCTGATCTCTGAAAAGATTAGTTACAACTATAACTTTGGGGTTGACCAAAGGGACAACATGACGAAGCGCCGCTTCATCACATTCAATAACTGCATATTTGCTCCTTGCCTTGCCGGACATAGTGGCATTGCATGTAAATTCAGCCGTAATTCCTGCAAGAAGATTTGCTCCCGTTTTATTTGCAAGACATTCATGCCCGGCCTGGGTCATGGCAAACTCTATCATATGTGCTGTAGTTGTTTTTCCATTGGTTCCCGTAACTATAATAACTTCCGAACCTGCGCTTGTCTTAGCAAGGATCTTTCTGTCAAACTTCATTGCGATCTGCCCTGGAATGTTAGTTCCGCCTCTGCGCAACAATCTGAGCCCCCATCTTGATGCTTTGCATGCAAGGACTGCTAAAAATGAATTAATTTTAGACATTGATATTCTCTTCCCCCGTTCCAACTCTGTTAGGACGATTTTCCCCTCTATTGTATACTTTTTAGCCTTTGATGTATAGAGCCACATACAAGGAGTAAAAAACCGATCACTGCCAGATCGATACATCTGACAGTGATCGGTTAAAATATTTTAGTATATTCCAAAATCTAATCTCATGATCGGATGAGATTCTCTTTTTTCTTCCGGCGGCAAGACCATATAGTCATCCCCGTACAGCTTAGAAAGGTATTCCTGATAATTCGCAGGTATATATGCCTTAACAGACTCAAATCTTACAAGCTTCCTGTTAAGCATGGCCTTTCTTGTATAAGTTTCTTTAAAGTAATGCCCCCTGCCGCTTGGGATCGAGAGATATTCCGACCTGTTATTACGGCATAGTCCATAGATCTTGTCTGTAACTCTTGCCATAGTATCCAGAGGTATTCTCTTTAAAAATCTGCCGACTTTTGCTTTTCTGTGAAATTCTCTGAAAAGTTTTTTATTCCCCTTGATGTATGGTCTTAGATAAGGAAAATCTCCATAAGTTTTTCTGCATGTGAGCATGTAACCGGCAGTGAGGCAGGCTACCCCGTGAAGCTTCCTGAAGAATTTACAGTTAAATGTATTTTCCATGATGAAAACATCTAAGAATATCGCCATGTCATCCATATCAGTCTTGGATAATTCATTAAATGACTGGTAAACTGTTCCTTTAAGTTTGACCTGAGTATGGGCCATCCCATGTCCTTTACCTCTTGACGGAGCTGCAAGAAGATATTTATCACCCAGTTCTCCCTCAAAGACTCTTATAAATCTTTCATAGTCTTTCCTTGTGAACATTATGTCTATGTCATCATCCCATGGAATGAATCCTTTATGCCGTACAGCGCCAAGACAGGATCCACCGCCTAAAATATAGCGAAGCTTATATTTTTCAGCAACTTTGATGACATCGACTAAAATGTCTTTAAGAACTCCCTTGAGCCTGTTCAGTGTCTCTTCGGATATCTCCAGAGTATTGTTATATTCTGCTTTTTTAAAAAAGCTTCTATCTCTCATAAAGACTTATCTCCCAGTTGAAAAAAATGCAATAAGAACAAAGTACAGTACCGCTACCAGTCCGATCACAAACATAAGCAGCGTGTAAGAGATGCCCCTTGGTATCCTTGTATCCTTCGCAGACTCGTTAAATGTACCAAATTCGTTATCGAGCGGCGGATCGAATTTCTCAGGTCTTCTGAAAAAGAAGATCTTTCTGTAGAGCGCCACTATCCAGTCAACTATGGAATATACTGTTCTTGCAAGCATTGCTCCTATAAATGGAAGCACTGTAAGAAGTGCCGGTCTGTAGAATCTGTCTTCAATATCGACCTTAGAATTCCATACATTTACATAAACACTGCCATTCTCCGTCTTCCTCATAAGGCATACTCTTACGATCAAAAAGTAGAATATTGCTCCTATTGCAAGCGAGATCCCGGCACCTCTTAAGTTTACAGGTGAGAAGTAATGAACAGCTTCAGACGCATGCCCGTTTAAAAATCCTCGTGAGATGTCTGCTATCCTGTCTTGTGTAAAATGAGGCAGAACGCCTATAACAGGGAGTATGACCGCTGAGATCGTAATAATAACAGTCATAGGCCATCTCATATATTTCTTCATTCCATCCATACTTGCCTGCTTAGCAGCATCATTATTTTTTTCGATAAATACAGCTACGAATATTTTCAGCATATAGCAGAATGTGAGACCACCTGTAAATGTGAAGAGCGCCTCCACTATCTTAAAGAAGACTGCCATTCCCGTAAGTGAAGGGAACATAGCTATGTATTCAACAATGCTTTCATGAATAAGTGTTTTACTTATATATCCGTTAAATAACGGTACACCTGCAACTCCAAGGATCGCAAATGCTGCCATTATTTTAATAAGCCACTTCTTTCTGCCAAATCCTCTGATCTCATTAAGATCAAAATTCCTCATATTCATAAAGATCACACCTGCGATCATGAAGAGTACGAGCTTTATGAATGAGTGATTTACCAAGTGCAATACACTTCCTGATACTGCAAGCGCATTATGCTCCCCAAGTATTCCCTGCATGCCTATTCCAACCAGTATAAATCCGATCTGGGACATTGATGAGCAGGCGAGCGTTCTCTTAAAATCAGTAGAGATCACTGCCAGCATCGCTCCTGTAAGCATAGTCAGAACACCTAAGCAAAGCATGATCATTCCCCATGTGTAGTCATGAAGAAGGATCTGACCGGTAATTACAAATATGCCAAATATACCGCATTTGCTCAGAATAGTCGACAGCAGGGCCGTCGCAGGTTCCGGAGCATTTACATAAGAACGCGGCAGCCATGTATGAAGCGGGTACATACCTGACTTAACGCCAAATCCTATAAGTACCAGAACGCATGCCCACATAAGTGAAGGCCTTGTCGGAGCCATAGTAATCACAGCCTCGAGCATATGGTCCATCTCCAATGTTCCGAGACCAGCCTGAAGCATAAACAGGCCCATGAGTGTTGCAAGGCCTCCGAAAACTGCAAATCCTACATATGATCTGGCGGCATAGATAGCCTCCCTTGTCTCATTGTGGATAACAAGGACATATGAAGTGAATGACATTATTTCAAAGAATATAAATGTCGTATAAAGGTTCGTAGACAGGAAGGTTCCCATCGTAGCTCCCAATGTCCATAACATGAACATATAATAGCGGTTTCTGTTTCTGCTCTCTAATTTATTAAAGTATTCCCTACTCATTATAGTTGTAAAGAACCATATAAATCCAGCAAGAACAGCCATAACAAGACGGAAACCGTCACCTCTGAAGTGAAGCCCCAGTCCTGCGAAACCATGCCAGTGAAAATCATACTGGTTTGATGATGCTATCAATGCAAGAGCTGCTGCAAATTCAACAGCTGTAACGATGATGACGAATGCATCTCTGCCGCATTTACTTCCACGGCCGATCAGGTAAGATACCAGTCCGGCAGCAAATGGAAACACCACTAAAAACATCAATAATAAATTACCATCCAAAATGAATTTTCACCTCCTTACTTTTAAATTTAAAATAATCCGTTAGCAACTAATGTGAATACTTTAAGCAGCGGCGCCGGCCATATTCCAAATACGATAGAGAAAGCCGTAAGGCCTATCATAGGGATCGTCATATAGCCGTTCGGGTCTTTTACACCTTTGTTAAGTTCCGCCACATTAAGATCCTTTTTGGGAAAATAAGCCTTAATTATAATATCGAAAAGATATAGCGTCGTAAGCAATGCAGAGACGATAAGAGCCGCTATTCCTGCCCATGACAGAGGAAGTCCGCTGTCTACCGCTGCCTTTGATATCATCCACTTACTTGTAATTCCCATGAGCGGTGGTATACCGATAAGACCCATTGAGCAGATCGTAAAGCAGGCCATAGTTATCGGCATAGCTTTTCCGCAGCCTTCGATCTCATCAACATACTCTCTTCCGGTCTTGTATATGATCGCACCCGCAACAAAGAAAAGTGTGATCTTTAAGACTGAATGGAATGTCATATGAATAAGCCCGCCTGTCAGACCTTCAGCCGACATCGTAGTAATTGAGAAAAGCATGTAGGAAAGATTGCTGACGGTCGAATAAGCCAGCCTCCTTTTGATATGCTTTTCTCTAAGCGCCATAGAAGATCCAAAGACTATAGTAACTGTTGCAGCTATCATAGTTACATACTGTGCCCAGCTCCCTCTCAGGAAATCCGCTCCAAAGCTGAAGTAGGTCACTCTTGATATTGCGAATATACCTGCGTTAACAACTGCTACCGCATGGAGAAGTGCTGATACAGGTGTCGGTGCAACGCCCGCGCTTGGAAGCCATCTGAAAAACGGAAAGATCGCCGCCTTAACACCAAATCCGAAGAAAGCAAGCAGATATCCCACAAGTAAAATATGTTTATCTGATGCTGCGAATGGTAAAAACGGTGAATTCATGAGAACTCCGCCATAGGTAAAATCCAAGGTCGAACCATAATTCATCAAAAGCATAATGGCTATAAACCCAAAAGACGCTCCACCTATAGAATATCTTATATACCTCTTTCCCGCTGCAGAAGCCTTCTGATCCATTGCGTGCATTACGAGCGGAGTTGTGGCTACTGTCAGGAGCTCATAAAAAAGGTACATTGTAATTAAGTTATTTGAAAAAGCTATTCCTAAAACAACGCCAAATGACATTGTGAAGAAAGCAAAGAATTTTTTTTCTTTACCTTCATGCTTCATATATTCAAAAGAATAAAATGTTGCAACCACCCAAAGAATTGAAACTATCATACCAAACACTGTAGACAGTCCATCGACCCTGAACGTAATACTTGCGGTTTCTGAGAAACGTATCAGCGTAAAGGTTTGCTTGGGTATAGTAAACATAAATATTATGGACAGTACCATGTTGATGATCACAACACTGGTAACATAGATCTGTCTTTTCCCGCGATCCTCCAAGTTGAGTGGCAGCATAGCCAATCCCATAGCAATAGGAAAGAATATTGGAATTAATAGCAAAATAGCCATCTTTCTTGTTTACTCCCTTCTTTAATATTTTTGATACGGTCAAATACCGGTAAACAGGGTTGATGAGATACTTGCAATCGCCGCATTGATCGGACCCGGTATAATGCCAAGACCAAGAACAGCAACTGATAAAATAATAAGCGGAACTGTCATAAGCCCATTAGGTTCCTTTTTCTCAAGATCTGTATAATTAAAATCTTTTCCAGGGAAAAATGCATCCTGAACTATCGGAAGGACATAACCCGCTGTAAGCAGAGCTGAAAGCAGCAGTGTTGCCGCCCCGACTATTCCTAACGGACCGAACTGAGGCGCAAGCGCTCCCGTTGCCAGGAACCATTTGCTGAAGTATCCTCCTGTCGGCGGAATACCAATAAGTGAGAGCGATCCCAGCGTGAAACACCACATAACTATCGGCATCTGTTTTCCTATTCCCTTAAGCTCATATACATAAGTCTTATGAGTCTTATAGATGATCGCGCCTGCAGCAAGGAACATAATATTCTTGGCCACCGCATGGAATACAACCTGCAGCATTGCCCCCTTCAGGCCGTCCTGTGTAAAAAGAAACAGTCCGAATAACACATAAGATACCTGACTGACAGTAGAATAAGCCAGCCTCTTCTTAAACAGCTTTTCCTTAAAGGCAAGCATCGATCCCATAAATACGGTCGTGAGCGCAAGTATCATGAGGGTCGTCTGGACCCAGCTTCCTCTGAGGAAATCCATACCCACCATATAGTAGCAAACTCTTATAATACCGAGTACGCCCGCCTTGGTAATAAGACCTGAAAGAACGGCCGACGCAGGAGCAGGAGCAACAGGATGAGCTGTCGGCAGCCATGCCTGAAGCGGAAGCATACCGGCTTTTCCACCAAAGCCAATAACCATTATAAGAGTAACCGCAAGGACCAGATCTTCGTGCCCCGCTACTAAAGACATATTGAGATTTCCTCCCGGAGTAAATCCGATCTGTCCTCCTGTAAAATGGTTAAGAAAGAATAATCCGAAAAGTGCAAGTCCCGCACCAAAAACGGAATATCCCAGATATTTCATTCCGGCTGCAATAGACTCCTTTGTTCGGGAGTGGATAACGAGCGGAACTGTCATAATCGTCATAAGTTCAAAGAACATATAAAATGTAATGAGATTTCCTGAATAACATAATCCCATTAATACGCCCATCGTCATTGTATAGAAGCCAAGATATCTGGATTCATCTCCTTCATGAGTAATATACTCAAACGCAAAGAATGTAACGAGCATCCAGATAGTTGCTATAAGGCAGGCAAAAAACTTGCCCATGCCATCTTGATGAAAAGTAATCAGCATTGTGTCTGCAATTGACCATGCATTAAAACCACAGTCCGGAATAAACGCAATGCCGTATACAATGAGAGCGTTGATAACAACTATAGCCGAAACGTACGCGCGTCTTGACTTTGTGTTTTTCATCGGAAAAACGGCAATACCCGCTAGTACCGGAAATAATATCGGTATTAGAAGTAAAATACCTATCATCAACTATTCACCTCACCTTTCTTTTGTTTTTAATACGGCCGGCTTATAAAAGATCCAGACCTGATTTTATTATATCCATGACCGGTTTATAGAAAATCCCCAGTCCAATATTTAATATGATAAAGGCAAGCATCGAAAAACCGAAGCCAAATGTTATCCTGTATTTTCCCTTATACTCGCTGTCTTCAGATAAAACTGCGTGTTCATCATCGATATTGGCAACGGTTTTTTCATCATATTCCACTTCATGTGCCAGATCTTCACTGTCATGAGCTCCTGCATGTCCATGTCCGCCCGGTTCATCCTTTGTCTTCCAGATGTTGAACATTACAGGGATGTAATACAGAGCATTGAGCACTGTTGAGACCGCAAGCGCCGTTAAAGCTGCCGGAAGCCTGAACCAGTCTGAATTAATTGCCGCGGCTGAAAAATAGATCTTTGACGGGAATCCGATAAATAACGGAATACCTATCATTGACAGTCCGCCAATCACAAACGCCACTCCGGCAAGTTTATTCCTATGAGCCGCGCCTTTCAGATCCTTAAATTCGTAGCTGTGATGAGACACATTTGCCAGACCGCCTGCTGCGAGGAAGAGCATAGGCTTTGTGATCGCATGCGCAATTATATGGAAGCAGGCTGCCATCATACCTATCTCTGAATTAAGGCCTATACCCATAAAAATGTACCCGATCTGAGCCACTGTCGAATACGCCGTCATCCTCTTGATATGTCTCTCTCTCAGCGCATTTACAGATCCCATGATCATACTCAATATACCAAGTACAAAAACTGCATCCGCCACATGTGAGTATGCAAAAAAATCCGGGGAGAAGACCCTGTAAACTATCTTTATCAGAATGATTATATATCCCTTAAGTACCAGCCCGGAAAGGATAGCACTTGATGAAGACGTTGCCGTACCGTGCGCTCCCGGAAGCCATGTATGGAATGGATAAACAGCACTCTTAATTGCAAGAGCAATGGTTAAAAGAGATGCAACCACTACCAACGGGAATATATACTGACCTGCGGCGAGCATGCTGCCTATTGCTTCATGCAGACTTACCATGAGAAGGTGGCCCGTAACGTTATAGAAAAGCGCCAGGCCGAACAGGAACAGTCCCGATCCTATCTGACTCATTATCAGATATCTTATCGTGGCTACCGTTGTTTCCTTTGAGTCTTTTGCCATTACGATCGCACAGGCTGCAATAGTATTGATCTCAATAAATACATATGCATTGAACATATCATTGGTATACGTCATAGAGATCAAAGAGCAGAGGATCAGGTTCATCATCAGAAAATATAAATTCTGCTTCTTTTTCGGGATCTCCTCATATACATTTTTAAGACCGCCTGCAAGTGAAAGTCCCATAACCAGGCAGAACATAGTTGCCATTAAAGCTTCCAGCGGGCCGCTGCGGATCTCATTTCCGAACGGTGCCGGAAAGTGACCCATAATATATGTGAAGTTTTGCCCAGTCTGTACAAGGTTGATCAAAACCGCTCCGTTAAGAAAACCGGCGCCAATGATGATACCCATATTTACCTTCTGGGCAGCTCTCCCATTTCTAATGAAAGGAGTTGCCATGGCTCCCGCAAGTGTCAGTATGATACTGAAAAATGGGAAGTTATATACAAAAGGTATTTCATGCATTCTTCTTCTCCTCCCTGTATTTAAGGAGTATTTCATCCAGATTTAAGGTGTTGTATTTCTTATACAGCTTCTGAGTCAGAGCAAGCAAAAACGCCGTCGAACTGACAGATACCACGATACCGGTAAGGACAAGACCTGCCGGAATAGGGTTGATATATGTTTCCATCTCTGCTACCCTGCTGTCGCCCATTACAGGTGCTATCCTTCCCAATATATAGCCCCTTTGTGCAATGAAAAGGTATATTGCGGTATCTATAATATTCAGACCAACGATCTTTTTTATAAGATTATGGTGAAGGAGTAAGGTCATGAAGCCTATTCCAAACAAGATCATTGATGCTATCTCAAAATAATGATTAATTAAGTAATCCCACATCTTATATCTCTCCTTTCGTAAATAAGGAGTAAAAACCAAACATCGTACAGGCAACTATCATGCCGACAAATATATTCAGAGGCAGGATAAATCCACTTGACAGAATAGCCCCCGGAGTTCCGAGCGGCACTCCCGTCTCAATATGATGTGCCCCTGTATAGAACGAATAAGTCTTTAGTCCGGCATATGAAAGTAATGAACAGCTCGTGATCGCTGTAAATATTTTAAAGCTGAAAAACTTCCTTGTAGCTTTCGGCCCTGCACCCAGCGAGATCAATATGAGTCCCGCGCCTATTATGGCACCTCCTGAGAAACCTCCTCCGGGAGAGATATGTCCATTTAATATTACATATGCTCCATACATAATAATGAACGGCGCTACCATCTTAGATACAGTCCGGAGGATAATATTCGGATATTTATTTTCTATCCTCTCCTCCGTCTCAACTGCCTTTTCTTCTGCAATATCTGCCTTGTCTTTTTTCTCTCCCTCATCTTTTCTAAGGAGTATCATAACCGCCATAACCGCCGTGAACAGAACAGTTGATTCTCCCAGAGTATCAAACGCTCTGTAGTCAAGGATCATACTTGATACTATGTTAGTGGCACCTGTATCTTTCAGGCCATCTTCAATGTATTTCTGAGAAACTTCATTATTCGTGGGTGCATTTGCAACTCCGAATTTAGGTGTAAATACACATACGAAAAGCAGAAACCCTATAAATGCTGCTGTAAGAAGCACAGCCATAGGTTTATAGAATCCCTGGAAGCTCGTCAGAGAAACTTTAAATTTTTTCTTCTCGGTTCCTTCAGGTTTTTTATTTTCCTGCTCAGACCCTTCCGGCGACGCAGTGGGCTTGGAGATCTCATCTCCGTTTACCCATTTTGCAAAATTCCCCCATGAAATCAGTTCGTCATTCTGTGAATCGCCATTAGACTGAACTGTCTTTTTCGTTTCACTCATTTCCTTCACCTTTTTCTTCTATCTTTTCTTCATCATTTTCATTTTTCTTTTCTTTTGAAGTGAAAATAACACCGATCTTTTTAAGAACAATGAAAAAGAGGATCGTCGTTACACCAGCTCCAACTGCCGCTTCCGTTCCTGCAAGATCCGGAGACTCCAGTATTATCCATACCACCGACATAATGATCGAATATGACATAAAAACCAGAACAGTGGTTATAAGCCTTTTTGAGATCACTGCCGCAATCGCACATGTAATAAGGAATCCGAGTAAGATCCATGTCAAAACCACCTGACCATCAATCATCTTCTTCAACTCCCTTCTCAAAGACTTTTTCAAATTTATCCTTATCATCTTCATCCTGAGAATGGAGCTCCATCTTAGCCACCATATGGCTTGATAATGGGCCTGTCAGCCAGAAAAGAATAACGACAAGCACGACCTTCAGTGTTGCAAATGTAAACCCTAACAAAACAGCCGTACCTGAACATATGAGAAGGAGTCCCAAAGTATCTGACTGAGCTGCAACATGCATTCTATTAAGAACATATTTAAACTTATAAACGCCAATAGTCGCTACTGCAAAAATGAAAACTCCGGCGCCGATCAATATTGCTGCAATAATAAAACGTAGCATCACTTATCCGCCTCCTCATCTGATACATCAACGATAGCTTCCTGACCCGGCTTAAGATCTTTTTCTGCTTCCTTCTGCTTCCTGTGCCGTATGGTAATTATCTTCGACAGAACTACGACCGCTACGAAACCGAGCATTGCATATATAAGCGCTACATCCAGATAGAATTCTTCTCTCAAAAATACTGACAGTAAGCATATAAATGCGATGACCTTAGTTGATATCATATTGGCCATTACGATCCTGTCAGAGAATCTCGGCCCTGCTATTGCTATGAAAAGGCAGAAGAAAACGATCACTGCAAGGGCGATCATACAAACGATGAAAAACGTTTGTGAATATTGGCTTGATTCAAACATTTGTCTTTTCCTCCATTTTCTTTAATTGTTCTACAAAGCATGATTCTCCGAGACCTTCTGACATGCTTTCGTCAAACGCATGAACTATGTAAGTATCACCCTCGACCAGAACCGTGATCGTTCCCGGTGTGATCGTAATCGAATTAGCCAGAGCGACCTTAGAGATATCACTCCTCAGGTCTGTTTTAAAATAAACGAGTCTCGGCTTTATCTTAGCCCCCGGTTTCAATACAAATTTCATCACGCCCACATTTGCCTTGATGATCTCCCATATCAAAATAAACATATACTTTATGATACGCCCGAAATTCCTGAAAATGATCTTATCCAGTCTTCCCGAATATCCCAAAACCCTGCAGCAGAAAATGTTGATCACTGTTGACAGTCCTGCACCAAAAATAAGGCTCTCAACAGTTACTCTTCCATTGAATATCAACCATGATGCAAATAAAAAAATCCAAAGCATAATGCCACCCCACAACTATTTAAAATATTTCAATTTCGTATTAGTGTTCAATAGAAATAAAAAAAGCCCTAAGAAACAGACACACTCGATGTCTAAAGCATTCCTGGGCTTGCAGTTTTTAAAGTTCCACAGAACATACGCCTATGTTATGCGTTACTTTATCAATGAGTTGAGTTATTACCAGCTTTCTCCGGTGTCCTCTCATGTCCATTATCTTCATGGGATTCATTATGTGCTTCCCCATGACTATCTTCATGATGCACATTCACAGGTGCAGAAAACAAGAAGAGAAGCCCGGTAACCGCTCCAATGGCAATCAATGCACTAAAAAAGCGCTTCATACGATTCTCCTACTCTAAAAACTTACAAATTAAAAATGCTTTCTCAATTACAAATAAATTCATAAATAAAATTTCCTAAATATAAATTTTTCTTAACATAAACTAGTTTTATTATGCGTGATAGCCAAAATAAAGTCAAGGGAAACCGCATTGTTTCGTCATTCTGCATAAATATATAGTTTTTTAAGTATTTCAATTCATACATAATTGGTATTTTTAATAGTTTTTCAATAAAAAAGGCGTTCCGCCCAATTCACACATGGGCAAAACGCCTTAAATAGTGAGGTTTTCCAACCCCGATCGATTTTACTTTTTTTGTATCTCCAGATACTCATTGGAAATAAGTTTCAGAACATCATCAGGATTTATATCTGAGGGATTCATATATTCGAGACAAATATAGCAGTTAAGCTCCTTACCTACTCCCACTGACTTGCATACTCTTATAAAGTTAAGGTCATCTTTCTTTCCTTTAACGTAGTGTGCATCATCCTTTACATCCGGCATAGCATCCTTCAGCTGGGCTGATAATGAATCAAGAGAAGCCTCCATGGCATGAGGTGAAACATCATCCATCATCGTATATGTGTATGACGCGCCATCTTTTGACTTGTAGCTGTAGTTGCCAATCTCTGAGAACCCAGAAGCCGGTTTCTTTACTTTTACATCATATATCTGACTGATCGGTGTTGTCTCAACTGTGGTAGTTTCCACAGCGGTCGTGGTCTTAGTTGCTGCAGCTGTCGTTGTGGTTGTCGTAGAACTTGTTGCAGCTGTCGTCTTACCTGTATCGCCACCCTTGGCACCGCATCCTGCTGCAGTAACTGCTATCAGGGATGCTGCCAGGATACCTAACACTTTTTTCTTCATATAAATATTTCCTCCTTACACGTGTACCTTTAGGATAAATCTTTTAGTCTTTTTTTTCAAGGAAAACCGCCGTAGCTCTGTTAAAAATACCGTTCATATATGCTATTGCCATTCCATAATTTGTGATCGGGACATTCTGTTCTCTGGCCAGGCTCACTCTCGCCCTGACCTCATTCTCACCTAGCATGCATGAGCCGCAGTGAAATATCATCTTATACCTGCTCAGATCCTTCGGGTATCCATGTCCGGAAGTTGAATCTATCTCTATATCTTTACCTGTATACCTGCGTATGAGACGAGGCAGCTTTACTGTCCCTATATCATCACATTGTCTGTGATGGGTACAGCCTTCAGCTACAAGTACCCTGTCTCCGTCCTCAAGGCTGTCGATCGCCTCCGCACCCGACATTTGCCAGTCCAGTTCTCCCTTATACCTGGCCATCAATATGGAAAAGGAAGTCAGTCGTATACTTTTCGGAACGATAGCATCGACCTCTTTAAATGCCTGACTGTCTGTGATCACCAGGCTTGGTCTTCGGCAGATCCCCGCTGAAGTCGATGATGGATCAGTCCAGCCGGGATTATTATCGAAAAGTTCCTTCAGCTCTGTATCCTTTATACATAAGGCATTGCCTCCGGCATCAAGTATATCTCTGAGAGTCTGTTGCTGCGGCAATATAAGGCGTCCTTTGGGCGCTGAAGAATCAATAGGGATCACAAGTATTACCGTATCACCCGGCTCTATCAGGTCACTTACTATCTTTCTCTCCTGTTTATCTTCCTCCACCTCTTTCCATAATTTACCAATAAGATCCTTAAGCTCTTCTATTCCTTCTCCGCTTAAGCAGCTTATCCCAA
This sequence comes from uncultured Eubacteriales bacterium, assembly GCA_900542465.1. Taxonomy (GTDB): domain Bacteria; phylum Bacillota; class Clostridia; order Lachnospirales; family Lachnospiraceae; genus UBA4285. The sequence goes on from UQNS01000004.1 coordinate 24,347, forward strand.
GAAATGTATGCTCTTTAAAAGCTTCCTCCAGCTCTCTTAATTTTGCTTTTCCCGATAACTGATCGATCTTATTGGCAACTATGACAGAAGGACATTTTCTCCTTTCCAGATCCTTGATAATATTTCGGATAAAAACAGGATCGTCTTCAGCCGCAGCATCAAAGACCACAAGTCCCATATCTATCCTTGACATGATCTCCTTTGTTTTTTCTATTCTTAAAGCCCCAAGCTCACTGTTATCATCAAGTCCCGGCGTGTCTGTCACTGCCACGGGCCCTATTGGAAGGAGCTCCATGGTTTTAGTTACCGGATCAGTCGTGGTTCCTTTTCTGTCTGACACGATGGCCAGATCCTGTCCTGTTATAGCATTTGCCAGAGAAGATTTCCCCGCGTTAGTACGACCGAATAGTCCGATCTGAAACCTCGAGCCTAAAGGCGTATCATTAAGTCCCATATATACTCTCCACTTCTAAAATCAAATAACACCTCGATAAACTCAGTATTTATCGGGGTGTTAGTGGTTATTTATCCTTCATTATACATTTTCCATGAGTGGTGATCTGTATGTAAAAGATGCTCTGCTCTTTCTGAAAGCGGTTTATCTAAGTAATCCTTGTAAACAGCCTTTATAGATGGATTTTCATGAGAAAATCTAAGAGTACCGGCTGCATCCTGTGCATAAAGAACGTCTCCTCTTTCTTTCTGCAGGCTGTATCCACTGACTATAGGCTGCCCACCACCGTTTACACATCCTCCCGGACAGGCCATGACTTCAACGAAATCATAATGAACTCTGCCTTCTCTCAGCGCCTCTAAAAGTCTATCCGCCCCTCCAAGTGTATGAACAACGGCTATTTTAAGAACTGTTCCGTCGATCTCAAATTCAACTTCTCTCCACTCTTCCTGACCACGAACCTGTCTGAAGGCGTCCGGATCGGCATTTTCCCCTGTTACGAAATAATGAGCTGTACGAAGAGCTGCTTCCATAACACCACCGGTAACACCGAATATGTTTCCGGCACCTGATGCGATCCCCAGCGGCTGATCAAGCTCTGTTTCCGGAAGCGCCTGAGGTATGATCTGTGCTGTCCTGATCATTCGTGTAACTTCTCTTGTTGTAATAGCCAGATCGACATCAGGATCTCCACATGCATCGTTAAGACTAGGGATATTGCATTCCTCCTTCTTAGCTGTGCATGGCATTGTTGACACGCAGAATATCCTTGAAGGGTCTACCCCGAGGATCTCAGCATAATAAGACTTCGCAATAGCCCCAAACATTCCTTGAGGAGATTTTGATGTTGAAAGCTGATCAGTAAAGTCAGGGTAAAATGCTTTTACATGACGCACCCATGCCGGACAGCATGAAGTAAACATAGGAAGCTTGCCTTCTCCGCTTGTAAGCTTTTCAACAAGCTCACTGGCCTCTTCCATGATCGTAAGATCAGCAGAGAAATTAGTATCAAATACATAATCAACGCCCATTTGTTTAAATGCGGAACAAAGCCTTTTAACCGTCGCAAAATTCGCATCTAATCCAAATGGCTCACCCCATGCTGTTCTGATGGATGGAGCGATCTGCATTACTACGATCTTATCCGGATCCTCGATTGCTGCGAAAAGTCTCTCTGTGTCATCTCGCTCTCTGAGTGCTCCCACAGGACAGTGTTTTATACACTGACCACATGCTGAACATCCTGTTTCCTGGAGCCTGTTAGCCCCATTGATGCCAACAGTTGTACGGGAGCCTGTATTGATAACGTCCCATACATGAGAATTCTGCATATTATCACAGATCTGAACACAACGCATGCACTTAATACATTTTGAGTCATCTCTGACAAATGCAAATGAATCATCAAACTTAGGCAGCGGAACATCCTTCTCGTAATCTATGTTCTGAATATTTAGGTCATTTGAAATAGTCTGTAATGAACAATTTCCGCTTCTTACGCATGTTGCACAGTTAGAATCATGCTGAGAAAGTATGAGTTCAACATTGGACCTTCTTGACTTCCTTGCTTTTTTAGAATTAGTATGGATGACCATTCCATCATCAACTGTATTATTACAAGCCGTAAACAGCTTGTTGTATCCTTCAACTTCTACAACGCAAACTCGGCATGCGCCAATTTCATTAATACCCTTCCAGTAGCAAAGCGTAGGAATACTGATACCGGCCATGGCGGCAGCTTGTAAAATAGTAGTCTTCTCCGGAACTTCTATAGCTCTTCCATCAATCGTTACATTTACCATTTTGCTCTTCTGCCTCCTCTAAAACTTCCATAACCAAAGTGGTCACAATGGAGACATCTTCCAGATTCCTGGCATGCCTCCTCATCAGTCATGCAGATCTCCATAAGATCAAATGATTTGATCCTCTCGTCCGGATCTATTTCACGCATATTTATTCTTCCGCATGGTTCATTATCTGAGAATCTGATTCTTGGAAGCTCAATATTTGTCTGAATTATATGATTGTATCCGAGATATTCATCTATGTTGGCCGCCGCGACCTTACCGGCTGCGATCGCCTTAATAACAGTAGCAGGACCGGTCACACAGTCTCCGCCTGCAAAAACTCCATCAACGCCTTCCACGTCCGATGTATCAAGCGCATCGATCTTGCCTCTCGTGATCGTAATTCCGGACTCCTCCAGCTTGCTTGAGTTGATTCCTTGTCCAATAGCAACTATAACTCTGTCCGCAGGTATGCTTACCTCCGGCGCATCAGCCTGTACAGGCGAAGGACGTCCGTTTTTGATAGGTCCGATGATCTGCGGCTGAGCAATAAGTGCCGTGACTTTTCCCTCGGCATCCTTTTCTATACGAACAGGTGAATGAAGATCCTTTACGATACAATGCTCTGCAACAGCACCTTCAACTTCCTCACGGAGAGCAGTCATATCCTGCTGTCTTCTTCTGTAGACGATAGTTACGCTCTTCGCTCCGAGTCTGACAGATGAACGCGCAACATCCATTGCGACATTACCTCCGCCAACTACCACTATGTTCTGGCCTGTATAATCAGGATACTCATTATCACCTATAGCCCTGAGCATTTCTACAGCAGATTCAACGCCAACAGCATCTTCTCCCTCTATACCGATCTTCTTATCTGTATGAGCTCCGATAGAAACAAATACTGCATCATTTTTAGATCGGATCTCAGCAAGTGATATATCTGTTCCTACACTTACTTCTGTCTCTACCTTGATCCCTGTTGAAAGAATAGCATTGATCTCCTTATCAAGGATATCATCTGGAAGCCTGTAGACCGGGATCCCGTATCTAAGCATTCCTCCGAGTCTCTTTCTCTGCTCATACACAGTCACATCATGACCCATGATCGCAAGGTAATAAGCTGCAGAGAGTCCTCCCGGGCCACCGCCTATAACAGCTACTTTCTTTCCTGTATTGTCCATGATCTCAGGCGTCTTTATATCACCCTCATGCTCTACAGCGTATCTCTTAAGACCACGGATATTGATGGCATCATCGACCAGCGTTCTGCGGCAGTCACTTTCGCATGGATGCTCACAGATGAGACCACACGCCGCCGGAAATGGATTATCCTTTCTTATTAAATTAACTGCATCATCAAATCTCTTCTCATGAATAAGGGACAAATAACCCGGCACATCAACATGCGCAGGACACATGGAAATACATGGAATAGCCCTGTGGTGACTTCCTCCGCACTTTCCATTTAATATATGGCCCTCATATTCATCTCTGAAACCGCGAATTCCCTTAAGTACCATTCTCGCCGCTTCTGAACCAATGGCACAGTCGGCTGAACAGAAAATAGACTCCGCTGTATCTTCAATTGTATCGAGTGTCTTGAGATCGGCCACTCCGTCTAAAACATTATTAATAAGTTTTTCGAGCTGCCCCAGTCCGACACGACAAGGGGTACATTTACCGCATGACTGTGCATGACTGATATGTACGAAAGATGAAGCTAGATCCACCGGACAGAGACCTGGCTGACTGGCTTCAATTCTACGCTCTAGATCCTTATATAAAACTTCGACAGTTTCCTGTGCACGATCTGTTGTAATAAGGCTTAATCTGCTCATAATCTACCGTTTTACCTTCTTTTTATTAATACTGTTTACAATTGCCAAGAGATGTTCATTTATACTTACTGACGAGAGTGTATCATAATTGCAAAGTGTTAGCCTAGACTTATTTATTGAAAAAAGCTTGATTTTAAACAAATTTCTAATTTATTAAACTTACTTACGTAAATAATGAGGTATAAAACACAAAATAAAAAGGCAAGACAGCTCCATGTCTTTCGGATATTTCTATTTCCCTACTTAAATAATAAGACTAAGAAATTCCAAAATTTAAAGCTGGCTTACCTTATATTTCTAATCGATCTGCTTTTGATGATTCAACTAATTTTTCTTGATAAACATGTTATTATCTAAATCCTCTAACGTTATAGGCTGTAATCCTTTAGGAAATCTGCCCACAACTCGTGAGTACAGCTTCTTGCCTAATAATTTTTCGTAGATCTCATCTCCTTTTTTCTCAAGATCTATATCCTTGAAATTTTCCGGATAGATGGTCTTACCGATAAAGTATGCATCTAACATTGCTGTATCAATATTTACGTTATACTTTGCAAATGGCAGCTGTCCGAATACTTTACCCTCTTTAAATGCTCTTATTGATTTATAAAAATCTTTATTTTTATTATAATCATCTTGAATCAACGGCATACTCTCTACATCTAAGATTATATATTCCGGATTCCACTCTAAGATCTTTTCTTTATCAATATCCACATGCCCATTTTTATTAAGGCCTGTAACTACATTTTTGACTTTATTTATGTTAAATAAGGCATAATTTTCTCTTGTTCCTTCAATTCCGTGAGGTCCATTCCATACAAGACCGCCTGCATATGCTGTCTTTACCTCTTTGACCTTTCCGGCTCTCTCTTCTAAGTCTTTCTTCAGACCTCTCATATAATCTATAACTTCTTTGGATCTTTCTTCTTTACCCATAACTTTGCCTATTATTTCCAAAGAATTATACATTTTCTCGTCAAATATAAAGTCTTTTCCCTGATCCAGGGCTATGACCGGTACTTTGGTCTGTGCCTGAATTTTATCATATTCAGCTATTTCCTTTTTTGAAACCGAAAATATTACATCGGGATTTTCTAACACGACCCCTTCAAAGTCATTAATTGCATATCCCGAACCAAAGGCTTTAATATCTTTCTTTTCAGGAAATGCAAAGCCGTAAGGAACGTCCTTTGCTCCATTTTTATCCCTGTCGGAAACTCCAACTATGTTATTAGACTTGTTGATATATGAATATAGTCTGAACACAGTAGGGCTGTCCACGATTACTTTTGAAACTTTTTCAGGAATCTCTACAGTTCTGCCTACAGCATCTACTATCTTCCTTGTTCCTTTTTTGGTTCCGCTTTCCGTATTAGCACTAGATGATCCGCTATTATCTTGCTTTGCCTGGCAGCCTGTAAAAGCAATAACACTACAAGCTGTTAAAGCCGCCAATTTTAATAACAATTTTTTCTTTTTCATCTTAATTTTCTCCTCGCATAATTTTTTATTTCCTTTTTCTTCTCCTATGTTCTTTTATCAGGACATACATAAATATAGGCGCACCAAGAAATGATGTTACAACTCCAACAGGTATGACCATCGGAGATAGAACTACCCTTGCAAACATGTCTGAAAGAGTTAATACTATTGCTCCCAAAATAGCTGAAGCCGGCATAAGGAATCGATGATCATTACCTATATATCTTCTTGATATCTGCGGAGCTATCAGTCCGACAAAGCTAATTATTCCTACAAATGAAACTATTGTAGCCACTAAAAGGGATGAGAAAAACATAGCAGTCGTTCTTACCGAAACAGTGTTAACTCCTAAGCTCCTTGCTATATCTTCCCCATTCAACATAGCATTGTAATCCCAACTCTTAAACATAAAATAAGAAATGGAAATTGCAAAAACAACTAAAAGTATGAAAAGTTCGTTCCACGATACTCTTCCCGGATTACCGAATGTCCAAAAAACCGCCTGCGCAATGTTTTGATCGTTACCGAAATATTGTACAAATGTTGTTCCCGCCGCAAATAATGACGATATCGCAACACCTGCAAGTATTATTATATCGGCGCTAAACGAGTTTATTTTAGATAAAAGCATTACGAGAATAACCGATAAAATGGCAAATGCAAATGCGAATATTGTAACCAGATAAGGCGCGGCTATTTTGATAGTTCCTGATTGACCGCTTGTAAATGTCCCCGCACCAAATACTATAATTGCTAAATTCGCACCAAATGCCGCCGCATTTGTAACACCTATCGTTGACGGTGCCGCCAAATGATTTTTTAGGTTGCTTTGCATTACACAGCCGCAAATTCCAAGACCTGCTCCGGCAACTATATCAGCTATTATTCTTGGCAGCCTTAAATTCCATATAACAATGGTCAAATTGCTGTTTGGCTTATTAATTAATATATCCAACATTTGAGTAAATGATACATTAGATACACCTAACATCAGAGATAGATATCCCAGAATAAGTACTATTATTATTCCGATAATCAGTATTGTTTTTATTTTTCTTGCTTTTATTTTATATTCTTTAGTCGGGCTCTTTAAATCTCCTTTTACAGGTGCTTTAGTATTTTTTTCGTTATTTTCATTCATTTATATTTCCTCCTTCGGTATTTTGGGAAATATAAATGTATTGTTGTCAAACTTATATATTTTTACATCAATGCCGTATACGTGGCTTAAGTTTTCACTTGTTATTAGATCCATTCCGCCATACTTAAAAATTTTTTTATCTTTTAACATTATAAAATTATCTGCATAATTGAGAGATAAGTTTACATCGTGTATTGACACTATGGTTAGTATCCCTTTCTCTTTACAGTATTTTTTCACAAGATTCATGACATCGATTTGATTTTTTAAATCAAGGGCGGACGTAGGCTCATCTAATAAAAGTATCTTAGGATCTTGCACTAAGGCTCTTGCTATAAGAACTTTTTGCAACTGACCCCCGCTTAATTCACATGTTCCTTTCATCGCAATATCTTCAAGATGTAAATAATGTATAACTTTTTCTACAATACTATGATCCTTGTCTGTTGGCAGAAACTGGATATACGGCCTCCTTCCCAATAAAATCGCGTTGTATACATCCATGTTATTTCTTTCTACACTTGCCTGCTCAACATAAGCCAACACCTTAGCGCTTTCTTTTCTTGGCATGGATAACAGATCCGTACCTTCAAATCTTATGCTTCCTTTTGTAGGTTTTAGTACTCTTACAATATTTTTTAAAAGTGTTGATTTACCGGAACCGTTCATTCCTAAAAGAGCATAGAATTTACCTTTTTCCAGATCAAGATTAATATCTTCGAGTATCGTTTTATCATATTTGAATAATAAATCTTTAATTTCTAAGGTTATTTTCTCATCCCCCTTTATGCTAAATTAATGAAATTATAGGATACTTTATACATTTACATAATTGTATAATAGTTAGAGTGTTTTTATTGCTAATATATTCTCATTTTCTTTAATAGGTATAGTCGACCACTCCTAATATTCCTTAATGCAAAAAAGAGACTGCAGCCTTGCCGGCCGCAGTCTCTTAATACTGTTATCTTATGGTTTATGCTGTTTCAAACTGAGAATTATACAGGTCTGCATAAAAGCCGCCCCTGGCAAGCAGTTCCCTATGATCTCCCTGTTCGATAATATTGCCCTGATCCATTACTAGTATAGTATCCGCATCCTTGATCGTTGACAGCCTATGAGCAATTACAAAGCTTGTTCTTCCCTTCATAAGATTGTCCATAGCAGTCTGGATCTTAAGCTCTGTTCTTGTATCTACAGAAGATGTTGCTTCATCCAGAATGAGCATTTTTCTATCTGCCAGAATCGCCCTTGCTATAGTAAGAAGCTGCTTCTGTCCCTGTGAAATATTAGATACCTCTTCATTCAGCTCGGTGTTATATCCTTCAGGAAGTGATTCTATAAAATCATGTACATCGGCTGCCTTTGCTGCTGATATGACCTCTTCGTCTGTAGCTTCAGGACGTCCATAACGAAGATTTTCCATTATCGTTCCGTTAAAAAGCCATGTATCCTGTAACACCATAGCAAATTCCTGACGGATCTCCGACCTGTCAACGATGCTTATATCACGTCCATCGATCTCGATCTTACCTGAATTTAAGTCATAGAATCTCATGAGGAGCTTGACGATCGTTGTTTTACCGGCACCTGTAGGGCCTACGATCGCAATTTTATGGTGAGGTTCAGCCACAAATGAAACATCTTTAAGAACTATCTGATCCGGATCATATCCAAATTCGACATTCTTGAATTCCACTCTTCCCTCGATCTCCTCAGGCAGCTTGACAGGATCCTCAACAACTCTTTCTTCCTCCTGCTCAAGGAATTCGAACACTCTCTCAGCTGCAGCAGCCATTGACTGGATCTGGTTGACTACATTTGCGAATGTAATTATTGGCTGTGAGAGGTTTCTTACATACTGGATAAATGCCTGTATATCACCGATCGTAATAATACCTGCTGCCGCCAAAAATGCACCAAGTATGGCAACGGCTACATATCCCAGATTTCCGATCGCCTGCAGGAGCGGCTGCATGAGGCCTGAAAAGAACTGAGATTTCCAGGCAGACTCATACATGATGTCATTTTCTTTCTTGAATTCTTTGATCGTTTCTTCCTCTTTATTGAAGGCTGTAACTACCAGGTGTCCTCCATAGTTTTCCTCAACAAGTCCATTGACTACACCCAGGTGGTTCTGCTGCGCTTTAAAATGTTTCTGAGATTTTGAAACAATTATTCTTACTAAAACTCCGGCAAGGATGATCATAGAAACGCCGACCAGCGTCATTAAAGGTGAGATCGTAAGCATCATTACGATAGTACCGATAATCGTAGCCACCGATGTGATCGTCTGTGTAAAAGACTGTCCCAATGACTGCCCCAGAGTATCAACATCATTTGTTATAGTCGATAAGACTTCACCGTGAGCACGGCTTTCAAAGTAACCCATCGGCAATCTGTTGATCTTCTCAGAAATATCTTTTCTGAGATTAAATGCCACTTTCTGTGTGACCATAGTCATTATCAGACTTTGGATCATACTGAAAACAGCTCCTATTACATAGAGTAAAATAACGATTATTAAAATGTGGGCAACTGCCGGCAGATCAATGCCGCCATTCCCGGACACTTTATTCACAAGACCTTCTGCAAGGAGAGTCGTAGCTCCTCCCATTTTCTTAGGACCGACTATAAAAAATACCGCACTTAACCCGGCAAAGATCATTGCAAGCACAACTAAAGGCATGAATCTGCCAATATATTTCAATAATTTCACAAAAGAACCTTTGAAATCTTTTGCTTTTTCAACTGAGTTTATTCCACCGGCTCCCGGAGCCGGACTTCCCATTCTTCTTTCTTTAGCCATGCTTACACCTCCTCCCCGTAAAGTTCTTCTTTAGTCATCTGAGACTCCGCAATTTCTCTGTAAGTTTTGCAGTTTTTCAGAAGTTCTTCGTGTGTTCCCTTACCCACGATGCTCCCCTTATCCATAACAAGGATCTGATCCGCATGTAGTATGGTTGAGACCCTCTGAGCAACGATGATCTTTGTCACATTTCCCAGTTTTTCTTCTAATGCTTTTCTAAGCTTTCCATCAGTCTTAAGATCAAGAGCAGAAAAGCTATCATCAAATATCAGAAGTTTAGGGTCCTTAGCTATAGCTCTGGCAATAGACAGCCTCTGCTTCTGGCCGCCGGACACATTGGTTCCGCCCTCTGCGATCGGGGTATTGTAGCCTTCGTCTTTTCTGGAAATAAATTCTGATGCCTGGGCTATATCCGCTGCCTTTTCGATCTCTTCCTGACTTGCATCACTCTTTCCATATGCAATATTGCTGCTAATATCACCTGTAAAAAGGATCCCCTTCTGAGGAACATATCCTATTGCCTGACGGAGAGAGCTGATCTCCAGTTCCTTAACATTAATTCCGTCAAATTCAACGCTTCCGTCCGATACTTCATACAGCCTTGGTATCAGCTGGATGAGTGTTGACTTTCCGCTTCCGGTAGCTCCTATAACAGCTGTTATCTTGCCAGCCTTAGCTGTAAATGAAATATTATGCAATACCTCTTCATCCGATCCCGGGTAAGCAAAGCTGACGTTCTTAAACTCAACTTCTCCTCTGGGATTCTTTACCACAACAGCATTATCTGCATTTTTTATAGATGGCTCTGTTAACAGTACCTCATCGATACGTTTAGCCGCTACTGCGGACCTTGGAACGATAATGGCAAGTATGGTAAGGAAAAGAAATGACATTACGATCTGCATGGCATATGTTATAAATGCTGTCATCTGTCCGACCTGCATCGTGCCTGCATTTATACGGTTAGCTGAGAGCCAGATAATAAGTGTTGAAAGTCCAAACATTATAAACATGAATATAGGCAGCATAAACGCCATAGTCTTATTGACGAATACCTGGACCTTATAAAGATCCCTGTTGGCTTTCTCAAATCTTTTCTCTTCTCTTTTTTCTGAACCAAATGCACGTATTACGGGAAGACCTGTCAGGATCTCTCTGGAGATCCTGTTTAAATTATCTACCAGCTTCTGCATTGATTTAAACTTAGGCATAGCAATAGCCATAAGAGCCATCATGATTCCAAGGATCGCAATAACAGCCAGCGCAATGACCCATCCCATTCCTACTCCTGTTGAAATAACTCTTATTATTCCTCCGATCGCAATGATCGGTGAATATAATGCCATTCTCAGACCGATCGCTGTCGTCTGCTGGATCTGCTGAATGTCATTGGTCGTACGTGTAATAAGAGATGCTGTCGAGAATTTTTCGATCTCTGCATTTGAAAATCTCATAACATTATCGTAAACACTGCCTCTTAAGTCTCTTCCGACAGATGCACCGATCTTGGAAGCCATAAATGATACCAGTATCATGGCTGTCGCCAGAATTCCGGCAAGAAGGATCATCAATCCTCCCTCTTTCCACAGATATGACTGCTGTTTTTTATTCAAGTCGATACCTGCCGCTTCATCCTGTTTTTTTGCAAATGCAAGTCCCATGCTTTTCCGGATGGTAGAACCTCCCATGGCCTCCATCTTGTCTTTCATCGTATCTTTCATCTCAGCAAGATCGTCCTGCGTCATTTGACCTGACTGTAGCATTGCTGCAAATACCGCTCTTACATCTGCCGGATATGAAGTAATCCCCATCTGTGCCGGAGTCACTCTGCTCCCCTGCTCCGCCAGCATTTTATTTAATGATTCTTCATCCAGGCCCGAGAACTGATCATCCAAAATTAATGCCATGGATAATTTGGAGTCCAGTGTATCCAAAGTTTTTTTATCCGTGTAATTAATTTCATATATATCATTCGTACTATTTTTGTAAGCATCTTCCCAGGCCTGTTTTTCTTCATCATTCATGAATATCTTCGCTGATTCATATTCACTCTTTGTTATCTTTTCGGGAAGCACATGCTCAACTCCCGAATTCTGTATACCTGTATCAATGATCTTAGATGTAAGGTCAGGCAGTGTAAGGTCACAGAAGGCTTCTATTATCAGAAGCAATACTATGCCCAGCAACATGCCTTTATATGGTTTTAAACTCTTTAACCAACGAGACATCTGCTATCTCCTCTCATTTTCGCTGCAATTTATACTCATATTATTTTTATTCCTCATTCTTTTTGAACTCTGACAGTTCTTTCTCTACGATATCGGCCAGTCCGTTAAGTTCTTCGACCAGGCGCTCTGTATGGGATTCTCCAAATTCATCAAATACCCTGTCCCAGAAAGCCTTAAATATCTCCTGTTTTTCCATATATAACTTTCTGCCCTCGGAACTCAGTCTTACAAATGTCTTCCGCTTATCATCGCAACATTTTTCTCTCTTAACTAACTTCCGATTCTCGAGTTCCTTTAAAGCTCTGGAAAGCGCCGTTACACCCATGTGCTTTATCATCGGATTATTCTTAAGCTCGCTGACTGCAACTTTTTCTTCTCCAGACTCTTTTTCATACTTATAAATTTCTGCAATAACATGATAATCTGTGAAATTACACTCACCCATCAATGCTGCAAAATTCCTTTTACTAAAACGGTGCCCTATGTTCATAACCTGATTTTTCAAGTCTTCTCTCACTTAATCACCTCCTTTTAAAATAGTTAACGCTGTTAAGTATTAATATATTAACACCGATAATTAACAGTGTAAAGTATTTTGTTTCATACAAATAAAAAAACGGCAGCCCTGCCGTTTTTTTGAGTATATTTACTTATACGAAACTTTTACTTCTTCAATGACTCGGCAATGACCGCATTGACATATGCCGATTCAAATGACTGACTGAATAATTTAACTGTATTATCGTATAGCTTAAGTTTTTTCAGGCTTTCATAGACTTCTGCAGCATCCTCTTTAAATGATGCGAGGTAAAGTGTTTTGCCTTCTCTTCTGCATTTTTCTACAAGGACCTGTATATTAAGGGCCTCATTTGCTGCATCTGTGCAGAATGTGGATGAGTGATAAGAATAGACCATTACGGCATCATATCCCTCAATATTTATCAGACTGTAATTCAGACCCGGATATGGCCTGATCGCAAGTACATTGGCCTTAATATCAGTCCTTCCCTCTATTATCCTCTGCCTCTCATCAGTTCCATTAATTGCAAGACACCTATTATCATGCATATTGTTAGGCACAGGTCTCCAGGCATAACCTCCGGTCTCAAGATCGATCCCGTCAGGGTAAAACTCAAGGAAGGCCTGATCTCCGTATATTCCAAAGTCATCCGATGCAGTATCTGCCTCTGTTAATTCGCTCGCTCTGATGATCTCAAAAAAATCCGATGCCCACGACACATATACGTCATTGTACATCCCCGTCAGACTGAGGTGATCGATCAGATCTACCGCCCCCGAAAAATTCTGCAGTCCGTTGCTTTTTTGCTTTGTTAAAACTGCATTTGAAGAAACCAGTACTATAGGACATTTTACAAGTCCTTCATATAATATCCCCAAAAAAGCCGCTGTATATGACAAGGTATCTGTTCCATGAGTAATAATAACTCCCTTATAAGCGGAGAGATCTATATATGATAAGGTTCTTACCAGATCGGACCATACATCCGGGCTTGCATTTTCACTTAAAATAGTGAAAGGCTGAACGCATTCAAAGCGTCCAACCTTTCCACTGGTCTCCTCGTACATACGGATAAGGTCATACGCAGCTTCCCGGGCCGGTGCAATAAAACCAGCCTGTGAACAGCTCCCTATGGTACCTCCCGTTAATATCACGAGTATATCTTTCATTTCTTACTTTTAATCCTCTGAATTTTTGATCTTATCTTCCATTGCATCTGCCGTTCCTTCTTTATAAACAACAGCAGGTTCAGGCAATTTGAATCTGTTGGCATATTCTCTGAATTCATTCTGGAACTCTTCACTGTTGACACCCTTGACCGTATCCAGATACTCATGCATATCAAAGCTTTCCTTTCCGACCTCGATAAGAGTAACTGCAATATTAGAACAGTGGTCTGAAACTCTTTCAAGGTAGATATTAAGGTCAGATAATATAAAGCTTGTTAACATTGAACACTGGCCTGATGAAAGGTAGTTGATCCTTCTTTCCTTCATCTGAAGACTCAGATTATCTACTACCTCTTCAAGAGGTTCAACCTTTTCCGCAAGAGAAACATCATTGTTTTCAAATGCAGTAAACGCCAGACCCATTATTTCCGTGACAGAATCACAGAACACTCTCATCTCTCTTGAAATATGAGGTGTAAATTGTTCATTTTTATCATGCATTTCTTTTGCTGATTCCAAAAGATTAGTAGCATGGTCTGAAATTCTTTCAAAATCACCGATCGAATGAAGGAAAAGTCCCAGCTGATCTGATTCATGTGTATTAAGATCCTTGGCACCGAGTTTTAAAAGATATGAACCGAGTTTATCTTCGTACTCGTCTGCCTGATTCTCCATCATAATGACTTTATCTGCGGCTTCCTCATCCCACTTCCAAAGAAGTCCGATAGCCAGTTTCATACTTTCATGAGCTGTTCTGGCCATTTCCGCCGCAACTACTTTACTCTGCTCAAGAGCAACTCCCGGATTGGACAGGAAACGTTCATCAAGACGTGCCAATACTTTCTTGTGGTTGCCTGCATTTGTCTCCTCTTCGATCTCTTTTGCGTCGGATCTGACTGTGGCACAGGCCAGTTTAACGAGCATTTTCCTGTTAGGAAGAAGTATTCCTGTTGTCACAAGGTTGAATACTGTATGGAATACAGCAATTCCCATTACAGAAGCCGTACTGTTAAGAAGTGCAAGCGGATGGAAGGCATTTATCGTATAGAATACTACCATAAAGAGTCCCGTTCCTATACAGTTAAAGTAAAGATGCATAAATGCGGCTCTTTTCGCATTCTTATTTGTTCCAATACTTGAAATAAGCGCTGTTATACATGTACCGATATTCTGTCCCATGACGATAGGCAGAACACTTCCGTATGATACACCACCGGTAAGTATGATGGCCTGCAATATACCCACAGACGCAGTTGAACTCTGTACAGCCGCTGTAAAACCAATTCCGACCAGAAGTCCAAGAACAGGATTGGAAAGTGCAGCAAAAAGTTCAATAAATCTAGGATCATTAGCAAGCGGTGACACTGAGTCCGTCATCAGCTCCATTCCCATCATAAGGATACCGAATCCAAATATTGCCATTCCCAGTGTTTTTGACTTTTCTCCCCTTTTTATGATGGTGGCAATAACTACACCTATTATGGCGAACACCGGTGCAAATGTTGCTGGCTTCAAAAGGTTGATAAAGAAGTTGTCTCCGCTAAGCCCCGTAAGAGAAAGGATCCATGAAGTAACCGTAGTACCAACGTTAGCACCCATGATAACGCCTGAAGCCTGCTCAAGGGTCATCAGTGAGGAATTAACAAAACCTACGACCATAACTGTCGTGGCCCCAGATGAGTGGATCAATGCTGTAATACCCGCTCCAACGATTACAGCCTTAATTGGGTTAGATGTAATACGACCGAGAAACGTCTCAAGCTTTCCGCCTCCAATTGCAGAAAGTGACGCTCCCATAGTATGCATTCCGTATAGAAAGATAGCCAATCCTCCTAAAAACCATAGCCAATTTGATAATGCCATTGCAACCTCGCTTTAATTAAATAAATATAATTTTTATAAAACAAATAACTTCTTTATAATAATGGAAAGAAAAATAAATATCCATTTAATTATTAAAGATATTTAAATAAATATCTTTAATAAAAGAAGATTGCCCCACCAAAATGCGGCAACCATTCTCTTGTCAATCTTTTCCTTTAATCTTTTCACCCAGTTTGCCCATGCCGTCTTTGATCTTGCCTCCTACATTTTCAGCACCATCAATTATCTTATTCCCGGCATCTTTAAGCTTATCTCCAAATGACTCATCGTTTCCGTTTTCATCTTTTCCGTCAAATACATCCTCAACCTTTTCTTTTATGTCTCCGGCCTTATCTGCCACCTTATCCTTGATGTCGCCTGCCACATCTTTTACTTTATCAAAACCATCTTTGATCTTATCTCCTAAGTCCATGGTATCCTCCTTATCGTAAAACAACAATTTACACTAAAATTATAATTCTCCGCATATGATTTCGCAAGATTTTTATTTTTTTTTACTTATCTTTTCGTGTTATACTTAACTAACGAAAAATTTTAAACATGGGGGTTTAATATGTCAGAAAATACTAAGGAAAATACTAATCCATCGGTTATAACTGAATTTGATTCTGTTTTTAAGATCGATGATGTATACACCGTACAGCGCGATAATGTACCTACAACCTTCCTGTCGGGATATATTCTTAAGGGCACTCTCCATAATGGCGAGGGCATAGTTGTATACAATGAAGAAGGAAAGCCTGTACTCACCTGTAAGATCACAGGTATTGAAAGAATAGGACGCGAGTCATTCGAAGAGATCACCTTTGAAGAAAACGCCGGTATGGATAATGCCTATGGTATATGGGTCGACAATGACAACGCTGACCTTTTCAAACCGGGCCATAACATAACCAGTCTTGTTAACGGAAAAAATAAAAAAAATGCTGACAGACTCACAGAAGAAAGGATCTCTGAGATCTTAAACATTCTTGCCAATAATGACCGCGATGGTCTTCGTTTCCTTTCCATCCAGGAATTATGCGCTCTTCTTCGTAAGCTTGATAAGGATAATGATGAATCCGAAAATGATATCAGAGAATTTATCTCCAGCCTTCTTTACAAAAAGATCAGTGACGCTGAAGAAATATATATGACGATCGATGAGACGACCAAGCAGCCATTTTTTAACAGCGGCCTTGTAGATATATACTCTGTGAAGTCCTACGCTGAAGATGCTGTTGATTTTTATGGCAAGCAATTCCGAAAATTACAGGTCGTGACTGCGAACCAGAAAACTATGAGCGTTAAACCATTCGTATGGCTGACACTTCTGGGTATGAAGCAGATAACTGTTGACAATGGTCAGCACCATGTAACTCTTGATGTTGAACGTTTTCTCACTGATGAAGATAAAAAATCCACATTAATAGAAAACAGTCCTGCTCACCCTCCTTTTTACAATCCTGAATTCAGAAATGCAATGAACACCGCCCTTTCTGAGCTTCGCTGGCCTGTAAACTATCCTCAGAGAAAAGAGAACTGTGAAGCTAAAGATACGAAAATGTGGGAAGAATTTAACAAGTCACATCTTCTCCTTACGATCAAGCAGAATAACGATGATGCAGTTAATAAAGGACAGGTCGCTATTCCTCATATCAACAACGGGAATAATGAAGAATTTATCGCACTCTTTACTGATCTTGACGAAATGCAGAAACTGTACAAACTTGATGATTGGGGAATGATGATCGTTGGACCTGCACAGGCACTTGAACTTGATGATAATGTAGGTATCGTCATTAATCCAATGAGTGAAAACCTTGTGATCCCAAAAGAAAAATTAGCTGACTTCCGGGAGAAGATCTTAAGCGGCAAAAGCCCTAATGCTCCGGAGGCAACTACCAAAGCCTGATTCAACCGCATGAAGCGCCTGCAGCCTTAGATCTCTCTAAAGCTGCAGGGCTTTTTTCATTAAAATAAAAGAAAAGCCAAGGCTTATGTATGGCCCCATGGCTATACTCCCTCTCTTTGCAAGTGCAAAGGGAAAAGCAAGTATCAAGCTCACACCTAAAGCTTCTGCCCCATCCGGAAATCCTGTATATAAAGATAGTACAGAAATTAATTTAATGTCTCCTCCTCCAAACTTTTTGTCTGAAAGTTTCTGACTAATGACTATAATACCTGCGTTTACCAATACAGATATGATCGGCTCATGCAAAAAATTCCAGGTATCTGCTGTAATTAAAATCCAGACCGGAAACAGAATTATTAAGATAAGGATATATTTATTGGGGATCTTCTTATGACTGATATCTTCTATTGAGATGAGGATCAGAATAAATACTATTAGTATGATAAAGATAAAATTCATATACTGATTATATATTTTATTTCAGCTTTTGTACAGCATATCCCACGAATTTTTTCTAAGTAAGTGTTGTTGAGTTATAATAGGCTCATATTATATAAAAACCAGGAGATTTAAAAATGAAAGCTTTTGATCAAAGCTCTTACGCAGAACCTGTTAAAAATGAGATCGGCATAGTATTGGCAGGCGGAGGAACTAAGGGCGCCTATCAGATCGGTGTATGGCAGGCTTTAGCGGAAAACGGCATCATGGAGCATATAACCGGATTTTCAGGCTCCTCCATCGGTGCATTCAATTCAGCATTAATGGTAAACGGAGATCTGGATCTTGCAAAACATATATGGGAGGAGGCCTCATTTTTCGACTTTGTAAATTTAAATGATGACCTTATCCTTGGAAAAATAAAAGATGGAATGAATATGTCTGTGGCAGAAAATATTGCAGCTAATATAAAACTTAAAAGTGCCGGAAAGAGCGCTCTTTTAAAGGTTGCTAAAACTTCTCTCAGTACAGCCGGTCAGGGTATAGATAAAGCCGGCAGTACTATAGAAAAACTACTTGATCCAAAACAGTGGGGAAAAAGAGAATCCGCTTCCGTTTCTCCAAATGCTCTGAAATATAATCGAAATAAAATGCGTAATTTCTCTATATGGTTTATGCGCAATCTTTTTGGCTCCGGCTATGCAACTCCTGACCGGCTGAAGGGCATACTGGAGAAAAATTTTACATATAATGAAGACAGGAAGAATAGTCTAGATGTTTTTTCAACTGTCTGCAAATGGTATGTTAAGGATGATGTCTCAGGAAATGCTGAATATATAAGCTGGAAGGGTCTCGGCCGTGAAAAAATAATAGAATTGATAATAACCAGTGCTTCTCTTCCGATTTTATATCCTGAAAAATGTCCGGGCAGCGATTTTGTATATGTTGACGGTGGCTATGCCGATAATGAACCTATAAAACCCTTATACGATGTCGGATATAGAAAAATTTTTATAGTCTATCTCGACAAATACAAAGGCAGCAAACTGAAAAAAATAATCAAGGAACAGGAATCGGCCTTTCCAGGATGTGAATTCCTGCGTCTGATCCCCGGGAAAAATTTTGATGACAGTTTTAACAGATCATGCATCATAACAAAGAAAATGACCGATTCAAGAATGTCAGCCGGTTATTCCGACTGCAAAAAAATCATATCGGAAAACCTGTAATTAATAGTATTTTTATTATAATTCATACAATAGATCGGTTTTAGGTATAAATTTAACTTGACTATATGCCAATACATCCCTAATATGATTACATATAGTTTTCAATACTACATGTTGTCGGTTAGGAGGTTTTTATGGCACTTAAAATTCGCGAACCTGGCAGTGCAATAACTCACTTTATAGCATTTATATTAGCTCTTCTTGCTGCAGTTCCTTTACTGGTGAAGTCTTATACCTCATCGACAAGAAGTTTCGTTGGAATGAGCATATTTATTACAAGTATGATCCTTCTCTATCTTGCATCTACCATTTATCATTCAGTGAGTGAAAAATCCGGTCTGCTTATACACTTTAAAAAATTAGATCATCTTATGATCTTTGTTCTAATTGCCGGATCCTACACCCCTATATGCTTAAATCTTCTTGATCCGAACAGAGGTATAAAGTTTTTAACAGCCGTCTGGTCTATTGCGGCCGCCGGTATGCTTTTAAAAATCTTCTGGATACATTGTCCTAAATGGTTCTCATCCGTGATCTACACAGGTCTTGGCTGGATATGCATCTTTATTGCAAGAGACCTTTTTACAAATCTATCTCTTGCAGGTTTCCTGTGGCTGCTTGTTGGAGGACTTTTCTATACAGTTGGCAGCATCATCTATGCTTTGAAACTACCTTTGTTCGATTCCCGACATATGAATTTCGGAACACATGAGATATTCCATTTGTTCGTAATGGCCGGCAGCCTGTGCCATTTCATATTTATGTACAGGTTTATTGCCTGACGGCCAATAAAAAACTCAGCCGCATCGGAACTCTTAAAAGAGCCGCAGTGCAGCTGAGTTTTTTAATCTTCATTTACATGTACCGGTATCCCTTCCGGAATATTCTCATAAAACCATTTTGCATTACCCATACTCATACGGATACATCCATGAGAACATGGCGTCCCCAGAAGCGCCGCTTCTTCAGGTATGATATTTCCGTCTCTGTCTGTAGCTACACTGTGAAATAGATACACTCCGTGATCTTTAAATGACACAGCGTATTTAGCTCCTTCCCCTGAATTCTCGTTAAAAAAGAACTCATCTCTTTCCGGCTCTATAACAAAATCTCCTACGGGAGTCGCATTAGCTTCCCTGTCTTTTCCAGTTGAAACGACCGCCTCAAATATAACCTTTTCACCTGATAATATCTGCATCCTCTGCGTCTTCAGAGATACTCTTACACTCAGATTTTCATATCTGCTAAGATCCGGATATGTTACTCCTGACAAATTAGACAAGGTATTGTTTGCAGCATCTGCGTTGATCTTTCCTGCAAGCGCAAATTTCCCGGCAGTCTCCTCACTGGCACTTGACAGTATATAATCTGTCGACGCTGTTATCACCTTACCTCTGTTATCATTCAGATCAGATCTTATAAAAGCATTTCTGATCGCCAATCCGATTATAAGTAAGCTGATAATTACGAACCCGATAAAATATTTTCTAAATCTTTTTCTCATAAAATTTCGTCTTCTCTCCAATATTATAATAAAAAGCTTAATGGTCATAATACATCAAAAATTGAAATTTGCGGATTTTTCCATGACTTTCCATTAACAACGTTTATTATATCACCCGCTGAATAACCACCCAGAAGAAATGGTGATCTCACATCACACAGCCTCTTATTATTATATACTATTTTAGAGTTTTTGTTTGCATAGCAATATTTACATAAATGCATACATGTATCATAAGCCCCTATATCATTCGACAGATAGCATTCACAAGACTCTCTGGCGTTTTTTCCCGCCGGAAACGATAATCTGCTTCCTATTGCTTTCTCAAATACCTCTGCAGTCTGACAGCCGTTTACCAAAGCTCCATACGGCTCTAACACTCTATCTTCTGCACAAGTTCTTACTTTCATTTTATTTTCACCGGCGATCTTTATGAGTTCCTTGCCCAGCTCTATTCTATCTGTGTGAGATACTCTGGACACAGCCGGGAAATTTTCTGATACCTTTTTATAAATATCTATGAAACTGATAATGACCGTATCCGTATATCCATTTAATCTCTCTGCCATTCCGGCAAATGCGTTTATATGGTATTCTTTTGAATATTTTTCACTTATAAAAACAGGATCATATCTCCAGCATACGGAATTTGATCCTGTCATATCAGATAATCTGCGAACACTGTTTAATACATCCTTCTTGTCCGGCACATTAGGTTCTATCTCCCTTCCATATGGTGTTATCGTCACCATCCAATACTGACCGTAAGGCTTTAAATTTTCCATATACTTAAACATTGGTTCCGGATTTTTAGTGCAGAAAGCAAACAGGTCTACTGTTGCCGGATCAAGTATATATTTATTTACATGATGAGGATTATATGGATTTCTCACACATACGAAACCCTCTTTAAGTCTGTTCGCGAACCATTCGGAGAAAAAGGCCGGTATATCCGTTCTCTGTCCCGTATTTATTATCATATTTTCCTCCGCATTTGACCCGCTTAAAGTATAGCTCATTAAAAAATAAAGACAAAATAAAAAACCCAGGGCAAAGCCCCGGGTCCTTTGATATTAAAACAAGAATACAAATCACTAATTCAATTTAAATAACCTTAAGAACTATGATCCCTAGTTGATTAGTTGTTCTTAAGCGCTCTCTTTTCAGCCTGATCACACATGAACTGATCGATAAGCAGGATGATCCATCCAGAAACAACGAATGCAAGTGTGCAGTTTGGAAGTGCGAATGGAGTAAGGATTGTAGGAATCGCCATGTTGATCAATACGCAAAATGTTAAGCTGAGGAAGAAGAGGAACCAGTATCTTCCAGAGTTAATCTTAGTCTTGCAGAATGTATCTAAGCCACCTACTACAAGGATCGCACTGTAGCTGTAAAGACCAGCTGATAACAATGTCATATCTACGCCGCAAACGAAGCCGGCACCAACTGAGAATGCAACTGCAAGGCAAGCCTTAAGTGCGAAATCCCATTTATACCAGAAGTATGCAGCAAGAACTACGAATGAAGAAATAACGCCATCCAATACGTAGATCTCTTCGAATCCCTTTGTCCAGCAGCTGAGCCAGTCAAATGCAGGCCATCCGCTTGGACCTGTGAATGGTGCAATAGCAGCTGCTCTTGAACCATAGTCGAAAAGGTTTGTCTGGAAACCAATAAGGATAAAGAACCATGTCATAACGATGAATGGGAAAGTAAATCCTGGTAATCCAAGACGGTTTGTCAACTTGTTGATAACGATCTGTGTTGGAACAACTAAGATACAGCCAACAAATAATACTACCCACTGAGCTGTCCATGTAGCTGGGAATACACCAGCTGCAATAGCTACGAGGTTAGGGCAGAAACCAAACAATCCAGCTGTGATAGCATCTCTGTCACATCCCATAAGGTATGCAGTAAGGTTAGAAACATTTACACCGATCAATGTGTAGATAAAGTACTTCCAGCTTACGAAGTCACCCCATGCCCAATGGTTCATCTCTAAACCAGCGATCAAGAATGAGGCAAAAATAATCATACCTGAAATTGAGTTTTCAATGAAAACTACCTGTCCGATGCCGTTAAAGAAAGCTTTAACTGGCTTTGGTAAACTTTTAATATCAAGTCCCATTTTTTATTCCTCCAATTATAAAACTAACTTTTATTAGATTTTCTTGTTACCTGTTAGTGAATTGTGATCGTGCTGTTTACCTCCTCCTGTTTTACTATCCGTCATTCGATGCAATACTATCTTTGCACTGCTTTATTATAATTTTATAATAACCATCATAATTCTATAATAATTATTATAATTTTATAATAACCCTTTATAATTTTATAATAATTGCCTGATTTTTTCAAGAACTATTATAAATTTATAAATCATCATAATATTTTGTAAATATTATATCTTACAATGACCACTGTTATTTTATAATAACTAAGAGAATTTTACAATATGCAATAAATAAATTAACTTGTCAACCCGTTACACGGATTGGAGTCTTTGTATCCGTTTTATACTATATTTTAGCTGTTTTATTATTTATATATCTTGTCAAGCCCAGTATTGAAGCCATTCATAACCCCTGGTGTAGATATATCCCATTATGCTAATCCTGCAGCTATTATATTTACTTATCCTAGTATAGTGGTTATTGTTTTTACTGATATCTGGGCATGCGATATTATCCCCCCTTCTGCTGCATGAAGCATATAAAAAAGGAGCCCCGGAAGATCCGGAACTCCTCTAAACTGTAAGGTTTATTTACAAATATTCGAATTACTCAATGATAGTAGCAACAGCACCTGAACCTACTGTATGTCCACCTTCACGGATAGCGAAACGAAGACCCTGCTCCATAGCTACCTTGTGGATAAGCTCAACTGTCATTTCTACGTTATCGCCAGGCATGCACATTTCTGTACCAGCTGGAAGTTCACAAACACCTGTAACGTCTGTTGTTCTGAAGTAGAACTGTGGACGATAGTTGTTAAAGAATGGTGTATGACGACCACCTTCATCCTTAGTAAGAACGTATACCTGCGCTGTAAACTTCTTATGAGGTGTTACGCTGCCAGGAGCGCAAAGAACCTGACCTCTTTCGATATCATCTCTCTGAACACCACGAAGAAGTGCACCGATGTTATCACCAGGAAGAGCCTCATCAAGAAGCTTTCTGAACATTTCGATACCTGTTACAACTACCTTACGTGTCTCATCAGTAATACCTACGATCTCAACTTCATCATTAAGGTGAAGGTGACCACGCTCTACTCTACCTGTAGCAACTGTACCACGACCTGTGATAGTGAATACGTCCTCGATAGGCATAAGGAATGGCTTCTCTGTCTCACGAACTGGATCTGGAACATACTCATCAATAGTATGCATAAGCTCAAGGATCTTGTCGCCCCATTCGCTGTTTGGATCTTCAAGAGCCTTAAGAGCTGAACCACGGATGATTGGAGTATCATCGCCTGGGAAATCATACTCGTTAAGAAGTTCTCTGATCTCCATTTCAACAAGGTCAAGAAGTTCTTCATCATCGACCATATCACACTTGTTCATGAATACAACGATATATGGAACACCTACCTGACGAGCAAGAAGAATATGCTCTCTTGTCTGAGCCATAACACCATCTGTAGCAGCAACAACAAGGATACCAGCATCCATCTGAGCTGCACCTGTGATCATGTTCTTAACGTAGTCAGCGTGTCCTGGGCAGTCAACGTGTGCATAGTGTCTCTTCTCTGTTTCGTATTCGATATGTGAAGAAGAAATTGTGATTCCTCTTTCTCTTTCTTCTGGAGCTTTATCGATATTTTCGTAGTCTACGAAATCACCTGTTCCAAGTCTTGTGTTAAGAGTCTTAGAAATAGCAGCTGTTAATGTTGTTTTACCGTGGTCAACGTGACCGATAGTACCGATATTAACATGAGGCTTGTTACGCTCAAATTTACTTTTTGACATTTAATATTTCCTCCTTAAACTATAGCGACGCTACAACTTTATATATTATATTTTATTCTTTAAAATATTTCAACTACAAGGTTCTCCTGGTGAGATCACTGAGCCTTATTAGAAATGATCTTATCCTGTATATTCTTTGGAGCCTGCTCATATTTATCAAAGAACATTGAGTAGTTACCACGACCCTGAGTACTTGAACGAAGATCTGTAGCATATCCGAACATCTCTGAAAGCGGAACGAACGCCTTTACAAGCTTGCCGCCGCCGATGTCTTCCATACCTTCAATACGTCCACGGCGTGAGTTGATATCACCAATAACATCACCCATGTACTCTTCAGGCATTGTAACCTCGACCTTCATGATAGGCTCTAATATAGCTGGGTTAGCCTTAGCCATAGCATCCTTGAATGCCATTGATCCAGCAATATGGAATGCCATTTCAGATGAGTCGACTTCGTGGTATGAGCCGTCCCATACAGTTGCTTTGATACCAAGTACAGGATAGCCTGCGAGGATACCGCTCTGAGAAGCCTCTTCAATACCTTCGCCTACAGCTGGAATGTATTCCTTAGGAATAGCACCACCAACGATGGCAGATTCAAAGATGAATGTTTCTTCACCGTTAGGATCCATTGGCTCGAATTTAACCTTACAATGACCGTACTGACCACGACCGCCTGATTGCTTAACATACTTGCTGTCAACATCTACAGGGATCGTAAAGCACTCTTTATAAGATACCTGAGGAGCACCAACATTAGCCTCAACACTGAACTCTCTTAAAAGACGGTCAACGATTACCTGGAGGTGCAATTCGCCCATTCCGGCAATGATAGTCTGGCCTGTTTCTGAGTTTGTATGAGCCTTGAATGTAGGATCTTCTTCTGAAAGCTTAGCAAGCGCTTCGCCCATTTTACCCTGGTCATTCTTAGTCTTAGGTTCAATAGCAAGTTCGATTACTGGTTCTGGGAATTCCATAGACTCTAAGATAACCGGGGCCTTTTCATCACAGATAGTATCACCTGTAACTGTAACCTTAAGACCAACAGCCGCAGCAATATCACCTGAATAAACTGTATCGATCTCGTGACGGTTATTGGCATGCATCTGAAGAATACGTCCAACACGTTCTTTCTTATTCTTAGTTGCATTAAGTACATATGATCCTGTGTTAAGAGAACCTGAATAAACACGGATAAATGCAAGCTTACCAACAAATGGGTCAGTCATGATCTTAAATGCAAGAGCTGCAAATGGTTCATCATCTGAAGATCTTCTTGTAACTTCGTTACCATCCTCATCAACACCTACGATGTCAGGAATATCTGTAGGTGCAGGCATGTACTCAAGTACAGCGTCAAGAAGCTTCTGAACACCTCTGTTCTTATAAGCAGAACCGCAGCATACAGGAATTGCTGTACCGGCGATAGTAGCAGCTCTAAGAGCCTTCTTCATATCTGGAACAGATACTTCTTCGCCTTCAAGATATTTCATCATAAGCTCATCATCAAGTTCACAAACCTTTTCGATAAGCTCTGTATGATAGTTATCAGCTTCATCCTTCATATCTGCAGGAATATCTGTAACTGTGATATTATCTCCCTTATCATCGTTATAGATGTAGGCTTTCATTTCAAACAAGTCGATAAGGCCCTGGAATTCATCTTCCTTTCCAATTGGAATCTGAAGGCAGATAGGATTCTTACCAAGCTTTGTTTCGATCTGCTTTACAGCACCATAGTAGTCAGCACCGACAACATCCATCTTATTGATGAAAGCCATTCTAGGTACATGATACTTGTCAGCCTGTCTCCAAACGTTCTCTGACTGTGGTTCTACACCGCCTTTGGATGAGAATACACCTACAGCTCCGTCAAGAACTCTTAGTGAACGCTCAACTTCAACAGTGAAGTCAACATGTCCAGGAGTATCAATGATATTGATACGGTGCTCCGGTGCTCCGGCGATCGGCTTTGTTTCTTTTTCTAAGGTCCAGTGGCACGTAGTAGCAGCTGAAGTGATCGTGATACCTCTTTCCTGCTCCTGAACCATCCAGTCCATAGTGGCATTTCCCTCGTGAGTATTACCAATCTTGTAGTTAACACCTGTATAATAAAGGATACGCTCTGTTAATGTTGTTTTACCAGCATCAATATGAGCCATGATACCAATATTTCTGGTGCGCTCCAATGGATACTCTCTTCCCATCGGTTTTTCCTCCTATAAAGTATTATGTTAATGCGATTAGATCCTGTAGTGAGCAAATGCCTTATTAGCCTCTGCCATCTTATGCATTTCGTCTTTTCTCTTAACTGATGCGCCTGTGTTATTTGATGCATCAAGAATTTCTCCAGCAAGACGACCTTCCATAGTCTTCTCGCCTCTTGCACGCGAGAAAGAAGTCATCCATCTTAATGCAAGTGTCTGTCTTCTTTCAGGCTTAACTTCAATAGGCACCTGATATGTAGCACCACCAACACGTCTTGCCTTGACCTCGAGAACAGGCATGATATTGTTCATAGCCTCTTCAAATACTTCAAGAGCAGGTTTGCCGCTCTTTTCAGCTACCTGGTCAAATGCTCCGTAAACTATTTTCTGTGCGATGCCCTTCTTTCCGTCGAGCATTATATTATTGATCAGCTTTGTAACCGTTTTATTCTTGTAAATCGGATCAGCTAATACATCCCTTTTAGGTGTATGTCCTTTACGTGGCACGGGTCTTCCCTCCTTAATAATAATTAATTCACAGGTACTCACAAATATTTGTGTTTCGCACTCGGATAAAGGATATATAATCAGCAACCTTGATCAACCCAATTCCGGCACTAATATTACAAAATATCTGAATATTTACCGTATAAAGCTTATATAATCTACCATTAATAAAGCTTAAATTAATTTAGACTTATGTTATTAAAATTACTTTGCAGCTTTAGGTCTCTTAGCTCCATACTTGGAACGAGCCTGTTTTCTGTCTGCAACACCAGCTGTATCAAGTGTACCTCTGATGATATGGTATCTTGTACCAGGTAAATCCTTTACTCTTCCGCCTCTGATAAGAACAACCGAGTGCTCCTGAAGATTATGGCCTTCACCCGGAATATAGGATGTTACTTCGATACCATTTGAAAGACGAACTCTGGCGATCTTTCTTAAAGCTGAGTTAGGTTTCTTAGGTGTAGCTGTCTTAACGGCAGTACAAACCCCTCTCTTCTGTGGAGAAGATACATTAGTAGCCTTCTTATGAAGTGAGTTGAAACCTTTCTGAAGTGCAGGTGCAGTAGATTTCTTTTCTGCTGACTTTCTTCCCTGCTTTACTAACTGATTAAATGTAGGCATTCCTTTTTCACCTCCCGGAATTAGAATCTTTGGTTGCTTAAATACAATAAAATTAAATAGGCGCTCATTAATATAAGCGCCTAAAAAATTATACTTATCTATTTGTTACATGTCAAGCAAAATTAATGCTTAATTTTATATCTGCAAGTTATTCCTCATCATATGGTTC
This sequence comes from uncultured Eubacteriales bacterium, assembly GCA_900542465.1. Lineage (GTDB taxonomy): Bacteria > Bacillota > Clostridia > Lachnospirales > Lachnospiraceae > UBA4285. The sequence continues at coordinate 52,219 of UQNS01000004.1, forward strand.
AGCGGACATAGCCTCTATTACTTCGCTTACATCCATATCCTTTTCCGCTCTTGAAAACATATCATCATAATCAACACCTGTATCAAGTGTTATATTCTGGTAATTTTTCATGCCGGTACCGGCAGGAATAAGCTTACCAATGATAACATTTTCCTTAAGACCGATCAAAGGATCTATCTTTCCATATATAGCCGCATCTGTGAGGACCTTAGTAGTCTCCTGGAATGATGCTGCTGAAAGGAATGAATTGGTAGCAAGAGAAGCTTTTGTAATACCGAGTATTATAGCCTCTCCTGTAGCAAGCGTCTTGCCTTCATCAGAAAGTTTTTCGTTAGTCTCTTCAAAGTCGATCGTATCGACCTGAGATCCCTGAAGGAACCCTGAATCTCCCGGCTCTTCGACAATGATCTTACGAAGCATCTGACGAACGATCACCTCAATATGCTTATCATTGATCTCTACACCCTGGATACGGTAGACCTTCTGAACCTCTCGAAGCATATAATCCTGCACGGCTCTGACACCAAGGATCCTTACGATATCATGAGGATTTTCTGAACCTTCCGTGATCTCCTCACCTGTAACAACGACCTGGCCATCCTTTACCTTAACCCTTGTATCACGAGATACGGGATAAGATTTTGAATTTCCATCATCGCTCGTTATTACGATATCCGTCTTCTTATCAGTTTTATTAAAGCTGACTGTTCCGCCGAATTCTGCAAGGACTGCAAGACTCTTAGGTTTTCTTGCCTCAAAAAGCTCTTCTACTCTAGGAAGACCCTGAGTAATATTATCACCGGCAACACCACCTGTATGGAAGGTTCTCATCGTAAGCTGTGTACCAGGCTCACCGATAGACTGAGCTGCAATAACACCAACTGCTTCACCCACCTGAACGGTTTTTCCTGTAGCCATGTTTGAACCATAGCATTTAGCACAAACACCTGTATGTGAACGGCAGGTCAGGATTGTTCTGATCTTGACCTTCTCAACTCCTGTATTAGCGATCTCCTTAGCCTTATCCGGAGTTACCAGATGGTTAGATGCAAGGATCACCTTTCCGGATGCAGGGTCAATAACATCCTCTGCAACATACCTCCCACGGATCCTTTCCTCAAGCGGCTCAAGAATATCTGCCTTAGCATCACTGTCTGCAGTAGCTTTATCATTAACGAAAGCTGACACATACATTCCGGGGATCTCGTTTCCTTCTTCACAGCAATCTGTTTCACGAATGATCATGTCCTGCGCAACATCAACGAGACGTCTTGTCAGATAACCTGAATCGGCTGTACGAAGAGCTGTATCGGAAAGACCCTTACGGGCACCATGCGCTGACATGAAATATTCCAGTACGTCAAGACCCTCTCGGAAGTTAGACTTGATAGGGAGCTCGATAGTATTGCCTGTTGTATCTGCCATGAGTCCACGCATACCGGCCAGCTGTTTTATCTGCTGGTTGGAACCACGGGCACCTGAGTCAGCCATCATAAAGATATTATTGTACTTATCAAGACCTGCAAGAAGCGCATACTTGAGCTTATCATCAGCTTCCTGCCATACTTTGATCACGCCATTGTGACGTTCTTCGTCAGTCACTCGGCCTCGATTATACGCCCTTGTGATCTCATCAACTTTAGCTTCTGCTTCTGAAAGAAGATCTTTTTTAACAGCGGGAACTGTCATTTCTGAGATAGAAACTGTCATTGCCGCCTTAGTTGAATATTTGTAACCTATAGCTTTTATATCATCAAGAACTTCTGCGGTCTTAGTCGTTCCATGAACATTGATGACCCTCTGCAGAATATCCTTGATCTGTTTCTTTCCAACATGGAAATCGACTTCAAGCTTAAATCTGTTCTCTACCCTGCTTCTGTCTACATAACCAAGATCCTGAGGAAGCATCTCATTAAAGATACATCTTCCCAATGTTGATTCAACATTGCCCCTGATCTCATTTCCATTATCATCTTCCTTAATATAACGTACTCTGATCTTGGAATGAAGTGTTATAATTCCATTTTCGTAAGCCATTATAGCTTCGTTTATATCCTTAAAGATCTTACCTTCGCCCTTAGCGCCGGGTCTTTCCTGGGTAAGATAATAAATACCAAGTACCATATCCTGAGAAGGCACCGCAACCGGTCCGCCGTCTGAAGGCTTAAGCAGGTTATTTGGTGAAAGAAGCATAAATCTGCACTCAGCCTGCGCTTCGACTGAAAGAGGTAAGTGAACAGCCATCTGATCTCCATCAAAATCGGCATTGAAAGCTGTACAAACGAGAGGATGCAGCTTTATAGCCTTACCTTCTACAAGAATAGGTTCAAATGCCTGAATACCAAGTCTGTGAAGCGTCGGAGCACGGTTGAGCATTACAGGATGTTCTTTTATTACATCATCAAGCACGTCCCATACTTCGTTCTCCAGGCGTTCTACGCTCTTTTTAGCTTTTTTGATATTGTCTGAAATGCCTCTTCTTACAAGTTCTCTCATTACGAAAGGCTTGAACAGCTCGATCGCCATTTCCTTCGGAAGACCACACTGGTATATCTTGAGTTCAGGGCCAACCACGATAACTGATCGCCCTGAATAGTCAACTCGTTTACCAAGAAGGTTCTGACGGAAACGTCCCTGCTTACCTTTCAGCATGTCTGAAAGTGATTTGAGAGCTCTGTTGCCCGCTCCCATAACAGGTCGTCCTGTTCTTCTTCCATTGTCTATAAGAGCATCGACCGCTTCCTGCAGCATTCTCTTTTCATTACGAATAATGATTTCAGGAGAATGAATAGCGATCAGACGTGCAAGACGGTTATTTCTGTTTATTATCCTTCTGTAAAGATCATTGAGATCTGATGTTGCAAATCTTCCGCCATCCAGCTGTACCATCGGACGAAGCTCCGGTGGAATTACGGGGATCTCTGTAAGTATCATCCATTCCGGCTTAGTACCGGCCTTGATGAAGGCTTCCATAACCTCGATCCTCTTGATTATTCTGGTAGCCTTCTGAGCTGTGGCTGTTTCCAGTTCTTCACGCAGAGCCGCAACTTCTTCCTCAAGATCTACATTCTTAAGTAATTCATAGATAGCCTCTGCACCCATGCCTACACGAAAGGCAGGTCCATACTCATCATATAAGTCACGGTATTCCTGCTCAGAAAGGATCTTCTTGAAAGGAATGTCTGTATCTCCCGGATCAAGAACGATATAAGATGAGAAATAAATAACTTTCTCAAGATTTTTCGGTCCTATTTCAAGGATCAGATCCATACGGCTTGGGATCCCCTTAAAATACCATATGTGTGATACAGGAGCTGCAAGATGAATGTGTCCCATGCGGTCACGTCTGACAGCCTTCTTAGTTACCTCAACACCACACTTATCGCAGACGATACCCTTATCTTTGATCTTCTTATACTTTCCGCAATGGCATTCCCAGTCCTTACTTGGTCCGAAGATCTTCTCACAGAACAAGCCGTCATTTTCCGGCTTTAACGTACGATAGTTGATCGTCTCCGGCTTAGTGACCTCTCCATATGACCAACTAAGGATGCTTTCAGGAGAAGCGAGCTTGATCTGGATCTTGTCAAATTTTACGCCTTTTGCCTTCTTTGCTTCCATATTATTGTTTTCCGCCATTTATATTGCTTCCTCCTAATTACATATCGTCTTCAGAGTTGTCATCGGCATAATCATCTTCAGAGCCCATAAGTGCTCCGATAGAATCTTCATCGATACCGCCATCCTCGTTGATAGTACCGACAGACATATCGCTTCTTCTGAACTCTTCTTCCCTGTCACGGTCACTTCTTCTGTAGCCGCCGTTTTCTTCAAGAGCCTGTTTGAAATCTGTAACTTCATACTCTGAATTATCAAGAAGCTGAACTTCATTATCATCGCTGTCAAGAAGACGAACATCAAGGGCAAGTGACTGAAGTTCTTTCAGCAATACCTTAAATGATTCAGGAATACCCGGCTCAGGAACGTTCTCTCCCTTAATGATCGCCTCATAAGTTTTAACACGACCCACAACATCATCCGACTTAAACGTCAGGATCTCCTGGAGCGTATAAGCAGCGCCATAAGCCTCAAGCGCCCATACTTCCATTTCTCCGAAACGCTGTCCTCCGAACTGTGCTTTACCGCCAAGAGGCTGCTGAGTAACAAGTGAGTAAGGTCCCGTTGAACGGGCATGGATCTTGTCATCAACAAGATGATGAAGTTTCAGGTAGTGCATGAAACCGATAGTTACCGGGTTATCAAAATACTCACCGGTGCGTCCATCACGAAGTCTGACCTTACCATCACGGGAAATAGGCACGCCCTTCCACTCTTCTCTATGTGCTTTGTTCTCGTCAAGATATGCATAAACGCCCGGATCAAGATTGTCTTTGTGCTTAGCTGTAAACTCATCCCACTCAAGATTTGCATAATCATTTGCAAGATCAAGAATATCCATGATGTCATGCTCGTCCGCACCATCAAATACAGGCGTAGCGATATTAAATCCAAGCACTTTGGATGCAAGACTCAGATGGATCTCAAGGATCTGACCTATATTCATTCGGGAAGGAACACCAAGAGGATTAAGCACGATATCAAGAGGTCGTCCATTAGGAAGGAATGGCATATCTTCTACAGGAAGAACTCTTGAAACTACACCCTTGTTACCATGACGTCCCGCCATCTTATCACCTACAGATATTTTTCGTTTCTGGGCAATATAAATACGAACTGACTTGTTAACACCAGGCTGGAGATCATCTCCGGCCTCTCTTGTGAACTGCTTGATTCCAACAACTATACCGTACGCACCATGTGGAAGCTTGAGAGATGTGTCACGCACTTCTCTTGCCTTACGTCCAAGGATCGCACGAAGAAGTCGTTCTTCTGCTGTAAGCTCAGTCTCACCCTTAGGTGTTACCTTACCCACAAGTATATCTCCGGCTCTTACTTCAGCACCGATACGGATAATGCCATCCTTATCAAGATCCTTCAGAACATCTCTTCCCACAGTAGGAATATCGCGTGTGATCTCTTCAGGCCCAAGCTTAGTATCACGGGCTTCGATCAGATATTCCTCGATATGTACAGATGTATACACGTCATCTCTTACAAGACGTTCGCTCAGCAGTACCGCATCTTCGTAGTTATAACCTTCCCATGTCATGAAACCAATAAGAGGGTTCTTTCCAAGCGCGATCTCTCCATCCTTTGTTGATGGACCATCAGCGATCACATCTCCCTTAACGACCTTATCTCCCTTGAATACGATAGGCCTCTGGTTATAACAGTTAGACTGGTTAGATCTTGTAAATTTGGCAAGATTATACTCATGAAGATCCCCATCTTTTGCCTTAACAACGATCTTATCAGACTGAACATTTTCAATAACGCCGTCTTCTTCCGCAACTACGCATACACCTGAGTCGATAGCTGCTTTATGTTCAATACCCGTACCTACAACAGGCGCTTCCGTCGTAAGAAGAGGAACAGCCTGACGCTGCATGTTAGATCCCATGAGGGCACGGTTAGCATCATCATTCTGAAGGAATGGGATCATGGATGTAGCAACTGAGAATACCATCTTAGGAGATACGTCCATCAGGTCGATCTGTCTTTTATCAAATGAAGCTGTTTCATCTTCAAAACGACCGGCTACAGTATTCTTAAGAAAATAGCCATTCTCATCGATCGGCGCATTTGCCTGTGCCACATAATAATCATCTTCTTCGTCAGCAGTAAAATAACGTACTTCATCCGTAACTCTTGGATTTTCCGGATCTGATTTATCAACTATACGATATGGCGCTTCAATAAAACCATACTTGTTGATCCTCGCATATGAAGCAAGTGAGTTTATAAGACCGATATTAGGACCTTCAGGGGTCTCAATAGGGCACATTCTTCCATAATGTGTGTAATGAACATCTCGAACCTCAAAACCGGCACGGTCTCTTGACAGACCACCAGGTCCGAGCGCTGAAAGACGTCTCTTATGTGTCAGCTCTCCAAGCGGATTGTTCTGATCCATAAACTGTGACAGCTGAGAAGAGCCGAAGAACTCTTTTATAGCCGCAGTTACAGGCTTAATGTTGATAAGACCCTGTGGCGAGATAGAACTCAGGTCCTGACTGGACATTCTTTCACGTACTACTCTTTCCATACGTGAGATACCGATCCTGAATTGATTCTGAAGAAGTTCTCCTACCGCTCTGATCCTACGATTTCCGAGGTGGTCGATGTCATCTTTTGAACCGATACCATACTCAAGATGCATATTATAGTTGATAGAGGCAAAGATATCCTCTGTTGTAATATGCTTAGGGATAAGATCATCTATATTCTTCCTGAGCTCCGCCTTAAGGACTTCATCATCTTCACATTCAGACATAAGCTGAGAAAGGACCGGGAAGTATACCTTTTCAGTAATACCGATCTCTTCTTTCTCTTCGTCAGTTAATTCCACCCATGTATCAATATCGACCATCAGGTTTGAAATAACCTTTACATTTCTTTTTTCTGCAATATATTCAGGCTGTGCATCACCTTCGTCCTTAAGAGGGTTCTTGGTGCGCACTTCTACCTCTACAAATACAGCAGGTACAGCCGCATTCTGGATCTCTTCAGCTAATTCGCCTGTAACCACATCCCCTGCCTTGGCAATAAGTTCTCCATCCAGGTCAAATACATCACTTGCAAGTGTCTGTCCTGTTATACGGCTTTTGTATGAGAGCTTTTTAGTAAATTTATACCTTCCAACATGCGCAAGATCATATCGTCTTGGGTCAAAAAACATGTTGTGGATAAGAGCTTCTGCATTATCGACTGCAAGAGGTTCGCCCGGTCTCAGCTTCTTGTACAGCTCGAGGATACCATCCTTGTAGTTAGTTGAGACATCTTTTTCCATCGTAGCAAGAAGCTTAGGCTCCTCACCGAATGTATCGAGGATCTGCTGGTTGGTTCCGAGACCAAAAGCCCTGAGAAGTACCGTTACAGGTACCTTCTTGTTACGATCGACCCTTACGAAGAAAATATTATTTGCATCTGTTTCATACTCTAACCATGCGCCGCGGTTAGGAATGACCTGACAATTATAAAGGAAGATCTTACCATATTTATCCTTCTGAATATCATAGTAAATTCCCGGTGAACGAACTAACTGGCTTACGATTACACGTTCAGCACCATTGATCACAAATGTGCCTGTATCCGTCATCAGAGGAAGATCTCCCATAAAGATCTCATGTTCACTGATATCGCCAGTTTCCTTATAATAAAGACGAACACGAACCTTGAGCGGTGCAGCATAAGTTGCATCTCTGGCTTTACATTCTTCAATTGAGTATTTGATCTCGTCTCTGCACAATTTAAAATCAACGAATTCGAGGCTTAGTTTTCCATTATGATCATCGATAGGTGATATATCATTAAAAACTTCCTTCAGTCCGTCTGTAAGAAACCATTCGTATGAATTTTTCTGAACCTCGATCAGGTTCGGCATCTCCAAAACTTCTTTCTGTCTGGAAAAACTCATTCTTGTTGATTTTCCAAACTGTTTTGGTCGAATCCTGTTTTTCTCCATAAATGTTTTCACCCCTTGGAATTTTTCTGACAAACAATAGAGTAATAAAAAGTTAAATATTTGAAAAAATATTTACTATAGGTATAAATAAAGCATATGATACCATTATTGCATAAAAGTGCATTTTCCATAGTATCATATGCTTATTTAAAAGTCAAACTAAAATATAGGTTTTTGTGCTTTTAGAAATGCTAAATGCAGGTCATGCTTACACACGACCTGCATTTATAATATAGGCTCAAATTACTTTAATGTAACTGCAGCACCCTGCTCTTCAAGCTTAGCCTTGATCTCTTCAGCTTCTTCCTTAGAAACGCCTTCCTTAACTGTCTTAGGAGCATTATCTACAAGATCCTTAGCTTCCTTAAGTCCAAGACCTGTGATCTCACGAACAGCCTTGATAACCTTAACCTTTGAGTCACCAGCTGATGTAAGTTCAACATCAAATTCTGACTTCTCTGCTGCTGCGTCTGCACCGCCTGCTGCTGCAACAACAACACCAGCTGATGCTGATACGCCGAATTCTTCCTCACAAGCCTTTACAAGGTCGTTTAATTCGATTACTGATAAGCCTTTGATTGCTTCAATGATTTCTTCTTTAGTCATTTTAATTCTCCTTATATACTGTACAATATAAATTTCAAAATTATTCTTCTGTAGCTGATGCTTCCTCTGCAGGAGCTTCTTCTACAGCCGCAGGAGCCTCTGCTGCCGGTGCTTCTTCAGCGACTGGAGCCACCTCACCTGCACCGCCTTTTTCAGCGATCTGCTTAACAACGCGTGCAAAGTTTGCAATAGGTGACTGCATGCTTCCAAGCAATCTTGAAAGTAATACATCTCTTGATGGGATCGTAGCAATTTCTTTGATTCCATTCACATCATAGTATGTTCCTTCGACAACACCAGCCTTAAGAACAAGCGCTTCAGCTGTCTTAGCGAACTCTGCAAGAACTCTTGCAGGCGCTGACGCATCAGTAGTACTGATGGCTATAGCCGTAGGACCTGTCAGGTCATCTGTCAACGCTTCGAACTCTCCGCCTGCAATAGCTCTCTTTACAAGAGTGTTCTTATATACTTTATAAGTAACTCCCTCTTCTCTGAACTTTTTACGAAGCTCTGTGTCCTGCTCTACTGTGAGACCACGATATTCCGCAAGAACAACACCAACAGCACCTTCCAAGTTGCTGGCTATCTCTTCAACGATTGGCTGTTTTAATTCAACTTTTGCCATGTCTGCCTCTCTCTTTCCTGCCTTATATAAAAACAAGCCCCAGGTCGGGCCCAGGGCTTGAATATAATAAACGATTACTCGTAAATATCCACAAACTTTAGATAGATCTAAATTCTTCTGTCCTAGGCTGGCGTTGATCCTTTAACCCTTTCGGGACCTGCTGTCTTAAGGCATATTTAATTCACGCAGGATATTGTACTATCCTTTTACACTAATGTCAATACGTTTAAAACATAAGACCTGTCTTATATTACTGCACGTATTTAGCAGGGTTTACACGAACACCAGGTCCCATCGTAGATGTAAGAGTAATGCTCTTAAGGAATGTTCCCTTAAGTGATGCCGGCTTGGCCTTTACGATAGCTGTCATCAGGGCATCAAAATTCTCTGCGATCTGAGCTTCCGTAAATGAAGCCTTACCAACCGGAACATGAATGATATTAGCTTTATCAAGTCTGTACTCGATCTTACCTGCTTTAATATCATTAATAGCCTTAGTTACATCCATAGTAACTGTACCGGCCTTAGGATTTGGCATAAGGCCCTTAGGTCCGAGTTCCTTACCTAAACGACCTACAACACCCATCATATCAGGTGTAGCAACGATAACATCAAATTCAAACCAGTTCTCTTTCTGGATCTTAGGGATAAGTTCTTCACCGCCAACGAAATCTGCGCCTGCTGCCTGTGCTTCATCAGCTTTTGCTCCCTTAGCAAAAACAAGAACCCTTACCTTCTTACCTGTACCATTAGGAAGAACAACAGCTCCTCTGATCTGCTGCTCAGCGTGACGTCCATCACATCCTGTTCTGATATGAGCTTCGATCGTCTCATCAAATTTAGCTGTCGCATTCTTCTTTACGATCGCACATGCCTCTTCTGTTTCATAGTTAAGTGTGCGGTCCACGTTCTTTGCGGCCTCTAAATATTTCTTTCCTCTTTTCATAATAAGTTTAACCTCCCTGTGGTAAAGCGGAATATTTTCCTTCCACGTATTATCAAATCAGCGTAATTATTACTCTTCTACTGTAATTCCCATACTTCTGGCTGTACCGGCTACCATTGACATAGCGGCTTCGATCGTAGCTGCGTTAAGATCCGGCATCTTTGTTTCAGCGATCTTCTGAAGGTCAGCCTTAGAGATTGTAGCAACCTTAGTCTTGTTAGGAACTCCTGAACCTGACTTAATCTGGCAAGCCTTCTTTAAAAGAACTGCTGCAGGAGGAGTCTTTGTTACGAAGCTGAAACTTCTATCAGCATAAACTGTAATAACAACAGGGATGATCAGGTCGCCCTTGTCTGCTGTCTGTGCATTAAACTGCTTTGTAAACTCCACAATATTCACACCATGCTGTCCAAGAGCCGGACCAACAGGTGGTGCAGGTGTTGCCTTACCTGCAGGAATCTGTAACTTAATATAACCTTCTATTTTCTTTGCCATTATCGGCACCTCCTAAATGTGGTAATTGTCGACCATAAATTTACTTTTAACAATCACTAGTCAGTGACCTTGTCTCCCACGGAACTTATCGGTTCCTCAGTTTAGAATAAGCTCTCTTACCAGAGCAAAGCTTTATCATATTATTCGAACATCCTCGAAGCCGACTTCCAACGGCGTTTCTCGTCCAAACATACTTGCACTGATAACTACTGTCTGCTTACTGTCGTTGATGAAGGATATAACTCCTTCTGTTCCAGCAAATGAACCGCCGCTTATAAGCGCTCTGTCTCCAATCTTTCCGGCAAACTGTATTCTGACCTTAGCCGGTTCATCCATTCCCTCAGGAAGAACGATACCCAGTGATCTGATCTCATCATATGTAAGCGGAACCGGCTTGGATCCAGGGCCTACGAACCCTGTAACACCTCTTGTATTTCTTACGACATACCAGGTTTCATCGTTCATGACCATTTTTACAAGTACATAGCCCGGAAACATCTTTCTGGAAGATTCTTTTTTTGTACCGTTTTTCATCTCAACGACATCTTCCATAGGCACCAACACCTCCAGAATCTGATCCTTAAGATTTCTATTTTCAACTGTCTTGTCGATGTTTGTCTTCACCTTATTCTCATATCCTGAATAAGTGTGAACCACATACCAATTCGCTTCGTCCATTGAATCACCTTTTCTTTATCACTTAATAAGAGTCTCAATTCCAAAACGTAACCCAAGGTCTACAAAAAAGATAGTGACCGCAACAGCTGCTCCTACAATAACTGTTGTAGCTGTTTCAGACCATACTCTTTTAGGACCAGGCCATGTGATCCTGGAAAACTCAGAGCTGCTCTGTGTGTTAAGGCTCTTTTCGGTTCCATTCTGTTCGATGTTAGTTTTCTCGTCCATAATAAACCTCACTAGATGAATTACTTTGTCTCTTTATGTAAGGTATGCTTCTTGCAGAACTTACAGTACTTCTTTGTTTCCATTCTTTCAGGATGAAGTCTCTTGTCTTTCATTGTGTCGTAGTTTCGCTGCTGGCACTCTGTACATGCCAATGTAACCTTGGTTCTCACGGTTTTTCCACCTCCCATTAATTTATTGCAGCAGGCTTTTTTTAGGCATAAAAAAAGACCTGGTTTAATAGCCGTTCTACTATATCAAAATATAATCACAGCGTCAATAATATTTTCCGCAGGTCAGAACCCGTTTCCGATACATAGAGCAATGCCATATACTTCTCTGGCCCCTGAGTCCTTTAAGATCAGGCTGCACTCATCCATAGTCGCTCCCGTTGTATAAATATCATCAATAAGCAGAACCTTATATATGGAAGATAAAGGTTCCCGAATTGAAAATGCCTCCTTCAGGTTCCGCAGTCTGTCTTTCCTTTCTAGGTCTTTCATAGGACTGGTCTTTCTCACTCTTATGAGCATTTCCTCGCTATATGGAATTCCGGTCATACGCGACAGGTCAGCTGCCAGTAATGCGGCTTGGTTATACCCTCTCTGCTTCTCTTTTTTCTTAAACATTGGAACCGGAATGATAATATCCGGCTTGTATACTTCAAAAAAATCTCTGTATCTCTTATATATCTCAGATGCAAAAAAGCCTGAATAACTTCTCCTGTTATTATATTTAAAGTCGTAAATACTCTTTTTTATTTCATCCGAATATTCAAATACCGGCAGTACTCTATCAAAATAATGCTCTGTATCCCCGCAGTCTCTGCAGTACTCTCCAATATGGTCCAGATGTTTGCCGCACTTACAGCACATGGGCTCTTCTACATACTTCAACAATTCTCTGCATTTTTTATGCACTTCCGCTCTCGTTCCTGACGTCACACCAAGAACACCCCCGCAAACAGGACAAACCGGGGGATAAATACTATCAAGCAATATATTTTTAACATCACTGAAGATATTCGTTGCCTGCTCCTTCCGCTGCTTCTGTTATCCGATCCTTTAAGGAAGAATATCTTTTCAATTCATATACACTATTTTCCATCTGCCTAAAGCATTCTTCAAGCCCCACCAGACATACACATTTTCGTGCTCTGGTAACGGCGGTATAGAGAAGCTTACGATTCATAAGCATCTTCGGTACCGGAAACATAGGAATGATCACCGCGGGATACTCACTTCCCTGCGCCTTATGTATAGTTATCGCATATGCAAGTTCAAGCTGGTCCAGATCTCCGAAATCATAGCAGGCCTCTCGCCCATCATCAAAAAGAACTCTTACCATTTCAGCAAATGCGTTGATCTCCATTATGATTCCGGTATCTCCGTTAAAAGCTCCCATCCCGCTTTCTCTGATTCCTTTACCGTTGATCTTTACCCATTCAAGCTGGTAGTCATTCTTTATCTGCATAACCTTATCTCCCTCTCTGAAAATAAGATTTTTATATTTTTTCTCCTGCTTTCCGCTTTTGGGAGGATTGATAAGACTCTGCATTATAGTATTAAGACTGTCTACACCTATCTTAGAAACCCTGGATGGTGTTAAGATCTGGATCTCATCCGGTCTGGCATCTACATAACCGGGAAGTTTATCAGTAAGAAGCGTATACATTGCCGAGATGATCTTGTCAGGATTATCTCTCTTTATAAAAAGAAAATCCCTGCTTGACTTTGACAGGTCAACATCCTCACCTTTATTGATCTTATGGGCATTCAAAATAATATCGCTCTCTGCTGCCTGTCTGAATACCTTGTTCAGTCTTACAAGCGGAAAAGCTCCTGAATCCATTATATCTCCCAGAACTCTTCCTGCACCAACACTCGGAAGCTGATCCTCATCTCCCACCAGTATCAGCTGAGTACTCGGTCTTACCGCCGAAACTAGCGCATTCATCAATCTGAGATCGACCATAGACATCTCATCGACTATAATTATATCCGCCTCAAGAGGATTATCCGCATTATACTCAAAGGCCATTTTACCTTCATCATGCAAGGTATCCTTATCGGATCCGGCAAATGTCGGACCATACCCTAAAAGCCTGTGTATCGTCTGAGCCTCATAACCGCAGGCTTCGCTCATTCTCTTGGCCGCTCTTCCTGTCGGAGCTGTAAGTTTGATCTCCTTACCTCCTTCTATAAACAGCCTGATCATCGTATTGATAATAGTCGTTTTTCCTGTGCCCGGCCCTCCTGTTATTATAAGAAGACCTGAAGTCATTGCTTTATGAACTGCCACGACCTGGTCTTCATCTAGGCTGATCCCTGTCTCAGCTCCGATCTTTTCAATACCGGTATCTATCCTGTCCGGATCTGACGTATGCTTCCCTTTGCTCAGATCCACCATCATGTATGCAAGTCTTTCCTCAAGAAAATAAAACGCCGGAAGATATACAAATACGCTCCCATTGCTCTGCTGCTTCAGCAGCACCTTCTCTTCCAACGCAAGATCTGTCAATATAACTTCAAGGTTTGGAAAATGGGACTCCAGAAGCTTCTCTGTCTTTTCCCACAGTTCCTCCATCGGAAGATATGTATGTCCCTCTTCCGAAGCTTTTTCCAGACTGTAGACCAGCGCTGCCCTTATCCTGTATTCGGAATCCAGCTCGATCCCCATCCTTCTGGCTATATCATCCGCCGTTTTAAATCCCACGTTTTTAATATCTTCCGCCAGTCTATATGGGTTCTTTTCAACTATACTATAGAGAGTTTCCTTGTATCTGTTATAGATCTTTTTTGAAAGGTTCGTCCCGATACCAAATTTCTGAAGATATAAAACAGCATCGTTGATCTGTTTATTATCGACTAATATCCTCTGAAATTCATAGGCCTGGCTCAGCGAAATACCCTTGATCTCTTTAGCCAATGTCTCAGGCTCTTCAAGCATGATCCTATATGAATCATCGCCAAATCTATCTGCTATTTTTGTTCCGTTCTTTTTTCTGATTCCGGCGACAGCGCCGCTAGATATGAATTTCAAAAAAGCCTCTCGGGAATGAGGCTCTCTTGTCACAAAAGATGTAATAGAAAATTGTTCCCCGTATATAGGATGATTAACAAAGCTGCCATCGGCGACTATATATTGACCGCTGTAGATAATGGCAATTATTCCGACACAAGTGATAATGTCATACTTAGATGAAAGCGAAAATACAGTATAACCATTCTCTTCGTTTCTAAAGGTTATACTCTCGACGTACCCTTCTATCTGCTTCTCAGATCCAGCGCTCATAAATCCTCCTTACTATAAAAGGAATAGGGATACCCCTATTCCTTTTATTCAATCGGCTTACCTGTCCGATCTATCTCTGTGTCCAGCCATAAACTCTACATATTTACCCGTACCAACTGCTACTGCTGTCATAGGGTCCTTAGCCGTCACTGTCTGGATCCCTGTTTTAGACTCGATCAGTTCCTCCAGACCTGTAAGCAGACTTCCTCCTCCGGTAAGCACTATGCCCCTGTCAGCAATATCAGCGCCCAGTTCAGGCGGTGTTTTTTCAAGTACACTATGTACCGCTTCAACGATCTGACCCGTCGCTTCTCTGAGCGCCTCCTCCATTTCATCGGAAGTTATCTCAATAGATTTAGGAAGTCCTGTAACGAGATTTCTTCCCTTAACTGTCATGGTCCTTACTTCCGGCAGTGGATATGCACATCCTACCTTTATCTTGATCTCTTCTGCGGTCCTTTCACCAATCATCAGATTATGTTTTTTTCGCATATATCTTACTATAGCTTCATCAAAGTCATCACCTGCGATCTTTATAGACGCGCTGACTACCGTTGCATTAAGCGAAATGACTGCAATGTCTGTAGTGCCTCCGCCAATATCCACGATCATATTCCCACATGGTCTTGATATGTCGATACCCGCACCGATCGCTGCAGCAATAGGCTCTTCTATAATAGAAACTTCTCTGGCTCCGGCCTGCATAGTAGCATCAACGACCGCTCTCTTTTCAACCTCTGTAACGCCTGATGGTACACAGACACTTATCCTTGGTTTGCGGAACATATGTCTTCCAACCGCTTTATCAATGAAATACTTCAGCATTTTCTCCGTGACTCTGTAATCAGAAATTACGCCTTGGCGTAAAGGTCTGACAGCCACGATATTACCAGGGGTCCTTCCAAGCATAAGTCTAGCTTCTTCACCGATCGCCTTTATTTTATTTGTATCCTTATCAAAGGCTACTACTGACGGCTCCTTCAAAACTACGCCTTTTCCTTTTATGTAAACCAGGATACTGGCTGTACCAAGATCTATTCCAATATCAGCAGATAACATATATATCCCCTTTCCTATCTAACCGTACAAGTAATTATATACAAATCACCCGTAATTGAAAAGTGCAAACCTGTATAAATTTTCACTAAAAAAGCGCCGGGATTTGATCGATCCCGACGCCTGAAAATACTATACTATAGATCAAAGATATGTTTTAAGAGTTTCTACCTTATCAAGTCTCTCCCAAGGAAGATCAAGATCTGTACGGCCAAAGTGACCATAAGCTGCTGTCTGCTTGTAGATAGGCTTTCTAAGATCAAGCATCTTGATGATACCGGCCGGCCTTAAGTCAAACTCCTTACGAACTATCTCAACGATCTTATCTTCAGGAAGCCTGCCTGTTCCGAATGTGTCGACCATTATTGAAGTAGGTGTTGCAACACCGATAGCAAATGATACCTGGATCTCCATTCTATCCGCAAAGCCTGCCGCAACAAGGTTTTTAGCAACATAACGAGCTGCATATGCCGCAGAGCGGTCTACCTTCGTGCAGTCTTTACCTGAAAAAGCTCCGCCGCCATGTCTTGCAGCTCCGCCATAAGTATCAACGATGATCTTACGTCCTGTAAGGCCTGAATCACCATTAGGTCCGCCGATAACGAAGCGGCCTGTTGGATTGATGTAGATCTTTGTATCAGCGTCTACCATCTTAGAATCAACTACAGCATCTATAACATATTTCTTAACATCATTCACGATCTGCTCCTGACTTACCTCAGGCGCATGCTGTGTTGAAACAACGATAGCATCAAGACGGATAGGCTTGTTATTTACATCATACTCAACTGTTACCTGTGTCTTTCCATCCGGTCTTAAATAAGCAAGTGTTCCATCTTTTCTGACCTTGGCAAGCTGACGGGCAAGCTTCTGTGCAAGCGCAGATGCATATGGCATATACTCCTCAGTTTCGTTCGTAGCATAACCAAACATCATTCCCTGGTCTCCGGCTCCGATAGCATCAAGTTCAGCATCAGAAGCTTCTGACTCTCTTATCTCGATAGCCTGATCAACACCCTGAGCGATATCCGGTGACTGCTTGTCGAGAGCGACCATTACAGCACAGGTATTTCCATCAAATCCCTTTTCTGAGGTATCATATCCGATCTCAGTTACTGTTTCACGAACGATCGTAGGAATATCGATCTGAGCTGTTGTTGTAACCTCACCCATCACCATAATGAAACCTGTATTTGTAAGAGTTTCACAAGCTACTCTTGCAAATGGATCCTGAGCGTAAATAGCATCAAGAATAGAATCTGATACCTGATCACAGATCTTATCCGGATGTCCCTCTGTAACAGATTCTGAAGTAAATAATCTTTTCTCCATTGTAAAAAATTTCCTTTCCTATCTTTGACAGCCATACCACAGTCAAAAAGCTACATAGTTTTTAATATGTTACTTTATTAGTGACCATCAGTCAAGATTGATATAGGGGGACATCGTTTATACACTTTTGATAAAGTGGGCATGTGTCTATATTAAAATCCGACCCCTTTATTTTGTATTTTGAAGACCTGAAAATGAATCTGATTTTCAATTTAATTATTTTATTAATTAAAATATCGAAATACAATTAAATGTTTCATCAAACTTTACACTCAGTCTTGTTTTTTCACAATTAATTCACATATCAGTCAACTTTTGCACACAAATCGCTTATAATATACCCTCTAAGGAACAAACAACAGACTTGTTCCTGAAAACAAATTTTTTTCATATTTTTTCCCTCCTAAACGAAGGAAACCCCAAGCCTTCGTTTAAGACATCAGACAAGTTCTGATGACAGGACAGCCACCGTGTTTTAACTCTCCTTAACACGGTGGCATTTTTTATGCAAAAATGCCTTTCAGTGTAATTCCCGAAAGGCATTGATTTTTTCTATTAAACTTTTTAGTTTGCTGAGGTCGTTGCTTCTGTTGACTGAGAAGGCTGAGTTGTCGCAGCTTCCTCTTTCACATTTGATGCGAACCACTCCGCAGTCTTGGCTCTGAGAGTATTATATCCGACCTCACAGTTAAGCTGCTTTCCATACTTTTCAATAAGCTGCTGGTATGAGGTATATCCATAATATGATGCATATTGATTACCAAACTTGGTAAGGTCTGCTACTGATATATTTATCTTGTTCTGAGATGCGATAACACTGATTGCCATCTTTTCCTTCATGTATTTCTTGACTGAATTCTTACAATATTCATCGTAAGCTGCATCATCCGAAACCTTTATAGTTGCCTTAAGATAATCCTGAAAAGTCTTATAGCCTTTGGCACTTCCGTATGTATTATACTGAGACTGCATATTAGTCTTCATATTGGATACATATGCCTGGAGTTCCTCTTCAGGATATTCAGATACTGTATAACCTGTTTCCTCCAGCTTAGCGATCGCCTCTGAAAGGATCTTTGTATCGTTGTTAAGTTTCGCTGCATCGTGAAGCGCGGTCTTAACGCCCTTTTTCAGATCATCAACTGTTTTAAGATTTGCTCCATATCCGTCCACCTCAAGCTTAGCTGCATTTGCCTTAACAACATCATCTGTTAGTTCAGGAGCCGTTTTTCTTGTTATCTTAGTGATCTTTACTTTGAAGACAGCATTCTTTCCTGCCAGGTTACTTGATGAGTAGTTGTCCGGAAATTTTACCGGGATCTCATATTCCTGGTTAGCCTGCTTTCCAACGAGTCCCTTATCAAGGTCACTTATAAACTTACCTGATCCTATAGTGTAGGACTGGTCTGTCGCGCTTCCATTCTCAAAAGCCTGTCCGTCCATGTAACCCGTATAGTTAAGTACGATAGCATCGCCTGACTGAGTCGTTCCGCCGGACGTAACATCCTCTTCCTTGGTAAACTTTTTCTTTATAGTTTCCAGCTGTTTATCTACAGCATCGTCGGTAATATTTTCATTGGAACGATCCACTGCTGCAACTGTCAGATTCTTATAGTCTCCCAGCTTTATTTTATCCTTATATACGTCTGCTGTATGCTTATAAAAATCATTGTACTCCATAGCCGTAATATTAGTGTTCTTGGTAGAAGTACCATTAAACTTATTAGTTCCGCATGCCGTTAACGTAATCGCCGCAGCCCCAACTGCCGCCAGTCCCATTGTTACACCTACTTTATTCATAAAGCCCTCCCAAATCTCATATGTCTTGGTCCAATAAGGCTATTTATAACATAAAACCCCCTAAAAGTGAATATTTTTCATACAATGTTAATATTCGACCGGCTTATATGCTAGAATAGCATTTATAAATTCAGGGAAATAAATATAGTAGAAAGAAAAAAATTAATATGTCATTATCAACGAAAAGAAAAATCAAAAAAACTTTGGTCCTTTCTGCCGCTGTTGGTCTGATAAGTGTTTTAGGGGTAAACCTTTCAGGCTGTGCAAATAGAAATGGCAGCGCTATATTAAAGGAACCTATAAAAGCCAATGATTTTAAGCTGGACACTTACGTATCTGTAAATATTTACGATGACGTAGACCCTTCCATTGCAAAGGATACCCTTGCACAATGCGATAAATATGAAGATATTTTTTCCATGCAGAAAGAAGGTTCTGTTCTATGGAAGGTAAATCACGATCAGATAACAACTATTCCAGCAGACCTTGGCAAAGCTATAGATGCAGCTTTGGAAATATCCAATAAAACGGACGGAAACTTCCAGATCAGTATTGGTCGCGTCTCCAGTCTGTGGGATTTTTCCTCAGATAAAAAAATAATTCCTCCGGAGTCGGCCTTAAAGGAGGCTCTTGCTACCGTAGATGACTCAAAAATAAGTGTACGCCCCCTGGACCCTGGTGATCCGAATGGTGATTGGACAATAAACAAGCCCAAACAGACTATAATAGATCTCGGCGCCGTAGCAAAGGGATATATTGCAGACCGCTTAAAAGAGTATCTGGCCTCCAGATTAGTCAGACACGCCCTGATCAATCTCGGCGGCAACGTATTATGCATGGGCGGCAAAGGTAATGACCCATTTAAGATCGGTATACAAAAGCCTTTCGCAAGCTCCGGTACGACTTCGGCAATTCTTTCTCTTAAAGATAAGTCATCTGTATCATCCGGTATCTCCGAACGATATTTTAAGGGTGACGACGGAAAGCTTTACCACCATATTTTAAATCCCAAGACCGGTTACCCATATGACAACAATCTCTATCAGGTCACTATTATTTCCGACAGTTCTCTTGATGGAGACTGTCTCAGCACCACATGTTATGTATTAGGACTGGAAAAGGGTATGAAATTTATAGAATCACTGAAAGACTTTGAAGCTGTCTTCATAACCAGTGATCAGGAACTGCACTATTCATCAGGAGCGAAACAATATGCCATTCATTAGAACTATCGTTAGTTTAGCCTATGTACTTCTATTCATGATATTGAGTATATTTACTCTTCCCTGCGAGTACTTTCTTCGCAGGAAAAATAAAGTAAAGGCTCAGCAATATTCTCAAAGACTTATAAATTGGGGCTTTGCATGTCTTACAGCACTTTCAGGTGCTAAAAATACTATAAAAGGTTCAGAAAATATACCAAAAGGGGACGCTGTCTTATTTGTAGCTAACCACAGGAGTTTCTATGATCTGATCTTAGGTTATCCTCATCTATCCATCCCTACATCTATAGTCGCTAAGGAATCTTTAAAAAAGGTTCCCTTTATCGGCGCATGGATGAAAAGGATAGGATGTCTTTTTCTTGCCAGAGATGACATGAGAGCCGGTATGAAAATGATAATGGATGGTATCACCCTTATAAAAAGTGGTACCTCTGTTCTGATCTTTCCTGAAGGCACCAGGAATGAGGGTGATGGCATCCAGGAATTTCATGCAGGAAGCTTTAAATTAGCAATAAAACCCGGAGCAAAGATCGTCCCAATGGTGATCACCAATACACGCGAAGTATTTGAAGACCATTTTCCATGGCTGCATCCGCAAAATACATGTATTGAATTTCTGCCTCCCGTTGATACAAAAGATCTATCAAAGGAAGAATTGAAAACTATCCATGAAAAGATCCGTCAGGATATGCTTGTCGTATTTAACCGCAATATTGGCAGCTGATAAATATAAAAAACATAGTTTTTGCGTTATATCTATGCTATACTATATCGCAGTTTTTAATTAATTCTAGGAGGATGACTCATGCCTATTTGGTTAATCATTTTACTGATTGCTGTTGCAGCTGCTGCAGTAGCTCTCTTAATTGTTTACTTTACTGTCGGCAAAAAAATGCAGAAAAGACAGGATGAAACACAGGCTGCTATCGATCAGACTAAGCAGACTATGGATATGTTAATTATCGACAAGAAAAAGCTTCCTCTTAAGGAAGCAGGTCTTCCTAAGATCGTTTTAGAACAGGCTCCAAAAAGGGTCCATAACCGTAAAATGCCGATCGTCAAGGCTAAAGCCGGCGGTAAGATCATTTCCCTGGTTGCCGATAAAAAAGTATTTGACACCATACCTGTCAAAACAAATGTAAAAGCTGAAGTTTCAGGTATATATCTTGTTGGTTTCAGACCAACACGTGGAAGTAAGCCGATCGAACCGGTAAAAAAGAAATAATATCTTTCTTTTAAAGGAAGCGGAAAAAATATTTTCTCTGCTTCCTTTTTTTATACCTTTTTTCAGGCTTTCATGTATAATCGTTAGTAACATTTTGATAAAAACGATCATCCAGATTGCAGGAGGAGCTTATGGCAAGGAATCTTACACTTCTTACAGACCTTTACGAACTGACAATGATGCAGGGTTATTTTAAGGCAAATAATCACAAACGTGTTATTTTCGACCTTTTCTTCAGAAAAAACCCCTTTCAGGGCGGCTATGCCATTATGTGCGGACTGGAGCAATTGATCGAATATATCGAAGATCTGCATTTTACGGATGAAGATATTAAATATCTCAGATCTACAGGGCAATTTGATGATTATTTCCTCGGATCATTAAAAGATTTCAGATTTACCGGAAATATCGATGCTATCCCCGAAGGCACCGTGGTCTTCCCAAATGAACCTCTTGTTAAGATCAAAGCTCCTATAGATCAGGCACAGCTGATCGAGTCAGCTGTCCTTAATATAATCAACCACCAAAGCCTCATTGCAACAAAGGCAGCTCGAGTCGTCAGTGCCGCCCGAGGAAGCGGCATAATGGAATTCGGACTCAGACGGGCTCAGGGACCCGATGCCGCTATCTACGGAGCAAGAGCTGCAGTGATAGCCGGATGCGTTGGAACAAGCAATGTGCTGGCCGGCCAGAAGTTTAATATACCCGTGATGGGAACTCATGCCCACAGCTGGATCATGTCATTTCCAACCGAATACGAAGCATTCAGGACTTACGCTCAGCTATACCCTGAAAACTGTATCCTGCTTGTAGATACCTACGATACATTAGCATCAGGGCTTCCCAATGCTATTCGTGTCTTCCGTGAATTAAAGGATGAGGGTGTTGAATTTGGAAGCTACGGGATCCGCCTTGATTCAGGAGACCTTGCATATCTTACTAAACAGGCACGCATCATGCTGGATGAATCCGGGTTTTCTGATGCAAAGATCTCAGCCTCAGGAGATCTGGACGAATATCTGGTTGAATCCCTGATCGCACAGGGGGCTAAAATAGATGCCTGGGGGATCGGAACCAAGCTGATCACCGCTAAAGATGATCCCGCCTTTGGAGGTGTTTATAAATTAGCCGCCATTGAAGGCGATAGTGGAGAAATGATCCCTAAGATCAAGATATCCGAAAATACGGTCAAGATCACTAATCCCGGAGATAAGGTCATCTATAGAATATACGGAGAACATGGAACTATCTTTGCTGATCTTATCGCTCTTGCTCATGAGAGGTTCGATGAAAACGAACCTTTAGAGCTGTTCGATCCTAAAGAGACCTGGAAAAGAACTATAATGGAACCTGGCAAATATAAGATCAGGCCTCTCCATGTCAATATCTTCAAGGATGGCCGCTGTGTTTATGAAAGTCCGTCTGTCATGGATATACGCAGATATCGTGCCGAAGAGATCGAAACGATATGGGAAGAATCCCGCAGGATCCTTAACCCTCATGAGGTCCATGTTGATCTTTCTCAGGAACTTTTTGATCTTAAGAATGAATTATTGATGAACAGAAGAAATATACAAGCATAAAAAAGCAGGAGCGTCGGTCAATTATCGATGCTCCTCATTTTTATATTATCTCATTTCTTTAATGAATATACGGAATCCAAAAGTTTTCTCGTATATTCTTCTTTGGCATTTCTTTTTAAATGCCTTGCTTCCAGTATTTCTACCAGCTTGCCTGACCTCATTACGACTACCCTGTCACAGAAATGCTCTGCCAGCGCCAGATCATGAGTTATGAGTATATTTGTGAAATCAGCCTTCTTCTGGCATTCGGAAAGCAAGGTCAATATTTTTTTCTGAATGGAAACATCCAGCGCCGAAGTTGCCTCATCACATACCAGTATGCTTGGTGAGACAGCTACCGCTCTGGCAATACATACTCGCTGCAGTTCCCCTCCTTTCTGTCTATTCAATGAATATTTGAGACGATTTTATCATAATGGAAATATCAAATTAATCCTCCCATGAGGGATAAAAAAACGACACAGCCGATATCACTATCAACTGTGCCGATATTTTTTAAAATTCTATATATATTTTCATATCATAATCGCCTACCAGACCTCCGGCCTGATAAAGTGAATATTTTATTTTTATTTCCATATCCGTCTCGCCCAGACGTGTTATATCCAGACTGTGAGTATGATTTTCCATCTCAAGGTCTCCATATGGCGTTGATAAGACGAACGGGACCCTGCTGCCTGACGAGAATTCAGTGCTAGCCGAAGACGATCCCTTTTTAGACCATTCCATCCTGTTCGGAGATATCTTAAGAAGATGAGTGTTTTTCCCATTTTCGCCTTCATCATGAACAAAAGAAACGACCCTGTTTTCTCCAACGATGCTGGTATTTCCCCCGCAGATGATCTCTTCTTCTTCACCATCCTGATTTCTGATCATTTTGACCTTTACATTAGATACTTCCACTTTCAGCTTCCTTTTCATGTAATTCTATAGCAGCTGTAATATCATGCTCCTGCTTATATATGTGCTTACGAATAGAATTACGGGCAGCTTCCACATCTCTGTTCACTATCTTTTCAAGGATCTCATTATGCTCATCAATAAGAGATCTTCGAGTGGATTCATTTTTAATGTGCTCCAGTCTGTACCTGTATATCTGTTCGCGCAGATTGTTAATGATCTGTATAAGACGTCTGTTTCCCGTCGCCTTATAAATAATGTCATGAAATTTAATATCTGCATCCGCCATTGTAAGGACATCACCTGACTTGACTGCAGCTTCGAAGACCTTGCTGGCATTTTTGAGCTCTGACAGACCTTCACTTGTGATCCTGTGGCAGCATAATTCTACTGCTAATTCTTCCAATGTTGATCTTACTTCCAGAACATCCTGCATATCTCTCTTGGTAATATTAGCAACCTCTGCGCCCCTTCTTGGTATCATAGTCACGAGCCCTTCCAGCTCCAGTTTCCTGATAGCCTCACGGACAGGCGTCCTGCTTACTCCCAGCTGGTTCGCCAGTTGGATCTCCATAAGCCTTTCTCCCGGCTGCAGATCTCCCTGTAAAATTGCCTGACGAAGCCTTAAAAACACAACCTCACGTAATGGCAGGCTAAGACTTGCATCCAATCTCATATCATCTTTCATTGAACACTCCTTGCCATAAAGACCTCTGCGTCTCTATATTTTAAAGTCATTATCTCCACAATCTTCTTAGCCGCTCTTTCATCTGGAAAAATACCATATACAGTTGGACCGCTTCCACTCATCAGAGCCTTTACGGCTCCTCCTGACTCAATGTCCTTCTTTATCTCACCAACCACAGGGTTTGACTTTATAATTACCCTCTCAAACGAGTTCTCCATAAGACCGGCTATTTCATTCAATCCTTTTCCCTCTTCTATGGCCGCCACCAAGCCATCGATGTCAGGATGCTTTCTGCCAGTGTCTGAATCGATCGCGTTGTAGGCCTGTCCTGTCGAAACTCCCACCTTGGGTTTCACAAGAACAAATACCGCATCCGGAAAATTCCTGATGCCTCGGATCTTTTCTCCTCTGCCTGTCGCCAGCGCTGTTCCTCCGACGACACAGTAAGGAACATCCGAGCCTATTATCGCTCCTATATCCATTCTTTTCTCTGCAGAAAGAGCAGTACTGAAAAGTTCATCCATTCCATTGATAACAGCTGCTGCATCAGTGCTTCCACCTGCAAGCCCTGCTTCCTTAGGAATATTTTTTTCAATAAAAATATTAACACCAAATTTCACATTTGAAAAATATTTTTTTTCTTTTACCTTTGAAATAAATGCATTTGCCGCTTTAACCGCCAGATTTCTATGATCTGTCGGCAGCGCAGAATCATCAGTAATAAGATGGATCTCATCATCCGATCTTCTTTCCAGAGTGACTCTATCACTTAGATCTAAAGAATGCATAACCATCTTTACTTCGTGATATCCATCTTCTCTGGGATAGCAGACATCAAGTCCCAGATTGATTTTTGCATTTGCTCTTATTTCTATCTTATCCATACCTTTTTACCCGATCACTCCGAGAACTTCTCAAGCTCTTCGGCAATTTTACAAGCTAGTTCCTCGCACTTCTCAGCACTTTCCGCCTCGACCATAACCCTGATAAGAGGTTCTGTTCCTGATTTTCTGACTAAGACTCTTCCATCGTTTCCAAGCTCTTTTTCCACTTCTTCAATAAGAGCGTTGACTTTTTCATCATGCAAGGCCTCTTCTTTATCTCTTACCCTAACATTTTTTAATAGCTGAGGATAGATATGCAGTCCTTCCATGCACTGACTTACAGGCTTCTTGGATGCGATCATTACCTCCATAAGCTTGATAGCTGTAATAAGTCCGTCTCCTGTCGTCGAATGTTTGGAAAAAATAATATGTCCTGACTGTTCTCCGCCTAAAATATAGGTGTTTTGAACCATACATGCATATACATTTTTATCTCCAACATCTGTCTTTTCATAAGAGATCCCCAGTTCATCAAAGGCCTTATAAAGACCGATATTTGACATTATAGTAGTGACTACCGTATTTCCGGTGAGCTTATCCTGTGCGTGCAGGTACTTACCGTAAATATATAGAATATGATCTCCTGTAAGAAGAGCTCCGTTTTCATCCACAGCTATGCAGCGGTCTGCATCTCCATCAAATGCAAATCCTATATCCAGTCCCTTTTCCACCACCAGCTTCTGCAGGTCCTCTGGATGGGTCGAACCGCTGTCCATGTTTATATTAAGTCCATTTGGTTCTGCATGTATGACAAATGTCTCTGCTCCTAACGCGTCGAATACACTTTTTGCTAAAGTCCACGCACTTCCGTTGGCCGCATCGATACCAACTTTTATCCCTTTAAATGAATATTCGGCAAGTCCCATAAGGAATCCCATATATCTGTTTCTTGCCCCTACATAGTCGACTGTATACCCGATCTTATCTCCCTGAGCAAACTCAAGTTCATCTGTTTCACCGTCAATATATTTCTCGATCTCAGAAATTACATCTTCTGTCATTTTTTCGCCGAGTTTGTTTATAAGTTTTATTCCATTATCAAAATATGGATTATGACTGGCTGAGATCATAATTCCGCAGTCCAGTTCATCGACTCTTGTAACAAATGCCACACTTGGCGTCGTTGTTACATGTAGAAGATATGCATTGGCTCCTGAGGCTGTGAGACCCGCAACCAAAGCATATTCAAACATGTAGCTGCTGAGTCTTGTATCTTTTCCTATTACGATATGGGCCTTTCCGTCCTCATGCTGTTTTCCAAAGTAATCTCCAAGAAAACGTCCTATCTTGTACGCATGCTCTACAGTGAGCTTTACATTAGCTTCTCCTCTAAAACCATCTGTTCCAAAGTATTTACCCATTATAGTTCCCTTCTTTGCCCTTATCCTCATACCCTTTGGGATTCTTATTCTGCCAGTTCCAGGAGTCCCTGCACATCTCCTTAAGATCACGTCCGGCTGTCCATCCCAGTTCTTTCTCGGCCTTATCCGCATTGCAGTAGAGTTCCGGCACATCTCCGGCTCTTCTTGATACGATCTTATATGGTATATCCACTCCGCTCTCTTCACTGAATGTCTTTACCATGTCCAGAACAGAGATTCCACGCCCCGTTCCCAGATTATATACCAAGACCCTGGAACCGCTCTTATCCTCTTTCGTCACGGAACATTCTACACCCATGACTCCAAGCTTTTCCAATGCTCTTACATGTCCCTCTGCAAGATCCATTACATGTATATAGTCTCTGATCGGTGTTCCATCAGGTGTATCATAATCATCACCAAATATATTTAGCTCAGGCAATCTTCCAACTGCCACCTGTGTTATATAAGGCATGAGATTATTCGGTATACCATTCGGATCTTCGCCTATAGAACCACTTTCATGTGCGCCTACAGGATTAAAGTACCTTAATAAAATGACTCTCATACCTCCATTTGCCACGGTAAGGTCTGTTAAAATGTCCTCCAGCATGGCTTTCGTCCTTCCATATGGGCTTGTGATCTTCCCTCTGGGACATTCCTCCGTTATCGGAATAAATGCCGGATCTCCGTAAACCGTCGCTGACGATGAAAAAATTATTTTATTTACCTTTCTTTTTAATAATTCTTCAAAAAGGACCAGCGAGCCCGCAACGTTCACATTATAGTATTCAAGCGGCTCTCTGACTGACTCTCCTACCGCCTTAAGCCCGGCAAAATGTATACAGGCATCTATTTCGTGGTTAGCAAATATTTCACTGTATATCTCCCTGTCCGCAATATCTCCCTCATAAAAGGCGATCTTTCTCCCTGTTATGTCCTCCACTCTTTCAAGTGCAGCCACACTTGAATTTACAAGATTATCCAGAACTACTGTTTCATAACCCTGTTTCAGTAATTCTACCAGAGTATGGGATCCTATATACCCAGCTCCGCCGGTGACCAGAATAGCCATATGTCCTCCTTCTTTTCGTAGGCTCTAAACCGTCTAAGTATAACATAGATTTTAGTACAAAAGACTGCATGTGTCCTAACTATTATCATCTTTTTCGAGCTTTTTTAATACAAAAAGCCTGCCATAAATCTGGCAGGCAAAATCACTGTTATTTTACTTTTTCCTCTGATGCGTGGATCATCTTTGCATATGACCAATGAACTACCTTGAATTTATTGGCTTTGTTATAACGAGTACGAAGCTCGCGTATCTGCTGAAGGTATTCCATAGTCGCATCCTTGGAAAGCTTGGATTCTCCTGACGCCCTCTCTGAAAATCTGTAAGGTATCTCGATCAGAGTCGAATAATTGCCCATAGCAACTACTTCTATCATAATCTTCCAGCCCACCGGTCTGAGATCAACATTTTCAATAACTTCTCTGCGAAACATAAACAGTCCGCTTGTAGGATCTGATAATTTTCGAAGAGGAGGCAGCCTGAACTGCCCTATCTTTCTCGCTGTCCATGATACAAACTTCCTGTAAGCATTCAGTCCGCCATCAGAACCTCCGGGAAGATAGCGGCTTGGAACGCATATATCGGCTCCGGACTCAAGAGCGTAATACATATATCTGAGTGTTATCGGAGGATGCTGCAGATCGGCATCCATACAGGCCATATACTCACCTTTGGCCTCTGCGAATCCTTTTAATACTGCCGTTGCAAGACCTTTTTCATTTTCTCTGTGTATTAATCTTACTCCCGGACACTCTTCTGTGATTTTTTCGATTATCTCCGGCGTGTTATCCGTAGAGTCATCCACAAAAATTATTTCATAATCGATTCCGTCAAGGGCTTCATCCACCTGACTGACAAGATCTCGAATGTTGCCCCCCTCATTGAAAGTCGGTATTACTACTGAAAGCATAACTTCTCCTTCTAGGCAATTTCTTGTCTGTTTTTTAATTAATTTTGTGTATTTAAATACTCAAGTGCTGCATTCAACTGTGTATCTTCTGTAGCATTCTCCGGCAATTCTACAACAATATCAGGTGTAAGTCCAACACCATGCCATGTATTTCCCTTAGGTGTATATAGCTGGGCATCTGTATATTTTATTGCTGAGCCATCAGGAAGCCTTATGACCCTCTGTGTAATACCCTTGCCAAATGTCTTAGTTCCTACGAGCTTGCCTTCACCAAAGTCCTGTATAGCTCCGGCAAATATTTCTGAGGCTGATGCTGAATACTGGTTGACCAGGACTGCATACGGCATTCCCAGTTTTTCTTCTGTAGTACCTTTGAATGTCTGCTGCTTTCCGTCTTTATACTTCATGCCGCCAAATGATCCGGTTCCTAATACCTGGTCCAAAATGTCCGTTGCGGATGAAACAACTCCGCCTGTATTGTTTCTCAGGTCGATGACCAGCCTTGTTATACCCTTTGATCTCAGATTCTGCAGCTCACTCCTGAACTGTTCTGCCGTTTTATTTGTGAATGAAGAGATCCTTATAAGTCCGGTCTTTCCATCTGAAAGAACTGCTGCATTAACATACTTTTCATCGATCTCTTTTCTTTCGACATCGAATTCAAGCTGCTGACCGTCTCTGTCAACATATAAATGGAGCTTTGTTCCCTTTTCTCCTTTAAGATGGGCAACAGCCTTATCGATATCAAGTCCTACAAGCTCTGTATCTCCGGCTTTAACTATATGATCGCCCACTTTAAGACCGGCAGCCTCGGCAGGTGATCCATTTGTAAAATTCACTACCAGTACACCTTTATCATCAGCTCTGAACATTACGCCAATGCCATAAAAGGATTCGCCCTGAATAGTCTGAGAAAGTTGTGTGTACTCGTCTGCGGTATAATATGTTGAATATTTATCGCCATATGCATTTACATATGCCTTGTACATGGCATCAGCAGCGGCTTTCTGATCTACATCTCCAAAATAGTATCCGGACATGATCTGCCTGATAGTAGAGAATTTTGAATCAAAATCTCCACCCTTAGCCGAAGAAGCGGAGCTTCCTCCAGAATTAAGATCTGAAGTCTGCTCCGTCTTCACACGGCCTTTTACAGCATCCTTATTCAAAGAGACAACTCCGAATTTCATGAGTAAAAGAATAGTTATAATCCCCAGCCCCAAGGTTACGAGCACACCGGCCGTAACACTTAAAATGACTGTTTTCTGCATCTTCTGATGCAGTTCGATCGCTTTTTTCTGTTCTTCCGTCAACTCTGTCGGCGACTGGATGTTATCGAAATTTACCATTACTACCCCTTTTGATTATTACACATTTGCATGTTTACGAAGTGCAAAGAATGAACCCAATGCACCTATAACGATCCCCAGGATCAATGATACAGGGATCAGCGTCCTGAATATAGTTCCTGTTGGCAGGAATGCCAGAATATTGTTAAGAACTGAGAACTTAGTCATAATAAATGAAACCATCTTCTCGTAAACAAAGAACAACACTACCAGCGGTATCGCGGAACCTATCAATCCGATCATAATACCTTCTACGAAAAACGGAGCTTCAACGAATGCATCTGTCGCTCCCACATATTTCATGATGGATATCTCATCTTTTCGCACAGTAATACCAATAACGATCGTATTGGTGATAAGGAATATTGATACAGCCAGCAGTATAACGATCACCGCAACTGAGACGTAGCCGACAAGACGAGCAGCCGTAGAAAGATTCCTTGCGACCTCATCTGACCTGTTTACCTGTCTTACTCCATCTATCGATTCAATAAATGAGACCAGCTGGGTCTGCTTGGAAGTATCATTTAAGTAGACCGAATATGATGCGGAATTGGCAAGAGGGTTATCTGCCTTGAATCCTTCTGCAAGATATTCATATCCTTTAAAGTACTGATCCTTGAAGTTTTCCCATGCCTGCTCTGCTGATGTATAGGAGATACGATCGACCTCTGATCTTGTCTTAATCGTCTCTCCGATCTGATCGATCTTCTTCTGATCAAGTCCCTGCTTGAAAAATACTGTTACTGCCACCTGGCTTTCTGCATTCTTGACTATGTACTGGAAGTTTGCAACCATTGAATAAAAAATTCCAAATATGAATATACATGCTGCAATTGTGGCGATTGAAGCAATTGAGAAAAGTTTGTTTCTCTGTATATTTTTAAAGCCCTGCTTTATCTGATATCCAGCTGAATTAATCTTCATAAATATAATCGCCCCCGCCCTTTGCCATGTCACTGATAATCTTACCTTCACTCATAGTTATAGTTCTCTCTCTCATCTGCTGTACTACATCAAGATTGTGAGTAACTACAAGAATAGTCGTTCCCTGCTTGTTAGCAAGCGCAAGCAGATTCATGATCTCCTCACTTGTAACGATATCCAGGTTACCTGTTGGTTCATCACATAGAAGAAGCTCCGGTCCGTTGACAAGAGCTCTGGCTATAGCAATTCTCTGCTGCTCACCTCCGGAAAGTTCCTTAGGATTAGCCTTGTATTTATCCAGAAGTCCTACCATAGAAAGCATTTTAAGAACATTTTTCTTTATCTGATTCTGAGGAACTTCTATGACCTTCTGTGCAAAAGCGATATTTTCATATACGGATCTGTCCTCAAGCAGTCTGAAGTCCTGGAACACTACTCCCATGTTTCTTCTGATAAACGGCAGTGTCTTTCTTGTTGCCTGGTTAAGGCTCTTATTATTTATGTAAATGTTCCCGCTTGTAGGATCTAATTCCTTAAGCAAAAGTTTCATAAGAGTTGATTTACCGGAACCACTCTTACCAACTATGAAAGCAAACTCGCCCTTTTCAATATGTAGGTTAACATCGCTTATACCGATGATATCCTTGGCGTAAGTCTTGCTTACATTTTCCATTCTTATCATATAAACCTCCAAAAGACCGGCTTAAAGCCCTGCATTGATCTTCTTATAAACCATAACAGACAACTTAAATGTTATTGCGTCATCAAGATTTCTGACATCTAATCCTGTTAATCTCTGCAGTTTATTCAACCTGTAAATGAGCGTATTTCTATGAATGAAAAGCTGTCTTGCTGTCTCAGATATATTAAGACTGTTCTCGAAAAATGTATTTACAGTATTGAGAGTTTCTTCATCGATATGGTCAATGGCTTTCTTCTCAAAATGCTCACTTAAGAACATATCACACATGTCATCCGACAATCCATAAACTATTCTTCCCAGACCCAGCTTTGTATAAGATGCGATCTCCCTTTCACGGTCGAACATCCTTATTACATTCAGGGCTGTCTGCGCCTGCTCATAGGACGTCTTGACCTCCGCAATATCATTTGCAATCAGCCCATAGCCTATTCTTTCCACCAGACGCGCTTCCTGATTGATCCTCTTCAAAAGATCCCTTGCTTTTTTCTCCAGATTCTTTTTATCACTGACTTCCATGACGATAGCGATAAAACCGTGTTCGATCGAAACAACATAATATTTACCGCTGTCAATATTTATATCCTTTAAAGCTTCATAAACGGCTGTTGCCTTGCCATCCAACGCTTCCGCCAGCAGGACCCCGCGTTTAACAGACGGCTCTATCCCTACAGCTCTTGCTTCACTCTCTACATTGGTAGGCAGGATATTATTCAGCAAAAGGTTATTGATAAAATCATTTATAAGCGTTTTTGAATCATAGGCTTCAAAAAGCTGCTTAAATTGAAATACAGCCATCCTGGCGATCTGGACTATATCCGTATCTCTTCCTCTTACAGATACGACAAAGCCTGTTTTTTCTCCCGGATACTTCTCCCTGATAAAACACATGTCATCCTTCTCAGAAATAAGCTTATCTGATGACAGGAACGCGATAACTCCATTCAGAAAATCCACGTCCGGATTGAAGCTGCTTGCTATAGTCACACCCTTTTCATCTGATAGACAAATATCAGCTGAAGTGAGTTCTTTGATTCCTTTAACTGTACTTTTTAATACCTGTTCCGAAATCACCGGCTGACCTCTCCTCATTGATAGCATTTCTCTTTAAAGTCTGTTTCATTCTAAAGCATATTAAGTAAAAAAAAAAGGGGAAAATGCCCTCTTTCTCCTTTTTTTATAATTACAAAGAGCTCTTTTTAAAGCTATTTTTCTGATCTTTCTACTATATAGAGTGGTTATATTATACGCTATCCCAATATATATTGTTTCAAAAGTTTTACAAAAATATTGCAATATTATTTCGTTTACCACTTGTTCCTGTTGCTTTTCCGCCTTTATTTGGCAGCTACAGCTTCGATCTCAAGCAAAACATCCTTAGGAAGTCTTGCAACCTCCACACATGAACGGGCTGGAAAAGGCTCTTCAAAATATGTTTTATATATCTCATTGATCTTTCCAAAGTCTTCCATATTTTTAATAAAGACTGTAGTTTTAACGACCTGATCTATCTTACATCCTGAGGCCTCTATAAGATTCTTTAAATTAGAAAAGGCCTGATCAGCCTGTTTCTCTATTCCTTCCGGGATCTCTCCGGTTGCGGGAACAAATGGAACGACTCCTGATGTGAAAACAAAACCATTGACTTCTATTGCCTGTGAATATGGTCCTATTGCCGCCGGTGCCTTGTCTGTACTGATCACTTTCTGCATATCAACGCCTCTTTCTTAATTAGTCCTGATCTTTTAGTTCTATAGATCCTGCTTCCAATGAGATCTTTCCTTCTTTATATAGATGGCCGATCGCTCTCTTAAAAGCATTTTTACTAATCTGAAACTTCTGTTTAACTGCTTCTGAATCTGACTTATCTCCATATGGAAGCGTTCCTCCTTCCTCTTTAAGGAGCTTCAGGATCATCTGACTGTCTTCATCCATCTGAATATGGGCCTTCTGCGTAAGGCTCACCATATACTTCCCATCATCCCTTACTGTCGTTACTCTCCCGTATATCTTATCTCCAAGTTTAATATCTCCATGGATCTCGCGAATAGGGATCATTCCGAAATACTTGTCGTCGATCGCAATAAACACTCCCATATCCGGGTTTATCTCGATCACTGTCCCTTCAACTGCACTGTCTGCAATATACTCTCCACCCTCCTTCAGGTGATTATATACCCTCATAGTTGCCGCAGGACGTCCGCTTTTATCTATATAGAGCAGGACCGGTATCTTATCTCCTTCCTTTATATGCCCATCCGGATCCTTAAGTCGGACCGGGTGGATCTGCTCCTTAAATGGAAGAAAGAGATCCTTTTCCAGGTTCCAATCCAGAAACGCACCTATTCTGGTTATATCAAGAACTTCCAGGCATGCCACTTTTCCCAGTTCGATAAAAGGCTTCCTTAAAGTCGCAATCGGCCTGTCTTCTGAATCAAGATATATAAATACACTTAAGACATCTCCGATCTTTGCATCATCCGGGACCTCTTTTTTCGGAAGCAGTACCGATTCTCTGTCTTCTTTACTTTCAGCGAGGAAAAGCCCAAACTTCGCCTCTCTTACAACCTCTAAATTGTTCAGTTTACAAAGTTCAATCATCATCAATCCTTTTCTAAATCAGCGCTTTTCCATACTTTTCACACTAGGATTATATAATATAAAAATAAGTGTTGCAATTTAATTTTCTCTGTTATATAATACCATTTGTCCCTGCTGGAGCAGTAAATATTGGGCTTTCGCCAAGCGGTAAGGCACTGGATTCTGATTCCAGCATTCGGGGGTTCGAATCCCTCAAGCCCAGCTATAAAAATGGAGCGGATCTTAAGATCCGCTCCATTTTATTTTTCTGCCATGGTATCGCTATAGGCAAAATGAAACCAAACCTTTTTTGCTATAGACCTTGCTTAGACTTTTTTTCATGATATAATAATTCTTAATTTTTATTTAATTTTAATATTTTTTTAAAAATCTAACAGGAGGAGTAAAAATGGAAAATAAAAACCGCAGTAATTTCAGTGGTAAATTTGGGTTCATCATGGCTGCAGCCGGAAGTGCTGTCGGTCTTGGCAACATCTGGCGTTTTCCATATTTAGCAGCTAAAGACCACGGTGGTTTATTCTTATTTTGCTATATTATTCTTGCATTAACATTTGGTTTCACCTTGTTAACAACAGAAATAGCGATCGGCAGAAAAACCGGCCAGAGCCCTTTAACTGCATATGGCGCCATTCATAAAAAATGGAAGGGTATAGGTGTTCTGGCCTGTCTGGTTCCTATTATTATTCTTCCTTATTATTGTGCGATCGGCGGTTGGGTAATTAAATATCTTACCGTGTATATTACAGGCGGCGGTGCTCAAGCTACGGCTGACGGCTTCTTTACAGGTTTCATCACAGCTAAGTCCCAGCCTGTCATATTCACGCTTATATTCCTTGGGATAACAGCCTTTATTATTTTCCGTGGTGTAACTAATGGTATTGAAAAGCTTAACAGAGTACTTATGCCTATATTGATCGTTCTTATCGCGATCATCTCTATCTACTCTTTGACCCTCAGCCACACTGATGCTAACGGCGTTACAAGAACAGGTCTGGAAGGTCTTAAGATATATGTTATTCCTGATTTCACTTCTGTGACCCCGAAAGAGTTCTTACTTATACTCAAGGACGCTCTTGGACAGTTGTTCTTTTCGATCTCTGTAGCTATGGGTATTATGGTAGCCTACGGATCATATGTTAAGAAGGAAGTAAACTTATTACAGTCTATAAACCATATTGAGTTCTTCGATACATTAGTGGCATTTCTTGCCGGCCTTATGATCATTCCTGCAGTTCATGTTTTTATGGGCACAGAGGGTATGGGCGCAGGTCCCGGACTTATGTTCGTATCACTGCCTAAGGTCTTCTCAGCTATGGGACCTGTCGGCTCATTTATGGGCGGATTATTCTTTGTAATAGTTACATTTGCTGCCATAACTTCTTCCATTTCTATTATGGAAGCCATCGTTTCAAGCTTTATGGACAAGTTCCATTGGTCAAGAAAAAAAGCAACAAGCATAGTTCTTATTTATACTATCGCTGCTGCTGTTATCGTTTGCCTTGGTTATAACTACTTTTACTTTGAGGCTAAGCTCCCTAACGGGTCTACGGCTCAGATTCTTGATATACTTGATTATGTCAGCAACAATATTCTTATGCCTCTTGTTGCATTGCTTACATGTATTCTTATCGGATGGGTCGTTAAACCTGAAACGATCATTGAGGAGGTTACTATCGGCGGATATACTTTTAAGCGCCGTAAATTATACGTTGTTATGATCAAAGTTATCGCGCCTATCTTTCTTGCACTCTTACTTATTCAGTCATTTGGCGTATTCGGATAAAAAAATAATACCCTGGCGGGTGACCCGCCAGGGTATTATTTTTTAGTTTTCAGAGTCTGCCAGACATTTAATACTGGTAAGATCAGCGATCTCAATCCGACTCTGTCCTATTTTTCTTATAAATCCTTCTTTTTCTAACTCAGATATTTTCCTGCTGACCGTTTCAGCTCTCAGATTAATGCTGGCCGCAATGTCATCAAGCTTGAGTACTATGCTGTTCTCTTCGCTCTTGTTATATCTGTAGAGTATAAAAGACGCAACTCTTTTCTTAGGATCGCTTTTAGAAAGGATAATGCTTTTTTTCGCTGCTTCATTCAGCTTCTGTGAAAGCATTCCGATAATATTCATCGCTACATCAGGCTCTTTCATAACATCCTCAAGATCCTTCCTGCTGATCTTGCACACTTCTGACTTTGCAAGACATATCCCTGAAAAATGAAACTTTGAATTATTGATAAAAACATCGTCCCATATAGTGTCTCCTGAAGCAATTATATCTATTATCGCTTCTTTCCCGTCATTATTATACGAGGAAAGCTTCACTCTTCCGCTGTGGATTATATAAATTCCATCTACAGGGTCTCCCTCATCAAAAAGGCAGACTCCCTTCTCATATACTTTTCCAACTGCCCCTTCCATTATCCTGTTCTGTTTTTCTACAGGCAGGCCTTTTAAAAAAGCAATGCTGTCCAGACATCTGGAATCGCAATCCACACACCAGTCTTTTGCTGTTTTCTCTTTCTTCTTAATCATCTTCTGACTTCCGCTAAAGGAATTTACTTGTTGAAGTTAAAAGCTTTCTTTCCGGGATAAACCGCGCTGTCTCCAAGCTTTTCTTCAATACGAAGTAACTGGTTATACTTTGCAACACGCTCTGACCTTGAAGGTGCGCCTGTTTTGATTTGACCGGCATTAAGCGCTACCGCAAGATCAGCTATAGTCGTATCTTCCGTCTCTCCGGATCTGTGAGATATAATAGCTGTATACCCGGCATTATGAGCTAGCTTGATAGTTTCAAGCGTTTCGGATACTGATCCGATCTGGTTCAGCTTGATAAGGATAGAGTTGCCGCATGACTCCTCAATTCCTTTCGCAAGCCTTTTTGAATTAGTCACGAACAGATCATCGCCAACAAGCTGCACTTTATGACCAAGCCTTTCAGTCATCTTCTTCCAGCCTTCCCAGTCTTCCTCGTCAAGGCCATCTTCGATAGAGTATATCGGATACTTATCCACCATTTCTTCCCAATGCGCAATAAGCTCATCTGCTGTCATTTCTTTGCCTGATTTTGGCTGACGGTAGAAGCCGATCCCTTTATCACTCTTCCACTCGGATGATGCTGCGTCAAGTGCAATAACAAAGTCTTCTCCCGGTCTGTAACCTGCCATCTCAATAGCCTTAAGAATATGCTCTATGGCATCTTCGTCTGACTTTAAGTCCGGCGCAAAGCCTCCTTCATCACCAACACTCGTTACGCTGCCCTCTGATAAAAGAAGTTTATGGAGAGCATGGAAAACTTCCGTACACCAGCGAAGACCTTCACTGAATGAAGGTGCGCCCGCAGGCATTACCATAAATTCCTGTGTATCCACTGAGTTCGATGCGTGAGCGCCTCCATTTAAGATATTCATCATAGGAACAGGAAGTCTGTTTCCGTTTAATCCGCCGAAGAAACGATATACAGGGATATCAAGGCCTTTTGCTGCAGCATTGACTGTTGCAAGTGATACCGCAAGAATAGCATTTGCACCCAAACCAGCTTTATTATCTGTTCCGTCAATCTCAAGCATAACCTTGTCGACAGCATATACATCTGAAGGATCCATTCCGGCGATCGCAGGGGATATCTTTTCGTTGATATTAGCCACTGCTGTAAGAACTCCCTTACCGCCATAACGAGCTTTATCACCATCTCTTAATTCCAGCGCTTCAAATACGCCTGTAGATGCTCCTGATGGTGCAATACCTCTTCCAATCGTTCCATCTGTAAGGATGACCTCTGCTTCTACCGTTGGATTTCCTCTTGAATCAATGACCTGTCTTCCAATAACTTTTTCAATTGCGAGTTGATTGCTCATTTAAAACCTCTTCCTTGTTCCTGATCAAATTTTTACGTTTTTAATTACAGCCATATCTTATACAATCTTAAGCTTTACTGCAAGAACTAATTAGCACATCTTATTGTGAGCCGTCCTCGCTATTACATCCATCTGCTGTTCTCTGGTCAGGTCGATAAATTTAACCGCGTATCCTGATACACGAATAGTAAAGTTTGCATATTCCGGTCTTTCCGGATGTTCCATAGCATCCTTCAGCTTTTCTATCCCAAATACATTTACGTTCAGGTGATGGGCTTTTTGCTCAAAGTAACCATCCATTACACTTACCAGATTATTTATCCTCTCGGCCTCCGAGTTACCCATAGCCTCAGGATTTATCGTCTGAGTATTGGAGATCCCATCCAACGCATATTCATATAGAAATTATTCATCCAAAAATGACGTTATCCTTGAAATAGCAAAAGATCTTTCAGATAAAATGACCGGGCATTTTGATGACGCTATGCACATATCCAACCCTGAACTTGTCTTTCTGGATATCTTCAGAGAAATTAAAACCAATAAAAAATACTTTGAGATCTATCTCAGATCAAAGCAGACCATCGACTTTCTGCTACCCCCGGAATTCAGAGCATCATTCAGCGAAAAGGACTCGACCGGCCTGCAGCGTTACGCCAATATAGCTGCCTCCAATGCGCTTTCCGGAATCATCGATGTATGGATCGCTGATGGTATGAAAGAAAGTCCTGAAGAAATGGCCAATATCTGCAATTCTATTTTTGAAGTCCTCCTTCAGTTAAGATAAAAATTACAAAAATTAACTTGATTGTAATGTACGCCTATCTTACACTAAGAATGTCGTAAAAAATATGAAAAAATTCAATGTCTGCAAAATTATATGGGGATATGATTAAATTAAAAATTAAAAAGAACAATTTACTTAAATATTTTGGGGAATACTCCAGTATCATCTTATATCAGCTGGTATCCAAGTCACTGGTCGTCCTGATCATGTGGCTGCTTCGTCAGGCCGTAGGCGGCATTTTATGGGTGACCGGCCGTCCTGCGTTTACCAGCGGCGATGTTCCCTACCTTCTTAGGACATGGCAGGGTTGGAGCGCTCTGCTTATAGGTTTTACCTCTCTTGTTATTTACACCACATTTGATATAAATGCCATGATCCTGATGAGTCAGAACGTGCTTTACCATAAGAAAGAGTCTTTTCTTTCCATCTTTAAAAAAGCCTTTTCTTTTTTCCCCAGATTTTTCTCATTCAGAGGTGTATTGATAATCATCTACGCTTCCTTCTTTACGCCTATGACCTGGGGGGCTCTGGGATTTTCTATCACAAATACCTTTAAGATGCCTGACTTTATACTGTCCGCCATAACGAGGCACCCTGTGACCAATGCTCTTTATATACTTGGTCTGATCGTTATGAACCTTTTCGGAGTGGTCTACTTCTTCACCTTCCACTACGTGGTTCTTGGCAGAAAGCCGGTATCAAAAGCCATGCTGTCTTCGCGAAATCTTATGTTTAAATACTGGCAGGATGTATTACTGAGGTACATAACATTCTTCCTTAAATGTCTGGCTGTTGCCGGGATCTTTGTCGGTATTTTCATAGTACTTCCTTTGGTTTGTCTGAAATTCAGCGGTATCTCCGGATTTGCTCTGCACTTTGGCACGATCATGGTTACTGCCTTTATCGTGACCGGTGTAGGATTCTACTTCTTATTGTTTGCACCGCTCCAGCTGGTCAAGCTGACTTCTATATACGACAGTTATGAAGATCCGGTAGAACCCCATTCGCATAACAAGGTCTGCTCCTTTAAAAGGTATACGATCGGCATAATAATATACTTCGCCGTCTGTGCGGGCCTCAGCACTTACTTTGCCTACAACTTTGACTACTACTTCCCGATAAGTAAAGATGCACAGATCATCGCCCACCGTGGAGGCGGTTACCTGTCTACCGAGAATACCGTC
Source organism: uncultured Eubacteriales bacterium (assembly GCA_900542465.1). Classification (GTDB taxonomy): domain Bacteria; phylum Bacillota; class Clostridia; order Lachnospirales; family Lachnospiraceae; genus UBA4285. Next base: position 92,116 of record UQNS01000004.1, read on the forward strand.
GAGTCTATTTATGCAGCTTACGATCAGGGTGTTTACGCATCTGAAATAGATATACAAAGAACTGCCGATGATCACTATGTTGTCAACCATGATAAGAATTTTTCCAGATTATGCGGTGATTCCAGAAGATCCTATGAAATGACCCTTGATGAGATCAAACGATTGAGGATAGACGGCAAGGCGCCTGTTGCTACTGTTGAAGAAATGTTAGATGCCGCAAAAGGCAGAGTCCGGCTCTACATCGAACTGAAAGGTGAAACTGCAGACCGCCGGATGGCCGATGATATCTATAAAATGATCAAAGAGCGAGGCATGGAAAAGGACTGTGCCATCATCAGTCTTAATTACAGTCTTATCGATTATACCGAGACCACGTATCCTGAACTGGAAACTATATATCTTTGCTACTATTCATTTGGTAAACTGGAGCATCTGAATTGTGACGGCATCGCTCTTGAGGCGGAAACGGCGACCTCCAGGAATATCGACTGGATCCACAGCGCCGGCAAACGAGTAGATGTCTGGACTTGTAATACTTCAAGCACCATAAGCCATTTCATATTGAGTAATGTTGACGGTATAATTACAGATGATGTGCATCTGTCCAACCACCTCCTGTCATTAATGAAGCAAAGAGGCGATATCCGTCGGATCCTTAACGTTATCATTCCTGAATTATAATTTTCACTTGTGCCTTAGTTTTTTATAGCACAGGCATTTTTCCATAATATTTGTTAAAATGTATACATGTTTGTTTAGTATGGTCTTAAGTCACAGTGTGTTGTAAGGAGTTTGTAACTATGAATACCTTTAAAGAACACGTAAGATCTAACCTTTCAGAAAGCAGAGCTTCTTTTTTTGTGTATCTTGCTGTAAATATGATCACGATCTGTTTCGCCATCCTCAGTATTATCCGATCCAACCCCGGACATTTCTTTTTATGTCTTACAAGCATTGGGCTCTACACCCTACCTACACTCATTCCTACTATTTTCAGGATGTATGTTCCCCCGCTGTTTAGAGCCATTCTATACCTCTTCATTCTCTCATCTCAGACATTAGGAGAGCTCGCACATTTTTATATTTATGTTCCTTTTTGGGATACCAGCCTGCATATTCTCAGCGGCTTCCTGTGCGCAGCCTACGGTCTGGCTCTTGTCTACCTGCTGAACCGTGATAAGAAGATAGAGTTAAATATTTTCTTCCTCTTACTTGCTTCCATGGGAATAACTATGCTTATCGCCGCCGGTTGGGAGATATTCGAATTTTCCATGGACCATTTTGGTCTGTTCGATATGCAGAAGGATTATATAGTCCCTCAGATAAGCTCTGTGAAGCTTGGCCTGACAGAACAGGGCGAGCCTCTAAGAATATTCAATATAAGCCGTACCATAGTCGAAACTGCTGACGGAAGATCCATAGTGATCGATGGCGGATACTTAGATATAGGTATCACGGATACTATGAAGGATCTTATCAACAATTTCCTTGGCGGCTTCGCTTTCTGCATACTCGCCTTCCTGGCTCTGAAAAAGCATAAACCTATCAAGATCCTGTCTCAGCTCATCATCACACCTTCCGAATGGCATGATAAAAGACATCGATCTTATTAATGTTTTCTTACTGAAATGCAGATATTTTTTATATAAATACAGGAAGATAAATGTTATAATCTTGAATATATTAAATTAAAAGGAGAAAGATAATGGCAGAACAAAATCCTATCGTTACAATTAATATGGAAGACGGCGGAGTTATGAAACTTGAGCTCTATCCTGAGATCGCACCTGTTTCAGTAAATAACTTCATCAGTCTTATCAATAAAGGCTTCTACAATGGAGTGATCTTCCACAGAGTCATTCCTCAGTTCATGATACAGGGCGGAGATCCTGAAGGCAGAGGTACAGGCGGACCCGGTTATTCTATAAAAGGTGAATTTGCCGCTAATGGTATAGCTAATGACCTTAAGCACACCAGAGGAGTTCTTTCAATGGCTCGTTCAGCTGCATACAACTCTGCAGGATCACAGTTCTTCATTATGCATGCAGATGCTCCTCATCTTGACGGACAATATGCTGCTTTCGGTAAGCTTATCGAAGGCGAAGATGTGCTTGATGCGATCGCTGCAGTCGATACCAATCCTATGGATAAACCAAGGACTCCTGTTGTTATGCAGACTGTGACCGTCGATACATTCGGTGTTGAATATCCGGAACCGGAAAAAGCTTGATACAGGCTGTGATACTTATTAGAAAACAGTAATTTAATTACTGTTTTTTTAGATATGAAAGAAAGGATTTATAATATGTTAGTTTCAGCAAAAGAAATGCTTGATGATGCCGTTAAAGGCCACTATGCAGTAGGTCATTTTAACATAAACAACTTTGAATGGATCAAAGCTATTCTAACCGCTGCACAGGAAATGCATTCTCCTGTTATCCTTGGCGTATCTGAAGGTGCTGCCAAGTACATGACCGGTTTTAAAACTGTCGTTGCAATGGCAGACGCCATGGTCAGCGACATGGGCATCACCGTACCTGTTGCACTTCATCTTGACCATGGTACATACGAAGGATGTCTGAAATGTATCGATGCAGGTTTCTCATCAATCATGTTTGACGGTTCTTCATACCCTATCGCGGAAAATGTTGAGAAAACTAAGGAACTTGTCAGAATCTGCGCTGAAAAGGGCATGTCCCTTGAAGCTGAAGTAGGTGCCATCGGCGGTGAGGAGGATGGCGTGTCCAGCATGGGAGAATGTGCAGATCCGGAAGAATGTAAGGCCATAGCTGATCTTGGCGTTGATCTCCTCGCAGCCGGAATAGGTAATATTCATGGCAAGTATCCTGCCAACTGGCCCGGTCTTCGTTTTGACGTCCTTGAGAGCGTCAAGGCTAAAACCGGAGATCTTCCTCTCGTTCTCCACGGCGGCACCGGAATTCCTGCTGATATGATCCAAAAAGCCATCAACCTTGGAGTTGCTAAGATCAATGTCAATACCGAGTGTCAGATCGCCTTTACTGCTGCGATCAGAGAGTATATCGAAGCCGGCAAAGATCTTGAAGGCAAGGGCTTCGACCCACGTAAGGTACTTAAACCTGCTACAGAAGCAATTATTAAAACTGTAAAAGATAAGATCACCCTCTTCGGTTCAGCTGATAAAGCCTGATCCTCCGGGTCTTCTTCAGGGATAATATATGGAAAATATCAATGAAAATGTCGAAAGACGGAGAAAAAAGAAAAAAGGCTTTCCTATGATCAGCACCCTTATAATAATTGGGTGCGCTGTTGTTATGGCCGTTGCCTTATACAACATTATTAAGATCAAGCTGGAGTATAAACATATTTCTGACACCAACAATTCGATCATTTCTGCGATCGTAAAAGAAGAGAAGCCGGCGGCAGAAAACGCTCCGCCGCCATCCTACAACACAGATCTTGGATTCTCATATGATCATAATGCCGCATTATCTATGAATAATGACACTAAAGCTCTTTTCTACATGCCGTCTACTTCATCTAAGCTCCCTGTAGTTCAGGCTAAAGATAATGATTATTACCTTCATAGAGACTTCTATGGTAACTACTCCCGCGGAGGAACATTATTTATAGAGGCCGAGATTAGGGAAGCTATGGCTTCCAACTACGTTATTATCTATGGCCATCATATGAATGATAATTCTATGTTCACACCTAATAATAACTATAAGGATGAAGCCTTCTACAGAAAGAACGGCAATGATGTCTTCTATTTGTTGACCGGAGACGGCGTTAAAAAATACAAGATCTTCTCCGTATTTAACGTTGAACCTACTAATGAGAGCGTTTACAGCATCAACTATTCACCGGAACAGCTGAAAGCCCGTGCAGAAAAATGGAAGTCCATGAGTAAATATGATACCGGTGTTGATATCAGCAACGCCAGGCAGGTGGTGGCTCTCTCTTCATGTGAGGCTACGAACTACAATTACCGTTTAGTTATAATGGGTACTCTTGTTGAAGAGTCTCCTTATAAAAACCTTGGCACTACCAGTGTTGTTACTGAAACACCCGCAGAAAACTCTAACCAATAAAAAACATGCGCCGGTAAAATTGATATTTTACCGGCGCATGTTTTTTATTGGTAATTCGGATCATCTAATACATCGATCTTATATTTTTTTATAAAAAACTTTGCCCCGGCCACATCATCAGACTTACCTTCAGATGAAAAATCCCATTCAAAGTTCAGCATATAATCTGCACTATCCCTCAGCAATCCAACCACGTCAGCAATTTTGTAGTCTCCCATAAAAATAAGGTCAAACCCTGAACCATTTTCCTTTGACCCAAAATAGACCATTTTACCGGCGATCTCATTGCTTTGATTTTTTAGATAAGTCCTGAACATACAGTCAATAGAATGGATCGCCCCTGAACTAAGGGGCGGTTCCGAATCCTGGTGGATAAGCTGCAGCTCAAAGGTCGTAAGTATATCTCCATCTATGGATACTTTTCTAGAAATATATAATCCCGGATCCATTCCCGGTTCGTAAAAATTCGGAATTTCAATTCTTTCCATTCAGTCCCTCTTTTGCCAATCATTACTATGGGCTGTTTTATCTGCCGTTCTATACCAGATTAAGGTGCTTTCGGCCTGCTGTTTCACTTATCTGTATACGATCGATGACCGATACGAATTTAGAAAGTGTAGAATACCCAAAGGTCTTAACCGTAAATGTAGGGTAGCGCTGATGTACTCTCTGACCAACGACCCCAAGATCGATCCCCGATCTTCCCGCGTCTGCTACACATTGAATAATAAATGCCGTGACCGCTTTTTTGAATGTATCTTTGTCTTTGATCTTAACAAGACATTTTGTGTTGATCTTATTCAGTTCAAACTCATCACAATCTGCAATAAACTGGGATAGAGAACTGTATCCATAGTTTCTCACGTCAAAATCTGAATGCTTCTTCTGAAGCCTGCCGCCTATCTCTCCCAGTTCAGTAGTTCTGCCCTTATCGTCATTTTCAGAAATTATCTGGCTTATGGCATTGATAACTACAGATTGCAGAAGTACCTGGCTGGATTTTTCGACCAGGACCTCTTCATCTTCTATAACATGAGGGATCTTCTCTTCTTTAACCTCTTCTTCCTCATCCTCAGCCTGTTCGATAAGGATCTCAAGACTGGTAAAAACGGAACAGGCCGCCCTGAATGATCTGGGAGTTTTATTCTCTCCCATCCCTATAACATCCATACCTGATTCTCTTAATCTTCCTGCCAGTCTTGTAAAATCAGAATCACTTGACACTATGCAGAATCCATCCACATTTCCGGTATATAAGATATCCATTGCTTCAATTATCAATGTGGAATCAGTTGCATTTTTCCCCACTGTATTCCTGAACTGCTGGACAGGCGTAATAGAATTAGTTATCAATTCGTCCTTCCACTTGGCAGATTGAGGCGTTGTCCAATCTCCGTAAATTCTTTTGTATGTGACCGTACCATATTTAGTCATCTCATCAATGATCGCCGAAATATATTTTGATGAAATATTATCTGAATCGATCAGCATGGCAAATCGTTTATCTTCCACGTAATAGTTCCCCCTTGCTTTTGATAGGATCATCTTGACAGGACCTTATACTTATATTTTTTAAGTTCATCTACGTACATCTGAGCCAGATCACTAAGAGGCACATTCACATGCTTTATATACCCTATCGTCATGGTCTCTCTTGTGTCCAGCGGCACTGTGGTATATCCGTCACCATTCAGCTCTTCGCATAGTATTCCGGAACAGAGTGTATAGCCATTAAGCCCTTTCATAAGGTTCAGGAATGTCGACCTGTCATCCGCCTTGATTATCCTCTTATACTCATGCGTTGCCATAACCTCTTCCGCAAAGTAAAAGGAATTGTTATCTCCCTGTTCAAAAGAGAGACATGGATATTCCTCAAGATCTTTCATGTTTATGACATCTTTTTTTGCAAGAGGATTTTCATTTGCAAGAAAAACATATATGCCACAGTCAAAAAGCGGATGAAACTCTATTCCTTCATGCTTGAATATCTTGGTCAAGACAGATCTGTTGAAATCATTAAGATAAAGGATACCCACCTCACTCTTAAGGATTTTAACATTATCAATGACCTCATAGGTTTTTGTTTCATGCATAGCAAATTCATATTCATCCATACCAAACTCTTTTACCAGCTTTATAAATGCCTCTACCGCAAATGAATAATGCTGTGAAGATACGCTGAATTTTTTTCTTGCAGGTTTTTCATTTATATACCTGTCCTCGATAAGATTGTAATACTCGAGCATCTGTCTGGCATAGCCAAGAAATTCCTCTCCCTCTGTTGTGAGCGTTATCCCCCTGCTCGACCTTGTGAATAATCTCATATTAAGCTCAGCCTCAAGCTCTTTTATCGCCCCGGACAGACTTGGCTGTGTAATAAAAAGAGACGCTGCTGCCTTATTGATAGACTTATTGTCTGCAACTGCAACGGCATATCTTAACTGCTGTAACGTCATAGCCATCGCCTCCATTCTTTCAGTTACAAACCATTTTAATATTCATCCAAAAATGAATGCCTCTCTCCCTTTTGTTTATAAGCAACAACTGTATCCAAATTAACATTTTCGACACTCTTAAATATATTGCTTTCAACGTATGGATTTATTTTCTTCAATTCATAGATCAGATTCTGTACTTCCCTGCGTTTAGATGAGTCTTCCAATGTTCTTTTTGCAAGCTCATTAACATCACTTCCGCAATGATCTGTAAAGCGACAGGCACATTGAAGAAATCTGATCTCGTTTACATCTCTCCATCTCTTTATATCCGCTTCCCTTACAAGATATAAGGGGCGAATAAGTTCCATGCCCTCGAAATTGCTGCTCCGAAGCTTCGGCATCATAGTCTGGACCTGCCCTCCATATAACATTCCCATAAGTATCGTCTCAATTACATCATCATAATGATGTCCTAATGCTATCTTGTTGCAGCCCAGCTCCTTTGCCTTACTGTAAAGATGTCCCCTTCTCATGCGTGCACATAAATAACATGGGGATCTTTCCACATTAACGACTGAGTCAAATATATCTGTATCAAAAATAGTAACAGGAACTCCAAGATCCCTGGCATTTTCCTCCAGCAACCTCCTGTTATGACCATTATATCCCGGATCCATTGAAATAAATTCCACTTCAAACGGGAATTTATCGTGTCTTTTCAGCTCCTGAAAACATTTCGCCAGCAGCATGGAATCCTTGCCTCCAGAAATACAGACTGCCACTCTGTCTCCAGGCTGCAGCAGTTCATACCTATTGATCGCCTTTGCAAATGGTGAAAAAATTTTTCTGTGAAATTGTTTCCTTAAGCTTTTTTCAATTTCCTCCTGGGGCAGCATGTTAATAATTTCCTTTCATATTAAGTATTTTAATTTTAAACTAAATATTTACCTTATTCAATAATATTGGACTTATACCTTCCGAAACTTCTGTATCCTTGAAAAAATTAAGAATGCACGGATATGACCGCACATTCTTTAAAAACTCTCAGATAAGACCGGCAAATACAGATGCTCCTATTACCGTTATCAATGAGCATACAACTATTGCCAGACTGCTCATAGCACCTTCTACCTCGCCTAATTCCATAGCTTTGGATGTCCCCATAACATGTGATCCGGCCCCAAGACCCAGCCCCTTGGAAACAGGACTTTTGATCCTTAATAATTTGTAGACCGGTTCTGCGATAATGGTCCCCAGAATTCCGGTAACTACTATACAGGCTACTGTAATGGTAACTATTCCACCCATTTCCTTAGACAGATCCATACCTACAGCTGTTGTAATAGATTTTGGAAGCAAAGTTACATACTGCTGATGATCCAGCCTGAAAAGCTTTGCTAAAATAAAAATAGCTGCCAGACCGGAAAATGTCCCACATGCAAGTCCTGCTATGATCGCCTTTATATTTTTCTTCAAGAGCGTAAGATTTCTGTACAAGGGAACTGCCAATGCTACAGTTGCAGGAGTTATCAGATAACTTAAATATTTTGCCGAATTGTTAAAACTTGTATAATCGACCTTAAATACAAGTAAAATTATGATCGTGATCGCAATAGAAATAAGCAGCGGATTCACCAGCGGATAAGGAAATTTCTTGTGAAGCAATACACCTGTTCCATATGCGGCCAGGCTGATCGCAATGCCCATGTAGACAGAATTAATTAAAAAACTATTCATTTTTCTCTTCCCCCTTCTTAATAACCATATCTGTCACCAGGGCCGTCACTGCCAGTACAACAAATGTGGTCACAGGAACGATGACTATCAATGCCAGGAGCATGCTCTTAAGCTGCAGCCAGGCTGCAACAATCCCTACTCCGACAGGCACGAACATTACAGGCATTATCTCAATAAGAAAGTCTGATGCTTCTGCCACATCTTTTTCAGGCAAGATCCCGGTCATTAGAAGAACGAGCATGATTATCAATCCGTAAATACTTGCCGGTATCGGCAATGGTATGATCCATTTCAATATCTCACCCACTACTGTTACACCTGCAATGATCCCAAATTGTTTTATATATTTCATAACCGATCCACCCCCTCAACTGTTATAACACAGGCACATTATGTATACAATATCCCTTAAGATAACTTCGTATATTTTTTGCAAAACACACCAATCAAAAAGCGAATGCACTAACTATGTGCATTCGCCGCTTTCCAAAAGTTGTATCTTGAGATTTAGTTCTATGGTTGTCAACTCTTGTTTTTTGCATTGCTTAACTTACTTATTTCCGGAATTTTTAACTTAACCTATTTTTACAAGTAACAACCTGAATGGTGTCCAGATCCGGTTGTGCGTATTTCTTCTGCATCCTACCACCATAACTTTGTAGTAGTGTAAACATCAAAACGCTTCTACTTTTAATCAGGCGCTCGTATCAGATCCTTTGCATCAGTCTCGGCATCGGCTATTATAACAAAGTCCCCTTACTAACCACTGCTACAACCTAATTATATATTTGCAATAAGCCTTTTTCAAGTAAAAACAAGAATATCTCTGCCAAAAAAACCTTTATTTTTTTGTGCATTATGCATAGATTATCCGGGCTGTATATCTATTTTATTGACAAAACCTCCACTTTTGCCTGGTTTTTTGTACTCAAGATCTCCTCCTGAATATCAGAATGAGTGCCCGCCTCCGGAGCCTCCTCCATCACTGTCTCCACCGCCAAAGTCTCCACCACCGAAATCTCCGCCTCCTATATGGAAGCCTCCTATACCTCCGACGATCGTAGGAACAATATTATCCGCATCTACATTTTTCTCTGTTTTCACGAGTTCAACATTTAAATTATCAACATTAAACCTTGTCTTCACTGCGCCGAGCATGGCTCCATTCTTCTTAGCCACCGTACCTCTTGCCGTTTTCACTATAAAGTACATTATTATCAATGATACTATAACTGCGATCAATGCATTAGAGATGTACTTCATCGGCTGAGCTATCCTGCCGCCCCTTAAAAGAGTCCCTGCCTGTTTGAAGGCCTCTGAAGCGCATTTCAAATAATTGCCTTTCTTAGCATAGGAATATACGTTGTCCGTAATAGAAAGAGCTTTACCGGATGTCAGCGTCTTGCTCATCTTTCCGGTGCTGTACATATAAACCTTTCTATGTCCCATATCAATAAGAAATACTGTTCCCGAATCCCCTGTATAGTACTTATAGGCTAACTCCTTGGCATAACTTTCCGTAGAACCGGAAGATACCGCTTTCGTAACAAATGCCGCACCTCCGTATTTAGTGATAGGTTTCATTGCCTCAACAATTTCCGCCTCTTCTTTATCACTTAAAAGATCAGAACTGTCATCGATAAAAACCTGATAGTTTGTATCCGGGTTGGTATATTTGGCAGTATCTGCCTGTAACTGGGAGTAAGCTAATACCGTTGCCTTGTCCTTCGCCCGATCCGGGCCGTCTGCCCTGATCTGACTCACAGGAAGCAGAATTCCCAGAAGAAGGAGCGGTATAATAAGAATATATCTGAAAATCTTCTTAGTCTTTCGCACTATCATTACCTCCCTTTCTTCCTAAAAATGATGGGAACGGTCTTGTAGTTAATATATTGAATCTTCTGATAATTGCAGAGATCGTAATAATAATTCCAATAATAGAAACAATAGCCGCTATGTAATAGTAGAAATCATCGGCCGGTCTGATAATAAGCACTGCCACGGAAATAATTATGGCAATTATACTTCCGATGATCCCCGGTCCCGACTTAACTGTTTTCTCTTCATTATGTGCAAAGTCACTTCCATACTTGCTGTAGAAGCCTCTGTCATCGTATCTTGCATGTCTATCATTTATTTCTTTCATTTCCCCTCTGTAAACGAAGATAGTTATCAGGGAAAATATGATAGAAACAATCAGGTCTACCTTTGGCGTCAGTGTGAACAGAAAGTTCAGCAGAAGAAATATCGGCGCTGCTAATGCCATTGAAGCTATTACATACTTCTTGACATCAACTGGCAGGTCTGCCGAGATCTCCCCGTTTTCTGCATTTACAACTGCGTAGGCCACACGATTATTCTTGGTCTTGTAGGAGAGGAACCATACAGGAAAGAGCGCCAGATTCGGCTCTCCTGTAGCTGTTTCTGTTGCAGTTCTGTTAGCTTCCGTGTTATTCAAATCTCCGTAAGTATACCCTGCCAGCTCAGGAACCTCACTTATTCCGTTCACGATCCCCGTTCTTGCAGCCTCAACAGCATCGCTTCTATAGATCTCTTTATCGACATCTGCTGTATCAGCATAGAAGCCGCTGAGAAAAGACGGCGTGAACTCCTGCATATGTTCTGCAGGGAAAGGTGCAATGGTCTCGCTTATATGGTCATCAAATGAGGCGGAAGCGTCATATGAGACCCCGTTATATTCTGCGTCCAGATCGAAAGTAATATCATAAAAGTTGGTTATTACAGTGTCTCCGTCTCTTTCCGAGGTAGTTGCATTGATATCGACACTATCCTTGTAAGATATGTCATACACCCAATAAGGAATATATATACCTCGGAATTTCTCAAGATATTGAGGATCCTTTAATTCTTTAGGTGCAAATATCGCTCTGCCGGCCATCCTCTTGTATATCTCTTTGCAGTCTTCCTTTGTTTTTTTGAATGTGATGATCTTCTTAGGCCGTCTTGTCGTCTCCATTCTTCCATCAAGAATAGTTGAAGCTCCACAGAAGCTGCAAAAGCCGGTTATCGACTCGTCTGTAGTCATCACTTCTCCACCGCATTGCGGGCATTTAAATACAGTTACACCAAATTCCGTATCTGTCTGTGCATCTTTTTCTTTGCTTATGGAATAAGGGTCAAATTGTGAATCGCAGTAATCACACTTAAGCTCCTGTGATTTAATATCGAAACGCAAGCCCCCTCCGCAACTAGGGCATCCATACATAGATAACATTCCTTTCAAACAGTTATTTTTAGTTTCCTGATTATTTAATTTTTATTTATTATGACTATATTATGATACCATGAAATCCTTGTATTTGCTTGATTAAAAGCAAAATATCTTATATTATTAAGGTGATATAAATACGTGAACATAGTACAATAATTTTTACACATTAAATAATTTGTCGCATAAATCTAGAACAAAGCTTGGCATACTTTTTAGTCTGCAACCGGAGGATCCAAATGTCTGATTTTATTATTGCAACTGCTTCAACATCTGATTTAGATAGAAATTATCTTGATGAAAAAAATATTCCGTTCATTTCTTATACTTTCCTGTTGAATGAGAAGGTACATCTTGATGACTGTCGTCTTGAAACCAAAAAGAATGTCTTTGATTCAATGCGTGCGGGACAAATGCCTACTACTTCTCAGATCACTCAAAGCGAATATATGGACTTCTTTAAGTCTTTGATGGAGCATGGCAAAGATGTCATCTACCTTGACATGTCATGTGCGCTTTCCAACTCATACAACAATGCACTTCTTGCCGAGGAAGAAATAAAAGCTCTCTATCCCGATCAGAATTTCTATATGGTCGACACTCGTTGTGTTACCGGAGGTCTTGCTCTTTTAGTGGATCTTGCTCTTGCAAAAAAGGAAGCAGGTGCCGGCTACCAGGAATGTATAGATTATATCGAATCCATAAAAATGCATATAATCCACCACTTTGTAGTTGATGACTTAAAATGGCTTCGAAAGGGCGGACGCCTGTCCAATGCCGCCGCATTGATTGGTACCCTGCTTCAGATAAAGCCTCTGCTTTATGTTACAAATGAGGGAACTCTCGTAGCATCCTCAAAAGTTCATGGCCGAAAGCATGCGCTTGCTACTATTGTCAAAAATATGGCAAAGGATCTCGGTGACTACAAGGGCAAGGATATATATATCTCCCATGCTGACTGCGAAGCCGATGCTCAGCTTATGGCTGATAAAATGCGTGAACTCTATCCGGAACTTGGTGAAATAAAATTATTCATGGAAGGTCCAACAATCGGCGCCCATGTAGGCCCTGGATTTATTTCTATCCACTACATAGGTACTGCAAGGACCTTCTAAGATTCAAAAGGGGCTGTAAGCACAATCAAAAAGACTTAGTTATCTTTTTGAAATGCAACAGCCCCTTTTTCAGGTCAATTCTATATTTCCGTCTCCATATATATGCCTGAGCTTCTGCACAAGTTCTCTTGTTGCTCTGACTTTTCTGCTGTCGGGCCATTTATCCAGCTGCTTTTCATCCTCCATATAAACTATCACGGAATCCATGCCCGGCTCCGATCCGTTTACAGCTAATATGTCTCTTAACCTTGGTATTTCTTCCTGATATCTCTTTCTATCCTTTAATCTGATCCACAGTTTTTTTGGTGTCTCATCAAATTTAGAAACTTTTTCGCTCAGTAATTTCGCTGAGCCATTAGCATCTACTGAAGCCCTTCCGGTTATGAACACTCTCTCGCCAACTGTAAGTTTTCTTCTGTTAACATCATATATTTTAGGAAAAACGACTATTTCCAAGGTTCCGACCAGATCCTCTATAGTTACGAAGGCCATCATCTGCCCCTTTTTGGTCATGATAGTCTTTACCTCATTTATTATGCCGCCCGCTGTATATGACTTCTGATCTTCTACCCTGCACTCATCTGTATCCGGATCCGTTTCAAAATCAGTAGATACCGCAGAGGTCCTGGATTTCCATATATTCATATCCTCATCCAAAGGATGCCCCGATACATAGACTCCTAATACTTCTTTTTCAAAATCCAGACGATCCTTCATGTCAAATTCTTCCATCTGCTGGATCTTTACATCCAGTTCATTATTTTCCGGATCGCTTTCATCTGAAAACATATCAAAAAAAGACATCTGCCCGGACATCTCATCTTTGCTCTTCTTAAGCGCATTATCAAGCATCTCCGGCGCTGCGGCAGTCATGGCCCTTCTTGTATCACCGAATGCGTCCAGAGCTCCCGCCTTGATAAGATTTTCAAGTGCACGTTTGTTTAAAACTGCTGACATTCTTCTGACAAAATCATTCATGGATCTAAACCCGCCGCCAAGATTCCTGTCTTCAACGATCGCATGGATCGTTGGTCGTCCCAGAGCTTTAACTGCATTAAGTCCAAACCTGATAGCTCCGTTATCTACGGAAAAGCCTTCTTCTGATTCGTTTACATCCGGAGGAAGTATCTTGATCCCCATTTGTTTACATGTATAAATATAACCTGCAACTTTATCCGAATTATCAATGACAGAAGTCATAAGTGCCGCCATAAATTCTACAGGATAATGGGTCTTAAGATATGCCGTTCTGTATGAAACTACGGCATAGCAAGCTGCATGTGACTTGTTGAAGGCATAATTTGCGAAATCCAGAATGCTGTCATATATCTTTCCTGCGGTCTCTTCGGGAATACCATTCTTAATGCATCCCGGAACCCCATCTTCTTCGATTCCATAGATAAAATTGTTTCTCTCTTTATTTATTACCTCAGCCTTCTTTTTTGACATGGCGCGGCGCACCAGATCAGAACGCCCCCAGGAATATCCTGCCAGATCTCTTACTATCTGCATTACCTGTTCCTGATAGACGATGCAGCCGTAGGTAGGCTTAAGTATAGTCATAAGTTCCGGGCATAGATAGGTAACATTCTCCTGGTCCGTCTTTCCTTTTATGTACTGCGGTATAAATTCCATCGGTCCCGGTCTGTAAAGAGAAATGCCCGCGATCAGATCTTCTATATTTCCCGGTTTTAGCTCTTTCATAAAGTTCTTCATTCCGGAGCTTTCCAGCTGGAATATTCCTTCACACTTTCCGGTCGATATGTAATCGTAGACCTCTTTATCATCTATATCCACTTTTTCGATGTCAAAATCAGGAATCCTTTTCCTGATAAGCTTTTCAGCATCCTTAATTACCGTAAGTGTTCTAAGGCCCAGAAAGTCCATTTTCAGGAGTCCGAGATGTTCCAGCGTCGTCATGGTAAACGATGCAACCGCTTCACCATTGGCTCCTATTGAAACCGGTACATAGTCATCTACCGGACGGTCACATATAAGCACACCTGCTGCATGGACCGACGAATGCCGCGGAAGACCTTCCAGTCTTTTAGCCGTATCTATCAACCCGTGGATCTCCGGGTCATTATCATAGACTTCCTGCAAGTCCGGATTAGACCTGAGCGCTTTATCAATGGTCATTCCAATTGCCTGAGGCACCATCTTAGCGACTTCATCGACTCGGGCATATGGAATGTCAAGTGCTCTTCCCACATCTTTTATAGCTGCTCTGGCTGCCATCGTTCCAAATGTAATGATCTGAGATACACAATCATGTCCGTATTTTTCTACAACATAGTCTATTACATGCTGGCGTCCTTCGTAACAAAAATCCATGTCAATATCCGGCATAGAGACTCTTTCCGGATTTAAAAAGCGTTCAAAGATAAGATTGTATTTTATCGGATCCAGATCGGTAATTCCAAGGCAGTATGAAACGATACTTCCTGCCGCCGATCCTCTTCCCGGTCCCACCGGGATATTATGTTCCCTGGCGTAATTTACATAATCCCAGACGATAAGGAAATAATCCACGTAACCCATATTGTGGATCACATCCAGTTCATACCTCATTCTTTCCTCAAGGTCTTTTCTATCTTCACGTCCGGCAAGATCATATCTGTATTCTAATCCTTTATGACAAAGGTACTGCAGATAGGCCCAGGCCGTATCAAACTCTTCCGGTTTCGCATATTTAGGCAGCTTGGTAACTCCAAACTCGATCGTGACATTACATCTGTCTGCAATTTTTTTTGTATTCTCTAAAGCCTGAGGTACGTATGAAAACAAGGTCCTCATCTCTTCTTCCGATTTAAGATAGAACTGTCCTCCCTCATAACGCATCCTGTTCTCATCATTGACCGTCTTACCTGTCTGAATGCAAAGCAGGATGTCATGCGACTGCGCATCACCGGCATTTATGTAATGAACATCATTAGTACATACAAGTTCTATCCCCAGTTCTTCAGACATCCTTACCAGATCTGCGTTTACATACTTTTGTTCCGGCAGACCATGATCCTGCAGTTCCAGGAAAAAATTACCTTTCCCAAAAATGTTCTGTAGTTTAAGGGCTTCTTCCTTCGCCTTATCATACTGACGCATAAGAAGAGCCCTTGGTACGGAACCCGCAAGACAAGCAGATAATGCAATGATACCCTCATGGTATTTTTCCAGAACTTCCATATCGACTCTTGGCTTGTAATAAAAACCGTCGATGAAGCCGATTGATACTATTTTGATGAGATTGGCGTAACCTATGTTATTTTCAGCCAACAAAATAAGGTGGTTATAACGACTCTCGGACATACCGCTCTCCTTGTCAAATCTTGACCCGGGAGCAACATACACTTCACATCCGATGATCGGATTTATCCCTTCTGCCTTAGCTGCTTCGTAAAAATCGATCACTCCATACATAACTCCATGATCCGTTATCGCCAAACTATCCATACCAAGTTCTTTCGCTCTGGATATCATTTCCTTGATCTTTCCTGATCCATCCAGGAGCGAATATTCGGTATGAACATGCAAATGGGTAAACCCTGCCATTATAGCCACCTTTTCTATATATCTAATTTTTTATGTTTCTTGATTTTCCTGGTCCTGAGTTTCTTCTTTAACCTCTTCTTCCGCTGCAATGCCTTTACATTTATTGAAGATCGCCATAAATTCCTTGCCTGTGATCGTCTCCTTATCATAGAGATATGTGGCGATCTCATCAAGGATATCTCTGTTTTCTGAGAGCAGTTTTTTAGCTTCGGCATAGCAGTCCTTGAGCATGCCCTTTATCTCATTATCGATCAGCGCTGATGTAGCATCTGAACAGTTGCGGACAGTGTTGCCGCCAAGATACTGGTCTTCAATAGTTTCAAGTCCCATAAGTCCAAATTCATCCGACATGCCATACTGAGTAACCATGGCTCTGGCGATCTTGGTCGCCTGTTCAATATCATTGGCGGCACCTGTTGTGATCTGGTCGAATACGACTTCCTCAGCTGCTCTTCCCGCAAGAAGCGTCGTAAGACGGGTAATCATCTCATCTTTATTCATGAGATACTTTTCTTCCTCAGGAACCTGCATAACATAACCTAAAGCCCCCATAGTTCTTGGAACGATGGTAATCTTCTGAACCGGCTCTGAATTCTTCATGAGCGCCGTGACTAAAGCATGTCCGACTTCATGATATGCAACTGTTTTCTTCTCCTGAGCGGAAAGGATCCTGTCTTTCTTTTCTTTTCCGGCAATAACGACCTCGACCGCTTCCCAGAGATCCGCCTGCGAAACCGCCTGTCTTCCTGACTTAACTGCTGCTATCGCAGCCTCATTGATCATATTGGCAAGATCCGATCCGACCGCACCACTCGTTGCAAGTGCTATTTCTTCAAGATCTACAGTATCATCCATATGTACATTCTTAGAGTGTACCTTCAGGATCTCAACACGTCCCTTCAGATCCGGTTTATCTACTATTACTCTTCTGTCCAGACGACCCGGTCTGAGAAGCGCCTTATCAAGAACTTCCGGCCTGTTCGTTGCCGCAAGGATAAAAAGTCCCTTAGATGAGTCAAATCCATCCATTTCTGCAAGAAGCTGGTTCAAAGTCTGTTCTCTCTCGTCATTTCCGCCAAATCGTGAGTCTCTGCTCTTACCTATAGCATCGATCTCATCTATGAAGATAATTGCCGGCGCCTGTTTCTGAGCCTCTTTAAAAAGATCTCTTACACGTGAAGCACCAACTCCGACGAACATTTCTACAAAATCTGAACCTGCAAGTGAGAAGAATGGAACATGTGCCTCTCCCGCAACCGCCTTCGCAATAAGGGTCTTACCTGTACCCGGCGGTCCTACGAGGAGCGCTCCCTTAGGCAGTTTTGCACCGATCTTGGCATACTTTTGAGGATTATGAAGGAAATCCACAACTTCAACAAGAGACTCTTTTGCCTCATCCTGTCCCGCTACATCTTTAAATGTAACGCCTGTTTCTTTCTGTTCATAGACCTTGGCGGTAGATTTTCCTACCCCCATTATTCCCCCTCCGGAACCCATCCTTCTTGACATCATCGACATAAGTATCAGCACGAATACTATAGGCAATACCCACGTAAGAAGAAAACTCACTATCGATCCTGAGTTATTTGGTATATATCCGTTTATCGTAACTCCCTTTTCCTTTAACAAAGGGACAAGGTCATAGTCCGGTACCTGACCCGTATAATATATATGTTTGAAAGTGAAGGCCCCCTCAGACGCTTCACTCTTAAGTGTATACTGTATCGTACTGTCTTTATATGATACCGTATCCACCTCTGAATTCTTCAGTTTAGTGTAGAACTCATTATATGGTGTTTCTTTATACCTTGCTTTTGTTATGGCATTGTTGATAAAGGCTACCGCCGCAAATGTCATAATAATAGCAATAATTATAATAAGTACGGCCCCTAAACCTTTTTTAGGCTTTTTTCCGCCACCACTCCCATAATTATTCTTATAATCTTCGCCCATAAAATCTCCTGTTTCTTTTTATTTCCTCAAATATACCGCGTGAATATGCTTTATATTATACTTACTTTCAATATATAAATCAAATGATTTTAGCGGCTTTTAAATACTTATGCTTACATTTACATTGTAAATGTATAATGGTTTTTTTATTTCATTTAAGCTATAATCATAACTTGGTTTTATATATATATTAGATCGAATTTTTTGGGAGGATGAGATGTCTGTAAAATATGTATTTGTAACGGGTGGCGTTGTTTCAGGGCTTGGTAAGGGTATTACCGCAGCCTCTCTCGGCCGACTCCTGAAAGCCAGAGGATTTAAAGTCACAATGCAGAAATTTGATCCCTACATAAATATTGACCCAGGCACGATGAACCCCATCCAGCACGGCGAAGTTTTCGTAACCGAAGACGGTGCAGAAACAGATCTTGACCTTGGTCACTACGAAAGATTCATAGATGAAAATCTCAATAAACGCTCTAATGTGACCTCCGGCAAGGTCTACTGGTCAGTTATCAACAAAGAACGTCATGGAGATTACGGCGGAGGTACTGTTCAGGTCATTCCTCATATTACTAATGAGATCAAATCCAGATTCTACCGTGAAGATACTGAATCAGATGAAACAACTGTTGCCATCATTGAAGTTGGCGGCACCGTTGGCGATATGGAAAGTCAGCCATTTATTGAAGCTATCCGCCAGTTCCAGCACGAAGTCGGACGCGAGAACGCTATAAATATCCACGTAACATTGATCCCTTATCTTAAGGCTTCTGGCGAAATGAAGACAAAACCTACACAGATGAGTGTTAAGGAGCTCCTCAGCATGGGGATCCAGCCGGATATTATAGTATGCCGTACAGACTACCCTCTTGAAGCGGGTATCAAAGAAAAGATCGCCCTCTTCTGTAATGTCGACGAAGAAAATGTCCTTCAGAACATGGATGTTGATATTCTTTACGAAGTTCCTCTGGCTCTGGAGAAAGAGCGTATAGCACAGGTAGCCTGTAAGTGTCTCAAACTTGACTGCCCTGAACCTGACCTTACTGAATGGCAGAAAATGTGCGAGGAATGGAAGAATCCCGGTCAGAGCGTTGAAGTTGCCCTTGTCGGCAAATATACCCAGCTTCATGATGCGTATATATCTGTTGTTGAGGCGCTCAAGCACGGCGGTGTTGCTAACAGCGCCGATGTTTCTATTCGCTGGGTAGATTCTGAGCTCCTTAATGATGACAATGTCGCCGAGAGATTAAAAGGTGTTTCCGGTATCATTCTTCCGGGCGGTTTCGGTAATCGAGGCATTGAAGGCATGATCACATCCGTCAAATATGCTCGTGAAAATAATATTCCATTTCTTGGCATCTGCCTTGGAATGCAGATTTCTCTCATAGAATTCGCAAGGAATGTTCTTGGACTGAAAGATGCTGATTCAACAGAATTAAACCCTGATACCCGACATCCGGTCATCCACCTTATGCCGGATCAGGCTGATATAGACGATATAGGCGGAACCTTACGACTGGGGTCCTATCCATGTATCCTTGATAAGGACAGTAAGGCTTATAAACTCTATGGTTCTGAAGAGATCCACGAAAGACATCGTCATCGTTATGAGGTAAACAATGATTACAGAGACGAGCTTACATCTCATGGATATGTACTTTCCGGTCTTTCTCCAAATGGTCATATCGTAGAAATGATCGAGATCAAAGATCATCCATGGTTTATTGCGACCCAGGCTCATCCCGAGCTCAAATCACGTCCTAACAGACCTCATCCATTGTTCAAGGGCTTTATAGCCGCAGCTTGTAATTACAATGATCAATAAAAAAATCCCCTCCTTACAGGAGGGGATTTTTTTATACTAAATTACTTAGCCTCAACGATATCTTCTTCAATTTCGAAGTCTTCTTCGTCGAAGTCATCATCCTGATAATCATCGTCATCGTACTCATCAAGATAATCAGGCTTCATAAACTTATAAATAGCGAAAACAACTGCTCCGATAATTGTAAGGGCACCCACAATCGCCAAAAATTTAACTAATTTATTAGTCTTTTTCATTTCTTTAGTCCTCCTTAGTGAAAATATCGTATATATCATCGCTATTTCATAACGGTAATACTAGCTTTAAAGTAAGCACATTATAACATATGAGTATATAAAATTCCAGACATCACTCTAATTTTTTCAAATTAATAAACCCGGCAAACATTTTCTTAACACCCATCTCATCAAAGTTAACTGTAAGAAGCCAGTCTCGTCCCATGTCCTCCACTCCGGTCACGACCCCCTTGCCGAACCTATCATTCTCGACTCTGTCTCCTACAGCAAATTCAGCTGTTTTCGGTTTCTGGAATGCCGCAAATGTATTAGCCGGTTTCGCGACCGTTGATCTTTCCTTCTGCGGAATAGTCTCTCTATTACTGGACAGACGCTTTCTTGGTGCCGTAGCCGGTGTATTTACTGAAGCATACGCTGCTCCCGCAGCCATTCCCATTTTACGGAAATTAAACTTGGCTTTGTTTTTTGCCTCGTAAGAGCCGTATACCTTTTTCTTCTCATTTCCACCGGCATCAAATCCAAAATCATCGCCGATGACAGATCTGTTATCCTTTTCTATATAGTCAAACGACACCTCTTTTGCAAATCTGGATAAGGCACTGGCTTGTCTTTCTCCCCTTACCATTCGCTCTTTTGCATATGTCATAAAGAGTTTCTTCCGGGCTCTTGTAATGCCTACATAGGCCAGTCTTCTTTCTTCTTCAAGTTCATCTCCATTATCCTCTGCCGCCATTATAGACATATAGCTCGGAAAAAGGCCATCCTCCATACCGGCCATATATACTACAGGAAATTCCAGCCCTTTTGCTGAATGAAGCGTCATGAGCGAAATAAAATCTGCAGAATTCTCATCTCCGCCCGGATCAGCTACTAAAGAGACTTCTTCCAGAAAGCCTCGAAGGCCTTTTGCCGGCATTTCAGCTGTGTTCTCTTCTGTCTCATCCTGAGTATTTTCAAAGCCTACGATCTTATTTATAAGTTCGTCTATATTATTCTGACGCTCCGCCAGCTCCTCCGGCGTAGAGGTCTCTGCGAGCATATCAACGTATCCTGTCTCATCAAGAAGTTTACATGTCAGGTCTTCTATTGACATTACTTTCTCATCCCGTCTGAACCCTTCGATCAATTCTACAAATGCATCTGTCTTTTTGTATGCTGCACCTATATTAGGAACAGATGATCCGGCTTTCAATGCATCCCAGAAGGTGATACCTTCTGAATCCGCGTAGAACTGAACCCTGTCGATAGTGGTCTGCCCAATTCCCCTTTTGGGTACATTTATTATTCTCTTTACGGCCTGTCCGTCAGAATCATTAACTATCACTTTCAGATAAGCCAAAATATCCTTGATCTCTCGTCTTTGATAGAAGTTGATGCCACCATATATCCTGTATGGGATATTTCTTATTACAAGTTTTTCTTCCAAAAGTCGTGATTGGGCATTAGTCCTGTAAAGGATGGCAACATCTGAATAATTCCATCCATCTCTGACCATCGAAGCAATACCTTCGGATATTCCGTCAGCCTCATTATAGGCATTATCAAACATGAGAAGAGATATCTTTTCGCCCTCTTCATTACCTGTCCAAAGGGTCTTGTCTTTACGTCTTGCATTATGCTTGATAACTGCATTAGCTGCATTAAGGATAGTCTGTGTCGAACGGTAATTCTGTTCCAGTTTTATTACATCAGCGCCGGAGAACGACTTCTCGAAGCTTAAGATATTTTCTATATTGGCCCCTCTGAACTTATATATCGACTGGTCATCATCTCCTACGACGCAGAGGTTCTTCCATTTTCCCGCCAGCTTGCTTACAAGCATGAACTGAGATGTGTTGGTATCCTGATACTCGTCCACCATTATATAGCGAAATCTTCCCGCAAATGTCTCAAGAGCTTCAGGATCCTGCTTAAAGAGTTTTACCGTCATAAAGATCAGATCATCGAAATCCATTGCATTGTTCTTTTTCAGCTCACTTTGATAGTCTTCATACAGCTCTGCAACTGTTTTCGCCTTGAGATCCTGCTCTCCTGCCATGGCCATCAGATCTGACGGCTCTCTCATTGAGTCCTTTGCCTCAGAAATAGCGTTAAGTACAGTCTTTTCTTTGTAATATTTGGTATTTATATTCCTTCTTTTAAAGATCTCTCTCATTACTGACTTGGAATCGTCAGAATCATAGATAGTAAAATCATTGGTGAAGCCAAGCCTGTCTGCAAATCGTCTGAGGATTCTGACACACATGGAATGGAACGTAGATACCCATACCATATGTCCGCTTTCTGTTATAGCTGATACTCTTTCCTTCATTTCATCAGCCGCCTTATTGGTAAAAGTGATAGCCAGTATGTTATATGGATCAACGCCCTTGTTCTCTATCAGATAGGCTATTCTATACGTAAGGACCTTTGTCTTTCCGGATCCTGCCCCCGCAATAACAAGAAGAGGACCCTCAGTATGTCTTACAGCTTCCTGCTGCTTGTCATTTAACTCCTGAATATTCAAATGTCTGCCCCCTTTAATAAATAGTGAGTAATTATTATATCAAACATATTGTCTGATATGTGTTCTTTTATTTTCTTTTGATCCACTTTTTTCCTGATCGGTCTTCAATTGATTCATGGTTTTAATTACTATATAATATAGATACTTATATTAACTTCGGAGGAAAATGCTGTGTCAGATAATTCAAAAACTTTCAATTTTGCATCACTGCTGGAAAAAGAGCTGAGAAGACTTGAAGGATCCGATACGATCCATCCCGGTGAGCCTCCAGCTATAGATCTTTATATGGATCAGATACTGACTTTTTTAAACACCCATCTTGGCGGCGGCAACGTTCACGATGAGGACAAGATTCTTACTAAAACAATGATAAATAACTATACCAAAAAAAAGCTTCTGCCCGCGCCACACAAAAAAAAATACTCAAAAGAGCATATTTATCTTCTTACGCTCATCTACTATCTGAAAAACATTTTAACTATTGAAGAGATACAGGATCTTATTACGCCTCTGACTACGACCTTCTTTGAAGGCAACGCTTCCATTTCCATCGAAGAGATCTATCATAAGATCTATGATCTGGAAATAGCTCAGAAATCCGGGCTGGAAAATGACATACAGGCTAAGACCGATATAGCAGCAGGGATGTTCTCTGATGTTGAGGATCCGGAAAATAAAGAATATCTTCGTTTTTTAAGCATGGTATCTCTTCTGAGCTTTGATGTATATATGAAGAAAACTGTAATAGAAAACCTTATCGCTTCATATAATGAAAATTCCGGCCATAAAACTGAGAAAAAAGATAAGGACAACTAAAACAAAGATCAGGCTGATATGATATCTGACGGAACCATCCATGCAAATACAACAGCCTGATCTGTTTTTAATTATTGATCCTTTTTAATACTACATCATAGCCATCGCTTCCGTAGTTCAGAGCCCTGTTCACACGGCTGATAGTCGCCGTAGAAGCTCCCGTTTCTGAGGCAATATCCAGATATGTCTTAGAAGCACGAAGCATCTTTGCAACTTCCAGACGCTGGGCAAGCGAATCGACCTCATTGATAGTGCATATATCCTCTAAAAAAGCCCTGCATTCGTCCATCGTTTCTAATGATAAAATAGCTTCGTATAATTGCTGGTACTCACCATTATTCTTCTTTCGAATCATAGAAAGCTCCTCGGTTATTTAATAATTCTGTGTCTGTTCCACATACTGCCAGTGCTGCCCATTGTCAGTGGACTGGTATTTAGCCACTGTTTTACCATTATGATACTTTCCGTTCTTGCCCTGTGTCAAGTAGACTGTAAGACTTCCATCTGCATTCATTACAGGCACTGTAGCCTCTTTATACACATCTTTCCATGTCAGATTCTCAGCATCTGAATCCAGCTGCTGAGGTTCAAAGGTGACCGGATTATATGTCTTTCCCCCATCCCTTGTGACATAAAGATTATTAGGGTCGCCGGCACTCGACTCATAGCAGAAAAATCCAGTATTCTCATCTATGAAATTTATACCTTTGATAATTCTGTTATTGGGTCCATTTCCTACACTGGTCCAGGTATTTCCCATGTCTTCAGTTTTATATATCTTAGAGTATTCTGCCGAATCCGTTCTGGCATAACCAAGAGCAATTATCCCCTTTTTGTTAGAGAACATATTTACATAATACGTCGAAACATCAAATATCTTGTCGATCTCAGCTGTAGTCCATGATTCTCCCATTGAATTGCTGAATACCATAGATACCGGCACTTTGTTTCCGTTGATCGTAGTTCCGCCTGATAAAAATGCTGTACTTGCTGTTGACAGCTGATATGATCCTGTTTTCAGCTGATCATATTTTTCTCCTGTCAGCGGAAGATTTCTTATATCTATCGGAACGATACGATATTTATCTCCTCCATCATAACTGACCCTCAGTTCATTGTTTTCGATCTTGTATTTTATAAAACTATCACTGTCAACATTTATTGAAGGTGTATAAAAATGTTTATTGTCAGATTGGGTATTATTGACCATGGAAATAACGTATATCGAATCTTTGCTGTGTTTGGTATTAACTCCAAATCTGATCGTCCAGTCGCAATACATTCTTCCATTTACAAATCTTGGATTCCAGTCAGAAAAATAGTCCGTACCGGCATCAGCAAGATCTGCGCTAAACTGGACTCTGACGTTGATCCCGTCCGAATAAACTTCGATCTTGTCAACACTTGTTTTTTTCAGTTTCATATCTTTCGGCACAAGTCCACCGGTAAACTGTCCAAGAAATCCGTTGATCCACAGCCTGGCTTCATTTTCCTTATTCATACTGTTAGCCGCATTGAGCGACACATCTTTTGAATAGGTATAACGGGACAGAAAAGATAAAGCCGACTGTTTTTGCCGCACCACAAGCAATGATGTGATTACTAGTCCGGTAACTATAACCACGATCGCAAATGTGATCTTAAGCGACAAAGGCGTTTTATCTTTTTCCTTCTTCCCCATCAAACTGCCCCTTTATTTATAACCTCACTGATGACAAAATCATAATTCTTATACTTGCTAAGACCTCTCCAGTCAAGCAATGTCTTACCCAATACGGCTAATGTTATTATAGGATTGATCAGAAGAAACCATTTTGAAGACATCACTCCCAATGCGAGCGGAAATCCATAAGCCATACAGATACATACCACCTGGATAATAATATTCGCTTTTTTTCTCTTAGCGAAATCGATCTCTTCATATTTATCATATCTTTTAAGCTCTCTTCTCTCACCTATTATTCTGAAAAACATAGTCATGAAGGCAAGACATACTGTATGGATTATAGAGACCTTAAATATCAATAATATTGCAACATGATATATAAGTTCTGTCCATATCTTAAAAATAAATTTTCCCAGAAAATTATCTTTCGGAGATATGTTGAATGATCTGTATAAGATCCGGTCCGTCTCTTTAACATCAAGGACCTTAGTATATACAAGGCCTTCTCTTATAACTATCATCCAGAACCAGATAAATACTATTAGTTTTTCACTGTTCCCCACAAGACCCGGTCTGAACCTCTCCAGTAAAATAACCGGACCAAAGACAAAAAGACACAGCCAGAACCATCTCTTTATAATGTCCCAGGCAAATCTGGAAAAAACAGCCCAGAACTTCGCCCCTGACTGATATCTTTCCCCTTTTCCAGACTTAGAAAGTTTATTCTTAGTTGTAAGCATCGGATAAATTATCGATGCAAACTCTCTGGTATATCTTTGTGTATTATTTTTTTCCTTCATTTAGTAACCTGAGTAAAGCTCTATTATGCAAGCTTTAAGTACCCTTCCTGCAGGCAAACCATTACAGCCCCTGCATTTTCAACAAGCATTACTGCTTCATTTGGATCTGAAGTAGCTGTCAAAAGAACCTTCTCTTCGCCATATCTTTTTAACAGCCCGCATAAATGGTCCTTTTCCGGAAACGGTGCTCCAAATGTCATGATATACGGGTCTATGATAGGCATTGCTGCAAGTCTTATCTTTGCTCTGGTAAGTTCCGTATGATTTTCGATCAGGTCTTTCAGTTCTTCATGTGAAAGTCCCGCATCTCTTGCCGCTTCCTCCATACTTACCGCACTCCCGGAGATCCTGGTCAGATTGCTTAAATACTCTTCTCCCGTTAAGAGATGGGGAAGAAGGCTGTCGTCAGATGCATTATAGATGCTCATTCCATCCCAGGTCACTATCTCTCCGTCATCAGTCTTTTTTTCCTTGCACATGCAGTTAAAAAGAGTAATGCAATCATCCTGATCTCCAAGGATCACATATATCTTTCCTTCTTCGAACTGAAAAGTACAATCTCTGAGAATATCCCGGTTTCCCTTAGTTATAGTTACATGATTCAACTGTAGCATTAGTATCTCCAAAAATCAGGCATCTTGCTTAGCCGTTTTTCCTGTGCTCTTCCAGATAAGATAAGCACTGATCAATGAGTCGATATTACCATCAAGGACATTTCCTGCATTGCCTATATCTTTTTCTGTCCTGTGATCTTTAACCATAGTATATGGTTGTAAAATATAACTTCTTATCTGATTTCCGAAGTTGATATCCTTTACATCACCTCTGATATCTGAAGCCATCTCCGCATTTTCCTGCTGTTTAAGCAAATAAAGCCTAGCCTTCAACATCTGCATACATTTTTCCTTGTTCTGATGCTGTGAACGTTCATTCTGACACTGAACGACGATCCCCGTAGGCAAATGTGTGATACGTATTGCTGATGACGTTTTATTGATATGCTGGCCGCCGGCTCCGGAAGCTCTGTATGTATCGATTCTTAAATCGTCATCATTGATCTCAATATCCACATCATCCTCGAGTTCCGGCATTACATCGCAGGAAACAAACGATGTCTGTCTCTTACCTGCCGCATTAAATGGTGATATTCTGACCAACCTGTGTACTCCGTGCTCTGACTTAAGAAGTCCGTATGCATTCGGACCGTGGACTTCAAAGGTGACAGCCTTGATTCCGGCCTCATCACCGTCTAAATAGTCGATGACTTCCACATTAAAGCCTTTCTTATCAGCCCATCTCGTATACATACGATAAAGCATGGAACACCAGTCACAAGCCTCTGTTCCTCCTGCTCCGGCATGAAGCGTAACAATGGCATCATTAAAATCATACTCATCTGAAAGAAGAGTCGTCATACGCATTTCTTCAAGCTTTTCCTCAAAAGCCGCATACTCAGCCTCGATCTCCGGAAGAAGGGTCTCATCATGCTCTTCCTCCGCCATATCTATAAGAACATTGATATCCTCATAAGACTTCTCAAGCCCTTCATAACCTGAAAGCGCATCTTTCAGCGCCTTCAGTTCACTCATAGCATGCTTGGATCTCTCAACATCATCCCAGAAACCCGGTTCCTCCATAATCGCTTCAGTCTCTTCAATTTTTCTTTTCTTACTCTCCAGATTAAGTGACTTCTGGATCTGCTCCATCGGTTTTACACACTCTGATAATTGAGTTCTGATTCTGTCTAATTCTACTATTGCCACTTATTGATGCTCCTTACTGTTAGTTCTTTCCACAGCATTTTTTATATTTAAGTCCGCTGCCGCATGGGCATGGGGCATTAGGAGAAATCTTCTTCCCTTCACGCCTTATCGGCTGGTTAGAAGTCTGTGTATGCTCCTCACGTTTTACAGTCTTCTCATCATGCAGTTTATTCTCACGCTCTACAGGGCGTTCCGCCTGAACATGCATAAGCAGTCTGACGGAATCTTCTCTGATCCCCTGAAGCATTTCATCAAACATGTCATAGCCTGTAACCTTATATTCAACTACAGGATCCCTCTGCGCGAAAGACTGAAGCCCAATACCCTGCTTCAGCTGATCCATATCGTCGATATGTTCCATCCATTTATTATCGACTACCTTCAGAATTACAACACGTTCGACCTCGCGGATCTGTGCCGGATCGCTGAAAGTTTCTTCTTTTTCTTCGTACTTTTCGATAGCTTTTTCTTTTAATGCATCCTTAAGTTCCGCCCGGTTGTGATATTCACCGCTGTTAACGATCGGCTCTAACGGGATCACCGGAAGAATGATCTCATCTAATGTCTCCAGATCCCATTCCCTCGTATTATCTGAGTAAATGACCCTATCTACAGAATCATCGATAAAGTCCTCGATCATCTTGATAACTGATGGTCTCATATCTTCACCGTTAAGCACTCTTTCCCTTTCGGCATACATGATCTCACGCTGTTCATTCATGACCTCGTCATACTTAAGAAGCCTGCTTCGAATTCCATAGTTGTTAAGCTCTATCTTCTGCTGTGCTCTTTCAATAGCGCTCGTTAACATTCTATGTTCGATCTGAGTATCCTCATCAACGCCCAAGGCATTGAAGATCTTCATAAGTCTGTCCTGACCGAAAAGTCTCATAAGGTTATCTTCAAGTGATATATAAAACCTTGACTCACCTACATCTCCCTGACGACCCGCACGGCCTCGAAGCTGGTTATCGATTCGTCTTGATTCATGCCTTTCTGTACCTATGATCTTAAGACCGCCAGCGGCTCTCGCCTCTTCATCAAGCTTGATATCAGTACCTCGTCCGGCCATGTTAGTTGCTATAGTGACAGCGCCGTGTCTTCCTGCTTCTGCAACGATCTGAGCTTCAAGTTCATGGTACTTTGCGTTAAGAACATTGTGCTGTATCCCGCGCTTCTTTAAGAGATCACTTACAAGTTCTGATGTTTCGATCGTTACTGTACCAACAAGAACAGGCTGTCCCTTTTTGTGAGATTCAATAACAGACTCGACCACCGCATTGAATTTACCTCTCTTGGTCTTGTAGACCGCATCATTATAATCCCTACGCTGGATAGGTTTATTGGTAGGTATCTCAACGACGTCCATCTTATAAGTTTCTCTAAATTCCTTTTCTTCGGTTTGAGCTGTACCTGTCATACCCGACTTTTTTGTGAATTTATTAAAAAAGTTCTGGAACGTGATCGTTGCAAGGGTCTTGCTCTCTCTCTTGACAGTCACATGCTCTTTCGCTTCAATAGCCTGATGAAGACCATCTGAATAGCGTCTTCCAGGCATGATACGTCCCGTGAATTCATCAACTATAAGGATCTCATCATCTTTTACAACATAATCCTTATCCTTGAACATAAGATTATGTGCTCTGAGTGCCAAATTGACGTTATGCTGGATCTCAAGATTTTCCGGGTCAGCATAATTCTCAAGATGGAAAAATCTTTCAACCTTATAGACACCCTGTTCCGTAAGATTTACTACCTTATCCTTTTCATTAACGACAAAGTCACCATCTTCTTCTATCTCTTCCTGCATGATGGCTTTCATCTTAGTCATTTCGCCCTTGAATTCACCCTTTTCAAGCTGTCTCGCAAGTACATCACATAAGTCATACAGCTTAGTGGATTTTCCGGACTGACCTGAAATTATAAGAGGTGTTCTGGCTTCGTCGATGAGAACTGAATCGACCTCATCAATGATTGCATACTTCAGGCCGCGAAGGACCTGCTGCTCTTTATAAATAGCCATATTATCCCTGAGATAATCGAAACCAAGCTCATTGTTGGTTACATATGTGATATCACAGGCATAAGCTTCTCTTCTTTCGTTATCTTTCATATCGTGTAATATAACACCGACCTTGAGCCCCAGGAATTCATGGATCTGTCCCATCCATTCCGCATCTCTTTTAGCAAGATAGTCGTTGACTGTTACGATATGTACACCTTCCCCAGTAAGTGCATTAAGGTAAGCCGGAAGAGTAGATACCAGTGTTTTACCTTCTCCTGTCTTCATTTCGGCTATACGTCCCTGATGAAGTATAATTCCGCCAATTATCTGGACCGGATAATGCTCCATTCCTAAAACTCTTTTACCCGCCTCGCGAACTGTCGCAAAAGCCTCCGGTAAAATGCTGTCAAGTAATTCTCCCCCTGCAAGACGTTCTTTAAATTCGAGAGTTTTTGATTTCAACTGCTCATCTGTCAAAGCCGCAAATACAGGCTGAAGCTCTTCTACCTTCTTAACCAAAGGCATGATCCTCTTAACCTCACGGCGACTATGCGAACTTATCTTATTACTTGCTAATGTTCCCATTAATTTCTAATCTCCTTAAAATGTAGGTCTTATTGTTTCCATAATAAATAATTTATTAAGGAATCCACGTTCCTTGCTAAAGTGTGATTATAACATTCAGCGATTTTTTAATCAAATATTTTACATAGGTAGAAACTTTTAAATTTTTATGTAATAAAAGTTAAAAAAATAAATAACAGCAGTGGAATCTTTTGATTCCACTGCTGTTATCCAACATCTCCGCATCAGTCAAGTTCAGGTTCGATCAGACCATAGGTATTGCCTTTCCTCTTGTAAACGACATTTACCTCATCAGTCTTGGCATTGAGGAAAACATAGAAACTGTGTCCAAGCAATTCCATCTGCACGCAAGCTTCCTCAGGATCCATCGGCTTGATGCCAAAATGCTTGGAACGGATGATCTCAACTCCACCATCAACAGCTTCTAATGCTTCAGGGATCTCCTCCTCAACATATTCCTGTGAAAAATCTGCTGCATTTTGTTTCTTAGCAATGATTTTATTCTTATATTTCTTGAGCTGCTTTTCAATGACCTCTTCAACAAGATCGATGGATACATACATATCGTCACTTTCCTGCTCACTTCTGATAATGTGCCCCTTGACCGGTATAGTCACCTCGATCAACTGACGTTCCTTCTGAACGCTCAAAGTCACATGAACTTCTGTTTCAGACGCAAAAAATCTGTCTAACTTACTGAGTTTTTCCTCCACTGCCGTGCGTAGCGCATCAGTTACAACGATGTTTCTGCCTGTGATAATGAAACGCATAAAATCATCCCCTTTTCCACTAATTTATGTTGTAATTATACCAATTTTGAAGTCATTCCACAATAAAAATCAATGAAAATTATTATGATCCAGTAAATACGCCCATAGATAATCTTTAATACTTTTGTCAAGAAGAATACCTCCCCTTTTTTGTGAAAAAAATAATTTTTAGAAATTCTTTACAAAAAACTTGTTCGCCCATGCCTGTTCACTGTATACTGCACTCGTGGAAAACTTTTGGGGATAATGTGGATAAGTTGGGTCATAAC
This sequence comes from uncultured Eubacteriales bacterium, assembly GCA_900542465.1. Taxonomy (GTDB): domain Bacteria; phylum Bacillota; class Clostridia; order Lachnospirales; family Lachnospiraceae; genus UBA4285. Next base: position 123,454 of record UQNS01000004.1, read on the forward strand.
ACCAAAAAGGGCATATTTATCCACATTTTATGGGGATAAATAGTATATCTTTGTGGATAAGGATTTTTTAATGTTTTAATCCGGTACATTCATTTGTACAAGTTGCACAAAAAAACTTTTGTCAATACTAATATAAAACAATTTTATCAGTATATTTTCAGCCGCTTCAAAATCATTTTTTTATTAAAGACAAAAGGCTTAAATATTACTAAATTATTACATATATCCCCTTGTTACCTATTTTCTTCAATCGTAAAATGTAATAAACAAATTTTTAAAAAGGACTGCTTATGAATATAAATAATATAGATAATGACAATTCTAATGATAATAAATATTCCTGTCTATCCGGAAAAACCCTCGTAATTACCGGAGCTTCCCGTGGTATAGGACGTGCTTTAGCTTTGAAAAGTGCACAATCCGGTTTAAATCTGGCTGTCTCCTGTTATAAAAATGAAGAAAAACTCGACTCTTTAGTCAAGGAAGTCCGGTCTATGGGAGCAGATTGTTTGAAATATGTCGGTGACATGGGTGATTCAAAAAATGTCCGCTCTTTTTTTTCTCTCATAAGAGAAAAATACGGACATGCAGATTTTCTCGTCAATAATGCCGGAATATCCCACATCGGGCTTCTGCAGGATATGACAGATTCTGAGTGGCGCAGACTTTTTCAAACCAATGTGGATTCATTTTTTTATACATCAAGAGAATTTATTAAAGATTCCATTCCGCGAAAAAAGGGCTCTATCATAAACATATCTTCGGTCTGGGGGGAGGCCGGCGCAAGTATGGAAACTGCGTATTCAGCCTCTAAAGGAGCAGTTAATTCTTTTACAAAAGCTCTTGCGAAGGAATTGGCTCCAAGCGGAATAAATGTTAACGCAATATCCTGCGGTATTATAGATACGGATATGAACGCCTGCTTCAGCGAGGATGATCTGAATGATATCTTAAACGAGATCCCTGCCGGCAGAATGGGACTCCCGGAGGAAGTTGCTCTTACTGCTCTGAACCTTCTTACAGGTCCCTCTTATCTGACCGGTCAGATCATACGGCTGGACGGCGGCTGGATATAAAGACCAGGTGACCATAGCCTCACTTCTGAAATGAGGTTATGACCACCTGGTCTTTTTCAGCTTTTATATTCAAACTCATGTATATAGCATCTGTCTATTGTGATATTTATACCGTAGTTTATATCTTTTAATCTAAGTCTCCTCTCTATTTCCATACTGAGGGCCTTCGCATTGATATCTTTCTCACATGGAATCTCTACATCGAACGATAATCTTTTGTTCTCATCATTATTTACCAGCTGAAAGTCATGTATCTTGATATCCGGATCAATCCCGTGAACCAGTACCTCAACGATATTTTTAATGCGTAACGTCTCCTTATCTCTGTTATCTATCGGATCCACATGAATAGAGACCTCGCAGTTCAGTTTTTCCTTAATACGTTTTTCTGCTGCATCAATAATATCATGAGCCTTCAGCAACGTCAGATTCACAGGCAATTCCGCATCCAGGCTCACATATGTCCTTCCCGGTCCGTAATTGTGGACCATTATATCATGCGCTCCCAAAACTCTCTTATCTTCAAGCACTTCCTCTCTGATCTTCCTTACCAGCTCCTCAGACGGCATTTCTCCCAGCAGCGGCTGAATGGTATCATTTGCTGATGTAATACCTGCAATAATAACAAACACCGCAACACATAATCCAGCAAAACCATCTACATTTATTCCCGTATATCCTTGTAGGATACTTGCCCCTAAAACGACAGATGTGGCTATACAATCAGAAAAACTATCCTTGCTTGCGGCCTTCAGTGCCGGAGAATTTATTTTTTTGCCGATCCTGCCATTAAAATATCCCATCCAGATCTTCATTCCTATCGAAGCTGCCAGAACGGCGACCGTTGTTATCGATATTTCCAGCTTTATCGGATTCAGGATGCTTTCGAATGAAGATTTAATAAGTTCGACGCCCATAACGACTATAGTAAATGCAACTATCTGGCCTGCAACATACTCGATCCTTCCATGTCCAAAAGGATGTTTGCTGTCAGCCGGCTTACTTGCCATTTTAAAGCCGATTATGGTCACTATACAGGACGCCATATCCGACAGATTATTGAAAGCATCTGCTACTATGGAGATAGATCCTGAAAATATACCTATTATTATCTTTGCTGTAAATAAGATTATATTGCATATAATACTAATGACCCCTGAAAGGATGCCATATTTATGGCGAACTTTGGGGTCATCAATATTTTTATAATCCTTTATTACAGCTTTTGTAATGAAATCTACCATATATTATACCCCATACTCTATTATCAATTGAGTATATTGTTGCATATAATACTGGTGTTAGAAAAGACTTACAGGCCTGAAGCACATGCTAATCTTTTATAGACTTTTGATTTCCTTTACTTCATATCCGGCATCTGATACCGCGGTTTTGATCATATCATCACTAACTGAATCCGCCGCTTTTATACTGGCCTTTTTTTCATCAAGTGATACTTCTGCCGCATCTACTCCTTCTATCCCCTCAAGCGCTTTAGTTACGTGATCTACACAATGTCCACACATCATACCTTCAATAAAAATTTCTTTATTCATTTTGCTCGCCTCTTTCCTTTCTTCAGCAGGTACTGCCGCTTCCTGCTCAACAAATGTTACCTTAACTGCCATATCTGCTTTTTCTGCTGTTTCCGCCTCCGCCTCTTTTTTTCTCAATACTTTAAATGCTCTGAGACGAAGTGCATTACCTACTACGAATACGCTGGAAAATCCCATAGCCGCTGATCCGATCATAGGTGACAGTCTTATTCCGAACTTCGGATAAAGCACACCTGCTGCGATCGGAATACATAAAGCATTATAGAAAAATGCCCAGAAAAGGTTCTGCTTTATATTTCTTATCGTTGCTTCACCGAGCCTGAGCGCCGCGACCGCATCTAACAGGTCATTTTTTATCAATACCGCATCTGCACTTTCGATCGCTATGTCAGTTCCCGCGCCGATAGCCATTCCAAAATCAGCTCTTGTCAGCGCCGGAGCGTCATTTATCCCATCTCCGACCATGGCAACTTTTTTGCCCTCTGCCTGTAATCTTGCGATCTCCTTTTCCTTATCCTGCGGCAGGACCTCTGCTATAAAATCACTTATTCCCAGACCTTCACATACTGTTTTGGCTGTAACGGCATTATCGCCTGTAAGCATTACTACATTGATCCCCATGCTCTTAAGCTCATCAATAGCCTGTTTGCTTGTGGCTTTTGCTACGTCAGCCATGCCGATGATACCAAGAAGTCTCCCATCGCCGGCTATCAGAATAGGCGTCTTGCCCTGACTCGCAAGGCTGTCCATTTTCTCTTTAGGAATATCGGATATACCATAATCTTCGAGAAACATTCTGTTTCCCGCCATATATGTCTTAGCCAGAAGTCTGGCTTCAACGCCCTTGCCGTGTATAGTTTTGAAATCATCCACTTCAAGCGGCCGGATACCTTTTTCTTCCGCATAATTTACAATTGCCGCTGCCAGCGGATGACTGCTGCCCTTTTCCAAAGACACAGCTATTCTCACCAGATCATCATGAGTCATTCCAGTCATGATAATGACATCGGTAACTCTTGGTCTGCCCTCTGTGATCGTTCCGGTCTTATCCAGAACAACTGTATCAATAGAATGTGCCGCCTCTAGGGCTTCACCTGACTTAATAAGAATACCATTCTGAGCCCCCTTGCCCGTAGCAACCATGATAGCTACAGGAGTTGCAAGTCCCATAGCGCAAGGACAGGAAATGACCAGGATTGTAATACTCATAGAAAGTGACAGCTCGAAGTTTCTTGTTGCGATCATCCAAATAACGAAAACAGTTGCTGCAATAGCCATTACTATCGGAACAAATATTCCGGCGACCTTATCCGCTGCCTTTGCGATGGGTGCTTTGGATGAGGATGCTTCTTCTACGACTTTTATTATCTGCTGAATAGTGGAATCTTCTCCCACCTTCTCAGCCTTTACCTTAATAAATCCGGTCGTATTAAGTGATGCAGAGATCACGCTATCTCCGGGACCTTTCTCAACCGGTACGCTTTCACCTGTGATCGCCGATTCGTCCAGTGTTGTCTGCCCTTCAAGTATGGTCCCATCTGCCGGAACAGACTCCCCCGGCCTTATAAGAACCATATCTCCTGCCACGAGCTCCTCTGCCGGAATGAGGACCTCCTCATCATCTCTGAGAACTGATGCTTCCTTAGGCGCAAGATCCATCAGTTTTTCCACCGCTTCACTTGTCTTACCCTTTGATCTGGTCTCAAAGTATTTGCCTAAAGTGATTAGAGTATGTATCATTCCTGCTGACTCAAAATACAGTTCCATCTGAAACTTCATTACAAGATGCATATCTCCACGCCCGAGACCATAGCTCATTCTGTAAATAGCAAATATCCCATACGCGACAGACGCTGTTGCTCCTACCGCGATCAAAGTATCCATGTTGGGGGCACCATGAAAAAGTGTAGAAAATCCTTTTATAAAAAACGCCCTGTTGATATATATGATCGGAAGCACAAGCAATAACTCAGTAACTGCAAGTGTTACGGCATTTTCCGTTCCATGCAGTACTGCTCTCAAAAATTCAGGTGCTGGTATCATATCCATCATGGACATAGAAATATACATAAGAGGCGCCATAAATACGATCGACCAGATAAGTCTCTTTCTCATGTTCAGCGTAGCCTCTTCGTTATGCTTTCGAAGCGAATTTCCTTCAGAATTGCCTGATACAGACTTGCTTCCCTGCTTTTTTTTCTCTCCGCCCATAAGACTGGCACCATAGCCCGCCTTTTCTACACACGCAGTAATATCACCTGTGTTAACGGTACTTTCGTCGTAAGTCACATCCATAGACCCTGTCAGAAGATTAACATTGACCTCTTCTACCCCCGGGATCTTACGTACGCTCTTATCAACTCTTGAAGAACAGGCCGAACACGTCATGCCTGTCACTTCAAAACGATCTTTCTTCATATTACCCCCCTCTCAACCTACATAAGACCGGTATCCTACTCCATTATATGACCGCCTGTTCATGTGTCAATATACAAAAAAAGACCGACGCTTATGCGTCAGTCTTTAAAAGCTTTAGTTCTCAGCTGCTGCTGGGTATACTGAAACCTGTTTCTTATCTCTTCCTTTTCTCTCGAAACGAACTGTTCCGTCAACAAGCGCGAAAAGTGTATCATCTTTACCGCGGCCTACATTGATGCCCGGTAATATCTTTGTTCCACGCTGTCTGTAAAGGATGTTGCCCGCAAGAACGAACTGTCCGTCTGCTCTCTTCGCTCCAAGCCTCTTTGACTCAGAATCACGGCCGTTCTTTGTTGAACCTACACCCTTTTTATGAGCAAATAATTGAAGGTTAATAAATAACATAATACTGCCTCCTGTTTAATCTAATCGAATGTTGTGCTTATTCTTCACTAAAATCAGCCGTTGATCTTTTCGATCTTAACTTTAGTAAATGGCTGTCTGTGACCGTTCTTCTTATGAGAACCCTTCTTAGCCTTGTACTTATAAACGACAACTTTCTTAGCACGTCCTTCTTTAACAACTGTTCCAGTTACTGTTGCTCCTGCAACCGTTGGGTTACCAACCTTCGCTGAATCGCCGTTAACGAAAAGTACCTGATCAAATGTAACAGAATCGCCTTCATTTAATCCTAATTTCTCTACAAAAATCTCATCGCCTTCTGCGACTGTGTACTGTTTTCCGCCTGTTGCAATAATTGCGTACATAGCATCCTCCTAAAATATATTCGCCAGACCCGGAGAGGATCGTTATGATCCTTCTTACTATCCGTATCTGAGCGTAGTGCCTTAATATTCTACATGAGAAATATATTTATGTCAAGCAACGCAGTACAGCGGACTTGTCTTATTACTTTTTATACTTTGGATATGCTCTGTTTCTGTCCATTGATTTTTTACATGCCGAGCATAAACCATAAACAGATAGATTCATATTGGTAGCGATAAAACCGTAGTCCTTTTTAAGCTGGTTTTTTATCTCCTGCGTTAAGCTGTCTGTCATATCATGGATAGTTCCGCAATTAAGACATATCATATGGTAATGAGCGCTCTCTCCTGCGCTGTGGTTCTTAGTCCCCATTGCATAGACCTGGTTGAGCAGATCCATATCCTCCAATATCTTAATGGTTCTATAGACTGTCGCCAGCCCTATCTCCTTGTCTCTTTCATGTGCATAGCTGTATACAGCCTTAGGATGTACATGCCACCCGACTTGCATGGCTATTGCCTCAAGGATCAGCTCTCTCTGACTTGTGATGCGAAAACCTTCTTTCCTCAGATATCTGAGCATAGCTTTGATAAGGTGTCTTGTCGTTTCATCAGGCTTATTCCCCGATATTTCTAAATCTGTCCCCATCTTTTTCTCCTATAGTTTTGTTATTCATATTTTTGTTTTCCCCGTACAAGAATAACATAATCAAGAGAAAATTCTATTTATTTTGCTACTTTTTAATAATTTTTATAAAAACTTACTATAATCTATTTCTATAAATTTAGATATCCCCTGTTTAATTCCGCATTTTACGCCATACAGGCCTTCAAGCTTCTCTTCCGTCAGCATTTGTTCTGCTTTGTCCATTTCAATCCTTCCATCTTTTATCATCGCTACATTGTCTGCGATAAACATTGCATGGTTTGGATCATGCAGCGTAACTATGAATGTAACCTTTTCATTTTTATTAAGTTCTTTGATGATATTTAAAATCCTGGCCTGGTTTCTTAAATCCAGATAAGTGGTCGGTTCATCCATGAGGATGACCGGTGACCTCTGAGCTATAGCTCTGGCCACCAGTACCATCTGACGCTCTCCTCCTGATATAGCATTAAAAGTCTTTTTTCTTAAATGGCTGATCTTCAGCATGTTCATCGTCTCCTCGACAATCTCATGATCACGGAACTTGGGAAGATAAGAGATATACGGTGTCCGTCCCCATAATATCGCATCTTCTACTGAATAATTAAACGTATTTTCTGAAAACTGCGGAACGAACGCTATCTTCTTCGCCAGTTCCTTAGGCCTCATATAATCTATCTCATGACCTTCAATAAGTATTTTTCCGCTTCTTGCTGATTTCAATCTGTTCATCGTAGACATAAGCGTACTTTTACCACTTCCATTTGGTCCTAAAAGAGCGGTGATACTTCCTTCTCTTTTTAGACCATAATTGAATTGACCATATCATTTATACTTTCAAACATTGCTGACTCTCTTGGGACCGGCTCACCTCTGAAGCCGGACAGCATGATATCGCTTGCATAATCGATCTTCCCAAGCTTTTCCATGCATGACCTGCCCGTAACTTCATCTATCATGTATGAGAAGCTGTCATCCGGAACTCTGTTGAAGATCGTATAAACTCTCCGGATTCCTATTCCGTTAGACATCCTCCCTATCTGCTCTGCCAGTGTCATAGAATCCAACGAAGTCTCGGTGACCGCCAGGATAGTGTCAGCTCCCTGCTCTATCCCTCGGCCGAAGCTTTCTACACCTGCCTCAAGATCCGCTATTACGATTTCTCCATCATCTAACACTAAATTTTTCATCAGCTGTCTCGACAGGTCCGCCATAGAACAGGCACATCCCTGAAATGGATTGCATATCTTTCCTGTTTCCATAAGCATTATTCCGTTTTCTTCCACAATAAATTCATCCGGAATATCACTAAGCCTTATCTCATCCTGTGACAGCCATGTGTTATCCGGAATCCCGTATTCCAGATTAAATCTGTCCAGATAGGATATCAGCGATTTCGGTTGTTTTTGAAATCCGAGCTTTTTATATAAACTTGGATTTGACTCATCTGTATCCAGAACAAGTACCTTGTTTCCCTTTTCAGCAAATATCCTTGCCAGAATAGAAGAGATCGTACTCTTGCCCACACCGCCTTTTCCCGTTACACATATCTTTCTTATCGGCCTTATATCTTTTTCAATATTGGTCGATCTTATATAGGCCTCCATTTTTTGTGAGGCGATCTCTGCAGCCTTCATATCCTTTGCTATGCAAAGGCCGCAATCGATACATCCGTCTCCCAAATAAGATCTGATCCCCAAAGGACAGTGAAAATCGCTCATATTTTTCCTCCTTATTCGCAACTGATACACTTAGAAGCCTACCATATAAAAATTTTCACATAAGAAAACTGTCATTATTTTATTCTTTTTTATTGATATATTTTTATCATTAAAGTCTTATTATTTCCATTATCCCCAGTGGTGGTTACTTTATGCTCTTCTCTGACGTAGGATTAAATGTATAATCATAGAAGGAGATGTTTTCATGCTTTGCAGCAGAATCAGGAAAAAGCTTGAATATGCACTAATCGTTCTTGTTCAGGAAAATCACATAGATTCCATAAAGATAAAAGATCTTGTTTTGATAGCGCATATCTCTACTTCAACTTTTTATGGTAATTTTGAAAATCTGGATGATTTTATCGAATACACCATAGATGAGATCTTTGCAGCATTCCAGCAGGACTGCAGTATTTTCAAAAGGATCCCCAATTCAACAACATGTGTTTTTAAACTTATGGCCGATGCTTTTGATAAACACAGACTGATACTTAGTTCTGCCTATAATTCCAGATATCGTTCGATCATTGAAAAGAACATCGATGCGATATTCTCCGATCGATTACAGTTTTGTATAGACTCTGAGTATTTATTAAATGAGTCTTTGGAAAAAATAGAGCTATTCTTAAGTTCCGGCTATAAAGGGCTTATTTCAAAATACATAGATACGGCAGACAGATCATATCTGGATTCCGCTTCTGATCTTCTTCAGAAAACTATCGAACTGTATTCCTCCTCAAAATATGCAAAAAAAGCGCTGAATTGAAATATTTATCATTTCGATCCAGCGCTTTTTTAAAATATTTTTTCTTTTATATTTCTGATACAATCTTCCAGGTTTCCATTGTTTGTAAATCGATGCAATTTGTTTATCCTCGCAAGCTTTTCCGGTGCAAAATCCGACCTATCTGCCTTAAATCTTCTGTACACCTCTTCAAAATCAGGATCATTCTGCTTATTCTCACGTCTGACAGATCTTTCAATTAAAGTCGCATCATTTACATCTATATAAATGGGACATATCCTGTCCTCTCCGAAATAATCCCTGTACCTCTCATAAGCCTCTAAAGTTCCTATTACAAATAATCTTTTCCCTTCCTTAAGTTTATCAAAAGTTCCATCATCAGCAGTAAAATACTTCCAATCACCCTTCACCGTATTATAGACTCTCTCCTCTATGATCTTTCCGGCCTTCATAAATGCTTCTTCTTCCCGGTCTGTAATAAAATGATAATCATGCCCGTCAATTTCCGTAGCCCTCATTGGACGGGTAGTATATAAAACTATTGGCTCCAGCGCCAGATCCTTGTCCTCCAGTAAAGCTTCTGCAATATGATTTTTCCCGGAAGCACTCTTTCCCATTAAAAAATAGATCATAGACATCTCACTAAAACTCTCCCTAAATTATCCTTTTCAATCCCAAGAACATCAAATCCCATATCTAAAGCAGCTTTTATCTTCTTAACAGCAGCCAGGTCCATCTCTTCGCCTCTGACTATTTCCGGGATCCCCGGCGGATATATAACTATATTATCTCCGACGACCCTTCCTTCCGATCCTTCGAGATCAACAAGACTATAAGCCCCCGCACACACTTCTTCAGCAGCTTCCCACACAAGTCTGCGTTTCTTGTGTTCAAGGCAAAATATGGCATATTCCGAATTTTTAACAGATCCGTCCGATGCATTTGCCAGATCGGAGTCTATGATCTCCAGAGCCTTGCAAAATCTGTCATAATCCGCCTGTGAATCAGCCAGACTAGTCATAGCTATGACATATCTGAAGGAGGTCATTTCAACTTCTATTTTAAAATCCTTTAATAATCTATTATACAGGTAATTTCCATCTTCAGCCAGAAGAACTATTTTCGACAGGTCATCCGTATCCATAAGCCTGATGTTTTCTAATTTTCCTATTTCTTGCCTGAGCCTTTTAAGTCTGACAACATAGGTGTTAAAAAGCTCAGGGCCTTTTTCATCTATCAGGTCAAAGCATGCGCTTATACTTCCCATCAGAATATATGACGGACTTGTAGTCTGAAACATATTTAAAAAGTATTTTACACGGTCTGCATTTATTCGATCGTCATTTAAAAAAAGTAAAGCTGTGGACGTAAATGCCGGCATAGTTTTATGGAGGCTTGTTATAACCGCATCTGCACCTGTTTCATTGGAAGAAGACGGAAATTCACTGCTAAATGGAAAATGTGCACCATGAGCCTCATCCACGATAAGAACAGCTCCATAGCTATGAACTATTTCAGCTATACGCCTCGTGTCCGAAACTATTCCTTCATAGGTTGGAGATGTCAGGATAAATGCTTTTATATCCGGATCCTTCTTAAACTCATATTCAACTTCTTCCGGAGATACTCTTCCAAATATACCTGCCTTCTCATCTGCCAATTCCGGGTAAATAAAGAACGGCTCCAGCCCTCTCAGCTCCACTGCATTATAGGCTGATATATGACAATTTCTTGCTACAAGTATCTTATCCCCTCTTTTACACGCTCCGCACACTGCAGACATAACACCTGCAGTTGAACCATTTACAAGGATAAAAGCCTGGTCTGCCTTATAGTAAGAGGAAGCTCTGTCCATTTCCTCTTTAATTATTCCTGTAGGATTATGAAGATTGTCAAATGCACCTATTTCAGTTATATCCATCTTTATCGGATCAGGCATTTTTACCAGATCCTCTTTTCTTTTTCCACCCGGCATGTGCATAGGAAGATAATCTTCTTCTATATAGTCAAGAAGCATTTTATAGAGAGATCTTTTCATATACTTATCCAATCTGTTTTATGCTTTATTAAATCGTTCTATTATGATTATATAAAAAATGAGCACAAAAAAAACACCAAGTAAAAACTTGGTGGTCAGCTTCGTGCCTGGAGCCGGAATCGAACCAGCGACACGAGGATTTTCAGTCCTCTGCTCTACCGACTGAGCTATCCAGGCATAGTAGCGGGGACAGGATTTGAACCTATGACCTTCGGGTTATGAGCCCGACGAGCTTCCAGACTGCTCCACCCCGCGATAAGGATGGACGGAGAAGGATTCGAACCTTCGAAGGCGTTGCCAGCAGATTTACAGTCTGTCCCCTTTGGCCACTCGGGAATCCGTCCAAAATTAACTATATTCAGTTAAAAAGCCGACAGTCGGAGTCGAACCAACAACCTATTGATTACAAATCAATTGCTCTGCCATTGAGCCATGTCGGCAAAATGGGACCAATAGGGCTCGAACCTATGACCCTCTGCTTGTAAGGCAGATGCTCTCCCAGCTGAGCTATAATCCCATATATATCTGTATATATTAAAAACTGGAGCTAAGCGCATTAAACATTAACATATACAGTTTTTCAAAAACGAGATAGTCGTTTTGAAGCGACCCGAATGGGACTCGAACCCATGACCCCCGCCGTGACAGGGCGGTGCTCTAACCAACTGAGCCACCGGGCCTTAACGTTTTCAAAAAACAAAATCTTACAACGAAAGTGATTATAACACGAATAATACACTTTGAAAAGAGAAAAATATCGTTCCCTGAAAACCGCATACGAATCCTCTACACCTACTCCCAGGTTAAGCTTTCGA
>UQNS01000005.1 GCA_900542465.1 uncultured Eubacteriales bacterium
AGCAAAGATTTGCGGATGAGTACATCATTTCTGGGAATGCAACTAAGGCTGCAATAGAAGCTGGGTATTCTGAAAAATATGCAGCAACCAATACTGATAAGTTACTAAAAAATACTAACATCAAAGCGTATATTGATGAGCGACTAGCCGAGCTGGAAGACGCCAAGATTGCCAAGCAGGAAGAGGTCTTAAAGTATCTTACATCAGTTATGCGTGGAGAGTCGACTTCGGATGTGCTGGCCTTAAGTTCTGATGGCGGCCAGACGGTTATAACGAAAGCACCTGAGGAAAAAACCGTATAAAAGCTGCGGAGCTTCTAGTTAAGCGATACGGAGCTTTTACAGATAAGGTAGACGTGACAGGAGAGCTAAGAACGGTGGTTGTGGATGACATCAACGAAGCAGATTAAAAGCCTGTCAAACCTTGTCGGTGGAGGATGCGGTAAGTTCTGGCATTTTAAAGGCCGTTATAGAGTAGTTAAAGGCTCCAGAGCGTCTAAGAAGTCGAAGACTACGGCCCTGTGGTATGCCGCTTGGCTCAATAAAAAAGGCTACGAACAAGCAAACCTAGTTGTATTTAGAAAGACCTATAGAACACTTAAGGACTCTTGTTACCCTGACTTAAAGTGGGCATTAGAACGCATAGGCGTATCAGATGATTGGATATTCAGACAGTCGCCATTGGAATTTGTTAGAAAATCGACAGGCCAAAAAATATTATTCAGAGGATTAGACGATGTACTGAAGATAACATCTATAACTGTTGAGCAAGGTTCGCTTTGCTGGGCTTGGTTAGAGGAAGCGTATGAGCTTATGCAAGAGTCCGATTTTGATGTATTAAACGAATCTATCCGAGGATATGTGCCACCACCACTGTTTAAGCAGTGGACTATAACATTTAACCCTTGGAATGAGAATCACTGGCTAAAGAAAAGGTTCTTTGATGTGATTAATACCGATGTTTTGGCTATGACAAAGGCATTAGCAGAGATAGACTTGAGTTAGAAGAAAAAATCAAAAATAATTAGATAGATGCGATTGAGTTTTTTAATGCTAGGGATAAGTTTAATGAAGGTTTCAAAGATGGAATCCAAACACCTATAGAAAAGGTTTTCGATAAAACGGATGCGTATTATCACATATCTAATAGGCATGATGAAATGCCGGGGGAATCACAAGTAAGCAAAATATTAGAAACTTTAAGTAATCCATCTAATGTATATTTAACAAAAGACAAATATAATAATGAGGCCCATTGTTATATTAAAAATGATATAGATCCACCATTGATTGTAATATTCAGAAAGGGTATAATTACATCATATCAGCCAGAGAAAAATTATTTAAAAAACATCAAGAAAGGGGAAAAACTTTATGGAAACGATAAAGAAGGTAAAGTCGATAATTAAAGAGCCATACCTTGACACAGATATAGTAGAGTTGACTATATTTTTTGAGGGAAAACAAAAAGACTCTGTTGTTTCAATGATGGATATCCCTGATAACGAAATGTATGATGTTTATCTGAAAGAAGACAGAAAAGACGGATACATTCGCTGGGTGACAGTAGTTAACCCCATTGCAATGGTGGAGTCCGATAATCCAATAACTCCAGATATTGAAATTGACACTGGCGACAAAGTTATAAGCTTTTTAGATTATGTAAAGCAGGTTATTTAACCATCCTATCCGTAGGGTGGTTATTTTTATGCCTAAAAGGAGGTAATTATGGCGTATAACGATATTAGACGCTTTTGAAGGTCTTTGACTTGCTTGGCTGTAATAACTTCTCCGCTTTCTGTTTCCACGGTTGAGTATTGCTTAATCCATTTCGTGAATGCTGATTGTGATATTCCATATTCTTTTATGAGTGAAGCTTGCGTTTTACCGTTGTGGTAAAACTCCACGAGAGTTTGTTTGAAATCCTCTTTTTAAATGTGTCCACTTTTATAAGTATAATGCAGTTTTACAGCCAGACAAGGAGAGGTAACGGCGCTGGTAGGACCTTCAGGCTGTGGTAAGACTACTATATTAAGGCTGGTATCACGTCTGTACGATTATGACAGTGGAAATATCACAGTTGGAGGCAATGATATCAAGAATATGAGCACGAGCTCTCTTTTTAAAGATGTATCAATAGTTTTCCAGAATATTGATCTTTTCGATACTTCTGTCATGTAAAATATAAGAATAGGACGTAAAGATGCCACTGACAAGTAAGTTCTGCAGGCAGCAGCTTATGCAAATGTCGATGATATAGTGGCTAAGCTGCCTGATGGATATGATACTGTGATCGGAGAAAATGGAGCCAAGCTTTCAGGCGGAGAACGCCAGAGAATATCTATAGCCAGAGCTTTTCTGAAAAATGCTCCGATCATACTTCTTGATGAGATATCGGCATCTATTGATGTGGAAAATGAGATGGAAATAAAGGAAAGTTTAAATAAACTTATAAAGGGTAAGACAGTGATAATCATTTCTCACAGGCTTAAGTCGGTCGAGAAGGCGGACAAGATAATAGTCATGGAAGAGGGAAGAATAAACTCAGCAGGTACTCATGATGAATTGCTTAAAAAATCAGCACTCTACAGAACTATGATCGAAAAATCAAGGCTGACGGAGGAATTTGTCTACTAGAAAATAAAAACCAGGCAAGGTGATAGTCTTAGTCATTTAGACATATCACTTGTCTGGTTTTTTGTTATCTCATAAGAAGGCTCTGGCCAGGAAGCTTTCTTATGATCGACATCGTACGCGCAGGTTCTTTATCAAACAGTTTTTCAATAGAAGGTCTGTCAATATTTCTTCCTATGAATACCAGAGATGAGGCTTCATTACAGTCGATCCCCGTAACAGAATATGTCCTGTCTACGTAATCGAATTGAAGCATCTGGCCTCCGGCTTTTATCTTGCCCTTTCCGCGGATGATAGTTCCATGTCGGCCCCGGCATATATTTTCAAGTAAATGTAAGAGGTGATTTTCGCTGGGGAGGATCACATTTGTAAGAGAGACATGTTCAATATTGTCAGAGGCCAATTGTTCTTCAAGGATCTCTTCAAAACCTCTCTCATTCTCTATAAGTCCATCCCACCAGGGATCTGGCATATTATAATAATCATCAAGGCAAATGCTGGCGTTTGGATTGATTTTATGAATAGAAGATTGGAGGTCATACTTTTCATCGGCATTAGCATTGCCTGCTTTAGTAATTATTATGCTGCCTGCAGTTTTTATCTGGTCAAGATATATATCACCGTACTCTTTGGAAAAACGTCTGAAACTGCCAAAATCTACGATAGTTATCGGGTCTAATATAGAAATATGTGAGTAAGCGACCTTTTTCAGGTTCAATATTATATTAGATAATATGGCCAGTCCGGTCGGCTCGATTACCAGGATATCCGGATCGATGGTATTAGCGACAGTAACCACGGAAAGGCCAAGGTCTTTTCTCGTGGAGCAGCAAATGCAGCCTTCGGATAATTCGAAAATATTTACAGACCTGTCTGATCGATCATTCACGCTGTCTGCGATCCTGCCTCCGTCTATATTTTCATTTCCATATTCATTTTCTAAAATGGCTATAGTCTTTCTCGTGCGTCTGGCAAGCTCTTTAATGAATGTGGTCTTGCCTGCACCTAAGAAACCGGATACAACTAATATCTGCATAGGCTGTTTGACTCCTTTTAGTAAACTTTTACGACCGGTTTGATAAGGTCAGCCGGTTTGTTTCTCATGAGTTCCAGAGCTTCAGGAACATGCTCCCATCCGTCAAATACATGTGTTACAAGCGGTTTAAGATCAAGCTTGCCTGTTGTTACAAGAGATGCGAGCTTTTCCATTCTTAAACGACCGCCCGGCATCAGACCGCCAACGATATTTTTGTTGCTCATACCGGCTCCCCATTCAACACGAGGGATCTTTATATAGTCACCTGCGCCAAGGTAGTTAACGCTTCCGATACGTCCGCCGGGCTTAAGGGATTTAACTGCCTCGTCAAATGTATCAACAGTTCCGCCTGCGATGATAACCTTATCTACACCTTTACCATTTGTGAGTTTAAGCACCTGTTCGGAGATAGAACCATCTTTATAACCGATAAATTCAGTAGCACCATAACCTGTCGCAACATCCCTGCAGAGCTGTCTCGTGCCTACTGCGATAATTCGGCCGGCGCCTTTAAGATTAGCTCCGGCAACACCCATAAGACCGACAGGGCCGATACCGATCACAAGGACAGAATCACCAAATGTAACATCTGCAAGCTCAGCTCCGTGAAAACCTGTCGGAACCATGTCAGACATCATGCAGGCTTCTACAGGATCCATAGAGTCTGGAAGGAGAGCGAGGTTTCCGTCGGCATCATTAACATGGAAATATTCTGAAAATACGCCGTCCTTGAAATTGGAAAATTTCCATCCGGCTAACATACCGCCGGAATGCTGCTGAAAACCGGCCTGAGCTTCAAGAGAATTCCAGTCAGGTGTAATAGCAGGAACGATCACACGGTCACCGGGTTTGAAATCTTTTACCTCTGAACCGACCTCAACAACTTCTGCTGTACATTCATGTCCAAGAATCATGTCATGTCTGTCGCCAATGGCGCCTTCATATACCGTGTGTACATCAGAGGTACATATGGCGATCGCAAGAGGTTTACATATAGCATCCATAGGACCAAGCGTAGGATAGTCTTTTTCGATCCATCCTGTTTTTCCGATTCCAAGCATAGCAAAACCTTTCATAACAATGTCTCCTTTCAGTTTGCTTTAAAATAAAAGTTTTTATTACAATATTAATAATATAAATAAGTTGATATTATTTAAACTATCAGATTTTAAATAAAAAAGAGGACCAGATTATAATAGACTCATTATTGAATAAAACTGCCGCATGTGATATAATCTCTCAAAATCAGACCATATTCAGGAGGCAATTCTATGAAGCATATTATGACGTTAAATGAGCGTATGTTACAGGATACAATGGAGCATGGCGGATGCGGTGAGTGTCAGACATCATGTCAGTCAGCTTGTAAAACATCATGCACAGTCGGAAACCAGCATTGTGAGAACGAAGAAAATAAATAATTATATTTAATTTCCGCGGGAGTGCCTATGAGTTGGCACTCCTTTTTTATGATTTTGATTTTAATGAAATGATTTTTAAGATTTTTAGAATTTGAGGTTTAATTTTAGATGGTACACCAGTTTAAAAATAATGGCTTTAACATTGTTATGGATGTTAACAGTGGAGCCATTCATGTTGTAGATGATATCGTATATGACATTATTGCTTTATACGAGGGAAACAGTGAGGATCAGATAACTGCACAGCTGAAAGACATATATGATGAAGCAGATATACATGAGGGTTATGCCGAGGTCACGGAACTTAAGGAATCGGGATGTCTTTTCACAGAAGATCATTACCTGCCTTACCTGAAGTCATTTGACAGCAGAGAGATAATAGTCAAGGCGCTCTGTCTTAATGTCGTTCATGACTGTAATCTTGGATGCAGGTATTGCTTCGCAGGTGAAGGAGAATACAAGGGAGAGAGGGGGATGATGTCTTATGAGACGGGTAAAAAGGCATTTGATTTCCTCGTAGCCAATTCAGGCTCAAGAAAGCATCTGGAGGTGGATTTCTTCGGCGGTGAACCAACGATGAATTTTGATGTTGTAAAAAAACTGGTAGAATATGGAAGAGAATTAGAAAAGAAGCATAATAAGGAATTCAGATTTACGCTTACGACAAATGGACTTTTGCTTAACGATGAAATGCTTGACTATATCAATAAGGAAATGTCTAATGTTGTACTTAGTATAGACGGCCGCAGATCAGTTAATGATATGATGCGTCCGTTTCGAAACGGAGCCGGAGACAGCGTGTATGATCTTATAGTTCCTAAGTATCAGAAGGTCGCCGAAAGCCGCGGACAGATCAATTATTACGTAAGAGGTACATTTACCCATAATAACCTGGATTTTGCAGAAGATGTCTTACATCTTGCGGATCTTGGATTCAAGCAGATCTCTATTGAGCCGGTAGTTGCACCTCCGGAAGAAGATTATGCCATCAAGGAAGAAGATATTCCGGCTATTATTAAGGAGTATGACAGACTGGCAGTTGAGATCGTAAAAAGAAAGAAAGAAGGCAGGGATTTTAATTTCTTCCATTTTATGATCGATCTTGATGGAGGGCCTTGCGTTGCCAAGAGACTGCAGGGGTGCGGGTCAGGATGTGAGTATGTATCTATCGTTCCTAATGGTGATATCTATCCTTGTCACCAGTTCGTAGGAACAGAAGGAATGAAGATGGGAGATGTTGATACCGGTATAGTTACGGATGATTTAAGACATAAGTTCCATACCAGTAATGTTTATACAAAACCTGAATGTCAGGATTGTTTTGCAAAATTCTACTGCAGTGGAGGCTGTGCGGCCAACTCATATAATTTTACAGGTGATATCAACGGAAATTATGAGATCGGATGTGACATGCAGCGTAAGCGTGTTGAGTGTTCGATTATGATAAAAGCAGCCGAGGCTCAGATGAGGGCTGAATCCGGGATTCAACTGGAAAGGCTGCCGGCTGCATTTAAATGCTGATTTTAATTTTTGTAAATGATTTAGAACAGATGAGGTGATAATGCCGGATCTAAGTGAATGGAGAGTTTTTGGCAAGAAAGCTGACTTTAACAGTATCGCCAGAAATTTTGGAATAGATATGGTTACATCCAGAGTTATCAGAAACAGAGATGTGATCGGGGATGAGAATATAAGACGGTTTATCAGGGCTGATATGGCGGATCTTTATAATCCGTTTCTTATGAAAGGCATGGATAGGGCGGTCGCTATCCTGAAAAACAAAATAGCGGACGGGAGAAAGATAAGAATAATCGGAGATTATGATATTGATGGTGTCTGCTCTACGACTATTCTTATGAATATCCTTACAAGCCTGGGAGCAGATGCGGATTACGATATACCTAACAGAATGAAGGATGGTTACGGGATAAACCAGAGGCTCATAGATCTTGCGCTGGAAGACGGTATAGATACAATCATAACATGTGATAATGGAATTGCGGCATTTACTCAGACTGAATATGCCAGGGGAAAGGGGCTGACGGTGATCATCACAGACCATCATGAGATCCCGTATAAGGAAGAAAATGGAAAAAAGATTTATACAATCCCGCCCGCTGATGCTGTGATCAACCCGCATCAGAATGACTGCGAATACCCCTTTAAAGAGCTCTGCGGAGCAGGCGTAGTCTATAAACTTGGTGCTGCCTTAGGGATTTCAGATGAAGTTATGGAAATGAACTTGAAATTCGCGGCGATCGCTACGATCGGAGACGTTGTCGATCTTAAGGATGAAAACAGGATCCTTGTGAAGAATGGTCTGAAGGCTATTAACAAAAGCGAAAACAGTGATGCTGGAGAAGATGGTCTTGCATACAACAATGGATTAGCTGCTCTGATCAGGGAAACCGGAATAAAAGGAAATAAACTTGCCTCTTATCATGTGGGATTTATAATAGGTCCCTGTATCAATGCCGGCGGAAGACTGGGATCGGCTAAAACAGGAGTAAAACTCTTTCTTTCAAAGGATCCTCGTGAATCAGCTGAAATAGCTATGGATCTTGCTTCGCTTAATGAGGAACGCAAGGAGATGACTCTAAGAAAGACTAAAGAAGCTATAGATATCGTGGAAACAACGATGAAGGAAGACAGGGTCATCGTTGTATACCTGCCCGATTGTCATGAATCTGTCGCGGGCATCGTAGCAGGAAGGTTAAAAGAATACTTTTACCGGCCGTCATTTGTTGTGACCAGGGGGACAGAAGGAGCTAAGGGCTCAGGCAGATCTATAGAAGGTTATGAAATGTATGAGGAACTCAACAAATGCGCCGGTCTTTTAAGCAGATTCGGCGGTCATGCCATGGCGGCAGGATTTTCACTCCCTGTTGAAAATATAGACAGCTTTAGAAAAAAGCTTAATGAAGAACAAAATCTGACAGATGCAGATCTTACTAAGACGGTGTGGATAGATGTCCCTATGCCGGGATCTTACGTTACCGAAAAGCTAATAGGTGAGCTTAACGAACTGGAGCCTTTTGGGAAAGGAAATCCAAGACCGGTCTTTGCAGACAGAAATATGAGAATTACAGAGAAGAAACTCTTGGGTAAGAAGCAGAATCTGTATAAGCTGACCTTGTCAGGCTCTGATGGAAAAGTCCTGAAGGCTATTAAATTTAAAGCAGAAGGAGAGACGGATATGCCTGAAGTCGGCAGTCTGATAAATATCCTGTATTATCCTGAGATAAATGAGTATAACGGATACAGAAGTATACAGCTTAATATTATCGATTATAGAGAGATCTAAAAAAGATATCCGATACACGCAGAAACAGAGTGTATCGGATATCTTTTTGTTTATGCGGCTTTTTTCTTTTGCAGACCTGTTTTGAGCCTTTCTCCGATCCGAGAGTATACGAACCACATGAGGAGAGGTACAGCGATCCCGAATACGACATCAATTATTTTATACAGATTGCTGCCGGAGTAGCAGTAAAATATATCCGTTTTATACAGATTGAAGTCGAAGTCCTGAAGATGGCTCGTATACTTGGCAATAAGTGCAAGTATAGTCTTAAAGATGAAGAATCCAAATAAGTGATTGATCATTATCGGATATGTATTATTACCGATCAGCCTGGTCAGGCGGCTCCTTCCAAGCGCAGGTTCAAGAATACTGCAGACTCTGAACCAGAAGGCTATTCCCAGCAGAGGGAGAAGGAAAGGTGTAATGACATTATTAAAGTCGGCAGGAAAGGCAGCAGATATAGTAGGGTATTCGCCGTAATGTCTTGTAACCAGTTCTCTTAAAACGAGAAGGATTGCAAAATATGGAACATTTGGGATCTTGTCCCATTTTTCAAGTTTTTCCTTATATAGGGTACCTAATGCATAGAAAGGCAGGAGGTAAAGAGTCCTTACGAGCGGAAGCCACAGATCCTGGTTATACCCACGACTTACAAGGTAAACGCCGACTATTCCCAGACCGAGGTATATAGAAAAATATACCCATTCGCTTATATTTTTATTTATCGATCCGAGAAGTTTTCTTACTAATATATTCAGAATCTGAATATAAAACAGCGGAGCGACGAACCATCCGGCCAGATCAAAGCGGAAGGCGTGTCCGTTAGTAAGCGGATTAATGATCAGGCTGTTGAAGCTCAGATCGTCCCCGAGATCAAATCCGTGATGGTTTAAAAAGTATACTAAGATTCCATATCCGATATGCCATATATATAATGGTATGATGAGGGTCTTGATTTTCTTCCATATGTAGCCGCCTACGTTATCTTCAGATCTTCTTGAATAAAAATATCCGGATGCAAATACAAAGAAGGCAACGTGAAAAGAATATAACGGTACATAAAAGTGGGTGAGAGATTCGATCCCTCCGCCGAAGGCATGCCCTGATACGATGAAGATCATACCGAAGGCATAGACCAGTTTAAAACGATAATCAACTTTTTTCATTTTTTTAAATCAACTTTGCTTTAGAATAATTTACCTGCATTTTCTGTTAATATAGGTAGTTTTGTATTTAGAATATATGATCTTCTGACTTTTATAAAGACTGTAATATTCAGATAACAGGTAACTGACTGCGATACTGATTATACAGTAATACATAGGTCCTGTGCCAAACATTTCTATAGAAAGGACAAAGGACGTTATCGGACTGTTGGTAACACCGCAGAATACGCTGACCATGCCGCATGCGACACATACGGGAAGAGGCATGTGGAACAGGGGGGCAAGGAAACTGCCGAGAGTCGCACCGACTACCAGCGAAGGAACTATCTCTCCGCCTTTAAATCCGCTTCCAAGGGTTATTGAAGTAAAGATTATTTTCAGGAGAAAAACATACCAGGCTGAACTTGTCACTATGCCTATGCTTATAAGTTCTGCGCTGGCACCGAGATAGTCATTTGTCCTGAGCAGAAGAGAGAGTCCTACTATGATCCATCCGGCAGCGAATATCCTTATGTAAGGGTTTTTGAAATATTTGGTAAACAGTGTATTGCTGGATTGAAGTATTACTATGAAGAGAACACTGACACCGGCAAATATTGCGCCGAGAACGATAAGCTTCAGTCCGCCTGGCAGATCAAGAGTCGGAATAATACCTAAGTCAAATTTCACAACTTCTACATCGAAGATCTTTACGATCCCTTTAGCGATAAGTGCTGAAAGTACACATGGGACAAGGGCGGCATAGTACATAACTCCGACACTTATTACTTCAAGTGAAAATATAGCAGCTGCAGCCGGCGTTCCGAACAGGGCAGAGAAGCAGGCGCTCATACCGCACATTATAAGAACGTGTTTATCCTTTTCATCAAGCTTAAAAAGACCGCCTATCCAGTTACCTATAGCGCCGCCTATCTGCAGGGCGGCTCCTTCCCTTCCGGATGATCCGCCAAACATGTGGGTTATTATCGTAGAAATAAATACGAGGGGGGCTACCCGGAAAGGCAGTCGTTCGCCGGCCTGGATCGCGGAAAGAACTACATTAGTACCGGAATTGGTGCCTTCGCCGGAAACATTATAGAGCCATACGATGATCAGACCTGCAAATGGAAGTAAAAACAACATCCATGTATGTCCCAGTCGAAGTTCAGTTACAAAATGCAGCAATTTATAAAACAGGACGCCGGTAAAGCCAAGACCGACCCCAATTCCGGCGGCGGCAATACACCATTTTAGGAGAGAAGAAAAGGCCATTTTCTCCTTATTGCCAAAATCCTTTAATTTTTCCTTATCAAATATGTGAAACATAATAACCACTCTCCATAAAATCATATGCTTAACTTAATGTATAATATAACCAATTATGAATTAATGCCATATCCAAAAGATGTCTACTGTGGGATTTTGCCGGATATGCTCAGATCAGAGTTAGTATATTTAGTATCACATGTAACATCATCACCGAACCATTCAGGAGGGGTAAATCTTAAGGCTTCTTCTTCAGAGGTAAATTCGACCTCAGCTATGATAAGTCCTTCAAGTTCATTCTCAAAAATATCCAGTTCAATGGTATGTATTCCGTAAGGTATTTCATATCTCTTTTTAGTGATCACGTATCCGTCAGCTTTTTCCAGCAAATGCAGATAGCTTTTTTCGCTAAGAGGAAGGTTTGTTTCTTCATGAGACATACCGGTCCCTCCACTCTTGTATGTTAAGTAATAGTTATTATTGTCACATCTTACTCTGATCGCAGGGATGGTGGACAGGTATCCCTGTTCAATGAGGCGGAGCTTGTAATTTTCAAAAGAGGAAGGAAGAGTCTTAACTAAAAATTTTCTTTCAATTTCCATGTCGTATTTCTCCAATTAAGTGTTTTGGTCAAGTATAGAGAAAACAAAAGAAAAAGGCAAACAGCGTTACTGTTTGCCTTTTTCTGTAAAAAAGATCTGATGATCTATTATTTCTTTTTCTTAGCAGGTGTATTTACAAGCTCTTTTAAAGCCTTACCTGGTTTAAATTTAGGTGCTTTTGAAGCAGGGATCTTGATCTCTTTACCTGTCTGAGGATTCTTACCAGTTCTGGCTGCTCTGTCAACAACCTCGAATGTACCAAATCCAACAAGCTGGATCTTCTCACCAGATTTAAGCTGAGCAGCAACAGTATCGATAAATGCTGCTAAAGCCTTTTCGGAATCTTTCTTTGTGAGTTCTGCTTTCTCTGCAATTGATGCAATAAGTTCACTTTTGTTCATTGGATAATTTCCTCCTTTGTGGAATGTTTGTCTATACCATTTATTTATAACCCTTAATTAGTAGTTTGTCAACAAAAAAATGCCAAAAAACCCACATTTTATGCACTTTTGAGAGCGCTTTTCCGGAATCTGCATTTCTTTACTATATATAGTTATGGATATATAATAAAAACCACTATAGGAGGTATAAAAATGCACAGTATATATACCGCAGATGAAGCCGGTGCAATGGATAAACATACCATTGAAGAAATTGGCATACCATCTCTTGTGCTTATGGAAAGAGCAGGTATGGCTATTACAGATGAAATTGAAAAGCATATCTATGATATCCATGGTTCAAATGAGACATTAAAAAAAGAAAAAATACTTTGTATAGCCGGATGTGGAAATAATGGCGGAGATGTTTTGACGGCAGCCAGACAGCTTCAGGAAAGAGGATATAGTCCGGATGTCCTTTTAATAGAAGAAAATACGGATAAACTATCGGAAGATCTAAGGAAGCAGATCTCTTTTGCAGAAAAAATCGGAATCAATTTCATAAGAGAAACAGATATGACATCCTATGAGATAATAGTCGACGGAATTTTTGGAAATGGACTTTCAAGGAATGTTGAGGGGAAATATAAAGAAATCATCGAAGCAGTCAATGGATCTCATGCCTTTGTCATATCAGCGGATGTGCCTTCCGGTCTGAATGCTTCAAATGGGAAAATATGCGGGGTATGTGTACAGGCTGATGTTACTGTTACATTTGGAAGAGAAAGATTGGGATCTTGCCTTGCACCGGGAACGATATACAGCGGAAGAGCAGTTGTGAGCAATATCGGATTTGACATGAGTTTTGAAAAGCACATGGATATTAAAAATTTTCTTTTAGATGATGAGGACTTGAAAAGGATCCCGCGAAGAGTAAGTAATTCCAACAAGGGAACATTTGGCCGGGTTCTTATCATAGCAGGCTCGGAAGACATGGGTGGAGCGGCGGTCCTTTCTGTACAGGCTGCTCTCAGATCGGGAGCAGGCCTTGTGAAAGTATATACGCATGTATCTAATAGAGTGCCGTTGATATCCTCGGTTCCGGAAGCAATAGTTTTAACTTATAACGAATTAGATAAAAATAGTATAAGCGCAGACCTTGAAAGAGAAATGAGAATGGTAGATTCTATTGTTATCGGTCCGGGTCTGTCTACAAATGAGACCGCTGAATTTATAACTGAATATGTAATTACTCATGCAAGCGGCAAACTGATCGTTGACGCAGATGCTATCAATATTCTAAGCAAGAGGAAGGATCTGTCTGAATTTTTAAGTAAGGCAAAATACGAAAGACTTATAATGACTCCGCATATAAAGGAAATGTCCAGGTTGAGCAAGGAGAGTGTGGAAAATATACTGGAAGACAGGATCTCTATTGCCGTACGCATGGCAAACAGCCTGGGTGCGGACATTATACTGAAGGATTCAACGACTCTGGTTACAGATGGCAATATAGTTGCCATAAACAACAGGCCTAATTCCGGGATGTCTACGCCCGGGTCAGGTGATGTGCTGGCAGGTATGCTTGCTGGGATAGCAGCTCAAGGATGCAGCGGGATCGACATTGCACTTGCAGGAGTATATCTCCATTCATCTTGTGGAAATGCAGCAAAAAACAGGCTGGGTGAGTATTCCATGTTGGCAGGTGACATTGTAAACGGACTGGCTGATGTGATAAAATGAGTGCCAATATAATTTAAAGAATCAAATTGGAGCTTGAAAATGAGTGAATATTATAGGGTATATGCAGAAGTTGATCTAAGTGCGGTAGAGGAGAATGTCAGACGTCTGAAAAAACTGACCAGACCGGGAACCAAGGCCATGGCTGTAGTCAAGGCTAATGCTTATGGACATGGAGATGTAGCTGTATCAAAGGTGGTTTGCAGTCAGGTGGATGCCTATGCTGTGGCAACTGTTCAGGAAGCCGTAAACCTGCGTGAAAATGGGATAGAGAAGCCTATACTTATATTAGGCTATGTGTTTCCGGAAGAATATGATGAATTGATAGCTAATGATATAGCTGCGACCGTATTTGATTATGAAACGGCTAAGGAATTATCAGATGAGGCCGTAAGGATAGGAAAAACAGCTCTTTGCCATATAAAGGTCGATACCGGTATGCATCGTATAGGTATGGCACCGGATACAGAGAGTCTTGAGATCCTAAAAGAAATAAAAAAACTGCCGGGCCTTGATCCGGTAGGGATATTCACACACTTTTTTGCCTCCGATGAAACGGAAAAAACTTCTGCTAATAAGCAGTTTACTACATTTACCGACTTCATAAGACGCTGCAGAGACCAGGGTATAAGCTTCAAATACAAGCATTGTGCTAATTCAGCAGCCATAATAGATATGGGAGAAACTGACCTGGACATGGTCAGAATGGGGATAGCCATGTATGGAATGTATCCATCTCCGGATATCAATATGGATAAGGTCGACCTTATACCTGCAATGACTCTGAAAAGCGGAGTTGTAATGGTGAAGACGCTTCCTGCAGGGGAAGGCGTCTCTTACGGAGCTACATTTGTCACCAGCAAGGAAACAAAAGTTGCTACTGTTTCTGTGGGATATGGTGACGGCTACCCAAGAAGGCTGTCTAATAAAGGACAGGTAATAATCCGTGGGAAAAAAGCTCCTATTATAGGAAGAGTATGTATGGACCAGCTTATGGTCGATGTTTCTGATATTCCGGGGGTAGAAAGAGGGGATGTCGTTACCTTGATCGGAAGAGATGGAGATGCATGTATATCTGTGGAAGAGCTTGCTGAAACTGCCGGAGATACATTTAATTATGAAGTGGTCTGCGATATAGGAAAAAGGATCCCGCGCCGTTTCTATGCGAATGGTCAATGGATAGGGAACCACGATAATTTCCATGAGAAATGGAATTTAAAGATCTGATATTTTAAATTGGTATTTATTTGTTAGAGGATTATATTTATGAAAGATGATCACCCCGAAGAAAATCAGGGATTTTTTAAGAAATTAGGAAGCAGGCTTTTTAAAAAAGATAAAGCTAAGGAATATGATACTGAGACCGAGATCAAGAATATGATCAGTGAAGGTCATGAAAAAGGTGAGATCGAAAAGACCGAAGCTGAGATGATCAATAACATTTTTGAGTTTGCCGAAAAAGAGGCTAATGATGTTATGGTGCACAGGACAGGGATCTCGGCGATCGAAGCAAGTTCTACGATAGGCGAGGCATTTGCAAGGACTATGGAAGACGGTTTTTCGAGGTATCCAGTTTATATAGATGATCTGGATCAGATCATAGGCATTTTCCATATAAGAGACCTGGTAAAGGTATATGCGATTGAAGAGAACAGGTCCAGGACCCTTCTTGAGATGCGGAATGAAGTGCTTTTTGATGCCTATATTATTCCGGAGACAAGAAATATAAGCCAGCTCCTTAAAGAGATGCAGCATAAGAAAAGTCATATGGCCATCGTAGTTGACGAATATGGACAGACTGCAGGTCTTGTTACTATGGAAGATATCCTGGAGGAGATATTCGGAAATATATGGGATGAGCATGATAAACCGGAAATAGGTATTGTGAGAAACGCTGACGGAACGTATGTCATTTCAGGTCAGGCAGATCTTGAAGAGGTTGCAGACAGTCTTGGCATAGACTTTGAATTGGATGAGATAAGTACTCTTAATGGCTTTATGACTTATAAGCTTGGGCATATTCCTAATGAAGGTGAAGAGTTCGAGACAGTATTCAAGGGGTATAGCTTTGAGATCATTGAGGTGAAAGACAAGGTGGTCACAAAAGTAAAAATCAGCAGAAAAACAGGTGTTAATTAGTTGCAGAAAGGGAAAACTATGAGCAAATTAGGAATTGGTACAAAATGTGTACATGAGGGATACAAGCCTGGAAATGGAGAGCCAAGAGCACTTCCTATCTACCAGTCAACAACATGGAAATATGACTCAAGTGATCATATGGGCGCTTTGTTTGATCTGGAAGCCAGTGGTTATTTCTATACAAGACTGCAGAATCCTACTAATGATTCAGTGGCAGCTAAGATCTGCGCATTAGAGGGAGGAGTTGCAGGCCAGCTTACAAGCTCAGGACAGGCAGCTAATTTTTACGCAGTTTTTAATATCTGTGAGGCAGGAGATCATTTTGTGAGCTCAACAGATATTTATGGCGGTACATTTAATCTTTTCAATGTGACGATGAGAAAACTTGGGATCGAGGTGACATTTGTTGATCCGGATGCAAG
The DNA here is from genome assembly GCA_900542465.1 of uncultured Eubacteriales bacterium. Taxonomy (GTDB): domain Bacteria; phylum Bacillota; class Clostridia; order Lachnospirales; family Lachnospiraceae; genus UBA4285. Next base: position 16,089 of record UQNS01000005.1, read on the forward strand.
TGAAGAAGAGATCAACAAGGCTTTCAGGCCTAATACAAAATGCTTTTTTGCGGAGACTATCTCTAATCCTACGGTCAAGGTGCTGGATTTTGAGAAGATCGTAGGAATAGCGCATGCTCATGGAGTTCCGGTCATTGTAGATAATACGTTTGCCACACCGGTCAACTGCCGTCCATTTGAGTATGGTGTCGATATAGTTACACATTCAACTACAAAATATCTTGACGGACACGCTCTTACGACAGGCGGATGTATCGTGGACAGCGGTAATTTCGACTGGATGAAATATCCGGATAAGTTCCCGGGACTTACAACACCTGATGAGTCATACCATGGTATTACTTATGCAGAGAAGTTTGGAAAGCTGGCCTACATAACTAAATCAGTTGCTCAGCTTATGAGAGATCTGGGGTCACAGCAGTCTCCTCAGAATGCAGCCTTTCTTAATGCGAGCATTGAGTCTCTGGAGCTCAGAATGGAACGTCATGTGGAGAATGCAAGGGCATGTGCGGAGTTTCTCAGGAATAATGAACATGTTGCCTGGGTAAATTATTCAGATCTTGAAGGCGATAAGTATCATGAGCTTCAGAAGAAATATCTTCCAAACGGCTCATGCGGTGTTATGTGCTTTGGTCTTAAGGGCGACAGGGAAACAGCGGTCAGGTTTATGGACAGCCTGAAACTTATTTCTATAGTTACACATGTAGCAGACAGCAAGAGCTGTGTACTTCATCCGGCGTCACATACACACAGACAGCTTACAAAGGAGCAGCTGGTCGAGGCCGGTATCAATCCGGATCTTATCAGGTTCTCAGTTGGTATAGAAAATAAGGAAGATATAATTGCCGATCTTGAGCAGGCATTAAAGGCCACTTTTGGTTGATATTGTGTTGACAAATGTAAAATAGGGTTGCTACAATATGTAAAGTTAATTTTTGGGACTGATTGAATATATTTTCTTAATATTTTTATTTCAAACCAGGAATAAACAGTAAAAAAATCATCAGTTAGGAGGTGCAATAGAATGAGAAGAGCGGTATTTTCACTTCTTGTCGAAAATTCAGCCGGTGTTTTAAGTAGAGTTTCCGGAATGTTCAGTCGTCGAGGCTATAACATCGACAGTCTTACTGTAGGAGAAACGATAGATTCTAATTTTTCTAGGATGACGGTTGCTGCCAGGGGTGATGACGATGTTCTGGAGCAGATCCATAAACAGTTAGCCAAGCTTATCGATGTTAAAGAAATTGTTGAACTTCCTGCAGATGATTCCGTATGCAGAGAACTCGTTTTGGTAAGGGTGGAATGTGACCTTGCTCAGAGAGCTGATGTGGTCACACTTGCTAACATTTTCCATGCAAAAGTTATTGACGTTGCACCGGAGTCAATGATCATTGAGCTTACTGGTGATTACAATAAGCTTGAAGCTTTTATTGAACTGCTTGATGGTTTCAAGGTGACAGAGCTTGCAAGAACCGGAATTACAGGACTTTCACGAGGCTTTGCAAATTTAGATTATTAATTTTGGGAGGTATTTTTAAATGTCTGAAGCTAGAATCTTTTATCAGAATGATTGCGATCTATCCTTACTCGATGGTAAGACAGTAGCTATTGTAGGTTACGGAAGTCAGGGTCATGCACATGCACTCAACTTAAAGGAGTCAGGGGTAAATGTAATTGTCGGCCTCTATGAAGGATCTAAATCAAGGGCTAAGGCTGAGTCACAGGGACTTACAGTTATGAATACAGCTGAAGCTGTTAAGAATGCAGATGTTGTTATGATTCTTACCAATGATGAGCTTCAGGCTGATATCTATAAAAAAGATGTTGCTCCTAACTTAAAGGCGGGCGATATGCTTATGTTCGCTCATGGCTTTAACGTACACTATGGACTTATCACACCTCCTGCAGATGTTGACGTTACCATGATCGCTCCTAAGGCACCCGGTCATACAGTAAGATCTGAATATCAGGCCGGTAAGGGAACTCCTTGCCTTGTCGCTGTCCATCAGGATGCTACAGGTAAGGCACTTGATAAGGCTCTTGCTTATGCTGCAGGTATCGGCGGAGCCAGAGCCGGTGTTCTTGAAACAAATTTCAGAACAGAGACAGAAACAGACCTTTTCGGTGAGCAGGCAGTTCTCTGCGGTGGCGTAACAGCTTTGATGCAGGCCGGTTTCGAGACACTTGTTGAAGCTGGATATGACCCAAGAAATGCATACTTTGAGTGTATACATGAAATGAAACTGATCGTAGACCTTATCTACCAGTCAGGTTTTGCGGGAATGAGATATTCTATCTCAAACACAGCTGAGTATGGTGATTATATTACAGGACCTAAGATCGTTACAGAAGAGACTAAGAAGGCTATGAAGGAGGTCCTTAAGGATATCCAGACAGGTCAGTTTGCAAAAGATTTCTTGCTTGATATGAATTCAGCTTCAGGTAAGGTTCATTTCAACTCACTCAGAAAGATCGCTTCAGAGCATCCATCAGAGGTAGTCGGTGAACAGATCAGAAAGCTTTACAGCTGGAACAATGAAGAAGATAAGTTCATTAACAACTGATGATCTTTTATATTAAATAATAAGGAGGTGTAATTATCTGTCTGCCTGAATGGGAGATATGCATAATTGCGCCTCTTATTGTTTATACTCATTTTATTGTTGAGGGGTCTAATATTTGCTATAATCAACGTATAGATATGACTGGTTATAAAGTCTTTAACCGGGGGTGATGAATAATGAAATTTAAAAAAATAGACGACACAAAATTCCAATGTATCCTTTATCAGGAAGATATGTTTAACTACAACATTACAATGGAAGATTTTATGGGAAATGACCCGGCGAAGATTCACGAACTTTTGGATATAGTCATTGAAGAAGCTTACCAGCAGATCGGTGTCGACATGGATGGTACGGTCATGTCTCTGCAGTTGGTTCCTCAGCCTAATCAGTCTCTGCTTCTTACTATTTCGGGCAGTAGAGGGAATGATACAGGACATCATAGTCATAGTATCGAAAGTTTTTCTGCGGCATTTGGTGTGGCTGATAATAAAGAAAAGCAGGATATGGATATTGTTAAACAGGCCATGGATCTGGCTATTATGTTTAAATTCCAGAATATGGAGGATGTTGAGGATTTCTGTATGACTGCGCCTGCAAGAAGAGGACTTGATTCTGCACTTTACAAGGGTGAGGATGGATCTTATTATATGCTTATTGAACGAACGACTCTGTCAGAGGCCAGATTTATTTCCTTTATAACTAATATCCTTGAGTATTCAGAGCTTTATTCATCGGGAACTGCGGCAGTTGCGGCTGTAAGAGAGCACTGTGACGTTCTCGTAGGGAAGAATGCTATCAATACGGTAAAAAGGTATCTTGATAAATAATAGCCGTTGGCTTGATTTCAATAAAAAGGAGCAGTTCTGCCTGCTCCTTTTTTACGCGAGGTTTGTATGAGGTATCCTAAATTTTTAGAAAAAAATTCAATTATAGGCTTTGTAGCACCATCCTTCGGATGTGTTATTGAACCATATCATTCAGCATTTAAGAATGCATTAAGAAAATTTCAGGCAATGGGATATAAAACGGATATTGGACCGAATTGCTATTTATCGGACGGGGTTGGGATCTCAACAAGACCTGAAGCCTGTGCTGAGGAATTAAATTCTTATTATGAGAGCAGTGATAATCAGATGCTTATTTCGTGCGGGGGCGGTGAGCTTATGTGTGAGATACTTGATTTCATAGATTTCAGGAAAATAAGAGATGCAGAAGCTAAGTGGTATTTGGGATATTCAGATAATACTAATTTTACTTATACCTCAGCAGTTTTATGCGATACTGCAAGCATTTACGGCCCGTGCGCACCGACATTTGGTATGGAAGAGTGGGATCAGGCTCTGATAGATGTATGGAATCTGGTTGAAGGAAAAAAGACCAAATTTATGGGCTATGATAAGTGGGAGATCAGCTCTTTGAAGTCAGCGGATGATCCTTATGTTTCATACAACAAAACTGAAGATAAGATACTGAAAATATATGACGGAAAGGAAATTATACAAGGAGAGGTCGAGTTTTCGGGAAGGCTTCTTGGGGGCTGCCTTGATACACTTATCACACTTGCCGGAACAAAATATGATAAGACCAGGGAGTTTGCAGAAAAATATAAGGATGATGGGATAATATTTTTTTTGGAGGCATGTGATCTATCTGTTCTGCAGGTCAGACGGGCTTTATGGCAACTCCGACAGATAGGCTGGTTCGAAAATGTGAAAGGATTTATATTTGGCAGACCTATGCATTTTGATGAGCCTGAAATAGGAGTAGACAGACATGAAGCTGTATTAGCACATTTAAGAGATATGGGGGTTCCGGTCGTAATGGATGCAGATCTTGGACATCTGCCCCCGGCAATTCCTTTTGTATGTGGTGCATTTGCAGAGGTGAAGGCAGGCAGGAATATCAGGATAAGATATAATTTCAAGTAAAAAAGGTATTGATGTGAAGATATGGTGATCTTCATATCAATACCTTTTTCGTATTCATCAATGCTTTTTTCTGAAAACAAATATCTTGCTGATAAAGTAGTTGGCGATCATAACGATCACCTGAGCAATAAATTTACCGGCAGTGTCATTGAGGGCGATCAGGGTCACCAGAATAAACATTACGAGCATTTCCATGCCAAGTGTACCAAGTCGGGAAGCATAGAACTTGATCGCTTCGACAAGAATGTTTTTTTCCTTGCTCTGAAAAACGAATTTGCGGTTAGTAAAGTAGGCAAATGTAACAGCGCATATCCATGAAATTACATTTGCAGCCTGTAATTGAAATCCGTCATTGGGATCAAGGAAGGTATGAACACATATAAAATAACTGCCTAAACTTACGACAGTGGTCAACACGCCTACGATCAAGTAACTGATAACTTCCCGGCGTTCTTTTAAAAATGATTGTATAGACATGTCTGCCCTCATTAAAATCTTGGAGGAAGAGAATACTTCTTCTCAAGTTCATCATTTCTTGTACTGTTTGCTCTGCGAATACCTACCATAGTATCAGTTTTGGCAGGGATCACCTTTTCCTTATAGCAATCTTCACAACATCTCTCAGTAGCTAAAGGCCATGAATTAAAACGTGGGCCTTCGAATTCTTTACCGCAAATCGGACATACATCAGCCATAGTAATTTCTCCTGTTTAAAAATATTTATACCATTATACAACCTTTAGACATGTAATTAAAGTTTTACATTGAAAAGAGCGGAGAAAAAAGTATAATTATTGCAAATATAGATCAAATAGAGTAAGGAAGTATAATAATGTTTAATATCGTTTTACACGAACCGGAAATGCCGGCTAATACCGGAAATATAGGGCGTACTTGTGTTGCGACAGGAGCATCTCTGCACCTTATCAGACCGCTTGGTTTCAGATTAGATGAGAAGCAGATAAAAAGAGCGGGAATGGATTACTGGGATAAAATAGATCTTCATGTCTATGATGACTATGCAGATTTTATAGAGAAAAATCCCCGAGCCTGCAGCCGTATGTTTTTTGCGACTACTAAAGCTGAGAAAACATATGCGGATGCGAGATTTGAGCCCGGGGACTATATTATATTCGGAAAAGAAAGCGCCGGTATCCCGGAAGAGATACTCGTCAGCAAAAAGGATATGTGCATAAGGATACCTATGCTTGAAGATATAAGGTCTCTGAACCTTTCTAATTCAGCTGCAATTATTCTTTATGAAGCGTTTCGTCAGAATAACTTTGGCCATCTTCAGAACCAAGGTCATTTGCATCACTTAGAGTGGCAGTAAATGTGAATTTTGTACCGGTTAAAGGATCGCTTTCTATATTGATAGTTTCATTATGAGCCTGGATTATGCCTTTTGTTATTGAAAGGCCCAGTCCGGAGCTTTTTTTATTTAAGCCGCGGGAGGCGTCGGTCTTGTACATCCTGTTCCAGATTTTATCAAGATCTTTTTTATCTATTCCGCATCCATGATCATTTACGGAGATGTATGCTTTCTCATTATCTTCAGCAACGAATATCTCTATGTTGGAATTGTCCGGAGAAAACTTGATCGCATTGTCGATCAGATTATACAGGACCTGCTGATATTTGGCTTTATCAGCGTGTATAAAAGTTGAACTGGCACAGAAATTAAGGAGAAAATGTATGCCTCGTTTGGAACATGAACCCTCCATGGTCTCTATCGTGTGCCGGATAGCCGCATTTATATCAAAATCGCTGTAGTCGATCTGAACAGAACTTGGATCAAGCTCATTCAGGGTCAGGATATTTTCTGTAAGTCCTGTAAGTCTGTTTGTCTCAAAAAGGACTATATCTAAATATTTACCCATCATATCAGGTGGGATAGTGCCGTCCTGGATAGCTGTCAGATAACCTTTTATTGAAGTAAGAGGAGACCTGAAGTCATGTGATATATTAGACAGAAATTCCTGCTGGGCCTTGTCGGAGGCCTTTATCTTAGTGGACATATCAGCAAGGGATGCCTCGAGCTGTCCTATATCGGACTTACGGCATGTGTTGAGCTCATAGTCAAAATCTCCCTTTTTATAAGATCTGATCGCCTCCATCATTTCAGCAATAGGAATATGTATCTTTTTCCAGTAGTACCATATAAAAATAAAGGCAAGACCGTACATTACCAGAAATATGCTCAAGGGGCCATAGATCATATTATGCGCGGCTTTACGGAGATTCGCATATGGAATGCTTAAAACGATATAACCCTTAGTAGCGAAGTCGCCGGTCACAGGTGAAAAGACAGACATGGTCTTTTCACTGAAAACATTATAAAAGTAACCCGTCCAGACATGTTCACCGCCAAGCCTCGTAGAGTCAAAGGCAGAAAGTGTATAAAGAACACTGCCGAGCTTGCTGGTGTCATTTTTATAGGCTGAATCGGCTATAGCATCACCGTTAGCGGAGAGGACCATCAGTCTTGTATCATTTACAGTTGAAATGTCATACAACCTTTGTATGGCATTATTTCTGGCTTCTGTGTTATCGCTGTACAGGTCTTTTCCGTAAATATCAGCCAGGCTGTTAGTCTGTCTGTATAAAAGACTGGAATATTGTTTATATATGCTGTGGAAGATCACATTTGACGCGATCAAATAAACAGAAATAATGCCGAGGATCCCGATAATGACATATATATTTATAAAGCTTTTTATTGTTGTAGATCTATTTTGTTTCAAATTTATAACCAACTCCCCATACTGTATCGATAGCCCAGCTGTCACTGTCTTTGATCTTTTCTCTGATGCGCTTTATATGTACATCTACAGTTCTGGTCTCACCCGAATATTCATATCCCCATATATTGTCAAGAAGCTGTTCTCTTGTGAAGACCTGGTTAGGAGATGAAGCAAGAAAATATAAAAGCTCCAGTTCTTTAGGGGGCATAAATACATTTTCTCCATTGTACTGAACTGAGTAGTTATCCAGATTTATTATAAGTCCCGGATAAGAAACGCATCTTTCGTTTTTCTCCGGATTTCGGGCAGTTTTAGTAACACTTGTTCGTCTAAGCACGGCCTTGACTCGTGCAACCAGTTCTTTTGATTCGAATGGCTTTATTATATAATCATCTGCACCAAGCTCCAGACCAAGGACCTTATCAAAGGTCTCGCCTTTCGCTGACAGCATAATGATCGGAACATTTGATGTTTTTCTTACTTCACGGCATACCTCATATCCGTCAATACCCGGCAGCATAAGATCCAGAATAATAAGATCAGGATGAAAAGCAGCTACCTCGAGTATAGCAGATTCTCCGTCATTAACGATCCTGGTCTCAAAAAGCTCTTTAGTAAGATAGAGAGAAATGAGCTCTGCAATATTTTCATCATCATCAACTATTAGTATTTTCTGTTTTATTGCCATATAAAACCTTTCTGCGTCGTTTATTTAAAAGTAGCAATCGTTACCCCGTCGCCTCCTTCACCCTCAGAACCAAGGTGGTGATCTTTTATAACAGGGTTCGAGTCGAGATATGAACGGATCCCTTTTCTTAAAGCGCCTGTACCCTTACCGTGTACGATCCTGACCTGAGAAAGTCCGGAAAGGTATACGTCGTCCAGATATTTATCAAGTACGGAAACGGCTTCATCGACATACATGCCCAGAAGATTTATTTCAGGTGATACTTTAGACGTTTTATTCACACGAAGGGATGACGCGGATCTTGAACCGTATGACTGGCCGGTGAGGCCCGGCCTTAATTTTTCTTTTACAGGTTTCGTGTCATCGATCTCAAGTTCTTTAATATTTATCTTAGTTTTAAAGCTGCCAATGAGTACAGTAAGGTCGCCTTTGGAATCAGGCCTTGTTGCGACCTCACCATCAACATCCATAGACAGGACATGAACTTTTACCCCGGGGTTGAAATCCTCAGGAGTATAAGTGTTTTTGCCCCTTTTTGGAACCTGTTTAACAATGATCTTTTCCTTTTTATCTTCGGCTTTTTTTCTTAGTTCTTCACGCTGTTTTTCAAGTTCGTCAAGAGTTATGCCGCTTTTGTTCATAGTCTTAACAGCCTTATCAGCATATTTTTTAGCATTTGAAAGGATCCTTGCGGCTTCTTCATTGGCATTGCTAAGTATCTTATCCTTAGAAGCCTGAGTCTTTCGGTTCTGTTCCTCAATTTCACTTTTAAGCCTGGAGATCTCTTTTTTGTAATTTTCTATTTCATCTTTTTCTTTTACGGCGGTTCTTCTTGCCTGATCGAGATCGGATATAAGATCTTCGAATTTTATCTCATTATCAGACAGACGTCTGCCGGCATCTTCGATCAATTCATCAGATAATCCCAGTTTTCTTGATATGGCAAAGGCGTTAGATCTTCCGGGTACACCTATTAAGAGGTGGTATGTAGGTCTGAGAGTGTTTATATCGAACTCACAGCCTGCATTTTCTACACCATCTGTCGTTAGAGCGTAGACTTTAAGCTCACTGTAATGAGTTGTTGCAAGAGTCGTGATCTTTTTTTCTCTAAGGCTGTTAAGGATCGAAACAGCGAGAGCGGCACCCTCCGTAGGATCAGTGCCTGCACCCAGCTCATCAAAAAGCAGAAGGCAGTCATGATCTGCCTGCTTTAAGATCCTGGCTATATTAGTCATGTGAGAAGAGAAGGTCGAAAGACTTTGCTCAATACTCTGTTCATCGCCTATGTCGGCGAAAACTTCCCGGAAGCATGCTATTTCGGAATGTTCATCTGCAGGAATATTTAAACCTGATTGAGCCATCAGTGTCAGAAGACCAACAGTTTTTAAGGTTACTGTTTTGCCGCCGGTGTTGGGGCCTGTAATAATTAGCAGACTGTAGTCATCACCTATGCTGAAGTCTATCGGCACAACTTTATCTCTGGCTATAAGCGGGTGGCGGGCCTGCTTCAGTACGATCCTGTTTTTGTCGTTAATAATGGGTCTTTCGGCACGCAGATCTTTTGCAAAGTCAGCTTTGGCAAATATAAAATCAAGTTCAGCAAGATTGCGTGAATTTACGAAAAGAGGGTGGTGGTATTCAGCAGCTTTTTCACTGAGTTCTTTAAGTATCTTTTCGATCTCTTCATTTTCTCTTATTTCGATCTGCTTTAATTCGCCATTGAGTGCTACAACTGCAGAAGGCTCAATAAAAAGTGTTGAACCGGTCGATGAACGGTCATGCACGATGCCAGGAACTCTTGAACGATATTCAGCTTTTACGGGAAGACAGTAGCGGTCTCCGCGCATGGTGATGATAGGATCCTGAAGACAGTTTCTTATCGATAAGGAGTTAAGCATAGAATTCAGTTCGCTTTGAATACGTGCTTTAAAATTCTCTTTTTCCTTTCTTATTGAACGGAGCGATGGGCTGGCATTATCAGAGATCTCATTTTCAGACAGGATACATCTGTTTATAGCAGAGGCAAGCTCTGGAACAGCATCAAGCTCATCGATCATAGAAGTCAGGCTGTCTGAATTTTCAGGATAGTAGTTTTGTACACGACTGGCTGCCTCCAGAAGAGTCTTGACTGACAGAAGTTCTCCGGAATTAAGACTGCCGCCGGCATCAAGCCTCTTAAGAAGCGGTCTTATATCGACAATACCTGTAAAGCTTACTTTTCCCCGTGCGTAAACACGACTGAGCGCTGAATTGGTATGATCAAGATCTTTATTGATTTTATCTATATCATATACCGGACGAAGATCAAGACATTTAGACCTGGCCGGTAAAGAGTCGGCATGTTCTGCTAACAGGTCAAGGATCTTAAAAAATTCCAGGGTTTTAAATACTTTTGAATTCATAATAATTTTCTTTCATAATTCATTTTTCTACCATTTTACTGCATTACTAAATTAAATACTATTATTTTTGAGATCCATGTCATAAATTGTTCATATGTATTTGTTACGCTTTACATCAAATGCAATGACTGCGATATAAATAGAGAAAGGTATGAGAGATATGCAGGAAGATTCTAATAAGAATGATGAGAAATATAATCTCTATACTGAAAAGATAACAAATGAAAATAAATTGAATCCTAATAAAAAGAAACTTTCAAACAGAGGGATAATTATACTAAGTGCTGTTGGCACATTTATAATAATATTCCTGATATTTGCGCTGCCAAAGATCACGTGGTGGATAAATCACAAGGTAAATGCGGGATATTCACAGATAAAAATAGATAATAACAGTGGTGAGGGTGAAGATATCAATATTAATGTTGATAATAATGACACCAATAAGGGAACGGACAACTATCAGCAGATAGTGTCTTCGATGAGAGAAAGAGTCAATGTAGTTAAAAAGTCGATAGTTAAGGTGGATACATCCTACCCGTCCCTGTCAGAAACACTCAGTGCCAATAAACCAAGTAATGAAAAAAATGGAGTTTTGATCGGAAAAACTAAGACGAGGTACGTGATCCTCACTTCTTCAGAGTCTGTTAAGGATCAGATGCCTGTTAAGGTGAAATTTGATGAAAAAACAAGTATACAGGGCGTTTACCTGGCTAAGAACGAAACATCGGGAATTGCTCTTGTTTCAGTGAAGATCAATGATATTCCGGCTGATGTTTCCGAAAGGATCCAGTCTATTAAGATCGGAAATTCTGAGAAATTAAGTCAGGGCAATTTTACATTTGCCTATGGTGAGCTCAATTCGAGTCTGGACTCATTGGATTATGGAATTATTACAGGCATTGACGAAAAAAGTATAAATGACAATTCCATCAGGGAGATAAGGACCAATATCAAGGCGTCTCAGGGAGATTTCAGTTTTATATTCGACAAGAATGGATATTTTCTGGGGGTCGCACATGGAGATGGAGCAAGCAAGACTCTTAACGGATATGGCATCAATGACCTGAAAGATCTTGTGGAGAAGCTGTCTAAGGGAACGGATCTTGCTTATGCAGGTATCATCGGAAAAAACATTACAAGTGATCTGGCCGGTCAATACAATCTTCCTTTGGGGATATATATTCAGTCAGTAGCAGTAGACTCACCAGTCTACAAGGCCGGTATACAGGCAGGAGATATTATAGTCTCAATGGGCGATGTGGAGATAAAGAATCTGGAAGATTTTAATAAGCAGCTATATAATTACAATATTGGACAGGTCGTTGAGATCGGAGTAAAGCGACAGGGTAAAGACGGTTATACGGACATTAGATTTAATGTAGTGCTGTCAGAGTTGAAAGCAAACAGGTAGCAGACGGAGGAAGTAATGATTTTTATAAAAGACTTTAAAGACGGAGATACTATAACAGGAGTATATCTTTGTAAGTCTAGAACAGCGGCGGTCACTAAAGCGGGCAAGGATTTTGAAAATGTTATCTTAAGTGATAAAACAGGAAGTGTCGATTCTAAGATATGGGATCCTAATTCGCCGGCGATATGGGATTTTGACGCCAATGATTTTGTGTATGTTAAGGGTCAGGTTATAGTTTATAACAAGGCTTATCAGTTTAAGATAGATACGATCAGGAAGGCAGAGCCCGGAGAATATGTAGAAAGTGATTATATGGCTGTATCCCGGTTCGATCCGGATGAGATGATGGATGAACTTCTTGGAATAATTGCAGGAATCAGGCATCCGGGGATCAGGAATCTGTTAAATGCGTTTTTTGTTGAAGATAGTGAGTTTGCTGCAAGATTTAAGACCGCATCGGCAGCGAAAAGCGTACACCACGGATTTGTGTCAGGGCTTTTGGAGCATACGCTTTCAGTGGCAAAACTTTGTATCAAGATATGTCAGAATTATGACTTCATCAACTATGATATCCTCGTTGCATCGGCTATTCTGCATGATATTGGAAAAACTAAGGAAATATCAGCTTTCCCGGAAAATGACTACACGGATGAGGGTAATATGATCGGTCATCTAGTTATTGGATATGGAATGGTAAAGGAAAAGCTGCCGACTATCGATGGTATGACAGATATCGTTGCGTATGAGATCGAACACTGTATACTTTCTCATCATGGACAGCTGGAGTATGGTTCTCCCAAGAAGCCTGCGACAGTAGAAGCTTATGCTCTTGCGGCAGCAGACAATCTTGATGCCCATCTTGAGACTCTGCGTGAATTATTTGAGACCAAAAATGCGAATGCATGGCTTGGTTTCAATAAGTGGATGGATACTAATATAAGGCGTACTGAAATTTAAAATTTGAATACAGGATAAAAAATAATGATCAAAAAGGGTGATATCGTTACATTAGAAATATCCGATTATACAGGAGAGGGCTCTGGAGTAGGCAAAATCAATGTGCAAGGGACAGAGTCCCTTTTTCCGTTGTTTGTAAGCAATACAGCGATCGGAGATATAGTTGAAGCAGTGGTGACAAAAGTAAACAGATCATACGCTTTTGCCAGTATTTTAAAGATACTTGAACCGGCGTCTGACCGGGTCGATCCGGTCTGTCTGGTTACAGGGAGGTGTGGAGGCTGTACCTTCCGGCATATAAGCTATGACGCGCAGCTTAAATGGAAGGAATCGGCCGTTGAGAATACGATGAAACGCATTGGAGGCATTGAAAGCAGTGACTATGAACTATGTCCGATAATTGGCGCAGAGGATCGTGACAGATACAGAAATAAAGCTCAATATCCGGTAGGTACATTTATTGATAAAAAAACAGGGAAAAGACATACGATCACCGGATTCTATGCAGGAAGAAGCCACAGGATAGTTGAAAGCGAAGACTGCCTTATTGAAGATAGGTTCAATGCTGTTATTTTGAAAAGCATAAGAGAATATGCGGATAAAAACCATATATCTGCTTACAATGAAAATACCGGTGAAGGTCTGCTAAGGCATGTGCTTATCAGAACGGCATACCATACAGGTGAGATCATGGCATGCCTGATCGTTAATGCGAAAAGATCTGATGAAATGCGCTATAGATCCCTGTATAAGCTGGCTGATCAGATATATGAAATGGAAGGTGTGGTAAGTGTTCTCCTAAATTTTAACAACAGGAAGACAAATGTAATAATGGGGGATGAAGAGCTTATACTTAAAGGCAAGTCATCAATAACGGACCATATAGGAGAAAATAAATACGAGATATCAGCCAGGTCATTCTATCAGGTCAATCCTCTTCAGACCGAAAAACTGTATGATAAGGTTCTTGAATACGCGGGGCTTACAGGAAATGATACCGTATGGGACCTATATTGCGGGATAGGAACGATATCATTATTTCTGGCCCGGCATGCCAAGGTTGTATACGGGGTAGAGATAGTTTCTGCGGCAGTTGAAGATGCTAAACGCAATGCTGCATTAAACGGGATAGAAAATGCTTTTTTTTATCTTGGAAAAGCTGAAGATGTAAGTGCAGAACTTCCGGAACCTGATGTGATCGTTATAGATCCCCCGAGAAAAGGATGTGATGAAAAGCTTATTGAAACGATAAATAGATCAGATGTGAAAAAACTTGTTTATGTTTCATGTAACCATGCCACATTAGCTCGAGATGCGGCCCTGCTTAAGGAAAAAGGATGGAAGCTGGAGATCCTGCAGCCAGTGGACATGTTTCCTCAAACGAGCGGAGTAGAATGCGTGGCGAAATTTGTCAGATAAATAGCGAATATAGGACCAGGCCAGTAAGCACACGATGCTCTGGCCGTTTTTTTATGAGGAACTTAAGGCCCCATAAAAATCGAGAAAATACCCGTATGCTATAATAAGTCAATAAAGTTAGTCTAGTAAAGGAGATATACATGAGTACAGTTAAATTAGGTATAGGCTTTGCTACGGGTAGGAAGAGTTTTAAAAAGGTTCTTACTTCATATGTAAATATGTGGGAAATGTCTAAAAAAAACTTGCCGGATGACCTGGATATAGAACTTAATCTTTTTGTTGCATACGATACTTCATATAAAGGTCATGAATCGACAGATTTTACCAATCTAAGCCAAAAAGTAGTCAATGAATTTAATAAGATAGTATTTATCGGTGAAAAAAATATATTACACAGTCTTGAGCTTTTATCATTAAGCGGAAAATTTACTGATGCAGAATTAAAAGCGGTATTTGGAAATGGGTATGCGGGGAAACGAAATCTTGTTTTGCTGTCTGCGCTCGAAAATCATATGGATTATCTGATATTTTTAGATGATGATGAATACCCTATGGCTTTGATGGATGATGGTGGTATATGTGATTGGAGAGGACAAGAGGTCTTAAAAACTCATATCCAGGAAATCCCGGATGCCGATTTTACACACGGATACCATTGCGGATATATTTCACCTATACCGCAAATGAAATTTGATAATACGCTAAGTGAAGAAACTTTTAAAAAATTCATCACATCCATAAGTAATGACATTATCAATTGGGAAAATATAAAGGACCTGATGAGTACCAAAGGAATCACATATGCATCAAAAGACATAATGGGAAAAAAGCTGGTAACGGACGTACCTTATGTCGGCGGATGTAAATTTATATCCGGGTCTAATCTTTGCATCAATCTGCGGGATCCATTTAAAATTTTATCATTTTTTAACCCTCCAAAGGCCAGAGGGGAGGATACCTTTCTTTCAACCATGCTGAAGGACCGGGTAGTAAAAAAAGTCCCTTGTTACACATTTCATGACGGCTTTGCTACATACAATCAGTTGCTGGAAGGCGCACTGCCTATTCATTTGAAAGGTATAAGCGCTGAGTCAGAAAAAGTACGCATACGATTCCGTCAGGCCTGCTTTGGATGGGTCAGATACAAGCCACTGTTAACATATATCGTAAATAAAGAAAATTTCCACTCTACGATAGCAAATATGCGTATGGATCTTGAAGAGACCTTACCGTCTATTTCGAAATATTTTCAAGATGATAAGTTTATGTTGATTCTAAATGACTTAGATAAGTATTATAGGGATACAGAAAAACATTATGAACTTTTTACGCTCAACCAAAAAACATGGAATAAAGTAATAAAATCTATTTTCTGATATTTTTAAAATCGTTAGTCTTTTTTAATATTGAAAAATTTTGTCTATAAAGTCCGATCGTCTTATTTCAAAAACGATCCGCAAAAACTATATAACCTTTCTGGTAGGTATAAATATATTTATATTGAAAAAAATAAAATTTGACAAAACTAATAAATGGGATGATAACATGACAATATGTCATATTATCGAGGAGGTATTAGTTGTTAAATGAAAACAAAATAGAAGAAAAAACTGGTCTATTTTAAGTCGGGGCTTAATAAGAGGATGTTTACGAGCCTGGCATTTGTGGCATTGATGTTTGTTTTGATCGCTGTATTTATGAAACCGCTGGGAGGGGGAATGCTATGGCGCTTAGTATGTGCCTGTTCTTTGTACTTTCATCTGCTCAGAATGACTACACAGACCAGCCGGTCGCCAATACTTTTATACTTATAGGCCTGCAGTTACTGGCAGGAGTATTGTCGATATTTGCGCTGAACAATCTGTGGACTCAGCTGGCTACATTTGTAGGACTTACATTTTTTGCTGTATATATTCTCAGCAATGACAGGTTTAAACCATTCTATCTGATGTACCTGATCAATTTTATATTGATGTGCTATTATCCGGTAATAGGAAAGGATATATACGTCAGACTGATCATACTTGAAGCGTCAGCAGTGATCTTAATGATGCTTCAGTTCATAGTTCATAGAAAAGGTTTTGATAAAAAAGTAAGGGCTGGAATAGAACAGGCTTTTGCAGCTGTGAGGGCTGATGTGAAAAACATCAACTCTGACGGACCTGATGAGAAATTTAATAGCGCAGAAGGCAAGATCAATGCAGCTATTAACATGATAACCGGAAAATATTTCAGTATCAGAGACCTGAAAGGATATGCTAAGGAATCAGGACTTTGTCTTTACTGCAAGTCGGCAGCAAGATTCTGCTGGAATTAAGGAAGACAAATAAAGACATCAATATAGGTACGTTTTTATCTTTACTGGATAAAATAGAGGAATTTTACAAGGAAGATATAGTGAAGATGATGTTAAGAGGGCTTTTTCAGAAGAATTTGAACAGTATGGATTCAAGGCAGACAGGTATATAAAAGAAAATGAAAATGAATATCTGACAGAAAATGATGAATTTGCAAAGTCTTATAAAGGTATACTTAAAAAGGAGAGACTGATCGGAGCTCTGAAAGTAGCGATATTAATGGCGGTCAATGTTGTTGTACTGAATTTTGTAGAGATACCGTATGAGTATTTATATCCTTTGTATCTTGTCGTTCTGGTCCATCCACATAGTGAGATCACATCCATGGGATATAAGAATCGTTCACATCGTATTGCTTGCTGTCTTCACGATAATAGCGGATATGTTTTTGCATTTTGAATATATGGCTGTTTTCTTCACCATCATACCTACTATATTTGGAGAGTTTTCTGGAACAGCGCCAGGTTATGAAATAGCTGTCACAAGAGTTTTAAGTGTGCTGATACCAGTTGGGCTTTACATTTTACTTGATTTTGTGATCATGCCAAGAAGAATGTCCGGAACTGTCGGAATCCTTTTAAACAGGTCTGCAGAGCTTAATAATGAGATCAATGAAGAATTGTCAAAAGATGAAGTAGCTTACAAGATTATCGAAAAGCATCTGGATGAGAAGCAGGAAGTTAATGAGACTTTAAGAACACTGAATTCTTATATGAAAAATGATACTATTACAGGTGTATTGTCAAAAGAACATGAGATCAGCCATAGATTGATACTTATGATATTTGATGAAGAGGAATCAGAACTTGCACTTGGCAGATATGATGAACTCAGAAGGACTAATCTTATAAGTGATCTAAATGAGTCAAACAGATTATCTGCTGCGGTAATGGATTTTATGGATAAAAAGGAAGAAGCCTATGCCAAGTAAAACCTTCTTTAATCTGCCGAAGGAAAAGCAAGATAGAATAGTAAACGCAGCAAAGAAATGGCAGTATCTACATATGAAGAGCTTTCTATCAATAAGATAATAAAAGAAGCAGGTATACCAAGGGGCAGTTTTTATGCGTATTTTGAAGATAAATATGATCTGTGTTCATACCTTTCATTGCATGTTAAGAGCTCTATACTAAAAAAATTTCGTTTTTTATAACAGAAGAGAAAGGAGATGTTTTTAAAGCGTATCTGGATCTTAGAGATTATGTGAAAAAGTATATAAAAGGAAAGTTTGATGAGGCTACAAGTTTTCAATTGATGATCTTCTTCAACAACGCAGGATTTAAGGTGAGAGCAGAGGAAGAGAATTGTTACAAGACTCATCTGGAACAGGAGTTTAACAAGGCTTTTGAGGCAATAGACCCTAAGCTTTATAATAAAAGCGTAGAAGATCTGAGGACCATGTTCGAGATAATTGCCAATATTGTGTTCAACAATATAGCAAGCTTAGGTGCTGACGATCCTTATGACGGATTTTACAGAAGGATCGATTTTCTTAAAAACAGTTTTGGCAGAAATTAAAAAAGACATCATCCGCTATGCGTTGAAAATACAGGGCATATGCGAATGATGTCTTTTAATATCTAAAAATACGATTGCTTATTTGAATGGAACAACAGCACCATTGTACTTGTTATTTATAAATTCCTGGATTTTGTCAGATTTAAGAGTCTCTACAAGAGCTTTGATACCAGATTTATTTTCATTGCCTTCCTTAACGGCGATTACGTTAACATAAGCCTTGATGGCATCAGAAGATGATTTTTCGACTGCAAGAGAATCTGTCTTTACTGTATAGTTGGCTGCAATGGCATAGTTTCCATTCAATACAAGATAAGACACTTCGTTTACTACACGAGCCTCCTGTGCTGCCTCTAATTCAAGAATATCTACATGCTTAGGATTCTCGACAATGTCATTTTTAGTAGCCTTAAGGCCTGCACCGTCTTTTAATTTGATGATCCCGTTTTCCTGGAGAAGGAGAAGTGCGCGAGCTTCATTCGTAGTATCATTAGGTACCGCGATCTTATCCCCGTCAGAGAGATCAGCTAATGATTTTTTTGTTCCGGGATATATTCCAAATGGTTCGTAATGGATCTCACCGGCATTAACTAACTTAGTTCCCTTCTCGATGTTGAAGTTATCTAAATAAGTGATGTGCTGGAAGTAGTTGGCGTCAAATTCGCCTGAGTTTACTACTTCGTTTGGAAGAATATAATCATCAAATACTGTTACTTCAAGATCATATCCTTTTTCCTTCAGTATTGGCTTGGCTTCTTCTAGGATCTCAGCGTGTGGAGTGGCAGAAGCTGCAACCTTGATAGTTTTGCTGTCAGAGTTTGCTGAGCTGCCGCCTGCATTTCCGCAAGCTGTAAGTGTAAGTCCGACGGTTGCTGCTGTTGCTGCAAGTACAGCGATCTTTGCTTTATTCATAGTATTATTCTCCTTTTAAATTGAATTGATATTTGCTTTATTAATTGTGGATCTTGCGTTTGTCCATGCGTTTTGCGATGAACATTCCAACTGTCTGGAAAAGCTGGAAAAGGGCGATAAGCAGAATAACAGTCACTATCATGATCTGAACATTATATCTGTGGTAACCGTAACGAATAGCTATATCACCAAGACCGCCACCGCCGGCTACACCAGCCATTGCAGAATAACCAAAGATGGTACCGGTAGCGATAGTTGCTCCTGTTATCAGAGAGGTCCTTGCTTCCACCAGCATTACCTTAAATATGATCTGGGCGTTTGAACAGCCCATCGACTTTGCTGCCTCGATAACGCCTGTATCTACTTCTTTCAAAGAGGATTCGACCATTCGTGCAATGAATGGCGCAGCAGCAACGACTAAAGGAATGATAGTGGCCGTTGTTCCATAACTGCGTCCGACAATAGCTCTTGTTATCGGAATAAGTAAAATGAGAAGGATCACAAATGGAACGCTTCGTACGATGTTAGAGACGACATCCAGTATTTTATATACGAAGGCATTGGGAGTGAGTCCTTCTTTATCAGTGCAGAAGAGAGCTATACCCATCGGAAGGCCGATAGCATAACCGATAAGCGTTGAAATAAGGGTCATCTGTAAAGTTTCCCCTACACCCGTTAAAAGCATATTAACTACCGTTTCAGTCCACATAATCGTCAGCCTCCTCTACATCCAGTCCTCGGTCTTTCAGATAGGATTTCATTTCTTCTACCTGCTTTGATTCCTCTTCGAATTCTAAGATCATTTCGCCTTTGGCAACACCGCCAACATTTCTGGTCTGAGCGAATAAAATATTGACAGGTTCTTTGAATTTCAAGATCAAATTGGAAAGAACAGGTTCAAATGCTGAGTTTTCAGAAAAAACGATCCGTATGACAGGCCCTTTGTTGATCTCTTCGCGAACATGTTCAGATTCAACTACAATATCAATATCTTTAAGTATGAGCTCTTTAGCGACCTTTGATCTAGGATGGCTGAAGATATCGGAAACAAGGCCGGTCTCTTCAACTTTTCCGTGGTTCATGATCGCGACATGTGAGCAGATCTCTCTTACAACTGACATCTGATGAGTGATGATCACGATCGTTATCCCCATCTTATTATTGATATCCTTTAGGAGCTCCAATATAGATGACGTTGTCTGCGGATCAAGGGCCGAAGTCGCCTCATCGCACAGCAGTATACTTGGGTTAGTTGCCAGAGCCCTTGCTATGGCGACTCTTTGCTTCTGACCTCCGGAAAGCTGAGCCGGGTATGCTTTCTGCTTATCCAAAAGACCGACAAGGTCAAGAAGTTCAACAGCCTTTTTTCGTGCATCTTCTTTGCCTGCTCCGTGCAGATATAGCGGAAAACATACATTTTCCAAAACATTTTTCTGCATGAGAAGATTAAAATGCTGGAAGATCATACCTATATCGGAACGTTGTTTCCTGAGTTCTTTAGAGGATAGTTTTTTTAATGAACGCCCATTTATAATGACTTCGCCCTCTGTTGGTACTTCTAAAAAATTAATACAACGTACTAATGTACTTTTACCTGCCCCGGACATACCGATGATCCCATAAATGTCACCCTTTTCAATATTGAGGTTGATATTTTGCAGAGCATCGACATGCCCGTCTTTTATGGAGAAGGTCTTGGATAAATTTTTTATTTCGATTTCTGACACTTTTTTCCTCCGTTTCTCCTCATGACTTAATATACAACTTTTTGAAATTTTAACAAAAACTTAAAAACTAGTACTCGTTATAGCTGATATCTATATCCGACCCAGAGCCGCTTTAAAAGGCGTATAAAGGCCAAGAGAGAATATATTTAAGACTTTTAGATTAAAGTATAAAGTAAAAAGACTTGTAAATCCATCAGAAAATTAAAAAAATATAAAAAATCCTTGTCAAATATTTTTTTCTGTGTTAAAGTCGTGCCGTGGGAGACCACAAGAACAAAATAAATAGAATGCAGAGTAGGAATGAAAGCGTTAAGTGCCCAGTGTACAGGGAGTTGACATTGGGACGAAAGGTGGCCTTGCCGCTTGCGGTTTTTGTTCCGCATCCCGCTGCTACATAAGAGAGATATAGATAGATAAGACCTCCTATGTGGTTTAAAGGAACTGCAAAGGAGGTATTTTTATGCAAAAAATTTCAAAAACAAGTATGATCGCAATAGCAGGACTGCTTATTGCGATCACGACTCTTCTGAGTTTTACTCATCTGCCGATCAGCAATATCCTTGAGATAAGGTTCACATCTGTTCCACTTGCTGTAGCAGGATTTATCCTGGGACCGATCTATGGAGGAGCAGTAGGAGCTATATCAGATGTACTGGGACATTTTATCAGGCCGACAGGACCATTCTTCCCGGGATTTACACTTAGCAACGTTATAACAGGTGTAATATTCGGACTTATGCTCTACAAAAAGAAGCCTACTATATGGAGAGTACTTATCGCAGCAATACTCAATGCTGTAATAGTAGGCCTTATCCTCAATACGTTATGGTTATCCATTTTATACGGAAAAGGATTTATTCCACTCCTTTCAGTCAGATTTGTAAAGGAGCTCGTTATGATACCTGTCAACACGGCGATGTATATGATAGTGCTCACGGCAATATCTAAAATTAAGGTCTTTTCACATTTTAACAGTGCTAATACAAACAATGCTGATACATTGAAAGAAAAGTAAATATTATGACTTATAAAGAGGTTTTATCATATCTGGACAATTTGCCGGCCTATGACCCTGAAAAGGTTGCCATGGGAAAGACAGTCTTTAACCAGGATGCCGTAAATGCACTGGCAGAGGGATTCGATCATCCGCAGAACGATGTTGAATGTATTCATATAGCCGGAACAAATGGAAAAGGTTCTACGGCTGCATTCATAACAAGTGCGCTTCTTGAGTCTGGATTAAAGGTGGGGACATATACGTCCCCATTTTTGATCGATATAAGGGAGGAGATATGTATCAATGGAGAACCTATCCCTGAAGAGGCTTTTGCTGATGTAGTCTCCAGAGTTATCATCAGAAGTTCGGAAGTGAATAAGAAAGGGATATACCCTACAGCCTTTGAGATAGTTACCGCGAGCGCTTTTCTTTATTTCAAAGAAGAGAAGTGTGATATTGCAGTTATAGAAACAGGGCTTGGAGGAAGGACTGATGCCACTAATATAATAAAGGGACCGCTTGTAAATGTTATAACCAATATAGGTCTTGATCATGTCGGGATCCTGGGCGGCAGCCTTATGAAGATAGCAGAGGAAAAGGCCGGTATTATACAGGAAGGTTCGGATACGGTAATTATTGACCAGGATGAAGAGGTCATTAAGGTATTTAAAAAAATAGCGAAGGAAAGGTCAGGATGTCTGAGCATCGTTCATCCTGATGAGGCCGGTATTAAGCTGGATGATGACGGGATATCATTCACAACTGACTTCAGAGGTGAGAAGATCAAATTAAAACTCGGTATGAAAGGTGTCTATCAGGTGAAAAATGCATCACTTGCAGCCGGAGTGCTGAGTTATCTGGCGGATAAGGGATATAATATAAGCAAGGATGATCTGATCGATGGATTTCTAAAGGTAAGAAGACCCGTGCGGTTCGAGATCTTAAGAACATCGCCTGTTTTCATCGCGGACGGCAGCCATAATGAAGATGGAGTCAGAGCCTTAGTTGAAAGTCTTGAGAAGAACTATCCGGGCAGGAAAGTCAGATTTATACTCGGGGTCCTGGCGGACAAGGATTTCAGAAAAATGTTCGAATTAATAAGGCCTCTTGCGGAAAAGATATATACGATAACTCCCGATAATATAAGAGCGATGAGGGCGGAATATCTATATGAGATACTGACAGAGGCAGGCTTCATGGCTGAAGTCTGCGCCGATGTAGAAACGGCGATCCGCAGATCTTCGGCTGAATCCGGAGAGGATGATATTATATGCGCATTCGGATCCCTGTCATATATGGGTGAAGTAAGAAAGGCGCTTATGGCATAATCAGAAAATAAAAAAATCATAAATTAATATATGGATATTTAATATTTCTTGTGTTAGCATGAAAAACAGTAACAAATATTATTTTACACAATGTTCTGGAGGAATTATTTTAATGAAAGGCTTTTTTAAAGAATTTAAAGAATTTGTTTCAAAAGGCAACGTTATGGATATGGCAATTGGTATCATTGTCGGCGCTGCCTTTACAGCAATAGTTACATCACTTGTAAACGACATAATTTCACCGGTCATAGGTCTTCTGACAGGATCCAACTTCTCAGAGCTTACAGCGACTTTCGGCAAAGTTACATTTAGATATGGCAGCTTTGTCATGGCAGTTATCAACTTCTTTATAATTGCGTTTACTATGTTCCTCGTTCTTAAGGGCGTAATGAAAATGCAGTCTGCTATTAAGAAAAAAGAAGAAAAAGCTGAAGAAGAGCCTGCTACTAAGGAATGCCCGTTCTGTAAAACAGAAATTGCGATAGAAGCTACACGCTGCCCACACTGCACGTCACAGCTCGGCGTTTTTGAGAGAGAAGAATCCAAGTAATTACTAAAATCTAATTCCTTAAAATAAACTAAAACTCCTGCATTTTTGCGGGAGTTTTTTTATGATGGAGAAAGCCGCATTCACAGGGCATTCTTGTAAATAACCCCTTTTTAAGGTAAAATATCTTGAATAAAAATGAAATGGAGTGGGGCTATGTCAGCTAACCGTGATAGCTTAAAATATAAAAAAAGAGTTGTTGTAAAAATTGGTTCATCATCGCTTATCCATCCTGAGACGGGAAGGCTGAATCTTTCAAGGATCGAAAAACTTGTCCGTATTTTAGTTGATCTGAAAAATGAAGGCAAGGATGTGTGTCTGGTCTCCTCAGGAGCTATTGCGGCGGGGAGGGTCGTCACAGGACTTAAGCATCGTCCGGATACACTTCCCATGAAACAGGCGTGTGCAGCGGTTGGACAGGCGAACCTTATCATGGTATACCAGAAGCTTTTTGCAGAATATGGTGCGAGCATCGGTCAGGTACTTCTTACACGTATAACGTTGGAACACGAAGTTATGAGAAAAAATGCCCACAATACATTTGATGAGCTTTTTACGATGGGAGTGATCCCTATCGTAAATGAGAACGACTCTATATCGACTGAAGAGATAGAACAGGTATCGACTTTTGGAGATAACGACAGACTGTCTGCGATGGTTCTGGAACTTGTACAGGCAGACCTGCTTATACTGATGTCTGATATTGACGGAATGTACACTGATGATCCAAAGTCTGATCCGGATGCCAGACTTATCCATGAGGTGCATGATATATCAACTGACCTGAGACATATGGCGAAAGATACGGCTGAGACAGGACTGGGGACAGGAGGTATGACAGCTAAACTCACCGCGGCGGATATTGTTATGCGGAATGGGAAATGCATGCTGATCATAAATGGAAATGATCCCGAGAACATAAGAAGAGCTGTTGATGGTCAGGAAATAGGAACATTATTTATAGGCGGTAAATAAAAAAGAAAAGAGCAAATACTATGGATATCAAAGTCTTAAAAAATCTGGGAGATGTTAGATGTGAACACATCAATGATGAGTTTATTTTAATTATCGAAAAGAATTTAGATAAGAAACTTGATAGGTTTATTTCTGATAAAGTCTGTATCTTGAATCCTGCAACAGGAGAGAAGACAGAAATTGCAAGTGATATAGATAAATATTTCGTGGATGACATTATATATGCATCAGACTCAAGAGATTATGTTGCTTTTCCTACAGCGGCTGTAACGGGTGACAATGAAATGACTATCACCTATTATATATATAACCTTAAGGACAGCAGCCTGAAGCAGCTGCACAGCATGACTGCAGATATTGATTCATTCAGGAAGAAATATATTGCAAGGGCTTTTGTTTTGGATGATACCCACCTTCTCATTCAAAAGGAAACAAAAGATTATAAAACGGGAGGTTCAAGTTTTGAACTTGTTTTATACAACTGGGCAACGGGCGCGGTCAATGATATAAGCATTCCGGTATTAACAGAGAACGGAATATATTCACTTATTCCTCTGGGGAACAACCAGTGCCTCGTAAAGATAGGCAGTCCCTTCATAGCGGAGAGCATACACTTTAATACTCCGGCACCTGCACCGAAAGAAACTATCGGAATTATTCCAATAAATCAGTTTATATCGGAGCTTTCAATAAATATGGAGACCAGCCCTATAAAGATCGTAGAATCCAGCAGGGAAAACACCACTATTCCATATGTGAGATTTAATGGGACTCAGATAATATATGCCATATATTATATCGGTGATGATAAGGAAGAAATCATAGTCTATGATATTGAAACAGGCTCCAGAACGGTGAGGTTAAATACTAAGGTAAGCAGATTAAATGATCTCAAGCATACATTCGTGGTGAACGGAACTCCTTACATAGTTACGGCATCAAGCACGAGACATTCCAAAGTGATAAACCTGGACACGCAGAAAGTAGTGATAAAACTGGATATAGGAGATGATATTCCGTTTGTCACAGGCAATTTTGCAGTTATATCCAGAAACAAGAAAAAGATGTTCGGACAGAAATCGGAATATGTAGAGGTCTACCAGTTTCCGGATATATACACGGATCCCGTTCTTAGCATCAAGGCTTCGTTTAGCGGGGCTATGCTTACCGGAGAGGACCTGATTATTATTACAAAGTGATGAAAATGAGTATTATTGAAGAGAAGAAAAAAATAAGGAAAGATATCCTTAAGAAAAGGGATGAACTTTCCGAAAAAGAGAAGTTGTTAAAATCAGAGAGCATTGTCGAGAATGTATTGGGTTTGCCGGAGTGGAAGGATGCGGATGTAGTCTATCTTTTTGCATCATTTGGAAGTGAGCCCAATACATTTCCGCTTATAGAGAACGCATTAGATTCCGGGAAGAAGGTTGCGCTTCCAAGAATTATAGACAAAGAAATGAAGTTTATAGAAATAAGATCAAAGGATGCTCTGGAACCGGGGACATGGGGAATATTAGAGCCTGCTGACAATGGCTGTTACTTTTATGAACCCGGAATGGTGATAGTGCCGGGAGTTGCATTTAGCAGGGACTTTTACAGAGTGGGCTATGGAGCAGGATATTATGACAGGTTTTTTGGGAAACGCAGGAAGGATTTTAATATGGCAGCAATTGGATTTGATTTCCAACTAATGGACAGTGTGCCGTTTGATTATCTGGATGTAAGTGTTGATCTTGTAATTACAGATAAAGATGTTATCAGACCATGAGGTGAAGATATGACTGATTTAATTAAAATGGGACAGGCCGCCAGGAGGGCACAGAGAGCTCTTTCAAAAATGTCATCAGCAAAAAAAGAGGAAATACTTCTTAAGGTTGCTGATAACCTGGAATATAATGCCGGATATATCATCGAGGCCAACCGGATAGACTATGAAAAGGCGTCTGAGGCAGGTATGAAGGCGGGGAATCTTGACAGACTGAAGCTTGATAAAAAAAGGGTAAATGCTATGGCTGACGGACTTCGCCAGGTTGCAGGGCTGTCAGATCCGATCGGAAGAGGTGAAAGGATCTGGAAGAGGCCGAACGGACTAAGAATCGAGGAGATAAGGGTTCCGATAGGCGTTATTGGAATAGTTTATGAGTCCAGACCCAATGTAACCTCTGACGCATTCGGAATTTGTTTTAAAACAGGAAATGCATGCATATTGAGGGGAGGGTCAGATTCTGTCAATTCTGCCAAAGCCATAGGAAGAGTAATAAGAGAGGCGTTGGAAAGCACAGGAGCGGATCCTGACAGTGTTCAGGTTATTGAGGATCCTGACAGAAAATATGTCACAGAAATGCTGAACTTAACTGAGTATATAGATCTTATTATTCCAAGAGGATCAAACAGCCTTATAGACCACGTCGTTGCTAATTCTTCGGTGCCGGTGATCCGTACAGGGACCGGAAACTGCCATATATTTGTAGATAAGACAGCGGACCTGAAAGAAGCGGTCGATATTATAGAAAATGCAAAAACTCAGAGGATAGGCGTCTGCAATGCATGTGAATCGCTTGTGATACATGAGTCAGTAATAAAAGAAGCGCTGCCTTTGATCGCAGACAGGCTTGGACAGTATGATGTTGAGATGCGGGGAGACAGAAGGGCCTGTGAAGCTGACGGAAGAGTGGTTCCTGCAGTGGAAGAAGATTGGGGAAAGGAATATCTTGATTATATTATTTCGATCCGAACAGTGGATTCGCTAGATGAAGCGATAGACCACGTCAATACATATTCAACGGGACATTCCGAGTCGATCCTTTCTAAGGATTATGGAAATATTGAAAGATTTTTGGATGAAGTGGACGCGGCATGTGTTTATGCCAATGCATCGACAAGGTTTACAGATGGTGAGGAATTCGGATTTGGAGCCGAAATCGGGATATCAACTCAGAAGATACATGCCAGAGGACCTATGGGACTGGAGCAGATGACATCCACCAAGTATATTATTTATGGAAATGGACAGATCAGATAATGAAGACACAGGTTATCGACAAAAATACAGAAAGAAAAGAAGTTGCGGCTGAGGAAGCAAGAAAACAGATCAAATTTATAAAAATGCTCAGAGAGATCATCAGGGAAAAAAAGGAAAGACTGGGAAGAAATATTACAGCCAGTGTTATTACCTTTGGATGCCAGATGAATGAAAGGGATTCAGAAAAATTAAAAGGTATCCTTATCGAGAGCGGTTATGAGCTTATTGAAGACGAAGAAGAGGCAGATTTCGTTCTTTACAATACATGTACTGTAAGAGAAAATGCCAACATGCGTCTCTATGGCCGGCTTGGGGCATTGAATAAAACAAAAAAGACCAATCCGGAAAAAATTATAGGTGTATGCGGATGTATGGCTCAGGAACCGGATGTAGTAGAGAAACTTGAAAAGTCATACGGATTTGTTGATGTTATCTTCGGAACATTTAACGTATATAAGCTTGCAGAAATACTTTACTCAAGACTTACGAGCGGGACCAGGATCATAGATATCTGGGAATCCAATGAAAATTTCGTAGAGCTTCTTCCTACAGAAAGAAAATACTCCTTTAAATCCGGAATAAATATCATGTACGGATGTGATAACTTCTGCACTTATTGCATCGTGCCTTATGTAAGAGGCCGTGAAAAGAGCAGGACACCGGAAGATATAGTGGAGGAGATCAAGGGACTCGTTGACAATGGTGTCGTGGAAGTAATGCTTTTAGGACAGAATGTAAATTCTTATGGAAAAGGACTTGGCGAAGGAGTGACATTCTCAGGGCTTCTTAAGCAGATAGAGGCTATTGAAGGACTAAAAAGGATACGTTTTATGACTCCGCATCCTAAAGATTTTTCAGATGAGCTCATCGAGGTCTGTTCACAGTCTGAGAAGATCTGTAAACATATACATCTTCCGGTTCAGTCCGGCAGTTCAAGGATCCTGAAAAAAATGAATCGCAGCTACAGCAAGGAATCTTATCTGGAGCTTGTAAAAAAGATTCGTGAGAAGATCCCGGGGGTCTCACTTACAACAGATATCATCGTAGGCTTTCCGGGAGAGACGGAAGAGGACTTTGAAGAGACTCTGGATGTTGTGAGGAAGGCGGGATATGATTCTGCTTTTACATTTATTTATTCAAAAAGGACAGGCACTCCGGCAGCAAGTATGGAAGGTCTGCCTGATAAAGAGGTAGTTGACAGAAGATTCAGCCGTCTTTTAGAAGAAGTGAGAAAGGGGTCTCGTGCCAGAAGCGGACAGCTGATCGGACAGACATTAGAAGTACTGGCAGAAGGCGTTAATGATCATGATCCATCACTTTTAACAGGTCGTCTAAGTAATAATATGCTTGTACATTTTCCTGGTGATGAGTCGATGATCGGGAAAATAATGCCTGTAGAGATTGAAGAGTCTAAGGGGTTTTATTATTTTGGAAAGAGAAAAGATCGATTTTGCTGAATTATCTCCGATGATGCAGCACTATTTAACAACTAAAGATGAATATAAGGACTGCATCCTCTTTTATCGTCTGGGTGATTTCTATGAGATGTTTTTTGATGACGCTGTTCTGGTAGCAGGGGAGCTTGAGCTGACCCTTACGGGCAAGGCCTGCGGACTCGAAGAGAGAGCTCCTATGTGCGGAGTTCCGTATCATTCTGCGGAGATATATATCAACAAACTCATAAAATCAGGGTATAAGGTTGCTATATGTGAGCAGGTAGAAGATCCGAAAACTGCAAAAGGCATAGTTAAAAGAGAAGTAACAAGAATAGTTACGCCCGGAACGAATACGGACACAGAGGCCCTGGACGAAGGAAAAAATAACTACATCATGTCCATTATGTACATGGGCGATAAATTCGGACTGGCATTTTCGGATTTTTCTACAGGGGAGTTTTATATTACGGAAATTGAAAAGGCGCCGCAGCTGCTGGATGAGATCAATAAGCTGGTACCCGCAGAAATTCTGGCAAATGAATATTTCTTTATGTCCGGGATCGATATTCGTGAGATAACCAAGAGATTAAATATAGCGGTCTCTATTTTGCCAAACACAGATTTTAATGAAGATGGTGCGGATCGAGAGATCGGAGACAGGACAGGAACAAGTCTCGAGGAACTGGGACTTAAGGGATATCAGACGGGTATCATGGCAGCAGGTGCGCTTATCTCATATATGAAGGAGACTCAGAAGTCATTCGTTTCTCATATTATCTCGGTAAAAAAATACGATCCGGATAATTACATGATAATAGATTCATCAACCTTAAGAAATCTGGAACTTGTCGAGACGATGCGTGACCGTCAGAAAAAGGGATCGCTTCTGGGAGTGATTGATAAGACCAAAACAGCTATGGGCAAAAGACTTTTGCGTAAGATGATTGAACAGCCGATACTTGGGCCTAAAGAGATCAACGGAAGGCTGGATGCGGTCGAAGCGCTGATAAAGGATCCTATCGACAGAGAAGAACTGAGGGAATATCTGGAGCCTATCCATGACATGGAAAGGCTTCTTACAAAGATATCATGCAAGACGGCATCGCCCAGAGAACTTGTATCTTTCAAATATTCACTGGAAACTATTCCAAGTATTAAAGGGCTTTTAAGAGAATTTAAAACTGATCTTACAGAAGAATGCATTACGAAAATGGATGAGCTAAGGGATGTATATGCTCTGATAGATGATGCGATAGTAGATGAGCCGCCATTGACGTCCAAGGAAGGTGGACTCATAAAAAGCGGCTACCTGAAAGAGATAGACGAATTCAGAAGAGCCAAGACCAAAGGGAAAGACTGGTTGGCCCAGATAGAGGCGAAAGAAAAAGAAGATACAGGGATCAAAAATTTAAAAATAAAGTATAACAAGGTATTTGGATATTATCTGGAGGTTACCAACTCATTTAAGGATATGGTCCCGGACACGTGGATCAGAAAGCAGACGTTAACGAATGCGGAGAGGTATATCACTCCTGAATTAAAGAAAGTAGAGGATACCATTCTCGGTGCTAATGAAAAACTTAACAATATTGAATATGAGATATTCGTTAAGATCCGGGATAAGGTGGCAGAGCAGGCTCTACGCATCCAGACATGTGCTTCTGCGATAGCGATG
Source organism: uncultured Eubacteriales bacterium (assembly GCA_900542465.1). Lineage (GTDB taxonomy): Bacteria > Bacillota > Clostridia > Lachnospirales > Lachnospiraceae > UBA4285. The sequence continues at coordinate 46,702 of UQNS01000005.1, forward strand.
GTGGACGTACTTGCAGATCTGGCAAGAATCGCCGAGATGAATAATTATGTCAGACCGAAGATCAATGTGTCGGGAAAGCTGGAGATCAGGAATGGCCGCCATCCTGTAATCGAGCAGATGCTGTATGCAGATTCATTCGTGGCCAATGATACCGTTCTTGACAACGGAAAACAGAGGATAGCATTGATCACAGGTCCTAATATGGCCGGAAAGTCAACATATATGAGGCAGACTGCCATCATAACTCTTATGGCTCATATAGGATCATTTGTACCGGCCAGTTCAGCTAATATATGTGTGACAGACAGAATCTTCACCAGAGTAGGAGCTTCAGATGATCTGGCATCAGGTCAGTCAACATTTATGGTCGAAATGAATGAAGTTGCAAATATTTTAAAAAATGCTACGAGAAATTCTCTTTTGATACTTGATGAGATAGGCAGGGGGACCGGGACATTGGATGGACTGGCTATTGCCAGAGCTGTTGTGGAGTATATCGCTGATACAAGAAAAATAGGAGCCAAGACACTCTTTGCAACTCACTATCATGAGCTTACAGCACTTGAAGGTATAGTAGACGGCGTTCTGAATTATTCGATAGCAGTTAAAGAGAATGGAGATGATATAGTCTTCCTGAGGAAGATAGTCAGAGGCGGTGCTGATAAAAGTTACGGTATCCATGTTGCCAAGCTTGCAGGAGTCCCTGAACTTGTAATTGCAAGAGCAAAAGATGTAATTGAAGAATTAACTGCTGATGAGACGATTCCGATCAGAGAAAAGTTCCAGTTATCAAACAGCCGTCAGATGTCTATTTTTGATCTTGACAGCAAGAAGCAGGAGGCTGATGCGGATACTTTAGTGAAAGAAATACGAGAAGATCTGCTGGGACTGGATGTCAATCATATGACTCCGATACAGGCGTTAGAGGCATTGTTTAAATTGCAGGATAAGGCGAAAAATTAGTTTTTTGCCTGAAGGGGGGATCTCAGATGAAAATACAGATGCTTGATACCAATACGATCAATAAGATAGCTGCGGGTGAAGTTATCGAAAGGCCGGCATCAGTCGTTAAAGAGCTGGTAGAAAATTCTATTGACGCCGGAGCAAAAAGCGTAACTGTTGAGATAAAAGACGGAGGAATTACCTTTATCCGTGTGACAGATGACGGAGCAGGGATCGACAGGGATGACCTTGTCAATGCTTTTAAAAAGCATGCTACAAGCAAGATACACTCTATTGAAGATCTGGACAAGGTGGCATCATTAGGTTTCAGAGGAGAAGCGCTCTCAAGTATTGCATCTATTGCTAAAGTAGAGCTTTTTACAAAAACAGCGGATTCTGTACATGGTTATTCATACAGGATCGAAGGCGGAGAAGAAAAAGAGGTATCGGAGGCAGGTATTCCCGATGGAACAAGTTTTATCGTCAGAGATCTGTTTTACAATACACCGGTAAGAAAGAAATTTTTGAGATCACCGTCATCAGAAACGGCGAGTATAAGCCAGCTTATGGAAAGATTTGCGCTTTCAGACCCGGATGTTTCTTTCAGGTATTTTGTAGGGGATAAACTTAAGCTGTCAACGACAGGGAATGGAAATCTGAAGGATGTTATCTACCAGCTGTTCGGGAGGGATATTACCAACAATCTTCTGGAGATCAATGCTGTATCGGATGACGTTGAGATAAGAGGGTTTGTTGGGAAACCGGTCATATCAAGGGGAAATCGATCATTTGAAAACTATGCCGTAAATGGCAGATACATAAAAAACGATTCTCTTTCCGACGCGATCGAAGATGCATACAGAGGCTTTATAATGCTTCATAATTATCCGTTTACAGCGCTACTTTTCAGTATAAATCCTGAACTTCTTGATGTGAATGTACATCCGGCTAAAAAGGAGTTCAGAATGACAGCATCAGAAAAGGTATGCATTTTTACCAGAGATGTTATAAGAGATGCGATTACAGGAGCAGATCTTATTCCTGATGTAAAGCCTGACATGATCACCTCAGCGGAAGAGCCCGAGCCTGTGTCTGATATCATACTTGAGGATCTGAGTATCACTGAAGAGGAGCCTGTTTCAGATGTATATGAAAATAAAACAAATGAAGTCTTTGAAGTAAATGGAGTGGAAGAGGAAAAAACAGAGTATGCAGACTTTGCCAGATCCCTTCTTTCAAACGCTTTAGAAACAGAGGATGATGTCCGTGATATGGCGCCGGAGTTTAAGCCGGAGGAGAAGACGGAAAGAGAGATATTTTTTGAGGATATTCCTGATAAGAAGAATTTTCTTCAGTCTGAGATAAGCGGAGTAAAAAAAGAATATAGATTCAGGCTGCTGGGACATCTTTTTGCGACCTACTGGATGATCGAGTCAGAGGATACATTTTATATGATGGACCAGCATGCAGCTCACGAAAAGGTCCTCTATGAAAGATTGATGAGATCCACAAGGAACAAGGATCCTCAGACTCAGACCCTGGTGGTGCCGGAACTTATAGATGCAGCCCCTGAAACTATTGCGCTTTTAGAGGATGATCCGAAGATATTCTCAAGTTTTGCAGATCTGGGATATGAGGTGTCCTTATATGAAGGAAACACTATAAAGGTAACGGGAATCCCGGCTTCTATCCCAAGTATGGATTATAGAAGAATGATAGTGGATGTACTGGATATGCTTGTTTCAAAAACAGATATAGGGTTGGATCTGTCAGACGAACCTCAGCTCATGCTGGAAAAGATCGCATCTATGTCATGCAAAGCAGCCATAAAAGGACATGATAAGATATCAGAAAAAGAAGCGTTGGAGCTGATAGAGGAGCTTATGGAGGCGGATAATCCATATAACTGCCCTCATGGCAGACCAACGCTTATAGCAATGACTAAATACGAGATAGAGAAAAAGTTCGGTCGTATAGTTTAGGAAGTAGAAAATGACAGATAACGGCAGGAAAAAACTTATTATTCTTACAGGTCCTACAGCGGCGGGAAAGACAGCGCTTTCTATAGAACTTGCAAAAAGTATTGGAGGCCAGATAATAAGTGCTGATTCTATGCAGGTCTATAAGGGGATGGATATAGGGACGGCCAAGATAACAAATGAAGAAATGGATGGAGTTCGCCATCATCTTATTGACATATATGATCCGGACTTTGCGTTTAATGTAAGTGAGTTTGTGAAATGTGCAAAAAAGGCTATCGCTGACATTACCACTGAAGGCGACATTCCTGTAGTTGCAGGAGGTACGGCATTTTATATTCAGGCCTTGCTGAAAGATGTTGATTTCAGCAGCGACTCAGCTTCGGACGAAGAATTCAGGATGATGGCAGAGCGTGCTGCCGTAAGTCTTGAGGAGCATGCATTTAATAAATTCAAAAAAAAATATTTTAAAGACATCGAGGCAAAAGATCTTTATGGAATACTGAAGTCGGTAGATGCCGACGCATGCCTGACGATACATGGCAATAATACAAAGAAGATCATAAGAGCCCTGGAATACTTTGTAATGACAGGTGAGAAGATATCTGTCCATAACAGAAGAGAGTCCGCAAAAAGTTCAGATTATGATTTTGTATATTTTGTTCTTAGTGATGACAGAGAAAAATTGTATGAGCGAATAAATGCAAGAGTAGATAAAATGCTTGAAGCCGGTCTTGTAGATGAAGTTAAAGGCCTAATGGCCAGGGGATACGGAGCAGATCTCGTATCCATGCAGGGGATCGGGTATAAAGAGATAATAGAATACCTTGAGTCAGGGATCTCATATGAACATGCTGTCGAATCTATAAAGCAGAATACACGGCATTTTGCCAAGAGACAGCTTACATGGTTCAGAAGAGAAAAAGATGTTATATGGATGGACTATTCGGAATTTAACTATGACAGATCAAAGATGCTCAATAAAATGTTGAGTATCTTAAAAGAAAAAAATATTTTATAAATAAATCGGGTGAGGAAATAGAAGTGTCTAATAATATAGGAGATCTATATGCCAACGCTTTTGGCGTGGAGAAAGAAGTTCTGGACTTCGGCAATAATATCCTTAGAGGTTTAGATGAGCGTTTTAGAAAAATTGACGAAACTGCAGAATACAATCAGTTAAAAGTCATTTCAGCCATGCAGAGAGCGGGGATCGCGGAAGAACATATGCATGGGACAACAGGCTATGGCTATGATGATGCCGGAAGAGATAAGCTTGAAAAGGTCTATGCGGATATTTTTAAAACAGAAGATGCGCTTGTAAGACCTCAGATCGCGTGTGGAACTCATGCTTTGAATATAGCCTTATCAGGCAACCTAAGACCGGGGGATGAACTTCTGTCACCGGTTGGGAAACCATATGACACTATGGATGAGATAATCGGAATACGTGACTCCAGAGGGAGTCTAAAGGAATATGGGGTGACTTATAAGCAGGCAGACCTCAAGGAGGATGGTTCATTTGACTATGACGCAATAAGAACTGAAATAAACAAAAAGACCAGGCTCGTGACAATACAGCGCTCCAAGGGATATGCGTCAAGACCAAGCTTTTCCGTAGATCAGATAGGGGAACTGATAGCTTTCATTAAGGGTATAAAGTCTGATGTAATATGTATGGTAGATAACTGCTATGGAGAATTTGTGGAAAAAACAGAACCGTCAGAAGTCGGAGCTGATATGATTGTCGGTTCCCTTATTAAAAATCCCGGCGGCGGTCTTGCACCTTGCGGCGGCTATATTGCCGGAACAGAAGAATGTGTTGAAAATGCCGCATATAGACTTTCGTCACCGGGATTAGGCAAGGAAGTAGGTGCAACACTTGACGTGAACAGAATGTTCTACCAGGGACTCTTTCTTGCTCCGACTGTAGTTGCAGGTGCGCTTAAAGGGGCTGTCTTTGCGGCAAATGCATATGAAAGATTAGGGTTTAAGGCGATTCCGAGCGGACAAGAACCAAGAGCCGATATTATCCAGGCTATTGAATTTCGATCACCCGAAAGACTGCTTGCCTTTTGTGAAGGTATTCAGGCAGCCGCGCCCGTTGACAGTTTTGTGACGCCTATTGCCAGTGATATGCCAGGGTATGACGCACAGGTAGTAATGGCAGCAGGAGCGTTTATTCAGGGCTCTTCTATTGAACTTTCAGCGGATGGTCCCATGCGTCCTCCATATTCAGCTTATTTTCAGGGAGGTCTCACATGGCCTCATGCAAAGCTTGGAATTTTTAAGAGTCTGCAGAGTCTTTACAATAAAAATTTAATAGAAATAACACAGCAGGCGTGATATAATAAACGCCGATCTTTTTAGAGAAACAGGCCGCTACCCGTTTTTTTAGAAAGGCTTATTCTATGAGAAAAATTCAAAAAAAGAAGTTATTTTCAGAAACTAATCCCGGGCCATACGAAATCGTTATAGACAAAGGTGCTGCATCACTGAGCGATGCTCAGCTTTTAGCTGCGATATTAAGGACCGGGACAAGGGGCGAAGATGCTACAAAACTGTCGCAGAAGGTTTTTGATTCAAGCAGGACAGATAGGGGTCTGATCGGTTTGTGCCATATGTCTATTCCTGAACTTATGGAGATCAATGGGATTGGGCGGGTGAAGGCTGTCCAGATCCAGTGTATAGTGGAATTATCCAGAAGGATAGCTAAGTTATCTCTGGGCAAGCGACCGGATTTTTCAAGTCCTGAGAATATTGCAGACTACTATATGCAGGATATGATGCATCTGAATAAAGAGAGGGTCGTGCTGGCTTTACTGGATAGTAAATGCAGGCTTGTGAAAGACCTTGTGATCTCGATCGGAAGCGTTAATGCGTCTACCTTATCGCCTCGGGATATCTTCATCGAGGTCTTAAAATATAAGGCAGTTTCATTTGTGTTATTGCATAATCATCCAAGTGGTGATCCCAGACCCAGTACCAGTGATATATTGATCACGAAAAGTCTTTATAAAGGAGCGAAGCTGCTGGGTGTCGATCTTTTAGATCACATTATTATCGGGAATAATACCTATATGAGCTTTAGACAGGAAGAGTTGCTTGACTGAAACGAAAGGATTTTAGATGGACCAGATCGTATATGGACTTGATATTGGCACAAGCAATTTTAAAATGTCTTGTGGGGATAAAATTTTAAATGAAAGAAATATAATTGCAAAAAACAAAAAAGATATGATCGCATGCGGAGATGAAGCTTATGATATGTATGAGAAAGCTCCCTCAAACATAGATATTTCATTTCCTGTAAGCTATGGGGTAATAGCTGATATAGGCAATATGCAGCTTATTCTGCAGTCTTTTTTTAAAAAGATGAACAACTCCAAAAAACAGCCGGCTCCGGCAGACTTTTATATTGCCGTACCTACGGATGTCACAGAGGTCGAAAAGAGAGCGTTTTATGAGCTGGTATTGCAGTCGAAGATAAAGACAAAGGATGTACTTGTTGTTGATAAACCGATCGCAGATGCCGTGGGAGCAGGACTCGACGTTCTTAAAAATCCGGGGATAATGATCGTGAACATGGGAGCGGAGACATGTGAGATATCGATACTTTCTATGGGCGGAATAGTTATATCCAAGTCGATCAAAATGGGCGGTTCCAAGATGGACGAAAGCATTATCGGAGCTGTCAGAAAAGAATATAATCTGCTTATAGGAAAGAAGACGGCGGAAAGACTTAAGATATCTCTGGCATCAGCAACACATCCGCTGCCGGGACGGGAAGCTACGTGCTTTGGCAGGAATGTGCTCTCGGGACTTCCGGTCTCATGCAAGATCTCTGCTATGACCGTATATAAGGCTATCTCAGAACCTGTTCATATAATCATGGATGCTGTCAGAATGATCTTGGAACAGTCACCGCCGGAACTGGCTGAGAATATTCTGAAGCAGGGTATTTTCCTGACAGGCGGAACATCTCAGATTAACAACCTTAAGGATTTCTTCAGGCAGGAATTGAAAATGAGTATTTCTCTCGTTGAAAGACCTCAGGAGAGCATTGTAAGGGGACTGACGGTGATAGCCAGAAGACCGGAGTTCTTTAACCTTGCCTATTTTCCGGATGACACTATACTTGACTGATTTTATTTATATAAGGTAAAGACATGAACAATAAAATAAAAGAGTTCTTTACTCCTAAAAAAATACTCATTATCTTAGTTTTGCTTTGTGGTCTCCTGATCGGTTCATCCTTCTTTACGGATAAACTGGTCATGCCCCTTAGGTCGGCGGTCTCACAAGTAGTCGTACCGCTGCAGAAGGGAATGAATGCTCTGGGCATAGGTATAGTTGACCATCATGAGAAGAAAAAGAACATTGCAGATCTGCAGGCCCGGAACAGTGAGCTCAGCGGTAAGCTGGCAGAACTTCAGGAAGAAAATAAGATCTTAAAACAAAATGCTGAAGATCTTGCAGCGTTGCAGAAGTTATACAAGATGGATCAGTCACTTTCATCCTATACGAAGGTAGGAGCGAGCGTTATTGGAGGCGCGACCCAAAGCTGGAATTCATCTCTTATGATCGATAAAGGATCAAAAGACGGTCTGCAGGTCGATATGAATGTGATCGGAAGTGACGGGCTGGTTGGGATCATTACTGAAGTACACCCTAATTATTCGATCGTGACCACGATAATCGCTGACACGTCAAATGTAAGTGCGATGTCTGAATCAACAGGGGATCAGGCAACAGTAAGAGGTGATATTTCTCTAATGGATTCAGGAATGATCCGAATAGAGAGAATGAAAGCGAGCGCCAATATTAAAGACGGAGATAAGATCGTAACTTCAAACATTTCAAGTAAGTATCTGCCTAATATTTTAATTGGGTATGCTAAGAATATTACAAGTAATGAATCAGACCTGTTCAAGACCGGATATATTACTCCGGCAGTTGATTTCGACCATATTCAGAAAGTTTTGGTAATTACTCAGAAAAAACAGGATCTGATCAAGGAATAAGCAAAGGAGTAGATTTTGAAAAGAAAGTTATCAGAGCTTGGATTAGTGCTTCTTTGCTATCTGCTCCAGGTCACTCTTGGCAGAAATATTGCAATAGCCGGCATAGTGCCCAATTTTTTGATTATGATAACTGTTCTCTTTGCCTATATTCAAGGCAAGAAGGATGGAATGTTCGTTGGATTTTTTGCCGGACTTTTGTATGATCTGTTCTTCACCGGGATCGTAGGCTTTTCTTCACTTTGTTTTGTGCTTCTCGGATATGTGGACGGCATGTTCCGAAGCCAGTTTGAAGAAAATAATTTTATAGCGCCGATGATAGCGATATCAGCAAGTACATTCGCATATGAGTTCCTGATCTTTGTCGGTAATTTTGTTCTGCACAACAGGCTTATTGCACCTTTTTTTACGGCCAGGATCATAATTCCGGAGATTATTTACACAACAGTAATTGCCCTGGCAGTTTATAAGCCTTTATGTATTTTGAACAGGCACTTGGACAGTCGGAAGAGGAAGGTAAAAGATCTCGATGAAACGATTCTTTGAGCGAATTTCATATATTTTTAAATACAGGATCGGAATATTTGCAGTAGTGTTTGTTGTATTATTTACGATCCTTATCGTACATTTATTTAATATTCAGATCATAAATGGATCAAAGTACTCAAGCGGGCTGAATGCCTCGATCGAAAAAGTGGTGGCAACGCCGGCTTCAAGAGGGAGGATTTTCGACAGAAACGGAGTCGTGCTTGCCTATGATGATATCGTATATGCTGTTAATATCTCCGATTCAGGGTCATATTCAAATCTGAGGGAAAAAAATGCGGCTATCAATTCGACTATTATCAAGACTCTGCGCCTTGTAGAAAAAAACGGTGATCATTACTATAATGATTTCTCACTGGAAAATGTAAATGGGCATTACAGATATACTGTCGGAGGGGACAGCCTGCTGAGATTTTTAAGAGATTGTTACGGGGTCGCATCTGTAAATGAACTTAAGGATAACCAGAAGACTAAGTCGGCAGATGAACTGGTGAATGATCTTATTAAAAAATATCAGGTCGATGTCGATGGGCTTAATGCAACTACCAACGAGCTCATTGAACTTCTTTATCTAAGAGTCAATATGACGGCTAATTCGTATACAAGGTACAGGTCGTTTACGATCGCGAATGAAGTGTCTGAGAAGACGATGTCTGCCATACTTGAGTCATCAGGGGAACTCATTGGTGTAACAGTCGATCAGAAAAATGTTCGCAGGTACAATGACGCGAAGTATTATTCAGGAATTATCGGTTATACAGGAGTCGTCAGCGATGAACAGCTATCTGAAAAGGATGCCTCCGGAAATAATAAGTATGAAACTACAGATTATGTTGGTAAAACAGGGATAGAGCAGGTGCTGGAAAATGATCTGGCAGGTCAGAAGGGTAAGAAGACTGTTTATCTTGATACAGTGGGCAGGATCACAGAGGTCTTAAAAGAAAATAAATCTATTGCGGGACATGATGTATATCTTACGATCGACTCCAGGCTTCAGAAGAAGCTTTATGATTCTATTGAAGATAAGCTTACCGAGATAATAATAGATAAGCTTAGGCCAGGCGGAGCTAAATACCAGTATGAAAATGGCGCGGTAAAGGATATCTATATACTTATGCCGGAAGTTATCTACGGGCTGGTAAAAAATAATCTTGTAAGACTGTCTTCACTGGAAAATCCGAAAACCGACCTGGAAAGGTCGATAAATTCAGCATATACTGACAAAAAGGACGGTATCATTAAGTGGCTCAGCTCCGAAATGTTATCTGACGGCACAAATTATGAGACACTTGACGATGAACATAAGGAATATGTGTGGGGCGTATATAAGTTTTTAGTCAGTAATGAAATAATTAAAACTGATGCTATAAATACTGACGACGCCAAGTATAAAGCCTGGATATCCGGATCGGGACTCAGTCTTACTGAATTTATCAAATATGCTTTTGCCAGCAATTGGATAGATATCAGCAAGATCAGTACTGAAAAATATACAGATATCAACGATATCTACAGAGAACTGGTAAAATATGTTGAGTCAAATTATGCATCCAATAGGGATTTTGCACTTTCTTTGTATAAATTTATGATCCGGGACGGTGAAATAGCTCAGACTGATATCTGCAAGCTTCTTTATGAACAGGGGTATTTAAATAAGGACAGTGATCTGTATAATTCACTTTCTGGCGGGATGTCAGCCCAGGGATTTATTGTAAGCGCGTTGAAGTCCAAGGTCTTAACTCCCGGAGAATTAGGTCTCTATCCAAGTTCAGGCGGAGGTATAGTAGAAGATCCGAAGACAGGGCAGCTGCTTGCTATGGTCTCTTACCCGGGGTATAACAGCAATAAGCTCACCGGAAATATGGATGTGGGTTACTATAATTCGCTTCAGTATAATACAGCCAGTCCTATGCTCAACTGGGCGACCCAGGCCACATGTGCACCAGGTTCGATCTTTAAGATGAATACGGCTATTACAGCGCTGGAAGAGGGAGTGGCAAGCCCTGATACAAGTATCAACTGTACAGGTGTCTACACGGATGTCACTCCTAATCCAAGATGCTGGATATATCCGGGAAGCCACGGACTGGAGACTATGCCGACAGCTATAAGGGATTCTTGCAATATTTATTTCTATACGATGGGAAACCTTTTGGCAAGAAAGAAAGATGGCACTTATGATTCAGATTATGGAACGACACTCTTAAAGAAATATTCTGACAGGCTGGGACTTTCAACAAAATCAGGTATCGAACTTCCGGAAACAGAACCGAGGGCGTCAGATTCAAGTGCGATATTTTCGGCAATAGGACAGGGAACAGCCACCTACTCATGTGTGAATATTGCAAGATATGTAACTACGATCACTAATGAGGGTACGTGTTATAACTCTAATGTTGTTTTAAAGATCACTGATCATGATGGAAATGTCATATCGGAGACAAAGCCTACGATCTCAAATACTATGAAAGATATTAAATCGGATACATGGGCAACAGTAAAAGAGGGGATGAGTCTTGCAACAGGAACTTATGAAGCTCTCAGAAAATATTCAGGTACAGTAGCATGTAAAACGGGTACATCACAGCCAAGTGAATTGCAGCCGGATAATGCTACATTTGTGTCATATGCGCCGCTCAATGACCCTGAGATCACACTGTCGATCGAGATACCGTTTGGTTATACGTCTATCAACAATACTCATATGGCTGCCAGTTTTTACGACTATTATTTTGGGGAATACAAAACAGGAGTACCTGCTAACGGACAGCAGGATAAAAGTGCCAATAACTAAAACTATTTGAAATAACAGGTTGAAATTATGTTTAGTAAATACAGAATGCGTTCATACAATTTCAGACTATATGTGCTTGTCATAGTGACCTCTGTCTTTGGTCTTATAATAATCAACAGCGTAGATTCCTCTTATACGCTGAGGCAGGCATTTGGTCTTGCTGCGGCAGTGATATGGATGACGTTCCTATCCTTTGTGGATTATAAAAAGATACTTAAATTCCATCGGTTATTGTATGTACTTGCGATAATTCTTCTGATAGCAGTACTGCTTTTTGGTACTAAGGCGGGAGGCGCTACAAGATGGCTGGCATTCGGAGGGTTCAGACTTCAGCCGTCAGAGATCTCAAAAGTATTGCTGGTCCTGTTTATGTCGCAGTTCCTTGTTGAACATAAGAACAGACTTGATTCATGGAAGTTTTTAGGAATAACGGCGCTTATACTTGTTATTCCTCTGGGACTTATCGTAAATGAACCGGATCTTTCTCAGACTATACTTACATCGGTAATTCTTTTCTCAGTCCTGTTTTCAGCCGGACTGCCATACAAAAAGCTGGGAAAGGTATTAGCGGTAGTTGTCCCAATAGCGATAGTAGTTTTAATATATATACAAAACCCTGATCAGAAACTGCTTAAGACCTATCAGTGGTATCGAGTTATGGCTTTTCTTAAGCCTGAACAGTTCGATGACTCCGTTTACCAACAGGAAAATGCAGTCACAGCCATAGGCACCGGAGGATTGACGGGAAAAGGACTTAATAGTGATGATCCATCGTCCCTGCTGCATAATAATTATATTCCGGAAGCACATACAGACTTCATTTTTGCGGCACTTGGCGAGCAGCTTGGTTTTGTAGGCTGTGTCGCTGCTTTGGTACTGCTGGCTGCGATCGTATTCGAATGCGTATTTATTTCAGTCAAGTCCAGGGACCAGAGCGCTAAACTTATAGCAATAGGTATAGCTACGCATATAGCTATTCAGACATTTTTTAATGTAGGCGTAGTAACAAGACTGCTGCCGAACACGGGACTGGCGCTTCCGTTCTTTTCTTACGGACTCAGTTCACTGATCACATTATACACGGCAATGGGGATCATGCTTAATCTGAGTCTTCACATAGAACCGTATAAAGACAAGGATATATACGCGAAAGACTTTGTTGACGTAAAAGAATTTAGAAAAAAGAATGAAAAAATTCACATGGAATTGTAAGAAGCAGGTATTTAGCTTAGAATTATCCTAAATACAAATGGAGGAAAATGGTTTATGGCAAGAAGAAAATATACTGGGCGTCCTTTTGCGGCTATAGCCATTTTTCTGATCATTATCGTATATATCGTGTGCTTCCTGATACTTTTTGTTTCAAAAAAGAAGATCCAGGTATATGAAGTTACAACAGGAAATGTTGGAAAAACACTGTCGGGAACAGGAGTGATCTTAAGAGATGAATCTGTATATAATGTGGCAGATACTGGAAATATAAGCTATTACCAGAGAGAAGGGACCAGAGTCAAGGTCGAGACACCCATTTATACTATCGATAAAACAGGTAAACTGGACCAGCTGATAAAAGAGTATGCGTCAAATGAAGGCGGGCTGACGAGTGAAGAAAAAAGGGAGATACGTTCGCTTCTGACACTTTACAAGTCTAATTATAAAAATGCCGGATTCAGAAGCATATACGATGTCTCTGCAAACATAAATTCCATAATCGTATCATCGATAACGAGCAAGCTGCAGGCTAATAAAGAAGCGATAGAAAAAGAGACAGGGGTGGCCAACGCGCTTACGACCGTAAATGCTGAAAAACCGGGATATATCGTATATTCGATCGACGGGTATGAGGGTCTGACTGAAGACACTATAGATGAAAAGGTACTGAACAAGTCTGCGTATTCCAAGAAAAACCTTCCGCGGTCAGGAGAGGCGGCTGCCGGAAGCCCGGCTTACCGACTTGTAAACAATGAGAACTGGTGCATATATATTCCTTTGACAGAGGATAAGATCAAGGCTAATGATCTGAGGGGAACAGACGTAGTATCGATCAGGCTTGTCAAGGCGAATGTTAAGATCACGGGCAATTTTGCCATTATTGAAAAGAACAACAATTTGATGGGCAGGATCACGGTAAACAGATATCTCCTTAATTACCTGAATGAAAGGTATGCAGACGTTGAGATCACCACAAGTCAGAATACAGGATTAAAGATTCCTAATTCAGCGATAGTAAGCAGGGATCTTTATAAGATACCGGATGAATATCTTACTACCGGAGGTAATTCCATTGATCCCGGATTTATTGTTAAAAATGGCAGCAAGACTGAATTCAGACCGGTCAGCATAGCTTACAGAAAAGATGGATACTGCTATATTAAAACTGATAATATAGCCAGAGGAACGCTTTTATATAAGCCGGACTCGTCTGAAGCCTTTACGATAGGCGCTACAGAAAAGATAGATGGAGTTTATTGTATAAATACAGGCTATACGGTCTTTTATCCGATCACCATAATATCAAGAAATGAAGAATATGCTGTAGCAAAGGAAACGATAGGAGGTCTGTCGATATACGACAGGATCCTTCTTAATGCTTCCGGATATAAAGAAAATAATGTTGTTTATTAGGAGTTGGAAATGCTGACAGAAAACTATGAAGCGGTCATGGACAGAGTAATAAAAGCTTGCAAAAGATCCGGACGCGATCCGGAGAGCGTCAGGCTCATTCCTGTGAGTAAAACAAAACCGAACGAAATGATCATGGAATTATATGATCATGGGGTCAGGGCGTTTGGGGAGAACTATGTTCAAGAGCTGTCAGACAAGATCAACAGTATGCCGGCTGACATAGAATGGCATATGATCGGACATCTGCAGAGGAATAAAGTTAAATATATAGTCGGAAAAGTGGCAATGATCCATTCTGTTGATTCTGTCAGGCTTGCAGAGGAGATCAATAAAAGATCTCTTGAAAGAGGTGTAGTTACCGAAATTCTTGCAGAGGTAAATATTGCCGGAGAGGAAAATAAATTTGGATTTAAGACCGATGAAGTATGTGACTTTGCAAGAGCTGTTTCCTCAATGGAAGGCATACGGTTAACAGGATTGATGACGAGTGCTCCTTATGTATCAGACCCGGAAGAGAATCGTGGGTATTTCGCTAAAATGCATGATTTATCTGTTGACATAGGCAAAAAAAACATTGATAATGTTAGAATGAATAATTTGTCAATGGGAATGACCAATGATTATGAGGTTGCTATAGAAGAAGGAGCCACGATTATTCGCGTTGGAACAGCGATATTTGGTGACCGTCATTACGGGGCTAAGCAGTGATAAACGGAGGATTTTATGAAGGTATTTGAAGGTCTCACAAGTTTATTTAAAGAAACAGATGATGATGATTTTTTAGAGGATGGCTATTTAGAAGAGGATTTTATAGATCCTGATAAAGTTAAGAAAGAAGAAAAGCCTAAAAAAAGTTTCTTTAGTGCACTTAAAAGAGATAAGAGTGAAAGCTCAGCTGAGCCTGAAACTGTACGCGCAGGTTCACGTACAGCAAATCCTAATAAGGTCGTACCCATCCATACGACCAGCAAAAATATGGAAGTTGTCGTGATCCATCCGGAAAATATGGATGATGCTAATGAGATCACTGATACACTATTAAGCGGACGTGCTGTGGTTTTAAATCTTGAAGGGATCCATCTTGAGGTGGCTCAGAGGATCATAGACTATTCCGCAGGTTCATGTTATGCAATGAGAGGTAATCTGCAGAAGATCACCAACTATATTTTCCTTGTTACGCCTTCTAACGTTGAAATATCAGGTGATTTCCAGGAAATGCTCAATACAGGGATCGACCTTGGCGCATACAAGTCTAATTATCAGTTTTAATCGAGGAAAAATATGTCTAAGTTGATTAACGTTACAGACGGTTCAACAGATATTTATAATATTAGAATTTCCAATGGGTTTCAGGAGCTTGATGAGCTTCTGAAACCATTTTTGAAATTAGGAAAGAAAGCTGCCATTATTTCTGATTCTAATGTTGAACCCCTATATGGCAGTGAAGTGAGAAATATTATCGAAAAAATGGGGAATCCCGTTTTTACTTATACTTTCCCAGCGGGGGAGGAAAGTAAGACCCTTGATACGATACAGGATATATATGAATTTCTTGTAAGTAATAATTTTGAGCGAAGAGATGTTCTGATCGCGCTGGGCGGAGGTGTTACAGGCGATCTTACAGGCTTTGCGGCGGCAACATACCTCAGAGGTATATCATTTATTCAGCTTCCGACTACCCTTTTGTCTCAGACGGATTCAAGTATCGGCGGAAAGACCGGAGTTGATTTCCGAGGATTTAAAAATATGGTAGGCGCTTTTTACCAGCCGCTTTTATGTTACATGAACATGGATACGCTTAAAACGCTGGATAAAAGACAGTATATGTCAGGCTTTGGAGAGATAATAAAGTCTGCCCTGATCAAGGACAGGGACTTCTTTATATGGCTCACGGAGCATGTTGATGAGATCATGAGCCTTGAGCCTGATATCGTTGAAGATATGATATATAGAGCCTGCCTTATTAAAAAGGGTGTAGTAGAAAGAGATATAAAGGAGTCCGGTGAAAGAGCTCTTTTAAATTTCGGACATACTCTGGGACATGCTATAGAGAAATGGACAGATTTTAAGCTGTTCCATGGTGAATGTGTCGTATTAGGTATGATAGCAGCGCTTGCTATATCAAGAGAAAGGAAATTGATAAGCCGGGAGGATTTTGACAGCGTATATAAATTCTTTATAGACTGCGGATACAGATCAAGTATATCTTCTCCTGACATCGATGCAATCATTGCCAGCACGAGATCTGATAAGAAGATGGAAGCAGGTGTCCTTAAATTTATCTTACTTGATGGCATTGGAAATGCTAAGATATACAGAGATGTAACTGAGACAGAATTAAGAGACAGTCTCAAAATAGTATCTGACTGGGGGGAATAGATTTGAAAAAGAAAATGTTGTTCTTTTTTATCGGGACGGGATTACTGATATTCCTTGACCAGATAACCAAGATAATTGCGGAAGCTCTCTTGAAAGATAAAGAGCCGTTTATTGTTATTAAGGGTGTTCTGCAGATGTATTATCTTGAAAACAGGGGAGCTGCATGGGGAATGATGCAGGGCGCCCAGATATTCTTCATCATACTTACATTTGCAGTAATGGGGCTTGTAGTTTACCTTACGGCAAGGATCCCTGCAAGAAAAAGATTTTATCCGCTTACAGTTTTCACAACTCTGATATTTGCGGGAGGGATCGGAAATCTTATAGACAGGTGCAGCCTGGGCTATGTAAGAGATTTTATTTATTTTTACGGTATAAACTTTCCTATATTCAACGTGGCGGACATATGTGTCAGTGTTGGCGTTATTATTCTCGCTGTATGCTTATTGTTTGTTTACCGTGATGAGGATTATAAAGAACTGAAGAAACGGGAGAAATAATGAAGAGTGATATGACCACTGAGCATAATATTTCTGATCCTGATTTTGAAAAAGGCATGCATGCGTTTTCTGTCACTGAAGAAGATGGAGGAAGACGTGTGGATGTCTTTTTGTCTGAAAAAATGGAAGAGACTTCCAGGTCGGCTGTTCAGAAAGCGGCATCAGAAAAATTATTGTTTGTTAATAATAAAAATGTAAAGAGCAATTATAAATTAAAAGTCGGTGATAAGGTAGAAGTCAGGATCTTGGAAAGTGATATACACGAGATACTTCCGGAAGATATTCCTCTCGAAATAGTCTATGAGGACGATGATGTAATAGTGGTAAATAAGCCTAAGGGGATGGTGGTGCATCCGGCGCCGGGCCACTACAGCGGAACACTGGTAAATGCGCTTTTATACCACTGCGGAGACAAGCTGTCTGATCTGAATGGAGATGAGATCAGGCCAGGGATCGTTCATAGAATAGATAGAGATACTTCGGGATTACTTGTATGCGCTAAGACAAATGAAGCTCATAAAAGTCTTTCTGAGCAGTTAAAATCACATTCTGTCACGAGGAAGTATATGGCAATAGTCAATAATCCGTTTAAGGAGATGGAAGGAACCATAGACAGACCTATTGCCAGAGGCAGTGTTGAGAGGAAAAGGATGGTAGTCGATCCTGAAGGAAGAAATGCGGTAACACATTACAGAGTTTTAGAAAATATAGGTAAATATGCATTTATTGAGTGTGTACTGGAAACAGGAAGGACCCATCAGATAAGGGTACATATGAAATCAATAGCCCATTCACTTCTCGGCGATTCGGTCTATTCCGGCGGAAAGACGCCATTTAACACGGATGGACAGCTTCTGCACGCTAAGATCCTGGGATTCAAACATCCGAGGACCGGTGAATATATGGAATTTGATTCAGAGCTTCCGGAAAGTTTTGAAAAAGCTCTTCAGTTGTTACGCAAGAACGCAAAGAAGTGATACAATCAAGGGGTAGTAAAAAATACTAGGAGGTAGCTGTTATGAATAACAATATAGTAATTACGATCGGCCGTCAGTATGGTTCCGGCGGCCATGAGATCGGAAAAAAGCTCGCTGAAAAAATGGGAGTGAAATGTTACGATAAAGAGCTTATTGAAATAGCTGCTAAAGACAGCGGTCTCTGTGAAGAGATTTTTGATCGTCAGGATGAGAAGCCAAGCAATAGTCTTTTATACTCACTTGTTATGGATACATACTCATTTGGTTATAGTGATACATATAATGAGATGCCTATAAATCAGAAAGTTTTCCTGGCGCAGTTTGAAACTATAAAAAAGCTTGCTGAGCAGGAATCATGTGTGATCGTAGGCAGATGTGCGGATTATGCGCTGGAAGATATGACCAACGCTTTCAGTGTTTTCATTACTGCACCTATGAGTTCACGTGTTGCAAGGATCATGGAAAGATGTAAAGTCGAAGCAAAAAAGGCGGAAAGCATGATCCATAAGACCGATAAAAAAAGAGCAAGCTACTACGATTATTACACAGATAAGAAGTGGGGACATGCTGCTTCTTACGATCTTTGCATCAATTCTGCTGAATTAGATATAGACGGAACTGTGGATATGATAATGAAATTTGCTGAAGCAAAGAAAAACAAAGCTTGAAAAAATACCTGCGGCTGAACAGTTATCAGCTGCAGGTATTTTTTACAGTCCGGCAAAATCGATTCTGTGGGTCTCGCCGTTATAGTATCGGAACATTACCTTGGCGAGGATCTTTTGTTTCTTTACGTAGGTATTGTTCCAAAATCTGGAATCTTTGGAATTTTCTCTGTTATCTCCAAGCATAAAGTAGGAGCCTTCCGGAACGGTATATGACTCGACAGAAGTATAAGTTGAATGCTGAGTCTTAAGATAAGGCTCATTAAGCTTTTCTCCATTAATATAAACATCTCCGTCCTTGAAACTTACTGTGTCGCCGGGGAGTCCGATCACTCGTTTGACGTACTTGGTAGATTCATTGTCGGGATATTTGAAGATAATGATGTCTCCGCGCTTAGGGCTGGAGAAAGCGTACGCAAGTCTGAGGCCAACTATACGATCCCCTTCGTTTATGGTGTCCTTCATGGAACCGCTGGGAACTTTAGCATTCATTATTATAAACAAAACGAGTACTACAGCAATTGCGACTGCTGAAATAATGATCTTGAAGTATGCCATAGCCTCTTTCCGGACCTCTTTCTTTTTTTTATCCGGTGATTTTGAAAAGTTATCATATTTATCGACAGATCTTCTGATCGAAGCATTAGTATCTTGATCTTGCATTTATAATTCCCCACTCATTTTTATTATACTTAAAAATGATAAGGCACAAATTACCATTTTGCAAGGGAAAACCCCTTAAATAAGCATAAACAATATTTAGCAATCTAATTAACACATTAAAAGTAATATGTGTATTGAATTAAGAATAATTACTAATGTAAATTAGTAAAAGAATTTATTATTATGCTAAAGAGTGAGGTTTTATGATGGTTAAGACATTTAAAGAACTGTTAGGCCAGTGTCCTAACGAAGAAATTATCAATTATGTTCTTGGTGATGAGCCTGAACAGGAAGAGGTAGATGCCTATAATGCGTTTTTTGAGGAGATCGCAGCACTTGAGCCTGTATCAACAGATAGCGTTTTAGTGGGAGTAACACTTGAAGATGAATCTGATGTCTTATTATTTAATAAAACTCAGTTAAAAAATGAAGTGATCGAAGATACTGAGATATTGGGTCTGGATGCGGATACTATATATAAAATGTCAGGTAATGACGCGCTTGAGTTCCTTGATAGAAAGATCATGCCAAGAGATTCTGCCTACCAGTATGAATCATGGGAAGAAATACTCGGATTTGAAGTTATAGATAAAAATGTAGAAAAGTTCGGACTGCTTAAGTTCGTAGGAACCGTTGTTGCTGCAATGACATACTTTGCTACAAATAAAGCAGAAGTTGACGAGGTCAGAAAGCTTTTTAATGATACACTTGCAATGAAGGACACTCAGGAGCTTGCACAGACTAAGATAAGACAGGATGAGCCTGGCGCTCATATGCTTATTATGGGATTCGGTACAAGAGATGGTGGTGTAAAACAGGAGATTAAAAAGATCGAATCTACTAAGCTTGCTTTAAAAAATAAAATCATCGAATATAAAGAGGTTCTTGATTGTCTGAAAAGCTTGTAATTAATGCTTTTAGCATGTAGACTGAACCAGTAAAAGAAAAATGTCCTGTAGATCTTGACCACAGGACATTTTTTAATTTAAGCTACTGACCGGGATCGAACCGGTGACCTGCTGATTACGAATCAGCTGCTCTACCAACTGAGCCACAGTAGCACGTAATAGAAAAACTGAGAACAATATATTATAAGGGTGTAAAAATGTCAATGAGAAATATCAGTTTAAATCTTTCCGGTACAGATAGTTTTCTTTTTGATCTGGACGGAACTCTATGGGATTCAACGGAAGAGATCACAAAAGCATGGAATCTTCTGCTCGAGACTAAAGATAGCATAAAAAGACCTCCTATAACAAGAGAGGAGCTTTTTGCATGTATGGGGCTGCCTATGTATGACATTGCGGCGAGATTATTTCCTGATGAAGCAGAGAAAGTCAGAAATGACCTTATGGATGAAATGGGGATCTTTGAAAACGGATACCTGGCTGAAAGAGGAGCTCAGCTGTATGAAGGAATTCCTGAATTGATCGAAAAGCTTAACGATAAGATGCCGCTTTTTATAGTGAGCAATTGTCAGTCGGGATATATAGAGGCATTTTTGAAAGCTCATAAATTCGAAAAATATTTTGCAGATATTGAATGCTGGGGAAACACGAAAAAAACAAAGGGTGAAAATATTGCGGATATCGTTAAGAGGAATAAACTTAAGAGTCCAGTATATTTAGGTGATACACAAGGAGATGCTTATGCATGCAGCCATGCAGGCGTTCCGTTCGTTTTTGCATCGTATGGCTTTGGAAAAGTGGATGATCACGGTCTTGTTGTTAAAAAGCCGCTGGAGGTAATGGATATCCTGGGAATAAAGTAATGTTTTTTTTAGCGGATATTTTTGCTAAAATAGATAACAGTTTTAAATTGAAAAATTATATAGGTGGAGAAAAAATGGAACAGTATAAGCAAAATTTTATTGAATTTATGGTTGAGAGTGATGTCCTTAGATTTGGAGACTTCACGCTGAAAAGCGGAAGAAAGTCACCATTTTTTATGAATGCAGGATTATATGTAACCGGAAGTCAGCTGACAAAGCTTGGAGAATTCTATGCTGAAGCGATCCACAACAGTTTCGGAGATGATTTCGATGTTGTCTTCGGCCCGGCCTATAAGGGTATCCCGCTTGCTGTGACTACGGCTATGGCCTATTCAAGACTATATGGAAAAGAAATAAGATATTGTTCCAACAGAAAAGAAGTAAAAGATCATGGTGATACCGGAATTATGCTCGGGAGTCCTTTAAAAGACGGTGACAGAGTTATGATCGTTGAGGATGTTACCACATCAGGAAAATCTATCCGTGAGACATTTCCTATTATCACGGCGCAGGCGGATATTTCAGTAGCAGGCATGATGGTCTCGCTCAACAGGCTGGAAAGAGGACTTGAAGATGAGACGATGACAGCGCTTGATCAGCTCCAGAAGGAATATAATTTCCCGGCAGACTCTATAGTAACAATGAATGATGTAATGGAGCATCTTTACAATAAAGAGGTCAATGGAAAGGTGAACATTGATGATGAAATAAAGGCTCGACTGGATGCATATTATGCTGAATATGGAGTAGTAAAGTGATTTGGAGGCATTATGAAGGATAGAAAGATCAGACCGGGACATATCATTGCGGCGGTTATTTTTATTGCATATATGTGCGGTCTGTCCTATTTTCTGTTTTTCTCTCCTATGATGGGACGCCATCATGACAGCCTCAGCTACCTGAACAATGTCAGTAATTACAGGGACTATAACCTGAAACCATTCAGACTGATACGGATATATATAGAATATGCGGATACTTTAGGGTTTAAATATATATTTCTTAACCTGTATGGAAACGTATTGTGTTTTATGCCTTTTGGCTTCCTAATTGCTTTTATTCTGAACGGGAAGCATAAATTTATAAACACGATATTCATAGCAGCGATAGTTTCTACGATAATCGAACTGCTTCAGTATATATTTGCGGTCGGAACAGGTGATATTGATGATGTGATCCTGAATACCTGCGGAGCAGTGCTGGGGTATGCAGTATATGTAATTATTAATAAGATTTTCAGAAGAGGCAGGAAGAAAGTAAATTAATGAAAGCGGATAAGACGAAGGTTAGAAAACTATTTCACAAAAATCTTTTTTTTGATGACAAGTTTGCAAGACTGGGTCTCGTCTCGATAGGACTGGGCCTGGTCAGTATTGTTCTGGTCATTATAGGCGTGGTGCTTTCTTACAGGGCCGGAGGAGAAGGAAGCTATAAGATAGGCAGTCTTGCGCTGACAAGTCTTATTTTATCTGCATTTGGTATATATGCAGGATTTAAAGGCTTCAAGGAAGAGGATAAGATATATCTGCCTTGTAAGATAGGGATAATCATGTGCGGAAGCATGGTCACATTCATGCTGGCTATATTTGCGATAGGAATTTAATGGGGGAATGATGAGTAATAAGATTGAAGATTGGATCAGCGACATATTCCAGTTGATCAGCGATACAAATGCAGCTCATGATGCAGCTATCGTATTCGGCGCTGATGCAGCCAGGCTTAATGAAAAGATATACGGAGGTATAACAGGTGACAGATATCGGTTTTCCTTTATGAATCCTGGTTACGCGGATTATACGATGGGAAATGGAATGGGAAAGCTGTTTTCATTCCTCTCAGCTGAGAGCTATAGCATAATAGGCTATAAATTCGATAAGAAGATCAAACTCTGGGAGAACTATGTACGACTTGCGGAAGATATTAAATTTCTTTATGAGTACGGCAAGCTTACCTATGAATCTTTTTACAACAGAATCTACCAGTACCTCTATGATTCCTGCGATGATGTTTATGAGGAAAGAATAAAGGATATGCTTAAGCCTCATGAATCTACCGCAATGAAGATAATCATGAAAGCAAACCTGGCAAATGCATATTATCTTTATGGCTTTGGTGAATGTATCACTGAAAATGAACTTAAGACTGCAAGATATTTAAATACATTATCGGAAGATGATATAAAGAAAATGGCCAGAGTATTCACAGATGGCTATAAGAGAGGATTTGAAATAACAGGAAGACCATTTGAAAAAAAGAAAAGTGTGGGTCTTATATATAAGCTTGGATTTGAAAGACTTGTTCGTGAAGAGATCCTCCAGTTCAGAGAAATGGGACTTGAAACAACGCTCTTCAGGGCTCCTGTGAATGCGCTTCTTAGAAAAGGAACATCAAGGAATGGATACTTCGGCGCTGTTCCTAATGAGCAGGCTTACTACGACCATAGAAACGATCTGTCATTTTTTGCGGATGAGTCTCTTATGGCTAAACGCCTTGAATCGCTGGAAAATGCGTATAAAAAATATTCTATAGAGGCAGATGTGTATGGCGGACCGGCTGTCATGGAAACATTTGGAGAACTTCCGTTTGATTATAAAGAAACTGAAACGGGTATGGAACCAAGTGAAAAACAGAAAACTCTCTCTATAGAATTTGCAAGAAATGCCTCAGCAATTGAGAATAAATACATTAAGGGAGAAGAAAGATCCTTTACGATCATAGCATACCCGACTCCGGAGATCGGAGACAGATTTAAAGAAATATTCGCCGAGACTGTGAAGCTGAATACACTGGATAATGATGAGTATTTAAATATACAGCAGTATCTGATAGATACTCTTAACACGGCTGAATACGTTCACATAAGGGGCGCAAATGGAAATGATACAGATCTTAAAGTTTGCCTGATGAAAGCTGAGGATCCTGAAAAACAGGAGATATTCGAAAACTGTGTGGCAGATGTAAATATTCCTGTAGGAGAGGTGTTCACTTCACCAAGACTGGAAGGAACATGCGGAAGACTCTATGTAAAAAAGGTCTTTCTTGCAGGTTATGAATATAAGGACCTGAATATAGTTATTAAGGATGGCTTCGTCGAGGATTATTCCTGCTCTAACTACGAAGACCTTTCAAAGGGAAAGTCATATTTCAGAAAGAATGTGCTGCATGATCATGAAAGTCTTCCGATGGGAGAATTTGCTATAGGGACTAATACAACTGCGTATGCTATGTCGAGGAAGTACGACATAGGAAATCTTATGCCTATTTTGATCGCAGAGAAGTGCGGTCCGCATTTTGCGTTAGGTGACACATGCTATTCTTATGGCGAGGATGTTGTTGTGTACAACCCGAATGGAAAAGAGATAATTGCAAAGGATAATTCAGTTTCAGCCAAGAGAAAAACTGATCCCGCGCATGCTTATTTCAACTGCCATACAGATATAACGATCCCGTATGAGGAAATAGGTCATATAAAGGCTGTAGGTTATGATGGAAATGAGACGATAATCATTGAAAACGGCAGATTCGTGTTGCCGGGAACAGAAAGTCTCAATGAAGCTTTAGAAGGCTTTACTTAAATTGATAAAAGGATACAAGTCGGATATAATAGATAAAATTTTTAGGAGGTCTTTTAAAATGGCACAAGTTGGTATTGTAATGGGAAGTGATTCAGATATGCCTGTAATGTCCAAGGCAGCTGAAGTTCTTGAAAAGTTTGGTATATCATATGACATCAGGATCATTTCAGCTCACAGAGAACCGGATGTGTTTTTTGACTATGCAAGATCGGCAGAGGAAAACGGGTTTAAGGTTATTATTGCAGGAGCAGGGATGGCTGCGCACCTGCCGGGCATGTGTGCAGCGATCTTTCCAATGCCTGTTATAGGTATCCCGATGCATACCGCATCACTTGGGGGTCAGGATTCTCTCTATTCAATAGTTCAGATGCCGTCAGGAATTCCGGTGGCTACAGTTGCTATCAATGGTGGGAAAAATGCAGGTATACTTGCTGCTAAGATGCTTGCAATGTCAGATCCGGAATTGCTTAAAAAGCTAAAGGACTTCACTGAGGAAATGAAAAAGGAAGTAGAGGCAAAAGATGCCAGACTTCAGGAAACGGGCTATAAAAACTATAAAAAATAATTAAGTGAAGATTTATTGACAATGGATTCATCTGGAGGACTATATGGATTACAAAAATGCCGGTGTTGACATCGAAGCAGGTTATAAAGCGGTTGAACTTATGAAAGAGCATGTTGCAAGAACGATGAGACCGGAAGTATTAAACGGCCTTGGCGGTTTTGCGGGCGCATTTAGTCTTAGCAAGATAAAGGACATGGATGACCCGGTACTGGTTTCCGGTACTGACGGCGTAGGAACAAAACTTAAGCTTGCCTTTGAAATGGATAAGCATGACACAGTCGGTATAGACTGCGTTGCTATGTGTGTAAACGATATTGCATGTGCTGGAGGAGAGCCGTTATTTTTCCTTGACTACATCGCATGTGGAAAAAATTTTCCTGAGAAGATCGAGCAGATCGTCAAGGGCGTTGCTGAAGGCTGCCTTCAGGCAGAGTGTTCACTGGTCGGCGGAGAGACAGCGGAGATGCCGGGATTTTATCCTGAAGATGAATATGACCTTGCCGGATTTGCGGTAGGCGTGGTAGACAGGAAAAACATGATAACAGGAGAGAATATCATGCCTGGAGATGTACTGATAGGTATATCCTCAAGTGGTGTTCATTCTAACGGTTTTTCCCTTGTAAGAAAAGTTTTAGAGCCTTCTAAGGAAAATCTCGAAAAAGAATATGAGGAGCTTGGCATGACGCTGGGACAGGCGCTTGCGGCACCTACCAAAATATACGTTAAAGCGCTAAACAGTGTTAAAGATGCCGGAGTTGTTATCCGGGGATGCAGTCATATCACTGGAGGCGGATTTTATGAAAATGTACCAAGAATGCTCAACGATAATGTAAAAGCAATCGTTAAAAAGGATTCATATCCGATCCCTCCTATCTTTAATATGCTCAAAAGAGAAGGCGATATTGCTGAAGAGATGATGTACAACACATTTAACATGGGACTGGGAATGATCCTTGCCGTAAGACCCGAGGATGCGCAGAAAACGATAGCGGCAATTGAAACAGCAGGTGAAAAAGCTTTCTGCGTAGGTGAGATCGCTGCAGGTGAAAAGGGTGTAGAATTAGTTTAAGGAGCGCATCAATGCTTAGAGTAGTAGTACTTGTATCAGGAGGCGGGACTAATCTTGAAGCGATTTTAAACAATATCGAATCCGGAAATATCCCTGATACGGAAATAATCGGAGTCATAAGCAACAATAAGAATGCTTATGCACTTGAAAGAGCAAGAAATCATAATGTTCCGGGGATAGGTATATCTCCGAAAGATCACGAAACAAGGGATGATTTTCATAGAGCCCTTCTGGCTGAACTTGAGGAACTGAAGCCGGACCTGATAGTTCTTGCAGGATGTCTCATCAAGATACCGGAAGAAATGATCCAGGCCTATAAAAACAGGATAATCAATATCCATCCTTCGCTTATACCTTCATTTTCAGGACCCGGATTCTACGGACTCCATGTACATGAAGCAGCGCTTGAAAGAGGCGTCAAGATAACCGGAGCAACAGTCCATTTTGTATCGGAGATCGTTGACGGAGGAGAGATCATCGCCCAGAAAGCAGTGGAAGTAAGAGAAGGTGATACTCCTGAGATCTTGCAGAAACGTGTTATGGAAGAGGCTGAGTGGATCATTCTTCCCGATGTTATTTCTAAAATTGCCAGAGGTGAGATTTCGATTGGCAGGTAATTAACTAAAAACTATAAATTGAAAGGGAGACCAATGAATATTTTAGTTGTGGGGAGTGGCGGAAGAGAGCACGCTATTTGTTATAAAATATCTCAAAGCAAAAAGGCTGATAAGATCTATTGCGCACCTGGAAATGCAGGGATAGCAAGCATTGCGGAATGTGTTGATATAGGTGCGATGGAATTTGACAAGCTTACTGCATTTGCTAAAGAAAAAGAGATCGAATTAACAGTTGTCGGAATGGATGATCCGCTTGTGGGAGGTATAGTCGATGCCTTTAAAGCAGAGGGACTCAGAGTATTCGGACCTGACAAGAAGGCGGCTATCCTTGAAGGATCCAAGGCTTTTTCCAAAGATCTCATGAAAAAATATAATATTCCTACAGCGGCGTATGAAGTATTTACAAGACCGGAAGATGCGATCGCATACCTTGAAACAAGCAAATATCCTATCGTGCTGAAGGCGGATGGACTTGCGCTTGGCAAGGGAGTACTCATATGTCAGGAGAAGGCGGAAGCGCTTGAGGGCGTTAAATCTATCATGGAAGACAAACAGTTCGGAGATGCGGGCAATAAGATCGTCGTTGAAGAGTTTATGACCGGCCGCGAGGTTTCCGTACTTTCATTCGTTGACGGAAATACGATAAAGATCATGGCGTCCGCACAGGATCATAAGAGAGCCGGAGACGGCGATACGGGGCTTAATACAGGAGGAATGGGAACGTTCTCACCAAGTCCTTTTTATACCGATGAAGTGGACAGATTCTGCAGAGAGCATGTATATCAGGCGACTGTAGATGCTATGAAGGCTGAAGGACGTGAATTTAAAGGAGTTATTTTCTTTGGCCTTATGCTTACATCGGATGGTCCAAGAGTACTTGAGTATAATGCCAGATTTGGAGATCCGGAAGCTCAGGTGGTCCTGACAAGGATGGAAAATGATATCGTCGATATATTTGAAGCCTGTATCGATGGAGAACTCGATAAGATAGAACTTGAATTTTCCGAAAAGGCGGCTGTATGCGTGATGCTTGCATCAGAAGGATATCCTGTGTCATATAAAAAAGGATTTGAGATAAAAGGGCTGGAGAGATTTGAGAATGAGGAAGGGTATTTCTGCTTCCACTCAGGTACGAAATTCAATGAAGATGGCAAGATCGTTACCAATGGCGGACGCGTGCTTGGAGTGACCGCATTGGGAACTGATCTTAAGGATGCCAGGGCGAATGCATATAAAGCTACCGGTTGGGTAGAGTTCGACAATAAGTATATGCGCAGCGACATCGGCAGGGCCATTGATGAGGCCTGAATATTCAGTATAAAAGTTGATTATTATATTAAAAGAGGAATTATATGAAGATTACACCGGTTAAAGGAACAAATGATTACCTGCCAAGAGAAGCTGCTCTTCGTGATTTCTTACAGCAGACGATCCTGGATGTCTACGTTGAAAACGGATTTGAGCATATCATTACACCGGCTATTGAGGATGCGGAGAATCTCAGCAAAAGTGATGGCGGTGAGAATTTAAATCTTATTTTTAATATTTTAAAAAGAGGTGACAAGCTGGATAAAGTTATTGAGGCCGGTGTAACTCATGGAACAGAAAAAGATCTTTATGACCTTGGACTAAGATACGACCTGACACTTCCTTTATCCCGCTATTATGCCAACAACAAGAATAATTTACTTCTTCCGATGAAGTGTATTCAGATAGACAGGGTATACAGGGCCGAAAGACCTCAAAAAGGAAGACTTAGGGAGTTTATCCAGTGTGATATAGATATTATAGGCAGTGGATCGTCCGATTCAGAGACGGAGCTTATTCTTACTACGGCTAAGGCGCTTAAGGCAATTGGTCTTGAGAATTTCAAAATTAAGATCAATGACAGGAGACTCCTTCATGCAGTTCTGACAGATGTTGGTTTTAAGGCTGAGGATATGGACAGTGTATGTATCAGCTTTGACAAGATGGATAAGGTCGGAGTCGAAGGGGTCTGTGAAGAACTTCTTGATAAAAACTTTGATGAGGTTACTGTGGCCGGATTCAAGGACCTTCTGTCAGGCGGCGAGATCACACTTGATTATCTGAGATCAAGACTTTCAGATCCGGCTCCTGTAGATGATCTTGAAGACATTATGAAGACGGTCGATGAGATCTCTGAAGGACAGATCGATGTATTTTTTGATATATCACTGGTAAGAGGTCAGGGATATTACACCGGAACTGTATTTGAGATAGTAAGCTCTGATTTTTCAGGTTCTGTTGGAGGGGGCGGACGATATGATAAACTTATCGGGAAGTTTATCGGAGATGATGTTCCTGCAGTAGGTTTTTCCATAGGATTCGAGAGAATATTTTCTATACTTACAGAAGGTGGTATCGAAATACCTGATGAAAAAGACAGGATCGCAGTTATCTATGATGAAGCGGACTTTATCAAAGCTACCAAGGAAGCAGATCAACTCAGAAAAAGCGGAAAGATCGTCAGCCTTTACAGGAGACCCAAGAAATTGGGAAGATTCATTGACAGGCTGGAAGAAAGTGGATTTCACGGGTTCTGGCTCGTAAGTGAGAAGGAAGAGCCTGAGCTTTTTGAAAATAAATAAAATACCGGTGGGAGATCCTCCCGGCTTTTGCAAGGCTGTCTGACCAGCCTTAGCTTTTAAAGAGAAAAAGAATGGAGAATACAAAGTCAAAAGTATATAAAGAGCAGCTGGCCCTGAAACTTATTGGTTACGCAAGAGACCAGCTGATCATTAATTTGCCGTATTTTAACAGGGCTATTTTACAGATGCCGGTTCGTTTCTATGAACCGAAACTTATTGAAGAGGATGTTATCGGCGGATTTGCAACAAATACCAAGGAGATCGTCTGTGATGCGGAGAAGGTCATAGAGGTGTTTGAAAGGAACAATATTGAACTTTCAAGGATCTTTCTGCATATGATAATGCACTGCCTTTACAAGCATCCGTTCAGATATAAAATGCTGGACAGAGATCTTTGGGATTTTGCATGTGATGTAGCCGTTGAACACTCAATTATCGATCTTGAGATCAATGAACTGATTCTCGAAAGTGATTCAGAGAAAGAAACGATCTGCCATCTGATAAAAAAACAGACAGGCAGGCTTTCAGCTGAAGCAATATATTCCCACATGTTAAATGACAAGACTGATGCCAGGGACTGGCTGGAGTACGCAGAACTTTTTAAAGCGGACAAGCATAAGATCTGGGGAGATAATTCACTGGAATTTTATGAGGGATTATTCCTTTTTAACTGCGAAGAAAATGAGATCAACCAGTCTGGCAACGAGTGGAGTCGTATTTTTAAGAATGTAAAGAAAGATAAGGATCTCATTGAACAGGGATTCGGTATTTCGCCTTCATCGGTCGAAGACTATGTCGGACCGATAGGCGGAGATGATTATGACTATACTGAATTTCTTACTAAATTCGCGGCTATGAGTGAAGAAGTAAAGATGAACCCTGATGAATTTGACTATATTTATTATACCTACGGTCTGGAACTTTACGAAAATATGCCGCTTATAGAGCCGTTAGAGTATAAAGAGTCTTTAAAGATCTATGATTTTGTCATAGCCATAGATACATCAGGCTCCTGCAGAGGCCGTACAGTCAAAAATTTCCTTAAGAGGACCTATTCTATCCTTAAAGGTACCGAAGTATTTGGAAGCAAGATGAATGTGCACATTATCCAATGTGACAACCAGATCCAGGATGATGCTCATATCATATCTGATGAGGCCTTTGAAAGATATATTAACAATGTAACGGTGAAAGGTTCAGGAGGTACGGATTTCAGGCCGGTCTTCGAGTATATAGACCGACTAAAAAAGGGAGGCGCATTTACCGACCTCAGGGGACTGATCTATTTTTCAGATGCCTTGGGGATATTCCCGAGTCATGAGCCTGATTATAAGACAGCTTTCGTTATTATGCCTCAGGAGGATGAGGTCCCAAGGATCCCGTCATGGGTGATAGGAAGAGTTGTAAGCAGGGATGACCTGGATGATTAAAGATTATAGAAGATTATATGTGGAGATAAGTATATATGAACATTAAAGAAGCAAAAGATCAGATCAAACAATCAGTAAGTATTTATCTGGCAAAAGACGACTTTGGAAATTATAAGATCCCTATCGAAAAGCAGCGCCCGGTCTTCCTTGTGGGAGCGCCGGGCATAGGTAAGACCGCAATCATGGAACAGATAGCAAGAGAACTTGATATCGCTCTCGTATCATATTCCATGACTCACCATACAAGACAGTCAGCTCTCGGTCTGCCATTTATTACCAAGAAGACATTTGGCGGAGAGGAATTTGATGTTTCTGAATATACAATGAGTGAGATCATCGCATCTGTATACGAAGCAATGGAAAACAGCGGCAAGAAAGAGGGTATCCTTTTCCTTGATGAGATCAACTGTGTGTCAGAAACTCTTGCGCCATCAATGCTCCAGTT
The DNA here is from genome assembly GCA_900542465.1 of uncultured Eubacteriales bacterium. Lineage (GTDB taxonomy): Bacteria > Bacillota > Clostridia > Lachnospirales > Lachnospiraceae > UBA4285. Next base: position 77,874 of record UQNS01000005.1, read on the forward strand.
CCTTCAGTACAAAGTTTTTGGAAACCATCAGGTACCTCAGGGCTGGGTAGTTTGTACAGCAGGAAATCCGCCTGAATACAACAGATCAGTTCACGAATTTGACGTTGTTACTATGGACCGTCTGAAGGTGATGGAAGCAGAAGCTGATTATGAGACATGGAAGTTTTATGCGGAAAAGAAAGGCATCCACAAGTCAATAATGACTTATCTTGATATAAAGCAGGATGATTTCTACCACATTGAAAATACAGTTGACGGGAAGATGTATGTAACAGCCAGAGGCTGGGAAGATCTTTCAGAAGCTATCTATCTCTATGAAGAAAAAGGATTTGAAGTAGATGAAGCGCTTATAAGCCAGTACCTTAGAGATACCCGTACAGCAGGCGCTTTTACGACTTATTATGAATTGTACGAAAAATATAAAGCTGATTATGGTATCAGGCAGATACTCACGGAAGGACCTGATCAGACAGCAGTAGACAGAGCAAGCGCCGCGGATTTTGATGAAAGAACGACGGTAGTGGGGCTTTTGCTTGAAGCTATTATTCCCGAGATGCAGCATAATATCGAAAAGATGGACGGTCTGAAGAGCCTTTTTGCAGAGCTTAGGTCTATCGATCCTGACGAACCGGATATGACTGCTAGACTTGGAAAAATGCTCCAAGATGAAAAAGATGCTTATGCCAGGGAAGCGGCAGCTAATGGAATATCATATGAAAAGAAACGCTTGAGCCAGTATAGAAGAGCTTTTATTGACAAGAGCATACAGGAGATCAAGCTTAATTCAGATGATAATGCATTTGAACTTATTAAGAATAACTTCAATACAAGGATAACCAAGGCCAGAGAAGAAGCCCTTGTGATAAGAAAAGAGCTGGACAATCTCTTTGATTTTGTTGAACGGGCATTCGGAGATGACAATGAAATGTTATTGCTTGTAACGGATCTGACTGTCAACCATGCATCTGCTAAATTTATTACTGAAAATGGCTGCGATAAGTATTATCAGTACAATAAAAAACTTATGCTTCAGGAACGCAATAAAAATCTTCTTGATGAGATCAATGAATTCAACAAGATGAAAGAACGTAATAATGGAGAGGTTTCAGAGATCTGAATCCGACCGGATATGATATGAGTAATAATGAATTCGAATATGAGATAAAAGATAATAATGAAGTCAGGGTCACGAGGTATACAGGCAGGGAGGAAGCGGAATGCGTAATCATTCCATCCCGTATAGACGGTAGAGCTGTTACTTCTATCGGGAGCAACTGCTTCAGAGATAATGGCGTTCTGGTATGTGAGATAGTAGTACCTGAATCCGTTACAACTATTGAAGAGGATGCGTTTGCATATGCTGTCAGTATGGAGAGCCTCAAGCTTCCCGATACCATTGAAAACATAGGAGAAGACTTTCTTCTGGCCACAGCACTTGAGGAAATATGTATTCCGGCTAATGTGCGGCATATCGACAGACCTGAAACTCTGGAAAGAAAAATATCAGTCTCACCTGAGAATCCATATTTTTTTGCGGACGATTATGGCCTTTATGAGATATGGGAAGATGGAAACATCCTGCTCATAGCAGTTAACTCATCCGATAAAAGGGTCTCATACAGGATAGATGACAGAGCAACAGGCATAGCTATTGAAGGTGTGAGAAATGCGGGTCATCTTAACGAACTGATCATTCCAAAGAAACTTACATCTATTCCTGAAGGCGCACTTTCCTTTACAGGAAACAGGTCTTCCGATGAATTTGGTATTTTAAGGGTCAATATAGAAGACGGAAACGATATATTCTTATCAGAAAAAGATGCCTTGTATGAAAAACTGCCCGATGGAGGGCTTAAGCTTGTCCGATTTTTTGGCGGAGAGAAACTTGAACTGCTTCCGGGGACCAGGATCATTGCAGAAGAAGCATGTAAAAATACTAAGCTTGAAGAGATCATATTTCCTGATGACGATATAAGAGTCCATAAAAACGCTTTTCAGGGAACGAGGATGAAATGGGCCCGCTTCAAGGACTCATTCAATATCTTCTTTGGTTACGAGGATCTGTTTACCTTATCAATGCTGCTTGAAGGGTTTGAAAGTACGGATAAGACCTATGATTTCTCCAAAATGGACAGATTTCTTATGAATGAATATCTGAGTGAAGGCAGAGTGAGGATGATGGTAAACAGAATGCTCAATCCGAGAGATCTGACAGAGGAAACAGAAGCCGTATTCAGATCAAAGATAGAAAGTGAACTGGATTATGTTCTTGAGATGTTGGCCAAGGAAAAAGATGTTGATGCATTTGAGGGAATGGGAGACCTTGGATTTTTTACGGAAGAAAATATAGACATTATAATCGATAAGATGAATACAGAGGGACATAAGGAACTGACAGCATGGTTTATGTCTTTTAAAAATTCAAATATTCAAATTAAGGGGTCCTCATTTTTACTCTGAGTAAGATCCATATCATGTTATAATTGACGAAGAATTTTTTTCTTCGTCTTTTTTATTTCAGTCATTCAGAAAGGTGATATATGTCAGTTAAATTCATACTGGGGCCATCTTCGGAGACCAGATCGATCCATATATATAAAGAGGCCATCGAACTTTCGGCTGATCCGAAAAATAAGATATTTATTATTACTCCGGAGCAGTTTACGCTGGAGACTCAGAAAGGAATAATCGAAAACCATCCAAGACATGGGATCCTTAATATAGACGTAGTAAGTTTTAACCGTCTTGCCTATAAAGTCCTGGGTAAGGTCGGTGGAAGAAATACGCCTATCATAAGAGAGACAGGCAAGGGAATGATCATTAGAAAGGTCCTTAAACAGATGGAAGGCAGACTGGATTTCTTCGTCGGGAGATCCAGGAGAAAAGGATTTGTATCAGAGATGAAATCCATAGTTTCAGAGATGGAACAGTACGATATAGAACCGGAAAAAATAAGTGAATTGGCTGAGGATTTTTACAAGCTGAGAGATAGTCGTATAGGAGCTAAGTTAAAGGATATCGCACTTATTTATGCTGCATATAAAGAGGAGATGAAGGCCAGGTTTATAACACAGGAAGAACTTCTGGATGTATTGAACCGAAGACTTCTGGAGACGGATATTCTGAAGGGATGCCATGTTTATTTTGATGGATTTACAGGATTCACACCAGTCCAGTATAAGCTGGCAGAGACTATAATAAGCCAGTCTGAGAGTGCAGTATTTTCAATAATATATGACAGAGAAAAGACCCGTTCAGGGGAAGTGGCACCGGACAGCGGCAATCTGTTCTTCATGTCTGATGATATGATGAACAGACTTATAGATATAGCGGGTAAAAACGGTTCAGATACTTCAAAGTGCTTTATAGGATATGCAGAAGATAATACTTCCAAGGATCTTGCACATTTGAAAAATAATATTTTCAGGCCCGTACAGACTGAGTTCAACGATAAAGTGGAGTCTATATTTATCACAGAGAGTGCAGATGCCAGAGAGGAGCTCTCTGTGATAATGAACAAGATATATCACCTCACAAGGGAAAAAGGATACAGATATAGAGATATCGCTATCGTTACGGAAGATCTGGCCTCTTATGGGGAGATGGCCGTAAAGATAATGGAGCAGAACAACTATCCTGTATTTCTGGACAGAAGGAGACCTGTATCTGATACTGCGTATATAGAAAATATACGCAGTATCATGCAGATAATCGTGTATGGATACAGCTATGAAAACATGTTCAGGTATATAAAGACCGGATTTGCAGGAATTGAAAATGATTATATAAACGAAGTTGAGAATTATTGCCTGGCACTAGGGATAAACTCCAGATCAGACTGGGAAAAAGCGTGGGAGAGGTTAAGTAAAAAAGACAGAAGGATAAGAAGGACTTCATCCTTAACGGAGGAGCCGAAACCATCCTACTATGATTTTAAAAAACTGAATGCTGCCAGAGAAACGATTTTCGAAAACATAGCAAGGATCGAAGAAGGACTCAGAAAAGCAGATTCAGTGACGGAAATGACAGACACAGTAAGGCGGCAGATCATCGACAGGGCAAAGGAAGCGGGCCTTGAGACGGATGAGCAGCTTATAGAAAAAGTAGATGCCTTATTAGACGAGATAGAAAGCCTGTTCGGGCAGGAGAGCATCAGCCCGGAAGAACTGGCGGATATTCTGGATGCAGGATTTGAAGAGATATCCGTGGCTTTTATCCCGCCAAGCGTTGATTGTATTACCATAGGAGATGTTGAGAGGACCCGTCTTACTGATATTAAAGCTCTTTTTATCGTTGGAGCTAATGACGGGCTTATTCCGTGCCAGAACACGGATACAGGGATCTTAACTCAGGCAGACAGAAGTAAGATATCATCAGAGAATATATTTCTTTCACCAGGAGTGAAAGAAAGGGCATATATTCAGAGATTCTATCTGTATCTCTTGTTTAATAAACCATTTGAAAGTCTTCATATTTCTTATGCAAGAAAGGATATAAATGGAAGAGCGCTGAAGCCATCATATATTCTGAAAAATATATGTGATATCTTTCCGCAGCTTAAGATAAGCGGCGTGGATGACAGGGAAAAAGAAAGCTTTGCGATATGGCTGCCTGATTATGGAAGGTACAGATGGGATGGCTCGGGCAATAATGTTCTGCAGAAAAAAACACTGGATATTATATTCTCAAAAGGTGTATCGGGCTCAGTATCATCATTCGAAAAATATGCAGGATGTCCGTATTCATACTTTATGCAGTATGGTCTTGGACTGGAGAAGAGAGAAGTTTACGAATTCAACCCGGCAGATTTCGGAAGTCTGGTCCACGATGTCCTTAAGTCTGCACTGGAAGAAGCAACATTAAATGATACAGATCTGAGCCGGCTGGCTATAGGAGATATAGAGCGTCTTGTGGACAGATATCTTGATGATGATCTGTCTCAGTATACTATCCTTGCAGATGGACACCGGCAGAAGTTTGTGAAGAACAGGATCAGAGACCTGTCAAGCCGAACATTAAAAACTATAGGAGATCAGCTGGCGGCAGGTGGATTTAAACCGGTGTTTTTAGAGCATGATTTTAATATAAATAAAAATATCATTTTATCTGATGGCAGAGAAAGCACTTTGAATTTCAGGGGCAAGATCGACAGGATCGATGAAGCCAGAACAGAAGATAAGCTTTATATAAGAGTTATAGATTATAAGACCGGAGCCAAAAGCTTCGATCTGAACAAATTATATAATGGAAGACAGATCCAGCTGCTTGCATACATGATGGCTGCTATGGGGCTTGAGGAAAAGGCGAAACAGGGTCTGGAACTGATTCCGTCAGGGATCTTTTACTATAATATCCAGAATCCGCTTGTCATGGAAAAGGAAAAGCCTTTAAGTGACGAGGAGATAGAAAATGCTATTCAGTCAGAATTGCGTCTGACCGGACTGGTCAACGGTGACCCTGAAAATCTTGTCCTGATCGATAAAGAAGGAACAGGAATGGTGGCGAAAGGTGTAGGAGGCCGAACGTCTAAAAGTGATATATATCCCCGTGATGATATAGAGATGTTAGAGAAATATGTTGATAAAAAGCTTGAAAATATTGCGTCTGAAATACTAAACGGCAATATGGAGATAGATCCTGTAGTAGACCTGAAAAATGATGTAGACACGGCATGTGCTTTTTGTGATTTCAGGTCAGTGTGCAATTTCAGTCCGGACATAGAAGGTACTAAATGCAGGAAGAATATAAGGTACAAGTCAGATGATCTGATGGAAAAGATAAGAAATGAAGTGAAAGGAGATAATGGCAATGAGCAATAAGTGGACGAATGATCAGAAAAATGCCATTGATCTTCATAACAGGAATATTCTTGTTTCAGCTGCCGCCGGCTCAGGAAAAACAGCTGTGCTGGTCGAACGAATAATAGAATCTATTGTAAAAAGAGGCCTTGATATTGACAGACTGGTGGTCGTAACTTTTACAAGAGCGGCAGCAAGTGAAATGAAAGACAGGATACGCCGCAGATTTGAGGAAATATTAAGGTCCGATCCTTTGAATAAAAGAATATACAGTCAACTGACCCTGCTGCAGGATGCGCAGATAACTACGATAGATTCATTCTGTCTTAATATTATCAGGACCCATTTCGAGGAGGCAGGCGCAGATCCGGGATTCAGAGTAGCCGAAACAGGAGAGATCAGGCTTCTGGAGACAGATACATTCAATGAAGTCATAGAAGAATTTTACGAGGAAGCAGCTCCCGATTTTCTTGATTTTGTAAGTTCATTCAGCGGCGATAAAAATGATGCCAGAATCGAAGAAATGGTAATGAAGCTTTATTACTCTGCGGTCAATAACCCATGGCCGGATGAGTGGCTGGGCAGAATATCTGAAGTATATGATTTTGATCTGGATGACGGTCTTGATAATATGCCGATTATAAAATATTATCTGGATGAATATAAGAGCAGGATGGCAGAGTTTTGCGGCAGTCTGAGGGCGGCTACTGAGGAACTGGAACAGCTTGATAAACCGGAGAAGTTTTTAGCAATGGCAGGCGAAGAGATCTCTATGCTTGAAAACGCACTAAATGAAGAAGATCCTGCAAAAGCAGTCAGAGCCATGGCGGGATTTGCATTTGGAAGAGCTCCGTCCAGATCAAAGGATCTATCTCAAAAAGAGATACAGGATAAATATATTAATATAAGAGACAGGGTGAAGGCTTTCTGTAAAGACGCAGGCCGCATAATAGCTTCACTCAATGATGCGGAAGGACTAAGAACTTCCCTTGACGATCTGAGGCCTTTTATCAATATACTAGTCAGGCTGACGAGATCTTATATGACCCGTCTGAATGATAAAAAGAGAGAAAGAAACATAATTACATTCAATGACATGGAGCATTTTGCGCTTAATATCCTTGTCAGAAGAGAAAATGGAAGTTCATGCCTGACCCGGGCAGCAGAAGATCTTAAAGAATTCTATCAGGAGATCCTGGTCGATGAGTACCAGGACAGCAACAGTCTTCAGGAAGAGATCCTTAACGCTATAGCGAAAACGGATAACAGGTATATGGTCGGTGATGTAAAACAGAGTATCTACAGTTTTCGAAAGGCAAGGCCATCGATCTTTATAGAAAAATATAACAGCTTCTCATCTGATTATGAGGATAAGAAAGATACAAAGATCATACTGAAGAAGAACTTCAGAAGCAGGGCAAGGGTCCTCAGGTCAGTTAATGAGATATTCAATAAAGCTATGCAGTCCGGCTTCAGTGAAGTAAGGTATGACACAGATGCACAGCTCATCCCGGGAGCTGACTTCCCTGAACCATCGCCTCTTCAGAATACATTTTCAGATGTGCAGGGAAAGAGTCAGATCGATCTGGTAGATATTGAAGAGGATGATGAAAGAGACTGGATAGAGCTTGAAGCTCTTATCACTGCGAAAAGGATCAAAGAACTTATAGACAGAAAGTACTATGTTTATGACAGAAATGCGGATGCAGGCTATAGACCGCTGCAGTATAAGGATATAGTTATTCTGACAAGGAAGGAACGAGGCGTTACGAGATCACTGGTCGATGTTTTGCTGGATCAGGGAGTGCCGGTGCATGCAGAATCAAAAGGAAGTTATCTGGAAAACTATGAATTAAGACCGCTTATAAGCATGCTTCAGATAATTGACAATCCCCTGGATGATGTAGCATTTGCCGGAAGCATGGTATCTTTTTTCGGAGGATTTACCTTAGATGAACTGGCTGTGATCCGTATATACAAGAAACAGGAATATCTTTATAAAAATATGCTGGATATTCTTGATCAGGCAGGCAATGATTCACTGGATGGAACGATATATCCACCTGAACTTCTTAAAAAAATAAGGAATTTCAAAAATCTGCTTGAAGATCAGGCTCAGGCAGCATTAAATGCTAATATGTACGATATTCTGTGGCATCTGGTCTATGATACAGGATATTACGCATATATAAATACTATGCCGGCAGCAGACAAGCGTCTGGCCAATATAGATATGCTTATCAACCGTGCGGAAGTGTTTTCCGGAACAAGCTATAACGGGCTTTTTCAGTTCCTCCGATACATTGAAAAGATCAGGGAGGCTGATGAAGAACTGGGAGAAGTTTCTACCCTCAGTGAAAATGAAAATGTTGTCAGGGTAATGAGTATTCATAAAAGTAAAGGCCTGGAATTCCCGGTAGTTTTTCTGATAGGGATCGACAGAAGCTTTAATTTTATGGATACAAAGGCCAGGCTTGCGGTCCAGGATGATCTTGGCGCCGCCATGGATAATATTTATGAAAAGCGCCGTTTGGTCAGAAACAATGTTTTTAAGGAAGCTATAGTTTCCCGGATCAGAAAAGATACCATAAATGAAGAACTGAGACTTCTTTATGTCGCCTTAACAAGGGCAAAGGAGAAGTTATTTCTTATAGGCTCCAGAAATATATTTGCGAATAAGGATGCTAAAGAGATATATAAGGGAAATTATGCTGAAACGAACAGTGGATCGCATGGAAACAGAGAACAGGTATCATATCTTGCGCTGAATGATCATTACAGAAAAAACTTTTATTCTGTATATGACAGGGGCGTTTTTGGATTAAACGATATGTACGGCATAAAGACGTACATGGATGTATGCCTTCCGGCAGCTTTGAAGTCTGACGATAAAGTATTTGACATAAATATCATGCCATCATCCTCGTTGCATGAAGCGACAGCTAAGCCGGCTACGGGCATAAGGACGGAGACAATTAAAGAGGTTACTAAGATAAAAAGGCTTGAAGACCGTGAACCGTATGCATTTGAAAATGAAATACACCTAAAACCAAAAGTTACCGTTACAGAACTGAAGACCATGCGTATGGAAGAGATGGAAGAAGGAATATCCTACAGGCTTCCGGAGGCGGTGGGAGGAAAAGGTAAAGGCGGCAGGAGTTCGGCCGGAAGAGGTATAGCCTACCATAAAGTTATGGAACTTTTGGATTATGAAAGAACCGGATCCCTGGAAAGCATAAGAGCTCAGTCCGCAGACTGGCTGGATGAAGGACTGATCGATGAAGAAGACCTGGCATTAGTCAGGTTGGAAGATATTGCTTTATTTGTTGCTTCGCCCGCAGGAATAAAAGCTGCGCAGGCATTCAGGGAGGGGCGGCTCAGACGTGAACAGGAATTTATGATAGGTCTTGAGGAAGACGGAAGGACGGATATGCTGATAGTTCAGGGAACTATCGATATGTACATAGAAGAAGAGGATGGATTTATACTTATGGATTATAAGACGGATCGCGTGCCTGAAGGGCAGGCATCCATACTTGCGGACAGATACAAGGTACAGATGGATTATTATGCAAGGGCGCTTACACAGGTATCGGATAAACCGGTAAAAGAAAAAATAATCTATTCCTTTGCATTGGGTCTTGCTATAAATATATAATGTGAAGTATAATCTTTTTCGCTAATAAGCATAAGATATACATGCTTAATAGGATTGTATCTAGATTATATATTTGGTTTTAGGAGGTTTCTTATGATTAAGACTTATGATGTACGTTACAGCTCTAATTCAAAGAAGATGACAAAAGAAGAGGAAGAATTAGCGCAGAAGGAACTTTCTGAAATTGAAAATGTGATCAGTGTAAAAGTCAGTCAGGAAGGTCAGATCTTTTCGATCGAAGCTGAACCTGATGATTTTACTGCGATCTTAGACAGAGCTATAAATATTTTCAGAAGACACGATGCAAAGTCTGAGGTAACATATGAATTTGCACTTAATGAGAACTATTAATTTAATATAAAATGACATAAAGCCAACCTGCATATGTGTGGGTTGGCATTATGCTGATATGGATAATATGAGTGATTTAAAAAAAGAAATTGAAAGAAGAAGGACCTTTGCCATAATTTCCCATCCGGATGCCGGTAAGACCACACTGACGGAAAAATTCCTCCTGTACGGAGGCGCCATTAATGTGGCAGGTTCTGTAAAGGGCAGAAAAACAGGCAAAACAGCTGTTTCTGACTGGATGGAGATAGAAAAGCAGAGAGGTATTTCGGTGACATCTTCTGTAATGCAGTTCGAATATGATGATTACTGCATCAATATACTTGATACGCCGGGACATGAAGACTTCTCTGAGGATACATACAGAACACTTATGGCGGCAGACTGTGCTGTGATGGTCATCGATGCATCCAAGGGTGTTGAAAAGCAGACGATCAAGCTCTTCAAGGTCTGTGTGATGCGGCATATCCCGATATTTACCTTTATAAACAAGATGGATAGACACGCAATGGATCCATTTGACCTTCTTGATAATATTGAGAGCATTCTCGGAATAAACACATACCCTATGAACTGGCCTATAGGCTCAGGTAAGGAGTTCAAAGGCGTTTACGACAGAAATAATGAGGAGATATCGTTATTTACAGCTGCCATGAATGGCCAGCGTGAAGTCGATACTCAGAAGATATCTATTAAAGATCCGAATGTCGAAAGCACGATAGGAGATTATTTTTATGAGAAACTTCTGGAAGATAATGAACTTCTGGAAGGGGCAGGCGCTGAATTCGATCTTGAAACTGTAAGATCAGGTGATCTTACACCGGTATTTTTTGGATCAGCCTTAACGAATTTCGGCGTTGAGACATTTCTGCAGAACTTCCTTGAGATGTCGGATCCTCCTGTACCAAGGGATTCAAGCAAGGGAATGATAGATCCTTATACAGAAGACTTTTCTGCGTTCGTGTTTAAGATCCAGGCTAATATGAATAAGGCTCACAGGGATAGGATCGCCTTTATGAGGATAGTATCAGGAGAATTCAATGCCGGAATGGATGCCTGGCATGTTCAGGGCAACAGGCCGGTAAAGCTATCCCAGCCGACTCAGATCATGGCTCAGGAAAGGCATATAGTCGAAAAGGCATATGCAGGAGATATTATAGGTGTTTTTGATCCGGGAATATATGCGATCGGTGATACTATATGCAGTTCCAAGGATAAATTCCAATTCGGCGGGATCCCTACATTTGCTCCGGAGCATTTTGCAAGGGTAAGGCAGATGGATACGATGAAGCGTAAGCAGTTCGTAAAGGGCATCACACAGATCGCGCATGAGGGAGCTATTCAGATATTCCAGGAATATCTTACGGGAATGGAAGAGATCATTGTCGGAGCAGTAGGTACACTGCAGTTCGATGTTCTTAAATTCAGGCTTGAAAGCGAGTATAATGTCGATATTAAGATAGATATACTGCCTTACGAATATGTGAGAAGAGTAGATAATGACCATGAAATAGATACTGATAACATTTCAGGAACATCTGATATGAAAAAGATCAGAGATCTTAAAGGAAGGGTAATGCTTCTTTTTGCGCATGAGTGGTCAGTCAAGATGGTGCTTGACAGAAATGAAGGATTGAAGCTTTCCGAATTTGGAAGTCAGGAAGAGATCTGATGTCAAGAGTGGGGTATTTATATGGGGGCTTATGAGAAGTTTATAAGAGACAGCGCAGGAGAATATCTGGATCATGAGAACTTTATTGCTTCCCGTGAAAATACCTTTAAAGAGCTGGCTGTCCGACAAGATAAAAATGCTTATGATGACGGCGGGATCGGGACTTTGTCTGAAAAAACGGTCCACGCCGTTTTAAAAAATTATATAGAACCCGATAAAGACTATCAGGAAGTTGCCATGGACGGCTTTTTTGCTGACATCTGCAGAAAAAGTGAGATAGTGGAGATACAGACAAGAGCTTTCGACAGGTTAAGACGTAAGCTCGACAGCTTTCTTAATTACTATCCGGTGACAGTGGTGTATCCTATGGCAGTAAATAAGTGGATCGCAAATGTAGATAAGAAGACAGGTGAAAGGGGCAGCTTTCGATGCTCCCCTCTGCATTTGAATGAATACCACGCATTTACCGAACTTTATAAGATAAAATCCAGGCTCAGAAATCCCAACCTGAAGATACATCTTTATATGATGGATATGGAAGAATATAAGATGGAATCTTCTGTAATTAAGCGCGGAAGACCTACCTATTCCAAATTGGACAGGATACCGCTTGGAATAAGGAGGATAGTAACTCTGGATTGTCCGAATGATTATCTGCATTTTATCCCGCCTGAACTGGAGAATGGTTTTACATCGGGAGACTTTTCCGTATCAGCGGGGATAAGTAAGTCCGATGCAAGTCTGGCCCTTAATATTCTGTATGAGATGGGGGTCGTGGCACGTACAGGGAAAAAAGGCAACTCATATACATATGAGGTCAGCTATCTATAATTATTAAATATTCGTACTTTTTATGATAAAATGTAGTGGCTGACGGATATTGGTCATTTCATGGAAAGGGGGGCAAGACTATGAAAGAACCTGAAGTTGAAGTCGTTGATGAGCATGGAAATGTTTTAAATAAAAAGAAAAGTTTTAATAAGCATCTTATTATGACTACGGTTATTTATCTCATTATAGGTCTTGCTCTGTTATTGGCGCCGGGCGCCGCGCTGGTATCTATCTGTTATGTGACGGGCTCCATTTGCCTGGCATATTCTGTGTATCTTTTTGTAATATATTTCAGGCAAAAAGAAAGAAATTACTATGACCCGGGATTTCTTTTCCCAATAGTAATGCTGGGGGTCGGACTTTTTGTGATCTTTGGCGCAGGGCTGATCATCCAGATATTGCCTATGATTTTTGGAATCCTTCTTTTTATAAGCGGACTGATGAAATTCAGAAGCAGTTTTCTTATCAGAGCGGTTACTGGAATATTGCCGGTTACAGGATTTATTATGGCGATCGTTTCAATCGTCCTTGGAATTATTATGTTTACTCATCCGTGGGGAACAGCGCTTACATTTGTAAGAATAGAGGGTATCTTCTTTATTGCTGATGCAGTGTTTAATATCATAAGCATCGCAAGAGGAAATAAAAATTAAACAGGATTATGAGGAGAAGGACTTATGAGCAAGGTTAGACGTATATATGTTGAAAAGAAGAAGCCTTTTGCTGCCGGTGCAAAAGAAGTATTTAATGAAGCAAAGAGCTATCTGGATATAAAGGGGTTAACAGATGTCAGACTCCTTGTCAGATATGATGTTGAAAATGTTTCAGATGATACATTTGAAAAGGCTGTTAATGGTGTATTCGCGGAACTGCCCGTCGATGACTACTATTTAAATGAGTTTAAAGCGGGAAAGGATGATTTTGTTTTTTCTGTAGAATATCTTCCGGGGCAGTTCGATCAGAGGGCGGATTCTGCGGAACAGTGTATAAGTCTCCTTGCAGAAGAAGAAAAGGCCATCGTAAAGACAGCTGAAACATATATTTTCACCGGTAAATTAACTGATGAAGATCGTAAAAAGATAAAGTCCCATCTCATTAATCCTGTAGACCAGAGAGAAGCTTCCGAAGAAATTCCGGAAACTCTTAATACTATATTTGAAGAGGCTCCGGATGTTGAATTTATCGAAGGCTTTATTCATTTTACAGATGAAAAACTTGCAGATAAGTACAATGAGCTTGGCCTTGCTATGACTTTAGCGGACTTTAAACTCATAAGAGGCCAGTATGCACGCATTGAGAAAAGAGATCCTTCTATTACAGAAATCCGCCTCTTTGATACCTACTGGTCTGATCATTGCAGACATACGACATTTGGTACTGAACTCAAGAGCGTAAAGGTTGAGGATGGTTTCTATAAGGGGCCTTTTGAATCAGCTTACAGGCAGTATATGCGTGATCATAAGAAAATCTATGGCGAGAGAAGAGACAAATATCCATCACTCATGGGCATGGCGACTCTTGCTATGAAGAAGCTTAAAAGGATCGGAAAGCTTGATGATCTTGAAGAATCAGAAGAGATCAATGCCTGCTCTATTGTGATACCGGTAACGATAGATGGAAAGAAACAGGAATGGCTGCTTAATTTTAAGAATGAAACACATAACCATCCTACGGAAATAGAGCCGTTTGGCGGAGCTGCTACCTGTCTTGGCGGAGCGATACGTGATCCGCTGTCAGGCAGGACTTACGTATATCAGGCTATGAGGATCACAGGCGCGGCTGACCCTACAAGACCCGTTTCAGAAACACCAGAAGGTAAACTTCCGCAGAGAAAGATCGTTACAGAGGCTGCCAGAGGATACAGTTCATACGGAAACCAGATCGGTCTTGCAACGGGATTTGTAAAAGAGATATATCATCCGGATTTTGTTGCCAAGCATATGGAACTTGGCGCAGTACTTGGCGCAGCACCAAGAGATGCGGTAAAGAGGCTTACATCAGATCCCGGAGATATCATAGTTTTACTCGGAGGACGTACCGGACGAGATGGATGCGGAGGCGCTACAGGATCTTCAAAATCACATACAGCCTCATCTATTGATGTATGCGGCGCGGAAGTGCAGAAGGGCAATGCGCCGACAGAAAGAAAGATGCAGAGGCTTTTCAGACGTCCTGAAGTTACATCAATAATTAAAAAGTGTAATGATTTCGGTGCGGGCGGTGTCTCAGTGGCTGTGGGTGAGCTGGCTGACGGCCTGCTTATCGATCTTGATAAGGTGACCAAGAAGTACGAAGGCCTGGATGGTACGGAACTTGCCATTTCCGAGTCACAGGAAAGAATGGCGGTCGTGCTTGATCCTGCGGATGTCGATGCTTTTCTTGCATTTGCAGATGAAGAGAATCTGGAAGCGACACCTATTGCCGAAGTAACAGCTGAGAAGAGATTGGTAATGAACTGGAGAGGCAAAAAGATCGTGGATATCTCAAGGAAATTCCTTGACACCAATGGTGCGCATCAGACTGCCGATGCTTTAATTACCTGCCCTGATGAAAACGAGTTTACGCTACTTACTCCGGAAGTCGATGACTGGAAAAAATTCTGGCTCAGTAAGATCTCAGATATCAACAACTGCTCACAGAAGGGGCTGGTAGAAAGATTTGATTCAAGCATCGGTGCCGGTACAGTCAACATGCCTTACGGCGGTAAAAATAAGAACTGTGAGATCCAGGCAATGATCGCAAAATTACCGGTACTTGAAGGAGATTGTGACACAGTATCCATGATGTCTTATGGATATGATCCTTATCTTTCAAGCTGGAGTCCGTTCCACGGAGCTGCTTATGCAGTTACAGACTCCGTTGCCAAGATAGTTGCCTCCGGCGGTGATTATAAGAAGATAAGATTTTCCTTCCAGGAATATTTCGGAAAGATGACAGAGGACCCTAAGAGATGGGGACTGCCTGCGGCTGCTCTCCTGGGGGCATATGAAGCTCAGCTTGGATTTGGCCTTCCTGCTATTGGAGGTAAGGACTCAATGTCTGGAACATTTGAGAATATAGATGTTCCTCCAACGCTTGTTTCTTTTGCTGTAAACACAGCCAAAGAAGAGGATATTATCACACCTGAGTTAAAGGGCGTTGGCAATTACATTATGAAATTTGAAGTTCATAAGGATAATTACGGGCTTCCAAAGTATGAGCAGGCGTGTATGATGTATGATGATCTCCGTTGGGCTATGCAGAAAGGTGCCATCGTATCCGCGTATGCACTCGACGATACAGGTATAGTTAATGCGGTTACACGTATGGCTATGGGCAGCGGGATCGGCGTTAAACTGGATGACAGATTAACGACTCGTGATATTTTCAATCCTACCTATGGAACTCTTATTGTTGAAGTTCCGGCAGATAAGGTAGGATTCCATTTCGGACGTATCACTATGGATAAGAAGATCCTCGGCGTTACGACTGCTGAACCTGAAATAGCATATAAGGGTCAGTCGATTTCGCTTGAAGAGGCTGTTAAGACCTGGGAAGCTCCTCTTGAGGATGTTTATCCTACGATCTCTAAAGAAGGCGCATCTGTTGTAAATGAAAAACTCGATGCAGAGCTATACAGATCTGAGAAGATATATATCTGCAAAAATAAGACTGCAAGACCAAATGTATTTATTCCGGTATTTCCGGGAACTAACTGCGAGTATGATCTTACAAGAGTATTTAGAGAAGCAGGCGCTGATGTTGATGTAAGGGTATTCAGAAATCTTGCGCCTGAAGCTATCAGGGAATCAGTGGAAAGCTTTAAACAGGCTATCGATAATGCGCAGATAGTAATGTTCCCCGGAGGATTTTCCGGAGGAGATGAACCGGACGGATCAGCTAAATTTTTTGCGACAGCATTCAGAAATGCCAAGCTGAAAGAGTCAGTCGAAGACTTATTGAATAAAAGAGATGGGCTTGTACTTGGTATCTGTAATGGATTCCAGGCTCTTATCAAGCTGGGTCTTGTGCCTGATGGTTCAATTACAGGTCAGACGGCAGATTCACCAACACTTACGTTGAATACGATAGACAGACATATTTCCAAGATGGTCAATCTTAAAGTTACATCAAACATAAGTCCATGGCTTGCAGGTGCAAGCATGGATGAAGTATATGTAAATCCTGCTTCACATGGAGAAGGAAGATTTGTCGCACCTGACAGTGTTATAAAAGAACTTATAAAAAATGGTCAGGTAGCAACTCGTTACTGTGATCCGGAAGGCAATATACTTATGGATGAGGAATTTAATGTCAACGGTTCATATATGGCTATAGAGGGTATTACAAGCAGGGATGGAAGAGTATTTGGAAAAATGGCTCACCCGGAACGTATTGGAAGAAGCGTATCTGCTAATATCCCTGGTAACCACGACATGAAGATATTTGAATCAGGAGTCAGATACTTTAAATAATTGAAGTATGTAAATGATTTTATTTTGCTTATAACTTATTGAATCAGAGTAGGAGAGCTTATGGAAAAGATTAAGATGGTAAATCCTGTCGTTGAGATGGACGGAGATGAAATGACGAGAGTTCTTTGGGCTTTAATAAAAAAAGAACTTTTAGAGCCGTTTATTGACCTGAATACGGAGTATTATGACTTAGGTCTTGTTTATCGTGATGAAACTGATGATGAAGTTACAACAGCTGCAGCAGAGGCTATAAAAAAACACAGAGTCGGTGTAAAGTGTGCAACTATTACTGCCAACCTTGCAAGACAGGAAGAGTATGATCTTAAGAAGCTTCACAGAAGCCCAAACGGAACGATCAGAGCCATTCTTGATGGAACCGTTTTCAGGGCGCCTATCATAGTAAAGGGGATCGAACCATATGTAAGAACCTGGACCAAGCCGATCACGATAGCGCGTCATGCCTATGGAGATGTATATAAATCAACAGAAATGAAGGTCGGAGCCGGCAGGACAGAGCTCGTTTACACTGAAAAAAACGGAAAAGAAACAAGAGAGCTTATACATGATATGGAGACTCCGGGAATAATCCAGGGTATACATAATGTAGACAGATCTATTGAAAGCTTTGCGAGATCAAGCTTTAACTATGCACTGGATACAAAACAGGATGTCTGGTTTGCCACTAAGGATACCATCTCTAAGATCTATGACGGCAATTTCAAGGCTATTTTTGAAGAGATATTTGAAAAAGAATACAAGGAAAAGTTTGATGCTGCAGGCATCGAGTATTTTTACACATTGATCGATGATGCGGTTGCGCGTGTTATGAGGTCAGAAGGCGGATATATATGGGCCTGCAAGAACTATGATGGTGATGTTATGAGTGATATGTTAGCTTCAGCGTTCGGATCTCTTTCAATGATGACATCAGTACTGGTATCTCCTGATGGAAATTATGAATATGAAGCTGCACACGGAACCGTTCAGAGACATTACTATAAGTACCTGAAGGGTGAAGAAACTTCAACTAATCCATGCGCAACTATTTTTGCATGGACCGGAGCGCTTCGTAAAAGAGGTGAATTGGATGGAACACCGGAGCTTTCAGCTTTTGCGGATAAGCTGGAAAAGGCTTGTATAGATACGATCGAAGATGGAAGAATGACTAAAGATCTGGCGCTTATTACCAGCCTGAAAGATGTTCAGGTCAAGAACACAGAAGATTTTATAATGGAGATAAGAAAAACGCTTGACACTCTGGTAAAGTTATGATAAACTCATCAACGTTGTATATTTAAACAAAGCAGAGTATCCACTCTCGCCTCAGACGTTTTGCCGGCTAAGGTTCATATTTTATGGTTATATCAGCTTTTTGCTGTGATCTTAGAATGTAAGTGGATGCTTGGCATCCACTTATTTTTTTGGGAGGAAATCACCATTAGCGGGTTATTTATTAATGAGCAGATTACTGACAAAGAAGTCAGAGTAATCGGGACAGATAATGAGCAGCTTGGAGTTATGCCGCCTCGTGAGGCTATGAAGCTCGCTCAGGAAGCTGGAGTTGATCTTGTAAAGATTGCCCCAACTGCAAAGCCTCCTGTTTGCCGGCTGATCAACTACGGAAAATACCGTTATGAATTAGCCAGAAAAGAAAAAGAGGCTAAGAAAAAGCAAAAAGTTATTGAAATCAAGGAAGTCAGATTTTCACCTAACATTGACACTAATGATCTTAATACCAAGGCGGGTGCCGCAAGAAGATTCCTTGAAAAAGGCAACAAAGTTAAAGTTTCTATGCGCTTCAGAGGAAGAGAGATGGCTCATATCAATGCAAGCAAGCATATTCTCACAGATTTTGCGGAATCATTGAATGACATTGCTGTTATTGAGAAAGAACCTAAGATAGAAGGCAGAACGATGACTATGTTTTTAACAGAAAAGAAATAAAACCTTTTTAAAAGGGTTTTGTATACATTTATTTTTAGGAGGATTTATATTATGCCAAAGGTTAAGACTAAAAGAGCTGCGGCTAAGCGTTTCAAGCTTACAGGTACCGGAAAGCTTAAGAGAATGAAAGCATATAAGAGCCACATTTTGACAAAGAAGAGTGCAAAGAGAAAGAGAAATCTCAGAACAGCAACAGTGACTGCTGAATCAAATGCAAAAGTAATGAAGAAGATTATGCCTTATTTATAATTTTAGGCGTTGACATATAATTAGGAGGATTTAGAATGGCTAGAATTAAAGGCGGACTTAACGCTAAGAAGAAGCATAAAAGAATATTAAAGCTTGCTAAGGGTTACATGGGAGCAAGATCTAAGCAGTATAGAGTTGCTAAGCAGTCAGTTATGAGAGCTATGGCTGAGAGTTATGTTGGCAGAAAGCAGAGAAAGAGAAATTTCAGAAGACTCTGGATCGCACGTATCAATGCTGCAGCGAGACTCAACGGTCTTTCATACAGCAAGCTTATGCATGGTCTTAAGGTTGCAGGTATAGATCTTAACAGAAAAGTTTTATCAGAGATGGCTATCAACGATCCTAAGGGATTCTCTCAGGTAGCAGAAGCTGCTAAAGCTAAATTAGGCTAATATATTTTAAATGAGGATCAGACAGGAATGTCGGATCCTCATTTTTTTTAAAATCTGTAATAAATTAAAATATTAAAAACTGTTAGCACTCACATATTGACAGTGCTAATAACAAGGAGTATATTATGAATCAAGGAAAGCTCTGAGGCTTTTCGGTATTTTATTTTATCCCATGATTGGAGGGATGGTTTGTATGAATATTAATAAATTTACACAGAAATCTTTTGAGGCTATTAATAATTGCGATAAATTAGCAAGTGATTATGGAAATCAGGAGATAGATCAGGAACATTTTCTATATTGTCTGATGACGATAGATGACAGTCTTATTGCCAGCCTTATAGAGAAGATGGGCATCAAGAAAGATATATTTTTAAATGAGATAGTGGAGTATATAGAGAAGAAGCCTAAGGTGTCAGGCTCATCTGCCAGTCATTATATTTCAGCATCACTAAACAAGGTCCTTGTCGATGCTGAAGATGAGGCGAAAAACATGGGAGATTCATATGTATCAGTCGAACACCTTATGTTGAGGCTTATAAGTACTCCTAATGACAATATCAAGGCGCTCTTCGCAAGGTATGATATTACCCGTGACAAGTTCCTCGCGGTATTAAAAGAAGTAAGAGGTAATCAGGCAGTGAACAGTGATAATCCGGAAGCAACTTATGATACCTTGTCAAAGTATGCCACAGATCTTGTGGCTAGAGCTAAGGCAGGTAAGTTGGATCCTGTCATTGGCCGTGATAATGAAATAAGAAATGTAATCAGGATCCTTTCAAGAAAAACCAAGAATAATCCGGTCCTCATCGGTGAGCCCGGTGTTGGTAAGACTGCGGTAGTTGAGGGTCTTGCACAGAGGATAGTATCAGGTGATGTGCCGGAGGGTCTTAAGGATAAAAAGTTATTTGCGCTCGACCTTGGAGCTCTTGTTGCGGGAGCTAAATACAGAGGCGAATTTGAAGAAAGACTTAAAGCTGTATTGGATGAGGTAAAACAAAGTGAAGGTCAGATAATTCTTTTCATTGATGAGATCCACATGATCGTTGGTGCAGGCAAAACAGAAGGTGCAATGGATGCTGGAAATATGCTTAAGCCATTGCTGGCGAGGGGAGAGCTTCATTGTATAGGAGCTACGACACTTGATGAACACAGACAGTACATTGAGAAAGATAAAGCACTTGAGAGACGTTTCCAGCCGGTCATGGTCGATGAACCGACAGTTGAGGATACTATTTCTATTCTTCGCGGTCTTAAGTCAAGATATGAAGCATACCATGGCGTAAAGATCACTGATGGCGCACTGGTGGCTGCGGCCACTCTGTCAGACAGGTATATTTCAGACAGATATCTTCCGGATAAGGCGATCGATCTGGTGGATGAAGCTTGCGCGAGCATAAAGACCGACCTCGACTCTATGCCGGCAGAGCTTGACGAGCTTCGTCGTCATATTATGACTCTGGAGATCGAAGAAGCTGCGCTTAAAAAAGAAACTGATAATCTCAGTAAGGAAAGACTTGCTATCCTGCAGAAGGAATTGGCTAATGATCATGAATTATTCGACCACCGCAAGGCTAAATGGGAAAATGAGAAGTCAAGCGTAGACAGGATCACCAAGATCAAAGAAGAGATGAACCTCATAGATACTCAGATAGCCCAGGCAAAGAGAGATTACGATCTTAACAAGGCTGCAGAGTTACAGTATGGTAAGCTTCCTGAATTGCAGAAGCAGTTGGAGGAGGCTGAAAATGAAACTAAGAATGAAAATCTTGAACTTGTACACGAAAGTGTAACGGAGGAAGAGATATCAAAGATCGTTTCAAGGTGGACAGGTATTCCGGTAGCTAAACTCTCAGAAACTGAAAGACAGAAAACGCTGCATCTTGATGAGGTGCTTCACAAGAGAGTTGTAGGACAGGATGAAGCTGTTGAAAAGGTGACAGAAGCTATCATCAGGTCTAAAGCGGGCATTAAGGATCCATCTAAACCTATTGGCTCTTTTATGTTTCTGGGACCTACAGGTGTGGGTAAGACAGAGCTTGCCAAGGCTCTGGCGGAGTCCTTGTTTGATGATGAAAATAACATCGTCAGGATCGATATGACTGAGTATATGGAGAAATTCTCAGTGTCAAGACTTATTGGAGCACCTCCGGGATATGTAGGATATGAGGAAGGCGGACAGCTTACGGAAGCGGTCAGAAGAAAGCCTTACTCAGTTGTTCTGTTTGATGAGATCGAAAAAGCTCACCCGGATGTATTCAATATCCTCCTACAGATACTGGATGATGGACGTGTGACTGATTCACAGGGAAGAACAGTGGATTTCAAGAACACTATCATTATTCTCACAAGTAATATAGGTTCAATACACTTGCTGGAAGGCATTGACGAAAGCGGAAATATTAAAAAAGAAGCGAGTGAGCTTGTGATGAATGAACTCAGGGGATTCTTCAGACCTGAATTTCTTAACAGACTTGATGAGATCATTCTGTTTAAGCCACTTACGCTTGATAATCTGACACATATTACAGACCTGCTTATTAAAGATATAAACAGACTTCTGGCAGACAGAGAACTGGCTATAGAGCTAACACCGGCAGCTAAGCTCTTTGTAACAGAAAATGGATATGATCCTAACTTCGGTGCAAGGCCTCTTAAGAGGTATTTGCAGAAGACGGTCGAGACCCTTGCGGCTAAGATAATTCTTGAAGGAAAGCTTAAGCCAAAGGATGTGATCCTGGTCGATGTGGCAGATGGAAAACTTGAGGCTAAAGCAGTCAGTAAAGAAAAATAATATAAAAACTGTATAAATAATGAGGAGTGCGTTAAGCCTGAACTTAACGCACTTTTTTGTTTGACACATTATTGAATAGAGCATAATATTAACTAAATATAAAGAAACCACAAACTAATTAAAAATATATATCAAATGGATATTCTGGAGATCAATAATTAAAAATGAGTTCACTGTCAGAAAAAATTTCAAAAAACAGGTTTCTGTTTGAGGAATTAGTTAAGCGAGATTTTAAGAAAAAATATAAAAGAACTGCACTTGGTATGCTGTGGAGCGTTTTATCTCCCTTGCTTTCGCTTATTGTGATGAAGCTGATATTTACCAATTTTTTCGGAAGGCATACACCTCATTACACGATATACCTTTTCGCGGGCAATATTATTATGTCTTATTTCAGAGAAGCGACCAAGGGCGGAATGTCCAGTCTGATGAGCAATGCATCTATCCTGACCAAGATAAATGTGCCCAAGGTACTTTTTCTGCTTTCAAAAAATGTTTCGGCATTCTTTAACTTCATGCTGACCCTAGCCTTATTTTTTATATTCTGCATATTTGATCATATAAGCTTCGGACCACATATGTTTATGATAGCTATCCCTGTCATATGTCTGATCCTGATAAATGTAGGAATAGGGATGATACTGTCTGCACTCTACGTGTTTTTCAGAGATATCCAGTACTTATATGAGATATTCCTGGT
Organism: uncultured Eubacteriales bacterium; assembly: GCA_900542465.1. Lineage (GTDB taxonomy): Bacteria > Bacillota > Clostridia > Lachnospirales > Lachnospiraceae > UBA4285. Next base: position 100,714 of record UQNS01000005.1, read on the forward strand.
ACTTCTTAATTATGTATCAGCTATTTTCTATACAGTAGATAATTTTCCGGAACATGTGCGGAGATACTTTTTGCTGAATCCAGTATATGTTGTGATCAAGTATATAAGAATGGTGGTTATCGATCAGCAGATACCTTCGCCTATGTATCATCTTCTGATTGCGGGATACACGGGAGTGATCCTGTTAATAGGAGTTCTTGTTTATAAGAAGAACAATAACTCGTTTATTTATTATTTGTAAAAGAGGTTGTTATGGCGGTAATTGAATGTAATGACGTTAGCATAATGTATAAGACCGGAGACATGAAAGCCATAGGGCTTAAAGAATTCATTATGAGGAAACTCACAAGGAATTATCATGTAAAGAAATTCTGGGCAGACAGACATGTAACCTTTTCATTGGAAAAAGGAGATATGCTTGGAATATTGGGCTCCAATGGCGCGGGTAAGTCTACGCTTTTAAAAGCGATATCGGGCATAATGAAACCGGCAGAGGGCAGCGTTAATGTCACCGGAAATATTGCGGCACTTCTGGAATTATCTTCCGGGTTTGATAAGGACATGACGGTCAAGGAAAATGCTTATCTTCGGGGAGCCATGCTTGGATATACAAGAAAATTTATGGATGAAAAATATGATGAGATCATTGAATTTGCAGAATTACAGGAATTTCAGGATTATACCTTTAAGCAGTTATCAAGCGGTATGAAATCCAGGCTTGCCTTTTCGATAGCCTGTCTTGTAGATCCGGATATTATAATACTGGATGAGGTTCTTAGCGTTGGAGACGGAGGATTTAAAAGAAAGAGCGGTAATAAGATCAAAGAAATACTTAAACGCGGCATCACAGGAATACTTGTATCGCATTCTGTAGGCCAGGTAAGAGCGTTATGTAATAAGACACTGTGGCTTGATCATGGGAATCAGGTATGTTTTTCTGGAGAAGTGGAAAAAATATGTGATGCATATGAAGAGTTTCTATACACAAAGAAATGTCCTAAGAGCGAAAAAGAAATCGAAGAGGCTGCAAAAAATTATAAAATAAGACTTGAGGAACAGAGCAAAAACAAAGAGTTCAGATTCGATCAATAAGATAAATAACAAATCAGAAGGTTTAGGTAATAAGATTGAAAAAAATGTTTAATTGGTCCATATTTAGCAAATATAGAAATGATTTATTTGGGATTTCAATAATTTCAATAATTATTTTTCATTTTTTCTATAACTATGTTCTTAGCGGAAATAAAGATCCTTTTTTACTACCAATATCAAATTGTGTAGTTGATTGGATGGGAAGTGTAGGAGTAGAATTTTTCTTGTTTTTATCTGGAATGGGTCTCTTTTTTAGTATGAAAAAGGGAGTTTCTTTAAGCGGATTTTTTAGAAAGAGATTTGACAGGATCTTATCAGTTTATATACCAATATGTCTTACATATTGGCTTTTGTATGACATTATATTAAGAAATAAGAAAGCCTCCACTTTCTTTCTGGACTTTTTTGGTATTTCCTTCTGGTGGAAAGGAAATAGAACAGTATGGTTTATTGCTTTTATCATTATTATGTACTTGATTTTTCCATTAGTATATAAGGTGGTTAGTAAAAGAGATGGTTATCCATGGTTATTTTTGATAATGACAGGGTGTTATATTGTTTTCCAGATTATAATGTCGATATATTTTCCAAATTACTGGAAGAAAACAGAAATAGCATGGGGAAGAATTCCTATATTTCTCACAGGGGCTATTTTAGGGAACAGGATATATAATAAACAAAATTTCAAAGTTGAAGACTTTTTGTTATTTGTTCCAGGTGTAATTTTGAAAATAGTGTATTATGTAAATGGAGCTAATTTACTACTAAAACTTAGGTTTGTAACCTGGTTTTATAGTTTATCATTGATGTTGGCTATAATTTGTGTCCTGTATTTAATTAATAGCAAACGTTTATCCAATTTTCTATCCATAGTTGGCGGAATATCGCTAGAATTGTATCTTTCGCATGTTGTTATCCAAAATATACTGAAATATTTTGGATTTAGAATGTGGAATATCTGGGAGTACTCGTTTGCCATAGGTATATCTGTTGTTATAAGTATTCTGTTAAATAGAGCAATAACAGGGAAAAAACTCTGTAAATAAATTTCTCTGATGATTTATTAGAGATATATGCCATATAATAATAGCAGGCTGTCATTGATATGTACCCTTTTTACTGGACAAAACCAGTAAGGAGGGTATTTTCATGCGCTATAGTTATGAGTTCAAACAGAAATGTGTCGAGTTATATCGCCAAGGGAAACGGCCTGATTGCGAATACGGATTCAAAAGTGAAAGACGGTTTCATGATAAGATTCGTGAGTGGGTAAAACTTGAGGATGCTCACGGCCCTGAAGCATTAAGATATAACGGAAAGAACAAGAGATGGACTCCCGAAGATAAATATGCGTTGGTAGCTAGAGCGCTCGCAGGTGAATCTATCCGCGCCGTAGCCACTGATGTTGGGATAGGCAGTGGCCAGCTTTATCAATGGGTCCGTAAATATAAGATATTCGGTTATAATGGCCTTGCAAGTCTCAAGAAAGGACGCAAGCCTAAAAATCCGGATATGAAGAAACTCAATATCAATAATCCTCGAAAACTATAGGAATCAGAATACGAAGAACTTATCCGTCTAAGAGCGGAGAACGCTTATATCAAGGCGGAGAACGAAGTAATAAAAAAAGAGATCGCCTTGAGAGAAGAAAAGGGAACTGCGCGTCTCAAGGCGAAAAAGCAGCAATCATCAAAGGGCTCAGGGAAAAAGGGCACCAACTGAAATACCTTCTTCAGGCAATGGGTATGTCCCGATCTACCTACTACTTCGAACTCAAGAAGTCTGATGTAATTGCTGAGCGAAACGCACAGCTGACTGAAAAGATCAAGGAGATCTTCAATGACAATAAGCAGCGCTATGGAGTCCGTCGGGTATGCCAGGAATTACGTAACCAGGGAAATCCTGTAAATCATAAACGTGTTCAGCGTATCATGCACAAGGAAAACCTGTTTGGAACAAGGTCTAAGGAGAAGTATCACTCCTACAAAGGAAATGTCGGCAAGGTGGCGCGAAACATCATAAACAGGGATTTCAATACCACTGCACTTTTACAGAAATGGACAACGGATGTATCTCAGTTCAAATTTCCCTGGGGAAAATGCTATTTATCACCCATCCTTGATATGGCAAGCAATGATATCATCTCATATGACCTGGCATTAAGTCCCAACATGGAACAGGTCAAGAGGATGCTTGACATAGCCTTCAAGCGATTCCCTGATACAGAAGGCATTATCATGCATTCAGACCAGGGCTGGCAGTACCAGCACCAGTATTATCGTACAGCATTAGCGAAACATGGCATCATCCAGTCCATGTCCCGCAAAGGAAACTGTTATGATAACTGTATCATGGAAACATTCTTTGGCAGGATGAAGAATGAGATGTACTATGGTCACGAGAAGGAGTTCAATTCCTTCTCTGAGTTCTCTAAGGCCGTGAGTGAATATATAGATTACTACAACAACCGTAGGATCCAGAAGAAAAGAAAATGGATGCCTCCTGTAAAGTACAGGAAGACATCCATTTGTTCAGCCCAAGTAAAACATGTGTCCAGTTTTCTGGGTACATATCACATTGGCAGCCTGCTATTATTACGTTAAAATCAGGGAATTACTCTCTATTTTGCAAAGCTATAAAATAAAGTCTTTTCATGTATTCTATAGTTTTATTTTTATTTTCTATTTCTTGAAGATATTGATCGGGAATATTTCCCAGAAGCAACCAATCAATAACACGGTCAGTCGAATTACAATCTATATGATCAAAATGAAAAGATATGTAGGCTTCCATTTTTTCGAATTCAAAATCCTTATTTACAATTGAATCGATCAATTCTTGAAAAGTATAGCATATTTTGCCTGGAGTACTTTTTTCATAATCGCGATGAAATCCTCGTGTAAAGGAGTACTGATATTCATCAAAAGCATAGAAGAGTACAGGTTTTCGCATTATGGAATATTCGAATACATTAGAGGAGTAATCTGTGATCAAAAGATCAGTTATATAAAATATATCATTTATATTTTTGTATGAAGTTATGTCTATAAATTTGTCTTCATATTCGGCGGGAAAAGGAACAGGAGTTTCAATCCATGGATGCAGTTTAAATAAAACAACGTATTCATCCTGACATATATCATACATTTTATCAAAGTCGATCATCTCAAATGGATAATGAGCAGTTTTTTTATTTACACCTCTGTAAGTTGGGGCAAAGAGAATTATTTTTTTATTTTTAATTAAGGGAAATAATTCAAGCAATTCCTTTGTTTTTTTGATTTTATATTCTTCATTTATGTATTCGTCCATGCGCGGCATGCCTGTAGGAAGCATTTTTTCCAGGTTGATTCCAAAAACTTCGGCATGAAATGCCCCTACATTTTTACTTTCACAAATACCATATGTATACTGTCTATGGCAACTAAAGGGAGCCGGACCACCGGTATGTCCCCATCGACTATACCCAGATGATTTATAACCGGCTCCGGCGTGCCAAAGCTGTAACACTTCAGTCTTTTTATTAAGCTCCAGCCAATCTAAGAGCGGAACATGATCGTCGATAAAAATTTTATCAGCTTTAGCAATAGCGGTTATTGTTTTTATCCAACTTTTAAATTTGTATTCTTCTTTATTCGATATAATAGCCCGGCATGAAATTTCTATATCGTAATTTGAATCCAATCCCCTTTCAAATATTCTGTTATAAACACACTCAAGATTTTTTCCAAGTTCCTTACTTTGTTCTGTCAGAAAGAGAATTCTTTCCTTCTTTTTATTTCTTTTGCGAAACTTATTGATCCAGTTGTAATATTTTTTCACAAAGAACTTTCTCTTGCCCTTTATATATTTTTTTATTTTAGAAAATCTTTTTTTCCGTTTCAGTTGAGAAGCAGGGTTTTTACCTATATCACGAATGTTGATTTTTTTGGTATCCATTGTTCTGATTTGCGGAAAGAATCCATTATCGGTTTCTTCCAATGAAAATTCAAAGCAATATACCCCTGATTTATTATGAGAAAAGAAACCGGACTTTGAAGAAAGTACAGGAGCTAGATCATTGCTTACAGATAACTTGCTTAAAATATTATTGCCTTGCACAGCATAAATTCCGTACTTTTGTGCCGGCAAACATAAGTTATATCCAGGGTTTGTAAAGTTTAGTACTAACTCAATATTTTCATCATTTATTTTTTTGGATTCAAATTTAGCACGAGCGCAATAGTAAGAATTCACAAGATAGAAATCCAAAGGTTGGTTTGAATTCAGCTTTGAAGATACATTAATTTTCACATTGATATTAAGTAAAATCCTGTCCCAATAAATATCTGTTATTTCTGCTTTAAGAAGATTTTCGTCTATGAGGTTATTTAATAGTATCAGCGGCTCAGTATTGTCTGTGGTGGTTATCATATCTGCCTCTCGAAGTTTATTTGATGTATTTATAGTATTCCATGAGTCTGGAAAACATATCTATGAGGGAGTATCTGGGAATCCATCCAATGGAGTTTAACTTATCGGATGAAAGATTCATATGAAGCGTTGGAGCGTATCCAAACTTTTTTATGTCATCAGTTAAAGCAAAAGTTACTTTAGTGCTTCCATCGGAAAGATGGTCTGCTGCCATTTCACACATTTGAACAATGGAGCAGTAGGTGTTTTCGTTGGCTGCATTATAAATATCCCCATTATGGTTTCCCTTTATAATCACGGTAAAAATAGCTGATACAGCATCAGCTGTATAAATATAATTTCTTTTTGTTTCCCCCTTCGTCCTTAATACGATATCATCCTTATCAATTATTTTTTTTGCAACTTGAGAGAAGATTCTATTGTCTTCATATTTAACACCTGGTCCAAATGCTTGAGTAAGCCTTATTATATCAGTGCTTATATTGAATTCTTCAGTATAACTGGCACATAAGTTCTCGCATAGGATCTTACTTATCGGATAGCAGTTCCTCACGACATCAGAACGAGTCGTAAGCGGTCTGTCTTCATAGATCTTTTCATCATTTTCAGGAAGACCATAGACCTCCATAGAAGATAGATATATAAAGGATCTGGAATTCGACTTTACAGCAAGATCAAGCATCGCTTTAGTGCCATTAAAGCTTACATCGACCAGGTCAACGGGATGCTCGACCATTCCCTTGCTGTCAGTAGGACATGCCGTATGTATTATGTAATCATAATCGATCCCGTCATATTTATAATCTCTGCAGTCGCTTTCTATTATATTTATACGTTTTAACTCAGTATCAGAAAAATTGATCCTGAGTTTTTCTGCTTTTCTTACCAATGCATAAATATCTATATTTAATGACTCCTTCAGCTTTAAAAGAACTTTAATAATGAGATGGCCTATGAGGCCGTTAGCGCCGGTAACTAAGATCTTGGAATTATTAAACACCTTAAAGTCCAGATTATCATCGTTGATTATTCTGGATATATCTTCATCATATAATCTCTGAATTGATTCGTTCATTTATTCTCCATAATATAATTTGTTGTTTTCGCGTGCTTCTATGTAAGCTCTGGCAATATAGTAGTCTTCAGGGGTAGTGATTTTTATATTCTCATCAGGGCCGTCTACAAGATTAAGCTTTTTACCATAATAGTGCATCATGGTACATGAATCGATGAAATTATGTTTCATAGCAGAATTGGCTTTTTCATGGCAGTCCATGATGTCTTTCAGAAAAAAGCTCTGAGGGGCTTTAGCGATACGTGACCTGCTTCTGTCCGGAACCTGAGTTATCTGACCTGACTCAGGTACAACTACAAGTAAAGTTTCTTTTACATGAGTGGTAGTTACGGCTGATCCGTTTTCTTTTACTCCCTGGATATTTATTGAGATCAGTTCTTCATTGATCAAAGGTCTTACGCCGTCGTGTATTAGAACAATCGGAGCATTATCATGGGATTCATCAGCAATATCTCTGGCTGCACATAATCCGTTGTATATAGAGAGCTGTCCGCTCTCCCCCCCCGGAACGATCCTTTTCACCTTGTCGATCCTGTATTTTTTCAGAAGCTTATGCAGATGGTCATGCCAGTCGGCAACACAGGCCACTACTATAGCATCTATTTCCGTGTGTCTCTGGAAATGTTCAATGGTGTGGATAATAATTTCTTTTCCGTTCAGTTTTAAAAACTGTTTTGGGATCTTGCTATATTTCATACGACGTCCCACACCGCCGGCAAAGATTATTGCAATATTCATTATCTGCTCCCTTTTTATAAATACTCTTTCATCTGTACCACCGAATTGTAACATATGTGGAAGAATTTTACATTTATTTAAAAAGCGCCGGAAATATACGAAGTTTATTGAATTTAAAGCGAAATAATAGTATATTATGAGTAAAGGAGCGGTTAAAGAAGTATAAGATAAGGAGCGGGTTTATGAAGATAAAAAACAAAATAATGATCCCATCGATGGCAGGCGTTTTGGCGACAGGTCTTTTATTCGCGGGGTGCGGCAACGCAGCGAATAACACAAGCAAAGATGAGCTGATGGAGGGCGCTGTCAAGAAAGCAGCCAGCGCCACGAGTGTGGATCTTGAGATGAACGTTGACGTAGAAGGAAAGATCAAAGCTGAAGGTCTTGAATTGGTGATGATGATGAAGGGCGATATGGGTGTCGAAGCTAATGTGAAGACCCAGGAAGCCCATTTGAAAGGGGATTATAAGATCCAGGCTGTAGGCCAGGAAAAAGAAGCTAAGATGGAACTTTATCAGGTGGCTGATAAAGGTAAGATGTACACTTATTCAAATGTTTCAAGTGATTCAGATAATACCGGATGGTTAGTTTCCGAGAATGCAGTTTCTGCGGATAAAAAGATAAGCGATGCTAAGATCGATATAAATCAGGTCACAGAGGTATATGGAAAACTGAAAGAATATCTCGCCGACTCTGCTCTGCAAAATAAAACAGAAAATAAAGAAGGCAGAGAATGCTATCTTGTATCAGGAACGATCAAGGGCTCAGATCTTGTTAAGCTTGCAAATGAAAGCGGAAATGGGGACAATTCGGAACTGGAAAGTCTTAAGGATTCAGGAGTAGACATCGATAAACTTAAGGTCGATGTAAGATGCTATTTTGATAAAAACAGTAAAGATCCGTATGTCATTGAGTTTGATATGAGCAAGGGGCTTGCTGATGCTTTGTCAGGTCTTGATACGGCAGGACTGAAAGGTGCAAAGATGGAGTTCCCTGAATTCAAAGCCATGATCAAGTTTAACAGTTTTGATAAGACTGATTCAATAACTGTTCCTGATGATGTGAAAACAAAGGCTAAAAAATCTTCAGCGAAGGATAAGGGAATAGATAATGCCATTGATACTTTGAATCCTTTAAAGAGCTTCAGCTAAGCGGTAATTGATTTATTTATATAATATGCAGGGAGTACGTTTCCGATAAGGAACGTACTCCTTATTTTTTTGCGTCTTTTTAACGGAAAACTAAGCATGTATGTATAGAAAAAGGGGATGAGTTAGAACCCCATAACAGGTTGTTTTCACACAATATATATATATATATATATATATATATTGTGTGAAAACAACAAAAATATCCTTAGGAGGTAATTAATGAAAAAAATTATAATTACAAAGATCGCTGTTGGCTCTATTGCCTCTGCTGCGGGATGTACGGGACTTGCCGGATGCGGAAAATCCACACTGGCCAAAATTATTGCAGGCTATGAAAGAGTGGACGCGAGCGAGATACTGCTGGACGGAAGACCTGTTCAGGAGAAATGCTTTTCACCGGTACAGATGATCTACCAAAATCCGGAATTTGCAGTTAATCCTCGTATAAAAGCGGGAGAGAGCCTGAAAGAACCCTGGGATCCTGATTAGAAATTAATGGAAAGAATGGGGATTGAGGATGATTGGCTGAAAAGATGGCATCTGAATTATCTGGAGGAGAATTACAGAGGTTTTGTATTGCGAGAGTCTTGAGTCAAGAGACTAAGTTTTTAATCTGTGATGAAATTACAACTATGTTGGATGTAATAACCCAAGCTCAAATATGGCAGCTTCTGTTAGAAATAGCAGAGGAACGTAAGCTAGGAATGATGATTATTACTCATAACAAACACCTGGCAAATAGAGTGTGTACTAGAATAGTTGAATTTCCTGATATTAATAAGATTTAAATGATTTTAAATTTATAAGAAATAAGAAAGGACACAAACGTGGATAAAAAAGCTATCAATGATGAAATTTCTAGGTATTGGACAGAGGGAAGTGATGACTATGATAGTCACCATGCACACGGATTACAGTCAGAGGAAGAGAAGCAGGCTTGGCTTGAGTTTTTGAAGAAAATCATACCTTCTGGAAGTAAGAAAATTCTAGACGTAGGAGCTGGTACAGGCTTTTTGACACTTTTATTAGCTGAACTGGGGTATGAAGTTAGAAGTTTAGATTTATCTGAAGGTATGCAGGATAAAGCTAAGCGTAAGGCTAAAGAAAGTGGACTAGAAGATAAAATAAGTTTTGTTATAGGGGATGCAGAAGATACTAAAGAACCTTCAGATGCTTATGATGTTGTAATTAATAGACATCTTCTTTGGACTTTGCCACATCCATATGAGGATATGAAGGAGTGGTTGAGGGTTACTAAGCCAGGAGGGGCAGTTATCGTTATTGATGGTGACTGGGCTAATCAAAGTACTGAACTTAAGAAAAAGATTGAGGAAAAGAAAAAAGCTGAAGGTGAGAATGGTCATGGAGGTAGAAAATATTCTGATGAGTTAAAGGATGTATTACCACTTAATTCAGGGCAGAAAAGGCCAGCTGATTTTATTGCTATGGTTAAGGACGACGGATATGAAGTTGATGTTTATGATCTTAATGATGTGGAAGAACTGGAGAGAAAGATGTTTAAGGATGATCTCTATATACAGTCCGGCGAATATAGAAGAGACGCCTTTTTTATTCATAAAAAATAATCATATATAGACCAGGTGATACTATTGTAAAGTGCTCTGAAAAATAAAGAGTACTTTTTATTTGACAAGTCATAAATATTAATAGTATATTTTATATACGATCTAAAAAATATTTTTTTCTGTTTATTTTCAAGCATTTTCCATTTTATTTTTAAATTAATATTTCAGAGGTGTTTATGTATAGTGAGGCGTATGGTGTCGCTGTGTTCGGACTTTCTGCATATATAGTACGGGTAGAGACTGATATGGGTCCGGGACTTCCGTGCTTTGAGATGAGCGGTCTGCTTACAAGTGAAGTAAGAGAAGCTAAAGAGCGAATAAGGGTAGCTATAAAGAATTCCGGATTTTATGTACGTCCTAAACGTGTTGTGATCAATTTTTCTCCGGCTAACATAAAAAAGACCGGAACAGGTCTGGATCTTTCGGCAGCATTGGGAGTATTGTCATGTTTCGGCTATGTTGATAAAAACAGTCTTTCAAAAACCTGCTTTCTGGGAGAACTTAGCCTGGACGGAAGCCTGCGGCCTGTCAGCGGAGCCCTGGTATCAGGGATAGAAGCTCTTAATAAGGGATTTAAGAGAATGTTCGTTCCGATAGAGAATCTGGCGGAGTGCCGAAGTCTGGCCGGCGGGCTCGAACTGGTGGGGGCGGAGCGGCTAAGAGACATTGTAAACTATCTTGCAGAGTATGATGGCAGTCATGGCGGCAGGGCAGAAACATGCGCGGGAAAAGGACTTACATGGATAGAGGATCTGACTGATGAAACAGAAAAAATAAGTGAGTATAAGTGTGATTTCGATGATATAGCAGGACAGGCTGCAGCAAAGAAGGCTGCAATGATCGCAGCGGCCGGTATGCATAATCTTTTGCTGATAGGACCTCCGGGCAGTGGAAAATCAATGATTGCGAAGCGGCTGCCGTCAATAATGCCGGAAATGTCTGAAAAGGAGAGATTTGAACTGACAAGGATATACAGTATTGCCGGAATGATCGAATCAGGAGAAGGGTTGCTGAGAGAAAGACCGTTCAGAAGTCCGGGCCAGGGAATAAGTCAGGCTGCAATGCTGGGAGGAGGCATTATTCCCAGACCGGGCGAAGTCAGCCTTGCATCAAAAGGAGTACTGTTTCTGGATGAGTTGACACAATATAAGACAGATGTGATCGAATCCCTCAGGCAGCCTCTGGAGGATAATAAAGTTATGGTATCAAGAATGCAGTATAGTCTTGAGTTTCCGGCTGATTTTATGCTGGTTGCAGCAATGAACAAAGCAACACGCAAATTGATACAATGATATTTTAGGGTGCTTATGTAAAATACTTGTATTTCAAGGGCTTTGAGGAAGTTTTAGGAGCATAAAGTGCCTAAGATTTATGAAATCAAAATAATTACATATAAATTCAGCAAGTGAAAATTTTTAATAGGGTGCATAATTTAACGATAGCATTTTAGAAAAGGAGTTGATTATGGAGAAAAATAATCGGATACTAAAAATTTATGGAATGAGTGGAAAACGATACAATGATACGCCAACTATCATGATGAAAGGTAAGTGGCTAGAAAAGTTTGGATTTAAGGTATTATGTACAAAGAGATAAACAATTTATATCACCATCTTATGTTTATAAAAAATAGATGATAGAGTGTTATCTGTTATGCAGCGCATTATAGACGAAATTGAAAATGGGAAATATAACAACAAAAGAACTGAAAAAGAAAAAATTAAACAGGTTGTTGAAGAAAGAAATCTAACCTCTTTTATGAACAACACAAAATGGAAAGAACTTATTGATTCCATCATGGAGAAAATGAGAGGCATCCCAATAAAATACAAGACGTTTTTGATGAAGAAGAGCCTAGCATGTATTGAACGATAGATGCTGATGAACATTTTTTTTCATATGAATATGAGTATTGTTGGATGGTTTAAAATTGGAAGTGAATTTGAAAAAATTGTTGGTCAAGGGAGTTTGATTGAGCCAAAGATATGTGTTACTGACAAAAAATCAGAAATAGAATGCATTCTTAATAAATTTAACATTACTTATAAATATGATGATATTGAAAAATGTTTTACTATTTTTGGATACAGATAATGAAAAATGCAGTAATATATAGACTAACAAATTTTAGCTTGTCGGATTGTCTAAAATAGTGAATTAAGCAGATATGTTTCCACGAACTGAAAATCATATAAAAATAGGATTGATATTTTATCAAGAACTATGAAAACGGAAAAATGTGTCATTGTAAGCCATGGTATCAGCTCGTGCCATGTGGAGACTGTCTGTCTGCTGTCACGGGTGAAGGATTAAAAACACATAAAATGCCTTGAAATCAAGGGATTCCGGAAATATTGCCATACGCAGGCGTATCGCCGGAGTCCTTTTTTTGCACCCTTTGACAGTAGTTCCGACTACTAGTTTTTCGGGGTGTGTAACAAGAGAACTGTGTTGTGGCTGTTTTGTTGCGATGCTAGATACAGTTTTGCTATTTTTCAGCCGAATGGTTATGTGATTTAGTTGCCTATTGATTTAGTTGCTTGTGTTTTGGGGAACAAACCGTCGCAATAATCGTAAAAAAGTTCCCTATATTATTTGCATTCTTATGCTGTTACAGTTGGTAACTATAGTGTTTCACCTTGTTTCTTTTTCCGTTGTAAATTATTTGTTAGTTTGTAATTATGCGGTATCTAAATCAAATGTTTCAATACTAATTTGGTTTCCGTAAAGTAATTTCATGATGTGTAATAAGTGATTTAACAAGGAGTTGTGTCATGAGTAGTGTTATATCCTTTGGGAAAAAAATTAGAAAGGCTCGTCTGGAAGCAGGGTTGACGCAGGAGGAGCTTTCGGAATTATTGATGGTATCTCGTGCTGCTGTAGCAAAATGGGAAACGAATCGGGGGTTACCAAATATCGAGAGTCTGAAATTTATTGCATCTGCTTTAAACGTGAGTGTTGATTATCTTTTGGATGAGAATAATAGCGTTGATTTTTCCATTACTAAGAAGCCTATTAATCTCAATAAGTATGGTTTCGACGGTAGGTTGAGCAGTTTTAAGAAGTCGAAAATTAAAGAGCAGATTGTCCTAGATGAATATCCTGACTCAGAAATCAATATGCTAACTGTTGTTAAGACTTATAACAGTTCATCTGAGAAAATGGTGGATAATTTTGTTGGATGGTTTTCTACTCTCCTTGGAGGATTGCCATTGTTTGGCATACACGATTTCAGTAAAGCTGTTGCCAATCTTGGGGCTGATCAGTATTATTTGGTGGATAAAAAAGATAAGCAGTATTTCGTGCTTATAACTGATGAGTATATTATTAGCAGAATTATGGGAGTGGCGTTTAATAGTAAAAAGTTCCGTATTGGAGATAAAGAATTTATGAAAGTTGGTTTTCTTCGTAATTAGTAGTAAATGGGTGGGTCTGGTTTTAATATTTTTTTCTCATAATATTTGTTGATAAAAAACATGACTAATGGAGAGCAGGCGACCGAGATAGTTAAAAGAGTTGCTGGCAAATATGCTTTTGTGATAAATGCAATTATGGCAATTATTCCCATTAGGTGCATCAGTATGAATGCTATTGTTGCATTTACTTTATCTTTGATTTTCTCGTTTCTTTCATCGTTCACATTTATTTTGTAGTTGTGGTCTTTTTCATCATCTTATAGTGCATGATTTTTACGTGTGATAGTGAGATAATTGCAACAAAAACAACTGACAGTACAATTTCGACGGATTCGTTCAGTTTAAGAGTGAGTGCAAGAATCAAGCCGCAAATTCCTATTACGTATACTATGTACCAAAAATTATGGGTTCTGTGGGAGTGTGGCAATCATGTACGAGGATCGGCTTCCGGACTAAGCTCTAAATACCGTCAAAAACGGGCAGAAAACCCTGCCCGCTCTTGACATACCATTCGGTATGGAATATATACTAAGCAACTGCCAGACAGCCGGAACTGCTGTTATCTGGGCTGTTTGGTAAGAAATCATATCACAGGAAATCCTATTTACAGAAAATCCTTCACACGCCCCTGGGAATATGTATTCGTCAACCGAAACATCAAACATTGTGATAAGCTGAATGAACAGCTCAATGCTCGGATACTGCCCCTCGTTTTCGATTGCCTGAATATGTCTGGGAGCATAACCGATTATCCCAGAAAGCTGTTCCCTTGTCATTCCTCTGGCTTCACGGGCTTTCTTGATAGCCTGTCCTATAGGCGTAAAATCAAAGACAAAATTATTGTTTCTCTTGTCCACAAGCTCACCACCTACTCTGAAAATCTTACCCCTGTATTTTACAGAGATGTGGTTTCTGGTTAAACGATGTGAAATCTCTCCAAACAAGAGATTTAATATCCTGTTACAAGAGATGAAAGTACGCAAAAGCCGATACACTTTAGCAAGCATATCGGCCTCATAAGCTATTCTGTTTTTGGCAACATAAATTTTACCGAAAATCCCCCATAAGAATTATTTGTAATAACAATTGTTCCGCTGTGAGCAGATACAATTTGCCTAACAATAAGCAATCCCAAGCCGTGTCGTTGCTCAGTTGTGTTTTTATCGCAAAGCATATAATGAGGTATTTTGTTGAGTTTTTCTATTAACTCATCTGTTGCTCCAACACCGTCATCGGAAACTGTCACGGTACAATAAGCATCATCAGCCGTAACCTTAATATAGATGTTGCAGCCTTGTTCGTTATGATTGATACTGTTTTGAATGAGGTTGCTAACTGCTCGTTTTAATAAATCCTTATCAGCGTTTATAAGGCATACAGTTAAGGCTTCATCTGTTTGCCATTCAATCGGATATTTGTCCTCAATATCCATATTGATAAAATCGACAACGACTTGGCGAACAATAGCAATCAGATTTTGCTTTGCAGGATTTATCGGCTGCATATTGTACTCCAACTTAGAAGCGAGATTAAGGTCATTGATTAAATTTTGCATACGCTTACTTTGTTTTACAATAACTTCCGCCATCTGGCGTTCTTCGTCAGTCAAATTTACATCGTCTTTTAGTTGACCTGCATAGCCCATAACCATAGACAGAGGAGTTCTAATGTCGTGCGAAACTCCTGCAATCCAGTTCGCTCTGCCGGTTTCCTTTTTCTTTAACTGTTGCCTCTGCTCCTGCAATATATTAGAAGTCCGATTGATATTTGCAGAAATATCAGAAAGCAGACCTTTTTCTGGAATATGAACAGGCTCTCCGATGGACAAATCTTGTATGCCTTTTGTAATCGATTTTACAGGTTTTAGGAATTTCATATTTACTATCACATAAATCAGCAGGATAACCGCAATATTGACAGCTAAAACAATAAAAACAATTTGTGGTAAGTGAGCAATCAAGTTATAGTTCCAACTTGCTCTTGTATGTTTCCAAAAACTGTCTTTAGGATAGCCAAGGACAACAATGCCGTTTTCTGTTTCGCCCGTATAAGTGGGATACCCATCGAGATACCCGACAGATAAATCAGCTATATCAGACAATGAGTAACTGGCAGGTATTGTGTCGGGAACATTTTCTGTTTTCCACACGATTTGCAGGGTATCATTATCAACAACGAATGCCCATATATCCTGTTCTTCTAATTGCATGGAAATATCTTCTTGCATTGTATATCCGCTTTCGGATATTTGAAACGCCTTGCCTGTTTCTATTGCCATATTATATGGCGAGTCAGCAACAGATGGCGATTGCCAAACCATAAGGAACGCTAATATAGCAAAATTAGCAAATACCAACAGCACGAAGCTAAACAAAAGAATGCCCGTAAAACGCCGTATGAGTTTCGGTAAATTGTTCATGTTATCTGCCCTCCACAATCAGCTTGTATCCTAATCCTTTTATTGTTACCAACGAAACAGGTTGTGAGGGATTTAACTCTATTTTTTCTCTGATACGGCGGATATGTGCCATTAAAGAATTTTCATATCCGAATGGATTATCTCCCCATGCATCTTCGCATAAGGTATCAATCGTTACAATCCGTCCTGCATTACGGTATAAAGCAGATAATAAATCATGCTCCTTTGCGGTTAATGGAATATGCTCTCCGTTTTTTATTACTTCGGCTCGTGAAAAGTCAATCTGGCTTCCATGAAGTTTAACAAGCGGATTTTCATCTTTGTAACTTCTTCTTAAAATTGCCATAATGCGAAACAGCAGTTCTTTTGGTAAAAAGGGTTTTACAATATAATCGTCTGCTCCAAGACCAAATCCCTTGAACTTATCGTCATCCTCGCCGCGGGCAGTTAAAAACAGTACTGGATACCCGCCTTTTAATTTTTCCATTAAAGAGAAGCCATCGCCGTCTGGAAGCATTACATCAAGAATGGCAAGCTCTGGTTGAAAACTATCTGCCAGAACAAGAGCCTCTTTTACTGTTTTAGCAGTTGCTATTTGGCAAAAGCCTGCTTCTCCTAAAATTGATACGACCATATCTAAAAGCTCCTGTTCATCATCGACAAGCAGTATGCGTTTACTCAATAAATAATCGTTGTTCATAAGACAATCTCCTTTGCAGTTTCAATTTACCATAAAGCTATGAACTTTTTTAGTCCAGCAAAAAAAGTAAGGTAAATGTAAGGTAGAGAGAAGGTTGCCACAAGGTTGGTGCTGTACCATAAGGACAGAAAGGAGATGTTGCTATGAACAACTATATTATCAAAACAGAGCAGTTGACAAAAAAGTACAAATCTTTTGTCGCTGTCCATGATGTTTCGCTGCATATTCAGAAAGGGAGTATTTATGGTTTCTTAGGTCCGAACGGTGCAGGAAAATCCACTACAATGAAAATGCTCTTAGGGCTTACCGCCCCGACAAAAGGCAGTTTTGAAATTGACGGTAAACAGTTTCCAAATGATCGTCTTTCTATCTTGAAAGAAGTCGGCTCTTTTATTGAGTCGCCGTCTTTTTATACAAACTTAACAGGCAGAGAAAACTTGGACATTATAAGGCGTATTTTAGGATTGCCCCAAAGTGCCGTTGAGGACGCATTAGAGTTGGTAGGTCTTTCAGAGTTTGGAAGCCGCCTTGCAAAAAAATACTCATTGGGTATGAAGCAGAGATTAGGACTGGCAGGTGCGTTGCTTGGCAGACCACCTATTTTGATTTTGGACGAGCCGACAAACGGACTTGACCCGTCTGGCATACATGAAATCCGAAATCTGATTAAATCGCTGCCTGACCTTTATGATTGTACCATTCTTATTTCCTCTCATATGCTGTCTGAAATTGAGCTGATGGCAGACGATATAGGAATACTCAATCATGGGCGTTTGCTTTTTGAGGGTAGTCTGGATAGCTTACGCCAGAACGCAATGCAGTCTGGATTTGCCGCTGATAATCTGGAAGATATGTTCCTGAACATGGTAGATAAGGATAATGCAAGCAGAAAGCAGAGGGCGGTATTATGAGGACGTTATCTATTGAGCTGCGAAAAGAAAAAAGAACAGGCGTTATTCCGTTAATGCTTGCGGTTGGAGTTTTGGGTGCGGCATACGCACTTGTAAACTTTATTGTACGGAAAGATACGCTGCTTAATTTGCCGTTGGCTCCTATGGATGTTCTTCTCACACAGGTTTATGGCATGATTATGGTGTTAAATATGTTTGGTGTTATCGTTGCTTCCTGCATTATTTATAACATGGAATTTAAGGGAAGTGCCGTGAAAAAGATGTATATGCTGCCGATAAGCGTTCCTGCTATGTATTTTTGTAAATTTCTGATTTTGACCGTTATGCTTCTGCTTGCAATAGGCTTACAGAATTTAGTCCTTGCTAAAATTGGGATAACAGATTTGCCGCAGGGAACATTTGAACTTGGAACACTGCTTTCCTTTGCAGGATATTCTTTTACGACATCAATGCCTGTATTAGCGTTTATGATTTTCGTATCCTCTCGATTTGAAAATATGTGGATACCTCTTGGCATTGGAGTGGCAGGCTTTTTAAGTGGAATGGCATTAGCGACATCAAATATAAAATGGTTATGTATCCATCCATTTGTAGTTATGCTGAAACCTGCCGTTTCAATGAGAGCACAGCCAGATATGACTATTGTGATAATAGCGTTGATTGAAACAGCCGTCTTGCTTTTCGCAGGATTATGGTCAGCAAAAAATCTGCGTTATGAATAGGAGGTGCCAATATGAGTTTTGGGGAATTACTAAAAATTGAATTTATAAAAGTTAAGAGAGGTAAAATTGTTCCTCTGATTTTCATTGCTCCGATATTGGTAGTAGCTTCTGGTATTGCAAATCTGTACAGCTATTTTACGCCAGAATATACCAATGCTTGGGCGGCAATGTTTATTCAAAGTGCATTAGTATATGCCTATTATCTGCTCCCGTTTAGTATGATTGTTGTTTGCGTAATGCTTGCAGGGCGTGAAACGGGAAATAACGGAATATTAAAAATGTTGGCGTTGCCTGTTAGTCGATATGCACTTTCCGCCGCAAAATTTTGTGTGTTGCTATTCTATTTGTTTATGGAAATGGTTGTGTTTCTTGGTGTATTTGCTGTTGCAGGATTGATTGCAACGAAAAGTGCAGGGATTGCGGAAACATTACCCATCATGTATCTGTTGAAATGGAGCGTTGGTCTGTTTCTTACTATGCTTCCGAGTGTAGCAATCATGTGGGCAATTACAGTATTGTTTAGCAAGCCGCTGCTTTCTGTCGGACTGAACTTATTGCTTGTTATTCCCGGTGTTTTGGTAGCAAATACACCATTCTGGATTGTTTATCCCTATTGTTACAGCGGCTATTTGGTTTCATGTTCTTTACATGATTTTACGGTAGGAAGTAATAGCGCGGCTTTTCAGCTATTTCCGTTTTTGCCGTGTGCGATATTGATTTTTAGTTTGGTACTGATAGTGGCGGTAACACGCTTTGGAAAAAAAGAAATGGGGTAATACGATTATGGAAAATAGAAAATTCAAAAAACTAAGTATAGCGGCAGTTGTCATTAGTGTATTGCCGTTGGCGACTTTTATCCCATCCCTGCTGAACATTACATTGTCTGATGGAGTGCGTTCGGTCTGGGCAGGTGTAAATATAGCATCTGTATTGATTGGGTTCGTTCTATCCGTTATCTGCGTTAAAAATCACAATAGCAGAAGTGCAGCAAACATTATTGGGATGGTTATCAGCAGTTTATGGATATTGCTTATATGTGGTATCCTTGCACTTGTAGTATTCCTTAACTTTATTCAATAGAGAGGTAGATAGTGTCACGGGCGAAGGATTTCAAGAGGTGATGACCTTACTGGCGAGTCAAAATCCATAACCAATCAAAAGCAATACCTGGAAGATTATGATCGCAGAAATGGTTTCGGTAATATTCGCCATTTTACTGACGATGGTTTTTCGGGTGTAAATTTCAATCGCCCCGGCTTTCAATCGTTGATTAAAGAAGTAGAAGCTGGCAATGTTGCAACGATTATTGTTAAGGATATGAGCCGATTAGGACGAAACTATCTGCAAGTCGGCTTTTATACGGAAGTTTTGTTTCTGCAGAAAAATGTCCGTTTTCTTGCGATAAACAACAGTATTGACAGTGATAATACTTCAGATGCTGTCTTAGCTGATGGTAGTTCTCTTTTCAGTAAGTGTTCAAGAAGTCATAAAGTTGTTGAGTATGGTCGAAGTGGTTTGAAGTATTGAAAAAAATGATGACTTCTGTTATAATATTTAATTAAAAGTTTTTTATTAGGAATATCGAAATGAATTTGTAAGTGAAAGCATGAAGAAACATAGAAAATATAAAAAGATAATAATGGTTTTTACAATAATCTTGTTTATAGTGTGTGTTGCGGTAATTGGACTATATAAAACAGGAATTTATCGTTTTGATTTTTTTAAGGATGTTTATAAAAAAATCGATTTTCAACTGAGTACAAATGAGCTTAACATTCCGCAGGATGCTCTTTCATTTTCTGTTTATGATATTGAACAGGGTGAATATCTATTTTACGAGGGCGATAGCCAATTGCCTACAGTAGCAAGTTTGGCAAAACTATTTGTCATTGACTATGCTTTGACAAAAGTTGACTTGGAAGATGTTATTGAAGTAAATCAAGAGGTATTGGATCTTGTGCCGGCTGGGTCATCTTTAGCAAATCTAAAAGTTGGGGAGTACACAGTAAAAGAAATAATGGAAGCTATGCTTGTTCCTTCGGGAAACGATGCTGCCTATTCATTGGCATATTATATTGCTAAAAGTGAATTAGGAGAGGGCTATACAGCAACGGAATATATTAATTATTTTATGACAGAGCTAAGTGAGTATTTAATTGAAGAAGGCTATTCTAAAACAAATTTGTATAATGATCCGAGCGGGGCATCTATGTCAGCCGATACACATTTGGATGATATTAATCGTGTAGCCTTGAAGCTTTATAATTATGATTTTGTTAAAGAATGTGTAGGGAAAAGCACTTTCTCAATTCAAACTCCACAAGGTGAATTTACTTGGAAAAATACCAATAAGTTTTTAGATAAAAAGTCACCGTACTATAATGAAAATGTAAAAGGAATAAAAACAGGAACTATGGCATCTTCCTATAATATTGTTGTTCTTTATGAAAAAGATGGCAAGGAATATTTGATTACCTGCTTGGCATCATTATCAGATGAAGGAAGATATAAAGCAGTGCAGTCCGCTATAAATACAATTATTAAATGATGTCGAAATATCTTTTAATTAAAGCGTTAAAGTGTCGTGGACAAGATAAAGATTAGTTTGGTGAAACAACACAAGTTGAGAGTGTCGTATTGATGACAAGAGTTGCACCCAGTAAGTAAATAAAGTATAGAAAATAAAGGCTTATTCGTAGTCTATCGTTAAAAGGTATCGGTGGGCTGGAATAAGCCTTGTTTTTTGGACTATAAAATAGGTGTGTGGAAACTTATCGACAGTAAAAGGTCGACAAGACAGAATGGATATTTGCAAAAA
>UQNS01000006.1 GCA_900542465.1 uncultured Eubacteriales bacterium
GTTTGTTATTCAACAAACGTAACTCCATATTTTTTAAATTTTATCACTTTGTGATAAAAACTATTGACAACTACAATAACATCTTTCTGTAACAGAATCAAAGAAAAGACTGGTGTTAAGCCGTTCGTTTATATCCAAGCAAGCGCACTTGATAAGATTGAAGGTGTTGATTGCTATGCTTGGGTGGCTCAGTATGCAAATAATGACGAGACAGGTTATCAGGAGACACCATGGAACGAGGGTGCTTATGATTGTCAGATTCGTCAGTATACATCAAGTCTTAAGCTTACAGGATGGGACGGAAGGATAGATGGCAATAAGTTCTATGGAACAAAAGAAGACTGGTGCAGAATGGCAGCTGTTAACGGAGTAGCGCCACAACATGAACAGACACCGCAGCCAGAACCACGTGTTGAGGAACGGTGCAACAATACGGTTACATACACCGTTGTGAGCGGCGATACATTATCAGATATTGCTGCTAGATTTGGTACTACATATCAGTCAATAGCTGAAAGGAACGGAATTGATAATCCTAATCTTATTTATCCTGGACAGGTTTTAACTATCTCAGGAGAGCCACAGTGTGATAGCGAAGTATGGTACACGGTTGTTAGTGGTGATACGCTTAGTGCGATCGCTGATAGATACGGTGTATCAGTACAGCAGATTGTAGCGTTGAATGGGATTAGTAATCCTAACCTGATCTATCCGGGACAGAGATTTAAAATAAAGTAACAAGAAACAAAGTAACTAACTAATAATATTTTATAGAAAACAAAACAATAATAAAACACTTGAAGCCCCCGGAAATTCGCGCTGATATTACATGTATCAGATCCGGGGGCTTTTTTATTGCATTAATCGTATGGCAATCGTGCGAGTATCTAGTAGAGTTAAGTAAAAGTGCAGAACACTTAACTCAAAAGCTTACGAGTTAAGCAAAACGCTAAAATGCTTAACTCTGATATAATTTAGTGGTCTTTATTCTCCGATAAGATATAGAACCCCTAAAAGCTTTTAGCAGAGAGGGGTTATTTTTGATTATGCCAAAAGGCTTCTGTCAAGCTCTCTCTGAGCTTTCATTGAGTACAGCGAATAAAATTTATGGGGAATTTATGGGGAAAATCGTGTCCCGTATTATAACGCAATAGACAATTGGGAGAATTTCAAAAAAACCGTAAAACTGCATAAAATCTAGTATCTTACCATTATACTACGTTATACAAAATTTGAAAATATTCTGATCACCTGAATTTGTTAAGGTGGGGCCGAAACTGCAATCATGGACATTTTACTGGATGAGGACCGCTTGATTTTTAATCGTAAGCAAATGATTGAAGAAAGTGTGCTGCCTAGGACTCCTGTCAGAGAATTTGAACGACGGTATTTGGGAAAGGAATATGATCAGAAAATTCTCATTCTTAGAGTGATTGATTCACGAGTAGAGAAATTCAATCTTAGCAGAGTATATAGCTGTCAGGTGGATGTGATTAATGTAATAACCGCTCCGGAAATAGAGATGCTGATTATAGTGAGTAAGGATAAGTATGATGAATATTGCCGATCCGGTGTCAAAAAGCCGAGTGACTATTGCAAAAATGTCCTTGGAATTAAAAATGTTAAGTCACCGGTATTCATCAAGGAATATTTTTCAGATACGGATTTTCTTATTGACAGTATTAAAGAATATCATCGAGTCCATAAGCAAAAGAACAAAGAAGCATCATTATATGACTTGATAAAAACCAAATAAAGACAGGAATAGCACATGTAGGTAATGCTGATCCATTACCTTGGGCTGGAGGAAGATATTAAAGTGTTAGAGGAGATAAAGAGCAGTCTATGAAAAAAAATTCTGATTCAGCCGGAGCCTATGGCGTTACGATTGCAGAACACATATTTATGGTAACTCTCAACATGATGAGAGTTACCATTTAAATTATGATATAGGACAGTCAACGGACTGGTCGGGCAAGGAAGATACATCTATGGATTCTATATTCGGCAGCAGGATCACACTTCTTGGGACAGGAGATATAGGAACTTCATTTGCCGGGAGAGTAAGAGGATTTCAGCCTGAGTCAATTACAGGAGTGAATACTTCGGGTAAAAAGCCATCGGAAGATTATGATAAGATTCTGACGGTTGATAGGCTGGACAGTATTTTGCCGTATACGGACCTTTTGGTTATGAGCCTTCCGGGAAAAAAGGAAACTAAAGGAATTATGGATGCAAGAAGGATCTCACTGCTTCCGAAAAATGCATATATCATAAATGTGGGAAGAGGAAGTGCATTTGACGATGCAGCGCTTGTAGATGCGTTAAATAGAGGAAAGCTGGCAGGAGCTGCCCTGGATGTTATGGGGCATGCCGAAGGAAATAGGGCTATCCGCAGTCCGGTGGACTATTTTAAAACGAATCTTCCAAGACAGGCTAAGATCTACCGCGTGGGTGGAGATGAGTTTATTGTTTTCTGGAGAAAGCCGCAGGGAAACATGGAAAAGAAGATCGAAAAGATCAAAACAGATCTGAAAGCTTCGGGTATTTCTGCAGCTATAGGTTATTGCTTGTACGATGGAAAGACTGAAAATATTGAGGACTCAGTCAGTCGGAACAGGTGCCGGTGATCTATACAACAAGATCAAGATAATTAAGGTCGATGCGGAAGATGATCAGACAAGGGAGTTCCTATTTCGCTTTCAAGCTGCTTTATCTGGAATGAGACCATGGACTGAGTGTAACCGAGTTTTTTGGCGGCTTCTGTAAAGTTTTTTAATTCGGCTACCATGACAAATGTCTCGAGATTTTTAATATCCATGCATGCCTCCATTATCGAAAATTTCGATCAATATCAAATAAATAATTTATTTTACAGATCGCTGTTGTGATTATATAATCAGAATACGTCGATATCAAGCTGGTCATTTAGTTGAACAGCTAAAAACAAGGGGGATAGAATGGAAAAAAGAGAACGTTTAGGGAGCCGTCTTGGTTTTATCATGCTTTCTGCAGGATGTGCGATCGGATGCGGAAATGTCTGGAAGTTCCCATGGATGACAGGGCAGAATGGCGGAGGAGGATTTATTTTAATTTACCTCATTTGCCTTGTTGTGCTTGGCCTTCCGGTTATGACGATGGAATTCGGTCTGGGACGTGCATCACAGTCAAGCCCGATCCATATGTATAAAAAACTGCAGAAGCCCGGACAGAAGTGGGGCGGATTCGGAATAATGTGCCTTATCGGTAACTTTGCGCTAATGGCCTTCTATACTGTGGTTACGGGATGGATAATATACTACTTTGTGAAGTTTTTAACAGGTAAGCATCAAAGTTTTGGATTTGAGACTATGATAGCCAGCCCGGGTATAAATGTCACATTTACTTTGATAGCAGTCGGTATTGCTTTCTTTGTTCTCAGCTTTAATATGCAGAAGGGACTTGAAAGGATCACTAAATATATGATGATTGGCCTTCTTGCGTTGATTGTGATCTTGGCGATACGCAGTCTCACGCTTCCGGGAGCCGGACAGGGGATGTCTTTCTATCTTATACCGGATTTTTCCAAGATCAACGGATCTGTGATCGTAGGAGCCATGAATCAGGCTTTTTTCACACTTTCAGTGGGAATGGGCGGTATGGCGATCTTCGGAAGCTATATCGGAAAAGATCGTTCACTTATGGGCGAGTCTATCAATATAATCGTGCTTGATACATTTGTTGCTATAGTCGCCGGAATTATTATTTTCCCGGCCTGTTTCACATATGACCTGAAGGTAACAGCGGGACCGAGTCTGCTTTTCGATACTATGGCAAGCGTTTTCAACAATATGGCCGGCGGACGCTGGTGGGGAACGCTTTTCTTCCTGTTTATGGTGTTTGCGGCAATGTCTACTGTTTTCGGAGTATGTGAGAATATTCTGGCTATGATCCGTGAGATGACAGGCTGGGATCGTAAGAAGGGAAGTATCGTCGGAGGGATCATAGTTGCCGGCAGTGCCATGACAACAGCACTTGGCTTCAGTATCTTGCACTTTAAACCGTTTGCGGCAGGTACGACATTCCTTGACTTCTGGGATTTTATAGTTTCAACGAATGTACTTCCTTTAGGATCGCTGATAATCGCACTCTTCTGCTGTAATAAGTTTGGATGGGGCTGGGATAACTTCATTGCTGAAGCGAATGCAGGCAAGGGAGTAAAGGTCAGGAACTGGATGAAACCGATATTCAGATTCGTTGTTCCGGCCGCGATCGGATTTATTTATATCTACGGAATGATAAATTTCCAGTGGAGATGATCAGCGGCTGAATCTCAGCATATTCTCGAGGCAGCGGGAAGCTTTTATTCGGGTGTCTTTATCCAGAAGGATCTCTTCACCGCCGCAATGATCTATACAGTTAAATACGTCCATAAGAGCAGTGATCTTCATGTTATGACAGATGCAGTCTCTTGACAGGGCATAGATCTTTTTATCGGGACATTGAAATTGCAGATGCTGAACGATGCTGTTTTCAGTACCTATTATAAATTCTTTTTCAGAAGAGTTCATTGCATAATTCATAATACCGCTTGTACTGCCGATGTAGTCAGCTATTTCGGACACTTCCTGAAGGCATTCGGGATGCACGAGTATTTCAGCTTGAGGATGCAGGCGTTTAGCCTTTAAGACATCCTCTTTTTTTATGCGCACATGGGCAGGACATCCGCCGGAAAAAAATACGAATTCTTTTTCAGGTACCTGACCGGCAACCCAGGCACCAAGATTGCAGTCTGGAACAAATAAGATCTTATCATTAGGAAGATTTTTTACGATCCGGACAGCAGAGGATGATGTGACACATACATCGGCAAGGGTCTTCAGGGAAGCGCTTGTATTTATGTATGTAACTGCCGTGTGATCAGGGTATTTTTGCCTGAGCTCTGACAGACCGGCGGCATCGATCTGGTCCGCCATAGGACATCCGGCCATATGATGAGAAAGAAATACATTTTTATCCGGAGATAGTATCTTGACTGTTTCAGCCATAAATCTCACTCCGCACATGAGGATATTTTTCTGAGGAACTTCACGAGCCTTAAGACTTAATCCGTAAGAATCTCCGGAATAATCAGCGATCTCAAGAATATCCTGACTCTGGTAAGAGTGTGCAAGGATACAGAAATCATTTTTCTTTTTCAGGTTCATTATCATTTCCTGTAATTCAGCAATATTCATGGGATATACCTCGCATTTTGTAAAATTTATCTGTGAGTATATATTGTGTAAATATAAGTGTCAAGACAGAAGTATTGTCATTAAAATGATAAGATGTTAAAATGCCGTAAAATCATAAGAATGAAGGTGTTAAGAATGAAGACAGATGTAGTGATCGTGGGGAGTGGGTGTGCCGGGCTGTATGCGGCCCTGAAATTCCCGGAGGAAATAAATGTCCTTATAGTGACGAAGACGGAAGCGGAAGCCAGCAATTCTTTTCTGGCCCAGGGAGGTATATGTATATGGAAAAATGAAGAGGATTATGACGCATATTTAGAAGATACCTTAAGAGCGGGACACTACGAAAATGACAGAAGATCTGTTGAGATAATGATAACCTCATCGCAGGAAGTCATAGCGGATCTTATAGTATATGGTGTCTGTTTTGAAAGAGATGGAGACGGTGATTTTCTTTACACAAGAGAAGGAGGCCACTCAGAAAAAAGGATATTGTTTTACAAAGACTGTACAGGCAGGGAAATAACAGGGAAGCTATTGGAAGAGGTCAGAAAACGATCTAATATAACCCTTCTGGAACACACGGAAATGACAGATATTATTGAAAAAGACAGTGTATGCAGAGGTATACGGGTAAGGACAGGATCAGAAGAACTAAAGGACATTCGGGCAGACTTTACCATACTGGCGTGCGGCGGTCTGGGCGGTTCGTATCCTCGTTCCACTAATTTTCGTCATATAAGGGGAGATGCATTTGAGATAGCAGACAGGCATGGCATAGAGTTAAAAGATATGGATCATGTCCAGATCCATCCAACGACACTTTACCTGGAGAATTACTCTGACCGCAGCTTTTTGATCTCGGAATCGGTCAGAGGGGAAGGAGCCAGGCTTTATGGTAAAAACATGGAAAGCTTCGTTGATGAGCTGCTTCCGAGAGATCTGCTCACAGATGCGATATATGAACGTATGGAAAAAGATAATATGCCATTTGTATGGGAGGACATGCGGATGATTCCCAAACAACTGTTGAAAGATCACTTCCCAAATATAATTTCATTCTGTAAGGAAAAAGGATTTGATGTATTTAAAGAATGTATTCCTGTAGTTCCAGCTCAACACTATCTCATGGGTGGAATTAAGACAGATCATTCAGGCAGGACTTCTATGAAAGACCTATATGCAGTCGGAGAGACAGCCTGCAATGGTGTTCACGGAAGAAACCGGCTTGCAAGTAATTCACTGCTTGAAAGTCTTGTATTCGCCGGAAGAGCGGTAAGTGACATAAGAATAAATGTATATAAGAGAGGTGTCAGAAATGTTTGATAAAATTACTCTGGGCTTAAATGCAGATGAATTTATAAAAAGTGCACTTAAAGAAGATATAGATCCGGAAGATAGCACAAGCAACAGTATCATCAGGTCTGAAGCGGAAGGAGAAGCTGATCTTATATGTAAAGAAGAAGGTGTGATATGCGGACTTCAGATATTTGAAAGGGTATTTCATCTCATTGATAAAAAGGTGAGGATCGATTTTTTAGTTGAAGACGGAGACAGGGTAAAAGTAGGACAGTTATTGGCCAAGGTGCGTGGTGACATGAGAGCGATCCTGGCAGGAGAGAGGACAGGGCTGAATTATCTCCAGCGCATGAGCGGTATTGCAACATATACCCGTAAGATGGTAGATTTACTGGAAGGGACTTCTATAAAGCTGCTTGACACAAGAAAGACTACACCAAACAACAGGATATTTGAAAAGTATGCAGTTCGCGTGGGCGGCGGAAGCAACCACAGGTACAGTCTTTCGGACGGGGTCTTACTTAAGGATAATCATATTGGTGCGGCAGGCGGTGTAAAAGAAGCGGTAAGACTGGCAAGAGAATATGCTTCATTTGTCAGAAAGATAGAAGTGGAAGTCGAAAATATCGATATGGTGAAAGAGGCTCTTGAGGCTGGTGCTGATATCATTATGCTGGACAATATGAGTCCGGAGGAGATGAATGAGGCAGTGAAAGTGATCGACGGAAGGGCGGTAATAGAGATTTCGGGAAATGTTAATAAAGAAAACATTGAAAGCCTCAGAACTTTAGGTGTAGACTTTATATCCAGCGGCGCACTTACTCATTCAGCGCCGGTTATGGACATATCCCTTAAGGCTCTTCACGCAATTTAAATAAAAGGTGCTTATATGAACGGAAATGAAAGACGTCAGAAAATAATATCAATACTTAATTCCAGCGATTCGCCGATCATGGCGAGCGAACTTGCGGCGGAGTTTTCGGTGAGCCGTCAGGTCATCGTGCAGGATATTGCGCTTATAAGAAGCAAGGGGATGGATATCATTGCCACACGCAGAGGGTATTTTGTCAATGGAACGGCACAGTACAGCCGGGTCTTTAAGGTGATCCATTCAGATGACGAGGTCGAAGAAGAGCTTAAACTCATTGTAGACCTTGGCGGGCATGTGGAAGACGTTTTTATTTATCATAAGGTATATGATATCGTGCGGGCTAAAATGAATATCAGATCACGCAGAGATATCGAACATTATATAAATGAAATCAGATCAGGAAGATCAAGTCTTCTTAAAAATGTCACTTCCGGCTACCACTACCATACGATAACTGCTGAATCTGAAGAGGTTCTGGATATTATCAATGATGAACTTGGGAAAAGAGGATTCCTTGCTGAATTAAAGGAATATGAACCTGAGGAACTGGGAAGAAATTAAAGTATCAAACTTGGTGAAAATTATTATGGAAGATTTTAGTGAGTTGTGTTATCAAAGACCCGGCATTAAAGAATTTAACGCAGCTGTGGTCTCTTGTGAGAATAAAGATGGGAAGTACCGGGTGGAGCTTTCTCAGTCTGCTTTTTATCCTGAAGGAGGCGGACAGCCCGGTGACAGGGGAGTTCTTATAGCGGGAAAGGATCGGGATATACAGGTCTCAGATACAAAAAAGATAGATGGAAGAGTTATCCATTTTACTGATGAATCTATCCCTGTAGGAACAGAAGTAAAGGGCATTCTTGACTGGGAGAGAAGGCTTGACTACAGTCAGAACCATACGGGAGAGCATATTATTTCGGGGATCTTAAAAGCGTGGTATGGATATGAAAACGTGGGTTTTCATATGAATGATACCTGTGTGACATTTGACTGCAGCGGGCCGCTTGACGAGGAACAGCTCAGAGAAGTAGAAAGGTATGCAAATGAAGTTATAAGGAGGGATATAGAGGTCCTTGAACTTTTTCCGGATGCAGAGGAAAGAAAAAATATGGACTATCGTAGCAAACTGGATCTGGACGTTATTGTACGGATCATTGAGATGCCGGGAGTTGATACATGCGCATGCTGCGGGACACATGTTGCACGGACCGGGGAGATAGGCCTTATAAAATTCTTAAGTGCTACCAATCGGAAGAAGGGATGCAGAATAGAGCTGGTCTGCGGACGTAAGGCCTATGAGGCATTTGCCAGAGAAATGGAGCAGGTAAGGGGAATATCAAGGATCCTTTCGGTAAAACCGGAAGATGTGGAAGCGGGAGTGGAAAAGCTTAATGCAGATCTTCAGACGCTCAGATATGACCTGCATATGGCAAATATCAGATATCTGGATCGAGTGATAGAATCTGCCGATCTTCAGGATATTCTTATTCATTTTGATAAGAAGCTGGAGATAGATGACATGCGTTACTTCTGCAATGAGATCATATACGGAGGAAAGGCTTCGGTATGTGCGATCTTTTCAGGAGATGGGGATAGATACGATTATGTAATAAGCAGCAATTCCGTAGATCTTAAAGAATATGTCAAGGAGTTGAATACGGCACTTAACGGTCGGGGCGGAGGGACATCTGCCATGGTCCAGGGAAGCTATGGATCCTGTGAGGAGGAGATAAGGGGAGCGTTATTAAAAATACTAAAAGCAAAGGATCCGGTTTAATAGATGAGAAATATTGTAATTACAACAGAAAGCGGGAATGATCTCCCTGAACATTTGATAAAAGAAAACAACATTCATATAGCGCCTATGTACATAACCATGGATGGAACTGCATATGCCGACAGGAGCATTCCGGTACAGAAGGTGTATGACTATTATAAAAGTACTTCTAAGGTTCCTACTACATCAGCAGTAAATATTCATGATTTCGAAACTATATTCAGAGAGATAAGAGAAAAAGATCCTGACAGCGTTATTTTTCATCTTGCTTATTCAGCAGTAACAACATGTTCTTACCAGAATGCAGTCATAGCGTCTGAGGGCATGGATGATGTATATATAGTTGACTGTAAAAATGTTTCTGGCGGTGCGACTGCTTACATAGTAAAAGCTCTTGAACTGATAAGGAAACGTCAGACCGGGCTGGATGAGAGCCCTGAAAGCTACAAGGAGCTTGCAGCTGAATTGTCAGAGCTTGCAGGAAAGATCCATTTTTCATTTCTTCCGGGCAACCTGAATTTCCTCAAGGCGGGAGGAAGAGTTTCAAATGCAGCTTTTCTTGGAGCTATGCTTCTGCGCATCAAGCCGCTGATTGAAATAAAAGACGGTAATCTGGTAGTTACAAAAAAGTACAGGGGAAGTACAGAGAAACTGGTAAAGAAGTTTATGGAAGACTTTGTAACAGAAAACAATATTTCGAGGGAAGCCATCTATATTGTTACAACAGAAGGGATATCAGAGGCAGCCATAAAGCTGCTTCATGAAACAGCAGACGAACTTGGCTTCAAGCATCATGAGATCAATCCATGCGGACTTGTTATAACCTGCCATTCCGGTCCGGGATCTATGGGAATAGGCGGCTGGGAGGTATCGTAGCAGGACGGAGTGCCGTGTATAAGGAGGGAATAAGTTGGAGCAATTTCTTATTAAGCTTCCATGTACTGGAAATGTTGGGAATATGAAGAAAATGTGGAATCCTCTCGTGATTTAGCAATTTATATCATAAAAGAATATTGTGAACAGAGAATGTAGATGGAAGAAAAATATAGTATAACAGTTTCATAGAAAGCGAGGAGAAATAAACCGTGAAGTGCAACATAGTCAAGTATATGGACACAATTTTTAAATATATTTTTATGTAAAGGCAGAATTATTGCTGCCTTTACATGTAAAACTGTTCTATTCATCAGGAGTTTAATCTACCAGTGAAGAATGAGGTTGTTTCGAGTTGTAGCGATTGATGTATTCAAAGCAGCATAGGCGTAGTTCATCCTGATTGCTGAAAGATTTACGGTTAATACATTCTAGTTTCATATGGCGAAAGAAGCTTTCGCAGCATGCATTGTCATATGGATAGCCTTTCTGTGAGAAGGACTGAACAACATTACGCTTTTCTAATGCTTGTGTAAAAGTATAGGCAGTGTATTCAGAACCACGATCTGAATGAAAGAGCACATATTCAGATTCACCCCTATCGAAATAAGCCTTTTTAAAAGCTTTCATAGTTAAATCTACATTGTGGCTATTAGAAATACTCCAGCCGATGATTTTCCTTGAAAATAAATCCATCACAACGCAAAGGTACTGGAAAGAGCCATTTACCTTGATATAAGTAAAATCACTTTCCCAAACAGAGTTTGGGAAAGAAGGATTGAACTGTTGCTTCAGATAATTGAAGCAGTTACCGTTTTCCTTATGAGAATGCTTCCATTAGGGTTTCTCTGTGGACCGCTTTGGAAGATTCATTGTATTCATCAATCGATACACTCTACCGAGACTGATGTTAATGCCATAATCACGTTCTAAAACACGACGTATTTTGT
This sequence comes from uncultured Eubacteriales bacterium, assembly GCA_900542465.1. Classification (GTDB taxonomy): domain Bacteria; phylum Bacillota; class Clostridia; order Lachnospirales; family Lachnospiraceae; genus UBA4285. The sequence continues at coordinate 10,984 of UQNS01000006.1, forward strand.
AAGCACCTAGAGAATTATAATAGTCAGAATAAATTTGTAATATGTGCTTACGAATGACCTGGTTTTCACAGGTGCGAGGAGTGGGTTTCGAGTAAAAATGTTTGTAATAAGTGCTGCGATTAACCCTTAGAACTCGACAAAGGGTTTTAATAGTGTATTTATGTTGCAACTTGTAAACAGCATCTAATCGTTGTTTGAGTGTGGCGTGAATATGGCAATCGCTTTTTTTAATATTTGATTTTCCTCCTCAAGTTTAGCTAGACGCTTTTAAAGGTCTTTGACTTGCTTGGCTGTAATAACTTCTCCGCTTTCTGTTTCCACGGTTGAATATTGCTTAATCCATTTCGTGAATGCTGATTGTGATATTCCATATTCTTTTATGAGTGAAGCGTGTGTTTTACCGTTGTGGTAAAATTCCACGAGAGTTCGTTTGAAATCCTCATCATAGTGATTTCTTGTGGACATAAAGATACCTCCTTATGGTGTCTAAGTTAAGAGTATATCTATTTTTTAAATGTGTCCATTTTTATAAGTATAATGCAACTATGAATGTATATACGCATTTGTCAGAATCGGATTTGTTGAATTCTTTTGAAGTTATTGGCAGAAATAGAAACTTTGATTTTTATTCTTTAACTAGAATTCCGGAAATCGTTGCGCCTAATGATGATACAGAAGAATGATCAGAACCGGATTGTACGGAGTTACGGGATGATACAGAATAAAAAATGTTTGTGCTACAAGAGCGTGTTATAGCACACTTTGTAGCACAAAAAATTCAATAAAAAATTTCTGTTCATAAATGAGGAGAAAAAATGTTAAAAATACTATTCATCTGCCACGGCAACATCTGCAGAAGTCCCATGGCTGAATTTGCCATGAAAGACCTTGTGAAAAAACGAGGAATCAAAGAAAAATTCCACATAGAATCGGCGGCCACCAGCACAGAAGAGTTGGGAAACGGAGTATATCCGCCGGTCAAGGCCTTGCTGAAATCCAAAGGGATCGATTGTGACGGGAAGACTGCACGTCAGATAAGAAAAGAAGACTATGATAAGTTTGATCTGCTTATCGGTATGGACAGCGCAAACATCAGGAATATGAAAAGAGTATTTGGTAATGACCGAAAGATCAGTATGCTCCTTGATTATACAGGACATCCGGGCGAAGTGGCGGATCCATGGTATACAAGAGATTTTAATGCAACATGGGAGTATGTGATAAGGGGCTGTGAAGGGCTGCTTGAATACATTCTCCGTAAATAAAAAAGATGGATATATACAGATAATAGATTTTAAGCCGTGCAGAATTTTTGCACGGCTTTTACTTTTGCCCAACCAATAATTGAAATATTTGATTCAACTAAGATATCAGTAAAAAATCCTCTATAACAAATGTTGATGTTACAACAAGTTAAATGTTGACTAATCAACAAGAAAGCTAGAAAACAGCGCGGTTGACGGGTTTTCGGCAGTGAAATGGCGTAAAAATATACTTGACATGAAAAAAATATTACCTTAAAATTGTTAAAAAATAATAGATAAAATTATTTAACTAAATTATTTTTGCTAAAAATTTGACATGAAAGTTAGGAGTATAAGGAAATGACATTAGAAGAATTAAAGACAATTATCTGCGAGAATTTTGGAGTAAGCGCTGACGAAATCACAGAGGATGCTGATCTTCAGGAAGGCTTAGGTTTAGATTCACTTGATGCTGTAGAGCTTTCAATGATCATGGAGGAGAAGCATGGCGTTTCAATTCCTGAAGAGGAGTTCGTAAACTGCAAGACTGTTGCTGATATTTTAAATTATGTGAATGGTAAATAATTATGGATAAATACTTAGAATTAACTAAAAACTTGATTACTGAGTTTGACAAGAGTTCTAGTGATTACCTTGAGATCAATATCTCAGATTATTCTCTGACATTAAAGAAGGGATCATCTAATCCGGCGCCTGCTGTACAAGCAGCGCCACTTGCTGTACCGGCTCCGGTTATGCCTGCTCAGTACGCACCATATGCAGCACCTGTGGCGTCACCGGTATCGACCCCGGCCCCTGCGGCTGAACAGACCAGTGCTCCTGCAACAGAAGAGGCAAGCTCTGCTGATCTTCAGGAGATAAAGTCTCCTATCGTAGGGGTCTTCTACGAAGCTAAGGATCCTACAACAGCTCCATTTGTCAAGCTGGGAGACAGTGTGAAAAAAGGCGATGTACTTTGTATTCTTGAATCAATGAAGATGATGAATGAGATAAGATCGGACTTTGATGGTGTTGTAAAAGAGATCAGTTGCAAAAATGAGGAACTTGTTGAATTTGGACAGGTATTATTTGTTCTGGAGAAAAACTAAATGATAAGAAAAGTCTTGATCGCCAACAGGGGCGAGATCGCACTGAGTATATTCAGAAACTGTAAAGAGCTCGGTGTCGAAACAGTTGCTATCTACTCAGATGTAGATAAGGACCAGCCGGTCGTGTGTCTTGCAGATCAGGCTGTTTGCGTGGGTCCAGGCAAGAGTACGGATTCTTACTTAAATGTTGCGAATATTCTGACAGCTGCCCTGGAAACAGGGTGTGAGTCTATTCATCCGGGTTATGGATTTTTATCAGAGAATGGAGATTTTGCAGAGAAGATCGAATCATGTGGTCTGAAGCTTATAGGACCATCATCTAAGGTTATTAAGATGATGGGAGACAAGCTGTCTGCGAGAACGCTTATGGAAGAGAGCGGTGTACCGGTCGTTCCGGGCTGTAATGATGCTATCGAGAGCGAAGAACAGTTGTATGAGGTGGCTGAGAAAATAGGTTTTCCTGTTCTTTTAAAGGCATCTGCAGGCGGCGGCGGTAAGGGTATGAGAAAGGTCTTCAAAAAGGAAGACCTTCTTCCAAGCTGGAATATTACCAAAAGAGAAGCGAAGGCTTCATTTGCTAATGATGAGATATACATGGAAAAACTTATCGAGAATCCTCGTCATATAGAGGTACAGATTCTTGCGGATAAGTTTGGAAATGTTGTTTATCTGCCGGAGAGAGATTGCAGTATCCAGAGAAATAATCAGAAGATAATTGAGGAATCTCCTAGCAGAGCCAATAAGAAACTGCTTGAGAGGATGTTTGATTCCGCGGTCAGGTGCGCGAAGGCATCAGGCTATGAAGGAACCGGAACGGTCGAATTCATCGTGGATAAAAATGATAATTATTATTTCATGGAAATGAATACCAGGATACAGGTGGAATATCCGGTAACAGAAATGGTTACAGGTATAAATCTTATCAAAGAGCAGATCAGAATTGCGTCAGGGCTTCCTCTTTCTGTTAAGCAGGAGGATGTGAAGGTCGATGGACATGCCATTGAGATCAGAGTGAATGCACAGGATCCATTTGAAGATTTCAGGCCCGGATGCGGCGAGATCAGTTTCTTCCTGGCACCCGGTGGATTAAATACAAGATTTGAATCAGCTCTGTATCAGGGAGCTAAGGTTCTTCCATTTTATGATTCTATGATCGGAAAGCTTATTGTGAAAGGCAAGACGAGAATGGATGCAATTAAAAAAATGAGAAGAGCTGTCGAAGAGACCATTATTGATGGTGTTTCTAATAATCTCGGTTTCCATTATGCGATCCTTCATGATAAGGATTTTATTCAGGGAAACATAGATACCAATTATGTTGCAAACAAAGAGAAGGCTTTGTTGGAAAGTATGAGAATCTTTGGGAAAGAGGAATAAATGGGAAGCTTAAATAAGCGAAAAAATCTTCTGAATGCTTTAAGGAATATAAGATCAGGCCCTAAGCCAAAAAAAGATGTGAAGAGAAAATCAAGGTCAGATCTGCCGGACCTGTTTTTGAACTGTGAGGCTTGTAAAAAAACGATCGATTACAATGCTTACCTTAAAAATATCAAGGTGTGCCCGCTCTGCGGTCACCACATCAAAATGGCCGGTCATGAAAGATTTGAGTATCTGCTTGATGAGGGTTATGAGCTTAAGAACTTTAACAGCGAACTGAAGGATCCTATTTCATTCCCTAAATATGCTGAAAAAAGAAAAAAAGAGGAAGAGAAGTCAGGATTGAATGAGGCTATATCCATCGCAGAGGGAACTATCGAAGGACATGACATGATAGTTGCCGTTCTTGAACTTAAGTACCTTATGGGAAGTCTCGGGACCTATGTGGGTGATGAGCTGACGGCTATGTTTGAATACGCCGCTGAGAAGAGGATTCCGGTCATCGTTTTTTCTGCTTCAGGCGGAGCAAGAATGCAGGAAGGTATTTTTTCTCTTATGCAGATGGCTAAGACCAGTGCGGCGATCAACAGGTTTTCAGAGGCTGGTCTTCTTTATATAAGCTTCCTTACTAATCCTACTATGGGAGGAGTCTCAGCAAGTTTTGCTGCACTTGGAGATATTATCATAGCCGAGCCGAATGCACTTATTGGCTTTGCAGGTCCTCGTGTAATTGAACAGACGATCAAGAAAAAACTGCCTAAGGGATTTCAGAGAGCTGAGAAGCTGGAAGAATGTGGATTTGTTGACATGATCTGTGAGAGAAAAAACCAGAAACGGGAAGTTGGAAAGATACTTAGACACCATGTAAGAACTGGAGCTGACTATGAGTAATGCATATGAAATTGTAAAGAAGGCAAGATCTGACAACAGACTCAGAGCCCGTGAAGTGATCGAAAGATTATTTGATGAGATCGTATATCTAAAGGGAGATAGATGTTTCGGAGATTCCAATACTGTTATCGGCGGACTTGGTTTATTCGATGAAAGACCGATTACATTTATCGGTATCCAGAAGGGGAGAGGCATTGAAGAAGGAGTGAAGACGAACTTCGGTATGCCTATGCCGGAAGGATACCGGAAAGCTATGCGCCTTATGGACCAGGCTGAAAAATTCAGAAGACCTATCATAACATTCATCGACACTCCAGGAGCTTATCCGGGTATTGAGGCTGAAGAGAGAGGTCAGTTCCAGGCTATCGCAGCCAGTCTTGAAAAAATGGCTTCGCTCACAGTGCCTGTTATTGCGATCGTGATCGGAGAGGGCGGTTCAGGGGGTGCGCTTGCCCTTTCTGTAGCAAATAAGATCTATATGTTCCAGAATGCTGTTTATTCGATCCTCTCACCGGAGGGTTTCGCGTCTATCTTGTGGAAGGATGCCGGTCTTGCGGCCAAGGCGGCGGATATTATGAAGATCACAGCTCAGGATCTGTATGACTTTGGGATCGTTGATGAGATCATTGAGGAAGTTGGCGAGTTGGTCGATTTCAAACAGTTGAGAAAGCTTATTGGAAGTCAGCTGGAGGAGATGTCTTCTAGGACCGGTGAAGAGTTAAAAGAGGACAGATACAAGAAATTTAGAGAAATTAGGGGCTAGTATGGGTTTAAAGATAAAAGATGTAAAAAGCTTGAATACAGGGGAGCAGGTGGATAACACATATTTTGAGAAGATATTGGATACTTCAGATGAGTGGATCCAGACTCGAACAGGTATTAAAAGCAGATACTTTACTGAAGAACTTCCATCGGAGATGGCTGCAGAGCTTGGAAAGCTTCTTGAATTCGACAGAGATCAGGTGAAGATGATTATTGTTACATCTTTTTCTAATGACTTAATAATGCCTTCAATTGCAGGAAAGGTCCATAAAGAACTGGATCTTCCGAGCGGGTGCTTTTCGATGGATCTTAACGCCGCATGTGCAGGATTTGTGGCATCGATGGTCCTGGCCGAAAAGTATCTTGAGGAGTGTCAGGAAGCGCTTCTTATAGCTTCTGAGAAAATAAGTTCGTGTCTTGATTTTACAGACCGCAGTACAGTTATCTTATTCGGTGATGGCTGTGCGGGTATGGTGGTGAAGAAGAATTCAAAGCTGTGGGTATCTGATGAAAGTACTTATGGTGATGAGGATTCTCTTCTTCTGAAAAAAGGCGAATTTATCAAGATGCGCGGACAGGAGGTTTTCCGCTTTGCCTGCAGCAAGGTTCCTGAGTCAATAGAAAAAGTTATAACTAAGTCAGACCTTCCTATTGAAGATATAGATTATGTGGTTGCCCATCAGGCAAATGTCCGCATTTTGGATCAGGTGGCTAAGCGAACAGGAATTGCCGGCGATAAATTTCTGAAAAATATAGAGGATCACGGCAATACATCGGCAGCATCGGTTCCGACACTGGTCAGTGATTACAAAGACCGGTTCAAAGATGGTGATAAGGTAGTATTTTCTGCATTTGGTGCAGGACTGGTAGTGAATTCAATTTTGATGGAGTGGTAATTATGAAGATAAATGAATTACTTGGAGTTAAATATCCTATTATCCAGGGTGGAATGGCCAATATGACAGATGGCCGCTTCGCAGCGGCAGTTTCAAATGCAGGTGCGCTTGGAACGATCGGTTCCGGCGGTATGAAGGCAGATACTCTGAAGGAAGAGATCGCGATCTGCAGATCTGAGACAGATAAGCCGTTCGCGGTAAATCTTATTATGTTCAGAAGCGATATTGCTGAACTGGTGGATGTAGTATGTGAGGCTAAGGTGCCATTTGTTATTACAGGTGCAGGAAGTCCCGCTTCTTATATGGATAAATTCGAAGAGGCCGGAGTTAAGGTCATTCCTGTGATATCATCACCTATTCAGATCAAGAGGCTTGATAAGCTTAATGTATTTGCTTATGTTGCAGAAGGGATGGAAGCAGGAGGTCATATTGGTGAGATGACGTCTATGACCCTTATTTACCAGGCCAGGCAGGAGACCGACAAGCCTGTGATCGCAGGTGGCGGTATCGGATCAGGAACACAGATGCTTGCGGCGGAGGTCCTCGGAGCAGATGGTGTACAGATCGGTACAGCTTTTCTTTTTACAAAGGAAAGTCCTACACATGACAATTATAAGGATCTGCTCGTTAAGGCGACTTCGACTAAGATCACTTCAATAGGCTATATCAACGGACGCCCTATGCGTGTCGTTAAGAACGCTATGACGAGAGAGTTCCAGAAGCTGGAAAAGGAAGAGAAAGATAAGGAAGTTCTGGAGAACTTTACCCTGGGAAGGCTCAGGAAGGCTGTTGTTGAAGGTGATGTTGAACAGGGTTCAGTAATGGCTGGATATACAGCAGCTCAGTTCGACAGGATCTATTCAGTTGAAGAGATGGTAAACAAGCTTATGTCTGAGTATGAAGAGACAAAGAACAAGCATTTAAGGAGACAGTAGATGGGAAAAACAGCACTTATTTTCGCAGGTCAGGGTTCTCAGTATGAGAAGCAGGGGGCCGGACTTTATGAAAAATATCCGGAGGTCAGAGATATTTATGACCTTCTGGGTGAAGATCTGAAGAGGATATCCTTTGAAGGAGATCTGGAGGAGATCTCAAAAACTCAGAATCTACAGCCTATTATGATAGCTTTTCAGTTGTCGGTACTTCGGCTTTTAAGAAATAAGCTGCCTGCAATAGATGCAGGATGTGGTCTGAGTCTGGGAGAATACAGTGCTATTGCCCTTGCCGGTATCGTAAGTGAGAATGAAGCTCTTGACCTGGTAAGAAAAAGAGGCGAGCTTATGGGAGAGGCATCAGGCCTGATCGAAAGCAAAATGCTCGCACTTTTAAAGGTTACAGAGGAAGAGGCCAGAGAACTTCTTGCTCAGAGACCTGACCTTGATGGAAAAGTCTATATTGCAAATATAAACAGTTCCAGGCAGATAGTTGTTTCCGGAGAGGCGTCAGGTATAGACGAGCTGGAGAAATTTGCCAAGGAGCAGGGCAAGATCGCTAAACCTTTAGTAGTAAGCGGAGCCTTTCACACTCCTTTTATGGAGCCTGCCAGAGTTAAGTTCGCAGAGTATCTTAAAGGTGTGACATTTAAAGAGCCGGTGCTTGACTACTATCCTAACTTGACCGGAGAGAAGTATTCCGGTCAGGACATGAAGGAAGTACTTCCGGACCAGATCGTTTCACCGGTACTTTTGTATAAAACATTTAAGAACATGGTGGAGGACGGAGTTGATCACTTTGTCGAGATCGGCCCGGGCGGGGTACTTTCTAATATACTTAAAAGAGAATTCAGCGATATCAGGATCGATACTATTAAAGATGATGAAGACCTGATCAAATATCTTGGGGGAGAATAACATATGGAAGATAGAAAATTGGCGCTTATCACAGGCGCAGCAGGCGGAATTGGGATCGCGATCGCAAGAAAGCTTAAAGAAGAAGGTTTTAATATAGTTTTGCATGCCAGATCACTTAAGCCGGAACTTGAGGCTCTGAAGGCGGAACTGGAAGAAGGCGGCGCATGCAAGGTCCAGGTGGTTCTTGGAGATATTTCTAAATTTGAAGACTGCCAGTCTATAGTGTATTCGGTTCTGGCAGAAAATGAGAAGATCGATGTTCTGATAAATAATGCAGGAATTACAAGAGATAAGCTTATACTCAGAATGGAAAAGGAAGATTTTTGCGATGTTATAGAAACTAATCTGAATGGCGTATTCTACTTAAGCAAGCTGGTTGCCCGTCATATGATGAGAAACAGGTCAGGAAGGATAATAAATATGTCTTCTGTGGTGGGCCTGCACGGCAATATAGGTCAGGCTAATTATGCGGCGTCCAAGGCGGGGCTTATCGGACTTACTAAATCATTTGCCAAGGAGCTTGCTTCAAGAAATATTTTAGTAAATGCCATTGCGCCCGGATTTATCAAGTCACCTATGACTGATAAACTGACTGATGAGATCAAAGATAAGATTATGTCGGAAATTCCACTTGCCAGTCTTGGTAAGGCAGAGGATGTTGCCGATCTTGTGGCATTTCTTTCAGGTGATGCTTCACGATACATCACAGGCCAGGTGATTTCTGTAGACGGAGGAATGAGTATATAGTGAAAAGAGTAGTTGTAACAGGAATCGGTATGATTTCACCTTTGGGAAATAATAAAGAAGAAGTTCTTGACGGTATCAGAAATTCCAGATGTGCAGTCGATAAGATCACTTTATATGATACAAGTGACAGACTGGTCAAGCTTGCTGCTGAAGTAAAGGATTACGATCCGGATGAGTTCTTTGATAAAAGAGAGCAGAGAAGATTGGATAGAGTAAATCAGTTTGGTATAATAGCCGGAAGAAGAGCTCTTGAGGATGCAGGTCTTACAAGAGAATATTTGTCTAAGGAAAGAGCCGGAGTTTATGTGGCTTCTGGTATCGGCGGTATCCAGACTATCGAGAATGAGCATGCAAGAGGTGAGAACAGGGGCTTCGACAAGGTATCCCCATATTTCATCCCTATGGCTATAGTTAATCTTACTGCAGGTAATATTGCTATTGACATAAAAGCGCACGGCTCATGCCAGGCTTTAGTTACAGCATGCGCATCAGCGAGCAATGCAGTTGGTGAGGCATATAGACATATAAAGGATGGTTACGCGGATATTATGTTTGCAGGCGGCAGCGAGGCGGCGATCACAGAGCTTTCTATCGGAGGATTTACTTCGATGAAGGCTTTATGTACATCGACAGATCCTGATCGTGCATCTATTCCATTCGATAAGGACAGGTCCGGCTTCGTGATGGGCGAGGGAGCAACGATCCTTGTACTTGAAGAACTGGAGCATGCGCTTGCAAGAAATGCCAATATCCTGGCAGAAATAGCGGGTTACAGTGATACATGCGATGCCAATCATATCACCTCTCCATGCGAGAACGGAGAGTACGCGGCATTAGCTATGACGCAGGCTATTGAGTCAGCGGGCATCAAGCCGGGTGATATTGATTACATTAATGCACATGGAACTTCAACACCTATTAATGACAAATATGAGACAACAGCTATTAAAAGAGCCTTTGGTGAAGGCTATAAGGATGTTCTTGTTTCTTCTTCCAAGTCTCAGATAGGTCATTTGCTTGGAGCGTCAGGCTCAACTGAGCTTGCTATGTCTATCTATGCAATGAATGAGGGTATCGTTCCTCCTACGATCAATTATGTGAATCCGGATGAGGATTGTGACCTGAACTTAGTTGTTAATAAACCGGTAGAAGCAGATGTAAAATATATCCTTAAGAATTCTCTTGGATTTGGCGGACATAATGCTTCTGTTGTTTTAAAGAGATGGGAGAATAAATGACATTAACATTTGAAGAGGTAAGAAATATCCTGCCGCACAGGTATCCATTTTTAATGGTTGATAAGATCACTGACATGGAAGCGGGAGTTAAGGCTGTTGGCATAAAAAATGTAAGCGGAAATGAGCCGTTCTTTCAGGGACATTTTCCGCAGGAGGCAGTGATGCCGGGAGTTCTTCAGATAGAGACAGTTGCCCAGGTCGGCGCTGTTGCACTTCTAATTGATCAGGAAAAGGGCAAAAATGTTTTTCTTGGCGGAGTAAAAAAGGCGAGATTTTACAATAAGATCGTTCCGGGAGACCAGCTGGAGATTCATTGTGAGATTAGTAAGAGAAGAGGAAGCATAGGTTTTGGTGAAGGCTATATTCTTGTTGAGGGAGAAAAGGCCATGGTGTGTGAGATTTCATTTGCCATAATCTGAGTGTGCTCTCTTGATTTTAATGCCCGCATTTAGGGAAAGGTGGATTTTATAATGCTATCAGAGGTATTTACAGAGGTATATGAGAAGTTCAAATTAAACTTATACAAGAATATGTTCGTAAATCTCCAGGAGAGAGAGACAACATTGACGGCTACGGAAACTTTTACGGTAGAGGTGATTCATGCCCTGAAGAATCCTAAAGTCAGCCAGTTGGCAGAGTTCTTGGATATGTCTACTCCTAATATTGCATATAAGATCGCTTCCTTAGTGAAAAAGGGCTATGTTGAGAAGATCCAGTCTAAAGAAGACAAAAGAGAGTTTATCCTGAAAGCAACCGATAAATTTTATGCCTACTATGATGAGAAAAATGAATACATAGAGACAGTACTGGATCGTCTGGCTGACAGAGTGGGCAAGGATGATATTAATAAACTGGAATATATTCTTCAGGTCATGAGTGAAGAACTTATGCCTGAGATCAATAAGTATATTGCAAACAACAAGGTAGATTAAATGAATAAATATGAATTATGAAGGGAAGAAGTATTTTCCATAATTAAGGAAAAACTCGATCCGGATGAGATATTTCCGGATGGTCTTGATTACTTATATTTTGAAAGTATTGATTCCACTAATAAGTACGCAAAAGAAAACAGCAATACTATAAGTAATGCTGTCATAGTTGCAGAAAATCAGTATTCGGGTGTGGGAAAGAATTCCACATCATGGTGGTCATCACCTTATAGATCGATATTAACTACTCTGGTCTTATCTGTAGATATGGAGCCGGATAAGATAAGTATGTTTCCGCTTTTTATAGGAGCGATGATTCATGAGGTCTTAGAAGCTAATGGAATAAGTTCATCCATAAAATGGCCTAATGATATTTATCTGGCCGGAAGAAAGCTCGCAGGTATTTTATGTGAGTCTGTTATCAAGGATGGAAGAGTGGAAAAGCTGATCATCGGGTTTGGCATAAATATTAACCAGACACCGGAAGAACTGATAGAAGGAAATATGACATCACTTTATAACTATACGGGCAGAGAATTCAACAGGAGAGAACTACTTGCTGAAATATTGACATCTATATTTTCAAGAGTCAAAGATCCGATCGAGGATAAGATGGCTTTTGCTGAACGGATAGTAGGTGAGAATCTGTATCTGAAAGGGGAGGAAGTTGAATTCCTTGCTGATAGGTTATATAGAGGGACTTTACTTGGAATAAATAATAAGGGGGAGATCATTCTGCTTACAGAAGACGGACCTAAAGAGTTTTTATCAGGGAAGATACTCATAGAAAAAATATGAAGAAAAATTCAAGCGTAAAAAATTTAACTTATATGGGATTGGCTGTGGCATTGATGGTGGCAGGTGCAGCGATATCGATCCCTATCGGTCCGGTTCCTATAAGCCTGCAGTCTTTATTTGTGCTGCTGATCGGCATAGTTCTGGGTAAAAAGCTGGGACCTGCGGCAGTGTCTGTTTATGTGGCTGCAGGATTGGCAGGACTTCCGTTCTTTGCGGGATTAAAAGGAGGACCTCAGTATTTTATAGCTCCGACTTTCGGCTTTATAGCGGCGTTTATACTTGCGGCATTTATCGTGGGATGGGGCTATGAATCAAGGTCAAAGGTAAGAAGGTATATTTGTCTGATCATCGCAACAGTTGTCATATATGCGATCGGGGCAGGTTATTTTTACCTTATGCAGAGATTCCATTTGGGCAAGACGCTCAGCTTCATAAGAGTCTTGCAGCTTACGATCGTACCGTTCCTTATAGGTGATTTCGTTAAGCTGAATCTGGCTTTCTTTATAGGAGGAAAGTTAAGAGAAGCTCTGAATTCCAATAGATTGTAATATAATAAAGCAAAGACAGACCTTTTCAGATAATTCTGAAAGGTCTGTCTTTTATATGCGGATGTATTCGTCATCGACCGGAAGAATAATCACAAAAATCCTTAACTTCATGATAGAATTACATGTGAATAAACTGGGCTTGACTCGGTAAGGAGAAGATCATGAAAGAGGAATTTCATTTTCCGTCAAGAGACAGACATACAACAATAAGAGCAGTCAGATATCTGCCTGATGACGGAGTGGTAAGAGCTGTTCTTCAGATAACACACGGAATGCAGGAATATATCGACAGATATGATGATTTTGCAGACTATTTAACGAACAATAATATTGCCGTATATGGCATGGATCTGCTGGGACATGGTCAGTCTGTAAGATCTGAGCATGACTGGGGATTTATGGCAGAGCCAGGACCGTCTGATACAATAATATCAGACATGCACACTCTGTATGAGATCATTAAAGAAGATATTCCGGGCGAGCCTGTATTTATGCTGGGACATAGTATGGGGTCTTTTCTGCTCAGAAAGTACATTATGACATTTGGAAAAGAAATTAATGGTGCCATAATCATGGGGACCGGATTCACGCCGGAGAGGACCTCAAAAATGGGATTGGGCATAGTTAATTTGCTTGCCAGATTCAAAGGCTGGAGGAGACCGAGCAGGTTGGTCGAAAAAATGATGTTCGGCAGGGCATATAAAAAATTCAGCATGGATGGCAGCAGACCGGAAGATTCATGGCTTACAAGGGATACGGAGATAGTAAGAAAATACTATGCCGATCCCAGATGCACATTTAAATTCAAGCTGAACGGGTATAAGGGGCTCATAGAAACCGTCCTTCAGACGTGCAGTCAGACCTGCATAAATAAAACGCCGGATCAGCTTCCGGTATTGCTCATATCGGGAGAAGATGATCCGGTGGGCGACCTGGGACACGGAGTAAAGATAGTACATAACATGTTTAATGATGCCGGTATCAGGGATCTGACCTGTATTATGTACAGAGATCACAGGCATGAGATCTTAAATGAAATTGGGAAAGAGCATGTATATAAAGACATATTGAAGTGGATAGTTGACAGGATATAAAATATAAAGCCGGCGGTCATTCATGACCGCCGGCTTTCAAGATCAGAATATTTTTTTGAATCCGTCTCCGAATGGAGCTTTTATGATTCCTTTTTCGGTGATTATGGCGGTGATCAGATCAGCATCAGTTACGTCAAAAGCAGGATTATATACATTTATGCTGGCAGGGGCCATGCGTCTTTCATACCACATATCTGTCACTTCGCTGGCTGCTCTCTGTTCAATAACTATATCATTGCCGGAGGAGCAGGACATATCGATGGTCGATGTAGGTGCACACACATAGAAAGGTACATTATATCTTTTGGCTGCAAGAGCAAGAAGAGATGTACCGATCTTGTTGGCTGTATCTCCGTTAGCGGCAACACGATCACATCCTACGAATACGGCATTTATCTTTCCTGTTTTCATAAGTGAAGCGGACATGTTATCACACAGGAGAGTTACATCCATACCTGCAGAGGCCAGCTCAAACGCTGTAAGCCGGGTGCCCTGCAGCTGAGGTCTTGTTTCATCGCAGAATATCTTGAAATCATATCCCTGCTCATGTCCAAGATACATAGGAGCTGTAGCCGTTCCATATCTTATAGTGGCAAGTTTTCCAGCGTTGCAGTGTGTCAGAAGACCGTCACCTTTATTAAGAAGACTTAAAGCGTATTCTCCTATCTTCCTGCAGGTGCTTATGTCTTCATTGTAGATATTCAAAGCTTCCTGCTTTAAGCGCTCTACGGTTGCATGGATCTGATCAAGAGATGTCTCATAGTCCTCATTGAAGGAAAAGTCATTAGTACATTTTTCCATACGGTTAAGGGCCCATGAAAGATTAACGGCAGTTGGTCTTGCAGAGTTTAGATATTCCTTAGCCTTATTAAGTCTGAAGAAAAATTCATCTGCCTGGTCTTCCGTGTCAACATAGGTTCCTCCAAGCTCTTTAAGGTCAACGTTAGAAGCGATCCCCTTCGCAGCCAGATAGTAGGCAAAAGCGGCAGTTACACCGATAGCCGGAGCACCACGGACCTGCATATCAGCGATAGCATGCCATATATCATGCTGGTCATCAAGCCTTATGACTTCGATAACACCCGGGAGTTTGGTCTGATCAATAAGTTCGATGGCGTCTCCATCATCGGAAAGTCGTACAGTATCAATATCTAAAATAGATGTAGCCATAATCCTCCTCCATAAGTTAATTATTTTTAGCTCAAAATTGTCTAACAGCCTTGTTTATAGCCTCTTTATAAGCGCTTCCGGAAACAAATGCGCTGCGGTTCATTATGCAGTCCTTGGCAAATGTAATAAGTATACGTTCGGCACGTGTTCTTTTCGCGGCATCTTCAATGCTTGTAATATCCTTCACATTAGCCATGCCAATGGTCCGGCGTATGATTTCGATCCCGGCGGCTCCTGCGCTCTGGGTAAGGACACGGTCCAGGTAGAACTCTATAAAGCCCGGTGTTTCAGCCATAGGGTCTGTAACATTTGCAAGAAAAGATATCTTGAACTTTTTTATGAAAAGGTCTACCGTGTCAGCTATGGCATCAATGATCCATCCACAGAAAGCATTCCTGTCGTCAGGATCGGTTATGAGTGCATCTCCATTACACCAGGCAAAGAAAAGATTGGCCAGTACATTTCCTATGTCGTAGCTCATAGGACCATAAAAGGCAAATTCAGGGTCGAAAACATAGATGTGATCTTCGTTTATAAAAATAGAACCGGTGTGCAGGTCTCCATGGATCAATGACTGGGCATCGTTCATAAACTGGAACTTAAGCTTGGCCGCCGCCAGACGCAGGCATGTATCTTCATAGATCTCTTTTTCAACGAATTCTGCATTAGGAGCGAAGACGTTATTCCGGTAATTATAGTTAAGATAAGGCTCACTATACACTAGGTGGTGGGTCAAGTCACAAAGATCAGGATTTATGAATTCCCGAACGAGCTCTTCCTTTTTCTTATGGTCCATAACGATATCGCTTGTAAGCAGAAGTGTATTGACAAGAAATGTGGAGATCTGGTCAGCGAACTTCGGGAATATCTTATGGTCCATAAGAGCTGTACGCATCATCTCATGACCGATCATTTCTTCCATGGCCATAGCACACATGACAGGATCATAAAGGTAGACCTCCGGAACGAACCCTGGAACTAGTTCTCCCTGAAGAGCAAGGATCTTAGCTTCGATACGGCCGCGATCCGTTGAAAGTTTCAGTTCTTTAGAAATACGAAGCTCTTCAGCCGCTTGTTTAACAATAAGAGTTTTCCCGGAGATCGTATCTTTTACCCGAAAAACGTAGTTAAGATTACCATCTCCGATCTCATCGCATATCAGATCAGCGCTATCTGAAAAAAATGAAGGAAGCTTACATCTGATATAAGCAGGCACATCTTCAGCTTTCATAAGAAAGTATATATCATAATTTCCCATCTATTATCCCCTTAAGGTCAATAAAAATTTTATAATCTAAAAATTTATTATGTATGATCAGTTTTCGTGTTTTTTGGCGATAACATTTTTTCTTTCCTTGTAGATATCGAGAAGTTTCTGTTTCTCAATAGCGGAAAGAGGGTTGTCCGGTCCAAGGATCTCAGACATTATAGTGATCTTGGCCAGCTTTTCAATGGCTTCAGCCTTAGAAAAGGCATCGCCTACCGTATAACCTGCAGTTACCAGTCCATGGTTGGCCAGAAGAAGAGCGTCCCTGTCGCGGTCTACGAAGAACTTTTTGAAGTCCTTGTAGACATCAGCAGTTCCGGGACGACCGTAAGGGGCTACAGGAATATCTCCGCCGTAGAACATGAAGCTTTCAGCCATGTCATTGGCAAGAGGTCTGCCGACCAAGGCAAATGCGGTGGCAAATGTGGAGTGGTTGTGAAGTACGCTCTGAAGGTCGGAACGCAGCTTATAGACCTCCAGATGCATGCCAAGTTCGGATGAAGGCTCTAAGTCGGTCTTATCCAGAAGATTGCCGTCCATATCTACTTCCAGAATCATTTCAGGAGTGATCTTGTCTTTTTCCTGCTGACTTGGTGTGATCAAAATGGTATTGGATCCTTTAACACGAACAGAAAGGTTGCCCTCGAAAGTATTAAGCATGCCAAGGTCATACTGTTTTTTAAAATAATGGACAACTTCGGCCCTAAGTTCATCTTTAGTCATATCAAACTCCTGTAAATACACTGTTTATGCTGAAATTATAGCACAAGGAATTATTTGTTTCCAAGATTTATATATTTAAAGTAGAAAACGTTCATGTTTTCTTAATGAAGATTAGAGACCTTTAAGTCAGGATACATAGTTAGTACACAAAAGTCCGGTAGTATATACCCATCGGATCATTCAGTATCCGATCGATCAACAACAAAAAACTCAAACAAACGCGTGAAAATACCCGTCTTAACAGACGGGTATTTTTAGTGTTTTACAGCAAGAACTATTATTACGATTATGCCAAGGACTATCCGGTAGATGCCGAAACCCTTGAAATTGTGCCTTTTAATGTAACCTATGAGAACTTTAATAACTGCCATTGAAACTACAAAAGCCACCAGGCAGGCAATGAACAAAATAAACAGTTCTGAGCCTGAAAGGATGCTTGAGTATTTTGCGATCTTGAGAAGACTGGCGCCAAGCATGACAGGAATGGCCAGCATAAAAGTGAATTCGACGGCAACGGGTCTTGCAACACCAATAAGAAGCGCACCTATTATAGTTGCTCCGGATCTGGATGTTCCGGGGAATATGGCTGCGACCAGCTGAAAAAGACCGATAATGAAGGCAGCTTTGTAGCTGAGCTGATTAAGTTTTGTTATGCCGGGCCTTATTCCGTGATTGCGGTTTTCCACCCAGATAAAGGCAAAACCAACTAAAATAAGTGCAACAGCAATAGGCACAGGTTTATGAAGGGCCGAGTCTATCTTATCCCCAAGCAGCACACCGAAAATAGCGGCAGGCAGGCAGGCGACGATGATCTTGCCCCAGAGATTCAAAGTAGGGACCTTTATCTGAAAGTGTCCGCTGGAAGTTGTGAAAGGGTTAAGTCTGCGGAAATAAAGCATTATCACCGCTAAAATGGCGCCAAGCTGTATTACGACTTCAAAAAGTGAGAAAAAATTTTCACTTACGGTGGTAAAACTGGCAAACTGATCAAGAAGGATCATATGACCTGTTGAACTGACAGGAAGCCATTCGGTTATACCTTCAACAACACCGAATAAAGCGGCTTTTAATATATCGAGAAAAACCATTTATCTGATCCTTTCTGGGAATTTAGTTTTTACCGGTAGAGCCAAAGCCGCCTTCACCTCTTACAGTGTCTTCAAGTTCTTCAACTTCTGTAAAATCAGCTGCAAAGTAATGAGTGAATACTATCTGAGCGACTCTTTCACCATGGGAAACAATAACTTCATTTGAGGAGTGGTTGTGCAGGGCGATCATGATCTCACCGCGATAGTCGGAGTCGATGACCCCAACTTTATTAGCAGGGGCCAGGCCTTGTTTGCAGGCAAGTCCGGATCGTGCATATATCAGTCCGACAAGTCCCTCAGGAATTTCAAGAGCAAGACCTGTGTGGATGAAAACAGTCTCTCGCGGCTTTACAGCAGTGTCTGCATCTATGGAATAAAGATCGGCGCCTGCGGCGAATTCTGTACCATAAGCAGGTGCATAAGCCCTTGGGTCTAATTTTTTGAAGTTTACTTTTATTCTTTCTACTTTCATTTTTATCCTCTCTGTGTTTTTAAAAATATCACAAATAAAATTAATATAACAAAATTACCCTGCCTGCCTTAAGAGATGCGGGAACATCTATAGTTCTCTGGTTTTCAGAGCCCTTAAATTTCAGCATAAGGTTTCGTTTATCCAGTTCGAAGGGGCCGTCCACTAAAACATCGATCATCTGCAAAAGCTCCATTGTTTCAGGCCACTTTTTACACATAACACCCAGTATTTCTTTATCGAAAATAAAGCCTGTAAAACACCAGACATTTTTATCGGGATAGTTTGCCTTGAATTTGCGAAGAAGACCAAGGAGCCCTATCTGGTTTACGTGTTCAAAAGGTTCTCCGCCAAGGATCGTGAGCCCGGCCATATAGGGCGGACTCAAGGCCTCGATTATAGTATCCTCAGTTTCCTCTGTGAATGGCTGGCCCGCATCAAAGTCCCATGATTCCTGATTGAAGCATCCGGGACAGTGGTGACTGCATCCGCTGACGAACAGAGACACTCTGACACCGGGGCCATTGGCCACGTCGTTTAATTTTAATTCACAATAGTTAATGAGAATCACCTCTTTAAAAATGTAATATTTTTTATATTATCATCTATTCAATTTACCATATATTGTGGTTTAATAATAATTAATATAATAATACAAAAAAAGTGAAAAAATTTAAAATATAAGCATTATTTTTCAAAATAAACAAAGCCAAAATACTTTGACGATAATGCAAATGGGGAGTAAAATATATAATTCAGGAATATTTTTTTTACGAGGTGATGTATATGCCGGATATTAAAGGCGATTGTAAAGAAAAAAATATTCAGTCCGGCGATCCGGTAAAATTCGTACCGGAAGATTTTACGGATCCTGAAGTTCTATATCAGAATCTTATTGATGGAATTAAGAAGTATCATCCTTCAACAGATCTTTCGTCTATCGAAAAGGCTTATAAGATCGCTTATGAAGCACATGAGGGGCAAATGAGAAAATCGGGAGAGCCCTACATAATCCATCCGTTGTGTGTAGCTATCATCCTTTCGCAGTTAGAGCTGGATAAGGAAACGATAATAGCCGGATTGCTTCATGATGTTGTAGAAGATACAGTTATGACCTATGAGGATGTCGTGAAAGAGTTCGGCGAGGAAGTAGCACTTCTGGTCGATGGAGTAACTAAACTTACCAGACTTAAATATAAGATGGATAAGATCGAACTCCAGGCTGAAAATCTCAGAAAAATGTTTCTTGCAATGGCTAAGGATATCAGGGTCATCATGATCAAGCTAGCGGACCGTCTGCACAATATGAGAACGCTACAGTACCAGTCTCCTGAAAAGCAGATCGAAAAGTCCAGAGAAACTATGGATATATATGCTCCGCTTGCTCACAGACTTGGTATTTCCAAGATCAAGGTAGAGCTGGATGATCTTTCTATGAGATATCTCATGCCGGATGTTTATAAGGATCTGGTAAAGAAAGTCAGTGCAACGAGACCTGAACGTGAGGATTTCATCGAGTGTATCAGAAATGAGATAGCATTTCATATGAAGGATTCAGATATAAGCGCTACTGTAAGCGGAAGAGTAAAGCACTATTTTTCCATTTACAGAAAAATGGTTACGCAGAATAAAACGCTCGATCAGATCTACGATATTTTTGCGGTGAGGATCATTGTAGAGTCAGAGAAGGACTGCTATGCAGCATTAGGCATCATCCACGAGCTTTATAAGCCTATTCCGGGCAGGTTTAAAGACTATATCGCCATGCCGAAGCCTAACATGTACCAGTCATTACATACTACTCTTATTTCTAAATCGGGTCAGCCGTTCGAGGTTCAGATCAGAACGTATGAGATGCATAGAACATCTGAGTATGGTATTGCAGCTCATTGGAAATACAAGGAAGGCAAGACAGGAAAGTCAACTAACGATAGCGTAGAGGCTAAGCTTTCATGGCTCCGTCAGATCCTTGAATGGCAGCAGGAAATGTCAGATAACAGGGAGTTTATGGAATCTGTAAAGGATGACCTTTCTCTTTTCTCCGATAATGTATATTGCTTTACACCGTCAGGAGATGTTAAGAACCTTCCTGCAGGTTCCACACCGATAGATTTTGCGTATTCTATCCACTCCGCGGTTGGAAATACTATGGTTGGAGCTAGGGTAAACGGACAGCTAGTAACTATTGATTACAGGATCCATAACGGAGATCGTATAGAGATAATTACTTCCAATAATTCCAAGGGACCTAGCAGAGACTGGCTCAAGCTCGTAAAGTCCACTCAGGCGAAGAATAAGATCAACCAGTGGTTTAAGTCTGAATACAAAGAAGAAAATATTCAGAGAGGACGAGAACTCGTATCGTCCTACGCCAAGTCGAAGTCTATAGTTCTGGCTGACATAGCAAAGCCGGAATATAAGGAAAAGGCTCTTAATAAATATGGATTTAAGGATTGGGATTCTCTCCTGGCAGCTGTAGGACATGGATTACTGAAAGAAGGGCAGGTAGTAAACAAGCTCCTTGAAGAGTATGAAAGAAAGAACAAGGCTATAGTTACAGATGCGGATGCTCTTGCGTCTATGGTAAGTCCTGAAAAAATGGACAATTTCAAAAAGAGATCGGCCAAGTCGGACTCAGGTATCGTTGTAAAAGGAGTCGGAGATGTATCTGTACACCTTTCAAAGTGCTGCCACCCTGTTCCGGGTGATGAGATCATAGGATATGTTACAAGGGGACGCGGCATAACGATACACAGAACGGACTGTACCAACGTTCTTAATTTCCCGGAAAGTGAAAGGGCAAGGCTCATTGAAGCTGAATGGGCAGGCGCAGAGGTCGCCGGAAGTTTCTCAGCTAAGGTCGATGTATTTGCTGACAACAGAGTCGGTCTTCTTATTGAATTGAGCCAGATATTCTCTGATGCAGAAATCGAGATCAGAACTGTAAATGTTCGTACTAATAAGAAGAATCAGGCAACGATCACTTTTGGATTCGATGTCAGAGACAAGGATGATCTTAAGAAGATGATCGGAAAAATGAGAGCAGTAAAGGGAGTAATTGAAGTTAATCGAAATAATTAAAAGAAAATGATCATTAAGTTCAGGATCGAAGGGGGGATCACTGTGGTTACTATTGATGCCGTGGTTACAGGATATTTGGATAATAACACCTATCTTGTTACAAATGATGAAACGAAAGAGGCCTTTATTGTCGATCCTTCCTTTTACGTTGAAAAAATTGAGGAGATGATAAATAAAAATGGAGCTGATCTGAAGGCTATCCTTATTACTCATGGTCATTTTGACCATATTATATCAGCTCCTGATCTAAGGGATAAATATGGCTCTGTCATTTATGCAAGTTCCGGGGAGAAGGAGCTTCTTGGCAGTGAGGAATTAAACTTATCATGCCAGAAAGCGCAGCTATGCATGACGATCGAGGCGGATAGATACTTAGAAGATGGGGATATTTTACATTTAGCAGGAGTTGAAATAAAAGCTATTTCAACTCCCGGACATACAGTGGGAGGAATGTGTTTTTATATTCCTGAAGAAAAGATAATATTTTCCGGTGATACTCTTTTTGCAGGGTCTCATGGCAGAACTGATTTTCCTTCAGGCAATCATATTGATATGATTGAATCAATTAATAAAAAGCTTTTCACGTTACCGGAAGATACAGTCGTTTACTGCGGCCATGGCGGATTAACGACTATTGGACTGGAAAAAACCAGAAATCCCATAGAGCGAATTTAATTGAAAAAGGAACGTATAAATGAATTTTATTAACTATCTTCATGAGTTAAATATTGTATCAACGATCGTCAGAATAGCACTTGCTATAGTATGCGGTGGTATTCTTGGTCTTGAAAGAAAGAAGGCTCAGCATTCAGCGGGCATGAGGACCTACATGCTTGTATGTATGGGAGCCGCTATGGTATCTATGACATCACATTACATGTACAACTACTTTAGCGCTTCACATCCTGATGTAGAGCGTCTAGGAGCTCAAGTCGTAAGTGGTGTAGCAGTTCTTGCTGCATCTGTTATCGTGGTATCCAAGAGAAACTCAATAAAAGGTCTGACAACTGCGGCTGATATGTGGGCAAGTGCCTGTATAGGACTTGCACTTGGTATAGGATTTTATTCAGCAGGTCTTATAGGAACAGTGGCAGTATATATTATAATGACTTATTTTCATAGGATCGAAACAAAGATAATCCTTAAGTCAAATGATGTTGAACTTAATGTAATTGCATCTGAAAAAAGCTCCGTGTTGGAAGTTGTTACTATTCTCGGAGAACAAGGAGTGGAGCTTAGGTATCTTCAGTTTGAAGTTGATAATGAATCCGCCTTTGAAAGCGGGCTGACGAGCGGTAGTGAGGAATGTATGGCTGTTTTAAATATCCATAGTAAGACACTGAACCCTGAAAGGATACTTGCATCAGTCAAATCAGTTAAAGGCGTGAAGAATGCATGGTTTGACGGATAAATAAAAATATGAAGATCGATATTTATTTAAAAAATAAAGAATATTATGATGACGCGCAGTTGCTTGCGCGTTCATTTTTTTCACGGGCTGATGTAACTCACTTTAGTGAGTTTACAGATGGAGCATCCAGCCTTGAGGAGGGAAAACTGTACCTTTTTTTAGAAGATATGACACCGGATCAGGAAGAGGAAAGAAGTTTGAACAGGTCACAGCTGCATGATCTATTCAAGAAAAGGGTCTACAAGCATTTAGTATCCCTTACAGGCAGGAATCTTCCATGGGGATTCCTTACGGGAGTACGCCCCAGCAAAAGGGCCATGGCTCTGCTGGATGAGGGAATGGAAGATGCGGCGGTAATAAAGACATTCATTGATTCTTATATGGTAAGTGAAGAAAAAGGTGATCTGGCTCTTAAGGTAGCAAAAAATGAGAAACGTATCTTAGAATATGCAGGTGTCCGTAACGGATACAGTCTTTATCTTGGTATTCCGTTTTGCCCGACTACATGCCTTTACTGTTCTTTTACATCTTATCCTGTTGAGACGGCCAGAAAGCAGGGCAAGATATCAAAATATTTAGAAGCTCTGAAGACGGAGATAAAAGAGATAGGACGTATTATCGGCATAGCAGGTAAAAATGATGAGAGGTTTTCCGGATCCCCTACAAGTGTGTATTTTGGAGGCGGAACGCCAACGTCGTTAAATGTATCCGAGTTGGATATGATCCTGAGTGAATTAAGGTCAGCGTTCGATCTTAGTGAAACAGTGGAGTTTACAGTGGAGGCAGGCCGACCGGATTCTATAAGTATGGAAAAGCTGAAAGTTTTAAAGAAACAAGGAGTAAACAGGATATCGATCAACCCTCAGACGATGAATGAGGATACTTTAGAGCTTATAGGCAGGCATCATACTGTCCGGGAAGTTGAAGAGGCCTTCGCAATGGCAAGAGAGTGCGGATTCGATAATATCAACATGGATATCATCATGGGACTGCCCGGTGAGGGAGAGGCGCATATAAAAAAGACACTCGAAGAGGTCAGGGCTCTGGGACCTGACTGTATTACAGTGCATTCACTTTCTATAAAAAGAGCAGCCAGACTTAACACGGAAAAGAAGAAATACGAAGATATTTCAATAACTAACGACCATATGGCATTGGCTGTGGAGTCAGCGAAAGAAACAGGTATGATCCCATATTACATGTACAGACAGCAGAATATGGCAGGAAATCAGGAAAATATAGGTTTTGCTAAAAAAGGTAAGGAAAGCCTATATAATATTTTGATCATGGAGGAGATACAGCCGATAATAGCCCTTGGAGCAGGGGCCGCATCTAAATTTATCTATGATAATGAATGCGAAAGATCAGGCAAGCGCATAGAGCGTGCGGAAAATGTGAAAAATGTCGATGAGTATATAGGCCGCATCGGTGAGATGATCGAGAGGAAAAGAGAAAAGTTTGATCGGGTAAAAGGTGATTGACGGTTTCAGCAATATATGATTATTATGAAGGTGTCAGATTAGCTTATGCTAATCGGCATTTTTTAAACCATTGAAGTTAGCGAAAGCTAACTAAAATATTTGGAGGTATCGATTATGTTTTTATCGGTAAAAGGATTAAAAAGATCTTTTGGTATGGGTGACAGCAAAGTAGATGTTTTAAACGGCATAGATCTCGAGATCGAGAAGGGGGAATTTTTATGTATTCTTGGTCAGTCGGGCTGTGGTAAATCGACTTTGCTCAATATAATAGGGGGGATCGACAGCCCCGATGAAGGAAGCATTTGTCTGAATAATAAGCACATGGAAAAAATGAGCCAGAAAGAGCTGACAATGTACAGGAGAGATCATCTGGGATATATTTTTCAGATGTATAATCTTGTGCCGGACCTGACAGTGAGGGAGAATGTCGAGGTTGGAGCTTATTTAAGCAAAGATCCGCTTGATGTGGATGAAATTATTGAGCTGACAGGCCTGAAAGATCATCAGAATAAAATCCCTAATCAGATATCCGGAGGACAGCAGCAGAGGACCTCTATAGGAAGAGCTCTGGTAAAAAAGCCTGAAATTCTGCTTTGTGATGAACCTACGGGAGCGCTGGATTATAAGACCAGCAAGGAGATACTTGCACTTATTGAAGATGTTAACAGGAAGTATAAGACTACAGTAATCATGGTTACTCATAATGCTGCAATAAAGCATATGTCCGACCGAACTGTAGAGTTAAAGGATGGTCGGGTCGTAGACAGTTTTGTGAATGAGCATAAGGTCTCTGCCGTAGAATTGGAGTGGTAATTATGAGAAATCCTTTAAATAAACGTTTTTTCAGGGAGATAAAGAATAATTTTGCGCGGCATTTTGTACTCTTTCTGCTTCTGATAGTGACCATAGGAGAAGTATCAGGGTTTCTGGTATCAGACCACAGCCTTATTACAGCATATGAGGATTCATTTTCTAATGATAACATTGAAGATGGAAATTTCACATCAGCAGATAAACTCACGGAATATCAGGTAAGATCTGTCGAAGAAAACAGGGTGAAGCTCTATGAAGATCATTATTCTGACAGGAAGCTTGATAACGAGAGCACGCTTAGGATCTACAAGAACAGGGAAGAGGTAAATAAGGTAAATCTGCTGTCAGGTAAAATGCCGAAAGCGGAAGATGAAATAGCAGTAGACAGGTTATATGCAAAAAATAATGATCTGAAGGTAGGAGATGCCATAAGATCCGGTGAAAATACATGGAAAATCACGGGAATGGTCGCTCTGTCGGACTATTCAGCACTATTCAGCAAGAACAGCGATACCATATTTGATTCCACCAAGTTCGGAGTTAGTATAGTAAATGCTGATGGATGGGATAAGATCAAGGATGGAAAGGTCGAATACAGGTATTCATGGAAGTATGACAACCAGCCGGAGAGTAAGAATCGTGAAAAAGAGGTGGCTGACGAACTTCTCAAGTCTGTAAGCGGAAGGATCATACTGACGGATTTTACTCCTCGCTATGCCAATCAGGCGATCACTTATACAGGAGAAGATTTTGGATCGGACAGGGCTATGATGCAGGTCCTGCTTTATATCGTTATAGTTATAATTGCTTTTATATTCGCAGTTACAATGGCTAATACGATAGAAAGGGAATCTTGTGTGATTGGAACGCTTCTGGCAACAGGATACAGGAAGAAAGACCTGCTGTTTCACTATATGAGGATACCTACTATTCTGACTATTATTGGCGGAGTAGCTGGAAACATACTGGGCTATACATTCATGAAAGATCTGAATGCCGCAGCCTACTATAATTCTTACAGCCTGCCTAATTATAAAACTGTCTGGAATCCGGATGCGTTTATTCAAACAACGCTTATTCCTATTGCAATAGTTTTTGTGATCAACATCTTGATTCTGAACCATCGGCTCAATAACAGTCCATTGAATTTCTTGAGAGGGAATCTGTCAAAAAAGGATAACATGAAAGTTATACCTCTCAGTCATAGAAGATCTATCATTGGAAGATTCAGAACCAGGGTATTCTTCGGGAATCTGCCGTCATACATGGTTATCATCATAGGTGTTATATTTTCCAATACCCTGCTTTTATTTGGATTTATGCTGCCATCTACGCTTAAGCATTACCAGGAGACGATGCCTGACCAGATGTTCGCGGCATATCAGTATATTCTAAAAAGACCAGCAGAGACCGGAACTGACGGAGCTGAAGCATTTTCTGTGTATGCACTTAAAACCATAGAAAAGGATGGTTATATTTCAGAGGATATTAATCTTTATGGTCTTAAAAATGACAGCAAGTATGTGAAGCTTGATGATAAAAATAAGACATATATATCATCTGCATTTGCCGCCAAATATGACCTTAAGGCCGGGGATACTTATACGCTTAAGGAAAAATATTCAGATAAAACGTACGATATAAGAATCGACGGGATCCATGCTTATACGGGTGGTATAAGCGTATTTATGTCTCAGGAGAGATTAAACAGGATGTTTGATCTGGGAGATAATTATTACAATGCATATTTTTCAAATAAGAAAATTACGGATATAGACGAGAAGATCACAGCAGCCCTTATCGATGTTGATGTGGTGACGCAGGTATCGAGACAGCTGGAGAAGTCCATGGGCGGGGTAATGAATATTATCAAGGGATTTTCAGTCCTCATATTTATAATAATTATATATATCCTGTCCAAGCTGATAATAGAAAGATCGGCGAGATCTATTTCAATAAGCAAGATACTTGGATATAAGAACAGTGATATAGGTAAGATATATATTGCGACAACAAGTATTATAGTAGTCGCCAGCATAATAGGAACTATATTGATAGCCAATGTACTTGTTTCAGTTATTTACAGAGCTCTGCTTATGAAGACGCTAAAGGGCTGGCTACCGCTTTTCATAGGCCCCGGTGTTTATGCACAGATGATCATTATAGGGATCGTGGCCTACATTTTTATAGCAATTCTGGAATTCAGAAGAATAAGTAAGATACCCCTTAATATAGCTTTAAAAGATGCCCTGTGACAGGCCTTTTCTGTTGACGGACAGGGTACATTTGGCTAAAATAAATATAATTTTGTTCTTATGTTTATGGATTATGGAGGGTATTATGTCAGAATCAATGCTGGGACTTAAGCGTACATGCAGATGTGCTGAGGTCACCAATGACAATATTGGTCAGGAAGTTACGCTTATGGGCTGGGTCCAGAAAAGAAGAAACTTAGGTACTTTAATTTTTGTGGACCTGCGCGACAGAAGCGGATTGGTCCAGATCCTTTTTGATGAGACTAAGTTGAGTAAGGAAGATTTTGATAAGGCTTACAGTCTTCGCTCGGAATTCGTTATTGCCGTTATGGGAACAGTAGTAAAAAGAAGTGGCGCAGTTAATGAGAATCTGCCCACCGGAGAGCTGGAAGTGGAGGCAGACAGTCTTCGTATCCTATCAGAATCCGAGACCCCGCCGTTTCCTATTGAAGCCGGTATCGATACCAAGGAAGAGCTTCGCCTTAAATATAGAACACTCGATCTCAGAAGACCGGATATTCAGTCCAATATTATGATGAGAAGCAAGGTAACAGGAATCGTAAGAAATTTCTTCTATGAAGAGGGATTTTTGGAAATTGAAACACCTATGCTCACAAAATCTACTCCTGAGGGCGCAAGGGACTACCTCGTTCCAAGCCGTATCCATGAAGGTAAGTTTTATGCCCTTCCTCAGTCTCCTCAGTTATTCAAGCAGATGCTTATGTGTGCCGGTTATGACAGGTATATGCAGATCGCCAGATGCTTCAGGGATGAGGATCTGAGAGCGGACAGACAGCCTGAATTTACTCAGATCGATCTGGAGATGTCATTCGTAGATCAGGAAGATGTGATGGACGTTACAGAACGTCTTATGGGAAGACTTTTTAAAGAAGTTTTAGGCCTGGACATCAGTCTTCCTCTGGACAGAATGACATGGCAGGAGGCAATGGACAGATTCGGTTCTGACAAGCCGGATGTAAGGTTTGGCATGGAATTAAAAAATGTATCCGACATCGTGAAGAACTGCGGATTTGCTGTATTTACAGGTGCGCTCGAAGCGGGTGGTTCAGTAAGAGCCATTAATGCCAAGGGAATGGGCGATATGCCAAGAAAGAAGATCGATGCGCTGGTAGATTTTGCCAAGGGCTATGAGGCTAAGGGGCTTGCTTATATCCAGCTCCTTCCTGATGGAAGTATGAAATCTTCCTTTGCAAAATTTATGACAGAAGAAGAGATGAAGGCGCTCATTGAAGCTCTTGAGGGAGAAGAGGGAGACCTGCTTTTATTCGCGGCAGATCGTGACAAGATAGTATACAATGTCCTGGGAGCTTTAAGACTGGAACTTGCAGATCAGCAGGGGCTTAGAAAGCCTGATGACTACAGATTCCTCTGGGTAACGGAATTTCCGCAGTTTGAATGGTCAGATGAAGAAGAAAGATTTGTCGCCATGCACCATCCTTTTACGATGCCTCTTGACGAAGATATTGATAAGCTTGATTCTGCCAGGGGCGATGTCCGTGCCAAGGCTTATGATATCGTACTTAACGGTATAGAGCTGGGAGGCGGCAGTGTGAGGATACACCAGGCAGATGTTCAAGAGCGCATGTTTGAAGCTCTTGGGATCTCAAATGAAAAGGCAAATGAAAAATTCGGATTTCTCCTTGACGCGTTTAAGTATGGAGTTCCGCCGCACGCAGGACTTGCTCTGGGGCTTGACAGAATGCTTATGCTTATGAGCGGTTCAGGCAGTATTCGTGACGTTATAGCTTTTCCTAAGGTGAAGGATGCTTCCTGTCTTTTAACAGAGGCACCGGATGCTGTAGATGAAAAGCAGCTTGACGAATTACATATTGAACTTAAAAAAGGAGAATAAAATGCCGATACTTGATAAAAATGATCCTGTCAAAGTCCGGGAATATGAGGAATTTGTAAAGAATTCTCCATTTGGACACGCGATGCAGGATATGAAATGGGCAGAAGTTAAAAATAACTGGATAAGCGAGTATGTATATCTGGAAGAGGGTGGAAGGATAACGGCCGCTATGTCTGTACTCGGTATCAAGGCGGTGGAGGACAAGATGTTTCTTTATGCTCCGCGCGGCCCTGTCTCCGATTTTTATGATATCGAGACTACGAGTAAGCTGATTGAAGAGGCAAGACCGCTTTTTAAAAAGTATAATGCCTTTTTGCTGAGGATGGACCCGTGCGTTGAAAATGATCAGGAACTTGTAAAGAAATACAGGGACGCAGGCTTTACATTCAGAAGCGATGGAGAAGAGATACATTCTTTTTCAAATCCCAGATATGAGATAATGCTGAGTCTGGAGGGCAAGACGACCGAAGACCTTATGGCAGGGTTTAACTCAATGACAAGAAGGCATATAAGAGCTTCGATAAAAAATGAAGTTACTTCCAGATACAGTCGTTCACATGAAGACATAGATACATTTTATGAGTTGACTAAGATAATGGCAGACAGGCAGGGGATTACCCACCGTCCTAAAGAATATTTTGAACGTCTGGTAGCCGCGTATCCTGATATCAGAGTCTATACTTCAGAATATGAAGGCAAGCCGATTGCCAGCATGATCGGTTTACCTTACAATGACCAAATGTGGTATATTTATGGAGCGACAACGACCATGCAGGGTAAGATAAGTCCGGGATATCTCCTTATATGGAGTCTTATCCAGTGGGGGCATGAACTTGGCCTTAAATACTTTAATATGGGCGGAACTTATTCTCTTGATATGGAGGACGGGCTCTTTTTCTTTAAGCATGGTTTTTGCAAAGCGAACGAACCATTTGTATGGCTCGGTGAATTAGATGTAGTAATAGATGGATCCGCATACAGTAAATTTATCAATAAATAATTCTTAATGCAGAAAATTGGGAGGAAGACATGTATTCAATCGATGATGTAAAGGTGGCAGATCCGGTCATAGCTCAGGCTATAGAAGATGAACTCGGCAGACAGAGAAACAATATTGAACTTATTGCTTCTGAAAATCTGGTCTCAAAGGCGGTAATGGCGGCAATGGGAAGTCCGCTCACCAACAAGTACGCCGAAGGCTATCCGGGAAAGCGCTACTATGGCGGATGTGAATTTGTTGATGTTGTAGAGCAGCAGGCGATCGAGAGGGCAAAGGAACTTTTTGGATGCACATACGCTAATGTACAGCCACATTCAGGAGCTCAGGCGAATTTTGCAGTATTCTATGCACTTGTAAAGCCGGGTGATACTATACTTGGAATGAGCCTTGACTGCGGCGGTCACCTTTCGCATGGTTCACCTGCTAATATATCAGGTGACTATTATAATATTGTTCCTTATGGAGTTAATGAAGAAGGCTTTATCGATTATGATGAGCTTAGAAGACTTGCGAAGGAAAATCAGCCGAAGATGATCATTGCAGGTGCGTCAGCGTATGCAAGAACTATCGACTTTGCGAAGTTCAGAGAGATCGCAGATGAGGTCGGAGCCTATCTTTTTGTGGATATGGCTCATATCGCAGGTCTTGTGGCAGGCGGACAGCATCCAAGTCCATTTCCTCACGCACATGTTGTAACAACTACAACACATAAGACTCTCAGGGGACCAAGAGGCGGTATGATCCTTTCATCAGAGGAATTTGCGGCTGAGCACAAGCTTAATAAGGCCATTTTCCCGGGTATTCAGGGCGGCCCGCTTATGCACGTAATTGCAGCTAAAGCTGTTTGTTTTAAAGAGGCGCTTGACTCAAGCTTCAAGATTTATGCGGAGAATGTAGTTAAGAATGCAAAAGCACTCTGTGAGGGACTGCAGAGCCGTGGATTTAAGATAGTGTCAGGTGGAACGGATAATCACCTTATGCTCGTGGATCTTACTAATACAGGAAAGACAGGTAAGGAAGTTGAAGCTATTCTTGATGCTGTAAATATTACCTGCAACAAGAATACTATACCTAATGATCCGGCTTCTCCATTTGTTACTTCCGGTATCCGTCTTGGAACTCCGGCCGTTACAGCGAGAGGCTTCAATACAGATGATTGCGATAAGATAGCTGAGGCTATTAAGCTTGCCGTATTCGATAATGATGCCGAAGGTGCAAAAACGATCGTTAAGGGACTTACAGAAAAGTATCCTCTTTATTGATGATCGGACAGGCTCTTCTCCTGCTATAAAACATAAAAAAATGAGACCGACTATAAAGTCGGTCTCATTTTTTTATGGCGGATCATTGATCGTTTGCTTTCTGTCCGTAATATGAATTGATTCCGTGTTTTCGGTTAAAGTGCTTGTCCAGGACATAGGATGGTGTGAAAGTATGTGGATTTAAGGCCATAGTCTTAATGTTCATGTCTGCAACAGTTTCTAAAACGACAGCGGTCTCAACGCTGGACATAGCATCTTTACCAAAGGTAAAAGGCCCGTGGTTTTTTACAAGGATAGCAGGAATATTGAGCGGGTCAAAGTTTTTGGTTTTGATGGTCTCTACGATAACGAGACCGGTGTTTAACTCATAATCACCATTTACCTCTTCTTCCGTAAGGGCTCTGGTGCAGGTAACGTCTCCATAAAAATAGTCGGCATGAGTAGTGCCCATACAGCGTATCTCCATACCGGCCTGGGCGAAAACGGTAGCATTAGGTGAGTGAGTGTGGCATATGCCGCTTACATCATGAAAGGCCTTATAGATTTCTATATGAGTCTTAGTATCGGAAGAGGGGTTTAAATGGCCCTCAATAACATCGCCGGAGATAAGGTTAACAACGACCATATCTTCAGGGGTCAGTTCGTCGTAAGGGATACCGGATGGTTTTATTACGACAAGCTGCCTTGCGGGGTCGATCTCACTTACATTTCCCCAGGTATATATAACGATTCCGCTGGCAGCAAGTGCTTTATTGGCTGCACATACTCTTTCTTTGATATCTTCTAACATATAAACTCCCTAACAGACTTACTTAAGCCAGTCTGATTTCTTTGCGATCAACAGCGCCTTGAAAATATCAAGGTCATCAACAGTAGTCAGTTTAATATTCTTTTCGGAGCCTGATGAAAAATAAACAGGCTCCCCCATTTCGACCTTAAGAGTACAGGAAGCTACGGAGTTGGTGATCCCGGCTTCAAGGGCTCTTTTATGCAGGTCAGCTATTTCTCCAAGTATAAAACCCTGAGGTGTCTGGGTCCTCTTAAGGTTATCACGGGGATAACTTTTAGTTGAGGACGCGCCGTCAGTTGTTTCGAGCATGGCCTCGGCACATGGTATAGTAGCGATAGCGCACCCTTTATCCTTTGTGGTGCCTATGCAGTCGGAAATGATCTCGCCGGAGACCATGGGACGAATAGAGTCATGTATCAGGACGATATCTTCAGGACTGTAATGTTCCATAAGCTCATATATACCATTGCGAATGGAATCCTGGCCGTTTTCTCCTCCGGGAACTATATGCTTTAACTTGGATATATTAAACTGCTTTGCGTATGCAGCAAGCACATTCTCCCATCCTTCAATACATACGACGCCGATAACATCTATTTCAGGATGAGTCTGAAAGGCTTCAAGTGTGTAAACGATCACAGGCTTTTCATTAACAGTAAGAAACTGTTTTGGAATATCCTGCCCCATTCTTTTGCCGGATCCTCCGGCAATGATCAGACTTATATTCATAGCATTTCTCCCCTTATTAAGTCATTTTTTAATCTTCATATGATTCTAATGCGGCTCTGACACCATCAGTAAGTGAAAATACAGGTTTCCAGCCAAGAGAGAGGATCTTTCCGGGATCCAGAGAAGAGTTCTTCATAAGATTTCCTGACCTTTTTTCAAAAT
The DNA here is from genome assembly GCA_900542465.1 of uncultured Eubacteriales bacterium. GTDB lineage: Bacteria > Bacillota > Clostridia > Lachnospirales > Lachnospiraceae > UBA4285. Next base: position 44,044 of record UQNS01000006.1, read on the forward strand.
CACTGGCGTTTTCAAACACAACATTTACTCCGGATATCTTTGCGAATTCCTCTGCGATATCTCTTATGCTTGCGGCAGAGCAGGGATCGGAGATATTGTAGGCGTTGGCGCTTTTTCCGTTAAGTAGTACATACAGACAGGCTGAGGCACAGTCGAGAGTATAACAATAGGAACGGATCTGACTTCCGGAGCTCTTTAAGATGATATCCTGTTTTCGGTATGCTCTTCTCAAAAACTGGGCAGATGCTCTGGAATCCGTATCGGTGATACTTGGTCCATATATATGTCCGGGTCTTAAGATCACCGTATCCAAGTCATATTCTTCATGGTAGGCGATGCAAAGTGACTCGCCGCTTCTTTTGGAGTTAGGATATGAAGCTCGGGGATTCAGGACATCCACATATCCGTAATCACTTTCATTAAAGGGACTGTTGTCGTTTTTGTTGCCGTAGATCTCACTGGAGGATATAAACAAAAAACGGCTAAGGCCACCATCCGTAAATGAAGCAAGCAGGCTGTTAAGACCGCATACATTAGACAGGATGGTTTCAACAGGATGTTTTAATATGCTTTCAGGATCTGAATTACTGGCGGCATGAATGACATAATCAGGCTTTATACTGCAAGACCATGGCTTTGCAGCGTCAAAAGGAATATAAGTATAGTCGCAGCCTTCTGTAAAGCATCTGAAGCGCGACTGAAGTTTTATCTTATCTCTGCATGCCAGAAAAATTTTAATATTAGAGTCACGGGTCTTATTAATGCGGAACAGAATATCGGCTATAGCAGAACCTATCATTCCGCTTGCACCTGTAATTAAGACAGATCTGTTAAAAAGAGATCCTATATCAGATAGAGTTTCAAATATCTTATCAACATCATCCCAATATTTTTTTGAATATTTAAGCACTGGTCCTTAACCTCATTTTTCGCAATTACCTATGAAATACAGATAAAATAATTATATATTTTTTCAAAGCTTATATCAACGTATCAATGCGAAGGGGAATATAAATCCGATCTGATATGTACGAAGAATGCTTCATATGCAGCGCCGTATTATGTTACAATTCTACATAAATAAAAAGAAAAGCGGGAAAATAAATGGAAAAGATTTTATCTATTTCAGTAGCATCATATATGGTGGAAGATTATATAAGGGACACACTTGAATCATGTATTATTCCGGAAATAATGGATGATATAGAGGTGTTGGTCATAGTGGATGGAGTTTGTGACAGAACGCCGGAGATCGCAAAAGAATTCGAGAGCAGATATCCGGATACTTTCAGAGTGATAATCAAAGAAAATGGCGGTTATGGGACAGCCGTAAACAGAGGAGTAACTGAAGCGAGGGGGAAATACTTCAAATGTCTGGATGGGGATGATTCATTCAATAAAGAAGGGCTGAAGGACCTCGTTGATTTTCTGAAGGAGACGGATGCCGACTGGATAGTATCTTCATATGAGAGACTGGAAGAGGGAGATCGCAGCCTCAGAGAAATAGTAGATCCGGTGGCTCCTTCATATAAGATGCGGGTGAACAAGATCGATTTTTATGCGGCAAGAGCAGATTTTAATGTGGAATGCGGAGTATGGCTAAATACTATAAGAACTCAGATATTAAAAGACCACCTTCCAAAACTTCCTGGGAAATGTAATTTTACGGATGAGCTGGTAAATGTCTGTTTTCTGCCATATGTGAAGATATTTGCCTGTACATTTAAGCCGGTCTATAAATATTTGCTAAGAAAAAGACCGGTAAGTGATTCTTCAAGAATGAAGCTGCTGCAGAATTTTATATTTATAAGAAAAAAACAGCTAGAGAGTTTCGGCAGGATGACAGGTGAGTATGTAGCAAATTACAGAAATTATAAATACAGGGTCAGGGTGTATTATCAGAAGCTCATATGGAATATTCTCGGAATGAAGCCATCTGCAATGATGCTTAAGGAGCTGAAGGATATAGAATCTTACTGCAGAGCCAAAGCACCGGCGATATATAAGGCTATGGAAGATAAAGAACAGCTGGGGAAAAAGGCGTTTATAATGAGTGCTCTGAGGAGGAGTAATTATGCATATCCGATAAGGCTCGTGGCGTACAGGTTCATGAAAAATTATATTGACAGAAGAGAGCATATTTCCGGATAAGGGGAGTAATTATGCATATCAGTAAAAGGACTATAACTGCAGATATTGTATGTTTGATGCTTGTAGTTGCTGCCGGGATCATTCATGTAGTAATGTATCAGGCTGAAAACTGGTATGTTTCAGAGGATAATATTATATTTCTGCTTTATGCATCAGCATCTGTAACCTGGATATAGCAGATTAGAAGAAGAGTCATATCTAAGTGTGTAAGGGGCTATATGACAGGACTGGGAGTTCTGATGATCATATATATGGCTGTTCGTACATTCAGATGTGTTTATATTCCGGAAGATAATTTTGTCTCCAGATATTTATGGTACAGCTATTACCCGTTAACTCTCATAATGGTCCTGTTTATACTGTTTTCAGTCCTTCATATCGGGAAAGGTGAGGAAGAAGATATAAATCCGAGATGGAAGCGTATGTATATTCCGGTCGTGATCCTGTCGGCTCTTATGCTTACCAATGATCTTCATCAGAAGATATTTTATTTTGAAGAGGGTATAAGTGGCTGGACTGAGGTCAATGTGAGGTATGGCCTTTTATACTTTGCAGAGCATCTGTATATATGGTCAGTAATGCTTGCGGCAATATTTATTTCATTTATCCGCTGTTCCATAAAAAACAGGCGAAAATATATATGGGCGCCATTGCTTCCGCTTGTGCTGGGATTTATATACTCCATGCCGTATATTATCCACCTGGAGTGTCTGTCATATATCAGGATCGCAATAAACCTGCCTGAGATATCCTGTGTAATAATGGGAGTTTTTATGGAAAATCTTATTATTACAAGGCTTATTCCATCGAATGATAATTATAATGAATTCTGGAGGACCGCATCTATAGGCGGAGGCATAGCAGATACAAGTGGCCGCGTGGTTATAAAGTCAGACAGATGGCCTGATATCAACGTTGATGAGATAATAAGAGCCGGAAAAGATTCAGTACTGTTGGATAAGGATAAAGTTCTTAAGAGCAATCCGGTCTCAGGAGGTAGATGCTTATGGATGAAGGATATTTCTAAAGTAAATGAGCTTAATGCAGAGCTTCAAGAATTGGGAGATATACTATCAGAAGAAAATACGATGATAGCCGCTGAGAATAAAATGAGAGAAGAAGAGGCCCGCATAAAAGAGCAGTCAGAGCTTTATCGTAAAATATCGGTAAAGCTCCGGCCTCATCTGGACAGATTGAACCATATGCTTGAGGACCTTCCGGAGGAAGAGGAAGCATTCAGGGATACCATGAAAAAGGCTTCGATAATAAATGCATATATCAAACGCTATTCAAACCTTTTAATACTTCATGAAAATGATGCCAGTATTTCTTCAGATGAATTGAAGCTGTCAATTGAAGAGTCAATGTCATACATGGAAATGGCGGGGATCGAAAGTTACCTCATATGGGATCTGAATGGAGATATAGATGCGAACAATGCGCTTATGCTTTATGAAAAGTTTGAAAATGCCGCAGAGTCATCAATGCAGTCGGCTGCTGCAACAATGACAAGAGTTTCAGGAACTGATGAGAAGATCTGTCTTATAAATGCGAAAAAGCTGCTGATTGCAGTCAGTGCAATATTAATGTCTGTAAGTTTTTTCGTATCTCAGGTATTAGCCGATCTTGCATTGGAAAAAATGGGCGGTGATACTGATAAGCTTATTTCTCTGCAACTGGCAAAAGCTGTTTCACCGGAAGCAGCTTATGTTATCCTGGCAGGTCTGGTGGCATGTGAGCTGATACTCATAAAAAAATATATAGAACAGAGGAGAACTTCCCTGTCACGAAGTTCTATCAAGGAGAGCTTTTACAGTCTTCCGGATGGGGTCTGTTTTTCAAGTATGGACGGAATGCCGTTTCTTGTAAATCAAACTATGAATGAAGTGTGTAATGATATTTTTGGTACGACTGTAAGAAATACGAATGAATGTGACAGAAGGCTTGAGTAAGGGGAGGTCAGACCTGGTATTCACATAGACAGTACAGGCAGCGGGTATATCGTCAAAACTTCAAAAGCTGTCTGGGATATAAAATACACATTTCATGATCATATCAAGGAGATCACTGCAGTAAATATCACGGAAGAATACCATCTTACCGAAGAGATAAGAGAAGGCAATGAAAGATTGTTTCAGGGCAAATGAAAGACTCAAAGAATACAGCAGTAAAGTTGATTCATACATGAGAGAAAAAGAAATACTGGCAGCTAAAATAAAGGTCCATGATGATATAGGAAGGTCTTTGATTGCGTTAAAAACGTACTTAAATGAAGATTCAGATGACAGAGAGTCTCTTATAAGATTATGGAAAAACAGTATACTTCTCATGAGAGGCGATGCGGAAGCTCATAAAGAAGCGGATGGATGGGAAAATCTGCTTCTTGCAGCAGAACGTCTCAATATAGGCATAGATATCGATGGAAAGTTTCCGGAGGACAGGGGGAAAATGGATATATACATTGACCTCCTGCTGGAATGTCTTACTAATACCGCTCGTCATGCCGGAGGAAACAGATTATTCTTTGCGCTCAGGGAAGATGAGGGTCATTATTATATAGACATAAAAAATAACGGTATCCAGCCTGAAAATGAGATAAGAAAGACAGGCGGTCTGGCAAATATCGACAGAAGTATAGAACTGGCAGGCGGCAGGATGAGTATAGAAACTTTTCCGCAATTCGTCATTAAGGCGAGGCTTCCGAAAGGAGTAGTCTGATATGGATAAAATAAAGGTCATGATCGTTGACGATCAATATGTACCAAGAGAGATGTTTCGGATGTATATAGAAGGCAGTGACAGGTATGAACTTGCCGCCTGCATAAATTCTGCGGCATTTGCTCCGGCCTATATTATAAATGACAAGATAGATCTTATACTTATGGATATTCTTATGAATGATGGTTCTAACGGGCTGGAAGTAGCGGAACGTATCAAGAGGTCAGATCCGGAGATAAAGATCATTGCCGTGACGAGCATGCTTGAAGCGAATTGGATAAAAAAAGCAAAATGAAGAAAAGTTTACCTCAGGTAAATATAGATTTTCCGGCCGTGTCATAATGAGTGGAGAATCGGCGTTGACGCATATTCTGGCTAAGCCATTAAAAGTTTCAGTTAATGAGACGGTATGGGAAGAAGGAGGGGATCCTGTAAAGGAGCATAATTCATGGTACGATTTGAGATCCCCTGAAATAACGATTACAGAAGAACCTGCCGCCACGTATAGTGCATATATCGTTCCTCCGGTAAATGGAACGGTGAAGGTAAGTAAAATGACGGGAATAGCAGAAGGTGAGGAAATTACATTAACGGTCACACCTGATGAAGGTTATGATTTTGCGGAACTATCGGTATTAGATGTTAATCTTGATAAATGGCCTTACTCTGGTTGGGGAGCAGGTATATATAAATTTGCGATGCCGGCCTGCAACGTAGGTGTTGAAGCGAAATTAAATAAAATTCCGGTATCGTACACGATCTCATATGATCTTAATGGTGGAACGCTGTATGGAAATTAGACAAATGGACCGGAACCTTCAGAAAATTTAAAGCCTCCGGTGAAGTTAGAGGAAGTTAAAGTGAAAAAATCAACACCGGAGACCCGAGATAACGAGGGAACACTTAAATGGATACTTGCAGCGGCAATTTCTCTTTCAGGAATAATAGGAGTTGCAGCAATAAGCAGAAAGAAAAAGAATTCCTGATGATGCGGACAACTGGTCAAAGATATATAATTTAAGAAAAGGTCCATATCGACAGATATGGACCTTTTATATGTATTATTGAGGATATAGCGCCTAAATGATCTTATTTATCATTTTCTGCGTCTTTCATCGCTCTTACTTTCATTGAGAGACCAAAAAGGTTGATGAAGCCGTTAGCGTCCTTGTGGTCATAAAGATCACCTGTTGTAAATGAAGCAATAGATTCATTATAAAGGGAGTTAGGTGAAGTAGTGCCGGCCTTGATGATGTTGCCTTTGTAGAGTTTGAATCTGACCTGACCGGTAACCTTTTCTTCAGTTGAATCAACAAATGCCTGAAGAGCCTCACGAAGTGGCGTGAACCATTTTCCTTCATAAACTACCTGAGCAAATTTATTGGCAATATTGATCTTTTCAGCGTATGTATCACGGTCAAGGATAAGCTCTTCGAGCTGCTGATGCGCTTCATAAAGGATCGTTCCGCCTGGAGTCTCATAGACACCGCGGGATTTCATGCCGACAACACGGTTCTCAACTATATCTACTATGCCTACGCCATGCTTGCCGCCGAGTTTGTTTAATTCACGGACGATGTCGGAAAGTTTCATGGCCTTACCGTTAACAGCGACAGGCTTGCCTGATACGAAATCGATAGTTACATATTCACCTTCTTCAGGAGCATCTTCAGGTGAGTTGGAAAGAACGAGCAGATGCTTGTAATCAGGTTCATTTGCAGGATCCTCAAGTTCAAGACCCTCATGTGATATGTGCCATATATTACGGTCACGGCTGTATGAGTCGCTTGATGATGAGAATGGAAGATTGATCCCATGGGCCTGACAGTACGCGATCTCATCTTCACGGGACTGAAGAGTCCATTTTTCATCTCGCCATGGAGCGATGATCTTAAGATCAGGAGCAAGAGCCTTTATCGTAAGCTCAAAACGGACCTGATCGTTACCCTTGCCTGTAGCTCCGTGGCAGATAGCTGTAGCATTTTCTTTTCTTGCGATCTCTACAAGACGCTTAGCGATGAGAGGGCGTGCCATACTGGTTCCGAGGAGATATTTATCCTCATAGACAGCGTGAGCCTTAATGCATGGAAGAACATATTCGTCACAGAATTCGTCTGTTAAGTCTTCTATGTAGAGCTTGGAAGCGCCTGATGCAAGGGCGCGTTCTTCAAGACCGTCAAGCTCCTCCTCCTGTCCGACATCTGCACATACGCAGACAACTTCAGCGTTGTTATAGTTTTCCTGGAGCCATGGAATTATAGTTGTAGTATCAAGACCACCGGAATAAGCAAGAATAACTTTTTCTTTCATAAGATAAATGTCCTTTCTGACAGTGATGTCATAATTTACTTTAATTACATGAAACTATAATACAGGACAGGTAAAAAATCAAGCACATAAATGCATAAAAATACAAATAAACCGCAAAATATGCATAAATATTATAAAGGTTTTGTAGATCGATATGTTTCGTTTATGATTGGAGATATTATAAAAATATTTAGATCTACATAAATAAACAGGCCTTTACAAGTGAAAATATCTTGCTATAATGTAAAAATACAAGTTGAATATTAGTTGCATAATATACATAAAACAAGGAGGAAGTTATGATAAAAGTTGGAATCGTCGGTTCTACCGGTTATGCCGGCAATGAACTTGTCAGAATTTTATCTAACCATCCGGAGGTGAAGATAACATGGCTGGTGTCTAATTCATATGAAGGCAGGGCCTACGTGGATCTGTTTGGGAATATGACAGAGATCCTGGACATAGACTGCATAAAAGGAGAATTAGAGGATCTGTCGGAAAAGGTGGATCTTATATTTACAGCAACTCCACAGGGTTATCTGGCAGGCGCCGTCACGGATAAGGTGCTGGAGAATTCGAAAGTGATCGATCTTAGTGCAGACTTCCGTATTAAGGATGTAAATGTATATGAGGAATGGTATAAGATAGAGCATAAACGTCCCGATCTTATTGAAGAAGCTGTTTATGGACTTTGCGAGATAAACAGAGATAAGATAAATAAAGATACAAGACTGATAGCCAATCCGGGTTGTTATACGACTACGTCCATCGTTGCTCTCTATCCTCTTGTGAAGGAAGGCATTATCGATCCTGATTCGATAATTATCGATGCCAAGTCCGGATCCACAGGAGCGGGCAGGGGAGCTAAGACCGCCAATCTGTTCTGTGAAGTCAATGAAAGTGTAAAAGCATACTCTGTCGGAACTCATAGACACACACCGGAGATAGAGGAACAGCTTGGATATGCGTGCGGCAGAGATATAAAGCTTATCTTCACACCTCATCTTATCCCTATGGAAAGAGGTATCATAGCGACCTGCTATGGTGATCTCGCGGGAGAGTTTACAGAGGACGAAGTAAGGGCGTTATATGAAAAGTATTATGGAGATGAGAAGTTTATCCGGATCCTTAAGCCTGGGGTGATTCCGGAGACGCGTTGGGTGAGAGGTTCCAATTATCTGGATGTTAATTTTAAGATAGAACCAAGGACCGGAAGGATCATTGCGTTCGGAGCATTGGATAACATAGTAAAAGGCGCGGCAGGGCAGGCTGTTCAGAATATGAATATTTTATTTGGCTTTCCTGAAGATATGGGACTTAACCTTGTGCCGTTAATAGTTTAAAATGAGTGCATCGTATTTTTATTAAGGAGATAATATAGTGGAAATTACATCAGGTGGTATTACAGCGGCAAAAGGATTTCTTGCAGCATATACATGCGCAGGGATCAAAAAAGAAAATCATCCGGATATGGCACTGGTATATTCAGAGAAACCATGTGCAGCTGCAGGAACATTTACATTAAACAAGGCATTTGCAGCGCCGGTAAAGTGGGATAAGGCTATTATTGCTGCCTCTCCGAATGCGCAGGCTATTGTTATCAATACCGGTGTTGCCAATGCATGTACGGGAGATGAAGGGCTGGAAAACTGCAGAACTGAGGCTAAGGCCGTTGCTGATGGCCTCGGGTTAAAGGAAAAAAGTGTGCTGGTATGTTCCACAGGTGTTATCGGAGCTAAGCTTCCTATGGACAAGATAGTCAGTGGTATAGAGGATCTTACAGCAGATCTCAGACACACTGAAGAGGCAGGCAGTGCTGCAGCTAAGGCTATTATGACAACGGATACCAGACCGAAGGAAATCGCTGTCAAGCTTGTTATAGATGACAGTGTCGTGACTATTGGCGGAATGTGCAAGGGAGCCGGAATGATCCACCCTAATATGGCCACTATGCTTTGTTTCGTCACGACGGATGTACTTATCAAGAAAGACCTTCTTCAAGCCGCATTTTCAGAGGCCGTTGATGACTCCTTCAATATGATCTCCGTTGACGGTGATACATCGACAAATGACACAGCGCTTGTTCTTGCCAATGGTCTGGCGGAGAATGCGATCATCGATGATGTAAGGGATCCTAATTACGCGCAGTTTGCTGAAGCTCTCAAGTTCGTCGTTACTGAGCTTTCCAAAATGATAGCGGGCGATGGAGAAGGATGCACATGTCTTTTTGAGGCAAATGTAGTTAATGCAGGAACCAAAGAGGACGCAAGGATACTTGCCAAGTCGATCATTACGTCTAACCTGACCAAGGCAGCTATATTCGGACATGATGCGAACTGGGGAAGAATATTATGTGCTATGGGTTATTCAGGCGCTGAATTTGATCCGGAAGCAACAGATATCTACTTTGAAAGTGAAGTCGGAAAAATAAAGATCGTCGAAAATGGAAAAGCTACAGATTACAGTGAGGAAGAGGCTACCAGGATACTTTCATGTAATCCCGTAAGGGCTATCGCAGATGTTAAATACGGCAGATATGACGCGACAGCATGGGGATGTGATCTTACATTTGACTATATAAAGATCAATGCCGACTATCGTTCATAATTGACAGGGGGAGATTATAATGGGTGAAGAGTGTAAAGACAGCGGAGATCTAAGGGCACAGGTCCTGATCGAGGCCTTGCCTTATATCAGGCGTTTTCATGAGAATATTATTGTAATAAAATACGGCGGAAGTGTAATGAACAGTGATGAACTGACAGACAGCCTTATTCAGGATATCGTTTTGCTTAAGCTGGTCGGTTTTCGTCCGATAATCGTACACGGCGGCGGCAAGAAGATCAGCCGTTGGGTAGAGATTTCAGGCAAAAAACCGGAGTTTGTCGATGGCCTTCGTGTTACAGATGAAGATACAGTAGAGATCGCTCAGATGGTCTTAAACGGGATTAATAAAAATCTAGTCATGGCGGTGGAAAAGTTCGGAGTTAAGGCCTGTGGACTGTCAGGTCTTGATGGCGGAATGCTCAAGGTAAAAAAGAAAATGCCGGGCGGAAAGGATATCGGATTTGTAGGGGATATCCAGGATGTCAATACAGAGATAATTGAGCAGATGCTTGATAATGACTATATTCCGATCATTTGTCCTATCGGTTTTGACGATGACCACAGAGCCTATAATATCAATGCGGATGATGCCGCGTATTCTATTGCCAGCGCTATTAAGGCTGCTAAGCTGGCATTTTTAACTGATGTTGAAGGACTGTATGAAGATTATGATGATAAGGAGTCACTCATTTCCGAGATCACCGTCAGTCAGGCGCAGAGACTGGTGAATGCGGGAGATATCAAGGGAGGGATGCTCCCTAAGCTGAAAAACTGTATCTCAGCAATAAGGAAAGGCGTTTCAAGGGTGCATATCCTTGATGGAAGGATCGAACATAGTCTGCTTCTTGAGATATTTACACATAAAGGTGTGGGAACAGCTATTCTCGGCGATGAAGAAGAAAAGTTTTTTGGACAGAATTAAAGGAGAATGATATGACGAGCAATGATCTTATGAAGATGGCGGAGGACCACCTTATCCATACATATAACCGCCATCCGGTAGTGCTTGACCATGGTGATGGTGTTTACCTTTATGACAGGGATGGTAAGGATTATCTTGACTTTGGCGCAGGCATCGCTGTTTTTGCGTTTGGATATAACAACAAAGAATTTAACGATGCTCTTAAAGATCAGATCGATAAGCTTATCCATACATCCAATTATTTTTATAATGAGCCCGCAGCTGTAGCTGCCGAGCGTCTTACAAAGGCTGCACACATGGATAAGGTCTTCTTTACTAATTCAGGCACAGAAGCGATCGAAGGAGCTGTTAAGCTGGCTAAAAAGTACGGATATATGAAAGACGGAGCAGATGATCATGAGATCATAGCAATGAATCATTCTTTCCACGGACGCTCTATGGGCGCCCTTGCCGTAACCGGAAACAAGCATTATCAGGAAGCTTTCGGACCGATGATACCGGGCATCAGATTTGCTGAATATAATGACATAGGAAGTCTAAGATCACTTATAAACGATAAGACGATCGCTGTTATTATGGAGACCGTACAGGGTGAGGGAGGTCTTTATCCGGCGGAACCTGAATTTTTAAAGGAAGTTCGCCGCATATGTGATGAAAAAGGAATGCTTCTTATTCTTGACGAGATCCAGTGTGGTTTTGGCAGGACCGGTTCTATGTTTGCATTTGAACAGTATGACGTAATTCCGGATGTCGTTACGTCAGCTAAGGCGCTTGGTCAGGGCGTTCCGGTGGGAGCATTTATGGCCAGAGGAAAGGCGGCGGAATGTCTTGTCCCAGGAGATCATGGCTCTACTTATGGCGGCAATCCATTTGCAGGAGCAGCAGTCGTAAAAACTCTTGAGATGTTTGAGAGCCATAAGCTGGTGGATCATGTAAAGGAAATAATTCCATACTTTGAATCCAGGTTAGAGGAATTGATCGCAGGATATGATTTCATATCAGGGCGCCGAGGCAAGGGCCTTATGCAGGGACTTATCATGAATATAGATGTTTATAAGGTGATCGATCTTGCACTTGAAAATGGTCTTATCTTATTTTCAGCGGGGAGTGATGTTCTTCGTTTCCTTCCGCCTCTCATCATTACAGAGGCAGATGTGGATGAGATGATGAAGAGGCTCGTTCCTGTTCTCGATAAGTTTGATTGACAGATCTATAGGCTTGAAGGAATTTCCTTTAAGCCTATTTCCATTTACTTATATTTCAAAGGTGTATAAAAGGTGTATATATGTCAGATTTAAATATGATCAGAGAGAATATTGACAAAACGGATCAGGAGATAATAAAACTTCTTGAGAAAAGGATCGGCCTTGCAAAGGAAGTTGCGGATTATAAGCTGAAGACGGGAAAGGCCGTATTTGACCCTGTGAGAGAAGCGGAGAAGCTTGAAAGAGTCAGAAGGCTTGTTGAAGCAGATGAAAATAAGGCCGATATTGCCAAGATATTCGAGCAGATAATGCAAAACAGCAGAAAGATACAATATCGCCAGCTGGAAGAAAACGGGCAGTCCAAGCTTGACCCATATGAGATCATGGATGAGGTCAGGAAGGATGGAGTCAAAGTAGCCTATCAGGGTATAGAGGGAGCTTATTCGCATATTGCGGCAAGAAGATTTTTCGGGTCGGGAGCGGATACTTACAAGGTCAATACCTGGCGTGATGCTATCAAGGAGGTTCTGGAAGATAAAGCAGATTTTGCCGTTCTTCCCATAGAAAATTCTACGGCAGGATCTGTTACGGAGATATATGATCTTCTTTTTGAATATCCTGTTTATATAGTTGCGGAGACATTTGTCAAGATAGATCATGCGCTTTTGGGACTTCCGGGTGCCAGGATCTCTGATATAAAAAAGGTATATTCACATACTCAGGCTTTTTTCCAGTGTGATGGTTTTCTTGAAAAACATAAGGACTGGGAAAGAAAAACCACTTCAAACACGGCCTTGTCTGCAAAGCTTATAAAGGAGCTGGGGTCGGTTGAAAATGCTGCGATCGCCAGTGAAGAGGCCGCTCTGTACGGACTGGATATTTTAGAAAAAAATATTAATGATTTTAAAAATAATACGACCCGATTCGTTATAATCTTCGGAAAGAGAAGGTTCAGAAAAGATGCCGGTAAAGTTTCTGTTATCTTTGAGACGGCGAACGAGAAGGGAAGCCTTTATAATCTCTTAAGTCCGATAGTCAGCAATGACCTGAATATGATCAAGATCGAATCAAGACCGATGCATTCTAAGGTGTGGGATTCTAGGTTTTTTGTGGACTTTGAGGGAAATCTTCGCGATGTGGCGGTCAAAAATGCCCTGAGAGCCATTTATGAAGAATCAAAGTATATGAGACTTTTAGGAAATTATTAAATTGAATAAAGCTGCCCTATAGCTTATCATATATAACAATATCGATAGTTGAGGTTGAGAGGAGAAAAGATGCGTACAATAGCTGAAGAATTATCATCAAGTACTTATCCCGGAAGAGGTATAATCATTGGATTGACGCCGGACGGCGGGAGAGCCGTAACAGCTTACTTTATTATGGGCAGAAGTGAAAACAGCAGGAACAGAGTATTTAAAGAGGATGGACAGGGGATTAGGACACAGGCATTTGATCCGGCTAAATTAGAAGATCCGAGTCTTATCATATATGCGCCTGTTCGTGTTCTTGGCGATCACACCATCGTTACTAACGGAGATCAGACTGATACGATATATGATCTTATGAAAGAGGGAAAGACCTTCGAAGATTCTCTTCATACGCGCGAGTTCGAGCCGGATGCACCTAACTATACACCGAGGATCTCCGGTATCATGACGATCGAAAACTGTGAATATTCATATAAACTTTCAATCCTTAAGAGTGCAGGAGGGGATCCGGCCGCATGTGAGAGATTTTTCTATTCTTACAAGACCCCGCTTGCAGGTCAGGCTCATTTTATACATACATATGAGAAGGGTATCGATCCGCTTCCAAGTTTCGAGGGCGAGCCTGTCTTGCTGGAAACAACAGATGATATTGATGCATTTGCCAAAACATGCTGGGAAAATCTGAACGAGGATAATAAGGTATCCTTGTTTGTCAGATATATCGACATTGAGACAGGAGAGACGGAAACAAGAATTATTAACAAGAATAAATGATCTGGAGGAAAAGATGAACGAGATCGAATTAAAATACGGATGTAATCCTAACCAGAAACCATCAAGGATCCATATGAAGGACGGCAGTGATCTCCCGGCTGAGGTACTTAACGGGAAACCGGGCTATATTAATTTTCTTGATGCATTTAACGGATGGCAGCTCGTTAAGGAACTTAAAGAGGCTACGGGTCATCCGGCAGCAACATCCTTTAAACATGTGTCACCTGCAGGAGCTGCCCTTGGATATCCATTAACTGACGTTTTGAAGCGGATCTACAGAGTCGATCCTGCAATAGGGGAGTTATCTCCGCTGGCGTGTGCTTATGCACGGGCAAGAGGTGCTGACAGGATGTCCTCATTCGGAGATTTCATCGCGCTTTCAGATATTTGTGACCGGGAAACTGCAATGCTTATCAAACCGGAGGTTTCAGACGGTGTTATTGCACCGGGATACACAAAAGAAGCGTTTGAGATACTTTCTGCAAAGAAAAAGGGTAATTATAATATTATTCAGATCGATCCGGAATATAAGCCTGCTGCAGTAGAAAGCAAGGATGTTTTTGGAGTTACATTTGAACAGGGAAGGAATGAACTTGTGATCAATGCGGATATTCTGAATAATATCGTGACCAGGAATAAGGATCTTGCTGAAAAAGCCAAAAATGATATGATAGTTGCGCTTATCACTCTTAAGTACACGCAGTCTAATTCAGTTTGTTATGTTAAGGACGGACAGGCTATCGGTATCGGTGCAGGCCAGCAGTCAAGGATACACTGTACACGTCTTGCAGGAACCAAGGCTGACAACTGGTATCTGCGCCAGATGCCTGAGGTTCTGGAGCTACCATTCAAGGAAGGTATTGGAAGAGCTGATATGGACAATGCCACAGATCTTTATATTGGAGAATTTGCAGAAGACATTCTTGCTGATGGAGAATGGGAAAGAGTGTTTACGGAGAGACCTGCGCCTCTTACAGAGGCAAGAAAGAAAGAGTGGCTTGCAGGCAATATAGATGTTACCCTTGGCTCAGACGCCTTTCTTCCATTTAGTGACAATGTTGAAAGAGCGTTCAAGTCAGGTGTTAAGTATATTGCTCAGCCGGGCGGTTCTATCAGAGATGATGCGGTGATCGAATGCTGTGACAAGCACGGTATGGTTATGTGCTTTACGGGGATTAGACTGTTCCATCATTGATCTTGAAAAAAAGTTATCATTACAGAGTAAGACCCCGGAAGTATAAATACTTTCGGGGTCTTATGGATGGAGCTTTTTATAATATTCGGATGCATCTCTGATAGGATAGATGAGATCATAAGGAACTCTGAGTCCGCCCATACCCTTGGCAAGAGAGATAAGAGGCTTTGTCCTTCCATGATAATCAGAGCCGCCGCTCATTATAAGATCATACTTTCTGCAGATATTCTTAGACCTTTCTGTAAAGGACTGTGAATTGGTGGAGTAATAGACTTCCATACCCATAAGGCCTGATGCAATAAGTAATTCAAGCATATCTTCAAGCTCATAGTCTTCCATTTTATAGGCGACGGGATGAGCGAGAACGGGTACGCCGCCGGCTTTCCGTATGAGTCCTATGCCATCCTGGGCTGATATTTTTTCCCACTGTATAAATGCAGGGCTTTCATCGCCTATATATTTTACAAAGGCTTCTTTATAGTTATCGATATATCCATTCTCAAGAAGATAGTTGGCAATATGAGCACGGGTGATAGTATTGCTCCTGTAAATGTATATAAGATCATCATAGTCTATATCTACACCCATTATATGGAGTCTGGCACACATCTTACGATTTCTTTCCTCGCGCAGGAAGCGGATGTGGTCGAGGGCAGAGAGGAACTTTTTGTCCGTATGATCCACATAAAGGCCGACTATATGGATCTCCTGCTTTTTATAAAATGTACTCAGCTCAACACCGGGTATTATTTCAAGATCACTGCCTGCAGCGGCTTCAATAGCATAGGGCACGCCCTTTACTGTGTCGTGGTCGGTCAATGAAAGGGCAGAGAGACCTGCCGCCTTGGCTTTTTCAATAAGTTCCGCAGGTGAATCTGAACCATCGGAATATAATGAGTGTGAGTGCAGATCAATAATTTTTTTAGTCATGTCCACCTCCCTAAATTCATTCAATGATAAAGCTTTTATATTGGTGAGTCAAGCCAAAACACCTTAAACACTGAATATATTGGCTCTCAATATCCATTTAGGGGGATAATAATTATATTGTATTTATGATATAATACCTATAACTATGTAATGGCTGGAGGAATTTAATAATGGCTGAGAAAAAGTCCACAAAAAAGTCAAAGGCAATAGGCGCAGAAGACGGAAGAGTATTATCAGAAAAAGAACATGAAGAGATGCATAAAGGAAATCATGCACATGTTCATATCCGTAATCATGGCCATGTGACCGTGAGAATTGCCACAGAAGAAGAAATAAAAAAAGGTGTCCGCTATATCGATAATGATGATGAACATGGACACAGTCATGAGCACGCACATGAACACCATCACAATCCGGAGCACACCAAAAAGATCCTGAACAGGTTCAGCAGGGCGATCGGACATATGGAGCATGTAAAGAAGATGGTCGAAAATGAGGTGGACTGCTCAGAGGTCCTTATCCAGTTAGCGGCAGTTAAGTCAGCGGTGAACAATATAGGACGTGAGCTCCTGAAAGAGCATGTTACTCATTGCATAATCGAATCGGCTGACAACGGAGATGAACAGGCGATAGATATGCTTAACACTGCATTAGACCAGTTTATGAAGTAAATTGAAAATAAAAATATGACTACAAGGTCTCGGGAAGCTATAAGCCATTTATTAGCCTCCCGGGATCTTGTATTTTAGTTAAACTGCTTGACAAATGTCCGATATCGTACTAATATCTATATATGATTTCGGACTTGGGACGGAGGTGCCTTAATGAGCAAACAATCAGATGCCTTAAAAAGGTTTAATCTGCTTGCGGCGGAGATAGACAGTTATTATCATATGGCTGCGGTAAAAAAAGACGTTGCGGACAGTGTTATGGACATTTTATATGTCTTATACGATTTTGAAGAGGGATGTAACCAGAGTGAAATATATAAGCTTACATGCACATCCAGGCAGACAGTAAATTCAGCGATAAAGAAAATGGAAAAGGAAGGACTGCTTGAACTGAGAAGCGGTTACGGCAGGAATACGATAGTGGTTTTGACCGACAAGGGGAAAGAACTGCAGGACACATGTGCGAAACCGCTGGTCGATGCGGAGAACGAAATATTTAATGAGTGGACTAAAGAGGAAAGGGAAGAATTTTTACGTCTGAATACCCTGTATCTGGACGGTATCAAAAAAAGGATAGGATCATGGGAGAGCTTAAAAAAGACGCGATAAATCTGTCAGATGATTTTGACCTGAAGAGGCTGGTAAGATTCGTTATGCCTTCTGTCATAATGATGGTCTTTTCTTCGGTGTATGTAGTCATAGATGGATTTTTCGTATCAAATTTTGTAGGTAAGACCGCATTTGCATCAGTAAATATAATAATGCCGTTCATAATGATACTGTCGACCATAGGTTATATGTTCGGTACAGGAGGTTCGGCGCTGGTATCGATGCTTATGGGACAGGGAAATGAGAAAAAGGCAAATGAAGTTTTTTCAATGCTTACCTATATTTTGATAGGTGTAGGAGTAAGCGCATCTATACTTGGATTTATATTTGTTAAGCCAATAGCTGTCATGCTGGGGGCAAGTCCGGATATGCTTCCTATGTGTATAAGATATACCAGAATATCGATGATCTCTCTTACATGTTTTATGCTGCAGAACTTTTTTCAGAGTTTTCTCGTAACAGCAGAGAAGCCGAAGATAGGACTGTTGGTAATGATCCTGGCGGGGGTAAATAATATCACATTTGACGGGATATTCGTTGGGGCCCTTGGAATGGGTATCGAAGGGGCAGCGTATGCAACAGTAATGAGTGAATACATAGCAGGACTGATTCCCCTATTTTATTTTTTAAGAAAAAATACAAGCAGGTTAAGTCTTGGCAGGGCCCGTTTTGAAGGGAAAACACTGGCAAAAGTATGTGGAAATGGATCATCGGAATTCGTAACCAACATTTCATTATCAGTCGTAAATATCGTTTATAACATACAGCTTATGAAATTCACAGGTCCGGACGGTGTGTCCGCGTATGGCGCTATCGAATACGTTTCGGCAATATTCATGGGTGTATTTATGGGATATTCCATAGGAGCCTCTCCGGTCATAGGTTATAAATATGGCGCGGAAGATAAGAGGGCTCTCAGGTCAGTATTCAGAAAAAGCATAGTGATAATGATCGTATTAGGGATAACTTTATTTGCATTGGCTCAGATTTTTGCGCCGGCAATTGCTGATATTTTTGTGGGTTATGATCATAACCTGAAAAAACTTACGGTATACGCTTTCAGGATCTATGCTTTTGCGTATCTGACGCTTGGTATAAATATTTTCGGATCGGCCTTCTTCACAGCTCTGAACAACGGAGCTGTATCGGCAGGGCTTTCGCTGACAAGAACGCTTGTATTTGAGCTTATATTTGTATATGTGTTGCCGCTGTTCCTGGGAGTGAACGGAATATGGCTCTCTATCATAGCTTCAGAGGTCGGAGCTATGGCAGTGACCGTAGTATGCCTTATGCATTACAGAAAACGGTATGGATACGGTCAAATGTTATATGATACAGCTGCAAACAAGCATAACATCGGTGCAGGGACCGGAAAAGAAAGGTAAACGTAATAAAAACGGCCATAAATGAGAAAACTCATTTATGGCCGTTTTTGCGTATTGCGTATATGATCGATTTTAAAATTATATCTTATCAGCTGCGTTTACGCTTGAAAGCAATAGCTCCGATAGCTGCTGCGCCGGAAGCTATAATAGCAAACACAGATACAGCAAGATTATTTTTATCACCTGTTGCAGGGGATTTCTTCAGGTCGCTTTCAGAAGCATCCACGACTGAAGGGGATTTTTTGCCCGGTTTAACAGGGCCATTGTTGCCGCTCTGTGCATTTGCAACTGTGAATTCGGCAGCATCAGTCTTTCCATCAGTATAGACAAAAACGATCTTGTGAGATCCGGCTTCCAGGGTGTTAAGATACTCTGATTTCAGGTCTACTATAGTTGAACCGGAAGCGGATGTATACTTATCTTTTGGGGTGACCTGTCCATCGATCTCTATACCTATGAATTTAGAGTAATCTCCGCTGCATGTAAAACTCAAATTGCCTGTGCTCGGTTTGATCCATGTGAAACCCGCGCCTTTGCTGATCAGATATTTTGGAGCGTCAGGCACAGAAGGGACTGTAGGTTCTGTTGGAACTGAAGGAGTTGTTTCTGTAGGTTTAGTAGGTTTTGTTGGAGTCGTCTGAGTTGGAACTGTGACCTTATCTTTCCATAGTGCTTTAACGGTAGTCGCCTTGCTGAAAGTATATTTAGCGCCTGGCTGATACTCGCTGCCGTCTATTGACCATGCCTTGAATTCTTTATTTTCAGGGGCTGTAAAGCGGCACTCAGTAAGTGTGAACGGCTCTCCTTCTGTGGCAACAGCATCAAGCATAGAGCCGCTTCCTCCGCCGTTGTTATAAGTGATCGTATATTTTTTCTTCATCGGAGTGTCAGCTTCAAATGACCAGCTGCCCTTGTATATAAAGGCTTTACCAGCATTATCCGGATTGCCGGAATCCCATCCTGAGAATACATAATTTCCCTTGCTTCCGTCCTTTTCTCCGGAGATCTTCTTTCCGGCAGTGAATGAAGCCTCTGTGGCAGGTGTAGGGTCTACACCATATTCGAATTCAGGTCCGTCAGGAGGAAGCTGTGCAGATACAGGGGCACCATCCCACTGATACTTTACAGTTAACATTTCGCCGCGAACATTGACCTTAACAGTAATGTTTTCTATTGGTGCATATGCATCAGAATTATCAGGAACGAATCTGCATTTATACATATGGCTTCCAAAATCTCCATATGAAGTAACTTCGCTGTTCCACTCAAAGTGGCCTGCTACAGGAGAACCCTTATAGGTGACCTTTGCTGTTTCATTGCTGCCTGCCTCTTTTGCACCGATAAGGTCAGCATTATCAACGGCTTTTCCCTTTTTAACACTTATTTCAAGAGGAGTCTTGCTGATCTGCAGGACAGGGCGTCCAAGATCGAGCTGAGCCTTAGTGAAGGTATTAAGTATAGCGGAATCATATGTATACTTGATCAGACTGCTGTTGATGCCTAAAGAATAACCGTTAGATACGGAACCGGAAACAGTAGTTGATGGGGCGTATATACTGTCTACTCCGGCAAGCAGAAGTTTATCCGGAGCGCCTATAGTGCCTTCATCGTTATTGGTACAGTCTACAAGGTAATTATTTCCTCCATAAGAGATTATATTCCACATATGAGGTCCGGCACCGGTTCCGCCATCCGTATTACCTGTTACGATATTACAATCCACAGTGCCGCCCCAGGTCGTAAGATTGCATAAAAGCTTGAAGGCCTTGGAATAACCTTCGCATACGACCCTGGTAGATGCATTTCCATCAAATACGTTGAAGTATTCGGACTGACCGCCATATGGGATATCGTCGGAAGGATCACTGTTAGTATTCTTTTCATAGTACTCAGTATCATATGAAGTCAGATAGGAAATCTGCTCATTATAGTATCTTATTTTTTCTATATCTGACTTGGAAGCTGCCGCGTTAACGATCTCATTGGCTTTTTTTAGTGCAACAGTAGCTCTTGTCATGCCATCTCCGCCTTTTTTGACGGTGAGTTTAGGCTGTGCGGCAGAAGAGTCCTGGAAATCCTTGATCACAGCATAGCTTACCCAGAAGCCTTTCAGCTCATATGTGTTAGTATTTGTATCTTTTGTGATATACATGTATCCGGTATTTTTGTCATAGCCCGGGAACTTGTCAGGCGTGGCTCTTGTGATCAGATCGGATTCTGAGGCTGGCGCAACACCGACAGTTTTGTCATACCATGCGGTCGCTACGGGATCATCACTCATAAGAGCTATGAGAACAGCAGACTTATGCTTCCAGAAAGCGTCATGGTTGGAATTGAGCAGCTGATGAGCACCGGAGTAATCAGAGCTCGTATTTACAGACCATCCGGCATCTTTTAATTCCTTAGCTGAGATATAAAGGACAGTATCTGTAATATTGCCATTAGCAACTTCCTTGAACTTGTTGTGAATGACCTTATACACAGCAAGGTCATTTCCTGAAAGATTCTGCACAGCAGAATATGAGCCCTTCATTGAAAGTGATGATGAAGGCGCAATTATACCGGCAGCAGTGAGGTCGCCGGCATTTCCGGTAAATGTCCTCTCAAATCTGATGGAACATTCTTTATTCCATTTGACAGATGTCTGAGAAGAAACATTTCCGGCAAGAACAGAGCCGGTAAGAAGGCATGGAACTAATGCCATGCAGGCAGCTCCGGCTATTATTTTCGTTTTTTTCATTTTCATCTCCTTATGGCAATGGAGTTTTCAGTTATGTCTTTGTTATGCTGACATATGCCGTGGCAGCATGACCACAGACACATATCGTGAGAGAATCTGCACGATATGATAATTAAATAATATCAAAAGAAAAAATAAAATTCAAAGAAATATTATTGATATAATATATTCTTGATAATCTTTATACATATAGAATCGGGCCGTATGCAGGATTTTTATAATTTTGGGATAAGGTGATTTTATGGTATAATCTTTTGTACTTATTTTACATAAAGAAAGGGCTTTAACCATGGTGTACAAGAAAGTTTCCCCTAATATGAACTTCCTTGATAGGGAAAAAGAGATAGAAGATTTCTGGAAAGAAAATGATATTTTCAGAAAGAGTTTAAAAATCAGAGAAGGTGCTCCTACATATACATTCTATGACGGACCTCCTACAGCTAACGGAAAACCGCATGTTGGTCATGTTCTTACAAGAGTGATCAAGGATATGATCCCAAGACACAGAACTATGAAGGGATATTATGTTCCAAGAAAGGCAGGCTGGGATACACATGGTCTCCCTGTTGAGCTTGAGGTGGAAAAGGCGCTTCAGCTTGATGGGAAAGAGCAGATCGAAGAGTATGGAGTTGAACCGTTTGTAAAGCAGTGCCGCGAAAGCGTTTGGAAATATAAGGGAATGTGGGAAGAGTTTTCTTCTAAAGTGGGCTTCTGGGCCGATATGGATGCCCCTTATATCACATATGAGAATAATTTTATTGAGTCTGAATGGTGGGCGCTAAAGCAGATATTTGAAAAAGGTCTTTTATATAAAGGTCATAAGATAGTTCCTTACTGCCCAAGATGTGGAACACCTCTGTCATCCCATGAGGTAGCACAAGGCTACAAGACTGTAAAGGAACGTTCAGCCATCGTTAAGTTCAAGGCAAACGAAGAAAATACGTACTATCTTGTGTGGACAACGACTCCATGGACTCTTCCAAGCAACGTTGGTCTTTGTGTCAATCCGGATGAAACTTATGTAAAGGTCAAGGCTGCAGACGGCTGCAGCTATATTCTTGCGGAGGCGCTTGCTGATAAGGTCCTGTCAGGCCTTGCAAAAAAAACATATGAGAAAGAACAGGCAGCGGCAGGAGCTGAGATCGATAAGGAAAAGAAGGATTTTGGTCCTGACTATGAAATACTTGAATCATTCAAGGGTATTGATCTTGAAAGAAGGCCTTACGAAACATTGTTTGAGTGTTCAAGAAAAAAGGCGGAGGAGCTTGGCAGAAATTCCCACTTCCTTGTGGCAGATGACTATGTAACTATGTCAGATGGTACAGGTATAGTTCATATAGCTCCCGCATTTGGTGAGGACGATGCGCGTGTAGGAAGAAAGTATGATATTCCGCTTATTCAGTTTGTTGACAGCCAGGGATGCCTTACGGAAGAAACTCCTTATGCGGGCAAGTTTGTAAAGGACGCGGATCCGGAGATACTTGCAGACTTAAAGGCTAAGGGACAGCTTTTTGATGCTCCTAAATTTGAACATGAATATCCATTCTGCTGGAGATGTGATACTCCTCTTATTTATTATGCGAGAGAATCCTGGTTCATTAAGATGACAGATGTAAAGGATGACCTCATCAGAAATAACAAGACTATCAACTGGATCCCTGAAACTATCGGAACAGGCCGATTTGGCGCATGGCTCGAGAATCTCCAGGACTGGGGAGTAAGCCGTGACAGATACTGGGGAACTCCGCTCAACGTATGGAAGTGCAGCTGCGGCCATATGCATGCGGTGGGAAGTGTTGAAGAACTTAAGTCCATGTCGGAAAACTGTCCGGAAGATATAGAGCTTCATAAGCCTTATATAGACAGGGTGACCATAAAGTGCGAGAAGTGCGGAGGGCAGATGGAAAGAGTTCCGGAAGTCATCGACTGCTGGTTTGATTCAGGATCGATGCCGTTTGCTCAGCACCACTATCCATTTGAAAATGCAGATAAGTTTGAGCAGCAGTTTCCGGCTAAGTTTATATCAGAGGCCGTTGACCAGACAAGAGGGTGGTTTTATTCACTTCTTGCTATATCGACTCTGCTTTTTAACAAGGCGCCTTATGAAAATGTAATCGTTCTTGGACATGTTCTTGATAAGAATGGTGCCAAGATGAGTAAATCCAAGGGTAATTCTGTGGACCCTATGGATGCGCTCAATACCCATGGAGCTGATGCTATCAGATGGTATTTCTACGAAAATTCCATGCCATGGCTGCCTAACAGATTTTATGATGAAGCCGTTACAGAAGGACAGAGAAAATTCCTCTCAACTATCTGGAATACATACTCATTCTATATTCTCTATGCAAATATTGACGGATTTGACCCTACTAAATATGAGCTTGATAAAAAATCGTTGTGCGTCATGGATAAATGGGTCCTTTCAAGGCTCAATACTCTTATAAAAGAGGTAGACAGTCATCTTGAAAATTACAGGATAACCGAAGCGGCCAGAGCTTTGGAAAAGTTTACTGATGAACTTTCCAACTGGTATGTACGCCGTGGACGTGAAAGATTCTGGGCTAAGGGTATGGAGCAGGATAAGATAAATGCTTATATGACTCTTTACACGACTCTTGTAGAGCTCTGCAAGCTTGCTGCGCCTATGGTTCCGTTTATGACGGAGACTATATATCAGAACCTTGTAAGAAGCGTCGACAGCTCCGCTCCTGAAAGCATCCATCTTTGTGATTATCCGTCTGCTGATGAAGAAATGATCAACAAGGAACTGGAAGAGAACATGGATGATGTTCTTCAGGTGGTAGTTCTTGGACGTTCATGCCGTAATGCAACTAATATCAAGACACGTCAGCCTATCGCAAAAATGTACGTGAGTGCCGCTTTTGCACTTGGTGATTTCTATACAGAGATCATTGAAGATGAGCTTAATGTTAAATCTGTGGAATGGTCCACCGACGTATCTGAATATACGGAATATACGTTGAAGCCTCAGCTTAAGATCCTGGGACCTAAGTTTGGAAAGTCGATCGGTAAGCTTAAGACTATTCTTGAGAACCTTGACGGAAACGATGCGGTTTCGCAGATCAACGAAACAGGCTTCCTTACGATCGCTCTTGACGGTGAGGAGATAAAGCTGGAGAAAGAAGATCTTCTTATAGGAATGAAGCAGAAGGAAGGCTTTGTTGCCGAATCTGAGAATGGGATCATCGTTGTATTTGATACGACGCTTACACCTGAACTCATCGAGGAAGGATACTTCAGAGAGCTTGTAAGTAAGCTCCAGACAATGCGTAAAGATGCCGGTTTTGAAGTTATGGACAGGATAAATGTTTATATTCAGGCTGGTGGCATAAAGGATGCGCTTGTTAAATATGAGAATAAGATCAGGGAGATCGTTCTTGCAGATAATATTTTCTTTGACAGGTCTTCAGAAAATGGCGTGTTTGAGAAGGAATGGGATATCAATGGAAACAATGTGATTCTTGCAGTTGAAAAAATATAAGATATAAAAAAGTTCAGAAATTATTTTTGTGAGGATACTATGGAGAGCGGTAAATACAAATACTTAAAAAAGATTGCAGGATCTTATCCTGATATTACTGCGGCAGCGGCTAAGATAATAGAACTGGAGTCGATCCTTAGCCTTCCTAAGGGAACAGAGCATTTTATTACGGATATTCACGGCGAACATGAAGCTTTTTTTCATGTTATGAAAAGCGGATCGGGAGCCGTCAGACGTAAGATCAATGACGCCTTAGGCGATTCCGTTTCTGAGGATGATAAAAAGGAACTGGCTACGATCATTTACTATCCCAAAGAAAAAATGGAACTTATAAATGAGGTAGGCGGGCTTACTGATGATGAATATGAGGTGCTTATCAGCAGAATGATAAGTGTTTGTAAACAGTCTATCCAGAAATATCCAAGGAAATATGTGAAGAAGGCTCTTCCTGAGGAATATTCATATATCGTGGAAGAACTCATCTATCTTGATCCTGATTCAGCCGATAAGGGTACTTATTATCGGAGTCTAATCGATACGACTATAAGGCTTGGCAGGGCCGATGACCTGATAAAGGTGATGGCAGAGCTGATCCAGCAAATGGTGATCGCCAGACTGCATATTATCGGGGATATCTATGACAGGGGGCCGGGTCCGCATTTTATTATGGATTACCTTGAAAAGCATCCGAATTTCGACGTGCAGTGGGGAAACCACGATGTTGTATGGATGGGTGCTGCGCTCGGACACGCTGCATGCATATGCAATATACTTCGTTCGAGCCTGAGATATGACGGCCTCAGTATCATCTCAGACGGTTACGGGATCAACATGATCCCTCTTATGCAGTTTGCAGCCAAGTACTATGATGATGATCCGTGCGAGTGTTATGCGATCAAGGGAAGGGAGATAACTCAGGACCGGGAGACTCAGCTTACCTTAAAAATGCATAAGGCTATAAGCATTATCCAATGGAAGATAGAAGGACAGCTGGTGATCGATCATCCTGAATACCATATGGATGACAGACGCGTTCTGGAAATGATCGATTACGATAAGGGAACGATAAATATAGATGGAAGAGAGATCCTTCTTAAGGATCCGTATTATCCTACGGTCGACCCTAATGCGCCGTACGAGCTTAATAAGGATGAGCAGGACCTGATGGATAAGCTCTGCAGATCTTTTAAGGAATGCGAGAAGCTTAACAGGCATGTGCGTCTCCTCGTGAACAAGGGCGGAATGTATCTGACATACAATGGGAACCTCATGTTTCATGCCTGTGTACTTCTTAACGAAGACGGAAGTTTCAGAGAGGTTGAAATGGATGGAAAGACCTACAGAGGCAAGGCCTGGTATGATGCGCTTGAGGCTTTGGTAAGAAAAGGCTTCACTTCGGACAGATTCGAAGACAAGGAAAGGGGTGCCAATACTTTATGGTACCTGTGGAATGCGCCGGACTCTCCTCTGTTTGGAAAGGCTAAAATGGCTACATTTGAAAGATATATTACAGATGATAAAGAAGCGCAGAAGGAAGAGAAGAATCCATATTACAGCCTGATCAAGGATGAGGATAGAGCTGAAGAAACGGCAAGAAACATATTGAAAGAATTCGGACTTGATCCGGATAAGGGCATTATCGTAAACGGGCATGTGCCGGTAAAACAGGCTAAGGGAGAAGATCCGGTAAAGGCCGGCGGCAAGATATATGTTATTGATGGAGGTTTTTCGCGGTCTTATCACAAGGAAACAGGAATTGCGGGATATACGCTTGTCTATAATTCCAGAGGCAAGGTCCTTGCGGCGCATAAGCCTTTTACCAGTGCAGAGGATGCTGTGAAAAACGGGGATGATATTATATCTGATGCAGTTTCAAGCGCGATAGAAGAAGAGCGTATTTATATAAGAGATACGGATGATGGTCTGGAGATACAGCAGACTATAGATGATTTATATGAGTTGATTGATGCCTATAAAAAAGGTGAGATCAAAGAAAGTTGTTGACATACCGAGGAGTTACCATGGAAAAGACAGTTGAGAGTTACATAAGAAGTATTAAAGACTTCCCGAAGCCGGGGATAGATTTCAGAGATATTACCACAGTTTTACAGGATCCTGAAGGACTCCGGCTTGCGATCGATTCAATGCAGGAAAAACTGGATGGCGTGGAGTTTGACGTTGTAGTCGGACCTGAGGCAAGAGGCTTTCTCTTCGGAGTACCTATTGCATATAATACAGGCGTAGGATTCGTGCCTATAAGAAAAAAGGGGAAATTACCTGCGGAAACAGTGGAAGAAACATATAATCTTGAGTATGGTTCAGCAACTATTGAGATTCACAAGGATGGTATAAAACCGGGAGATAAGGTCGTTATTATTGATGATCTTCTGGCAACAGGCGGAACGACTAAAGCTATGGTCAAATTGATCGAGAAATTAGGCGGAGAGGTCGTCCGGATCGTATGTCTGATCGAATTATGCGGTCTGAAAGGAAGAGACCAGGTTCCTGATCACAGCGTTGAGACGGTCGTTCAGTATCCCGGAGCTTAAAAATATAGGAGCATGGATTGAAAATTTGGATAATTTTAGCGTTTGCCGCAGTTTTAATAGTTATTGCAGCAATTAATTCACGCGCCACGAAAGCGGGACAGGAAAAGGATAAAAATAAAGGCAGCTGGGGACGGTTTCAGTCGAAGAAATATCCGAGAGATGATTATGACAACATCTCTCATTATGCAATGCATTCAAAAGATCGTGGGTTCTACGTTGATGATATAACCTGGAATGATCTGGAAATGGATGATATATTCAGATCAATGGACTGTGCCCAATCCTCAATAGGAAGAGAGTATGTATATAAGTCTCTAAGGATGCCGGAAAAGGATAAAAGGAAATTAAAAGATCTTGACAGCTCAGCTGAGTTCATGTCCGGAAATGAAGGTGCCAGACTGAAGACACAGAGCAGGCTGTCAAAGCTTGGATTCGTTCATAATTTCTCTTTTTCCGATTATCTTGATACTATCCAGACCCTGAGACCTATAGGAAGTGGTGTTTCAATTATTCTTGATATTCTGCTTATTGCGTCTATCATATTTGCGGTGACTAAAAATGCGCCATTGGGTGTTATTTTCATAATAGGAGTAAGTCTTACGGCTACAGCTATATATTTCAAGAAAAAGCCTGAGATCGAACCTTATTTCATCTGCCTGAGTCAGGTCTCGAGGATGGTAAGAACGGGAAATGATCTTTTGGCTGACAGAGAATTATGCAGAGAGTATCCGGAAGTTCTGTCTGAAAAAATGGACATTATAGAGAGATCGGTTGACAGCCTTAAGCCTTGTACAAGAGGGGACTGGCTGATCGCAGATTCCAGATCTACAGGCTCTCCTGCGGAAGTGTTTATGAACTATATACGTATGTTTACTCATGTGGATATAATTCACTATAATTCTGCCATAAAGAAAATGCAGGGTCAGAAGCAGGCTATCACAGATCTTATGGAGACTTTTGGTTTTATTGAGATGTCTATCGTGACCGCTTCCTACAGAGAAGCACTTCCGTATTGGTCAAGACCGGAATTTACGGATATCGGACAGAGAACCGAGATAGAATTAGAAGAGGTATTCCATCCATTGATAGAAGATCCTATAGCTAACTCGATCACACTTCCCAAGGATGGATCGTCTCATGTGCTTCTGACGGGATCCAATGCTTCAGGTAAATCTACTTTTCTTAAGGCTGTTGCTATTAATGCCATCCTTTCACAGACTATGGCTACGGCGTTAGCTGTAAAATATAGGGCTCCTATGTTCAGAGTGTATTCATCTATGTCTCTGCGGGATGACCTTAAATCGTCAGGAAGTTATTATATGGTGGAAATAAAGGCTCTGAAAAGAATTCTTGATGCAGCTGAAGAGCCGGACGATATGCCGGTACTTTGTTTCGTAGATGAGGTGCTCAGAGGGACCAATACGATAGAACGAATAGCAGCCTCTTCTGCAATTTTAAATTATATTTCAAAAGAGAGGGTTACAGCATTTGCTGCCACTCATGATATAGAACTTACAGGTCTCCTTAAAAACTCTTATGCCAATTATCATTTCCGAGAGGAAATGACAGAGAACGGGATAGAGTTCTCATACAAGCTTTTTGAGGGGCCTGCAACAACTAGAAACGCTATTGCACTGCTTGATAATCTTGGATATGATGAGCAGATCATAAAAGAAGCAAGTGTAAGAGCCGGTAATTTTGCCGAGACAGGTATTTGGAGGTAAAAGGGAGATAATATGAGCGACCAGGTTAAATACAGAGGTGTGAACGAACTTAGACAGATGTTTCTTGACTTTTTTGAAAGTAAGGGACATTTGAAAATGAAGAGTTTTTCACTCGTTCCACATAATGATAATTCACTCTTGCTTATAAACTCAGGTATGGCGCCTTTAAAGCCATATTTTACAGGGCAGGAGATCCCTCCCAGAAGAAGAGTTACGACATGTCAGAAATGCATTCGTACAGGTGATATTGAAAATGTAGGTAAGACAGCACGTCATGGTACATTTTTTGAAATGCTCGGAAACTTTTCATTTGGTGATTATTTTAAGACGGAGGCTATCCATTGGTCATGGGAGTTCCTGACGGAGGTAGTGGGACTTGAGGCTGACAGACTGTACCCTTCCGTTTATCAGGACGATGATGAGGCATTTGAAATATGGAATAAGGAGATCGGTGTACCGGCTGAAAGGATCTACAGATTCGGTAAGGAAGACAATTTCTGGGAGCATGGAGCGGGTCCGTGCGGCCCATGTTCAGAAATTTATTATGACCGCGGTGAGAAGTACGGAACAGGTCCGGAAGATGTAATGGGTGGAGAAGGTGACCGTTTCATGGAAATATGGAACAATGTTTTCACTCAGTTTGAAAATGACGGAAACAACAACTACACAGAACTTTCTCAGAAGAACATAGATACCGGTATGGGACTTGAAAGACTTGCAGTGGTAGTCCAGGATGTTGATTCTATTTTCGATGTGGATACGCTGCAGGCCTTGAGAGATCACGTATGTAAAATGAGCGGCATCGGGTATAAGGATGATGAGAAGACCGATATCTCTATTCGCGTTATAACGGATCATATTCGTTCAGTTACATTTATGGTAAGTGACGGTATCATGCCTTCAAATGAGGGAAGGGGATATGTACTGAGAAGGCTCTTAAGAAGGGCTGCAAGACACGGAAGACTTCTTGGTATCCAGAATAAGTTTCTTGCTGACCTGGCAACTACTGTGATTGAAGGATCCAAAGACGGATACCCGGAACTGGAAGAAAAGAAAGATTTTATTTTAGAAGTTATTACAAGAGAAGAGGATAATTTCTATAACACTATCGATCAGGGGCTTTCTATCCTCGAAGCCATGGAAAAGGAACTTGAAAAGACAGGGTCTAAGGAACTTTCCGGATCTGATGCGTTTAAGCTTTATGACACATACGGCTTTCCGATCGACCTCACCATGGAAATACTTGAAGACAAGGGAATGACTGTTGATGAAGAAGGCTTTAAAAGAGAAATGAGTGCTCAGAGAGAGAAGGCAAGAGCAGCCCGTAAGACTTCTAATTACATGGGAGCGGAGGAGACTGTATTTGATACTATCGATCCGGCCATCACGACTGAATTTGTCGGATATGAGAGTCTTGAAGCAGAATCAGTGATACGTGTTATGACCAAAGCAGAGCTTGTTGACGAATCTGAAGAGATCTATGAAGATACTGAGATAGCATCTGCGCTTTCAGAGGGCGAGCATGGAACGATAATAACGGATAAAACACCTTTTTATGGAACGATGGGTGGTCAGGACGGAGATACCGGAGTTATCGAAACACCTGAAGGTGAGTTTACCGTAACTACAACGATCCACCTTAAGGGCGGAAAAGTGGGACATATAGGCTTTATATCAAAAGGTATGATCAGGTCAGGAGACAAGGTCGTATTGAAAGTTGACAGCGCCAACAGATCTGATACATGTAAGAATCATTCAGCAACTCACCTGCTTCATGCAGCTTTAAAGACGGTTCTTGGAAGTCATGTTGAGCAGTCAGGTTCTTTGGTAAAGTCTGACAGACTCAGATTCGACTTCACGCATTTTCAGCCTATGACAGCAGAGGAAATTGAAAAGGTCGAGGCGCTGGTAAATGGCGAGATCCAGAAAGATGTACCTGTCATCACAGAAGTCATGACTATTGAAGAAGCCAGAAAAACAGGAGCAACTGCTCTTTTTGGAGAAAAATACGGAGACAATGTAAGAGTTGTAAGCGCAGGAGATTTTTCAAAGGAATTCTGTGGTGGTACTCACGTTAAGAATACGGGAAGCATACAGCAATTCAAAATTATCTCAGAAGCAGGGATATCCGCCGGGGTAAGACGTATCGAAGCGCTCACAGGATCTGCACTCATAAGCTATTATGCAGGTATAGAGGCAGACCTGAAAGAAGCTTCAAGGCTTGCCAAGACAGAACCGCACAATATTGTCGGCAGGATCGCGGCAATGCTGGAAGAGATAAAAGCGCTCAGGTCAGAAAACGAAAGTATGAAGTCAAAGCTTGCAAGTCAGGCGCTTTCAGATTCAGATGAGACTGTAACGGAAGTAAAGAATATGAAGATCCTCTGCACAAGGGTCGACAATATAGATGCAAATGCACTAAGAGACCTGGGCGACAAGCTGAAGGAAAAGGTCGGAACAGGAATAGTTGTTATAGCAGGTTCGGCCGAAGGCGGAAAAGTAAATTTGATCGTAATGGCAACTGATAATGCGGTAAAGAATGGCGGTCATGCAGGAAATCTGATCAAGCAGCTTGCGCCTATGGTAGGAGGCGGCGGTGGTGGCCGTCCTAATATGGCTCAGGCCGGAGGCAAGGAACCGTCCAATATAGATAAAATGCTTGCAGAAGCACCTTCAGTATTGGAGACGCTTTTGCCTTAAAAACCTTTTACTTCGTTATTGACGAAAAAAATTTTCATGATATAATAATGCAAGTGCAGTGAATAGATACCCAAAAATGTATTGATGGCACAATCCGCAACAGAAGGGTGGTCAGGAAGGCAATGTCAAACGTTATCGTTAAAGAGAACGAATCTTTAGACAGCGCGTTACGCAGATTTAAAAGAAATTGCGCCAAAGCGGGTATTCAGCAGGAGATTCGTAAAAGAGAACATTACGAAAAGCCTAGCGTTCGTCGTAAAAAGAAATCCGAAGCGGCGAGAAAACGTAAATATAACTAATTTATATTTGTTTTAAAGAAATGACACAGGAATTTCCTGTGTCATTTTTTATGCTTGCAGATCAGAGCGGTTTCTATAGAAATATTTAAAATATGTTATAATCATTTTCAAATAAATTTCTGGAAAGAAGGTTTTTTTATTGACAGTTATTGAAGCAAATCTGGATATACCGGCAAAATACGGAAGCGTAGTATTTGGTGCATTTGATGCCAATGTTAAAAAAATTGAAAAGACATTTGATGTATCAGTGATCTCCAGAGAATCCGGAGTAAAGATATTGGGAAGCAAGGAGTCTGTAGGCCGTGCAGTAGCGGTTATGAAAAACCTTTTGGAATTGGCTGTAAATAACGGTTTCGTGACAGAGCAGAATGTGGATTATTCGATCGATATGTCAAGAGAAGGCAAGGCAGAGGCAGTCGTAGAAGTAGATAAAGATCTTATATGCAGGACTTTTACCGGAAAACCTATAAAACCCAAGACATTGGGACAGAAGGCTTATGTCGATCTTATGCGCAGTAAGATGATCGTATTCGGTATGGGACCGGCAGGAA
Source organism: uncultured Eubacteriales bacterium (assembly GCA_900542465.1). GTDB lineage: Bacteria > Bacillota > Clostridia > Lachnospirales > Lachnospiraceae > UBA4285. Next base: position 76,800 of record UQNS01000006.1, read on the forward strand.
CAGGTAAGACTTATCTTGCTATGGCAATGGCAATAACTGCCTTTAAGAAAAAAGAGGTCGAGAGGATCATTCTCACAAGGCCGGCTATCGAAGCCGGAGAAAAACTCGGATTTTTGCCGGGAGACCTGCAGAGCAAGGTCGATCCATATCTCAGACCGCTCTACGATGCATTATTTGAAATAATGGGAGCAGAGAGTTTTAACGCCAATATGGAAAAGGGACTTATTGAAGTGGCACCCCTTGCATATATGCGGGGAAGAACTCTGGATAATGCGTATATTATCCTTGATGAGGCACAGAATACAACGCCTTCTCAGATGAAAATGTTTCTGACCCGTGTCGGCTTTGGATCAAGGGTCGTTGTTACAGGGGATCAGACTCAGAAAGACCTGCCTGAAAATGCAAAGTCAGGCCTTGACGAGGCTTTAAAGGTGCTTGGAAAAATTGATGAAATAGGCTTTGCAAAACTGTCATCAAAAGATGTTGTAAGGCATCCTCTGGTCCAGCGTATAGTAAAGGCTTATGAGGATTTTGAGGCAAAAGAGGCATCCGGAAAGAAGACAGACCACAGAAGGGGTAGAAAATGAGCGTAAATATTTCTTATGAAACAGGTGAAGAACTGGGAGTAGAAGGCTACGAGCAGGTTATTGAGGACGTGGTAAATAAAGCCCTTGATATGGAGGGATGTCCTTATGAGGCGGAGGTAAATATTACCTTAGCAGATGAGGACGCTATCAGGGAGATAAATTCAGAGTTCAGAGATATAGATCTTCCTACGGATGTATTGTCATTTCCTGCTATAGATTATGAGGTGCCCGGAGATTTTGAAGGTCTTGAGGAGATGTTTGAAAAATATGCCGGAGAGTATTTTAATCCTGATACGGGTGAGCTTATGCTTGGAGATATGATGATATCTGTACCAAGAATAAAAAATCAGGCTGAAGAGTACGGACATTCCATAAAAAGAGAATTGGCTTTTCTTGTAGCACATTCAATGTTTCATCTGATGGGGTATGACCATATGGAAGAAGATGAGGCAGGTATTATGGAAAGCAAGCAGGAGGCTGTTTTGCAGAAACTTGGAATTGCAAGAGATTGATCGGTCAGGGGAACAGGATGCTAAAAAAATATGATTGCCTGGTGATAGGCGCCGGAGCCTCAGGAATGATGGCGGCGATCATGGCGGCCAGATCAGGAAAGAAGATCGCGGTAGTCGACCATAAGTCTGAACCGGGGAAGAAGATCCTGCAGACAGGAAACGGACGCTGCAACTATACCAATATGAATATGCAGGCCGGCTTTTATCCTGAAAAGGTGCAAAATGCAGTGGCTAAAGCGCTTGAAAGATTCGGACTGGAGGAGACCCTGGAATTTTTCAGGTCTGTTGGGATATTTCCAAGGCAGAAAAATGGATATGTTTACCCATATTCAGAGACGGCGCTTTCTATAAGAAATGCTCTCTGGGATGAGCTTAAGAGGTTGAAAGTGGATATTTTCACGGATACCGAAGTAAGTGAACTGAAAAAAACATCTGATTTTCTCATGTCTCTGATGAGACGATCTGAAGATGGCAAAAAGGTAGATATAAGCAGTGAAAAACTTATTATCGCTGCAGGTTCCAAGGCATCTCCCAAGTCAGGATCAGATGGATCCGGATATGAATTTTTAAGCAGATTAGGCATCAGATATTCAGAAGCCTATCCGGCGCTGGTCAAGCTTTCAAGTCCCGATAAGGAAAATAAAAAGGCAGCAGGAGTAAGGCATACATCACGCATAGGGCTCTTTATCGATGGCTGTGAGACAGCTTCAGATACGGGGGAGGTCCAGTTTGCTCCGGATGGGATCTCAGGGATCCCTGTATTTCAGATATCAAGATATGTAGCACCTGCCATCAGGGAGAAAAGAAAAGTATCAGCAGTTCTTGATCTTTTGCCTGAATTTGAGATCGAAAAGCTTATAAAAGATATGACGGCGGCTAAGGTAAGAATGGGAGACAGAAGTCTGGTCAACTTCTGGGGAGGGCTGCTTCCCTCAAAGCTCGTCACAGCGGTCGCGGGTAAAGCGAGTGTCAGTCCGGACAGAAAAGTGCGTGATATTTCTGCAGAAAAAATGACTGAATTTATAGAGCATATGAAAAATTATCGTGTGGAGATCAATGGGACTAATGGTTTTGACTCGGCACAGGTATGCAGCGGAGGCGTAAGTCTGGATGATATAGAGATAAGCACCATGGAAAGCAGGCAAGTAGAAAACGTATATCTTGCGGGAGAAATTATGGACGTAGATGGGCCATGCGGAGGATATAATCTTCAATGGGCATGGACATCAGGAGCAATAGCCGGAATGTCCGTCGGAGAAATGGATGATTTATGATAGTTGTTGAGCAGGTAAAGCTTCCTATTGGGCACAGTATGGAAGATATCAAGAAAGCATTATGTAAAAAGCTGGGATCCAAGCCGGGCGATCTCCCGGGATTCCGGATCATAAAAAGATCGGTCGATGCACGCAGAAAACCGGATATTTTTTATGTTTATAATATTAAGGTAGACCTGGAACTAAAGAAGTTATCTAAGAGAGCAGATAAGAAACATATAAGCGAATACAAAGAAGAATCATATGCTTTCCCATATTCTGATATATCGGAGATATCCGAAGAGAGCAGGCCGGTCATAGTGGGATTTGGACCGGCGGGTATGTTTGCAGGGCTGGAACTTGCGCGCGCAGGGTTAAGACCCGTCATTCTGGAGAGAGGATCAAGAGTTGAAAAGCGTTGCCAGGATGTTGAGAACTTCTGGAAGACAGGTAAGCTTGATCCGGAATCTAATGTACAGTTTGGAGAAGGCGGAGCAGGCACATTTTCGGACGGAAAGCTTAATACCAATACAGGAAGCAGAGGGGGACGTTCCTGTGAAGTATTAAAAGTATTTGCAGAGCACGGAGCTCCGGAGAATATCCTTTATGATAATAAGCCGCATATAGGAACGGATATTTTAACAGGAATAGTCAGAAATATCAGAGAAGAGATAAAAAGTCTTGGCGGAGATGTGCATTTTGATTCGAGATTTGAAGAGATAGTGAGCAGTTCGGACAGAGTCGAAGGACTGATCTATACAGACCTTGTTTCCGGATGCAGGCATGAGATCAAAACATCAGCAGTATGCATGGCTATAGGTCATTCAGCAAGAGATACATTTGTCCGATTGCATCAATCAAATATATCGATGGAATCAAAGGCGTTTGCGGTAGGGATAAGAATAGAGCACCCTCAGACATTGATAGACAGATATATGTATGGAGAGGAGAATGCTGAGAGACGTGAGGAGCTGGGACTGCCTGCAGCGGATTATAAGCTGACGGCAAGGACAGAAGAGGGAAGAAGCGTTTATTCATTTTGCATGTGTCCGGGTGGATATGTGGTCGATTCTTCTTCCGAGGAAGGGATGCTGGCGGTCAATGGCATGAGCTATCATAAACGTGACAGTACTAATGCTAATTCAGCTATTATAGTAAATGTTAGTCAGGACGATTTCGGATATGGGATTTTTGATGGAATGGACTTTCAGAAAAGGCTTGAAAAGGCTGCTTATATTTCGGGAAAAGGGAGGATCCCCGTTCAGCTTCTTGCGGACTTCAGGTCAGGCAGGGTGACTGATTCATTTGGAAGTGTGAAGCCGCAGATCAGAGGAGATTATAGCTTTGCCGACCTGAATAAGGTGCTCCCCGATTATGTATGCAGAGCCATCAAAGAAAGTATGCCTGTTTTTGACAGGCGTATTTCGGGATTTAACATGGATGATGCGGTCTGTCTGGGAGTAGAGTCAAGAACATCTTCTCCAATAAGGATCATGCGTGATGAAGATCTTATGTCATCAGTCAGAGGAGTTTTTCCGTGCGGGGAAGGCGCAGGATATGCAGGAGGGATCACATCTGCAGCAGCAGACGGGATCAAGGTCGCGGAGGCTATGGCAAAATGGATACTAGGTTAAGGAGTGATTGAATGTCATATGTAAGTTTATATAGAAAATGGAGACCCAGAGATTTTTCGGAAGTCAAAGGGCAGGATGCCATAGTTCAGACCCTCAGGAACCAGGTAAAAAATGACAGGGTAGGACATGCATATTTATTTACAGGTACCAGAGGTACAGGTAAGACTTCTATGGCTAAGATCCTGGCTGCTGCCGTAAATTGTGAGTACCCTTCAGACGGGGATCCGTGCTGTGAATGCGATACATGCAAGTCAATCATTTCTGGAGCTGATTTAGACGTGAGGGAAATAGATGCTGCGTCAAATAATGGTGTCGATAGTGTAAGAGAAATAAGAGATGATGTAGTGTATCCACCTTCTAATGGAAAGTATAAGGTCTATATCATCGATGAGGCACATATGCTTTCGGCAGGAGCTTTTAATGCCTTGCTTAAGACTCTTGAAGAGCCGCCGGAATATGTAATATTCATATTGGCAACTACGGAAGCGGCCAAAATTCCGGTCACTATACTTTCAAGATGTCAGAGATATGATTTTCACAGGATTACAGTTGAGATAATTGAAGAACAGATAAAGAAACTGGCTGAAAAAGAGAATATCAGCATAGAAGAAAAAGCTGTCAGATATATTGCGGTTAAGGCAGACGGAGCCATGAGGGATGCTCTCAGTCTTCTGGACAGATGCGCTGCCTTTTACACGGGGGATCTTATCACATATGACGGTGTTCTAAAGATCCTCGGAGCTGTAGATATCGATATTTTTTCCAGAGCATTTAATGCCATTGCTGATAAGGATACAGTTGCAATACTCAATATCCTTAATGAAGTCATCGTTTCAGGCGGATTGATCAAAAGGTTCGTTGTTGATCTGATAGGTTATTTAAGAAATCTTTTACTTCTGAGCGCGGCACCTAATCAAGATTTAACTGAAATTTTAGATGCGACAAGTGAGAACATTGATAAAATGAAAGAGGATGTAAAAAAGACGGATACAAAGTCTTTAACATATTACATCAGAAATCTTTCGGAGCTCCTGTCAAGTCTCAGAAATGCCGTAAGACAGAGAACCGTTGCCGAGGTCACATTTATCAGGCTGACGGGTCCGGTACTTGAAGATATAGGTTCCGGAGAAGGTGATGAGACTGCAAGGCAGAGGATAGATATTCTGGAAAGAGACCTGAAAAAAATGATGTCAGCCTATAATGATCTGAAGGCCGGGCTGGAAGCAGGTCAGTATGCATCAAGCCATGGCTCAGGAAGAACACAGGGGTCTGACAGGGAAGAAAAAAAAGTTCAGAAAGTGGAGAGAAAGCCGATAAAGCCGGAAGAGATACCGGATACTGTCAAGCATCTGCTGTCTATGTGGGATATGGTATTGAAGCAGTTTTCCGCTAAAGAGGGATCGTCTGTAAAAATGCTGGAAACCGCTAAGACGAGCCTTTCGGAAGATAGACAGACACTGGAAATTGTGATAAAATCGCCTACGTACTACGACATGCTGACGGAGAAAAGAAAGGACGAAGACAATAGTTCTATTTTTGAGTCATTGAAGGAAATGATCGTTGAATACACCGGCGGATTGGACATACCCATGAAACTGATATTGGATGAAAAAGATACATATTCCGGAGTTCAGGATCTTCAGGATATTGTTAATATGAATATTGAAAACGATAACGGAAAGGATGATGTGTAAAATGGCAAAAAGAGGCGGAGGATTCGGCGGAGCGATGCCGGGAAATATGGGACAGCTTATGAAGCAGGCTCAGAAGATGCAGGCTCAGATCGCTGAACAGCAGGAGCAGATAAAGACTATGGAATTTGAGGCGTCTGCAGGCGGCGGAGTCGTTTCTGTTACGGTCAATGGCAATAAGGAAATCACAAAGGTAGAGATCGATCCGGATGCAGTTGATCCGGAAGATGTTGAAATGCTTCAGGATCTTATTATGGCGGCGGGTAATGAAGCGCTGAAGAAGTGCGAAGCTGAAACACAGGATCAGATGAACAAGATCACAGGCGGAATGGGCGGACTCGGCGGAGGATTGTTCTAATGGATATTTATAGCCGACATATCAAAAGATTAACACAAGAACTTGCCGGCTTGCCGGGCGTTGGAGCTAAGAGCGCTCAGCGCCTGGCTTTTTATATTGTGAATATGCCTAAAGATAGGGTCGAATCTCTGGCGGATGCAATTAAGTCAGCAAAAGACAATACGATGTACTGCAGGGAATGCTTGTGTCTGACCGACAGAGAGATATGTCCTGTATGTGAGGATCCAAAGAGAGACCATTCAACGATCATGGTCGTTGAAGAGACCAGAGATATGGCTGCATATGAAAAGACTGCCAAGTACGAAGGGGTATATCATGTGCTGCACGGAACGATCAATCCAATGGCAGGGAACGGACCGGAAGACATAAGACTGAAGGAACTTATTGGACGTCTGGCAAAAGACGATGTCAAAGAAGTTATCATAGCGACTAATTCCAGTTTAGAGGGTGAGACGACCGCTATGTATATTTCAAAGCTTATAAAGCCTACAGGGATAAAGGTCTCAAGGATCGCCAGCGGTGTACCCGTAGGAGGAGATCTGGAGTATACCGATGAAGTCACTCTTCTTCGGGCTTTAGAGGGCAGAACGACGCTCTAAGTTTTATTTACAAGGCCTACATGCCTGTGATAAACTGAAATGGAGTGCAGTGTTTTGATCAATACTGCTTTTGAGTAAAACATATAGTTATAGTATATAGATATAAAGGGGCGCAAACTGTGGATAAATACGAAACTGGACTAAAAATTCAGGAAATTGAAAGATTATATCACGCTGATAAATACAAGGCAGCAGCAGAACTGGCTAAAGAGATAGATTGGCCACGAATAAAGGCCTGGGAACCTCTTGCCATGATGATCGATATTTATGAGCATCTGGATGACGATGAAGAAGCAAGAGACATGGCTATACTTGCATACAACAGAAACTTAGGAGGAAAGCGCCTTTTATTCAGACTGACAGATCTGTTTATAAAAACAGGCGATATTTCTAATGCGAAGGAACTTTTTAAAGAGTACTGTGTAAGCGCCAAGACAAGTACAGATAAGTATATATTGCAATACCACCTGCTCAGAGCCCAAAAAGCCCCGGACTCAGAGCTTATTCGTGCCTTAGAGAACTATAGAGACAAAGAAGTTGATGAAAGATACCTTTATCGACTTGCACAGCTTTATGCAAAAACCGGTGCACCGGAAAAATGTGTTTCTATCTGTGACGATATTTACTCGATGTTCAGGGACGGTGATTATGTTGAGGGTGCAATCAAGCTGAAGAAGAGAGTAGGTGGAAAACTCTCAGAAGAGCAGAACAGGATCCTTCACAAGTCAAGAGTCAGAGAAGAAGAACTCTCCAGAACAGCGCAGCTGACATTTGCTGATCAGCTCAGACTTTCCAGAAAAGTCAAGGAGATAGAAGCTGAAGCGGGCTTTGTTCCTTTATCGATACCTGAAGAAAAGAGCGATGCAGTGAAGGCGGTTGCTGCTGCGACTTCTGCACTTGAGAATACAAATAAAGATACCAGTACTGAAAAAGTGGCAAGCGGTGCATTTGAACACATAGGGAACAACAGCGGTAATGAGCGGTCAGCCGAGGTCGATGATACCATTGATTCAGTCTTTAAAGAAAAGGTTCTTGCAGGCAGTGAAAAAGGACCTGCCATCGACTATGACACTGAAGAAATTGCCGATGTTATCAAGGCGACATCTGATATGGAGCCTAAGGATGATAATGTTGATGAATATGAAGAGGCTCTTCAAAGATCTCTTAAATTTGACATAGATGATGATCTACAGGAACTGGAGGGCTTTCAGCCTGCACCTGTCAAGACGTCAGATGTACATCAGGTGTCTGCAGAACAGTCATCTGAAAAAGAAGTCAAAGCAGATGATATATTGAAAGATATCATGGGAGAGGACAGGGAAGAGGCAGTTTCATACGGCTCGAAAGACGGACCGGAAGAGCTTCGAGGATCTGAAAGGGAAAAGAAGGGATTTTTTGGATTTATCAGGAAAACGTTCGGTTCGGATGAATTCGATTATGATAAAGACTTTGATGATGAGGATTTCATACCGGAACTCAGACCTAAGAGAGATCCGGAGACTGCCATAAGCACCGAGAGTAAAGAAAATAAAAATATAGGGACAGAGACGGAAGAAAAGAAGCCTGATACAGATTATAAGGATGATGTAACTGACGAAGAAGTTGAAGAGATGTACATCGAAGACGAAAGCGATATGGCAGAAGAGGAACTTTCAGAAGATACAGGAAAGACGATCTCTGCGTATGAACCTGAGAATCTTTCTGATAACCTGAAAGGACTTATTTCAGCAGCCAAGCAAAAGATCGATTCCGATTATGATAAGATGGTCAGATTCGGACAAGTAGCTAGAAAGAATCTAGAGGTAAGAGACGCTATGGAGAAGAACCCTACAGCGGCAAGCGTAAGAGAAATTCTGGAGCAGGAAAAGGCTCTGGGCGGATTTTCAGACGAGGAAGAACAGGTTGAAGGCCAGCTCAGCATGAGCGATTGGATGAATGAGGTCCGTGAACAGAAATATGGCAAGCAGGATACAAAGGAATATTCTAAGACTGAACTTGAACGCCTTTTAGATGAAAAGGATGAAAAAAGTCTGGCCTATGATAAATTGATGGAAGAACAGCGCAGACTGGCAAGAGAAGCGGGTACTCCATTTAATGAGGCGGTCGCAAAACAGAAAGTCGAAGGTCAGATGATGGTGAATGCAGCTAAGACTGATCTTGCAATAAGGACCGGTAAGGCGACTGAAAAGCTGGAAAATGAAATTCCTGCAGTCGGTCATACTAAGACAGCTGAAGAAAAACTCCTGGATGCTATGGCGGATGCTGTCAGGCCGGCAGATAAAAATGCTCCTGTCAACGCAGATATATTTACCGACAGATTAAAGGAACTGGGAGATGTTCCTGCAGAAGTAGCATCGGCAGCAGCCATGCTTATGAACTTCCTTTCAGGAAAATACGTACCTGCACCTGAGGAGGAGCCGAAAGATACAGTAGTTCTTAAACCAAGACATGTATCTGATGATTTTAAAAATGAAAGAGTCAGTGCGCCGTCAGTTAAGGCTGCGACCCCTGAGTGGGAGCCGGTACCGGATGACGCATTTGAAGAAGAACCTGTAACTAAGAGGAAAGACAGTATCGAAGATGATATTGCTAGTGCCGATGAAGAGATCTTCGGAAGACCGGGATTTATTACATCGAAATTGAGAACAGATGATATCATACCGGATCTCGCACAGGATGACAGTTTTGCAGCCAGCGAAACTGAGGAAAAGCTTGATCTTGTTGCAGATGACGATGTCAAGCTGGTCGAGCAGGAGCTTATCCAGCCGGATCCTGTATCCCAGGTAGAGGTGGTCAATAAAGAAAATGGGTATGTCCATGATACTAATGATTACATCGATGATGATTTCGAAATAGCACCTGAAGAAATGAGAGAGCTCCTCGAAGAGGAGGAAGATGACGGAAAATTTATCGATGAGCCGAACCAGACCACTGCCAATATAAAGGAAATGCTGGAAAATGATAAGTTCTTCAGTGATATATCACCGGAGGAATTAGAGGATATCCTCAGCATGGATGCGGCGGAGAAGAAAAAAAATATTGATGCCGTGGACAAGATCACAGCCAGGATCACGGGTGTTTATGATAAGCCGCTGGTTACACCTGAGATGCTTGCTGCTATGGGCATCAATGAAGATGATAACATTTCAGTTCCGGAACATCAGCCTGGCATGTATGACACAGCCGGTATAGACAAGCAGATGCTGAGGGATATCATTGATTCCAGGCCTGAAGAGGAAGAGATCGTTGAAGATCTTGATTCTATAGGAGATAAGTACAGCAAGACAGGCATGCACGATCCTGAGATATTTGAAGAGGCTCTTGCAGCTGCACTTCCGGCAGGAAAGCATCAGAAGGTCATAGATATGTTTGATGAGTTCTATGATATGCCTAACATAGATGAACAGATCGAGAAGTGGATAGCATGCCTGCCGCGAGAGATGAACCGGAACGATTCCGTGGTCGGAAATATTGCTATTTCAGGTGAGGATGCAGATGTAAATGTTAATCTTGCCAAGAGCATCGCAAGAGCTGTAAATGCAATATACCCTGAATTCAAGAAAAAACTGGCCAGAATTTCGGTTGAAAGCGTAAATGCAGGAGGATTCCTGAAGGCTATAGTTAAGTTCAGAGGGTCAGCTCTGCTTATTGAAGATGCCGGCGATATCAGGCCGGATGTAGCGGTCGAGATCGCTTCAGCGCTGAATTCCGAAACCAAGAGAATGATACTTATATTGGAAGATTCAGCTGAGAGACTTAATAATCTTTTTATGGTGAACCCCGAGCTTGGCAATGCATTTAATCATAAGATTACACTTCGCCACTATTCTGTTGAAGAACTGGTAGAGGTAGCCAAGGAGTTTGCGGCAAGAAGAGATTTCCGGATCGGATCGGAAGCGTGCGAAAAGATAGCAGCAGATATTACGGCCTTCAAGAAAAAGGAACCGGTGATCTCACTTGATGATATGAATGAATTTGTGGATCAGGCAATACGGCATGCATCTAAGAGACTGAAGAAGGAGAGGAAGAAAGACCCTTCTGTAGGCAATATTCTTGTTCCTGTGGATTTTAAATAATACATTTGTGAATAATTAATTAAACAAAAAGTGAAAGCGTATTCGTCTTTCACTTTTTGTGATTAAAAATATTTGGAAACATTTTTCAAAATAAGGAGATGAAATAAATGGGTCAGTTAGAAGAAAATATTGATGAGTTATCAGTAAACGCGATAAGGATATTGTCTGCCGATGCTATTCAGAAAGCTAATTCAGGACATCCGGGTCTCCCGCTCGGATGTGCCGGCATAGGTTATGAGGTATGGGCGAACCATCTTCTTCATAACCCGGCGGATCCTTACTGGGCTGACAGAGACCGTTTTGTATTGTCGGGCGGACATGGTTCAATGCTTCTTTATTCTTTACTGCATTTGTTTGGATATGAGAATATGGATCTTAATGCAATAAAGAATTTTCGTCAATTAGATTCCAATACACCGGGACATCCGGAATATGGTCATACGATAGGTGTGGAAGCTACAACAGGACCGCTCGGACAGGGAATGGCCATGGCGGTCGGTATGGCTATGGCGGAGGAGCACCTGGCAGCAGAATTTAACAGACCGGGATTTCCTGTAGTTGATCACTATACCTATGTGCTTGGTGGTGACGGATGCATGATGGAAGGCATCTCATCAGAGGCTTTTTCACTTGCGGGAGACCTGAAGCTGAATAAACTTATAGTTTTATATGATTCCAATAAGATATGCATCGAGGGAAGTACAGACGGCGTATTTTCAGAAGATACAGCAGGCAGGATGGAGGCGTTTGGCTTCCAGACTATTACGGTCGAAGATGGCAATGATCTAGAGGCGATAGGCAGAGCTATTGAAGAAGCCAAGGCAGATACTGAAAGGCCTTCATTTATTACTATAAAAACTGAGATAGGATTTGGCTGTCCGGGTAAGCAGGGCAGTGCAAGTGCTCATGGAGAGCCTCTTGGTGAAGAAAATATTGCAGACATGAGAAAAAAACTCAGCTGGCCTTCAGGGACACCATTTGAAATACCGGAAAGTGTATACTCTAATTATGCCGAAAAAGCAAAAAGGGGAGCAGAAGCGGAAGCTGCATGGAATAAGCTCTTTTCAGAGTACTCAGTTAAATATCCTGAATTAAAAGAGAAGTGGGATAACTACCATAATGGATATGATATGGAGGCTCTTTTCGGGTCTGATGATTACTGGGAAGTACCGGAAAAAGCGGAGGCAACCAGAGCGTCATCAGGAAATGTATTAAATAAGATCCAGAAGGCCATGCCTAATCTTTTTGGCGGCTCAGCAGATCTTGCCCCATCTAATAAAACATATATGAAGGAAGCAGGTGACTATTCTGCGTTAGATCCTGCCGGCAGAAATGTAAGATTTGGCGTTCGCGAACAGGCGATGGCGGCAATTTCCAACGGCCTTGCTCTTCATGGAGGGTTAAGGGCATTTGCTGCTACATTTTTCGTCTTCAGTGATTATGTTAAACCGATGGCAAGACTTTCTGCACTCATGAAATTGCCTGTGACTTATATATTTACTCATGACAGCATAGGTGTCGGAGAAGACGGCCCTACGCATGAGCCTATCGAGCAGCTTGCACAATTCAGAGCAATGCCGGGTATTACGGTGATAAGACCTTGCGACAGAACAGAGACAGCAGCTGCATGGAAGTATGCCATAGAGTCGGAAAATGAGCCGGTCGTTCTTGTACTTACGAGACAGAATCTGGAACAGCAGGCAGATTCAGCAAGAGATATAAGCAAAGGCGCTTATATTATTTCTGATTCAGAAAAGGCTGTACCGGAGCTTATCCTTATCGGAACAGGTTCAGAGGTGGATGTTTGTATCAAGGCTAAGGCTGAGCTTGAAAAAGAAGGGCGTGATGTGAGAGTTGTTTCAATGCCTTGTATGGATCTTTTTGAGCGCCAGCCGGAAGCTTATAAGGAGAAGATCCTTCCTTCCGCGTGCAGAAAAAGAGTGTCAGTTGAGGCTCTTTCAACATTTGGCTGGGGACGCTACACAGGTATTGACGGAGCAAATGTGGGCATAGATACATTTGGCGCATCAGGCCCGGCCGGCAGGTTATTTGAAAAATTTGGAATTACTGTAGAAAATGTTGTTGCAGTGTCTAAAGAAGTAATTAATAAGTGATATGTTTGATATTGAAGAAGAGTTAAAAAAAGTGCCGGAAAAACCCGGAGTTTATATTATGCATGATAAGCATGATACCATTATCTATGTCGGCAAGGCTAAGATACTTAAGAGGCGTGTGCGCCAGTATTTTCAAAGCTCAAGGAATCATTCAGCAAAAATTAAAAGAATGGTCGAGCATATTGCCTGGTTTGAATATATAATCACGGACTCTGAGCTGGAGGCGCTTGTACTCGAATCAAATCTTATTAAAGAAAATCGACCTAAGTATAATACTATGCTTAAGGATGACAAGTCATATCCTTTTATTAAGGTCACCGTAAAGGAAGATTATCCGAGAGTACTCTTTTCCAGGGACTCAAAGCGTGATAACAATAAGTATTTCGGACCTTATACCTCTGCATATGCAGTTAAGGAGACAATAGATTTTCTTTGCAGGATATATAAGATAAGAACATGCAGCAGGCGCCTTCCAATAGATATTGGCAAAGAGCGCCCATGCCTGGATTATCATATTGGAAAATGCTCTGCCCCGTGTGCAGGGCATATTTCATCTGAAGAATATAAAATGTCAGTAGAGGAAGTGCTTAAGTTTCTGAAAGGCGATCATGAGCATATGCTGAAGGAACTGGAAGAAAAAATGCTGGATGCATCCTCCAGAATGGAATATGAGGAAGCAGGATCATACAGGGATCTTATAGAGAACCTGAAACAGATCACTCAGAAGCAAAAGATAACAGATGGCGACACTACAGACAGAGATGTTATAGGATGGGCAGTTTCGGGCTCGGATGCAGTCGTTCAGGTATTCTTCATAAGAGGAGGAAAACTTCTTGGAAGAGATAACTTCCATATGCAGGTAGCAGAAGATGAAGATGGCAGAGAAATATTATCTCAGTTTATAAAGCAATATTACGGATCTACACCCTACATTCCGCCTAATATCCTTATAGGTGAGGAGCTGGAGGATGCAGAGGTCATTGAGGCCTGGCTGTCAAGCATGAAAAAGCACAAGGTCGTGTTTATCACACCTAAGAAAGGTGACAAGGAGAAGCTTGTGAGCCTTGCAACAGAAAATGCTAAATTGATCCTGGAAAAGGATTCTATGCGTTTGAAAAGGGAAGAGGCAAGAACTACAGGGGCTTTAAAGGATCTTGCAAAAAGTCTGGGACTGACTGATATACACAGAGTGGAAGCCTTTGATATATCTAATACAAACGGAATAGAATCAGTTGGTTCTATGGTCGTGTTCTATGATGGGAGACCGAAAAAACATGACTACAGGCGTTTTAAGATAAAAACTGTTAAAGGGCCTGATGATTATAAGAGCATGAAAGAAGTTCTTATGCGAAGGCTGTCCAGAGGATTGAGGGAGATCTCGGGTGAGGAAGAGATGGCGAGAGGTTTCGGAAGATTACCGGATCTTATACTTATGGATGGAGGAAGAGGTCAGGTCAATATAGCTCTGGATGTTATAAAAGAACTGAAGCTTAATATACCTGTTGCCGGAATGGTAAAAGATGACAGCCACAGGACCCGAGGTCTTTACTATAATAATGTTGAGATATCGATCGACACTCATGGAGAGGCGTTTAAGCTTATAACCAGGATCCAGGATGAAGCCCACCGGTTTGCTATAGAATATCACAAGAGCCTGAGATCAAAAGTACAGGTCAGGTCAGTTTTGGATGAGATAGAAGGAATAGGTCCGAAACGAAGGCTGGCGCTTATGAAACATTTTTCTGACATTGAAAATATCAGACAGGCCAGTATTGAAGAACTGACGGAAGCTGACGGCATGACACTTACAGCCGCAGAAAATTTATATAAATATTTTCATTAAAGGTTCCATGTGCTATAGTGTCTAATGTGTGAACTCCATAAAAAAGGAGGTAATATTGTGGAATCAAATAATGGAATTAAATTAAATAGAAGACAGAGAAGCTGGAATAAATTCAGAAAATATGTGTTTATCGCAGGCGCTGCAGCCGCAGCGGTAATTATAGCTTTTGCGGCGACCAGAGGACGTGTCGGAAAGACGACGAATACGTATGCCAGGGCTACGGAGCAGATAGCCGAAGATAAAACTACGGAAGCGCAGACCAGCCCAGCACAGGAATCGGCACTGAAGCTGGCAGGGCCACTTAAGGCTGAGAGATTTACTTCAGCTGAAAGCTTTAAAAATTCCGTGTTTGTAGGTGATACATTTGTTGACGGTCTGGATGATTATGGGTTGATCGATGAGTACTATCTTTTCCAGTCAAAATTTTTTCCATCAACGAATGCTGTTAAGTATGTTTCTGATGTAGCCGGTATGAAGCCGGATAAGGTATTCGTGATGCTTGGAACAGATGATGCCAATATGAATGAAAATGTTTCTACGCATGATGTGGTTGAAAATGTTTCAAGAGTAGCAGCTGAATTGAAGAAGGCGCTTCCTGCGGCTAAGATATATATGATTTCTGAAACACCTGTCACGAAGGAATATGAAGAGCTCGGTGGATTATTTTATAAGCAGAAAACTCTTGATGAGATCAATAAAGGAGTCGAAGCTAAATGCAAAGAAATGGGAGTAACTTATATTAATATAGCAGATGCCTTTAAGACTAACGGTTATCTGGATCTAGAATATACAACTGATGGATATCATATCAATCAGGAATATTATCCTTATGTCCTGAATGGGATCGCAAAACTTATCAAATAAGACAGAAGGGGTTTAACACGCGGTGTTAGCCCCTTTTTTAGGAGAGAAAAATGAATTATTATTGCTTGACCTTGTTTCCGGAAATGATAGAAAGTACATTTAATACCTCGATTACAGGGCGTGCGGCAGAAGCAGGATTATTATCTCTTAAAACAACAGACATAAGAGACTTTTCTAAAGATAAGCATATGAAGGTAGATGATTATCCTTATGGAGGCGGTGCAGGACTGGTCATGAAGGCGGACTGCGTTTACTATGCATATGCCCATATAAAAAGAGAGATAGATAAAAAGAGATCCGCATCGGACAAGCTGGATGTAACTAAGAGGACCAGAGTCTGTTTTATGACTCCAAAGGGAAGGACGTTAAATCAGGATATGGCCAAGGAGCTGGCAGAAGAGGAAGATCTTATTATATTGTGCGGCCATTATGAAGGAATAGATGAAAGGGTTCTGGAGGAGATTGTCACAGATAATATCTCAATAGGAGATTATGTTTTGACGGGCGGAGAACTGGCAGCGTTGGTTCTGATGGACGCAGTCTCAAGATTTGTTCCGGGAGTCCTTGGAAATAATGAATCTGCTCATACAGATTCGTTTGGCAACGGACTTCTTGAGCACCCGCAATATACAAGACCGGAAAGTTTTCATGGTAAGAGGGTCCCGGCAGTATTGCTTTCGGGGAATCATGCCAGGATAGATGAATGGCGGATGGAAAAGTCGCTTGAGATAACGAAAAAAATGAGACCGGACCTTTATGATGACTATGTAAAAAATAATCCGCCCGAACCGAAAAAGAGACCCAGGAGATAATTATGCCAAGGTATGCAGCAAGAACATTAGAAATTTTAAACAGACTTGATAAAAAATACGGAACAGAGGATAGATGCGGACTTGATTATGAAACAGACTGGCAGCTGCTCTTTGCGACGGAGCTGTCTGCACAGTGTACAGATGCCAGAGTTAATATCGTAACTAAGGATCTTTTTAAGAAATATACATCGATAGAAGACTTTGCAAAAGCTGATGTAAGAGAAATAGAAGAAGATATCAGGTCCACGGGATTTTACCGCAACAAGGCTAAGAATCTGAAGTCAGGAGCTGTCAGGATCATGACGGAATACGGAGGCATAGTACCGGATAATATGGAAGATCTTCTGACTATTGCAGGAGTTGGAAGAAAAACTGCTAATGTGCTCCTGGGACATATTCATAAAGTTCCTGGAATAGTTGTGGACACTCATGTGGGAAGAATATCCAGAAGGCTGGATCTTACTAAGGAAGATGACCCTGTAAAAGTGGAATTTGATCTTTATAAGAAGATCCCAAAGGATAACTGGATAAGATTTAATTTTCAGATGATATCATTTGGAAGGGAGATATGCAGGTCAAGAGGGCCGAAGTGCAATGAATGCTTTCTTTCAGATATATGCAGGTCTAAAGATAAGAAAGTGAAATAAATGAAGAGACAAGGGAATCTTTCCAATTCAGTATATAAGAGAACAGTTTTAAAGAATATTTCAGGAAAAGGAAGAAAGACGGTTTTTCCTCCGGGCGCCGGTGCATACAGGGATGGAAGCATAGTACATGATCTTATACAGGCTCAGGGAAGCGGCCGTTTTGCGTTAGAGGAGTCGATAAACAAGGTAAAAGCCGGTGGAGGGCATCCGTTAAGTATCAGTTTTTCGATACTTCTTCCGGAAAGTGCCTCAGAGAAGGTTGTTGGAGACTTAGTAAGATCTGTAAGTGAAAAGATCAGAGAAAAAGGTCTCTCTATGGGGACCATGGATGTCAGGGTCTTAAATTGTATAAATGAGATATATATGAGTGCAGTCTGCGTAGGTAAGATCAGACAAAATATTTTTAAGGGATACGAGGATACTGATGTCCTGAGCATTATAATGACAGACAGTGTCGGTATGGCAGGCGCAAGGATATTGATAGATCTGAAAAGAGAAGAAATAGGAGAGAAGTATACAACGGATCTTATAGATGAGGCTTATTCAGCATTTGACGGATGCGAAAGTACGGATATAGAGAAATGTTTGGAAATGCTTGATCTGACGGCTGTCAAGGCTCTGGGAGAGGGCGGAGTATGGGGAGGATTATGGGACATTTCTGAATCTATGAAGATGGGTCTGAGCGTAGAAGGAAGTAAGATACCTGTATGCCAGGAAATCATAGAAATATGCGAAATGTTCGGAATAAACCCTTATATACTGAATTCGACAGGTTCATTCCTCCTGGTTTCCAAAAATGCGGAAGAGGATATTCGTATCCTGGAAGAAAATAAAATAAAAGCAGTTATAATTGGTGAAATGACCGAAAACAACAATAAGATAATAAGAAACAGAAATATGACAAGGTTTCTGGATAAGCCGGCAATGGACGAGATCTACAGGATATCAGACCTGTAAAAATGACAAAAAATATATATTTGATTTGCAAAAAAATAGCGACAAGAAATACTTATTATGATATAATTCAAGCATGTATGAAGGAAAAAATTGGAGGTAGAAAGTTATGTATTACGTGTTCCGTAAGAGTGTGAATTCAGATGAGATCAAGAACTGTGAGAAGTACACTGATCTTCAGGAAGCTAAGTATGCTGCGCAGGATGAGGAATATTACAGGAGTCATTCCAATGTTCAGGCTGAGCGTGATGGATTCCGCGTAGTTCTTGCTTCAACAGATGAAGTCTGGAGTGATTTGACCAAGGATCAGTACAAGTACGAAGAGCTTGATTATAATAACTGATCTGTGATAGTTGCTTCTACTGAATTTAAGTTATTAAATAAATTTACTGCAGTTTTGGGGTTGAGCTCCTTAAACTGTAGTTTTTTTTTACTTATTTTAATTGCGAAATAGAAAACAATATTGTAAAATGGAGCGAATAATTATTTCTGGAGGTATACAAGATGAGTATGACTATGACTCAGAAGATCCTTGCCAGACACGCAGGATTAGACAGCGTGAAAGCAGGAGATCTGATTGAAGCAAATTTAGACTTAGTATTGGGAAATGATATTACAACACCTGTGGCGATCCACGAGCTGGAGAAGTTTGATGACAAGACGGTTTTTGATAAGGATAAGATCGCTCTGGTACCGGATCATTTTACACCGAATAAAGATATTAAGTCTGCAGAGCATGCGAAGTTAGTCAGAGAGTTTGCTAAGGCTAACGAAATCACCAACTATTTTGAAGTTGGATGCATGGGAATCGAGCATGCCCTACTTCCAGAAAAAGGACTTGTGGTTCCGGGCGATGTAGTCATAGGCGCAGACTCACACACATGCACATACGGAGCACTCGGGGCTTTTTCCACAGGTGTAGGCTCAACGGATATGGCTGTTGGAATGAAAACAGGAAAGGCCTGGTTCAAGGTTCCGGAAGCTATTCGTATAAATCTCACAGGAAAGCTTTCCAAGTGGGTCTCAGGTAAGGATGTGATACTCCATATTATCGGTCTTATAGGAGTGGATGGTGCACGTTATGAATCCATGGAATTCACCGGTGAAGGAGTTGCATCACTTTCAATGGATGATAGATTTGCGATCGCCAATATGGCTATAGAAGCCGGTGGAAAGAATGGAATATTCCCTGTTGACGAAAAGACCATCCAGTATGTTAAAGAACACTCTACAAAAGAATATGATATATTTGAAGCTGATGATGATGCCGAGTATGTGGAAGAACTGACTGTAGATCTGTCAAGCCTTACGCCGACCGTATCTTTTCCGCATCTGCCTGAGAATACACATACGTTTGATGATATTCCGGATATCAAGATCGATCAGGTAGTTATCGGTTCATGTACAAATGGACGTATTGAAGATCTCAGAACAGCGGCTGAGATCATGGAAGGCAGGATGGTTGCAGACGGAGTAAGAGTAATAATAATTCCTGCAACACAGAAGATATACCTTCAGGCAATGGAAGAGGGTCTTATGAAGACATTTATTGAAGCAGGCGCGATCGTTTCTACTCCAACATGCGGTCCATGTCTTGGAGGATATATGGGAGTTCTTGCAGACGGCGAGAAGTGTGTATCTACTACTAACAGAAACTTTATCGGTCGTATGGGTCATGTTGGTTCAGAAGTTTATCTTTCAAGTCCGGCAGTGGCGGCAGCGTCAGCCCTAACAGGTACGATCTCACAGCCATCTGAATTAGGTCTATAAGAAGGAGGAATCATAATGAATGCAAAAGGAAACGCTATTAAATACGGAGATAATATCGATACAGACGTTATTATTCCTGCAAGATACTTAAATTCCTCTGATGCTAAGGAACTGGCTCTTCACTGTATGGAGGATATAGACAAAGAATTCGTTAATAAAGTAAGACCGGGCGATATAATGATCGGCGGTAAAAATTTTGGATGCGGATCATCAAGAGAGCATGCGCCATTGGCTATTAAAACTTCCGGAATTTCTTGTGTTATTGCTGAAACATTTGCTAGAATATTCTATAGAAATGCAATTAATATCGGACTCCCTATTTTAGAGTGTCCAGAGGCAGCGAAAGCTGTCAAAGAAGGCGATGAAGTTGAGGTCGACTTTGATACCGGAGTGATCAGAAATCTGTCAAGCGGCGAAGAATATACTACAACGGCATTCCCGGAGTTCATGCAGAAGATCATAAATGCTGGTGGACTTATTAATTATTCTAATCAGAAGTAATTTATAAAACCTGACTTAAAAAAGGAGTTAGTATGAAGTACACAAGTACAAGAGACAATACTATTCACATTAATGCATCAGAAGCTATTTTACAGGGGCTTTCAAAGGACGGAGGTCTTTTTGTTCCGGAGCATATGCCGGTTATGGACTGTTCATTAGAAGATATGGCTAAAATGAATTATAAGGAAGTCGCTTATGAAGTGATGAAATTGTTTATCGATGACTTTACGGAAGAGGAACTTAAGTCATGTATCGAGAAGGCGTATGACGATAAGTTTGATACTGAAGAGATCGCTCCGATAAAAGAGCTTAAGGATGAGGTCATACTTGAACTCTGGCACGGAAAAACTATTGCGTTTAAGGATATGGCTCTTTCGATCCTGCCGCATCTGATGGTTACATCTGCTAAGAAGAACAACACAAAAAACGAGATCGTTATTCTGGCAGCAACTTCAGGTGATACTGGTAAGGCTGCCTTAGCAGGTTTTGCAAATGTACCGGGTACAAGGATCATAGTTTTTTATCCTAAAAACGGAGTTTCAGCGATCCAGGAGAAACAGATGCTGACGCAGGAAGGTGACAACACCTGTGTTGTTGCGATCCATGGAAACTTTGATGATGCGCAGACTGGAGTTAAGAATATCTTCAACGACAGAAAGTTCGCGGCAAAACTTGATGAAAAAGGATTCCAGTTTTCATCAGCCAATTCTATCAATATTGGACGCCTTGTTCCTCAGATCGTATATTACTTTTATGCTTATACAAGACTTCTGGGTCAGGGCAGGATCGATCCGGGCGAAAAGGTCAACTTCGATGTACCGACAGGAAACTTTGGAAATATTCTTGCCGCTTATTATGCAAAGTTGCTTGGACTTCCTGTAAACAAGCTTATATGTGCATCAAATGAAAATAAGGTTTTATTTGATTTCTTCAGAACAGGAACATATGACAGAAATCGTGAATTTATCTTAACTAATTCACCTTCAATGGATATCCTTATTTCAAGTAATCTTGAAAGACTTATATTCAGACTTACAGACAATAATGCAGAAGAGACAGTCAGGCTGATGGGAGCCCTTAAGTCAGAAGGCAAGTATACGATCACTGATGCTATGCGTGAAAAGATAACTGACTTCTATGGAAACTATGCTTCAGAAGAAGAGGATAAAGAAGTCATCAGACGTATCTTTGATAAGGAGAAGTATGTTCTTGATACACACACAGCAGTAGCAGTAAGTGTTTATGAAAAATATAAGTCTGAAACAGGGGATGAGACCCTTACAGTAGTTGACTCAACAGCTTCTCCGTATAAGTTCACAAAGAGCGTTATGGAAGCTATCACAGGTCATTCTGAAGACGACAGAGATCCGTTTGAGCTTGTAGATGAGCTTAACAGACTTTCAGGAATGTATATCCCTAAGGCTATCGAAGAGATAAGAACAGCTCCAATACTGCACACGAAAGAGTGTGATGCTGATAAGATGAAAGAGTGTGTAGAGGATATTCTGGGTCTTTGATATAGTTTTATATAATGAAGAAGCGCAAATATGCGGAGCCGTAGGAGCAAGCATATTTGCGCTTGAATCAGAATAAATTTAATTAAGAGGGAAAGAAGCTTCAACTATAAGATAGCGCGGGTCCTTAGAATAGGCGTCTATCTTTCCTTTATGATTATCTGTAATAGCCCTGGCTACGGAAAGACCAATTCCGTAGCCTTTTTTAGCGGAATTTCTGGATCTGTCAGACCTGTAAAAACGATCGAAGAAATGAAGAAGGTCTTCTTTATCCAGACTCTTATCCGTGGAGTTTTCAACTTTTAGAACTATGTTATTTTTTATCTTTTTAAGACTTATAAATATTGAACCTCCGGCAGGAGAATATTTAAAGGCATTGTCGAGGAGAATGGAAACCAGCTTATTTATGCTGTTTTCATCCCCTTTTAGGGTAAGGCCGTTTTCTATATCTATCCCACATGCTTTATCCTGAGTTTTTGCAATTCCTATAAAGGATCGTGCGATCTAATTTACCTTATCTGAAACAGGTATGAAGGTCGAAATAACGGATGGTTCAGGCAGTGTAATAGCAAGCTATAACCCTGTCAAGAGGTACAATAGTGTGCTTGTAAGTGCTGAGGCTCTTAAGATAGGTGAGACATATACCGTGACAGCAGGAACATATACAGGTTCGGTCACTCTTTCTGATTATGTGTATGGATTAGGAGGTGATGCCAGGTACAGATAAAAACATAACTGATCAATTAGTTTAGCTCTAGAAAAATCAAAAAAATAAGCCCCACAGCTAATTGACTTTAGACTTGAAAATCAATATAATAATGATTACCGTGCAACTGGGGCAGTAGCGGCGCCTTGTACCTGTGAAATCCGCTATAGCAGGAGTATGCTTGATTGAGGGCAAAATGTTTTGAAGCAGCCCGGTAAAAGAAGGCGTTGACGTTTGGGTCTTCCGCAACGAAAATTTACGAATCATGTCAGGTCGGGAACGAAGCAGCATTAAGTAAAACCTTTCGTGTGCCGGGAGGCAGCCTGGGCTGAGCATTTCTTTTCCCGGAAGCGTTTGGGATATGCGTTCGAGGTCAAGTGCACGGTTTTTTTGTCATTAAAAAGCATACAATATAATATATAGTAAAAAGGCTAATATGTATCTGTACAAATGTAAGCAGGCATGCATTAGCCTTTTTATTATTCTGTCTCTTTGCTCTTGTTGAGGGTGTAAATGGATGTTAAAATTAGGCATTCAATGAATTTAGAGAAAAAAATAAGGAGAAATATGAATTCGGGAATACTGGGGAAAATTAAAGATCTTGTTCTGAAACATTATCTGTGGGTGTATGCGGTCTATTTTATAGTGATGTTTCTTGGAACTACAACTGTCGGCATTGACTACCCTGTATTGGGGCGTGTCATAAAGTCGGTAAAATATGTTGCTTATATGCTTTTTGTAATAAGGATTCTGTTTATACTGCCGGAATATAAGAAAGCAATATTTGAGGATAAGTGGAGCCATAAACCGCTTTTAATAAAGCTGGCGTATATTTTTATCATTGCAATGATATTAGGATTGACCGTAAATATGGTGTTAACAGGCAATAAAAGGCTTTTACTGGTCGGATTGGTCGTTATTGCGGGCTTTAAAATAGACTATCTGAAGCTTTTCAAGCTTACTCTGATAACGCAGATCATTCTATGTTCTACTATAGTTTTGTTATCATCTGTTGATCTGCTTCAGAATTTTCCTATAGCAAGAAGTCAGTCCAAGATGATGAGGTATTCGCTGGGATTTTTGTATCCGACGAACCTGGCTCAGTTTGTAATGATAAGTTCGGTCATTTTTATGTTTTTCACAAGGCTTAAAACCAAGTGGAGAGATCTGTTTATAATGCAGCTTATCAACGGACTGGTATACTTTATTACTAATTCAAGAACAGAGTTTATTGTTTTGGAGACATGTATTATCATCATTGCTGTAATTAAGCTGATTTCCAATACCGGCGGGAAAAGAGCGATGGAGGTGATAAAAAGAGGTTTTTCAAAAGGGTTTACATATTCTTTTTTCACTTACCCATTCATAAGCCTGGCGATCGTGTTTCAATATCCATCCGGCGGTATTTGGCGTGAGCTCAATAAAGCGTTATCAGGAAGACTTTCGCAGACCTACAATGATATTAAAATGTATGGCCTTAAAATATTTGGAGTAAAATTCAAAATGGTCGGAAGAGGACTGGATCAGAAGGCGACTCTTGAAAAAATGCATAATAAGTCTAATTATGTTGATAATGAATATATACAGATGATGTTTAAAGAGGGCGTTTTGGTGGCAGTATGCTTTATTGCACTCTTGACGATCCTGCTTTTGGTATTATTGAAGCTGGAGAAATACAGAGAGATACTTCTTTGCGCTGTCTTTCTCCTATTTGGGATTTTAAATCCAAGAATTATAAGACTTGAATATTGCCCGATACTTCTCATGTTTATTCCTGCTATGCTCGAGTACGGTAATAGACGTAGAAGAGACAGGACAGATGAGATAATGAGGCCGCCTACAAAAAAGCGTGTATAATAGCAAATTTTTAAAAGAGAACACTTATGTTTTTAGTAAGTGTTCTCTTTTTTTGACCAATGATCTCTATGCGGAATATCTTAAGCTGTATAGATATGTTGCTGGGTATATATAGCTGCATCCTATATCGAATTAAAAATATATAGTATTATTCAAAAAAAATAAATAATGATAATTTATCCTCAAGAAAAACAAAGAAAAGCAGGAGGATAAAATATGGCAGCAATTATTGGATTTCCGAGAATAGGCAAGAATCGTGAATTGAAATTTGAAACGGAGAAATACTTTAAGAATGAAATAAGTCTAGAGGAATTGGAAGCTTTTTCAAAGAAACTTAGAAAAAGTCACTGGGAGCTTATAAAAGAGTGTGGGATCGAAGAAATACCATCTAATGATTTTTCCATGTATGACAATTTTCTTGATACTTGTTTCTTGTTGAATATCATTCCGAAAAAGCTTGAAAGTATCGAGTTTACAGATACGGAAAAGTATTTCGCTCTAGCAAGGGGTTATCAGGGAGAAAAGGGAAACATAAAAGCCTGGCCTATGAAAAAGTGGTTTAACACTAATTACCACTATATCGTACCGACATTAGAAAAAGAAACGGAGATCAGAGTACAGGGAAATAAGATATTCAATGAGTTCAATGAAGCGCTTGAAGCAGGCATCAAAACAAGGCCTGTAATTACAGGACCTTTTACTTTGCTGGCTCTTGCAAATTATGAAGAAGGAACTAACGCGGAAGCTTTTAAATATGCCGCTGCTGCAGCCTACAGAGAGATATTTAAAAAACTGGCAGATCTTGGTGCAGAAAAGATCCAGCTTGATGAGCCTGCTTTGGTAAAGGATCTAAGTGATACAGATAAAAAACTATTTCTTGAGATATACGATGAGCTTCTTTCTGAAAAATATGGGCTGAAAGTATTGATACAGACATATTTCGGAGATGTGAGAGATATATATGAAGAATTGACAGGACTTGATGTTGATGGAATAGGACTTGATTTCATAGAGGGAAGGAAGACGCTCGAGATAATAAAAAAATATGGATTTCCGAAGGACAAGACCCTGTATGCAGGCGTAGTAAACGGAAAGAACATATGGACATCTAATTACGAAGAAAAGCTGAAGTTGATCAAAGAGATCCCGGCAGAAAACATAGTTTTAAATACGAGCTGCTCTTTGCTGCATGTTCCTTTTACAACAGAAAACGAAGAATTTGCAGAAGGAAAAAAGGAATATTTTGCATTTGCGGTAGAGAAGCTTAAAGAGCTGGCAGATCTTGAAAAAATTATAAATGGTGGTGGAGAAGAGGTCCTTGAGCTGAACAGAAAGATCTTTTCAAAGAAGAGGATAGAAGAAAGCAGTGAGCTGGCTGAAAAGATATCAGCTTTAAAAGAAGATGATTTCAGACGATCACCTGAATTTGAGGAGCGTGAAGCTATACAGAGAGATAAGTTCAGATTTTCAAGCCTTCCGACGACAACTATCGGTTCATTTCCTCAGACTTCAGAGGTCAGACAGAAAAGACTGGCGTTTAAAAGAGGAGAATTAAGTCAGGAAGCATATGATGGATTTATTGCAGAGAAAATCAAGGAATGCATAGAACTGCAGAATGAAATAGGGATCGATGTCTTGGTGCATGGTGAATTTGAACGAAATGACATGGTCGAATATTTTGGACAGAATCTTTCAGGTTATTTGTTTACAAAAAACGGATGGGTGCAGTCTTATGGAACCCGTGCGGTAAAACCTCCGGTCATCTGGGGCGATGTAACAAGAGAAAAGGACATTACCGTTAAATGGTCTGAGTATGCACAGAGCCTTACAGACAAGTATGTTAAAGGAATGCTTACAGGGCCGGTCACTATTCTCAACTGGTCCTTCCCTCGAGAAGATATATCTGTTAAAGAGTCTACTCTGCAGATCGCTCTTGCTATTAAAGAAGAGGTGCTTGCACTTGAAAGCGCAGGGATCAAAGTTATCCAGATAGACGAGGCTGCACTTAGAGAAAAGCTTCCAATAAGAAGATCAGATTGGAACACGGAATATCTTGATTGGGCTATTCCGGCATTCAGGCTCGTTCATTCGGGAGTTCAGGCGGATACACAGATCCATACACATATGTGTTACAGCGAATTTACTGATATCATACCGGCGATCGATGCCATGGATGCGGATGTTATCTCATTTGAAGCAAGCAGGTCTAATCTGGAGATCCTTGATGAATTACAGGCTAAGAATTTCAAGACCCAGGTGGGACCGGGAGTCTATGATATACATTCACCTAGGATACCTTCAGTTGAAGAATTTAAAGCTACGATAGAAGCGATACTGGATAAGGTTCCTGAAAATAAACTCTGGATAAATCCGGACTGTGGACTGAAAACTCGAGAAAATAAGGAGGTTGAGGCAAGTTTGAGAAACATGATCCAGGCTGCCGCTGAAGTAAGAAAGGAGCTGTAATTATGGAAAACAAGCCTACTCTGTCTTTTGAAGTATTTCCTCCCAATACACATACGGGAAATGAAAAAATAGTTGAGACACTGCAGGAATTACAGGGGCTTAAGCCTGACTTTATATCTGTGACCTGCAGTAATAATAAGATGGATATAGAGGAGACGACAGTCTATCTGGCAAATTATGTACAGAATACTCTTAAGATCACAGCTGTAGCACATCTTCCTGCGGTATATCTTACACGTCAGAAAGTGGCTAATGTGCTGGAAGAACTGGACAAGGTGGGAGTCAACAGAGTCCTGGCATTACGCGGAGATATAATAGAAGACACCGAGCCGAAAAATGATTTCCGGCATGCCAGAGATCTGGTCAGATTCATAAAAGCCTATGCTCCTCACTTCGAAGTGGAGGGAGCCTGTTATCCGGAAGTGCATCCTGAATCATCCAGCCAGGTCTCTGATATTAAATATCTTAAAGAGAAAGTAGAAGAGGGATGTTCGCACCTTATAAGTCAGCTTTTTCTGGATAATGAGATCTATTATGATTTTCTGGAGAAAAGCGCTATTGGAGGGATAGATGTGCCTATACTGGCAGGGATAATGCCGATAATCAACAGGAATCAGGCGCTGAGACTGATCAAGACAACAAGGACAAGAATTCCACGTAAGTTTAATGCAATACTGGAGAAGTATATAGACAACCCTGTAGCCTTAAGAGATGCGGGGATAGCCTATGCTGTGGACCAGATAGTAGACCTTGTTACACAGGGGGTTTCGGGAGTCCACCTTTATACTATGAATAATGCAGATACAGCTGATAGGATACATACGCTTACGGCATCATTATTTGCATACTGAATTAATAACCGGTCAGAAGAAGTTAGCTTGAACTTGCATAGGTGGGAGGATTCAGTCGTTGATATTGAACACTTAAACAACGAGCTGGCGATCATGATCAACTCTTATATACTTCAGAGACAGCAAATCATGAATCAGATCAATGAAATGGAATTGCCGCTACATGCAGAGATTTTACGAGGCTACTATCTGCAAGGGAAGAGCTTAAAACAGATAGCAGAAGAGAACGGGTATTCACATGATCATGTCAGACACACTCATAGTTTAGCCTTAAAAGAATTTGAAAATAAGTTCCTATAAACAATAAAAGCCCTTAGCTTCCGCCAGGGGCTTATTATTATGCGAATTTTTTTGATAATGCATCCTGTAAGACTTTAGATAAGCTGATGCCTTCTTTATTGGCTTGTTCATCCATCCACTGAGGCAAGCTGATAGTGCGTCTTACCGCTTTATCATTTTTTAAAGTAGCTTGAACTAAATTAACGAACTCATTTTCATTTACTTTGATATCAGAAATTTTACTTGGTTTTGGGATATCTTGTTTCATTTCTTCCATGACTTCTAAATGTTGTTGTAAGACATCATTGGCCATGAATATTGCGTTAGATAGATTTTTACCCTCACTTATACAGCCGTTTAAATCTGGGAAGATGATTGTATAAGAACCATCGTCTTCATTATAGTGAAATATCGCTGGAAAAATATAATTGTTCATATAATATCTCCGTTTATTTATAATTGTGATACACATTGTTTTCTGCAAAGCAGGGATTTGTTATAGCCCTGCTTGCTTTAAAATTGTTTTAGCTGTTAATTCGTTTATTTCTCGATGGTGTGGCACTTCGATATTTCCAACACCCTCTTTCTTTATCTATATGTATTATATTACTTAAATTACATAAAGCCAAGCGTAAATTACGTAAAAATAATTAATAAGTTGCCATACCATGCCACACTTAATCGTGGTAATATGCAATTGTGAAATTGTATAGCTTTTATTTCCAACAATCTTCTCCATAAA
>UQNS01000007.1 GCA_900542465.1 uncultured Eubacteriales bacterium
TTTCTTCTTCTCATAATTTCTTCAACAGTAAAATAGATAAATACTCTGCCTTCCTTGTCCACCCAGTTATTCTTAAAGGACATTCCTGTGCGTTTCAAAAGCATGGAGTATAGGATAATGGCTTCAGCAGACAGTCCCTTAAATTCTTCTCCGTCTACCAATATTTCAGGCACTTTTAGAAAGTTAAATCTTTCCGCTTCTCTGTTATAGAAATAGTCAAAGTTCATGCAGGATCACCTCCTCTCTTAAAAATTTGCAAAGAAAAAGACGATAGTTTTTTCTCTATCGCCTTTGGTAACCATTTTTATGAAATTTTTTAGGTTGATTTTATTGCTTCATTGATACCTTGTAAAAAAGCTATAACAGTTGCTCCAACCATCGGTATTCCGTATGGACTTAATAAGAAACCTAATATCAATGCTTCTATTCCGATGGTAACTTCTTTTTGCAGAAAAGAGGCAATTGCTCCAAATATGCAAAACATCATCAGCAAATATAGTAGGGCTGTTCCAATACCAAGTAGAAATGTCAGAAATGCTGTGAGGATACTTAATGCCAAGCTAATTGGAAACAAAATTATTTTTATTATCCATCTCATCATTTAGTAGTCCTCACTTTCTAAAGCATTCTTTGTATCTCCACACACCATATCAATGCAAACATTCACATCAATATAATTTTTTAAGACTTTTTTTCGTCCTCCCTCTCCGTCTTCTACAAATACATAATGCTTGTAAAACTGCTTAAAATGCAGTATTTTCACGATTTCACTCTTTGTATCAACGCTATGCACTCTACATGCGCCGTCCCTGGGAACATATCAACACAGCTCATCCTTTTCATCTCATAGCCCGCCTGATAAAAAGCAGCCAGGTCACGGGCCAGCGAAGTAGGCTTGCATGATATATAAACAATGTTTTTGACTCCATATTTAAGGATCTTGCCAAGTGCCTTAGGATTAACTCCATCTCTCGGTGGGTCCAGAATAATAAGATCAGGGAGTTCCTTAAGTCCGTCGATAGCATTAAGAACATCATCTGCAATAAACTCACAGTTGCCCAATCCGTTTAATCCGGCATTTTCCCGAGCGGCTTCGACCGCTTCTTCAACGATCTCCACGCCTACCACCTTTGATGCAACAGGTGCAAGAAGCTGTGCAATAGTGCCTGTTCCTGAATACAGGTCAAAAATAACAGGCTTCTTACCTATCACATCACATTCCATAGCATATTCCCTTACCTTTTCGTAGAGTCGTTCAGCTCCTGAAGAGTTTGTCTGGAAAAATGAAAATGGGGAGATATTAAACTCCAGTCCAAGTATGCTTTCTCTTATATATTCTTTCCCATAAAGCACTGATGTTCCTTCATTTTTTACCGCATCAGCCAGGTTGTCATTCCTAGTGTGAAGTATCCCTGCAATTTTCCCTGAGAGCTGACTCTCAACATCCGACAGACACTCTGTAAAGCTTTTTAGTCTGTCATCCAGACTGTCGCTTTCCTGTGTCGTTGTCACAAGCGTAACAAGTATATCCCCGCTTGCTTCACTTCTTCTTAGGACCAGATGTCTTAACACACCTTCTCCTGAGCCCCCATGATAAAAGGATATATTATTATCCTCTGCCCAGTTTCTTACCTTACTCAGAATAATATTAAAATCTTCGTGTACTATTCTGCATTTATTGGTGTTTACAATATCGAACCTGGAATTTCTTTTGTGCATACCAAGTGCCAACGGACCATCTTTGAATTCATCACCAAATGTATATTCCATTTTGTTTCTATATTTTTCTTTAAAAGGACTGGCAACGATTTCTTCAAAGGGCAGCGCTGCCAGATCGTCCTCATTTATTTCCACTTCAAACGGAACTTCTGTTGAATAGTTTTCTCCATTTTTAATGAGTTTAAGGGACTGTGCCATGAGCTTTTTCACCTGAATGGCTTTCATATTCAACTGCGCCTGATAATCCATCGGCTGATATACACAGCCTCCGCACTGGCCAAAGTCCGGACAGACTTCTTCTGTCTCAAGTGGAGATCTCTCAATTACAGAAATAAGATTTCCTGCTGCCTGCTTTTTCAGTCGAAACTCTATAAGCTGGCCCGGTATTACATTTTTGACAGCGACCTGACAGCCGTTATCGGCTGGATCTTCCGCTCCTTCGACTTCTACGATCGCCTGGGCCGGAAAGTTTACTTCTGCAGTGACACGCCCCTTGTATAAAGATTTTCTTTTCACTTGGTATTTCTCCGTTTTATTTTTATTATTTGAGATCTATTTCTGTTATCTCGTAAGAACCTGCCTTATTCTTTACATTTAACTGAATCAGTTCTTCCTCCTTAAGTCCCAGTCCGTACTGTTTCTTTAAATTGCTCGTATCAACTTCAACAGTATTTCCACCGTCTTTGATGAAACAGTTATAATGCATTACTGCCGCATAACCTTCTTCAGTTCTGTCATCTGCCGTTATCTTGATTTTATGGATAAGGACTAAAATATTTTCCGAATCATTCGTATTCTTGTCTGAATCCTTTTTCTTAAGGAAAAATGCCTTGGATACGTTGAATTCTGACAGACTTTCGTTATTGATAAGTCCAAGAAAATCTCTGTTTCCTGTCAGCTTGTAGACCATTCTGAATGTCGTATCTACAGTCTCTGATTCAAGCATTGATCTGTCAGCCTTTGCAATGTTGGTTACTACTTCCTTAGTGACCTTCTTAGCATCTGAAACATAAGTTGAAAGACCGCTTACCTTATACATAACACTTGTTCCATTAGTTACGTAACCATGCGCCGCCAGCTCTTCTGCACTTACTTCACATGTGATCATGATCTGATCTCCGTTTGCCAGTCCTGTTGACTTGTCTGTCTTGTACTGAAGAGTCTTAAGATATTCGTCTGTTGAATTATTAAGCACGATCGCTGTTGCCTCAGGGCTGATTCCATTGATCTTTACAGAAATATCTTTGAAGAGGTTAACGGACTTGCCTTCTGCTATTCCGGAGGCCTTATAGGTATAAGAGTCCTTCTTGATGTGATATCCTGTGGACTTCATTGCATCCTTATCATAATTGATGTTAAGGCTTATATTTTTACCATTCGAAATGGTCGTATCACTGGATGTGACTGCCACTGAATCCGCTAATTTCCTGTATGAAACGAGTTTGTCCGACTTAGTCTCTCCACTGGACAAGTCTTTATAGAATGCTTCTTTGTCAAATGTAAACTTTGCTTTTGCATAACCGTTGATGCCATCATACTGGGCTGAGATGTACTTGGTTATATTCAAGCCATGTGAATTGTAAACGTTGACAGGAACTGCTATGGCGATAATGGCTCCGCCTACGATCGGTGCTATTATCCATGGTCCGACCCTCCGTTTTGATACAGTAACAGGTATCTCTTCTTCAGTTTTCTTGTCACCGGTTCCATTCTCATCCGCAGCGTGATCTGCTTCCTCAGGTTCACTTTCACTTTCGGCTGCTTCTTTTATTTCTTCCTGAACAGACTTCTCTTCCTCTGCCGCCTTGTAAAATTTTTCTTCTGCCAGCTTCTCATAGTCCGTTTCTTCGATAGATTCCAGCTTAGCCGCCGCTTCTTCTGCCCCCTGGATAGTTTCTTCCAGTTTTTCGTCTGCAGATTTCTTTGACTCGCCCCACTTAAGCTTCAGCTTGCACAGGATCTCCTCAGCCTCTATTTCGGCCTGACTGCGAATACTATTATTTATAATATCTTCTCTGCTCAAAATATTGTCCCCTTTCAAAAATGGTTCATTATCTGCCTACAGGTTTCGTATATTTTCTTAAAAACTCAAGTTCCTCTCCATTCATCAAAGGTGATAAGGCATCATAGACCTGCTTGTGATACTCATTCAGCCTTTTTATATCTGACTCTTCTAAATACCTGGTATCGACAAGATCAAGATCTATAGGTGCCATTGTCAGCACTCTGAATTTCAGGAAAGTCCCATACTCATTAACAAACGCCTCTTCACAGAGTAACTCATTTTCTATTCTGAGTCCAAATTTTCCGTCCATGTAGACACCCGGTTCATCAGTTGTCACCATCCCCGGCTCCAACGCCGCATATTCACTGACTCCCGGAGTATAGCGCCATCTGAACGCATTTGGCGACTCATGGACATTTAACATGTAACCGACACCATGCCCTGTCCCGGATCTGTAGTCTATTCCCTGTTCCCATAATGGGGCTCTTGCAAGTATATCAAGAGAATAACCGGAGCACCCTTTTAAAAATGTCACATTGGCAAGAGCCAGCATTCCCTTTAAGGTCAGGGTAAATGCCCTTTTTTCCTCATCACTTACTTTGCCACAGGCAAATGTACGTGTTATATCCGTTGTTCCCCTCAGATACTGTCCGCCTGAGTCGACCAGAAGCATGCCTAAGTCACCAATTTTTGCCTGATTATCTTCTGTGGCTGCATAATGCATCATGGCTGCATTTGCTCCATAAGCGCTTATTGTTGGAAAACTCAGATCATAATAGTCTGATATCCTGCTTCGAAGGCTATCCACATATTCCGCCGCCTTCATCTCAGTCATATCAGATCTGTCTGCAGTTTTTACCCAGTGCATGAGTCTGGTCACTGCCAGTCCGTCCTCTATATGGATATCGATCAGATTTTTTATTTCTGTCTCATTTTTTATTGCCTTCATGAGAAGACTTGGGTTGACGGCTTCTTTTATCGCCTCATCACCACCGGCTTCACATATGGTTGAGAAAAGTCTGTAATTTACTCTTTCCTTATCTATAAGGATCTTGTTCCCTGTTACCGCGAGTTTCTTGCATTCGTCATATATATTCTCATACGGCTTTAATTCCAGCTTGTTTTCCGCCAGATATTCTCTGACCTCAGGATCTATGCTCTCTTCATTGGCAAATAACACTCCTCCGTTGTTTTTTATAAGCAGAAAGCTCATAAATACCGGATTGCATTCCACATCTCTTCCTCGCATATTGAGGATCCACGCAATATCATCAAGTGATGCCGTCACATGTGCATCTGCACCTGACTTGTCCATTTCCTCACGGATCGCGGCAAGCTTATTCTGAAGAGATCTGCCTGTATATTCTTCTCCAAGTATGAACGGTCTGGAATGAGGAAATTCCGGCCTGTCTTCCCAGATCTCATCTGCAGGATCAAAATCCGATATAAGCTCTATCCTGCCTGTTTTTAAAAGTTTTTCTCCAAGTCCTGAACTGATAGTTCTTCCGTCCAGACCAAGAACTATCTTTTTATCTTTTTTCCCCAGGATACCGGCAAGTATCTCAATATAGCCTGAAACTGCCGGTACGCCTTCTGTTCCGCTCTTCATCAGTCGGATATCCGTACCTTCCAACTGATAATCGGCCTGAACGAAATATCGTCCATCAGTAAAAAGTGCCGCATCGTTCATGGTTATGACCAGACTTCCAGCAGATCCTGTAAATCCTGAGAAAAATTCCCTGACTGCAAAAAAATCACCTGAATATTCAGACTGATGCCAGTCATCAGATGTGATCAGGCAGATATCCATACCGGATCTTTTCATTCTGCTTCTTAGGGCTTTTATTCTTGATCTGATCGTTTTTGAATTAATTTTTTCCGGCATTTTACTTTTTATCCTCTCTTCGCAAAATATCGAAAGGTTCTAATTCTTTATCAAATTTAACAAAAAGCTTCTGCTTAGGATGAGGGCATGATACCATCTCATTTCCATCCTCATCCTGGATCGAAGTGGCTGTGATATAGAGATTTTTCCCATTTGGTTTCATGACCTCAAGGACTTCTCCCACACTGAATTTGTTCTTCTGGCTAAGCACTGCCCGGTCTCCTCTTGCAGAATCTATCGCCTCGATAGTGCCGAGATATGTCATTGGCGCTGTCCTTTCTGCTTCGTATAACATTGAGTCCGCACCGGCCTTACCAAAGAAGAAGCCTGTCGTGTACTTGCGTCTTGATGCCGCATAGACCTCTCTCTGATAGAAAGGAATACGCTCTCTGTATTTTTCCACATCCTCCAGACAATCGTCTATTGCCATACGATAGGCTCTTACGACACTCGCAACATAGAGGGCTGTTTTCATGCGTCCCTCTATTTTGAAGCTGTCTATTCCTGCTCCAAGAAGCTCAGGGATATGCTCTATCATACAAAGATCCTTTGAATTAAAAATAAATGTGCCTCTCTCATTTTCAACTACCGGCATATACTCACCCGGGCGTTTTTCTTCTACAAGATTATAGTTCCACCTGCACGGATGTGTACAGGCGCCTGCGTTAGCATCCCTGTCCGTCATATAATTACTCATAAGACATCTTCCTGAATAGGCCATGCACATCGCTCCATGTATAAATGTCTCGATCTCAAGATCGTCCGGAATATTTTTTCTTATCTCACTTATTTCATTAAGTGAAAGTTCACGGCCGGTGACGACTCTTTCCGCACCCAGCTGCTTCCAGAAGAGGAATGTTCCATAGTTTACATTATTTGCCTGGGTCGAGATATGTATCGGTATATCAGGCATAACTTCTTTCGCTATTGTGAATATTCCCGGATCTGCAATTATCACCGCATCAGGACAGACCTCTTTTAATTCATAAAAATATTCTCTTACCCCCTCCATATCATAATTATGGGCAAGAATATTTGCGGTCACATAGACTTTTGCCTCATGGGCATGGGCGTATTCAATCCCCTCCCTGATATCATCAAGCGAGAAGTTATGTGCAGCTGCTCTCAGTCCAAATGCTTCTCCGCCAAGATAAACTGCATCCGCTCCATATGTTATTGCTGTTTTTAAAATTTCCAGATTGCCCGCGGGAGCAAGCAGCTCCGGCCTGTTTCTTTTCATTTCCTTCTCCCTCTAAATTCAATATTCATCGATCCGGGCAAGATCACATTACCGTCCTTGCCTTGAAATAGTCTTAATTTTTTACTGACACCGCAAGTCCGTCTCCGATCGGAACTATAGATGTTGTAAATGCTGTACTGTGGGTGAGTTCATACAGGAAGTCTCTCATTCTGGCGTGGATAGTCCTGTCCCTCTGTTCGATCACGTAACGGGATTCTACTATAGTCCCTTCCTGCAGTACATTATCAGTGATTATAATTCCTCCCGGTCTGCATAGGCTGACCAGCTGATTCCAGAAAACTTTATACTGTCCCTTGGCTGCATCCAGGAAAATATAATCAAACTGCCCTTCTAATTCCGGAAGTATTTCGGCCGCATCACCCTCACAGATACTTATACTGTCAGTCTTCCCGGCTCTTTTAATGTTTTCTCTTGCAATACCGGCCCTTGTCGGATCCAGTTCTATCGTTGTTATATGACATTTATCAGGCATATTTTCTGCCATAAATATAGCAGAATATCCTACCGCTGCGCCAACCTCCAGAATTTTTTCAGGAGAGTTCATTTTCAGCATGACCTTTATAAAATTCTCAACTTCTTTTCTTATGATAGGAACTCCGGATCTTCTAGCCTCTTTTTCTATCGTCTCAACAATATCCCTGTTTTCTACATTTAAAGAATTTATATAGGCCACTACTCTTTCGTTAACGATTTCATTTTCCATATATATTTATCCCGTTAATAAAAACAGGAGGCCGATATTAACCTGCCCCCTGTCCAAAAATCTATTTTATTGAGCTTCCATGATGATCGGCAAAATTACAGGAGTACGCTTCATCTTTTTCCAAAGATAATCGCTTAAGTCATCCTTGATAACATTCTTGATCTTACTCCAGTCTGTAACCTTTTTGCTCACGCAATTCTCAACTGCATCAGTAACGATCTCCTTAGCTTCATTAAGAAGGTCTTCCGCTTCTCTTACATATACAAACCCTCTGGTGACGATATCAGGTCCCGCGATAACATTACAGCTGTATTTTTCCAGAGTCAGAACGATAATTATGATTCCGTTCTCTGCAAGATTCTGCCTGTCACGAAGAACTATATTACCGATATCGCCCACACCGAGACCATCCACAAGAATAGCTCCGGTCTGAACATGCCCGATAATATCGGCGCTATCTTCATTGATAGAAACAACGTCACCTGACTTGGACATGATCACATGATCCTTATCATATCCAAGTGAATACGCAATGTCTCTCTGTGCCATAAGGTGTCTGAACTCACCATGGACCGGGAAGGCAAATTTAGGTCTTACAAGTGAGTAGATAAGCTTGATCTCTTCCTGACATGCATGTCCTGAAACATGAGTGTCCTGGAAGATGACCTTGGCGCCCTTACGTCCAAGTTCATTGATGATACGTGAAACAGACTTTTCATTGCCCGGAATAGGACTGGATGAGAATACAACACAGTCTCCTGCCATGATCTGAACTTTTCTGTGAATATTGGCTGCCATTCTTGAAAGAGCCGCCATAGACTCTCCCTGGCTTCCTGTTGTGATAAGAACGATCTGCTCCGGTGCATAGCGCTTCATCGCATCTGTTTCGATCAAAACGCCTTCCGGGATATTCAAATAATTGAGTTCCCCTGCGACCTTAATTATATTGACCATGCTCCGGCCTTCAACACAGACCTTACGATCATACTTTACGGCTGTGTTGATGATCTGCTGGACTCGGTCTACATTTGACGCAAATGTAGCAATGATAAGCCTTCGATTCTTGTTATCATTGAATATCTTATCAAATGTTTCACCTACGGTCTTTTCAGACATCGTAAAACCGGGATTCATGGCGTTCGTTGAATCACACATAAGCGCGAGTACACCCTTTCGGCCGATCTCGCCCAGTCTCTGAAGGTCGATCGGATCACCATAAACAGGCGTATAGTCGACCTTAAAGTCACCTGTATGAACAAGAGTTCCTGCAGGACATGTTATAGCAAGCGCCGCAGCATCCGATATGGAATGGTTGGTTCTGATGAATTCTACCCTGAAGTCACCAAGCGTAACGACCTGACCATACTTCACTACCTTGCGCTTAACATCACGAAGCATGTTATGCTCTGCAAGCTTAGACTCGATAAGACCTACCGTCAGTCTCGTCGCATAGATCGGCTTGTTTACCTTCTTCAGGATATACGGCACGGCGCCTATATGATCCTCATGACCGTGTGTTATCACAAAGCCCTTGACTCTGTCTATATTCTGTTCCAGATATGTTACATCAGGAATCACAAGATCGATGCCAAGCATGTCCTCTTCAGGGAATGCAAGACCACAATCCACGACTATAATAGAATCGCCATACTCGATGGCCGCAATATTCATACCGATCTGCTCCAGGCCGCCCAGAGGGATCACGCGAAGAGTCTTCTCTCCTGTCTGTGCATGAACTGTTGCTCCTGCCAGCTTCTGGTCACCGTCATCTTCATTTGCAACTCCAAGACTTTCATAAGAAGTATATTCTTTATTTGGTCTCTGGCCTGCCCTTACTCTGTCTCCACTTCCTGAACGGCGGCGGTTATTGTTTCTGCCTGCCGGTACTTTCTGATCCTTGTTCTGAAGATTCCTTCCCGGCTTTTTCTGCTTGCTTTCCTTGTTCTGTCCTGACTCTGCAGTAGTCTCAAGCATTTCGGCTGTTTTCTTTACTTCTTCACCTGACCGCTTAGGACTGCGGCTGAATCTTCTGCTATTGTCCCTGCGTGGATTATTTCCACGGCCAGGGTTAAATTTCTTAGAACTGTTTTCCTTATTTTCTTCCTGAACAGGAACCGGTGTTACAGTTCCTGTACTAATTTCTTCTGACATTTATTCCCTTTCTCAAAATTTATAACAACTACTCTGTTTTAAAAATGACTGCACACCAAAATAAACCATTTGCAGAGGATCTCCGGCAAATGATTCCAAATTAAGTCTTTTCCTTATTTCATCAGATATCAAGATCGATCTCTTCCTCTGCAAGCTGCTCAGCGAATACCTTGCTTACTGCTTCCAACTCTTCAGGATCGTCAACCGTAACAAATGTTTCCAGTTCTTCATCCTCGTTCTCATCAGGAACACAGCGAAGGATCATTACTTCAACTTCTTCCTCTGAATCCTCATTAGTGTCTTCTGTAACAAGAATGTACTCAACGCCGTTTACCTTAGTTTCATCAAGAATACCAAGTTCAAGCTTTTCTCCATCTTCTGTCTCAAATGTAATAAATTCCATTATCAGTTCCTTTCGTTTTCTAAATATAATTTATATAAATGCATTTTAAAATACTTCAATAACTATCAATTATTTTCTTCTGAAATACCTGTATTGCCAAGATAATCCAGATAATTTTGCAGAATGATCCCTGCTGCGATCTTATCGATAACTTCTTTTCTATTTTCTCTTCTGACGCCTGATTCCATAAGAATATTTCTTGCTGAACTTGTTGAGAGACGTTCATCCCATAAAACAACAGGAAGACCGGTCCTGCGTTCCACATTCGCAGCAAACCCTCTGCAATGCATTGCACTGTCTCCCTCTGTGTTATTCATATTCTTCGGTAATCCGACAACTATCTTCTCGACTCCGTATTCTTTAACGATCTCTTCGATACGGGCATACGTCTTTCGAAGCTTGTTTTCTTCTTTTCTGTGTATGGTTTCAAGAGGAGAGCCTATGATCCCTAAAGGATCACTTAAAGCCACTCCTACATACTTCTCACCGTAATCCAGTCCAAGCAGCCTCATTATCAAAGACCCTTGTTTTTAATAAAGTATCTGATGACCTCTTCAACGAGCTCATCTCTTTCAACTTTCATGATCAACGATCTGGCGTTCTTGTAACTTGTAATGTATGTCGGATCTCCAGACATTACATAACCCACAATCTGGTTGACCGGATCATACCCCTTCTCAATCAAAGCAAGATAGACCTGCTCAAGAATATCTTCTACTGATACAGGATTCTCTGCTGTTTTATTGAAAAGATGTGTGTTGTCATTAGTCATTTTTTCACGTCCCTCTTTCATTCAATGTCATAATCATACTTTAATTTAATATTACTGTCAATTATATCGCCATACACATTATTTACGGATATATCTTACTCAGAAGATGTCTTATCGTCATTTCTCTTTTCCTTGGTCGATTCTTTTTTTCCCAGGTCGGAACCGTCACTGACATTTGAAAAATGAACATCCATCTGGTTGTAAGGGATCGTAATACCTGCTTCATTCAGGGCATGGATGACAAGTTCCTGCATTTCGAAAAAGGCAGGCCAGTATTCATCGGACTTGACCCAGGATCTGTTCTGCAGAAGAACACCCTTATCATCCAGCGTTTTAACGACTGTCTGTATAGGATGCTTTTCATCTTTAATAACATATGAGTTCTCCCTCATAGCTGCTTCCAGAACGTCCTTTGCTACTTTTATGTTCTGGTCATAAGGAATATCTATTTCTATATCTAATCGTCTCTCTTCTTCAGAATGGAAGTTTGTTATATTTGAATTAGATAATGAACCATTTGGCAGCATTACTCCCTTGTTATCCAGAGTCTTTAACTTGGTATACAGAATTCCTACAGATTCGACGTAGCCTTCATTACTTCCCACAACGATATAATCTCCCTGCTTAAACGGCTTAAATATAAGCAGAAGAAGGCCTCCCGCAAAGTTGGAAAGACTTCCCTGCAGAGAAAGTCCTATCGCTAACGCTGCAGACCCGACCAGTGTAATAAGCGACGCTGTCTGAAATCCCAGTATATTAACGACTCCAAGTATTAATACGATGTACAGAATTATACTGACTGCAGACTGTATAAACTTATGTACCTCAACATCTACCTTCGTTTTTTTCAGGATATTTCCAAGCCACTTTTTTGTAAATAACCTTATGATAAATCTTCCGACTAAAAATACAATGACCGCAACGATCAGCCTGCCCGCAAAGTGTGACAGCCAGTCAATGATCGTAGGCCAGAAATGTGTCACCTTCTCCTGAATAACCTGTCCTAAAGATCCCACATCTATCCTCCACTCTCCATAATTTATAACAGCATTATAGCACAAAATAAAAAGTTCCATGTTTTATTGAAACATGGAACTTATAATGATTACTTACTATTTTGTTTATGCAGACTTCCCTGCATGCAGTTTTATATTCATTTCTAAAGCTTCCTGTTCACGCTGCTTTAAAAGCTTGGTGTACTGCTTCAGCTTTAACTGATTTTCTTTTATGCTTTGTTTTATCTTGTTTTGCTTGTTACGAAGCCTCTCCGGATTCATCAATAGCTTTTCCTGGTTGAAGGGAAATTCTGATCTTATCGATCTTATTTTCTTTTTAACATCTTTACACTTAGTACGAAGCTCTTCTTTCTTATTCTTCATACTCGTGAGCAGATCCTCCCCGGCCTTGCCGTAATTAAAGTTACCTGCGTCAGCCTCTAATGAATCTAATGTAGCTGCTATAATTTTTAGAGAATCCAGATCTTCACTCTTATAAGCATCAATCACACTCTGAAACAACTGCAAATGCTCGGCGCTAGAATTACTACAAATATCCGGGTGCAGGATCTTCATAATATTTCTATATACTCTCCTGAGCTCAAGAGATTCCTCAAGGCTCAGTTCACTTGTTCCGGAACGAGCTTTCGCCTCTTCGATCTGTTCCTTCCATTCTTTCTGACGCTTCTCCAGCTGCTCATACTGTATCTCCATCTGATAGTCGATTTCTGAAAGGTCGATGGGCTCTTTGAAGTCCATCCTAATCTGGATCAGATCAAGTTTAAACTTGATACGAAGTATCTTACACTGAAGTGCACTGAGTTCGTATTCAAGAAAACCAAGCTTGATCATATACAAATCCTCAAGCTCTCTTGTTTTACGAAACATCAGGTCATTCCGTTCCAGGACAAGGCCCATAAGTTCAGAACGAAGGTCAGTAAGTTCCACATCTAGACTGTGGAAGTTGGGGGAAACAATGATGTAGTATGCTTTTGCAGTCGTTTCCATAGCTATTTTCTCCAATTAAACAGACATTAGTTAGACAGGTAACAAGAGTAAGAGAAATGTTGTCATTATCGTGTGCTTTGTTTAGGTCATGTTTTGGGTTATTTGTGTATTGTTTCATAATGTTTTGACAAAAAAGAATAATGTATACATTCACAAGAGTATATACTGATCCTGATTTTTAGTCACAAAAACAAAGCTTATTGGGTGCTTAACACAATAATGCAGACTTTCATATACATCTTTCTCACCACAAAAACGGCAAGTGATGACTTATCCACCTGGAAACTATTCTCTTAGATTAAAGAAAAAATGCTGACTTAAAGCGAGAATATACTTTATCTCTAATAAAAATTCACCTCGACCTGTAACTAAACTGCACTCGGGCATATTAGCTCCGGATACGACTGACCCCGCTCTACGATATACGCTTGTTTCTCTATGAATATTATTCATATAAAGCTTATTCTGTATCATAGCCAGATCTCCTTGAATTTTTATAAACAGATTGTAAACCCTAAATAAAAAAAACGTCAAGTATTTTTTTAAATTTTTTGTACTTTTTTGCGAACAAAGGTTATTTAATTTAGTTTTATTACAGAAAACTAAATTAAATAACCCTATCCTAACTCTCGTTAAATAATATATTTCTACAATTAAAAAGTCGACCAAGATCCCGATCCTGGTCGACTTTTTATGCTCTTAATAAGCGATCAACGGTTAGCTGATCTCAATCGCTGTACTGCCCTTGTAAGGGAGTCTTCAGATATCTTCTTATCAATATCTCCAAGCTTTTCTTTAAGTGCAGCTTCAGCTGCCGCCTTAGAGGCTCTTGCGCGCTCTGCGTCAATTTCCTCAGGCCGTTCAGCAGAGTATACGATAACAGTAACTTCATTATCCTCACAGACAACGATACCGCTGGATACTACAGCAACCTGCCAGTTACCAGATCCCGGTGTGATGAAACGTAATTCACCAACACAGACCTGAGCCGTCAACTGTTCATGATGAGCCATGATCTCCATGTCACCATCGAATACAGGGAAGATCATCTTCTCGCATTCACCTTCGTAGAACAGCCTGTCACAGGAGAGAACTTTTAATTGAAATGTAGCCATAAGTTTTCACCCCGCTTATAAGTTCTTTTCTATCTCAGCAGCCTTAGCTTTAACTTCTTCTATCGTTCCAACGTTAAAGAATGCAGCTTCTGGATAATTATCCATTTCGCCGGCAAGGATAGCTTTAAAGCCCTTAACCGTTTCAGCAATAGGAACAAATACACCTGGTGTACCTGTAAATACTTCAGCTACATGGAATGGCTGAGAAAGGAATCTCTGTACCTTACGAGCACGATAAACGATAAGCTTATCATCGTCAGATAATTCTTCCATACCCATGATAGCGATAATATCCTGTAACTGGATATATCTCTGAAGAATTTCCTGTACTGCACGAGCAACTTTATAATGATCTTCGCCTACAACATCAGGCTCAAGAATACGTGATGTTGATTCAAGAGGATCTACCGCCGGATAAATACCCATTTCTGCGATTTTTCTTGAAAGAACTGTCGTAGCATCCAGATGCGCAAATAATGTTGCA
The DNA here is from genome assembly GCA_900542465.1 of uncultured Eubacteriales bacterium. Lineage (GTDB taxonomy): Bacteria > Bacillota > Clostridia > Lachnospirales > Lachnospiraceae > UBA4285. The sequence continues at coordinate 14,502 of UQNS01000007.1, forward strand.
GGAGCCGGATCTGTAAAGTCATCGGCAGGAACGTAAACAGCCTGTACAGAAGTTATCGCACCACTCTTAGTTGATGTGATACGCTCCTGAAGATCACCTACGTCATTAGCAAGTGTTGGCTGGTAACCAACGGCTGAAGGCATACGTCCGAGAAGTGATGATACTTCTGAACCAGCCTGTACAAAACGGAAGATGTTATCGATGAAAAGAAGAACGTTCTTGTTTTCAACATCTCTGAAGTACTCAGCCATTGTAAGACCAGTTTCCGCAACTCTCATACGAGCTCCAGGCGGCTCATTCATCTGACCGAATACAAGGGCTGTCTTATCGATAACACCTGATTCTGTCATTTCGAGCCAAAGTTCATTACCCTCACGGGAACGCTCTCCAACACCTGTAAAAATTGAATAACCGCCGCTTTCAGAAGCAACGTTGTTGATAAGTTCCTGGATAAGAACTGTCTTACCAACACCAGCACCTCCAAAGAGTCCAATCTTACCACCTTTTGCGTAAGGTGCAAGAAGGTCAATTACCTTGATTCCGGTTTCAAACATCTCCGCAACTGGACTCTGCTGATCAAAAGCAGGAGGTTTTCTATGAATTTCCCAATGTTCTTCTTCGTCAAGATTTCCTTTGCCATCAAGGGTGTTTCCAAGAACGTCAAACAGTCTTCCAAGTACTGCTTTACCTACAGGGACCTTAAGGGCTGAACCAGTATCAGCAACCTTCATATCTCTGTAGAGACCCTCGCTGGCATTAAGCATAATACAACGAACAACGTCGTTACCTATATGCTGAGCTACTTCCATTACGCTTTCAGTTTCTCCGTTCTTAACAATAAGAGCATTACTAATAGCAGGAAGCTTTCCGCCTTCAAAGATTACATCGACTACAGGACCGGAAACCTGCACGATGCGTCCAAAATTAATGCCTTCACTCATACTTCTTGTTTTCACCTCAACTTAACTCTTTTTTCTCTTAAGTGCTCTGGCTCCGGAAGAAATTTCCGTGATCTGCTGTGTAATAGCAGCCTGACGCACTCTATTATACTGTACAGTAAGAACATTAAGCATGTCTTTAGCATTGTCTGTTGCAGACTTCATAGCTGTCATACGAGAATTTTCCTCGCAGGCCGTTGCTTCAACTAGTGTACCGTATAAATATCCTGTTACATAATTTCTTACGATTTCTTCAAGAACTACCTGAGCCGAAGGATAAACTGTAAGTTCATTCTCCTTCTTCCCATCTTCATGGAAGTCAGTTCCGGCGTTCTTGGGAACTCTTTCAATGTCCATCTGAATAAAATCTGTTTTCTTGAGAGGGAGCAGCTGCTGAGCCTCTACTGTAGATTCCATGCTGTTGATCATACGAGTATAGATAACATGCACTTCATCAAATTCGCCATTTTCAAACTGTTCAATTACATGACCAGCCATTGTTCTGGCTCTGTTTATAGACGGGTTAGTTGCTGAATAGGAGAAATCCTTGGCAACATTATAGCCGCGGCCACGAAGAGTAGCCACACCCAGCCCGCCTACAACATATAACATATATTCATCAGATGTTTTACCTTCTACAGATTTTTCAACCACATTGAAAATGTTGTGGTTGTATGCACCTGCCAAACCTCTGTCAGAAGAAAGAACTATATAAGCGATTCTCTTAGATTTTTCTTCTTTGCCATATGTGAACTCTTCATCCTCTTCCACTTCGCCGAAGTATCTTGTTTTAAGCTCCGGGAAATTGAAAAGGATATCATTCATAGCTTTCTGCAAACCATAGAAATATGGCTCTGTAGCTTCCAACTGATGTTTAGCCTTGCGCATCTTGATCGTAGAAATCATATACATGGCTTTAGTGATCTTCATCGTATCACGTACACCACGCATACTGCTTTTTATCTCTTTAGCACTAGGCATTATAATCTCCTTCCGATTAAGGTTTTATGCATTAATTAGCTCTCAGCACCTTTGTCCTGTGCTTTGAATTCACGGGCAGCTTCACAGATGCGCTGACGAAGCATATCATCAAGTGCCTTTGTATCATTGATCTCGTTAACGATATCACCGTGGATCCTATGAATGTAATCAAGCATTCTGCCCTGGAAAGATTTAACTTCAGTAACCGGTAAGTCTGAGAAAATCCTGTCTGTAGCAGCTACAAGTGTAATAACCTGATCTGCCATTGAGATAGGTGCTCCAAGAGGCTGCTTAAGAAGTTCCATGAGGGAACGTCCGTAATTAAGCTGAGCCTTGGTCTTGTCATCAAGTTCTGAAGAGAACTGTGTGAAGACTTCCATTTCTCGGTACTGAGCAAGATCCACACGAAGTGAACCAGCTGCCTTTTTAGTAGCCTTAGTCTGAGCAGCACCACCAACTCGGGATACAGAAAGACCAACGTTTACTGCAGGTCTCTGTCCTGAGAAGAAGAGCTCTGACTCAAGGAAGATCTGTCCATCTGTAATTGAGATAACATTGGTAGGAACATATGCCGAAATATCACCTGCCAGTGTTTCAATTACAGGAAGCGCTGTAATTGAACCGCCTCCGGCTGCATCTGATAAACGTGCTGATCGCTCAAGAAGTCTTGAGTGTAAGTAGAATACGTCACCAGGATAAGCCTCACGGCCAGGAGAACGTCCCAAAAGAAGGGAAAGTGCTCTGTAAGCAACTGCGTGCTTTGATAAATCATCATATACGATAAGTACATCTTTACCGCTATACATGAAATGCTCAGCAATAGCTGTAGCTGCATAAGGTGCGATGTACTGGAGTGCCGCCGGCTCTGAAGCTGTAGCAGACACTATTACTGTATAATCCATTGCGCCCTGAACTCTTAATGTGTTCGCGAGCTTAGCAACTGTAGACTCTTTCTGACCAATAGCTACATATACACAGATAACTCCGTTACCCTTTTGGTTAAGTATCGTATCTGTAGCAATAGATGTCTTACCAGTCTGACGGTCACCGATAATTAACTCTCTCTGTCCTCTAGCAATAGGGAACAAAGCATCAATTGAAAGAATACCTGTCTGCATAGGTACAGAAACCGGCTGTCTATCAACAATCGAAGGAGCATGATATTCGATTGGTCTTGTTCCGTCATTACGAATCTCACCTAAACCATCGATTGGTTTACCAAGAGCGTCAACAACTCTACCGCAGAATTCATCTCCAACTGGGATGCTTGCCATTTTACCAGTACGCACAACCTGGCTGCCTTCACGAAGACCAGCCTCGGAATCAAATAAAATTACACCAATATCGTCCCTTCTGATATCAAGGACCATACCCTCGATATCGCCATCAAAGATAACGATCTCGCCATAAAATGCATGGCTAATGCCCTTAACGTTAGCAGTTCCATCGGCTACGCTCGTAACTACGCCGACTTCATTTGCTGAGGCCTGAAGGTCGAAATCTTCCAGTTGTGACTTGATTTTAGAAAGTAAATCACCATTAGTAATATCAACTGAGCCAGATAATGCAGAATTAACTGCCTGACGTAACTGATTAACGCGGCCCCTCTGGCTCCAGTCAAATTCATGACTGCCTGCACGAATAACGAAACCGCTTCCGATCGACTTGTCTTCAACACATTCGAGTTCAATGCTGTCAAGATCAAACTTCTTGCAAAGGAAGCTCTTTATTCCGTTAAGCTGCTCCTCTGTTGGAGGTGTAACATACGTCAGTCTTGCTTTTGTAATGTGATCAACTTCTTCTCTCACTGTTCTTCACCTGCTTTATTAATAAATTCGTCTAAAAGTGCCTTATCAACATTTGCACCCTGCTGATTTCCTACTACTTTATTAGTAGCTGACATAATCATATCTGCAAGTTCAGCTTCAGCTTTACGCATAACCTGAGCCTTCTGAGCTTCAGCCGCATCGATAGCATTAGCTTTGATCTTTTCAGCCTCAGCCATAGCATTGTCTTTGATTAGCTTAGCATCTTCATCAGCCTTAGCACGAGCTTCTTTAATCGTCTCGATCTTGATCTGCTCAGCTGCTTCAAGCTGCTTTTCGTAATCAGCCTTCAGCTGATCAGCTTCCTGCTGCTTAAGTGCTGCTTCTTCAAATTCTTTATCAATAGCTGCTGCTCTTCTGGCAAACTTGCCTTCCATCTTTTTGAATAACATTTTGTTAAGTATAAGATAGATAATGATTACGTTTATAACCGTAAAGATTAAATTTATATTTACTTTAAGCATAATAAAACCGCCTTTCAGATCAGTCTTTTGAATTACGTCTTATTACTTCAACATAACTATAATCAACAATGCAACAACGAAACCGTAGATAGCTGTTGCTTCCGCAAGAGCACTACCAAGGATAAGTGTAGATCTGATGTTACCAGCTGCCTCAGGCTGTCTTGCAACAGCTTCTGTAGCCTTACCTGTAGCTGCACCGATTGAAATACCGGCTGCAAAACCTGTCATAACCGCCATACCTGCACCAATTGCTAATGTTCCCATAGTTTAAATCTCCTTTTCTTCTTACAAAAAAAATAAAAAATCTGAATATTAATTAAGTTAAGTAATTAAATTTTTAGTGTTCAGCCGTTTTTAATTATTCCACAGCCTCTGAAATGAACAGAGATGTGAGGAATGTAAATACATACGCCTGAAGTAATCCATCAAAGATATCGAAGTACAAACTTACGAAGCCCGGAAGTACTACAGGAATAATGTGTTCAATAAGTTTCATGATAACGAATGCACCCAAAACGTTACCAAAGAGTCGCATACACAATGACAATGGTCTTGTGAATAACTCAAGTAAGTTCATTGGATTCTTATATGTCTTAGCCCAACCGCCGACGCCTTTTGCTCTGATAGCTGCGATCTGTACAACGACGATACTCATGATAGCAAGAGCTGCCGTAACACTAAGGTCTTTTGTAGGTGGCTTAAAACCAAAGATACCAAAGATATTAGAAATACCAACAAAGAATAAGATTGTGCACATATATGGTGCATAACCTGCTGCTTCATGACCAAGCATGTTCTTTACCATTCCATAAAACATGTCGAACCAACCTTCTGCTACAACCTGTCTGCCGGAAAGCTTACGAACTCTGAAGCCTGAAGTAATGATGATTGCGAGTACTACTAAAACTCCCATTACGATCCATGAAACAACTGTTGACTCTGCAAATCCGATATTGATACCGGACTTGATCCCGCCACCGTCAAGTTCCACTGAAGGAATAGGACTCTTAATTGGAAGAGTAAATAAATCATCAACATGTAATTCATGCTGAAGGTGTTCACCCATTGTACTCATTTGATTCTGTAAATAACCCAATTGACCTCATCTCCTTTAAAAATTTTTAGCTGAACAATACAACATAAATATACATGAAATATCATCTAAATGCAAGGAAAGTTAATGTTTTGTTTATCTTTATTTAATTAGTCTTTACCTTTATTTTATCCATACTTTGTTACGCTGAAGTTAAGAAAAGAAAATGAATACTTATACATCTTTATTTTATTCAACGGTTATAGAAACAGAGCTGGAACCGTCTGTATTTTTGTGAACATTTATCCTATTTTTTATCATTGTTTTCAGATCCTCCACATGAGAAATTATCCCAACAAGGCGTTTTTCATATGTCAGCCTCTGCAAGAGCTGTATTGCGGAATCCAATGACTTCTTATCCAATGATCCGAATCCTTCGTCAATAAAAAGGGTATCCATACTTATTCCACCTGTTCTGGTCTGAACTTCCTCTGAAAGACCCAGTGCCAGAGCAAGTGAAGCCGTAAACAGCTCACCTCCTGACAGGATCTTTACCGGTCTTTCAGTAGCGTTATAATTATCAAGCACATTGATGTCCAGTCCTGTCTTTCCTCTTTTGCTCTTTCCGGTCCTCGACATCTCATATCTCCGTTCAGTCATGGTTCGGAGATGGTCATTCGCTCTGTAAATGATATTATCGAAAGATTCCTGCTGAACAAATATCTCAAGATCTGTTTTCTCTTCTCCTCCTCTGCCGTTGGCTATGTCAAAAAGGCCTTCTGCTATCTGCAGTTTTCTAAAGGCTTCCTCAGCCATCCTTAAGGCTTTGGTGATTCTTTTCAATATATTTTCGTTGGTAACGAGACGGGATCTTACAGCTTCTTCATCCTCTTTTACCTTATTGATCTCTTTATTGATCTTCTCTTCTTCCGATCTAATTTTTTCAATATCAGGCCTGCTCTTTCCTTCAAGTGATTTGTTCAGACTTTCTATAGCGCTTCTGAATTCTGCAGATCTGATCCTCACCTCATTCAGTCTTTTCTTTACATTATTTGCCTCTGACTCTTTTCCTTTTATAAAGGCTTTTAGTTCCTCGCATTTTTCAACAGCTTCTTTTCTGGTCTTGAACTTCAGACCGCTCTTAAGTCTCTCCGTCTCTTCCGACACCGCCTCTGCCTTTGCCTGTATCGATGCTTTTCTCACTTCCGCTGTTTTTATATCTTCTTTCAGCTTCTCCGTTTCTTCCTCTAAGCTTTTAAGTTTTTCTTCCAGATCACCTGTATTTTTTATTTTTTCAGTCAGTTCATATCTTTCTTTTTCAGTTTCCTTGATCATTCCGGTCAAGGCTTCCAGCCTATTCGTTATCTCTGTCCCAAAACTGCATATATCCCTATCCAGCCAGTTTGATACATCTCCTGAAATAAGTTTATCCGACACAGCTTTATTTGCCGATGATACAAGATTTTCATGAGCCTCTTCAGTCTGACCCTTGAACACTGAGGCCTCTTCAGCAAGTTTCTGTACTTTTTTTCTGAGGCCTTCAAGCTTTTCCTTCATTTCCGTCAGCTCTTCTTTACTCTTAACTTCCGGCATCAGTTCAGCTAATTTCGGATGATCTTCAGACCCGCATACAGGGCACGGTTCACAAGGTCTGAGGTCTTTTGCAAGGATCCCTGCCAGCGAATGCATATATCCTGTTTCTGCATTTTTATACATTTTTTCGTAGTTTCCAAGATCCTCTGAGCCTAACAGATATTTTTTCTGCGCCTGATCCTTTTTCCCGGAGATAGTCTCGAATGAAACAAGCCTGCTCTTCAGTTCTGATAACTTCGAATGATCGGCTTGACTTTTACTTAAATTCTCATTCAGATCATTCACCTGCTCTGATATAACTTTGAGCTTTTTCACAGACTCTCGTCCTTCTGTGATCTCGTTGATATTTTTATCAAGATTTATTTGTTTTGATTTGATTATGCTTTCTATTTCGGCCTTCTCATCCCCTAATCCTTTAAGAGCTTCATCCTTAATAAGCAAAGAATCATAATCCGGCATCCTTGCCTCTATCAGCTTGATCTGACTATATTTTTTGTCAATGCCCCCTTTAAATTCCTCTGATGAAAAATGTAGATCGACCTCTTCCAGTTCCTTTAATTCAGGCTGTATATATGTAAACTTTTCCTTATTCTCTTCAAGCGCCCTAAAAAGATCTTCTATCTGATCGAGCTGTGCCAGCCTCTCATTTATATCCAGTCTCTTCTTATCCAGTTTCAGAGCTTCTTCCCCCACCTTATGAAGTTTTTCCCTGTCACATTCGATAAGCTTATCAATAAGCTTTACCATGGCCTCTGTATCAACAAATTCATTACCTTCCATCAGGTCATGGTAATTTTCCACTTCCTCCGGCCCTGCCGTTTCGGTATCGATTTCATTTGCGGCTGTGTAAATATCTCCTCTGAATCTCATGTACTCATTGTCAGCCTCTTCCTTTTTTTTCTTTAATCCGTTTATTATCCCTCTATAATTTTCTGTATGGAAGATCGTCTGCAATAATCTTGTTTTATCACTGGAATTAGACGTAAGGAGCTCCATGAAATTTCCCTGAGCCAGCATTGCTATCTGGAGAAACTGTTTAGAATCGATTCCAAAAAGCCCCTGTATTTCTGAATTGACTTTTCCTACTCCGATCGTTTCTTTTCCGTCAGGACTTAAAAACGAAGCTACAGCCGGCTGTTTTATAAGCTTCTCCCCTTTTGAAGCGTCTGCGCCTTCTGCGGCTTTAACTTTACGCTTGGGAGGCCGCATGTACTCAGGACCTCGGAATACAGTGTATTCACGTCCTCTGTATTCAAAAATGAGTTTTACATAGGTTTCCGTCCCAGGCTTTGCATATTTACACCTCACCTCGCTGGCTTCCCTGAATTTCATGCTCGGCTCTCCATAGAGCGCAAAAACTATTGCATCAAAAATAGAGGTCTTTCCCGCTCCTGTATCCCCGGTTATCAGGTAAAGACCACTTTCTCCGAATTTTCTGAAATCGATCGTCTGAGCATCTGCATACGAACCAAAGGCTGAAATAGTAAGTTCAAGAGGTCTCATCTCTCATCACCTCCATACACCTCGTCAATAACTTCTTTCACGAGCTTTATCTGCTCTTCATCCATTTCTTTGCCTGACTGCCTCCGAAAGAAGTCTTCAAATATTTCGATCGGACTTTTTTCATCTGTCATAGTAGAAGACTTTAGAGTTCCTCTTGCTTTTGCAGAACTTTCATATTCGATCGTCAAAAGATTAGGGTACCTCTGTCTGAGGTTATTATAAGCATATTTGACCGGATCTTCATCACTAAGCGTTATATGGAGATAATCTTCAGAATTGCCCGTAAGAAGCTCTTCATATATACCTTTCACCTTTCTTACATCATGCTTTGGCGTCAGCGGGATCTCTCTTATATCTACCCGACCCTTTTCCCTTAGTTCCACGATAGTTATCGTCTTGATATTATTGGACTCGGAAAATGAATACTTTAAAGGACTGCCACAATACCTTACTGTTGTTCTGCCTACTGAATGGGCTTTATGAAGATGTCCCATGGCTGCATAATCAAAATTATCAAATATATCAGCTCCTACCATATCCACATATCCGACCAGAACTTCATCCGAATCCATTCTTGATGAACCTGTGAGAAATTGATGCGCCATAATAATATTTCTTTTTCCGGTGTCAGGAATATTTGTCGACACAGCCTTTCTTACCGCTTCTTCATATGTACAGCCTGTTTTTTCCTCATCATATTCACTTATATAAGACGGCTTTATAAATGGCAGCATATATATATTTATCTCGCCATATTCATCAGTTTTAGATACCTTTGTAAGCATGCCCTCATATTTGCCTGCTACGTATACTCCGGCAGAATTAAGCAGCTTAGTACCAAATGAAAGTCTTTCCGGGCTGTCATGGTTTCCGCTCGTTATATAAATATCTATCCCCAGCTGATGTACCTTGGATAAAAAGCTGTCAAACAGTTCCACAGCTTCTTCCGGAGGGACAGGTCTGTCATAGATATCACCACTCAATAGAAGTCCGTCCGGTTTTTCATTTTTTAAAATATCTGCTATTTCATTCAGGATATATCTCTGCTCGTCGATCATCTTGACGCCATACAGCCTTATCCCCAGGTGCAGATCTGAAAGATGTGCAAACCTCATACTACCTCCGTCTGAAATATATTTATCGGGATAACGTCCTCTTTACTGCATCTATCCAACCAGCCATCAATTTTTCATATTCTTCATGCCCCATCGTTGGCTCAAATACTGAATCCACGGAAATAAGCTCTGCAGCATCAGCCTCAGATTTCCAGAATCCGCTGGCAATGCCGGCAAGAAATGCCGCCCCCAGCGCTGTACTTTCTACACATGATGGACGTATGACCTTGGTCGATAACAGGTCGGCCTGGAACTGCATAAGGAAATTATTCTCCCCTGCTCCTCCGTCTATCTTCAGTTTTTTGATCGAAACATTAGCATCAGATTCCATTGCCCTGATCACATCATGGCTCTGGTAGGCTATGGACTCTAATGCCGCCCTTACAAAATGAGCTTTGTTGCTGCCTCTTGTAAGACCGGTTACTGTTCCTTTGGCAAATTGATCCCAGTATGGCGCTCCCAATCCGACAAATGCCGGCACCATATAAACTCCATTGTTGCCATCTACACTGAAAGCAATATCTTCTGTTTCTGCCGGCTCGTTAATGAGTCCCATCTCTTCCTTGAGCCACTTTACTGTAGCTCCGCCCATAAATACAGAACCTTCAAGTGCATACTCCGGCTTTCCGGGCCGGCATCCTGCGGTCAGGGTAGTTATCAGTCCGTGCTCTGACTCAACTCTCCTCCCTGCCGTATTCATAAGGACGAAACATCCTGTTCCATATGTATTTTTTGCTTCTCCCTCTTCAAAACAGCACTGCCCGTAAAGAGCTGACTGTTGGTCTCCCGCCACTCCAAAAATAGGTATGGACCTGCCTAATACAGATTCGTCAGTCTCCGCAAAAAATCCACTGGACGGCCTCACTCCGGGGAGGATCGATCTGGGAATATCGAAATAATCAAGAAGCTCTTTATCCCATTCCAGATCATCGATATTAAAAAGCATCGTTCTGGACGCATTTGTATAATCCGTCAGGTGAGCTTTATGACGCGTAAGATTCCATATCAGCCATGAATCTACCGTTCCAAAAAGGATATCCCCCTTATCAGCTGCTTCTCTGACACCTTTCACATTATCCAGGATCCATTCAATTTTAGTAGCGCTGAAATAGGCATCAGGGATGAGTCCCGTCTTCTTATGTATCACATTCTTCATTCCATCCTTATTGATCTGGCGTATCCTGTCGGCGCTTCTTCTGCATTGCCATACAATAGCGTTATAGACCGGTCTTCCGGTGTTTTTATCCCACATTATCGTGGTCTCTCTCTGGTTGGTTATTCCAATAGCTTCAATATCATCTATAGAAACACCTGTTTTGGTTATAGCTTCTGTTATTACCGACATCTGGGAAGACCATATCTCCATAGGATCATGCTCTACCCAAGATGGATGAGGGTATATCTGCGTAAATTCTTTTTTTGACATTGCCGCGATCCGTCCCTCTTTAGTAAATAAAATGCATCTGGAGCCCGTCGTTCCCTGATCCAGAGCCATAATATATTTTTCCATAAATCCATCCTAGCTAACTTATTGATCTGTTTTTTATATTTTTAGATTATATCAAAAAGCTATATTTCTTGCACAAAAATAAGCTGCCCTTACATGAAGGACAGCTTATTTTTCTATATTCGGACCTATTGATCAATCGAGAAATAATGGTGTTGAATAATATCTGTCTGCACTGTCCGGAAGAAGTGCAACGATAGTCTTACCCTTATTTTCATCTTTTGACAGCCAGTCTGCCGCAGCCTTAAGCGCTGCACCTGAAGACACACCAACTAATATACCCTCTGTTTTTCCGAGGTCTTTGGCATATGCAAATGCGTCATCATCAGTGATCACAGCAACCTCATCATATGATCCTGTATCAAGCGTTGCAGGGATAAATCCGGCGCCAATACCCTGGATCTTATGAGGACCGCTCACTCCTTGTGTGAGAACAGGAGATGTTGCCGGTTCAACGGCAATTACCTGAATATCCGGTCTCTGTTCTTTAAGAAACCTACTTACTCCTGAGATAGTACCGCCTGTACCTACGCCTGCAGTAAATGCATCTACCTTTCCATCTGCGTCTTCCCAGATCTCAGGCCCTGTTGTCTCATAATGCTTGGCCGGATTACTTGGATTTTCAAACTGGCCGGGTATAAAGCTTCCTTCGATCTCCTTATGAAGCTCTTCAGCCTTAGCTATCGCACCCTTCATGCCCTTAGCACCTTCTGTAAGTACTATATCCGCACCATAAGCTTTAATTATGTTGCGTCTTTCAATACTCATGGTCTCCGGCATTACGATAATCATCTTATAGCCCTTAGCTGCTGCAATAGCCGCAAGACCTATGCCCGTATTTCCTGATGTAGGCTCTATAAGCGTTGATCCCGGCTTAAGTACTCCCTCTTTTTCTGCAGACTCGATCATATTGAGGGCAATACGATCCTTGACTGATCCTGTCGGATTGAAATATTCGACCTTAGCAAGTATCTTTCCTTCCAGCCCTTTTGATCTGACAAAATTGCTTATATCTAAAAGCGGTGTGTTACCTATCAATTCTGTGGCTGATCTGTAAATTCTGCCCATAATTCCCTCTTTTCCGCTGAGACCTCTCGTCTGTTCCAGCTATACTAATCATCATTTATTTTCATCGTAGACAAAGTATAACCTATTAAACATATTAAATCAATAGGTTATTGTGTATTTTATGCGAATTTTTTCATTCCTTCAATAACCCATCGATTCCGGATCTTATATTTTCCTCATAAATACTGAATCTTTCGCTCTCCGATCTGACAAATGAAGAGGACCTTATAAAATCATAAAACTCATCTTTGCTCATAAATTTATACTGATCGATCTCCTCCGGCATCAGTTTTATATCTATATCTGATGAATCTACCAGGTTTAAAAATCCATAGTAGATACAATGCCTTTTATCATCTACATGCGTATAGACAGGGATCAGTTCACCAGCCTCTCTCTTAAGACCGGTCTCCTCAAAAAGTTCTCTTACCGCTCCTTCTTCAACTCCTTCTCCTGAAAGGATGGACCCGCAGGTGACCTCCCACCTGTGCGGATGACTTTTAGCGACAGATCTTCTTGTAACAAGGATCTTCTCATCTTTTGATATGGTATAAACGCTGATCACCTTATGAAAAAAGTTACCTTTTAGGGTCTTTGCATCCGCTCTGTCCATAGTCTTTCCGATGTTTATACCATCTCTGTCACAAATATCCCATATCTCAGTATTTTCTGAAGGCCGGTCGGGAGTTTCTATATACCCTACCTCAGGCTGCTGCTTTTCAACCATCTTTTCTCTTATCTGGGCAATAAGCTGACGTCTGAAGGCTGAGCACCCCTTTTCGTTCCAGTATTTCTTGGTCTCATACTTTATAACCTCAAATGACGTTTCAAGAATATCTCGCTTATAGCTGGTAACTGATGGTTCCCCCGGGTAGAAAACAGTTATAGAGTCCCCATAGCAGTTTTCATCCATATCGCATTCTTTTGCAAAAGCCTTCTGCACGTCTTCATCCTCGATGACCCTAACATGTGCATAATATCCCACCAAAAAGGCGAAGAAATCGATATCAAACTTATCTGCCCAGGATTTATCCGTCACCATAAATACAATGACAGGAAACCTTCTGCGTCCGCTGTATATCAGGTCGTAAAGATCATCAATATTATCTTCGTTGATATATCTTATACCTTCCTTAAGTCTGTCTACATCCACGATTCCTATATTGTCGGCTATCTCACCATAAAAATTAGGTCTCGAAAAGAGTCCGTTTTCCGGATTACGGTACTTTTCCAAGGGTTCCGCGAAGTGATTAGTCACAGAAAACTTCAACTTTCCATTTTTTTCCTCTATCTTCGCGTTGGATATCCACAGCCGGTTAGCCACATTAGAATCCGGATGTGTGGTCATCTCACTGAAGAAGAGCTTATCTCTGTCATAATTAAGCATGATCCTGTAGCCCGGAACGTCATTGTCATAGCTTGAGACGTTCTCTGGAAGATCAGGAAATACTTCGTGCAATCTTGATTTCACCCAGGAATATATATAGGAAGATGCCTTGTCGAAAGATTCCTCAATATCGCCCTTATCATTAACGATATCTACATTTGAAACAAACACCGGGAATTTTCCCAGCGGCTTAAAAGGCTCGAACTTCTTTCTCTTATTTGCATTCGATTTCTTTACGCTGTTCTCCGCAAATATCTCAAAAAGCCTCTCATCCCTCGGTCCTACCTCATTAATGGCCTTAATAAGCATATTGACTGTATGGTCATCATTTTCAGCAGTCTTTTTCCACAGGTACTCCATGATCTTGGAACGTGAAAACTTGAAAAATGTTTTGGCCAGTTCATTATTGTCATTGAAACAGCCGATTATCTCAGGCCATAGAGACTCACTCGTAAGTTTGACCCGGAAGTGACACCTGATCATATCCTCCCAGTTCTTATCTTTATAGTGCTGGTGCCCCAGATCTTCGAGCAGCTTGACGATAGAATCATCACAGAGCTCCAGAGTCGCAAGAATAGAATTCATACGTCTTGCCAGGGTCTCGTTGCTCACATCAAAGGCAGATCCTTTATAATGCAGATCATGCTCTACCTCATGCCAGCCTTCAAACGCATTAGTCCTTACCTGTATTTCAAACGTGTCATCCACATAATCCCCAAGCATCGGATTAACTATCATATTACTAAGATAAGCCGGCATCTTAAAGGTACCATTGATCTTCATAGCATGGAATTCATAGGCTGTCGTTTCTGTCGTCTCCCACTCACCCGGTTCACTGAAGAGAGAATCCAGAAGAGATCTGAGTATAGCCATATCATCATCAAAATACAGCATTATACGAATTCCGACTAAGTCCTGAAGTTTCTTATTTTCGTAATCTGATCCCTTTGCTCCATAATTTCTTCTGATCATCTTGGAAAGGATAGAATCAGGAGATTTGACTCTATACGCCACACGATAGTAAAAGCCTGCTTTCTTCAGCTTCTCCTCCAGGATACTGCAGAGATCTTCTTTTACCATATTGGGCACGAAAATAGCATCAACATTTTCTTTTGTAAATAATGGATTTATTTCTTCTTTATCACTCATAATCAACTTCCCATCCGGAAATACCTTATCCGCTCAGATCCTCTTGCTCCGTTTTTACATTATTGGCAGTATGACTACCAGAGAGATAACAGCAAATACTACTCCTGCCGCAATAAGCACCGGTCCGGCTGCTATCCTTTTCTTTTTTACTGTTCCAATGATCTGTATAATTATTCCCAGACCTATGCTTACAAAGGCCGGTATTAACATCATCCATAAGAATGTTGCTCCAAAATTCATTAGCGATCCCCTCTCTATATTAGCGTTCTCTACATTTTATCAAATTATAATGCTTCTTACAAATAATGCTTGCTATTCCTATATGTTTAATATATTATGTTTTTCTCAAAGGAAATTTTATACTTCACTTGTATTTAAATTTTATTTCCTCTATATTATTTTACTAACAACTAACGAAAAGGAACGACCATACATGACAAAAAACAATACCGCCAGCCGGACTTCCAAGCTCACACTCACAGCTATGTTTGCAGCTATCACATGCATAGCTACTATGATCATTAAAATTCCAACTCCCGCAACACAAGGTTATATACATTTCGGTGACGCCTTTGTTATTCTGGCCGGTATTTTCCCCGGCGGTTTCTATGGCTTTCTGGCTGCCGGAATCGGTTCCGCTCTTGCAGATCTTTTCAGCGGATACGCGGCATTTGCTCCGGTCACATTTATCGTCAAGGCTCTTTGCGCTTTAGCGGTTTATTTCACTTATAAAAAGCTTGCCCCTGTCATAAGAAAAAATTTTGTCAGACTTGCCATTGGTGGAGTATTTGCGGCCCTTATAGTTGCCGGCGGATATTTTGCATATGAAATATTCCTCTACGGTCCGGCTGCTGTTACAGAAATACCTATGAATCTGATCCAGGGCGGATCAGGGATCGTGATCTCTCTGATCATCTTCCCTGCACTTTCTCAGATACCTGAATTTAAAAAATACCTGCACAGGTAAAATTCCTGAAAACTTGGAAAAACTCTTCGAAAATGATAGGATTGTACTATAGAAACACAGAAAGGAGAAAGTATGGACGATTATTTCACAGATAGAAATAACAAAAAAGATACTCAGTCTAATAATATTTCAGATGTACTTGCACGCTGGTCTGTAACATTAGCTATTATATCTATTCCAGCTATCTTCACTTTGACATATGGTCTGCTTGCTGCCTGCACTGCTATTACACTGGCTGTTCTCTCAGGCTACCTCAGTGAAGGTAAGATGCCGGGCAGAGCTAAAGCCGGTCTGATCATCGGCATTATTGTCGTAATTATTTCATTCATTATTGCGGCCTCAATAGTTACGGTAATGAATAATCTTTCTTATTACAAGGAATTCTATAAACAATATATGCAGAAATTTGCATGAAAAAGATCCACTCACAAAATCATCATGAGTGGATCTTTTTTAATTCTTATCTCTGAAAAACGCTGAATAAAGAGCTTCTATAGCATTTTCAAAGTCCTTATTCTTTACACCGACAATAATATTAAGCTCACTTGAACCCTGGTCGATCATTTTGATATTTATCTTTTCATCTGCAAGGGCTTTAAATACTCTACATGCAAGGCCTGTAGAATTCTTCATACCCCGGCCTACGATCGCAATAAGCGCAAGATTAGCTTCAAGATCTATCACATCCGGATTGACCGCCTGATGAAGCTGGGCAATAACAGCCTGTTCCTTCGTAATAAATTCTTTCATGTCGACAAAGATAGTCATCGTATCTATACCGGAAGGCATATGTTCAAATGAAAGTCCGTTATTTTCAAATACCTCAAGGACCTTACGACCAAAACCTATCTCAGAATTCATCATATCCTTATCGATATTAACAGCTGCAAAACCTTTTTTCCCGGCAATACCCGTGATAGTATGAGCAGGCACATGACATGTACTTTCGACTATCATGGTTCCCTCATCTTCAGGCGCATTTGTATTCTTTATATTAACAGGAATGCCTTCTTTTCTTACAGGAAAGATCGCAGACTCATGAAGTACGGAAGCTCCCATATATGAAAGCTCCCTGAGCTCCTTGTAAGTAATGATATCTATAGATTCAGCATCTTTTACGATCCTTGGATCTGCAGCCATAAATCCCGAAACATCCGTCCAGTTTTCATACACATCTGCATGAAGTGCTCTTGCAAGGATAGAACCTGTAATATCTGAACCGCCCCTTGAAAATGTCTTTATAGATCCATCCGGCCTTGATCCATAGAAACCCGGAATTACTGCTCTCTCGATAGTACTGAGAGTTTTAGCAAGGATCTCATTAGTCTCCTCTGCAAGGAAGTTTCCCTCTTTATCGAACTTAATTACTCTTGCTGCATCCAGAAATTCATATCCGAGATAAGCTGCAAGTACGATACCATTAAGATACTCTCCTCTTGAAGCCGCATAATCCGCATCACAGTCAGACAGAAGAGTATTGGCGATAGTCTCGAACTCATCATCAAGATTGAGCTCGATCTCCAGACCGTCAATGATCTCATTATACCTATACTTGATCTTCTTCAGCGTGTCATCGAAACTTCCGCCTACCTTAGCTTCTCCATAGCATTTATATAAAAGATCCGTAACCTTGATATCCTCCGGAAATCTCTTTCCCGGCGCTGATGGAACGATATACCTTCTGTCTTCATCAGATATTATTATATTCTTAACTTTTTTAAACTGACCTGCATCCGCAAGTGAACTGCCTCCAAATTTTACTGCTTTAATCATAACATCTCCCAAATAGTAATAATTTTCCGCTAATTATGAAACCCTGATATAACTGATAAGATCTGAATCCTCAACTGCCTTAAAGAAATCTCCTTCCTTCATAAGTCCGGTCACGAAAGCCACTTCCGCCTCATCTCCTATATTGACTGCAGACGCATCGAAAAAGACAGCTGCACGCAGTTCTCTTGCCGACTCTGTGTTTTTAAGGCGTACAAAATACCTGAAATCATAGTTAATTATTTCTTCAGGAACAAGCTCAGTATCATTCCACAAAAGTTTGAATTTAGATCTATTATGCTTTACAGCATCCACAACATCGGCTGCAACCGCACTGGCTGTCGGATACCTGCCCGCCCCGGCTCCCTGGAAAACTACATCTCCCACGAAGTCTCCATGAAGAGTGACTCCATTAACTACATCATCGACACTGTAGAGCGGATGTGAGATATCAATAAGGAATGGTGCTGTGACCGCTTTAAGCCTGTTATCTTCCAGTTCAAATCTTGCGATCAACTTGATCTTCCTGTTCAGCTTAGCAGCGTAGATAAGATCCTTAGATGTGATCTTAGTGATCCCCTCTGTGTATATCCTCTCAAATGGTACGGTTTTGCCTGAAACTAAAGAGGCAAGTATTGCGATCTTACGGCATGAATCAAATCCCTCTATATCCGCTCCAGGGTCTCTTTCCGCATATCCGTTATCCTGTGCTTCCTTGAGCGCATCTTCGAATTCTGCACCCTCCTGAGACATCTTTGTAAGGATATAGTTGGTAGTTCCATTAAGAATACCTTCCATGCGTTCGATATGATCCGCTGTAAGCGCTTCTTTAATAGGTCTTATAATTGGAATTCCACCGCCGACAGACGCTCCGAAAAGGAATCTGACTCCTTTTTCATCCGCTGTCTTGAGCAGTTCGGTACCAAATGCGGCAACAATAGCTTTATTTGATGTACATACGCTCTTACCCGCCTCCAGTGCTCTCTTAACGAATGTGTGGGCCGGTTCTTCTCCTCCCATCGTTTCGACAACAACTTCGATCTCCGGATCATTTATGATCATATCTATATCGTGAACAAGATATTTTTCTACAGGATTTCCGGGAAAATCTCTCAGATCCAGTACGTATTTGATCTCAACATCCTGACCGGCTCTGCTGCTTACGATATCTGAGTTTCTGGTCAAAACGTCAAATACTCCGGAACCGACCACTCCATAACCTAAAATTGCTATTTTTGCCATTTTGCCTCCTGTACACCTGATTTGAGAATAAATTTTATTCCTGAAAATTTATCATAGTAAAGCTAAAAAATCAAGACTTTCAGAAACTTTCAAGAGCTATTTTATTGATCTCCAGATTGTATAAAAGTTCTTTCTTTTTACTGTCGGAAATATTTTCCCCTAAGCCATCTAATTTTTCTTTAACTCTCTCAAGGACTTTTCTCTCATGGACCAGAAATTCCTTAAGCGCCTCCTGTTTTTCTTCAAGCGGCTTCTTTCCATATCTGTATATCAACTCCGACTCACGTCTCGGCTTTCCATCATAAGTACATGAGAAAACAACATAAAACCAGCTGTTTTCCCTGATCATTTTCTCTTCCTCGATCAAAAATCCCTTTTCATACAGGAATCGTCGAAACATTTCTCTATCTGCCTGCGGCGATAACACAAGCTGATCTCCTTCGTTTAACTTATCATCACACAAGGCCTTCTGTAATATCTTCATCATTATCGTTCCACCCATGCCGCATATTACATAGGCATCAGCTTCTCCTCCGGAAAATGACTCAAGGCCATCTGACAATCGAAATTCTATCTTATTGGATACCATAAAATTCTCCGCATTTTTTTTAGCCTTCTCTAAAGGTTTCTTTCGCATATCAGCCGCTATCACCTTATCCGAGATGCCTTCTCTTATCAGATAGATCGGCAGATATCCATGGTCTGTCCCTATATCTGCCACGACACGTCCTTTTTTTATAAATGAAGCAGCAAGACCTAAACGTTCTGAAATAGAAAAATCAATCAAGATAATCCTGGAGCTTTTTCTTTCTGCTTGGCTGACGAAGCTTTCTTATCGCTTTTGCTTCGATCTGCCTGATCCTTTCTCTTGTTACCTGGAATTCCTTGCCGACCTCTTCGAGTGTACGGGCTCTGCCGTCATCCAGACCAAAACGGAGACGAAGCACTTTCTGCTCACGCTCGGTAAGTGTTGCCAGCTCTTCATTGATCTGTTCTTTAAGAAGCGTTCTGGCTGCAGCTTCTGAAGGCTGCTCGATATCCTCATCCTGTATAAAATCACCAAGATGTGAATCTTCTTCTTCACCGATAGGTGTTTCTAAGGATACCGGATCCTGTGAGATCTTCTGGATCTCTCTTACCCTTTCCACCGGAACATCCATCTGTTCAGCGATCTCCTCAGGCGTCGGTTCACGTCCCAATTCCTGAAGTAGCTGTCTGGAGATCCTGACCTGCTTATTAATAGTCTCTACCATATGTACCGGAATTCTGATCGTTCTGGCCTGGTCTGCTATAGCTCTTGTAATAGCCTGCCTGATCCACCATGTAGCATAAGTTGAAAACTTATAGCCTTTACGGTAATCAAACTTTTCAACAGCCTTTATAAGTCCGAGATTTCCCTCCTGAATAAGATCGAGGAACTGCATGCCTCGGCCTACATATCTTTTGGCTATGGATACTACAAGGCGGAGATTGGCCTCTGCCAGGCAGTTCTTAGCATAACTTCCGTCTGCGATCACCATTCGAAGCTCTTTTTCATTTTTATCCTTAAGTTCATCATAGATCTCTTCATCGATTTTGACCTCAGGATCCGCTCCCTCCTCATTAAGAAGGATACCCGCGATCATCCCTTTTTCCATTTTCTTGGCATATTCGATCTCCTGAGCTGCTGTAAGTAGCGATACCTGACCAATTTCCTTAAGATACATTCTGACAGGATCATCGACACCAATACCATCCGGTACCGTCATATCTATCTTTCTGAGATCTACGTCCTCTTCATTTTCATCGTCAAGAAGTGGATTATCATCCTCATCCTCTATCTCTTCTGTGATCTTTACTTCAACATTATTTTTCTCAAGGAAATCAAGGATCTTATCAAAATTCTCTACTGCAAAATCAGATCCTTTAAAGAATTCATTGATTTCATTGTAATCCGTAGCATTTCCGTTTTTTCTTGCCTTTGCAAGAATGCCGTTAAGAAGATCCTCTTCACTCTGTGCTTCTGCTTCTATAGCTTCAGGTTCGGGTTCTTCGACTGCCATCGCCTTTTTAGCAGTCCTTCTTTTTGGTTTTTCTTCTATACCTGCCGCAGCTGCAGCTGCCCTTGCAGCTTCCATCTCAGCCTTTGTCCTTCTTGTTCTCTTTGGCTTTACCGGTGCTTCAGGAGTTTCAACTGTACCTTCATTCTTCTTTTCTATCTCTTTATCGTCAGTGTTTTTCGCTGCCATAAATATTCCTTTCAAGTATCTTAATCAAACTTTATATCTAGCTTCTCCAGGCGTTTCTTCTCTTCTATCAATTTCATGAACTCATCATTGGAGCAATCAGGAAGCCTTCTGTTGTTCGCCCGGATCAACATTGTTTTTACTGAATCTGCCAGAAATTTCTCTCTGGCTCTCACATCCAGTTCATCAAAAAAACTGTCATAAAAAATACGGCCGACCTCACTCTGGTCTTCACCTTCATAATGCCCCATAATATCCGACACCTTAATGCCAGCCCCACTCAGGCCTTCAAATACGAATACCGCCAGATCCCGTAACATGCCCTCGGCAAAATCTTCAGGTCCTATATATTCCCTCACTTTGCTGAAATACGCCGGTTCCTTTATGAGTGCGGATAAAATATTCTTTTCATCCGCATATTCTTTGGAAATATCCGCTTTTTTGCCTACTGACGGAAGTTTTTCTACCCGGTCAAAGATCTTTTTGGGGATTATACCTCCCTTTTGCCAGTTCTCACCGCCGATCCTGTCCACCTCAGATCTCAGCAGCGTTCGGTCGACACTAAATCTTTCAGATACTGCCTCTATATATTGACTTCTTTCGAATTTATCAGAAAATCCCGCAATCTTTTCTGCAACTTTCTGTTGAAAACTCGCATTTTCCGATGGATCACTCCTATCGTATCCTGCGGCCAGGCACTCCAGTTCAAAGTAGAAAGCATTCTCCGAATTCCTGATCCTTTGTTCGAACCCATCCGGCCCCTCTTCTTTTATCAGTTCATCAGGATCTTTATACGGCTTCATGGAAACTACATTGACGAACAGACCTGCCCCTCTGAGCATAGGGATAGCCCTGAGCATCGCGTTTGTCCCTGCAGTATCTGCATCATAGATCAGATAGACCCGCTTGGCCATCCTGGCAATTATGTATGCCTGTTCTTCAGTAAGCGCCGTTCCAAGAGACGCGACCGCCTCCGAAAAGCCTGCCTGGTGAGAGGAAATAACATCCATATAGCCTTCCACAAGAAGGGTCCTTTCACTACGGATCTTGACTGCCCTGTGGATCCCGTAAAGATTATTTTTCTTGCTGAATATAGGAGTTTCCGGTGAATTCAGGTACTTAGGCTGTCCATCTCCCATTATCCTTCCTCCAAATGCAATTACCCTGGAGGACCTGTCCATTACCGGGAATATAACTCTATTAAAGAAAAAATCTCTTGGTCTGCCGCTTTTATATGAAAAAAGTCCGGATTCCCGAAGGATCTCATCTTCGTGGCCTTCTTCTTTTAAATATCTGTAAAGTGCATCACCTGAACCTGGAGCATATCCAAGCCCAAAGGCTGACATCATATTTTTGCTTATTTTCCTGGAGGTAAGGTAATCATATCCTCTCCTCCCGTCTTCGCTGTGCAGCTGACTATAATAAAATCCCGCAGCAGACTTGTATATGGCATAAAGCCGGTTTTTAAGCCCCTTTTTTGCCATTGCGTCTCCTCCGGATTCAAATTTCTCCGGGACATCGATACCTGCGGCCATAGCCAGCTCTTCCACAGCTTCCTTGAAATCAACATTATTATGTTCACATATAAACTGGAAAACGTCTCCTCCCTTATGACAGCCATGGCAGTAAAAATACTGATCATCAGGCATTACGAAAAAGGACGGTGTTTTCTCTCCGTGAAAAGGGCAAAGTCCCTTATAGGAAGATCCGGATCTTTTTAAATCCACATATTTCCCTATAACATCAACTATATCCGTTGCCGCTTTGACCTTTTCTTTAAATTCAGAATAGTCCATATATACCTTTATCTAATAAAACTTTAATCTTTCCACGCAAGTGGAATGTAAATCTTTTCAAATGTTTTTATACTATACTGATCGCTCATGCTTGCAATATAATCACATACTGCATACTCCAGATCTTCTCCGCGTTTTTTTATGATATCCATATAAACTGCCGGGATCTCTTTCTCATTTTTTAAAAAGTGATCATACAGGATTTCTATCATTCGCTCCACCTTGGTTTCCTCAGATTTTGCCCTGCTGTTTCTGTAAAGATTTTCAAACATGAATTTTCTCAGATCCATCATAGCTGTCTGTACCGAATCCTTCATTATGATAGATGGCTTATCCCGGCTCTCATCCACTATGGAATGGATAAGAGTGTCCAGCCTCTCCCTTGATGAATGACCAAGGACTTCCGCGAATTCTGAGGGTATATCAGTCTCCCTGAAGATCTCGCCGCGTATAGCATCATCAATATCGTGATTGATGTAAGCTATCTTGTCAGAAAATCTTACTACCTGTCCTTCAAGAGTTGATGGATCTCCTGATGTTCTGTGGTTTATGATCCCGTCTCTGACCTCCTTTGTCAGGTTCAGTCCTTCACCATCCTTCTCAAGTACCTCCACTACCCTTATTCCATGGTCACAATGATTAAATCTTATACTTGAGATCTTGCTTAAAGTTCTCTCCCCTGCATGACCGAATGGAGTGTGCCCCAGGTCATGTCCAAGTGCGATAGCTTCCGTCAGATCCTCATTCAGCCTCAGAGCTCTCGCAATACTTCTTGCGATCTGCGCTACTTCTAATGTATGAGTAAGCCTTGTTCTGTAATGATCCCCTTCAGGCGCGAGAAAGACCTGGGTCTTGTGCTTTAATCTCCTGAAGGCCTTACAGTGTATGATCCTGTCCCTGTCTCTTTGAAATACAGGCCTCATGGGATCAGGTTCCTCATATCTGTCACGCCCCAGACTTGAATCGGAGAAGCAGGCGTACTTGCTTAATACGCTCCTCTCTATTTTTTCAGTCTCTTCTCTGATAGATGCCACTGCTTTCCACCCCCCTTTGTGATAGGCCTTTGTACTGTCTTATTACGTATGTTTACATGATTTCCTTTTTTTGTATTTAAATTAATAATTTTTATGATATAATTCGCCTAATACGGAAGGAGTGTTTTACAATTGGCCCCGAAAGACATACTACAACTTATCATTATAGTTTTACTTATTGGCGGATCCGCTTTTTTCTCATCCGCAGAAACAGCCTACACCATGGTCAATAAGATAAAACTAAGGTCTCTGGCGGACAACGGGAACAAACGAGCTATAAAAGCTGCCAAAAATCTGGAACAGACAAGTAAACTTATTTCTACCATCCTGATAGGAAACAATATCGTAAATATAGTTGTTTCTTCCTTAACCACTACCTGGGTACTCAGCGTATTCGGACCTGCTGCCGCAGGTATAAGTACAGCTGTACTCACGGTACTGCTTCTTATATTCGGAGAAGTTACACCCAAGACTCTGGCTTCCAAAAATGCTGAATCCATGGCTATGGCCTATGCCAATGTTATCGGTATACTCATGGTTGCACTCTCACCTGTCGTCTTCATTATCGATAAACTGTCAGGATTCTTTCTTAAGATCTTCAGAGCTGATAAAAATGGCAGTTCTACCTATCTTACTGAGGCAGAGCTCAGAACTATGGTCGCTGCCAGTCATGAGGCAGGTGTGATAGAAAAATCCGAAAAGCAGATAATCAATAATGTAATCGACTTCGTTGATTCCAATGCAAAGGACGTAATGGTTCCAAGGATCGATATGTATTCTGTCGATATCAACTCCGGATTTGACGAAGTTCTGGATATATTCAGAGAGAGCGCTCATTCAAGGATCCCTGTCTACAAGGATAATCCGGATAATATAGTGGGCATTCTCCACTCCAAGGACGTACTGCTCTCTCATTCATTTAATGATCCTGCTTCCAAGACCAAATTTCAGATCGGCAGGCTTATGAGAAAGCCTTATTTTACTTTTGAGATGCAGAACACATCCAAGCTGTTTAAGGATATGCAGCTTAATTCCACATCCGTTGCCATAGTTATTGATGAATATGGAGCAGTCGCCGGTATGGTAACTACTCAGGATCTGGTGGAGGAGATAATTGGCGAGATATATGATGAATATGACGAAATATCCGATAACCCATTTGTTGAACTTTCTCCAGGAAAATTCAGAGTTAATGGTTCTTACAAGATCGATGATCTGAATGACAAACTGGAATGTGATCTTGAGTCAGATGAAAATGACTCTATCGGCGGTCTTATCATAGAACAGCTTGACAGGTTCCCAAGAGCCGGCGATTCTATTGAGCAGAACGGCATAAGAGCAACCGTCATGAAAACAGCTAACAAAAGGATCGAAACTGTCCTGGTGGAGCAGCTCAACGAGGTAAATAAAACGATAAACTAAAAAATAGTCAGACTTCCGTGAAATGGTCGTCTGACTATTTTTTTAGTTCTCCAGGTCTAAAAGATAAACTGTATAAGGGGTTATTCTTCCCTCTTTACAGTAAATTACCCAGTTTGTAAGGTCAGAAAGCTGATATTCTCCCTCATCTCCCTCGTGCAGGGCAGAAATATTATAAGGTTCCTGGGTGAGCCTTGCGAAAAATTTATCTCCTCTTATCTCCAGAAGCTGAAACCATATATGCTCCAGTTCCTCTTTATTTTCCGCATCATCTACAGGAAGACCTAATTTAAGGAGAACGCCATGTTCTTCAGTATCATCCCTGTCCATGACCCTCTTAACATAGTCTATCCTTTCCCTGGCCACGTCACGCATTTTTGCCGTTTCATATTTACTGAGGAAAAATATAGGATTATCCTCCAGAAGCTGGTTCATTTCCTCGACCTTGTGGATACGCTTTCTGTCCACATCCTCCTGGCTGGTGTAGAGAAAGATAATGCTTGATCTGGTATTGTGGCTGTCTTCTCTGTCTTTGGCCGTGCCCAGTATCTTCTGGTCATACTCCTTTATGCCCTCCGGCCACATGCGTTTAGTTACTACTATAGGTTCTCCGTTAACATACTGTCCCAGAAAAACATAGTCTCCATCAGGATCATAATCTGCTCCAAGCATTCTGCTCGCATATGACGAAATTATTTCATAGTGGGAGTTATAGTGTTCCCTGTCCGAGTTTAATATCTCCAGTTCCGTCAATCCGCATCTGGCCAGACCGTGTGTGTGCAGCCACACTTCCGTATCATTGTCGAATACAGCCTGAACGGAATAAAGTGCACTTGATTCAGGATCTGCCTTAGAAGTGACCATGAGCTCCACCCATCTCTTATTCAGAAGCTTCTCCGCACTTTCATCTTCGTAGGCCAGCGCATCCGGCATAAGGGCATTCAGGACCTTCAGCTGAAGCTTATATGATTTTACAGCATCATCATGGAAGACCATAAATGCTGTCAGAGCCATATCTGCCTCCTGCATTTGCTTCATTTCATCTTCACTGAAAAATTGTGCCTGATACTCATAGAGTTCTCCCATTTGAAAATGGTCATAATAAAACCCGAGTCCAAACTCTTCTCCCTCATACTCAAGCACCAGAAGCCCCGGTCTTCCCTCTTCAGCCACCGGAAGTCTGGCCTCTTTTACCTCAATATCCTCCAGTGCTCTTACTCGGTTTATAGCCTCATCGTCCAGAACATACGACTTGCTGTCCTTTGGGATGACTACCATATATGACTGTGCTTCCCAGTATTCGAGCGGTTTTTCTTCCAGCTCTATCGAATTGTTTTTCTTTAAAAAATCAAACATAATTATCCTCCGCGAATATGTCCATAGGCGGAAATCCACTCCTGAAACACTGGAACTGCACATCAAACATTTCATCATTGCCAAAAAAATCGATCAATGCTCCCAGGACCTCGACCATACTTCCCCATGAGATCAGGTCTATGTACCCTCTTTCCGTTCCCGTTGCTCCACCTGTAAATGTGACTTCTTCCAAACCGACCACATCAGCTACTGCCTTCATTAACCTTGTGTTAAACGATCTTATCTCATTCACAAAGTTATTTTTATACTTTATGAAACTGAGAGGATATGATATATATCCTATGCCTATTCCATCCTCTGCAAAACTGTCGACAACTTCCGCCTCATCGCCGAAATTAGTCTTGCTGTACTCGTTGATGAGCCCGGGGCAGGCAGTTGTTCCCACGTAAACATCACTTCTTATAACAGGTTCTGAGGACATGTCCGGTGATCTGTCATATCTTACTGATGTATTAAGGTATTCGAGCGGACTCACACTTGCTTTGCGCCCTGATCCTTCCCACTCTGAAATAAGATCTGTCAATGGTCTACCTTTATCTTTTCCCGGTTTTCGAAGGATGGAATATTTCGGTTCTAACGCCATAATGCTTATTTCACCGAAAATATTTATCATGATCTCATCGGTAACGTTATAGGCCAGCTCCTCCTGGTCCAGAAGTCCTATGATCTTTTCTGAATAGATTAGTATATCTCCATCCTCTATCCAGTATGCGAAATCCTCCACAGAAAATTCCATACCGCTTTTATTATCCACTACACGAAGTGTTCTCAGCTCATCCGTTGAAAGTGCCGGTCTTCCGATATGTATGCTCCATATTGACCTGATCTCTTCCGGCATTTTACTGCAGAGATATTGCAGCTTAAAAAGCTTATTTTTATCCCAGTCGGTATAAAATGTTATCTCATTTTTCCCTGTCCACTCTAGATTGATATCAGTCATAGCCTTTCCAAAAATGGAATGCAGCTCTTTTTCCCCCTCCATTTTCTGCATTTGCTCTATATCTTCTTCTGCTCTGACAAATGTTTCCCAGGCCGCTTTAACCTTATCTTTATAGGTGTTCTCGAATACAGGAAAGGACAGCTGTCTCATACACTCCATCATAAGTTCACCTGACATTGGATCTCCAGGCCTTGCATCATAAGCCTTTTTGAAATGGTAGAATGCCTGGCTTTTTTCATCCAGAAAATAATAAGCATAGGCCAGTCTGAAGTTGAAAGAGTATTCATCGCTAAGAAGCTTTTCATGCTTTAAAAGAAGCCCCGCTGCTTTTTGAAAATATTGCATATGGTCCGCATCTCCGATGTTGTTATAGGCACATGCAAGTTCACAGTCCAGGTCCGGACTTCTGTATTTCTCCTCTAATGTCTCTATCGCAACGATAACATTTTTGTATTCTTTATTTTCATTCCATATGCGGCATTGTTCCAATAAAGTCATCCATTAACTCCTATACCAGTTACTTATCTTTTAAAAATTCGACTAATTCAGTAAAATGCATGCTGTTAGAGGCTTTAAGCAAAACAGAATCTCCTGATCTTAATATTCTTTCGGCATACTCTTTAAATTTACCATTTACTGTAAAAGCATAACATTCTATACCATTACATACCAAGCTGTTTCCCGAGTCTTTTACAAGTGGAAGCGGTGCATCTATATCGTACTCTCCCAACCCGCGTATAATGTCTTCTGAAAGCTTACCTACGGTTATAAGGGCATCTACCCCGTTATCGCAGATATAGCGGCCAAGCTCGTAATGCATCTTGCGCTCTTCCGGTCCCAGTTCGAACATATCTCCCAGAACAGCTACTTTCCTGCTGTCCGCCAGTCTTAATGTATCAATAGCTGATCTCATAGACGCAGGACTTGCATTATAGCAGTCATCGATAATGATCATTTTCCCTGTATCGATTATCCTGCTTCTTCCGGAAACTGTCACTGCTGCAGAGATACCTTCCTGTATCTGTTCCCTGGTCAATCCAAAATAATTTCCGACAACTGCCGCAGCCAGGGCATTTATTACCATATGGCTGCCTGGTATTTTTATAAAGGCCCTGATACCATCCAGATCTTTTTCAGCTGATCTGATGGTAAATTCCGTTCCAAGCAATCCCTTGATCCTGATATCTTCAGCGTGAACAGAGCAATTGTTGCCCGATCCGAAAAATACGATTTTCCCTTTACCTGCTGCTTTAACCTTGCTCAGCATATCATCGTCTCCGCCAAGTACTGCCAGACCATTTTTCGAAAGATCTTTAAAAATTTTGGATTTTTCTTTAAATATACCATCTCTAGATCCGAGGATCTCCATATGGGTAACACCTATGTTGGTAATGACCGCAACATCCGGTTTTACGATATCTGTAAGCTGATCCATCTCTCCCTGCGCCGCAATTCCCATTTCAAGCACAGCTATCTCCGTTTTATCATCAAATGTAAAACATGTGAGGGGCAGACCGATCTCATTATTGTGGTTTCCCTGAGTCTTGCCGACATTAAACTTCTCTGCAAGTACCGCCGCCACCACTTCTTTAGTGCTGGTCTTTCCCACACTTCCAGTGATGCCCACGACCGGTATATCCAGCATTTCCATATAATCATGAGCAATATCTCCAAGGGCTTTTACTATTTCCGGTACCTTGATATATGCTCTGTCTTCCCCCAGATCCACTGTACATTCTTTCTCTCCAAGCGCCAGGACAGCTCCATTCTCAAATACCTGTTCAATGAAATCATGACCATCTACCCTGGCGCCTGATATAGCGGCATAGGCTCCACCATTTTTCACCTGTCTTGAATCTGTGACAATACTGTTGACGCATTTATCTAAAAGTTCTTTATTTCCAAAAAACAAGCCATGGCTGGCTTTGACCATGGCTTGGATCGTCATTCCATTCATCTTTTAATGTCTCCAATATCTGATATCAGAACCTGTCTACTTCACAATGGGCAAGTGATACATCAATAAGCTTCTGTACAAGCTCTTCGTATGAAAGTCCCATTGCTGAAGCTTCTTTAGGAAGTAAACTTGTAGGGGTCATGCCCGGGAGCGTATTTATCTCAAGGCAGAAAATATTACCTTTTTCATCTACCATTTCATCAACTCTTGCATAGGTGCCGATCCCCACAGATCCACACGCCTTTTCGGCCCACATCTGCATTTTTTCTGCGAGATCTTCTGGCAGCTCTGCAGGACATATCTCCTGTGCTCCATCAGGATCATACTTATTTTTATAATCATAGACCCCATCTCTTGGGATGATCTCTACTATCGGAACCGCTTTCCCATCGATGACACCTATAGAAAATTCCCTTCCCTTTACGAGTTCTTCCACGAGCACTTTAGGTTCCAGCCTGAAAGCTTCACTGATCGCCGCATCTCTTTCTTCTTCTGTCCTGCAGATAGTCACCCCTACAGATGATCCTCCGCATGCAGGCTTAACGACACATGGCAGCGGAAGTTCTTTTTTATCGTTTCCCTCCGCATCATCTCTGTTGAGGCTGACTCCATCAGGCATAGGCACGCCATCAGGCATCACTGTTCTCTTAGTAAGCTCCTTGTCCATGGAGATCGCTGAAGACACAAAACCCGTTCCTGTATATTTTATACCCAGAAGGTCAAATGCTGCCTGGATCTTGCCGTTTTCTCCATTTTCCCCATGAAGTCCCATAAATACTATATCCGCATCCTTGCATATCTCAAGAACATTATCTCCGAAAAATTGTCCCTTTGACTGTTTACGGAGCTTGATCTCATCAGAGACCTTAGCTGAAAGTTCATGTAACTTTTCTTTTAATACATCAAGATCATTTTCCTCAGCAAAAAATTCACTTGAATAAGCATAATTATCTGAACCAAAAAATACATCTATGACATTAGCTTCATGCCCCAGTTTTCTCAGCGCCTTGCACACATTCACAGATGTCACTATAGATATATCTCTTTCTGTACTTGTTCCGCCTGCTAAAACAACTATTTTCATTACACTGGCCTCCATATTTTTTCATCTGTCCCTTATTTTAACCCAATAAGCTCTTCAATACCATTAAATAAATGAAAAAAGCATAAAAAAAGGGCTGTCACCACAGCCCTTAAAAAATATAAATATCCTGTCCGAATTCAGAACTTAATCCGCATTTTTCAACATCTCATTTAAGGTTCTCCAGCCAAGCACAGCACACTTGACTCTGGCAGGCATATGAGAAATATCCTGAAGCGCAGCGCCCTCTTCTAATTCTTCTATCTCTTCATCAGAAGCTTCTCCCTGGATCATTCGAAGAAAAATATCTGAAAGACGCTCTGCCTCTGCCTTGGTCTTA
Organism: uncultured Eubacteriales bacterium; assembly: GCA_900542465.1. Classification (GTDB taxonomy): domain Bacteria; phylum Bacillota; class Clostridia; order Lachnospirales; family Lachnospiraceae; genus UBA4285. Next base: position 45,214 of record UQNS01000007.1, read on the forward strand.
CCTTTGATAAGATTTATCATAATATCTGTAGAAGCCTGAGAAATAGCACAGCCTTCACCCACAAATCCCGCGTCCTTGATTATACCATCCTCATAAGTGAGCATAAGAACGATATCATCTCCACAGCTGGGGTTAACACCCTCTTTGGTCATATTAGCTCCCTCAAGAGGCTGCTTGTTATCCGGATGAATATTATGATCTGTTAAAACCTCATTATAAAATGTGCGATTTGACATATCCTTTATCTCCCTCTTATAAATTAGTAGCCCATTTCACTTCTTACCCTGGAAAGTGCTTCTACAAGCTTGTCAACTTCTTCAAACGTGTTATAGAACGCTATGCTCGCCCTTGTCGTAGAAACGCCTCCTGCGTTCTTTTTTTCTCTCTTGTCATAAAGATACTGGAGTAATGGCTGTGCACAATGATGCCCTGCTCTTACGGCCACATGAAATGTATCCATAATAGATGCTATGTCATGCGGATGTACTCCCTCAATAAGAAAAGTAATTATACCTTCATGTTCTTCGGGTGTCTGAGAACCAAGGATCGTAAAACCTTCAAGCGCCTGGATCTTCTCCATTGCATACCTTGTAAGCGCACGCTCTCTCTCCATGATCTTGTCAAATCCGATCTTGTTGTAGTACTTAACAGCTTCCGCCAAAGCGACAGCTCCGCCTACATTAACTGTTCCTGCTTCGAATTTATGCGGAACTTCCGCATAGGTGGCGCCATCAACGGTCACTGTCTCGATCATTTCTCCACCATAAAGGAAAGGCGGCATATCTTCCAGCAGATCTATCTTACCATAAAGAACTCCTACTCCCATAGGTGCAAGCATCTTATGACCTGAAAAAGCAAGAAAATCAACATCCAGCTCTTTTACATCGACCGGGATATGAGGAACTGACTGAGCACCATCGCATACGATATATCCACCATTTTTATGGATAATACCGGCAAATGTCTTGATGTCGTTGATCCTTCCAAGAACATTGGAAACATGAGTTATTGCAAGGATCTTAGTCCTGTCACTGATCAATGACTCCAGTTTTTCCGGCAGAAAACTTCCGTCTTCCTCACATTCAAAAAATACGACCTTTGCCCCGATCCTTTCGGCCGCCTGCTGCCATGGAAGAAAATTGCTGTGATGCTCGGCAATACTTACAATGATCTCATCCCCCGGCTTAAGCACGTGGGAAGCAAAGCTATATGCCAAAAGATTAATACTTTCTGAGGCATTTCTTGTGAAAACTATTTCATTTGGCTTTGCATTGATAAAATCTGCAACTGTTTTTCTTGCATCTTCATAAGCATCTGTAGCATCTACACTTAATCCGTATACGCCACGAAAGGGATTAGCATTATCAAAGTCATAATACTTTTTCCATGCAGCAAGGACCTGCTCCGGTTTCTGAGTTGTTGCCGCATTATCAAAGTAAACGACATCTCTTTTATTTAAAAGCGGAAAATCCTTACGGATCTCCTCATCTTCTGACTTTATATTCTTAAGATCATTCATTTTCTTTCACACGTCCTTCCGAAAAATACTCAAATGTTTCTTTTCTTACATTTTCATCCGGTATTCTTCTACAGAAGCTCGCAAGTCTTGAATTAGCAATAAGTTTGTAGATCTCTTCCTCTTCGAGTCCTCTTGACTGGAGGTAGAAGATAAGGTCCTCATCAAGACGTCCGATTGTTGCGCCATGATTACCTTCAACATCTTCCTCAGCACAGAGAATAACCGGAATAGTCTTATTAATTACCGTATCATCACGGAGGATAACTTCTTCTATCTCGCTTCCCTTAGAGCCTGCGCATCCATTCCGGAAGTCGATAGTTCCTCTGAACAGCTTGCTTGCATTACCGCTTAAAACGCCATTTGTCCTGATACCTGAATCGGTCGTCCTGCCATTATGCAAAACGACATAATTCATATCAAGAAGCTGTTCTTTATTAAGAAAATAGCCTATCTCTTCTTCGACTCCGGCATTTCTGCCCTTGAGGTCTATATTGCATCCCTGGTATACCTTGGATCCTCCAAGGAAAAGGTGACTGATACTAATATGCGCATCGTCTTCTGCCACAGCACCTACGTCATTCATAAGCGTATAGCTCTCGCCAAGAGTATTTATCTGAACAAGGTTGATCCTTGCACCCCTCTTCGCCCTTAACAAGGTCATAAACCCTGCCTGTCCGCCGGCTTCCCTGTCTGAGGTGTAGCTCATAACTACTGTTATATTGGCATTTTCCTCTGCAGTAATGACAAATTTATTGAATGTAGAAGCACCCGCTTCATTTCTGAATTTAAGAACCACCGGAGCTTCTGCATTTGTTCCCTCAGCAGCGCTGAACACTGCTGTTTCCTTGATTCTTTCTTCGATTAGCTTTGCATAAGCTTCACCGGATCCGCCCTTTATATCATTGGCAAATGCGGCAGATTCTTTTTCGTATGCAACTCCGTCCGGAACTGTCACCTCACATGGACATTCTCCCGTTACAGGTAAAGGCATCTCAACTTTTACATCATTCATTCTGAGCCAGTTCCATGTAAGAGACGGAATTCTGTTAAGTGTAATATTCTCTGACATCTGACCCCTCCTTAACCTATACTGCCTTTCATCTCAAGTCTGATAAGATTATTCATTTCGACTGCATATTCCATAGGCAGTTCTTTTGAAACATTATCAGCAAATCCGCTTACTATAAGAGCTTTTGCATCTTCTTCCGTCAGGCCTCGGCTCATAAGGTAAAATACCTCATCATCGCTTATCTTTCCGATCTTGGCCTCGTGTCCTACATCTGCGTACTGGGTCCTTATATCCATCGCCGGAATAGTATCTGAACGTGATATATTATCGACCATAAGTGACTGGCAAGATACCGCGGATCTGGAATGCTTAGCCTGATTGTTGATCACGATAGAGCTTCTGAATGTTGAAACACCGCCATCTTTTGAGATAGATCTTGTATTTACGAATGAGTGTGTATCTTCCGCATTATGAACGACCTTGCATCCTGTATCAAGATTCTGCCCGTTTCCTGCAAATGTAACGCCGGTGAACTCGCTCTTGGCACCCTTGCCATTTAAAACACTCATTGGATAAAGGTATGATACATGAGAACCGAATGAACCTGATACCCATTCTATCTTACCGCCTTCATCCACTAAGGCTCTCTTGGTATTAAGATTGAACATATTCTTGGACCAGTTCTCTATAGTTGAGTATCTTAAGGTCGCTCCCTTTCCGACGAACAGCTCTACACAGCCCGCATGCAGATTGGCAACATTATATTTAGGCGCAGAACATCCTTCTATAAAATGAAGATATGCACCTTCTTCTACTATAATAAGTGTATGTTCAAACTGCCCCGCACCTGGTGCATTCAGTCTGAAATATGACTGAAGCGGGATCTCAAGTTTAACTCCCTTGGGCACATAGACGAATGAACCTCCTGACCATACAGCCCCATGAAGCGCGGCAAACTTATGGTCTGACGGCGGAACAAGTTTCATAAAATGTTTTTTCACAAGGTCTGCATGCTCACCTGTTAATGCAGATTCCATGTCAGTGTAGACTACTCCAAGCTCTGAGACCTCATCCTTGACATTATGATATACAAGTTCTGAATCATACTGAGCGCCGACACCTGCTAATGAATCCTTTTCTGCCTGTGGAATACCAAGCCTGTCAAATGTATTTTTTATATCATCCGGAACTTCATTCCAATCTGCACTCATCTTTGTATTAGGACGGACGTATGTAACTATCTCCTCCATATTGAGCTCATCTATAGACGGGCCCCACTCCGGAACCTCTGTTTTATTATATATATCAAGTGATCTAAGACGGAATTCACGCATCCATTCAGGATCATTTTTTTCCTCTGAAAGCTTTTTTACTATATCAGCTGTAAGCCCTTCTTCAATACGGTATGCGTCTTTTTCTTCGTCTTTAATATCGTATATGTTTCTGTTGATGTCAGAAACCTGTGTTTTTTCCTTACTACTCATTAAAAGCGCCCCCTGAATTATTTACCGTACTTTGCAAATCCCTTCTCGTTTATCTCAGTTACAAGACCTGCATCACTGTTCTCTACGATCGTTCCGTCAACGATGACATGTGATTCGTCGACCTTCAGTGATGAAAGGATCTTGGTGCTGTGTGTGATAACAATAAGTGATCCTCCAACTTTCTCACGATATGCTTCGATACCTTTCGATACTGTTTTTACAGCATCAACATCAAGACCTGAGTCTGTTTCATCCAGAATCGCCAGCTCAGGCTTAAGCATAAGAAGCTGTAAAACCTCAGCCTTCTTCTTCTCTCCTCCTGAAAATCCCACATTAAGATCTCTATAGAGATATTTTTCATCCATCTCAAGTATCGCCATATTTTCTTCTACTTCTTTTTTAAATTCCCAGAATTTGATCCTCTTTCCGGTCCTCTGCTCAAGCGCATTCCTTAAGAATTCACTAAGTGTGATTCCCGGTACTTCGATAGGATTCTGAAATGAAAGGAATATTCCCTTTTTAGCACGTTCATTTACAGGCAGCTCAGTAATATCTTCACCGTTGAACCTGATGCTTCCTCCCGTAACTTCATACTTCGGATTGCCCATGATAGTAAGTCCAAGTGTAGACTTACCCGCGCCATTTGGTCCCATAAGGACATGTGTTTCATTAGGATTCACTGACAGACAGACATCTTTTAAAATTTCCTTGTCATTAATACTTACTGATAAATTCTGAATCTCTAATAATTTTCCAGACATTTTATTCCTCCCTGTTCTCTTAAATGCTTTAGCTGTATATAAATTTAAAATATGCTATTTATAAATATTAGTAATAATTACTATCTACGCTGATTATATCTTCATTATTCTACATTATAAGTTTGAAACAAGATAGTCTGTAAAAATATACTTTTGTCTAGAAATGTTTCAAAAGGCATCAGAATAATGTTAACATTTACAACGCTGTGCTTACTTAGTTCAGCCTAACTGATTTTAATCATCTTGTTAAATATTAATTATAACTCCTTTGCTTATATGAAAATATGGTTCTAATCATACTTTTAAAAATAAAAATACCGGAATCATGACTGCTGTCAGGCATAGCCATAATTCCGGTATTCAGGAGTATTCACTCTATGTATAAAGTACCTATATATTATTTATATTCTTATTTTATCGTTAGTTTTTACTAGTTTAATAAAGCAATTAAGTTAATTTAAAGTTCAGTGAGTACCAATTTAACATCGTCTTCATTTATTGATTCTATATAAGTCACCACTCTGAGCAGCCGATGCAATTTCTTCCCCTGAAAGGCGTCTCTTTCCATGGTGCCTGCATCGACACTGATCCGGGTTTACTAGCGTCGCCTGACCAGGTCTTATATATCCTCCTTTCGCTTTAAAATCGTTGACTAGAGTTACTTTTTCATTCATATCCTCTACATCACCTCTTAATATCGTATTGTTCAGGACACATCCCTGAGCTGATTCCATTGTATTATATTATGGATTTTATATAAGCCCCCTACACGGATGAGCCATATTATACGACCGGTAAAAACTTTCAACTATGATCAAAGATGCAGCACTCTATCCTGGATCTCCTGTGTTCTTCCCTGATTCCAGAACTGTGTCCCGATATACCCGCAGGTCCTTCTTGCTACGTTCAGTTTACTCTGATCACGGTTTCCGCAGTTCGGACATTCCCATATCAGTTTTCCGTCTTCATCGCTGCAGATCTTGATCTCTCCATCAAATCCGCATTCCTGACAGTAATCACTTTTGGTATTAAGCTCTGCATACATGATATTTTCATAGATATACTGCATAACACCGAGAACAGCATCTATATTGTTATTCATGTTAGGAACCTCTACATATGAGATAGCTCCGCCCGGGCTGAGCGCCTGGAATTCTGATTCGAACTTAAGCTTTGTAAATGCATCTATCTCTTCAGAAACATGTACGTGGTAGCTGTTTGTAATGTAGTTCTTATCTGTAACGCCTTCGATCTTACCGAATCTCTTCTGCAGCGCTTTTGCGAACTTGTATGTCGTTGATTCGAGCGGTGTTCCGTAAAGTGAAAATGATATATTGGTCTCCTTTTTCCATTCTGCGCACTTGTCATTCATATGCTGCATTACCTTAAGCGCAAATTCCTTGCCCCCTTCGTGCGTATGAGAAACTCCCTTCATGTACCGGGTGCATTCGTTCAGCCCTGCGTATCCAAGTGATATCGTTGAATAATTATTGAAAAGAAGCCTGTCGATCGTCTCACCTTTCTTAAGACGCGCCAGGGCGCCATTCTGCCAGAGGATCGGAGCCACATCCGAAGGTGTTCCAAGAAGTCTTTCATGGCGGCACATAAGGGCCTTTCTGCAGAGTTCCAGCCTCTCATCGAAGATCTCCCAGAACTTTTTCTCATCACCATTTGAAGAACATGCGACATCCACGAGATTGAGCGTTACAACTCCCTGGTTGAAGCGTCCATAGTACTTATGAGCTCCATTTTCTCCAAGACCCTCTGTATCTGCTGTGAGGAATGACCGGCAGCCCATGCAAGGATAGACATCTCCATTTTTCAATTCCTTCATTTTCTTAGCTGAAATATAATCAGGCACAAGACGCTTGGCGCTGCACTCAGCAGCCAGGACCGTAAGATCCCAGTATGGAGCTCCTTCCCTTATATTGTCATCATCAAGAACATAAATGAGCTTAGGAAAAGCCGGAGTTATATAAACGCCCTTCTCGTTCTTAACGCCCTGTATCCTCTGTTTAAGGACTTCTTCGATAACCATGGCAAGGTCTTCTCTCGTCTGACCGGCCTCGACCTCGTCCAAATACATAAAAACAGTAACAAATGGCGCCTGGCCGTTGGTCGTCATAAGGGTGATCACCTGATACTGGATCATCTGGACTCCGCGCTTGATCTCATCCTTAACGCGCATTTCAGCCACTTCATTTATCTTCTCATCCTCAACGCTTATTCCTGCCTGAGCAAACTCTTCCCTTACCTGTTTTCTGAACTTCTCGCGAGACACCTGAACAAATGGCGCAAGATGAGAAAGTGAAATACTCTGCCCTCCGTACTGTGAGCTTGCGATCTGCGCGATCGCCTGAGTTGCGATATTACACGCAGTTGAAAAACTATGAGGCTTTTCGATCATGGTCTCTGAAATAACAGTCCCATTCTGAAGCATATCCTCAAGGTTTACAAGGCAGCAATTATGCATATGCTGGGCAAAATAATCAGAATCGTGAAAGTGGATTATCCCCTGCTCATGAGCCTCTACCACATCTCTTGGCAGAAGGATCCTCTTGGTGATGTCCTTGCTTACCTCACCGGCCATATAATCTCTCTGAACACTATTGACCGTAGGATTTTTATTTGAGTTTTCCTGCTTTACCTCCTCGTTATTACATTCCAAGAGGCTCAGGATCTGATCATCCGTGGAGTTAGACTTACGGACAAGGGCTCTCTTATATCTGTACGTAATATACTTACGCGCAACAGAGTAGGCCTTGAACGCCATGATCTCATTCTCCACCAGATCCTGGATCTCCTCTACATTGTAAGAACGCCCCATTGCATCAATAGTATCTTCTACACTTTTTGCGATCGACTGGACCTGTATCGGAGAAAGTCTTTCGGTAGGAACGACCTCTCTGTTAGCTTTATCCACAGCAGCGATGATCTTGGCACTGTCAAATATCATCTCAGCTCCGCTTCTCTTTATAATCTTCACGATAAAACCCCTCCGCTATACAAAACAATAATATAATAAACAAAACACCTGTAAATAAGAGAGTCTTCCACTCTCTATTTGCAGGTGTAATAATACAATATGTAGTGGTTGGTGTCAATATATAAAACTATATATTGGCATTGCTCCTATATCAGATTTTTCTATATGCAGCAGATCATATTCCCTTATCCATGGTTTTAAATAAGTGCTCTGATGCCTCTTTATTACTAATAATCTGCATGTGGTCTCCGGGTATGAACCGATAATCCGGACCAGGCATGATTTTTGTGACTCCATTAGTGATCACGCCAACTATATTAATGTGATATCTTGCATTGATATCAAGTTCTCTGATAGTGCTCCCGATCCATGATTTCAGAACAGGTACCTCATATATAGAATAATCTGCATCCAGTTCCACATAATCAAATACATGATTTGCACTTACCTTCGCTGCTAAATTATAAGCTACATCGCGTTCAGGATAAATGACTTCATCAGCTCCATTTTTTAGCAGGAATTTAGCCTGGATATCACGGCTGGCCAGACTTATTATGTGCTTTCCACCCAGTTCTTTCACAAGATTGGTGATCTCCAGACTGTTCTGAAAATTCTCGGATATTGCAACGATAACAATGTCGAAATTATTAAGACCAAGCGCCTCAAGAACATCCGGATTAGTGCAGTCACCTATTCTGGAGCTTGTAACTTCTGTAAAAAACTCTCTGATCTGTTCCTCATTCTGATCGATGATCATGATCTCATTATCCAGTTCTAAAAGCTTTCTGCATAAATGCTGACCAAACTTTCCCATTCCTATGATCAATATAGATTTCACGGTCTTCCTCCTTAACCCACGTTAATACGCTCTTCCGGATAGTTTATAACTTCATTCTTTCTCCTGCCTCTGAATGACAGAGCAAATGTCACAGTTCCTATTCGTCCGGAGAACATAAGTATCATTAAAACTATCTTAGACACCGGTACAAGTGACCGAGTAATTCCTGTCGACAGACCAACGGTTCCCATTCCGGAAAACACCTCTAAAAGGAGATCTCCTATAGGCAGTGATTGGAAAGCCGAAATAACCAGCATCGCTAAAACGATCAATCCGATATTCAACCCAAGTACCATACTTGCAGTATTGATATTTTCCTGGCTGATCCTTCGCTTCATGATATGTACGCCAGGTGCGCTTCTGAGACTGGAAAAAATATAAGCAAATATTACAGCTGCAGTGGTTATCTTTATACCGCCGGCTGTTGATCCTGAATTACCGCCAATAAACATAAAAACACATGTCAGAAAAACACTTCCGTCCGTCATCGCACCCAGATCAGTAGTGTTGAATCCGGCTGTTCTCGGTGTTACAGATGCGAACATCGCTGCCATGAATTTCTGTCCCGGAGGCATTCCGGCAAATAGATTATCATTTTCAAATAACAAAAACAGGACTGTTCCGCCCAGCACGAAGACCACCGTTAAAATAAGCACCAGCTTGGAATGAAGACTGTATTTTCTGAAATTGAATTTTTTGTGAGCTATCTCTTCCCATACGATAAAACCTAAACCACCCGTCATAATAAGTCCCATTATAGTAAAATTCACGACCGGGTTATCAACGAACATGGTAAGGGATGAGTATTCTTCATAACGCCCCATCAAGTCAAAGCCCGCATTACAGAAAGCCGATATGGAATGGAAAACTCCATACCATATTCCTCTGGCTATTCCAAGTTTAGGAATAAACTGGGTCGACAGAAGCACCGCACCTATTCCTTCAAATATCAAAGCCCTGCGTATGATCTTTTTAAGAGATTTTACAACTCCTCCCAGCTGCAGAGAAAATGTGCTTTCCTGAATGAGATTGCGCATATTCAGGCCGATCCTCTGCCTGAAAAAAAGATAAAGCATTGCTGAAATAGTTATAATACCCAAGCCCCCTATCTGGATCATCAGGAGAATAACTATCTGTCCGAATAAAGTCCAGTGAGCAAAAGTGTCAACCACTACGAGGCCTGTAACACATGTCGCACTGACTGACGTAAACAGGCAGTCCAGAAAATTAGTGGATGTACCCGTTTTTGATGCTATGGGCATCATCAGCAAAACAGCGCCCGACAGAATAACCATCAAAAATCCGAACGCCATTATCTGTGAGTTGGAAACTATCTTATGTCTTTTTTTCCCTGGCATAATAGCCCTCCAAAATAAATATAGAAAACTACATTAAATGAAATTATATACTTCTTTTGCCTTTTCGATCAAACGCCCTTCAGCAATTTTTTCCATATCTTCCTTCTTTCTGAAACCCCATGAGACAAGCAGATAATCCGTACCTGACGCAAGAGCAAATTCCTTGTCTACCTCTGAATCTCCAATGTATAAGACCTTTTCAGGACTGACTCCGGCTGCGGACATCGCAAACCTCATCATTCCCGGATCCGGCTTCTTATTTAAGACCTTGCTCCTTCCTACTATTACATCAAATATGCCCGAGAAAAAATCATTAACTAACGGTCTCGCAATATCGCCGTCTTTGTTGGTGACGACCGCCAGCTTGTATCCTTCTGCTTTCAACTCTTCAAGCAGAGGCTTGATCCCCTCATAGGAATAGGTATTTGACCCTTTATGTTCATTGTAATACTCAGTAAATAAGCTGTAAGTTCTCTGTATGACTTCTTCATCTGAGCCCTCAGGAAGAATACTTTCCACAAGCTTTATCATGCCAAAACCCAGTTTCGGCTTAACTTCCTCCGCTGTAAGTTTTCTTCCGATGAGTCCCTCTGCCGCATAGTTAAGCGCATCTGTCAGATCCCGGCAGGAATCGATCAGTGTTCCATCCAAATCAAAAAATATGCCATCATATTTTTTATCACTGTTTACAGCTACTTTATCTGTTTCGCTGCTTCCGCAGGATGCATCCCCACAGGATCCGCATTCGCTTAAGCCCACACCGGAACTCTTTCCTCCCGCTTTCCTGTTTGCAGATCTCGTCCACATATAAATCCCCATAATACCGGCAACAATGCCGACAGATAATAATGTTCTAAGCATAAAATACACCCCTCAAAAAATGTATCTATATTATACTATTAAATCAAATAAAAGTTGATACCATAATTTCTTATCTAATTTTCAGACATAAAAAAAATCCGGACCCAAACTCATGGATCCAGATTTTTATTAAAGAGCGCGAGACGGGATTCGAACCCGCGACCCCCTCCTTGGCAAGGAGGTGCTCTACCAGCTGAGCCACTCGCGCTTAAGCACAGGATATATTACACCAGCTGATTACCTCTGTCAACAGCTTTTCCTGTTTTTAAGCGTATCATCTGATCATGACATACCCATCATGCACCGGTCTAAATACCGGCTTTTTATTCACCTTCAAGTTCGGGAATAAAAGCTGTTGCTGTTACTGCAACCGCTCCATAGCCAATGTGAGTAGCAATACTCATAGAAAGCGGATTAGAGCTGACATAAAAATCACGGAAATTCTCTTTTACAGTTCCGATCCATTCTTCCTTTTCAGGTTCTTCATCAAACAATGTATATGCGGCATGGACGCGAATGCGCTTCTGACGCATAAATTCTGCAAACCTTCCGTCGATATCGTTCCGAACCGCTTTAAGCATTACATTTTTAGCCTGAGCCATTCCTCTTACCTTGGCATAGGCGTCCAGCTTTTCTCCCTGGATCTGCAAAACAGGCTTAATCTTTAACAGCGTTCCTATCGCCGCTGCTGCCGGTGTGATCCTTCCACCTTTTTTAAGGAATTTCAAAGTCTGTACAGTAATATAAATAGAAGAATTGAATTTTTCCCTCTCAAGGATCTCCTTTATCTTTACCGCGTCAAACCCATGTTCTGCAAGATGTATCGCATCCAGAACAGACTGTTTCATAGTTACTGAGATCCTCTGATTATTGACAACCTGAACTCTTCCGTCATAATCTTCGGCGATCATCGCTGCAGTCTGGCAGGTGCCTGAAAGTCCGCTGGACATTGGAATAAATACGACTTCATCATAGTCCTTCAGGAGATTGTCAAAAGACTGCTTTATCTCTCCCATTGAAGGCTGAGATGTCGTTACATTTGCATCGTTGTTTAAATATTCAAAAAATTGGCGATATGTAATATCTTTCCCCTCAAGATACTGCTTCCCGTCAATAATGACTGGCATTAAAACAAGGTGGATACCCAGTTCTTTTGCTTCCTCAGGCATGATCCCACTGTTAGTATCTGTAAGTATCGCTATGTTCTTCATGGCTTTACCTCTCATGTCATATATATGCAGTTTATTCTAACATAAACCTTGCTTATTAACCATGATATTTTAGCACTTTATTGAAATAAGATTCTGTTCATACTATGATGTAAACACTGATGGTATACGGCAATATATCATGCCGGTCACATACCCTTTAGCGTGCAGATCAGAATAAGTAAGGAAATAGAGAGGTCATATGGGTAATTGTATAGAAATAAAAAAATATGAAAATATCAATGATGTTGATTCAGCGGATCTTCATTCTATCCTGAATGGATGTCATGACTATGACCTGTATACGTATGATGGATTTCCAATATATATAGCTTTTTTCAACGGATCTCCTGCCGGGATCCTGACATATATAGTCTCCGCTTATGAGATCACTCCTGAAGCCCTGATAGATGACTCAGACTTTCCTTCATCCGGAGCTTTTAAAAAGGATCCTGAGTACGAAGCGGAGATACGATGCTTCGTAGCTCCGGAATATAGAGGGAAAAGAGTCTGCACCGAACTTCTGTCCGCTGTAAAAAATGAGCTGAATGATACTTATCCTATCGTCTATAGTCTGCCGCCTGCGCTTCTCTCCTCAAGCCTTGCTGCCTTCCCTTTTTATGGCGAGCTTCTCTTTTCACTGGAAAAAGACGTACTGACCCCTGATGATCTGGATATCCAAAAAAATGAGCTTATCAAAAATATTTCCGAAATGTTCAACATGGATGATCTCACTATTTCCGCCATACCTTCTATAGATAATAAAAGATTTGAACTGTTCATAAATGACCGGCTCATTGCATGCCTTAGCACAAGCTACTCAGATTCCATGTGTTTCATACATAACGTATATGTCTCCCCTAAGCTGCGCGGCTTGAAACTTGGTAACTTTCTGCTCGGCTCTGCTATGGCTCATCATTTTTCGAGCCATACCCTTCCGGTACTCGTCAATACGAGAACATCCAATGTTCCCGCCTGTAACCTCTATATTAAAACAGGCTTTACTGAAATAGAAAAAATATGGTTTTATAAACTGATGTAAAATTTCATACGATCTTACACATACAAAAGGGACCCGCATCTTCTGCTGCTAAGATGTGGATCCCTTTCCGAATTTTCGGATCTGATCTGTTTGTTTTCGTTCTTTTGTGTTTTCAGGTACTTGTTTTTTAAATTCTGGCAGCGATAACATCCTGCATATTAAAAAGTCCGCTCTTCTTTCCCGCAAGGAATATTGCTGCCTCTAATGCGCCTTTGCCAAATACAGCTTTTGAATAGGCCGTGTGTGAGATAGTAATTACCTCATCTTCCCCGGCAAAGATCACATCATGCTCACCTACGATAGTACCACCGCGCACCGCTGCTATACCTATCTCCTTAGGATCTCTTTTTTCTCTTATCTGACTTCTGTCATAACGATAGAAATAATCATCCCCTGCTGTTTCCTTTAAAACATCCGCAAGAGCCAAAGCTGTACCGCTTGGTGCATCTATTTTCTGATTATGGTGCTTCTCAACTATCTCCATATCATATCCTGCCGGAGCAAGCACACCTGCCGCCTGTTTCAAAATCGTAAATAATGTATTTATCCCAAGTGACATATTTGCGGAACGAAGTACCGCTACCTTAGCCGCAGCTTCTGTAACTCTGGCTATCTGCTCGTCACTCAGACCGGTAGTACATAGAACGATCGGTGTACCGGTCCTCACACAATAGTCAATAAGATGATCGGCAGCCTTAGGTGATGAGAAATCGATAATAACATCTGCTTCAATATCACATCTGTCAATATCCGTGAATACCGGATAGTCATTTATGCTTTCTCCGGTCAGGTCGATGCCTGCAACTATTTCCGCACCGTCCGTCTGACTTACGATCTTACTTATAGATTGTCCCATATGGCCATTACAGCCATTCATAATTATTTTTGTCATTATAGAAGTCCATATCCTTTCATAGCTTCTCTTAACTTTACCTGACCATCCGCTGACATCGGCGTTAAAGGCAGGCGCATAGTGGCATCACATTTGCCCATCATCTCAAGTGCATGCTTTACAGGTATTGGATTAACTTCACTGAATAACGCGTCTACCAGCGGCAGGGCATCGAACTGCAATTCTCTTGCCTTTTTAACATTTCCTGCAAGAAATTCCTCACAGATATCATGAGTTTTCTGTGGTGCCACGTTTGCGATCACGGAAATTACACCAATAGCTCCGATCGACATAAGCGGAACGATAAGTCCGTCTTCTCCGGAATACATATCGATCCTGCCTCTTGCCATAGACATAAGCTTGCTTTCCTGCGCCAGATTTCCTGTTGCAGCTTTTATAGCCACGATATTCTTCACATCATCGACGAGTCTCATCGTTGTTTCAGGCGCCAGGTTGCATCCTGTACGGCTTGGTACGTTGTAAAGAATGATTGGGGTCTCAGCTACCTCCTCTGCTGTTTTTCTGAAATGCTGATACAGTCCCTCCTGCGTTGCCTTATTATAGTAAGGTGTGATAAGAAGAAGCGCATCCGCTCCCGCCTCTACAGCTCCTTTTGAAAGATGTATCGCTTCATCAGTAGAGTTTGAACCGGTTCCTGCAACTACCGGGACCCTTCCTGCTGTGCGTTCGACCGCATATCTGATCACCGCAAGATGCTCCTCATGTGAAAGCGTGGATGATTCTCCTGTTGTTCCGCAGGAAACAATCGCATCAATACCGTTTTCTATCTGAAAATCGATAAGATCACCATACTTATCGAAATCCACTTCTCCGTTTTCCTTCATTGGAGTAACGATAGCCACTCCTGCTCCTGTAAAAATCGCCATATTATATCCTCCTTTAATTATCGCTGAATTGGTAATATTAAAGAATAGAGGAAATGATCAAAAGTGCTCGCAATAAAAAAACCCGTCTTCTGACGGGCACCTAGATCCTTTCAGTCTGCAGATAACAGAAGATACCGCACACACGGCCTCCTTCCGCTTACAAGGATCACAGTAGCCCTCCATCATATGATGACAGTCATAAGTCTGTTAAACTTATGCCCAGCAATAGTATCTTCATACCGAAACTAAAACTTCGGCACATTCGCCTTTCACAAGCCTTCATCTGCGTATGAACATCCGACCTGCTACTGATAAAATGTGCGACCTCTACTTTTTATATATATTATGCAAGCAACTATAACACCCCTTTTGTCTTACGTCAAATCATTTTTCTGAAAAAGCCTTTATACAAAACACTATAAAGTGTTTATAAATCCTCCTTTTCATAGCATTATTACACCTCGCCAGTCTTGAAGTTTTATAGACAGAGTATTAGAATTGTCATGTATAACATAATTTATTTATAAATAAAATTAAAATTTTATTTTTTGTTTGTTGAAATAACAGAAACTTTAAATAAACTATGTAAACCTGATTTTTAAAGGAGTTTTATATGAGTAATTCTAATCAATCTTCTGTTTCTCTTAAAGAGATGACTAAGTCGCAAAGAGAAAGATTCAGCTGGTTATTTAATCCGGGCAATGATATTGGCGGAGGTATCGTAGCAACATTTTGTCTTCTGCCTGAGGTAATGGGCTTCATGCTCTCTATCGGTATTCCTCCATATATGGGGCTGTTCACATGTATAACCCTGACGATAACCCTCGCTATCGTTGGCGGCAGACCCGGTGTGATCACTGCCTGCGCTGGCGCTACTGCAACTATTTGCGCAGGACTTATCTCTAAGTTCTTTATCCCCGGAACACATCCGGAATACCTGTTTGCAGCAGTGTTATTTGCAGGTATCATACAGATCATTTTAGGTCTCATTAAGTTTGGCAACCTTATCAAATTCATTCCTGAATCTATCATGCATGGATTTGTGAACGGACTCGCGTCCCTCATTCTGATCTCTCAGATCAAGATGCTGCTTAAGGAAAAACCTGATAATATGCCTGAGCTTTTGATCGTTGTCGCTGTCGGTATCGGCATAATAGTTGCTTTTGATTTCTTTAAAAAAGCTGTTAAGGTCAAGTTCCTGCAATATATCCCATCTCCGATGGTCTGCGTCGTTCTGGTATCTGTTTATGCCATGGCAGGTCACAGACCTATAATGAGGATCGTTGATCTCGGCTCCGTTGTACCTAACTATCAGTTCGTAGGATCTATCTTCAGAAACTTTGGTAATGTATTTACAGGTGAAGGTATGGCGGCGGTCCTTCCGGTCGCTGTTTCTGTCGCCTTTATCGGTCTTGTCGAAACAATGCTTACATCCCGTCTCGTAAGTGAAGAGACAAAAACTCCTGAACTTACAGACCTGAACCGTGAATGCCGTGGTCAGGGCATTGGTAATATTATCTGCAGCTTTGTAGGTACTATGCCTGGCTGCGCTATGATTGCTCCTACTACCGCCAATGTTAACTCCGGCGGTAAGGGAAGACTCTCTACGCTTACTACAGGCCTCATGATGGCAGTCCTTTTATTTGCGCTTTCACCTGTGTTATCTGCCATTCCACTTGCTGCTCTTATTGCAGTTATGTTATATACATGCTTTGAAACATATAACTGGGATTCTATTATCCACGCGAACAGACACTCTGTTATCGACACGTTTTCCATGCTTCTTGTCGTTGCTGTTGTCCTCGGTACAGATAATCTTGCATTCGGTGTGGTTGCCGGACTTATAATCGTTGCAGTCTCACTTATATTCAAGCTTTTTGTACCCGGAAAGGTTTCTGTTGCTGTCGCTTATATAATCTTAGGTATTTCTGCTGCTATAGCCTGGTTTGGAACCGGTACGGCCTTTGCCGTTATTCTCTCAGCCGTTGGTATTTCTGTGAGTGATGCAGCAAGATCTAATTTTGACAGTGAAACTCCCGGTAAGGCCGCAGTGGTCCTTAACGCCATTGCTTTTGCCGGTTCAATATTCCTTATTGTCCTTAATTCAGTTATCCTTCCGGGACATTTTCAATGGTACTCAGTATAATTTATATTGATCTGTTCAGTTCCATATGTTGCTTATAATATAAGTTTGAAGGGAGTCTGTATTGAACTTATTCATTCTTTTTATTTATCTTGTGACATTCGGATGCGGCTGGCTAAATGTAGAAATAATGCTTAATTTTGTTCCTTTTTCAGCCACACACCATACCGGCAATCTGACACGTATCGCCATATCCCTCTTTAAAGGCGATATAACTCTTATGGTATCCTTGGTATGTGTAGTGCTTGTATTTATAGCAGGAGCGGCTCTTTCCAGTCTGATCAATACGAAAGAAAATAACTATTTTTCGAGCTGGTTTGGTACTTCTAATATAATTGCTGCAGTTTTATTGATCATCTTATCTTACTTTTTTGAAACTAAAATGGTAATGGCCTACTACTGCTCACTTTTTGCCGGCTTTCAGAATGGAATTATTTCGCAATTCGCATCAAGAGCCAGTCACATGTCAGGGACCGCTACCGATTCAGGTATCGGTCTGGGACGTTTTATAAGAGATGTTCTTAATGGTACATATGGAAACAGAAAAAAACACTTTTATGTTTTTATAGTAAAATTTATTTCCATTATCGTATTTGTAGCAGGAGCTATCCTTGGCGCAGGACTTGCACCACACGTAACCATGTTCTGCTCCTACCTTATATTAGGACTCTTCAATATAGGAATGTCCGTCTTCTATATTATAATGCATAAAAAATGGCAGGCAGAGGAAGCGTATTACACTCCCAATACCCACCATTAAAAAATATCCTCCCGCAATATGCGGGAGGATATTTTATTTTGCTTTCATTTTACTTACATGCTTCAGGAATATCCTGGCAATGATACCGCACAGCAAACCTGTTACCAGACCCATAACTATAAAGATAGGAAGCAGATATCCTATAAACAGCGATCCAAGCGTCCATATGGCAACTAATATTTGTACAAGATTATGTGTCACGCCACCGAGCACGCTTACGCCAATGATCGAGAAAGACCTTATCTTTCTTGAAAAGGTCATAACGATAAGGCTGACAAGGCCACCGGACAGACTGAACAAAAAACTGTTAATATTTCCGAATAACATGGCTGATAAAATGATTCTTACAAGATTTACCGCAAAGGCATCCCTTTCTCCATACATATAAAGGACCGTGATTATTGCAATATTAGCAAATCCCAGCCTCATACCCGGAACAGGAAATGGTATCGGAAGTAGACTTTCTACATACGAGAATATCATTGCAATAGCAACAAAAAGACCGCACATAGCAAGTTCGCTAATACTACGGCCCTTTTTATTGTTATTTAATCGTCCACTATTTTTTTCTATCATAAGCATGAGTTTCCAATCAAATAATTTTTATTTATTTTACCACTGAATCCAGTTTTGAGCTAGTTCCGGATATTTCGACCACCAGCCTGTGTGGAAGGCATACGATAGTCTGCCCCGCCTTATCTATAGCTCCTGTATGGACACATACCTTATCAGGGCAGTCAGCATCGATTATCCTGACCTTCCCACCCTGGATCCTAACCATATTGTGTCCTCCGGCATAACCTTGTATATCCATGTCTTTATCTGTTGTTAATGGCTCTGCATACAGGACTTTACCGTCAACCTTAACTATGACCATATCCGCAGGTGATTTTTTATTATTAAAAAAAAACACTAATGCTAATATGCCGGCGATGGCCAGAATAATTAAGAATAAAAAAATATCCTTATTCTTTTTCTGACTCTTATTGTTGATATCCGGCTGGTCCATTTATTCTCCTTAATTATTTCTTTGCCTTGGATTTTAACGGCATAAATTCAATAACCTTAGTAGGGCACGCTTCTGCACATTTACCACAGTTAATACATCTTGAGTAGTCTATCTTAGCAAGATTGTCATTAACATGGATGGCTATTTCAGGAAGCGGACATGCTCTTTCACACTTCTTACAGCCAATACAGCCTGCTGAGCACACCATCATGACATCCTTTGCCCTGTCAGGTGAATTACACTGGACTGCGTACTTATTTTTATAAGGGATCATTTCAATAAGATCCTTAGGACATGCAGCTACACACTTTTCACAAGCTACGCATTTTTCCTTATCCACCACTGCAATCCCGTTAATGATATGGATCGCATCAAATTCACACGCATCAACACAGTCGCCGAATCCTCTGCAGCCGTGCTCACAGCCTTTGGCTCCGCCATTAGGCGTTACAACTGTTCCCGCACATGTATTTACACCCGTGTATTCAAAGTTTTCTTTTGCATGTTCACAGTCACCTGCACATTTCACAAAAGCAACTTTATTCTCTACTTCCGCGGCATCTCCCCCTGTAAGCTCAGCAAGCATATCTGCAATCTTAGGTCCGCCTACAGGACATAGTGTCGGAGGAGCTTCACCTCGAGCAACTGCCGCTGCCGCTCCATCACATCCGGGATATCCGCATGCACCGCAGTTATTTCCAGGGAGCATCTCCCTTATCTTTTCTTCCTTTTCATCAACCGGGACTTCCAGTCTTTTGCTCATTATACTTAAGAAAAAGCCCAGACCGATTCCGGCTGCTCCGACGATAATCGCCGCTAATAATACTTGAGACATATCAGCTTCCTCCTAATTTTATAATACTCCGGCAAATCCCATGAACGCAATGGACATAAGACCTGCTGTAAGTAATACATGCGGCATTCCCTGAAAGCTTTCCGGAATATCATTATATTCACATCTTTCTCTGATAGAAGCCATAAGTAGAAGGGCTATCGCAAATCCCAGCGATGTACCAAAACCGTTAACGACCGACTCAACAAATCCGAAGCTCTTCTTTACATTTGTAAGCGCAACTCCAAGTACCGCACAGTTGGTCGTAATAAGAGGAAGATACACACCAAGCGACTGATAAAGATTTTCATTTGTCTTCTTCAGGTACATTTCAAGGAACTGTACTAAAGATGCAATAACCAGGATAAATACTATGGTATTTAGATAAGTTATGTTAAATGGCAGCAGTATGAACTGATATATAAGGCTGCAGGCCGCGGATGAAACCGTAATGACCGCTATTACTGCGCCGCCCATTCCCATAGATGTGTTGATCTTCTTCGATACGCCTAGGAATGGACAGAGCCCGAGGAACTGACTAAGTACAACGTTGTTAACCAACGCAGCACTTATCGCAAGCAAAATCAACTTCATGTCGTTTCCTCCTTCTCTTTAGTAGTTACCGCCGGTTTAGATGGTACTCCGCATGCGGCTGCACCAGCACATGAAACACAGCCTTCTTCAGAGGTATAGTCCGGAACCGCAGCCGGCTTCATACCTTTTTTCTTCTTGATCTTATTCATAACCGCGATCACAAATGCAAGTACGAAGAAAGCTCCCGGAGCAAGTACTACTATACTTGCCGGCGTATAATGCCATCCGCCTATATTGATCTTTGTAAAATCTACAACAGCTTTCGCGCCATCTGAATAGATCGTACCGCTTCCTATTAATTCCCTTAAAAATCCAAGTATCGAAAGGGCGATCGTAAAACCTATACCCATTCCTATACCATCGAAAATTGACGGTATTACAGGATTCTTTCCTGCATAGGCTTCTGCTCTTCCAAGAATAATACAGTTAACAACGATAAGAGGAATATAAATACCGAGCGATTCATAAAGACTTGGTAAAAATCCCTGTATCATGAACTGGATTATGGTAACGAGAGAAGCTACGACAACAATATATGAAGGTACCCTCACGCTGTCCGGAATAAACTTTCTAAGCATTGATATGAACATATTAGAAAGGATCAGAACAACAAGAGTAGCCATACCCATTCCAAGGCCATTTGCAAGGGATGTGGTAACGGCCATGGTAGGACACATACCCAGAGTCATAACAAGCGTAGGATTTTCCTTAATAATACCAGTAAGAAGTCTTTCACCAATTTTGTTCATTTTATGATGCACCTCCTCCTAATATTCCTTTTGACTGCAGATCTTTAGCGACTAAAAGCGCTGAATTGACACCTCTTGTAATTGCTCTGGAAGTAATAGTCGATCCGCCGATCGCATCTATCTTTTCTTCTGATGCGCTGCCGCTGCCGTCTTTAACGACCTTAAATGCGTCTGCCTTGGCATTTGCAAATTGTGCAAGAAATGACGGATCCGTTTTTGCCTTCATGCCAAGACCCGCAGTTTCTGAAATAGAAAGGAGAGATACTCCCTCCACCTTGCCTTCATTTGTAATTCCAACCGAATATTTTATATCTCCGGCATAGCCATCGTGTGCAACTACTGTTACAACGACACCAACTGTCTTATCTCCGTTTTTCCCTAAAACCACCCCAAGAACATCATCATTTGAATAATTCTCAGGGTCTGATGTCAAGACCGGCTTATATGTGGACTGGATCTTAGCTTCTGTATACTCATCACCCTTAACCGGCTCAAAGCTGTCAGCGTCTTTTAAAACTGACTTATATGCACTCTGCTGTGTATTAATTTCCTGCTGGGTTATTGGTGTTTTAGTGATGAAGTAAACAACTCCCAATAAGAAGCCAGCAACGATCGTAATCAAAAACAGGCGCATTGCATCTGATACCTGCTTGTTCATTATTTGCGAGCCTCCTTTTTTTCTTTAATATAACCAAAAGGTTTAGGCACTGTGCCCTTTTCAATAAATGGCACAAGCATATTAGCAAATATAATCGTGTATGAAACACCTTCCGGAGAATTTCCGAACATTCTGAAGACGAATAAGAGTACGCCCAGAATTACTCCGAATAATACCCTTCCCTTAGGTGTTGACGGACTCGTAACATAGTCCGTTGCCATAAAGAAAGCACCCATGATAAGACCGCCTCCGCATACTTCCTGCAGCATATACATCGCGTCAAACTGATGTCCCGGCGCAAGCAGGAAGCATAAAAGAGCAAATGTTCCTATATAAAATAATGGAATATGCGGTGTTATTACCTTTCTTATGAAGAGATATGCCGCTCCTATCATAAGGAAAAGCACGGATGTCTCGCCAATAACTCCATTAACGCTTCCAAAGAACAGATCCCATAAATTAACTGTTCCTACAGCTTCTCCTCCCGGTTTTAAAATTGCAAGCGGAGTTGGAGATGATACACCATCCAAAACATAATTGGTCATTTCCCTCGTGTAAGCAAGGATGAGGAAACATCTTGCAGCAAGGGCGGGGTTCATAAAGTTCTGTCCCAGACCGCCAAACAGCTGTTTAACGATAATAATTGCGAATGCACAGCCTATGACTTCCATCCATATAGGAAATGCAGACGGTAAGTTCATTGCCAGAAGAAGACCTGTTAAAGCTGCCGTCAGATCTGATACAGTGACCTTTTTATGCATTGCTTTCTGATAGATCGCTTCGATCGCCACGCTGGCAAATACACCCACAAGCAGTCTGATAAGTGCACTTACACCAAAATTATATACTCCAAAAGCACATGCCGGCGTTAAGGCTATAAGAACATCTCTCATTATTGCCTGAGTAGAATCCTTACTTCTTACGTGCGGACTTTCCGATACTCTAAATAATGCACTCATGCCTTGGCCACCTTCTTTCTGCTTCTTGCAACCTTAATAGCTACTTTCATTGATTTAATAGACTGCTTGAGAGGAATTTTGGCCGGACATACATATGAACAGCATCCGCATTCAATACAATACATACCATAATTCTTCTCAAAATCTTCCAGAAGATTTCTCTCTGACATTTTAGATAGTTTATTAGGAAGCAGCTGCATAGGACAGACTGAAACACACTTTCCGCAATTGATACATGGAGTTGTTTCAGAATTGGAAACATCATCATGCTTCACTGCTAAAAGAGCTGAACTGGTCTTAGTGATCGGAGCGCTCAGATCATACATTGCAAATCCCATCATAGTACCACCATCAATATACTTTTCCGGATCCTGGATCGTTCCTCCTGCAGCTTCTATCACTTCACTGAAGGCTGTTCCAAGATAAACTCTGAAGTTTCCCGGATTAACTATATCATCGCCCGAAACAGTGAATATTCTCTTTATTAAAGGTCTTCCCTCAACAACAGCTTCATAGGTATTAAGAAGAGATGTAACATTACTTACTACTACGCCCTTTTTATTTGATCTTTCTATAGGCTTGACTTTAATACCGGTCAGTACCTGTACCAGAGTCCTGTCACTTCCCTGCGGGTATTTTGTCTTCACTGATCTCACGCTGATATTGCTTTCATCGGCGCAGGCATCTGTAAGCGCTTTAATGGCTTCCGGTTTATTATCCTCTATTCCGATTACAGCCTCAGCATTAGGAAAAAGTCTCAGGGCGATCTTTATTCCCTTAACGATCTTATCTGCCGATTCAAGCATCACCTTGTAATCTGATGTAAGGTACGGCTCACATTCCGCAGCATTAATAACAATGTACCTGATGGCATCAGGATCATCAGGCGCGAACTTTACCGCTGTAGGAAAGGCACCACCGCCCATTCCTACAACACCTGCTTCTCTGATCCTTTCAACGATCTCGTCATTTGTCAGATCCTTCGGATCCTTAACTTCATATTCGACCTCTGAATACTCGCCATCATTCTCAATAACAATACTTAAAGACTTTCCGCCCGTTGGTAAAGTACGGGGCTCAATGGCTTTAACTTTACCGGAAACTGAGGAATGAATATTAGCCGAAACAACTCCGTCAGCCTCCGCAATCTTCTGCCCGGCCAACACGAGTTCTCCAACCTTTACAATTGGAACTGCTGGTTTACCAGCATGTTGGTTTAGTGGAAACACTAAAAGTCCGGCGGGCTTCAGATCCTGGACCGGCTTATCTTTAGTAATATCCTTCCCTTCAAAGGGGTGGATTCCACCTTTGAATGTACGCGCCATCGCATTACCTCCCCATAAAAAAACCTACATAAATTGTATTAAAACTAAAACAATTATTCATGTAGTCTAGCGTAAAAACAGAAAAAAATCTAGGTTTGTAAAAATATATAAATCAATATATTAATATATTCGCCTTGTATTATAACTAATTTTTATATGTTTACATGATTTTTATCAGTTTTAACTTATTATAAACGTAATTTTATTAAATTCTGTTGCCTATATCACACTGTCACGGTGCGAATCTGGGAATTTAAAAAAATTATTTTTTTATTTTCCAAATCTATAGAAGATCAGTGACATACGCCACCTCACTTTAAGATAAATGCATTTAAAAAACGACCCGCTTAAAAGCAGGTCGTTTTTCTATATCGATTCTAATATTTATATATCAGTTTTCTGAATCTTCAGCAGAAGCTTCTCCTGCATTTTCCCCGCCAAGAGCTTTCACACTAAGGCTGATCTTCTTGTCATCTGAGTTGAAATCAACAACTTTTGCTTCAACTTCCTGACCGATAGAAAGAACATCAGATGGTTTTTCAACGTGTGTTCTTGATATCTGAGAAACATGAAGAAGAGCATCGATTCCATCCTCAAGCTGGATGAAAGCTCCGAAGTCTGTCATTCTGGCCACTTTACCCTTAACAACATTGCCTACAGAGTACTTTGTAGAAGCAGAGTTCCATGGATTAGCATCAGGGAATTTAACACTAAGTGCGATCTTATCTCCATTGATCTCTTTAATGAAGCAATCAACCTTGTCTCCAACCTTGTAGAGCTTCTTAGGATTTTCCGTTCTTCCCCATGACATCTCTGAGATATGAAGAAGACCGTCAACACCGCCAAGATCAATGAAAGCACCGAAGTCAGTCACATTCTTAACTGTTCCTTCGACCTTATCACCTTCATGAATATTTGCAAGAAGTTCCTGTCTCTGCTCGCTCTTCTTCTCAACGATAAGAGACTTGCAATCACCAATGATCCTTCTCTTCTTTGGATCATATTCTGTAATTACAAAAGTAACTTCCTGATTCTTAAATACTGAAAGATCCTTTATGAATGTATCTGATACAAGACTTGCCGGAATGAATACTCTTGTTTCATCAACAACGACACCAAGACCGCCATTCATTACCTGCGTAACCTTTGCTGTAAGGACCGTCTTGTTCTCAAAAGCTTCTTCAAGCTTCTTGCTTCCGGCATCAGCGATCATCTTTCTGTATGAAAGAAGGACCTGTCCGTCACCGTCATTTACCTTGATGACCTTGGCTTTCATTTCATCACCAACGTTAACAAGATCTCTCAGATCAACATCTGATTCAGATGTATATTCGCTCTTTGTAATAATACCGTCAGCCTTGTAATTGATGTTTAAAACGATCTCATTCTCCTTTACATCAATTACCTTTCCATCAACGACTTCGCCCATATGGACTGTTCTGAAATTCTCGTTGAGCATTTCCTCAAAACTCTGTTCTGACACTAGTGTAAACCTCCTGAATTATGTTGTTTGGGGTGGACGCCCCTGCTGTAATACCAATACGCTCCGCCGCCTTAAGCTTCTCTAGATCCAGATCTTTAAGCCCGCCTATGAGAAAAGTTTGTGGACACTCTTGCTTAGAAATCTCATATAGCTTCCTAGTGTTTGAACTGTTTTTCCCTCCGATGACAATCATGGCATCGACGCTCTTAGCTATTTCCCGGGCCTCTTTCTGACGCACCTCAGTAGCATTACAAATTGTATTACTAATATCCCCATTATATCGCTTTTTCTTAAGAATATCAACTAAATGGTTAAATTTATTATTTTGAAATGTCGTTTGAGATACGATATGTATGTCCGGGTTATCTGACACAAACGCCTCAGCCTCTTCCTCATTATCGATCACTGTAGCAGGGCTTTCACACCATCCCATAATTCCACGCACTTCCGGGTGGTTTGCATCGCCTACGATAACATTATGTTTACCTTCTGCACTGGCTTTTTTAACGAGCCTGTGGATCTTAAGAACAAAGGGACATGTTGCATCAACTATCTGCATTCCGTATTCTTCCAGTTTGGCATAGACATCTTTGCTCACTCCATGGCTTCGGATAATGACTATTCCCGGCTCTCTGCCTTCTATATCATTAATATCCTCAATAATTTTAACTCCGTGTTTGGCAAGGTCCTCAACCACCGCTTCATTATGGATTATCTCGCCGTAAGTATATATATTTCCGCCTTCCTTGAGCTTCTGGTACACCAGATCCACAGCTCTTTCCACACCAAAACAGAAGCCGGCGGATTTAGCTAAAATTATCTCCTTCATAGCTCTCTCCAATTCCCAATCATTTAACTCTGCTGTTAAATAATCCGTATATTTTTTCGATCACTTCATCCTCGCTGAGACTGGATGTATCTACGATCACCGCATCAGCTGCAGGCCGCAGAGGTGAAATAGCACGGTTTTCATCGGCAAAATCCCTGTCCTTTATGTCCTTCAGGATCGTATTGTAATCACAATCGTCATCTTTAAGACAGAGCTCATCAAATCTTCTTTTTGCTCTTACGTTAGCATCGGCAGTCATAAACACTTTTAAAAAAGCATCCTGCAGAACTCTTGTACCTATGTCTCTCCCGTCCATTATAACAGATTTTTCCTTTGCAATTTTCTGCTGAAGCTCTACAAGTTTATCTCTGACACATGCATATTTAGATACGATAGATGCGCCCTTTCCCACTTCTTCTTCTCTTAATCGCTTCGTTATATTTTCATCATTCAAAAATACCTGCTGGATCCCATTTTTATAATCGATCGAAATGATAACTTCATCTATTCTCGCAGAAACAGTCTCCTCATCCTCTAATTTTATTCCCTGATCTAATGCCCAGCATGCAATTGCCCTATACATAGCTCCTGTATCAACATAAGTAAATCCAAGCCTGGATGCCAGACCTTTCGCGATCGTACTCTTTCCGGCTCCTGCCGGTCCATCAATAGCAATTGAATACATCATTTACTTTTCTCCTTTCAAATGGACCGCGCACGCATGTGCACTAGCCCATGCCACCTGTAAGTTAAATCCTCCGGTAACAGCGTCTACATCCAGCAGTTCTCCTATAAAATAAAGATTCTTGGTCAGTTTTGATTCCATGTTTTTAGGATTTACCTCCGATACATCGACTCCTCCCTTTGTAATAATAGCTTCTGCAAATCCACGCGGCCTGACGACAGTCATCTGCAGATTTTTCAGCATATATACAAGAAGCTTCCTCTCTTCTCTGCTAAGGTCGGAGGATCTCTTCATCCCATCTATTCTCATAAGATCTGCGAATACCACTGCCGCAGTAGCCGGCAGCAATTTCCTCAGTAAGTTTTTCAAATTTATATAAGGTGTAGCTTCAATCTCTCTTAAAACTCTGTCATCAAGTTTTCTCTCATCCAGAGCGGGCTTCAGATCTACCGTCAACCTTAGATCTTTTTCCTCAAGCAGGTCTGCTATATTACTTTCTGCTGAAAGCACCAGTGGTCCACTGACCCCGAAATGTGTAAAAAGCATTTCTCCAAATCCGGAATAATACGTTTTATGTCTGCTTTTCTGAATAGCAGAGTCTCTGATCATATCGATCCCATCTTCCGGCAGGTCTGTTATGCTTATCCCCACATTTTTCAACGCCAGCCCCTTCATACTCCATGGCCATTCCTCAGCTGTTATGAGAGGGGATAAACCTGGTTTTGGTTTTATGATATTATGCCCAGCTGACCTGGCCATCCGATAACCATCTCCTGTAGAGCCTGTCGGCTGATATGATTTTCCCCCGGTCGCGATTACGATCTTATCCGCAAGAATCTTATCTTTATTGCCTAAAACAACACCCTTGCATATATGAGTTTGTATATCTTTTTTCCCTGATCTTCTTTTTTTATACTTACTGTCTATATTGTTTGATTCAGTAAGATAATCCGTTTTTTCGGCAGAATCTTTATTTTCAAGGATAAGACTGGTCACTTCCGTATTGAGTTTGATCTTAACACCTAGCCTTTTCAGTTCATTCTCCAATACCTTGATAACATCTGATGACCTGTCACTAACCGGAAATACCCTGTTGCCTCTCTCGATCTTACCCTTGAGTCCCAGTTCTTCAAAAAAAGCTATCGTATCATAACTATCAAAGCCCCTGAAACTTCCATACATAAACTTAGAATTGGAGACCAGGCTTTCCATTAATGCATCAAAATCTCCGGCATTGGCATAGTTACATCTTCCTTTTCCTGTGATAAAAAGTTTTTTCCCCAGCTTTTCATTCTTCTCCAAAAGAGTTACAGAATGACCGTCTCTCGCAGCAAATATAGCTGCCATCATTCCAGCCGCACCGCCACCGACTATTACGACTTCTTCATTTTTCAAAATACTTAATCCTTACTTTCAAATACTGCCAGAATTCCCTCATAAATAATTACATTTGCCACATCTGCCTCTATCTCATTTGACTGCAGAAGTCTTGACCCCCTGCGTACCTCTTCTTTTTCGAGATCGTACTTCATTCCGTCAAGACTTATCACTACCTTGTCTGAAAGAGGAACAAATGTGATATATTCTCCAAATTGACATTTTTTTTTCAGCTTAAAACTTCTATCTTTTATATATATCTTATTGTGAGCATCCTGAATATAAAATTCAATTCCGCTGTCCACATAATCGACCAGCGAAAGTATTGAGGTGAATACATGATCCATCCTGGTTCCCGTCGCTCCAAGTATTACCACCCTGTCCGGATCAAGAGATATCGCTTTTTCCATAGCAAGCCCCGTATCGGTATCATCTTTCTCCGGAGCAAATCTTACCAACTGGCCTATCGAATCCTCGTATTTTTCAAGAATTCCGGGATATATCGAATCCATGTCTCCCACCAGGCAGTCTATATACATTCCGGCTTCCAGAGCATGCTCAGCTCCGGAATCAGCTGCAATACAGAAATCAAACTTCTCATCTGCAAGCCACTCTTTTACCCATCCTTTATCAAGAGAACCTCCAGACCACAGGAGAATACTCTTCTTATGGTTCCGGAGGTCATCTTTTTTCTTACTCAAATCATTCATTAAGTAAAATCTTCCTATTAACTTTAACTGGCTAGATCATCTGTTTGCCTTTGCCTTTTCCAGTTCAGACTGACTGGAAACTATTACATAACTCTTGGATGCGACTGCACTCACCTTACCGGATTCATCACTTACAGCTACTGCTGAAATAACTACTTTTCCGCTGATAAGCTTCAGCGGGTTATTATACTTTGTAGAATTTTTGCTAGGTATGGATCCGTCGATCGTATAATATACAGTTGTACCCTTTCCTGCTGTGATCTTGAGGATCTGTCCTGTGATGTAGACTCCCGAATCAAGAGATATAACAGGCGCATCCGGCTCCTTATACTTAACATTATAATTTGCCGTCACTATATTGCTCCTGATCCCGTAATCGCTGACACAGATAGCCTTTATCTCAGTCTTGCCCTCTTCCAGCTTTATCGCCTTAGTATAAAGCTTGCTGTTAGTATCCGGGTCTGATCCGTCCAGAGTATAATATATCGCCGTATTTGAATCACTTTTTATCGTTACGTTCGCCATATCTTCTATCAGACCTGATTCCGGCGAAAATACAGGAGCTTTGGTAATATATTCCTCAACAAAAGAAGCCATGTTGGTATTTCTGTACTTCTCGATCATCGCTCTAAGTTCACTTACATTCTTAGTCTGTTTATATATCTCACAGATCCCGGTTATCGCCTTTCCATAGTTGGGGTCGATCTGAAGGACTCTGTTGTAGACCGCTAAAGCTTCATCATATTGTTTCAGCTTGGCAAATGAATCTGCCTTATACTCCAAGACCTCCAGCTTGTTAGCTCCCTCTTTTGTATTTTCCGCCTTATTTAAATAATCGATCGCCTTATTATAATCAGCATTATTGTAGCTTGAAACCGCTTTATTATAAAAATTAGAATATGAGTTATTATGAGTTATAGTCACAGCGACCACGATAACTATTGCAGCTACAGCTAATGCTGTAATGATGAATTTAACTCTGGCTGAGCCGGGTCTTCCCGGTTTCTTATAGTAATCGACCACATCATCATCAATATCATTGTATTCTTCTTTTGGTGATTCGACAGATTCATTGTGATATGTCGCGTTGACCTCTTTAGTAGTCTCATCAACAAGATGCTCAATTGATTTTGTGATCTTATCATCTATATCCGGATTCTCATCATTGGCATTATCTGTATTGTCTACATTAGCAGCCGATGAACTTCCTTTTAAAGGGTCCTTTTCATCCATAGCTATCTCTCCCAGAATTTATTGTTTTCATATTAACATATGTATGATTTTGTTGCAATTCACAGGGTGTGTCTGAATATTTATATAAAAACGTCAAAAAACGTGATCAAAATAAGGAAACTTAAATTTGATCACGTTTCAAAAGATATAAAGTAAATGTAGTTATTAATTTCATTCTGTATATATATACTTTATTAAAAAACTCATGCGCATTCACATGAGTTTTTAAAGATATTCAATTGTCTTTTACAAAAGAACTCAAGTAAGAGTTTAAATGTTCAATGCCTCAATTGCCTTAAGAAGCTTCTCCATAGGATCAGCCGACTTGCCAAAGAAACGAACAACAACATCTCCCGTTGAAAGACGTGTACAGCCACCATCCATATCAGGTGCATCTTTAATCATCTTTTCAACCTCAGCTATCCAATCATCGCTTCTGTTCATATTAAAATGAACCTGGTTAGCAAGATGAGTGTAGCCTTCGAACATTCCAATACCTTCCATATCGAATTCGTCCGGTCTGTACTGTGTATTATCTCTGTAGATAAGCTTTCCAGCCTTACGAACTGAAACTATATTATTGAAATATCTGTAGTCGAATGATTCACCACAAGCCACACGGCCACTGCAGAGGATCTCTTCGTAAACAAGTTTTGCAGAGTCATCCTGAAGGGTGATCACTGTATCGTTTTCTACTGCTGAATCCTTGTATGGCATTATAGGTAATGGGTGATAGTAAAAAAATCCATCCTTCTCAACGTTGATAAAAACTTCTCTGGTACCCTGTCCGTCGATCATTCTATGAACCTTCTCATATGACTGAGTACAGTATTCAGCTTTAGCACCTTCTTTTATAGTGAAATCAAATTTCTGGATATCGCCTTCCATGATACCTGGAGCTGACATAAGAAGTAATACCTGCATTACATCATCAGTTCTCTCATAGATAGGAAGCATTACCTTAAAAGGAGGTGTAAAAAACTTCTCACTCATGATAGTCTTATCATCGCGTTTTTCGCAAACAACTCTGAGTTCTGAAATTTTCGGAAATTTATTCTCTGAGCCCACTTTATTTAATATCCTCTAATAATACACTGCGCTTGATCCATTCAATAACCTTGTCGCAGCCTTCTTCGCTACGAACATTTGTAAAGATGAAAGGCTTGTCGCCACGCATTCTCTTTGAGTCTCTTTCCATAACTGAAAGGTCCGCACCAACATATGGAGCCAGATCGATCTTGTTTATAACGAGAAGGTCTGACTTAGTGATACCAGGGCCGCCCTTTCTAGGAATCTTATCACCTTCTGCCACATCGATAACGAAGATAGTTGCATCAACTAACTCCGGACTGAATGTAGCTGAAAGGTTGTCACCGCCGGATTCGATGAACATCAATTCCATATCCGGAAATTTGTTCTTAAGATCTTCTACGGCTTCAAGGTTCATTGATGCATCTTCACGAATAGCTGTATGAGGGCATCCACCTGTTTCAACACCAGTAATTCTTTCAGGTTCAATTACTGAGTTCTTTGATAAGAATTGTGCATCTTCTTTTGTATAGATATCATTCGTGATAACACCAATGCTATACTCAGAAGCCATTTTTCTTGTTAAAATCTCTATTAAAGCAGTTTTACCGCATCCTACCGGACCGGCAACACCAATCTTTACTAATGACATTTACTCTACCTCTCTTTGATTAGATGATCTTGCTTATGACATATAAAGTCTTGAGTAAAGCACTTCATGCTGGATACAACGAAGGTCGAATCCAGGTGAAGATAAACCAAGTTCTTTCCATGATATTTCTTTAGTCTTTTCGATAACCTCATCAAATGTTTCATATAATCCTGTGAGGATTGACTGACCATCTGACTGGCTGAGCGGAATTGTCTTTACACATGTAACCACTAGGTTTGATGTTGTTGAATAGCAGAATGCCTTCAAGGCATCATCCAGTGGAATACCTGCCGAAGCACAGAGAACCCCATATGCGACAGCGTGATGTGTATACTCGCCTTTTCTAGATTCAACATACTCTGTAAAAATTGGAGAAATGAAATTGACTCCCATCTTTTCAACCGTTTTTACAAAGCGGGAGCCCAGCTTTTGACTGGCCTCCCGTATTTCTCTAGGCGTTTTTCCCGCGTCTGCAATTTCATCCAACTCTTGAAGTTTAACAAGGTTACCCTGTTTTGCACAATCCCACGCAAATCGAACGAAAGCCAATTCATTGTAACATGAGTTGTATTTCAGTCTCTTTTGAATAAATTCCGCTGCACTATTAGTATCTTTAACCACGTCTCTCTGAATATAGGTCTCTAATCCATAAGAATGTGAATACCCGCCTATAGGGAATAACGCATCGTTAATTTGCAGCAGCAGGAATTGGGAATTTATATCCATAAAACCTCCTAGTGCGTATGGGAATGTACGGATGCTGAGATTCGACTGTCAAAATCGAACTTAGCAACCACCACCTCTGCTGAAACACCAGATAATTTTTCAATCATAGTGAGCATAGGTCCGTTATAAGGTGTTAAAAAAGTCCTATCATTTTCGCCACGGAAAAGAGGCGCATGTCTGTTTCCGATCTCATAACACGTCTTCGCAATGGCAAATAAATTGCCCTCCTCAACAGTAATCTTAACAGCCTCACATTCCTTGATATTAACTGCGAGCACAGAATTGCCCTCGACAGCCAATACATCGTCCTGGTTCAAACCGCGGGTCAGGATAGAGTCATCTAAGTTAATCCCTATATCAACTCCCCCGCGGCTTGTTTTTCTGTGAAGTCTTTTAAAAGCCTCGTCCCAGTCGAAATCTACATAGTCTACTTTTTTATTAGAAAATTCATTGTCCTGAATCTTACCAAGAAGTTTTTCACAAATCATTAATAGTTAATCCTTTCGGGAATTAATCTTTTAACATCAGATTTAGACTCAGAACATTTCTTCTAACATTAAGATTAGAATAAGTTGTAAATCTGTGTTAATGGAAGAGATGTAGCTGGTTCTGAGTATGCCTTTACGCCATCTACAGTAACTTCATATGTTTCTGGATCTACGATGATCTTAGGTGTAGCATCGTTGAGCTTCATATCCTTCTTACCGATATTACGGCAACCTGATACAGGTGCAAGAGTCTTCTGGATACCATATTTCTCTTTAATGCCTTCTTCAATAGAAGCCTTAGAAACGAATGTTAAGCATGTATCATACTTAGCCTTACCATGAGCACCAAACATCTTCTTGTAAAGTACTGGTTCGCAAGTAGGAATAGAAGCATTAGCCTCACCCATCTTAGCCGCAGTTACAAGACCACCCTTGATGATGATATCTGGCTTAGCACCGAAGAATGCTGGATTCCAAAGAACAATGTCAGCAAACTTGCCAACTTCTATAGAACCAACATACTGGTCAATACCATGTGTAATAGCTGGGTTGATCGTATACTTAGCAATATATCTCTTAGCTCTGAAGTTATCGTTTCCGTTTCCTTCATCTTCTGCAAGAGCGCCAACCTGATCCTTCATCTTAGAAGCACACTGCCATGTTCTTGTTATAACTTCTGAAGGACGACCCATAGCCTGTGAGTCAGAAGACATCATTGAGAATGCACCGATATCATGAAGAACGTCTTCAGCACCGATTGTCTCTGGACGAATTCTTGATTCAGCGAAAGCTAAATCCTCAGGGATCTTCTTGTCAAGGTGATGGCAAACGCAAAGCATGTCAAGATGCTCATCAAGTGTATTTACTGTGAAAGGCATTGTTGGGTTAGTTGAAGATGGAAGAACGTTTTCAACTGTTGCAACTTCCATAAGGTCAGGAGCATGTCCACCACCAGCACCTTCTGAATGGTATGTATGGATTGTACGACCAGCGAAAGCGTTGATTGTATCTTCTACACAACCGCACTCATTAAGAGTATCTGTATGAATATTAACCTGAACATCATACTCATCAGCAACTGTTAAGCAATGGTCAATAGCTGCAGGTGTTGAACCCCAGTCCTCATGGATCTTAAGGCCCATTGCACCAGCCTTGATCTGATCAATGATTGGCTGCTCAGCTGCGCAGTTACCTTTTCCAAGGAAACCAAGGTTGATTGGATACTCGTCAGCTGCTTTAAGCATCATAGCAAGGTTCCATGGTCCAGGAGTACATGTTGTAGCGTTAGTGCCATCAACAGGGCCTGTACCACCACCGATGAATGTTGTGATACCTGAGTAAAGAGCTGTCTCGATCTGCTGTGGGCAAATATAATGGATATGTGTATCAAGACCACCAGCTGTTACAATAAGACCTTCACCAGCAAGAGCTTCTGTTGAAGAACCAACCGTCATGCCTTCTGTAACGCCATCCATTGTACCCGGGTTACCAGCTTTACCAATACCAACGATGATACCATCTTTGATACCGATATCTGCTTTATAGATTCCTGTGTAGTCAAGGATCAAAGCATTAGTAATAACCAAGTCAAGATCTCCGTCTACGCTTCTAGTTACTACTGACTGTCCCATACCATCACGAAGTGTCTTACCGCCACCGAACTTTGCTTCGTCACCGTAAACTGTATAGTCTTTTTCTACTTCAATGATAAGGCTTGTATCACCGAGACGAACTTTATCGCCTACAGTAGGGCCAAACATTGCTGCATATTTCTGTCCTGATATTTTAAAGCTCATAATATCCTCCTATAAAAAAATATTCGCAAGCTATCAATTGATTAATAAGTTTTGGCATATAAAATAAACTATTTTTTAAAACAAAAAGTTTTATTTATTTGAAAAATAAATTATTTAATAAAACCTTTTTCACGAGCCTTATTTAAAGCCTGCTGCTTGTTAGCTTCTGAGATAGCTCCGCATGTTAAGTCATTAAGACCAAAGATACGCTTTGTTCCACCGAACTCGCACAACTGAACTTCCTTAGTTTCACCTGGTTCAAAACGAACAGCATTTCCTGAAGGAATATCAAGATGATATCCATAAGCTTTTTCTCTATCGAAATCAAGAAGCTTGTTAACCTCGAAGAAGTGGCAATGTGATCCAACCTGAACAGGACGATCGCCAACGTTGGTTACGTTAACTGTTACTGTGGCTCTGCCTTCGTTTAATGTAATTTCTCTATCAAGAATAATAGATTCACCGATTTTCATTCTGCAACCTCCTTATAAATTGTTTTGATTACTGGATTGGGTTATGAACTGATACGAGCTTTGTTCCATCTGGGAATGTGCATTCTACCTGAACAACTTCGATCATTCCTGGTACGCCTTCCATAACCTGATCCTTTGTAAGTACCTTTGTTCCAAGTTCCATTAACTCAGCTACAGACTTACCATCACGTGCATACTCAAGTAATGTCTTTGTAATCAATGCAACTGACTCAGGGTGGTTGAGCTTAACGCCTCTGTCTAATCTTTCCTTCGCAACGAGAGCCGCTGTGTAAACTATAAGTTTCTCTGTGTCCTTATCATTTAAACGCATCTCTTCTCCTCCTTTTCTGGTGGTGTTTAATTGTTCTGGATATGTGAAAACATATCCCCTTAGCTCCGATATGAAATATAGCATAAATGGGATAAAAAGTCAATGAAAAAGAAGAGGGAAAATCTAAAATCCGCAATCCCCCCAGGGGATATATTTTCCGAGTTTTTCATCTCATTTTATTTAAAAATTTTTAATCATTTTACACATCTTTTTACGCCGGATTCGTGACGGTTTCCGGCAGGATTGTTATACGCATAAATTCAGTGACAGCCTTATTTACAGCGATCTCCATCTTGCGTCTGAACTTGCAGCGACACTTATATCGACACTTATATATAGAAGAAACAGATCTAATAAATATTTTATAATTTTTTTCTTTGTTTCAGATCATGCTTTTTTTCTGCTTTTTCAGAAAAAAAATAAAAACCTTGATAAATTCCATTAAAATATCCGATTTTTACAATGTTTTTCAAGCGCCTTTCTCTCTGTTTATCCGCTTAAATACTGACCATTATCAGTTTCAGAGATATCCCCCCTACCTCAAAAACTGTATCATAAAATCTTGATAAGGGGGATTTGTACCTTTTTTACATGAATTTTCCGGGCATTTTTCAGGCGATCTAAAAAAGCGAGGACTTATGATCCTCGCTTAATACAATATGTATGTTTATTTCGTATGTACTTATGCTTTAAATAATGTTGAGAACAGACCTCTGGCGACACTGGCACCAACATTCCCGCCAAGTGTTTTCCCAAATCTGCCCAGACCTTTGCCCATCTGTTTCCCGACCTCGCGCCCAACAGTTCCTACAACTGTCGTGCCGACGGACTTGGCCGCCCGTTTTCTGATCTTGTCATTTTTCTCTTTTTCTTTAAGAAAAGCCTTATATTCCTTATATTCTTCCTTAGACATTCCCTCCGGTATGTCGGTCTCTCCGAGAGGGGCCGCATTTGCCGCCTTTCCCCGGACCATATCTTCATTTGCCGCCTCTTCCAACCCCAGTCTTTGAATAAACTCATACGCTGTATCACTATCAACGGCCTGAGAATATTTGCTGTATAAAAGGCTGCTCTTAATGGCCATATCTCTTTCCGAATCATTTGCAGGCCCCATCCTGGACTGAGGCGGCAATATAAAGGCTTTTCTCGCCATACCCGGGATCCCCTTTTCATCGAGGAATGATACCACCGCCTCACCGGTTCCCAACGCCTGAATAGCTTCATATGTATCAAATTCCGGATTTACCCTGAAGGATTCCGCCGCAGCCCTGACAGCCTTCTGATCTGACGGTGTAAATGCACGAAGAGCGTGCTCGACCTTATTTCCAAGCTGAGCTAAAACACCATCCGGAATATCTCTCGGATTCTGTGTGCAGAAATAAATGCCTACTCCCTTTGACCTGATGAGCTTTACAACCTGCTCTATCTTATCAAGCAATGCCTTAGGAGCATCGTTAAACAACAAATGTGCCTCATCGAAGAAAAATACCATCTTAGGCTTATTTAAGTCACCAACTTCCGGAAGATTTTCAAAAAGCTCTGATATCATCCACAAAAGGAAAGTCGAATACAACTTTCCATTATTGATAAGGCTCGAACTATCAAGGATATGGATCATACCCTTTCCATTCGCATCTGTAGTAAGCCAGTCAAATATATTGAGAGCCGGCTCCCCGAAGAAAACATCTCCCCCTGCCATTTCAAGAGCTACAACAGATCTTATCATTGCTCCCGTTGATGCAGGGCTAATGCGTCCATAATCCGCAGCAAACTCACCTGCATTATCCTGGACATAATTCAGCATCGCTTTAAGATCCTTCGTATCTACAAGAAGCATATTATTATCATCCGCAATTTTAAATACGATATTCATAACATCTGTCTGAAGGTCGTTTAACTCCAGTATCCTTGAAAGTAATACAGGGCCTACTTCAGAAATAGTAGTTCTAAGCTGGATGCCTTTTTCTCCGAATATGTCCCAGAAAGTAACAGGATAGCCCTTATAGCGGAACATCTCTGAAAGGCCAAATTTCAGGATACGCTTCTGCATATTTTCAGAGTCATCTCCAGCTGCCGCCATCCCTGATACATCCCCTTTGACATCTGCCATAAAGACAGGTACTCCCATATCAGAAAAAGTCTCTGCCATAACTTTTAAAGTTACAGTCTTGCCGGTACCTGTAGCGCCCGCGATAAGTCCATGGCGGTTGGCCATCTCAGGTAAAATGAAGATGTTCTCTCCTTTATCATCATTTGCAATCCATATTTTTTCATCTTTAACCATTTAATTTCTCCCAAATTCAAGATCAAACATTATTATTTAATACCCTCTGCAGCGATCCAACTGGTTCCTTCATTAAGATGGATCTTAACCTCTGAAAAACCGGCTTCTCTGAGCATATTTTCAAAATCTTCTACAGTTGGAACGTAAAGATCGTACTTTTCTATATTCTCCTTATGAGCCTCCATTATCTCAGGAGTATTATAAATATCTAGTACTAATAACACTTTTCCGCCAGGCTTGGTAAAGCGATATACTTCTTTGACATTTTCCTTAGGATCCGGCCAGAAATAGAGACTTTCCACAGTGATGACCTTGTCGAAAAGGTCATCATAAAAAGGTGTTTTTTCAATTGAACAATGTGCTATATCTGTTTTTCCGGCAACAAATGCATCCAGATTGTTGTTTATACTTGTTGTAACCGAATCAAGAGCGTGGTCGATCCCTGACACATGCCCTTCTTCTCCTACCATCTCAAGAAGCTTGCTGATCGTAGCTCCGCCCCCGCATCCGATATCAAGGACTCTGTCTCCTTTTTTAACATCCAAGATAGATAAAGCCCAATCTGTAACATGCCCGTGTGACTCATTCATTCTGTTAAGCATATCTACTCCGGCCTGTCCCTCCTGTTTAGCTGGATTTCCCATGTTTGTTTCTGACATAATTATCTTTCCTCCACTTTCTTCATGAATTTATCAACTTCTATAATAAAACGGTCATGTTCTCCTTCTCCTATGATCCCCGTCTCATCATATACTTTTATTTCAAAACTCATTTTCTTTCTGTCTATATCTGTTAATCTGCTTTCCACTATCACTTTACTTCCGGGCCGTACTGCCGCCAGGTGCCTGACATTTATAAAAGTGCCGACAGAAGCCTGTCCTGGCTCCAGATATTTTTCAATACTCGATGCCGCAACATTTTCCATATGGCTTATCATCGACGGAGTGGCGTAGACCTCCAGACTTCCACTCCCCATAGCTCTGGCTGTGCAGTCATCCGTCACAACAAATTCCTTTTTTCCTTTAATTCCTTTTTCTGGCATAGACCCTCCCGGCAAATATGATAGATCGATTTAGTATACACATTGATTATATAACGAAGACGAACTAAAAAAAAGGAGCAGCACTTGTCAAAAATGCTACTCTCTTTCAGAAAAAAGTATATATAATGTTTAAAGCTCTCTCAGGACCAGTATCGTCACTCCCTGGTTATCTCCGGGCATAACTCTTTTAACCATCGGATGCGACTTGAATGATGACATTACCATCTGTTTAAGACTCGTTCCACGATTAAACCCATGAATAACTCTTACCTGATAGGTTGAAGAATCTACTGTTTCCAGAACTGACTTTACAGCAATCCTTGCTTCTTCTCTTGTCATTCCGTGTATATCAACATCTAAAAAAGGGCTCATCGTCCAAATCTCTTCTTTCTCGGTTTCATAATTAAACACACGATAAAGCTGACTACAAAAGCGACCAGAAATCCCGCGATAACATCTGTCGGATAATGAACGCCAAGGTAGAGTCTTGAAAAAGCGATCAATGACGAGAATATCACAGCAGGCACGCCTATCCTCTTGTCATATCTGAGGAGTATAAGCGATACGGCGAATGATGAACATGTATGCCCTGACGGAAACGAAAAATCATCCGGCCGTTCAACGATAGGCACGATAGCATTTGTTAGATCATATGGTCTTATACGGGCCACCAGATTTTTAAGTGTTACATTAGTGATAAGTATACAGACCGCAAGCGAAATGCAGGAAGCAAGACCCATTCTCCTTGTCTTTTTGAAAATGAGAAGAAACAGTGCCAATGCGATCCAGAACCATCCCTTGTCTCCAAAGAATGTTATAACCTTTAATATCTTAGTAAGAATATCACTTCTAAGATGCTCCTGTATCCACAACAAAACAGGAATATCAAAAACTTGAGTCATAAAAACGCTCCTTAATTTATTTACTGGGTTACAGTATAGATAATTTATACCCCCTTTTCAAGCAAATACAGCACTTCATACAAGTTTCATAAAAGTATCATTAACTTATAATTGCCATTACGTCCATATATTATTATCATATTCTCGATCATTAACGGATCAAAATCCCCGAAAAGGAGATATATAAATGAAAAACGAAATACAGCTGCGTCAGAATGAATACAGTGATATTCTTAAATCGATACAAAAAGCTGTTGATGAATCTGATGTTACACCCGATGAATTTATCGAATTCCTCCACGCTAATATGACGATCGTTAATCAGTTTTTCGCTAACTACGAATGCGCAGCTTTGGAAGTAGAAACTAAATTCAAAGTCTTAAACAATCAATTTTCCATAAGATATGACGCAAACCCTATAGAAAGCATAAAAACAAGAGTAAAGAGCTATGAATCCATTTTGAAAAAAATGGATAAGAAAGGCGTCGCTCCTACTCTGGAAGCCATTGAGGAAGAAATAAATGATATTGCGGGAGTGAGAGTTATATGCTCATTCATCGAGGATATATACCATCTGGCTGATTGTTTCTTGGAACAGGATGATATTACTCTCCTTAAATATAAGGACTACATTAAAGATCCTAAAGAAAACGGCTATCGCAGCCTTCATTTACTTGTCGAAGTGCCTATTTTTCTTGAGGCCGGCAAAAAAATCGTTAAAGTTGAAGTTCAGTTAAGGACTATAGCAATGGATTTCTGGGCAAGTCTTGAACATAAGCTCAGATATAAGAAGGATCTTCCTGAAGATCTGATCGATAAACTTACCACTGAGCTTACCGATTGTGCGGAAAAAAGCGCTCAGCTGGACCAGCGGATGCAGAATGTAAGAAGCTTCATAACATTCAATAAAGAATAAAATAACCCCCTTTGTTCCGGTATACGGTTGCTTTAACAGATCCGTATGCTTTCAACAAAGGGAGTTATTTTATTTCAGGACAAATGTATTCTTATCAAAGTCAATAAGACCTTCTTCCTTCATCAAAGCCAGTTCTCTGGTCATTGCAGACCTGTTTGCTCCTATGTAAGCCGCCAGTTCTGTCCGTGTCAGCGGCAGCTGTATATATGCACTGTCCGACTTCTGTGCCTGTATAGAAAGATATGCCAGGATCTTTTCCCTGACAGTCCTCTTTGTTGATACCTCTATCTTCTCCATGAGGTTGGCATTTTTCTCCGCAATAAGATTAAACATATTCTGAGTAAGCTTGTGGTGGAACTCACACTGAGCTCCGCAGTTATGCATGATCATGTGCATCGACAGGAACATGATCTCGCAATCGCTCGCAGCAATAAACGAAATATACTCTTTTGTATAATTACCTATAGCTGTGCTTTCACCAAAGATCTCCCCCGCATTCATATATGCCAGCATCGTCTGATTTCCGCTTATATCCTCTTTCATCATATGTACACTGCCAGACATTACTATACCTATATAGGTCTCGCCGTTTCTGTCAGTATCGATCAATTCGCCTTTTTTATAAACATCATTATAACTTCTCATACAATGCAACAGAGGCGTAAGATCCCCGGCATTAATATCTTTAAATAACCTGATCTCACTTTTATCAATGCTCGTCTTCATTTTACCCCTCCCTAACCTAATTTGCCTTTGATTATAAACCCAAAGTGTTGCATATGCAACGCTTCGGGTTTCAAAAGACCTGTAGTATTCCTCTTTGAAATGATTAATTGATAAATTAAAACGAATATGGTTTTTTGAAAGGAGCTTACGTTTTATGGAAAATAACATGTTTTGCTATCAGTGTCAGGAAACTGCAAAATGCGAAGGCTGTGTGTCAATGGGCGTTTGCGGTAAGACCCCTGAAGTGGCTAATCTGCAGGATCTTCTCGTATATGTAACAAAAGGAATTTCTGCTGCTGCAACACAGCTCAGAAAAGAAGGTACCGATGTCTGTTCATGTGTCAACCACATGGTGACGACTAACCTTTTTATCACTATTACAAATGCAAACTTTGATAAAGATGCGATCGTTAAGGCTATTGTTGATACCTTGAACAAGAAAAAAGAATTACTTGCTGGCGTAAAAGATACAAGTACTCTTCCTGCCGCTTCCCTCTGGGAAGGTACAGAAGCCGATTTCGAAGCTAAAGCTAAGGAGGTAGGTGTTCTCTCAACAGAAAACGAAGATATTCGTTCACTTCGCGAGCTTATTACTTATGGTCTTAAAGGACTTGCCGCTTATTCAAAACATGCCAATGCGCTTCTTTCTGATAACGAAGATGTCGATAGATTCATTCAGGAAGCTCTTGCAAAGACACTCGATGATTCTCTCAGCGTAGATGACCTCGTTGCTCTTACTCTTGAGACCGGTAAGTACGGTGTCGATGGAATGGCTCTTCTTGATGGCGCCAATACCAGCACATATGGAAATCCTGAAATAACAAAGGTAAATATTGGCGTAAGAAATAACCCTGGTATCCTTGTTTCAGGACACGACCTGAAGGATCTTGAAATGCTGCTTGAGCAGACTCAGGGAACCGGCGTCGATGTATATACACATTCCGAGATGCTTCCTGCTCATTACTATCCTTTCTTCAAAAAATACGATAACTTCGTAGGAAACTATGGCAATGCATGGTGGCAGCAGAAGGAAGAGTTCGAAAGTTTCAACGGACCTATCCTTATGACAACTAACTGTATCGTTCCTCCAAAGGACTCTTATAAAGACAGACTCTGGACTACAGGCGCCGCAGGTTTCTCAGGCTGCAAGCATATCGAAGCAGGCTATGGTGAAACTAAAGACTTCTCAGAATTGATCGAACAGGCTAAGAAATGTGCAGCTCCTGTAGAGATAGAAACAGGTGAGATCGTTGGCGGTTTCGCGCACGAGCAGGTATTTGCGCTTGCAGGTCCTGTCGTAGATGCTGTCAGATCCGGGGCCATCAAAAAGTTTATAGTAATGGCAGGATGTGACGGCCGCCAGAATGGACGTAACTACTACACTGATTTTGCCAAAGCTCTTCCTGAAGATACTGTTATCCTTACAGCAGGTTGTGCCAAGTACAAGTACAATAAACTCGGTCTCGGTGATATTGGCGGAATCCCTAGAGTTCTTGATGCAGGTCAGTGTAATGATTCTTACTCACTTGCACTTATTGCACTTAAATTAAAAGAAGTGTTTGAACTCGAGGACGTTAACGACCTTCCTATCTTCTACAATATCGCATGGTATGAGCAGAAGGCTGTAATAGTATTGCTTGCTCTTCTGTACCTTGGCGTTAATAATATCCACCTCGGACCAACACTTCCTGCATTCATCTCCCCTAACGTATTAAACGTACTGGTAGATACTTTTGGTATTGCCGGTATTGGTACGGTAGAATATGATATTGCACAGTTTGTAAACAACTGATCAGAATATTTACATTTCCATATTAAGCACTTATAAAAAACTCCGGTCGGGAATTAATTCCTGACCGGAGTTCTTCTTGATTATTGTATCTTATAATTTGTAAATATTTAATTAGAAAAATTATCAAAATATCCCTGAACGAGGACGACCGGTGTTCCCTTATCGCCTGAACCACTTGTAAGATCACATAAAGATCCTATAAGATCAGTGATCTGTCTTGGCGTAGTTCCCTGTGAAGCCATATTGCCTACCAGACTTCCGTCTTTCTTACGAATACTGTTGGCAATAGCTAATTTAAGTTCTTCACCTGACAGATCTTTAAAATCATTATCAGCAAGATATTTTAGTTTTAATTCATTAGGAGTACCAACGAGACCCTCTGTAAATCCAGGTGATACTACAGGATCTGCCAATTCCCAGATCTTACCCTGAGGATCTCTGAAGGCCCCATCACCATAGACCATAACCTCGATGTTTTTACCTGTTTTCTCCACAAGTCTTTTCTGAACTTCTATTACAAATGGCTCACAATCGCGTGGGAACAACTTTACCTTATCCTCTGTTGACTTATTAGAGCCAAGAAGTCCATACATTTCGTTATAGCCTGAACCGTTGATCGGTTTTGTTAAAATGTCGTCAAG
The DNA here is from genome assembly GCA_900542465.1 of uncultured Eubacteriales bacterium. Classification (GTDB taxonomy): domain Bacteria; phylum Bacillota; class Clostridia; order Lachnospirales; family Lachnospiraceae; genus UBA4285. Next base: position 89,203 of record UQNS01000007.1, read on the forward strand.
ACCTACAACTATCTCTGCACCGTTTTCCTTCAAAATTCTTTCTGTACGGGCTCTTGTATGGATATCACAGCAGATCACATTTTTAGTATAGTTAAGGATCTCCTTGGCATGGTTGGCAAAAATGATCTCAACTTCTGCTCCGCAGGATCTTATAAGATCACTGTAATAACCAACATAATCAATGCCTGTAAATGGATGTATATTAACTCCGAATAACTCGCGATACTTTTCAAGTGTAAGAACATCACTGTATGGATTAACTCCGGCTTCGTCGATCTTATCAAGACTTACGAGCTCGTTGCCTACTTCATCTGATGGATAAGAAAGCATAAGAACGATTTTCTTGGCACCCTTAGCAATACCACGAAGACAGATCGCGAAACGGTTTCTTGAAAGAATAGGGAAGATAACACCTACTGTTTCTCCTCCAAGCTTATTCTTGACATCCGCTGCAATATCATCAACGCTGGCGTAATTTCCCTGTGCTCTCGCAACTACAGACTCTGTTACCGCAACAACATCCCCGTCACGAAGATCAAACCCTTCTATCTTTGCTGCCTCTAAAACGCTGTCTGTAACTATAGATGCAAGGTCATCACCTTCTCTGATGATAGGTGTACGAATACCTCTTGAAATAACCCCAACTCTACGCTCTTTTTTATCCATTCTGTTTTCCTGTCCTTTTCTTACTTAATCGAATTAAATTACTAAAGCGTTTAACAATTTTGCCATTGAAAACTATAACACAAATGTAGTTTAACCGCTATTATTTTTTTGAAAAATCCCCTTGTAACGTAACACTATCAATGATTTGAATAATTTCAGCCATTACCTGAGCCTTGACTTTACCTTCATGATCAGTCGCCTTACAGGATATGAGGCCATCCAGAATTTTACATAAAACTTATACCGTAATGAATTCAGGTCCAGCCCTTTTCCGTCGCGCAGGAGTCCTGTCATAAGCCCCAGGACATTTCCTTCTTTTACATACTCCTTATTGATGCAATTGTCTCCGATTATCATATATCCATCTTCCAGTACATCCGATATTCTGTGGAGGACCAGGGCTCCATTCGGCCTTTCAAAGAGGACTACATCATATTTTTTCAATCTTTCACTGCCCCTCTTCTCAATAATCATCAGGTCTCTGCCCTGACGAATAAGAGGCAGCATGGACACCCCTTTATTGGGGAACATGATATTTCCGCTTCTTAATAATTCTTCCTTTACCGTTGCCATTCTTCCACCTCATATAGGCCTTGACGGGCCGTATTTGCTGAGGACGGATCGATCGTACACTCCAATCTTTTTACAGGAACTTTTTTCATAAGCTTATCCAGCATACTTAAGGTCAGAGGCATGCGTGAACCATCATCACTCCTGAATGACTGTCTTATAAGAATTTTAAGGATGTCCTTCTCTGACATATCACTGACTCTTGATACCTCTCCCCTGTCCAGCTGGTATATAAGTTTTAACGGTACGCTCATATTAGTATTGAGCCCACGTTTTCCCGACCATGGTGTCCCATAAATCCTTACCTCGTCTCCGATCCTGACAAGCGGTTTATCATCATTGACTAAAACTACTCTGTCTCCGAAAACTTTTTTCCAGTTAGCAGAATGTGTAGATTTACCTACACCGCTATCTGCAATAAATAAAACACCTTCTCCATCAAAAGCGATAACGGAACCATGTATAAGCAGGGTATCATTATCCAGCATATATTCAGCGATCTTTCTGTAGATCGCAAGCAGCTCAAGATATGAATCAGGATAGTCATCAGGTATCGTTCCATCAGAAGATCTGACCTGAATATCTCTGGATCTTTCTGCTGCAATGTCCGAAGCTTCTACGAATACATCCAGATCTGCCTTTTCCCTGTTATTATCAACGATATAAGCATGACAGAACTCGCGGGCACAATCATAGACAGGATGGATATCAATGATCCTGTCGGCTAATTTTATACGAAATGGGATCTCCATGACAGCTCCTCTTAAGGTATCGACTACATACAGTAAATAAAAAGCCCCTCGGCCGATTACTCAGCCAAGAGGCAGCTGCGGTCATAAGTGGCCGCTTTCAATTAAGCGTGGAATTTATAATCTTTATCACATTCGCCAGGAGCGTTACACTCACAGTCATAGCAATCACTCTTAGTAATAATATCGCTTGCTTCTATCTCAAGCACTTCCATTTCCATGCCAACATACTTCTTCTTTGCTTCCATAATGCACCCCTTTATACATAATAAAAAGTTTCAAAAAATAACCCATCATTACGTTTGATAGTACCCTAAAACGCCCTTTATGTCAACATATACCATTGTTTTCGCATTCGGGAACAAGGCCCATTTCTTCATGTTTCCAGTACTCATAAAGGCTCTTCATAGTCCTGATATTTCTCAGAAGAAGCTGTTCCCTTTCATCAAATGTACATGGGTGGGATACAGGGCAATTCTCAAGTCTGTAGCAGCTTGGTCTTGCCGGACAGTCCGGGCAGAATTCTCCGTCCGTCATAGGCTTCTTCCAATCATCCAGCATCGCCTTATCCTCTTCATTGGATTCCAGGTGGCCTACTATCCTGTCATCTATGTAATGTTCACATTTCATTATATTTCCATCGGGACTTACCCCCCGGTGATTGTCACTGTCTGCCATACATCCCTGAACTCTGAGCTTAAGGCTTTTTGACGGATTGGTATCCAGCCCTATTTCTCCCAGCCTTGCAGACAGCTTTTTAAGTTTTTCTATAAGATCTCGTTTTACAGGCCCATCCTTTTCCATCTCCTGAAAAAGCCCATCCACATATACGCTGAACTTTTTCTGTCCTTTAAATTCCCCTGCCAGATCATCAATAAGATTATTCAGGTCATCATAATTATCAAGGCCCATATTGAGACGGACATTTACATACACGCCTCTGGCAAGTAAAAGCCTGATATTATTTATAACCCTCAGATACGGATCATGCTTGGGATTTATATAGTCTTTTATCCTGTTATAAACAAACCTTGTTCCATCAAGTGTTATCTGAATGTTATTGAGTTTCCAGGAATTTACTGCCTGATCTGCAAGCTCTTCATCAAAAATATATCCATTGCTTGTCATAATAGAGCCATATTCGACATCTCTGCTTCGGAGACCTGCACATATTGTCTCGATCACTTTCCGCCCCATGAGCGGCTCTCCGCCAAACCATGCCAGGGTCACTCTTGACCCATTTGACCGCCCGGCTATATAATCTACGACCTTATGTGCCGTATCCTCTGTCATGTTAATCTTATTGATACCATCTTCATAGCAGTAATAACACCGGGCATTGCAGTTAGTCGTAGGCAGTATTTTAAACGAATTGACTTCTTTCGGTCTTTTTATGAGTCTTATGACCTTCCGGACCTGGTCGATCAGCTTAATATCATCGTGTTCTTCCCGGACCAGAAAATAATTTTCTATCATATGCCTGACAAGATCATATCCCGGACCTCCGCCATTTCGGATCAGACTTTGCCACGCTTTTGCTTCCAGAGCATTATTGTCGGCTTCATCAAAAAAGATCATTTCTCCCGTAAGATAATTGTGAAGAAGACAGCCTCCGTCATATGGAACCTTGACCACCCATTTAAGGAAACGACATGTATGACCGCGATCGGCTTTTCCCTTCCCCAGTACTTGCATGATCGCCTTATCAGGCTCCTGTATGATTTTCATTGCATTACTCCTCGATAGCACCTATACCGGACAATTTAGCCAGCACCATATCAATGTCATCAGCCATAACAGCTTCAGGTCCGTCATACTCGGCTTTCAGCTTTATCAGAATCTCTTCCCTGCTGGTATCTTCTTTAAGACAATCCACTACAAATGCCGCTGTCTCATTACTTCTCACAATGCCTCTGAAAGAAGTCTGCGCTTCGTCAACGGGAACCATGACCTGTCCTTCTCCAACTTCCTGCGTACAAAAACCAGTTTTAAGCTTCATAATCACTGTCTCCTTATTAGGTTTGAAATAATTGAAAGGCCCCGCTTTCAATGTTATACTTAATCTTAATTTGTTTACTGAAAAAGGTCAAACTCATGGGGAAAATTCTTAATAAAACTCACAAAAATCTTATATACCTTATGGCCTGCTCTCTGGACTCCTGCCCGCCTGATCTTAAGAGACTGGAAGATCCTGATACCCGACTTCTGTACAGATACAGCCATATCCACAGCATAGCATCAATGGTGGGCTGCGCTCTTTTGAAGTCTGACGGCCTTCACGATCTGTTCAGCGATGAAGAAATTAAGTACTGGGAAATGTCTGTTAACAGTGCTGTTAAAAAGCGTATACAGTTTGATGCTGAACGCCGCACTATACTTTCATATATGGAAAAAAACGGTATATGGTATTGTCCTCTGAAAGGTATTCTTATACAGGATATGTATCCGGGATTTGAAATGCGGGAGATGGCTGACAATGACATTCTCTATGATGCCGGTAAGCGTGATCTCCTCATGGAATACATGCAAAAGCGGGGTTACAAAATAGAATTCACCGGCGTTACCAACCATGATGAATATATAAGACCGCCGGTTTTTAATTTTGAATTTCATTCCCGGCTTTTCCGCGGTATTTTCAGCGAGGTCTTCACAGAATACTATGACCGTATAAATGAAAAACTCCTGACAGATGAAGGCAGCCCCTTCTCACGCCATATGACCAGCGAAGACTTTTATATCTATTTTGCAGCTCATGCTTATAAACATTATAAGCAGGGCGGGACCGGCCTCAGAACTCTGGCAGATTTTTATGTGATAAATAAAAAATACAAAGGATCATTCGACTGGAATTATATAAAGGGTGAGTTAAGAAAGCTTGGTATTTCAGGATTTGAATCTGTCAATCGGAGGCTCGCTAAAAAGCTCTTTTCGGATCCTGCAGAAGTTTTCCAAAAGATTTCAGATCTTACCGAAAAAGAAATGCGTCTTCTTATACATACCGCCAATGCAGGTACATACGGCCGGCAGGAAGATGAGATAAAAAACAGGATGAAGTCAGGTAAAATGCCTTATATCTTGTCCAGACTTTTTCCAAATGATGCATACTATCGTGAGGCACATCCATTTATATATAAATACCCTCTTTTAAAGATCTTCTTCCTTCCATATCGCTGGATCACAAGACTTGCCTCTAACAAAAAGAATATTATACAGGAGATAAAAGTCCTCTTAAAATAAAAAAGTTTCGCCCTTTAGGGGCTGTAAATTAGGGATTTAATTCCTTAAAAAATTATCGGCATGATTAGTAGAAATACTAGTTATGCCGATTTTTCTGTATTCTTGTTGATATTTACCACTCCGATATAGTTCCACTGTATCCAGATAGTTTGTTTCTTTGTTCTTGAACCTTCTATTTTTTGAGATTGTTCCACATAAATCTTATCGACAAAAGTTCTGATTATCTCAGCATCTAATTCTTGAATGTCTGTATATTTCTTTACTAGATTTAGAAAAGATTCTACATTTAGGCTCTCTTTAGTAGCTTCAGAAATAAAATCTTCAAGAGCTTGTATTTTCTGGGTAAGTTCAGCTTGTTCCTTTATGTAGCCTTAGGAGATAGTAAAAACTATGATTATATGTTATAATGACGCTATATTATTGAAATATTTACGCAAGGAGATGCATAATGGGATTTCCAGATGAAATTAAAAGAATTAGACAGAGGTGCTTTCTGACACAGCAAGACTTTGCTAAAGAAATTAAAGTGTCATTTTCTACTGTGAATAGATGGGAAGGTGGCAAAGCAAAGCCTAACCTTAATGCTATGAAAAATATAAAAGAGTTCTGCCTAGAACATGATGTTGATTATTCAGATGTAGAAGAGGCATGGCTTGATTTTGAGGTGGAGGGAAAAAGATAATGCCTATTGATAATAAAAAAGAACAGGAACGTGATGAACTTCACAGAGCAATATGGGCAATTGCAGATGAACTTCGTGGTGCTGTAGATGGATGGGATTTCAAAAACTATATACTTGGTACTATGTTCTATAGATATATTTCTGAAAATATTGCTAACTACATCAATACAGGAGAAATTGAATCAGGCAATGCTGATTTTGATTTTGCACAGATGTCTGATGAGATGGCTGAAGAGGCAAGAGAAGGCCTTGTGCAAGAGAAAGGCTTTTTCATTCTTCCCTCTGAACTCTTTTGTAATGTAAGGGCAAAAGCCAAGGATAATGAAAATCTTAATGAAACACTTGAAAAGGCATTCCGTCACATAGAGGAATCTGCAAAAGGCAGTGAATCAGAATCCGACTTTGCTGGTCTATTTGATGATTTTGATGTAAATAGTAATAAACTTGGATCTACTGTTGCAAAGAGAAATGAAAAACTTTGTAAACTCCTTGATGGCGTGGCTGATATGAATCTTGGAGATGTTAAGGATCACGATATTGATGCATTTGGAGATGCCTATGAATATCTTATGACAATGTATGCAAGTAATGCAGGTAAATCGGGTGGAGAGTTCTTTACTCCTGCTGATGTATCAGAACTTCTTACAAGACTTGGTACAGTTGGTAAAACTGAAATTAATAAGGTTTATGACCCTGCCTGTGGATCTGGTTCGCTACTTTTAAAGGCCGAAAAAATACTTGGTAGAGATAAGATTCGTAATGGTTTCTATGGACAGGAAATCAATATTACAACCTATAATCTTTGTCGTATAAATATGTTTTTACACGATATTGGATTTGATAAATTTAATATTGCTTGCGAAGATACCCTTATAGCTCCAGCACATTGGGATGATGAACCTTTTGAACTTATTGTTTCAAATCCACCTTACTCAATCAAATGGGTAGGTGATGAAAATCCATTACTCATAAACGACCCTCGTTTTGCTCCTGCAGGAGTTCTTGCACCAAAGAGTAAAGCAGACTTAGCTTTCATTATGCATTCTCTTTCTTGGCTTGCAAGTAACGGAACAGCTGCGATTGTATGTTTTCCTGGAATTATGTACCGTGGCGGTGCTGAAAAGAAAATACGAAAATATCTTATTGATAACAACTTTATAGACTGCATTATTCAGCTGCCTCCTAACCTTTTCTTTGGAACTTCAATTGCCACCTGCATTATGGTAATGAAAAAGAACAAGGCAGATAATAAAACGCTGTTTATCGATGCAACAAACGAGTGCATCAAGGTCACAAACAATAATAAACTTACTTCCGGCAATATGGATAAGATTGTGGAATGCTTTGCAAATCGCAGTGAAATAGCCCACTTCTCACATCTTGCAACATATGATGAGATTTCTGAAAATGACTACAACCTTTCTGTATCAACTTATGTTGAAGCAGAGGACACAAGAGAAAAGATTGATATTGTTAAGCTGAATGCAGAAATCAAAGAAATTGTCGCTCGTGAAGAGACCTTAAGAAAAGCAATTGATGAAATAATTGCAGAAATCGAGGTGTAATCTATGAGCAGATTAGAAGAACTCCTGAAAGAATTATGTCCTGAAGGTGTGGAATATAGGAAACTTGAAGATTGCTGTACCGTTCTTGATAAAAAAAGGAAACCCGTTACAAAAGCAGCAAGAGAGGCAGGAAAATACCCCTATTATGGTGCAAACGGCATTCAGGATTATGTTTCAGATTATATTTTTGATGGCATATTTGTCCTTGTTGGCGAAGATGGAAGCGTAATTACAAAAGCAGGTACGCCAGTTGTAACATGGGCAGAAGGGAAAATATGGGTAAACAATCACGCTCATATCATTGAAGGAACTGACGATGTCCTTCTTCGATATCTGTTTCATTATGTACAGACTATAGGTGTAACTCCTTTAATACATGGCAATATACCAAAGTTGACAGGTAGAGATTTTAGAGCATTACAGATACCCGTACCTCCGTTGGAGGTACAACGTGAAATAGTCCGTATATTGGACTCTTTCACGTTACTTACAGCGGAGCTTACAGCGGAGCTTACAGCTCGTAAGAAACAGTATGAATATTATAGAGATGAGCTTCTCAATAACAATCAAAATGTCAATGCTAGAGTTGGAAAATTGATTGATATGCTTTCGCAGCCAATCACAGATGGACCACACACAACACCTGTTTTAGTTGATGATGGACTTCCGTTTTTGTCTGCAGAGGCAGTGTCAGATGGAAAGATACATTTTGACAAAAAACGAGGTAATATCACAAAGGAATTTGATGAAGAATGTTGCAAAAAATATAAACCACAAAGAAATGATGTATTTATGGTTAAATCAGGATCAACAACTGGTAAAGTCGGATATGTGGATACTGATGAAAGGTTTAATATTTGGTCTCCTATTGCCGCACTGCGAGTAAATGACAACAATTCTTCACGATATTTGTTTCACTTATTACAATCCACTAGTGTACAAAATATGGTTAAATCGAAGGCGAGCCATGGATCACAGCCCAATCTTGGTATGAGAGTTTTGGAGCAATTTGAAGTTCCTATGCCACCTTTAGATGTACAAATTAAAATAGCAGAAGTATTAGATAACTTTGACACTATCTGCTCTGACCTTAACATCGGTCTCCCTGCTGAGATTGAAGCAAGACAAAAGCAATACGAATTTTATCGTGACACCCTCTTGACATACGCCGCAACCGGCAAGACAATCTTGACAGACAGACAGACAGACAGACAGACAGACAGACAGACAGACAGACAAGCATAATTAAGCTTATTCAGTTTGTCTATGGTTTTGTGAATATTTCTCTTGGAACAGTCGGAAAAATATCGATGTGCAAGAGAATTATGAAGTCTGAAACTTCTTCCACGGGCGATGTCCCATTTTTTAAGATTGGAACATTCGGTGGAGAACCTAATGCCTATATATCAAAAGATACATTCGAAAAATATAAAAAGGAATACTCTTACCCTAAGAAGGGTGACATACTAATTTCTGCTGCCGGAACAATTGGAAGAACTGTTGTATTTGATGGTGAACCAGCGTATTTCCAAGATTCGAACATAGTATGGGTCAATAATGATGAGTCGTTAGTTCTCAATAGCTATTTGTACTATTACTATCAGTTACAACCTTGGAAAGCATCCACAGGAGGAACAATCGCAAGATTATATAATGATAATATTCGTGATGCAGTAATTAGTGTACCGTCCTTAGCGGAACAAAAACGCATCGTAGGTATCCTCGACCGATTCGACGCACTCTGCAATGACTTGAGTAGTGGTCTTCCGGCTGAGATTGAGGCAAGACAAAAACAATATGAATTTTATAGAGATAAGCTGCTTTCTTTCAAACAGTTATAATCTCTTAAGGAGGTGTCTGTATGCCATATTTCAATATCGTGGCAGCGACAAGTGAAAATACAGTTGTTACTGAATACGAGCCTGTAAAGGCACGTTCTAACAACTATCAGTCAGAAGCTGAACTGGAAAAAGAGTTTATTCGTATGCTTACACAGCAGGGATACGAATATCTTCAGATACACACAGAAAAAGATTTGACCACCAATCTTCGTAATCAGCTCGAAAGGTTGAATGCTTACCGGTTTTCTGAAACTGAATGGGATAGGTTCATCAAGAATTCTATTGCCAATCAGAATGAAGGAATTATTGAAAAAACTAGAAAAATTCAAGAGGATAATGTTCAGGTTCTAAAGAGAGATGATGGCAGTACCAAAAACATCACACTTATTGATAAGAAAAATGTTCACAACAACTTTTTACAGGTTATCAATCAGTACGTTATTGGAAAGTCTGACGGTGCAAAGCATGATAACAGATACGATGTAACAATCCTTGTAAATGGTTTCCCTCTTGTTCATATCGAATTAAAACGCAGAGGTGTGGCTATTCGTGAGGCTTTCAATCAGATTAACCGATATCAGAGAGATTCATTCTGGGCAGGAAGTGGTCTGTTTGAATATACGCAGATTTTTGTTATTTCAAATGGAACTAACACAAAGTACTATTCCAACAGCACCCGTTTCAATGCTATCAAGGATGTAAATGCTGCAGCTACTGCCAAGAAAGGTAAAACAAGCAATAGCTTTGAATTCACATCATTCTGGGCAGATGCAAACAATCGTGTTATTCCTGATTTGATCGACTTTACAAGAACATTCTTTGCAAAACATACGATTCTTAATATAATCACCAAGTATTGTATTTTCACTTCTGAAAATATGCT
>UQNS01000008.1 GCA_900542465.1 uncultured Eubacteriales bacterium
GTTTGTTATTCAACAAACGTAACTCCATATTTTTTAAATTTTATCACTTTGTGATAAAAACTATTGACAACTACAATCCGGACTGGACTGAGGAATATGTATATATATTAAAAGATAAGTCACATGTATTTGAAATGGGCTTCACTATGATTTTAACTTGTTTATTTACATTGAGAAATGAAGGCTTAATACCTAAGCTTCCTGATGATTGGGTGGGTTATATCAGATCAAGGTATCAAAATATAAGAATCGATATTATTCTAGGGGAAAAAGGTTTACAATATGAAGATATAGACATATGTAAATATTGATTAAAGAGGGTAAATATGGACGTATTTAAAACAAGACCATATATAATGGAAAAGATTCCTATAAGCCGAGATAATTTTGAAAAATACACAAAAAATCAAGAGAATTATATTTTAAAGAAACAACACTTTGCGATATGTCCGGAATGTGATAATCCGATAATGTTGGTTAATTTATATAAAGATAGTAAGGAAGAAAACGTAAGAATAGTCAAGCCATATGGAAGGCACTATCCGCACGATATAGAGAAATTAACCAACTACAATCATGAAAATTACTTAAATTGTCCATATTCAAATCCTAGCGATCATAGGCGAATAACTGTAAGGGATCTTAATAATAGAACTGGCAATGCAATATTACAAAGTCTTATAGAGAATTATGATAAGATAATATTTTTATTATCAATAAATATAGGAATATTCATCAGTAACAGTTTTGCGAAACAACTTTTAATTAACTTTATAGCTGAAGAAAAGTGGAGGTATTATTCAACAAACTATTCTAATTTGCCTTTTGTATTACTTAATGGAGATGTTGCCTTTTCTATATTCAATAGATATATAAGAAAAGACAGTGAATTATTAGAAGTGCTAAAAGTATATCCAAATATTGAATTAAAGAAAGGAAAGAATGGATTCCAAATATTAGAAAAAGCAAAAAAATATGAAAGGCTAAATGCCAGATTGGTTAATATTAGAACGGAAGTAAATAATAATAATAAATTATATCAACTAGCAGATTTTATCGTTTATTATGAAGGAAGAGATATTTACAACAAGACATTAAGCCTAGATGATAAAAGCTTAGAAATAAGCTTTAAGAGAAATACTGAATTATTAGATATGGCAAAAGAGCTACTGAAATAAATATGAAGTAAAAAAAGACACTGTAAGTAGGCTTTCTTTACGTTTATTTTGCACTTAATAGTTTACTTAAGTGTTCAACTTGGAATTGCAATTTATGTTAATTATAGAATAGAGGAATTGAAGAATTGAATTTAAAAACATCTACGGGAGTAGGTGTTTTTTTACAAATTTCCATCATTTGTTTTTTTTACAGGTGTAACATATGTATTGTAATCCTACATCAGATTTTTAAAAGACATACATAACTTGATAGAACCTTTTTATATTATATGATATAATTAAAACAAATCATTTACATAGTTTTATAAGAAAGAAAGAAGGAGAGATTGTGAAGAAGATATATAAGCTTGATAATAAAATCCACAAAGGCTTCATATTATTTCTGACGCTATGCTTGGCAGTAATTAGTATTCTTCCTGTTTTAAGGAATAACGTTCAGGCGGCATCAGATAAATCTAATCTGATTACAAATACAAAAGTGGCTATCTCACAGGAAGGTTCAGATGTAATTGGAGAGAAACAATTGAATCCTGAAAAGGACATAACTGTCAAGCTAAGTTTCACTTTCCCCATTTTGAAGAATGGTAATATCCCTATCTACAAAGAGGAAGATCATAATTTTAACGAAGATAAACAGGTAGATGAAGGAGACGAGGCAACGATAGCATTAGGGGAAAATATCCGTTATAAGGGCACAGCTAAAAATATTCCTATTTATCAAACAAAGACCGGCCAGATTGTGGGATATATGGATATTGTTTATAACGATGAAAAGGCCACATCTACTGCAAAGGTACATTTCATGAGCAAGGTAGATGATCCTAATGGTAAGTTTGACTACGAGCCTGAGCAATTGACAAATGTAACTGTATATTTTCAGGGAAACTTTGAAGCTACAAAGAAAGAGGGAGCCAACCCTCCAGGAAAGGATGATTATTTGGTCATCTTAGATAAGAGCTATCCTCTTCCAAGCAAGGAAGCAGTTGAGAAGGTCGACTTGAAAAAAACGGAGAGCAGATAGATTTGGATGTTGTCGAATGGAAGATTGAGGCTACACGTAAATTGGACGGAAAAGCGGCATCTTTGAAGGACTTTGTAATTAAGGATGACATTAGCAAAGTTGGGGAAATACTCCCTAATTCATTTACGGTAAATGGTGTGGCTGTGGCAGACAAAGAAATATATGATGCCAAAAATAAAACTATTCACTATAAATTTTCAAATACGGATGGTATAGGTGGAATCATAAAATTCAAAACTAAAATTGACTGGCAGGGAGAAACTTCCAAGAAACTAAAGAATAAGGCTATCCTTACAACACCAGATGATAAGACCGTTGAAAAGGAAGTTGAAGTTCCTGTGGGATCTTTACCTGACATTAGTAAATCATACAGTGGTGCTAAATTAGATATGGATACTAATGAGAAATCTCTTCTCTGGACTATAAAAGTTGGAAAAGGGACAATTAACTATGGTCCGGCGTGGGTTGGAGATATTTTAAGTACCTCAGACGAAAATCTTGAAGCACCGAAACGTATTGAGATTAAAGTTGAAAAACTAGGTGCAGATGGAAAATGGTCTTTGGTAGAGTGTGGTGAAGCTACAACTGGAGATGACAGACCAAAATATCCTTCGGAAGATGAAAAGTGTCCTACTATACCAGATAAATATAAGGAAAAAGAAATTTATCATTTCGGAGAGGGATTCCAAGAACCAAATAAAGCTATACCAGAAGACCCATTTAAAATACTGAAAAGCTACTGGTTTTTCCTTCCAAAACTCGATACAGAATACAAAATAGAAGTAAAGCAAGTATTTGATAAGAAAGCAAATATTCTACCGGGAACGGTGCAAAATAATGCGGAAGTAAATGTGTGTAATGGTGGAGTTACCCCTATTAAACCACCGATTTATACTGGTGCGGCAACCATTGTAAAGAAAGCCGAAAAGACACAGGATGACAGTCTTAGGCAGGGTAAATTACCTTGGGATATAACGGTTAATTTAAGTGGTGTTTTCCCTGCAGATCCACAATTCGCTTATGAAATCTTTTATTATGGAAAGGAATCAGATTTCAATGCTCAAAAGGACAAATTAGTAATAGATGAAGAACTGCCTGAAGGAACTTTTGATAAGTTACTTAAAGAAGAAACGGTTAATTTCAATGTTGCTTATGTAGATGGTAGCCTGGAATCATCCCCTTCTAATCCTAATCCGGTAAAGGTGAAACAGATTTTGCCTATAAAATACAATGATACTCAAGTAGGTGAAGTCGTGCAAATAGAAGGATTTAATCAACCGGCGGAATACAACTTTTCATTAAAGACTCAAATGCAGAATTTGTTAGGCATAGTATCAGTAGATGGAAATATAAATCTTAAGGATATACCTAATCATGTGTCATTCGTATCTGGAAAGGGCGAAACTTTGAAGCTGTTAAAGGCTAACGCCTACTACAGTTTCAAGGGCGATATGTTTGATAAAATCGCATTGGAATACGATACAGATTTAAACAATATGAAATCTGTGAGTAAGGACAATAATAGCTCATTTTGGAGTGAACAAGATAATGTGAATGATTCCAGAGTGTTTAATCATAAGGATAGAACGGCTTATTTCCGTATTGATGTAAATCCTTACGGATTGGATATACCTCAGTACAAAAAAGATCTTAAGCTTAAGACGGATATAACAAAGCTTTCCGATAGTTTATCAGTAACGGATAAATTGCCGGCCAATTGGAAACTGGTGCCTATTGACGAGTCTGGTGCTATGTTCACGATGTATAAAGCTAAACCGGGCACTATATATTGGACCGACTACAGCATTATCGTCGGAGGGGCTAATTTCTTTTCTGAAATCCAGGAACCATCGGCTACTTCCCGTATGTCGACAGAAGAAATTAATAATGTTGTAAAATTCAACGAAGATAAACTCCGATGGGATTTTAAGAAACCTAGTGGAGACACATATATGATTATAATAAAAGCTCAACTTGATGAAAATGTTTACAGGGAATTAGTTAAAAATGGAAAACAGAGTGATGACGGTGCTTCATATACCAATAATAGCAATATGGTGGTGGATCAAAATTTAAAACTTTCTGCCGGAAAGGAAGTAAAGGTCATTCCTACAATATTAAGCAAGGAGAAACCTAATTGGATTTTGGGGAGCTCTCCTGAGGAACCGATTCTTGATTGGACCATATTCTACAGACCTATGGACGTACCAGGCATTCAGAATCCTACTTTGGTAGATGAGCTTGATGAAAATCTAGAAGTTCCTGTGGGCAAAGACGGAAATCCTGATTTATCACTTATTCATGTGCAACGTTCCAACGAGTTGAAGGGGGATGGAACCTACGATAATTACAAAGATGTGCCGGTTGGTACAAAAGTAGGTAAAAATCAGGTGGGAATTTTATATAAACCTGATGATCATCAATTGATATTTACTCTTCCAAAAGATACAGAGGGTGTTGAACCTTATTCCTATAAGATAGTATACAGGACCTTACTGCAACCCTTGAATCCTAATGTAGACATCATTCACAATAAGGTTAAGCTTAAGGCAAAGAATGTTAAGCCGGGAGCCGAAGGTAGTGTGGAAGAATCACTGGAAAATAACAAGGCTTGGGCTGATTTAAAGAAATTTCCATTCTTCGTGTTTAAAAAGGTTAGCGCAAAGGATGGAAAACAGCTTCCTGGAGCTACTTTTGAATTCCTAAGAGATGGTAACGTAGTAGTAACTAAAACGTCTAATGCAAGTGGTAAAATCTATCTTATCAATCCTAAGGATGGAACATATACGATGCGTGAAACATCAGCCCCGAAGAATTTTTTACCGTGTGAAGATATACTATTCAAAATTGAAAATGGCAAATTGACGGTAGTAGGAGATATATACGCGAAAATAAATGGCGAAGGTACTTTGGGTAATCCAGTGCTAATTGTCGATAAAGAGAAACCGGAAAATCCTGATAAACCAGAACCAAAGGACCCTGATAAGCCAACACCGAATGGGCATAAGAAGCATAAAAAAATAAATAAGGCTGAAAAAAATGCACCGGAAACGGGTGACAATTTAGGTGGAATGGCAATGGGTACTCTTCTTATAATATCGACAGGTGCGTTGTTGCTTATTATAAAGAAGAAAGCATTGAATAAGTAGTTTTCTTAAAGAAGATAGTTAAAAAATAGTTTTAAAGACAAGAAACGGATTGTATTAAAAAAAATACAATCCGTTTCTTGTCTTTATATATGTATTAATGTATACTACAAAGGCTGTGACATTGATAGCTGTGAAGCGTGAGGTTGCTTCATTACTCTGGGTACTATGAGTTATGAAGGTTTTCCGTGGAGCGAATGTCAATTAACCGACGACAAGTCACTGTACCGAGAATCTGTAAAATATCAGAAATACCCGTGGGTTTTGAGATGATCAATCGCGAAACACGTGGGAGTGTGTACAGTCACCGCTTGTCGTACTTCATTTTTAAAGTGCGAATAGGAGGCGACTTTTTTTATGGCAAAACAAGTTATTAGAATCACATTGAAGGCTTATGATCATCAGCTTATTGATCAGTCAGCCAAGAAGATCATCGAAACAGCTAAGAAGTCTGGTTCAGAGGTGAGCGGTCCTGTACCTCTTCCTACAAAGAAGGAAGTTATCACGATCCTCAGAGCTGTACATAAGTACAAAGACTCAAGAGAGCAGTTCGAGCAGAGAACACATAAGAGACTTATCGATGTTCTTGCACCATCACAGAAAACAGTAGATGCGCTCTCAAAGCTTGAGATGCCTGCAGGTGTAGACATCAACCTCAAGTTGATGAAATAATCACCGAGTGGGAAACTTACGATGCTAACCTTCCTATGAAAGAAACCGACGGGGAATATCCTGTGTTTCTTTCCTCTGGTTGGATATAAATTAATTTTTTATGGAGGAAATCATGAAGAAAGCGATTTTAGCTACAAAAGTCGGAATGACACAGATCTTCAATGAAGACGGCACACTGACTCCTGTAACTGTACTTCAGGCTGGGCCTTGTGTTGTAACACAAGTAAAGACGGTTGAGAACGACGGTTACAGCGCCGTACAGGTTGGTTTTATGGACACAACTGAAAAGCATGTGAACAAACCTGAAAAGGGTCACTTTGATAAGGCGGAAGTTTCTTACAAGAGATTTGTAAGAGAGTTCAAGCTTGATAATGCTGAGGAGTACTCAGTTAAGGATGAGATCACTGTAGAGGCATTTGAAGCCGGAGATAAGATCGACGCAACAGCTATTTCAAAGGGTAAAGGATACCAGGGCGCGATCAAGAGACATGGACAGTCAAGAGGTCCTATGGGTCATGGTTCTAAGTTCCACAGACACCAGGGTTCAAACGGCGCTGCAACTACACCGGGACGCGTTCCTAAGGGTAAGGGCATGCCAGGTCACATGGGTAATGTTAAGAAAACTGTTCAGAACCTTGAGATCATTAAGATCGATGCAGAGAATAATCTTCTTCTCGTTAAGGGTTCAGTACCAGGACCTAAGAAAACTTTGGTAACTATTAAAGAATCAGTTAAGACGAAGAACTGATAATAAAGGAAAGGAGGATCTTAGATTATGGCTAACGTATCTGTTTATAATATGGAAGGAAGCGCAGTTGGTTCCGTAGAATTAAGCGATATTGTATTTGGCGCAGAGATCAAGGAACAGCTCGTTCATCAGGCAGTTGTTACATACCTTGCTAATCAGCGTCAGGGAACACAGAGTGCTTTGACTCGTTCTGAGGTATCCGGCGGCGGAAGAAAACCTTGGAGACAGAAAGGCACAGGACACGCAAGACAGGGCTCTATCAGAGCGCCACAGTGGACTGGCGGCGGTGTTGTATTCGCACCAAAGCCAAGAGATTATGACAAGAAAATGAACAAGAAAGAAAAGCGTGCCGCTCTTTTTTCAGTTCTTACAGATAAAGTAAATAACAATAACCTCATTGCTCTTAACGAGATCAAATTTGAGGAAGCTAAAACAAAGAGCTTTGTTAAAGTGTTAGATAACTTAAAGGTTGAAAAGGCGCTCGTGATCATTGATGAAAGCGATGCTAATGTGATTCTTTCAGGAAGAAACATTCCTTATGTTAAGGTCATTACAACTGATGCTATCAATACATACGATGTTCTCAAGTATGAGAAGCTCATCGCTACAGAGAAGGCTCTTAAGAAGATTGAGGAGGTATACGCATAATGGCTAACGTTCAATACTATGATGTAATCCTCAAGCCTGTTATCACGGAGCAGTCCATGAGCGAGATGGCTGAGAAAAAATATACATTTTATGTACATCCTGAAGCTAACAAGGTTATGATTAGAGAAGCTGTTGAAAAAATGTTCGACGGAGCTAAGGTTGAAAATGTTAAGACATTAAATCTTGCTGGCAAGGTAAAGAGAAGAGGCTTAAAGTTTGGTACAACTGCAAAGAGAAAAAAGGCTATTGTACAGCTTACAGCTGAAAGCAAAGATATCGAACTTTTCGAATCTTTATAATTTAGATCGTTTTTAGAAGGACGCCCACAGAGAAGTTTGAGAATATTGCGGGCTGTCAGGCAGATGTAGAGAAAAAATAAATATTATATCTGCTTATACTTGAAAGGAGACCTTAATGGGAATTAAGACATACAAACCGTATACCCCTTCCAGAAGACATATGACCGGTTCTGATTTTTCAGAGATCACAAAGAGCACTCCTGAGAAGTCATTGTTAGCTTCACAGAAGAAGCATGCGGGCCGTAATAATGAAGGTAAGATCACGGTAAGACACCGCGGCGGCGGAAACAGACAGAAGTACAGAATCATTGATTTTAAGAGAAATAAAGATGGAATGGCAGCTAAAGTCATTGGTATCGAATATGATCCAAACAGAACATCTAACATTGCTCTTATCTGCTATGAAGACGGTACAAAATCATATATCATCGCTCCTAAGGGATTAACAGATGGCATGGTCGTTATGAATGGCCCTGATGCTGATATCAGAGTTGGTAACTGCCTTCCTCTTGAAAATATTCCTGTAGGTACAGAGATCCATAATATTGAGCTTTATCCAGGCAGAGGCGGTCAGCTTGTTCGTTCTGCAGGCCTTAGTGCTCAGCTTATGGCTAAGGAAGGAAAATATGCTACACTTCGTCTTCCTTCAGGTGAAATGAGAATGGTTCTTGCTATTTGCCGTGCTACTATCGGTGAAGTAGGAAATGGTGACCACAGCCTTATCAATATCGGTAAAGCCGGTCGTAAGAGACACATGGGATTCAGACCTACTGTTCGTGGTTCTGTTATGAACCCTAATGATCATCCACATGGTGGTGGTGAAGGACGTGCGCCTATAGGTCGTCCAAGCCCAATGACGCCTTGGGGCAAACCAGCTATGGGACTTAAGACTCGTAAGAAGAACAAGAGCTCTAATAAGATGATCATCAGAAGAAGAGACGGAAAAGCATTTAAATAATCAAAGGAGGTTTAACCATGGCTCGTTCACTTAAAAAAGGACCATTCGCCGATGATAGCTTACTTAAGAAAGTAGATGCTATGAACGAAACTGGCGACAAGCAGGTTATTAAGACATGGTCACGTCGTTCTACAATTTTCCCACAGTTTGTTGGACATACAATTGCTGTACATGATGGAAGAAAACACGTACCTGTTTACGTTACAGAAGATATGGTAGGACATAAGCTCGGAGAGTTTGTTGCTACAAGAACATATAGAGGACACGGAAAAGACGAAAAGAAGTCCAGATAATTTATAGCGAAAGGAGGTAATGATCCACCATGGCAAAGGGACATAGATCACAAATTAAAAAAGACAGAAATGCTGTTATGGACACAAGACCAAGTGCAAAATTATCATTTGCAAGAGTTTCTGTACAGAAAGCATGCTTCGTACTTGATGCAATCAGAGGTAAGAGCGTAGAAGAAGCACTTGCTATCGTTACATACAGCCCAAGATATGTATCAACACTTATTGCTAAGTTGATTCGTTCAGCAATGGCTAATGCTGAAAACAATAATGGCATGGATATTAATAACTTATACATTGAAGAGTGCTATGCAAACAAGGGACCTACAATGAAGAGGATCCAGCCTAGAGCACAGGGAAGAGCGTATCGTATTGAGAAACGTACAAGCCACATTACAGTTGTGCTTAACGAAAGATAATCGAAAGGAGAAACTAAATGGGACAGAAAGTTAATCCTCACGGCCTCAGAGTAGGTATTATTAAGGATTGGGATTCTAAATGGTACGCTGATAAGAACTTCGCAGATGCTCTTGTAGAAGATTACAATATCAGAAAGTTCCTCAAGAAAGAAACATACGCTTCAGGAGTTTCTAAGATTGAGATCGAGCGTGCTTCAGAAAGATTAAAAATTACACTTCACACAGCTAAGCCGGGTATGGTCATCGGCCAGGGCGGTAAAACTATCGACGCACTTAAGAAGAGAGTTGAAAAGCTTACAGCATGCAAGAAGATCAGCATCGATGTTAAGGAGATCAAAAAGGTCGACAGAGACGCTCAGCTTGTAGCTGAAAATATTGCAAAGCAGCTTGAAGAGCGTGTTTCATTCCGTCGCGCAATGAAGTCATGCATGAGCAGAACAATGAAGAATGGTGCTAAGGGTATCAAGGCAAGCTGTTCAGGTCGTTTAGGCGGCGCTGATATGGCTCGTACTGAATTCTACAGTGAAGGCACGATTCCTCTTCAGACACTTCGTGCTGATATCGATTATGGATTTGCAGAAGCAGATACAACATATGGCAAGGTCGGCGTAAAAGTTTGGATATACAACGGTGAAGTACTTCCAGCTAGAACAAAGGCAAAGGCTAATCCTACAGAAGGGAGCGACGAGTAATGTTATTACCTAAGAGAGTAAAACACAGAAAGCAATTTCGTGGTTCTATGGCAGGAAAGGCAACAAGAGGTAACAGAGTTACTAACGGTGAATACGGTATTGTTGCAATGGAACCTTGCTGGATCAGATCAAACCAGATCGAAGCAGCCCGAGTTGCTATGACACGTTACATCAAGCGTGGCGGTGACGTATTTATTAAGATCTTCCCAGATAAGCCGGTTACAGGTAAGCCTATCGGTGTTCGTATGGGTAAAGGTAAAGGTAACGTAGAGTATTGGGTAGCTGTTGTTAAAACAGGCCGTGTAATGTTCGAGATCGGCGGCGTGGCAGAACCTCTAGCTAAAGAAGCGTTACGTTTAGCAATGCATAAACTTCCTTGCAAGTGCAAGATTGTTTCTCGCGCAGATAATGAAGGCGGTGATAACAGTGAAAAGTAATACTTATTTAGATGAATTAAGAAATAAATCTGTTGAAGATTTAGCAACAGAATTAGTAGCTGCTAAGAAGGAGCTTTTCAACCTGAGATTCCAGAATGCTACAAACCAGCTTGAGAATACGGGGAGAATCAAAACTGTTCGCAAGAACATTGCCAGAATCCAGACAGTTATTGTTGAGAAGAAAGCAGAAGCATAATTATAAAATTATAACCTTTGTGAAAGGAGTTATATCGTGGAAAGAAATTTAAGAAAAACACGTACAGGCAGAGTGGTCAGCAATAAGATGGATAAGACTATTGTTGTTGCCGTAGAAGATAATGTTAAGCATCCACTCTACAACAAGATTGTCAAAAGAACTTACAAGCTTAAGGCTCATGATGAAGCTAACACATGCGAAATTGGCGATGTTGTTAAAGTAATGGAAACAAGACCACTCTCAAAAGATAAGCGTTGGCGTTTAGTTGAGATTATCACCAAGGCTCAGTAATTAAATAAACTTACGAAAGGGGAATATCATGGTACAGCAGGAAACCAGACTTAAGGTTGCCGACAATACAGGCGCCAAGGAAATCCTTTGCATTCGTGTAATGGGCGGTTCTCGCAGAAGATATGCGGAAATTGGTGACGTTATCGTTGCTACTGTTAAAGAAGCAACACCAGGCGGCGTTGTTAAAAAAGGCGACGTTGTTAAGGCAGTTGTAGTACGTACAGTAAACAAGACTCGTCGTCCGGACGGTTCATATATCAGATTTGATGAGAACGCTGCAGTTATTATCAAAGACGACAAGACACCTACAGGAACTCGTATTTTTGGACCAGTAGCAAGAGAGTTGAGAGGTAAGCACTTCATGAAGATAGTTTCTCTTGCACCTGAAGTATTATAAGGAGGCGTAGTAGATGTCAGCATTAAAGATCAAAAAAGGCGATACAGTTAAGATTATCGCTGGTAAAGATAAAGGCAAGGAAGGAAAAGTTCTTTCTGTTGATACTAAAAACGAAAGAGTAACTGTAGAAGGACTCAACCTTGTTAAGAAGCATTCAAAGCCAAGCACAGCCAACCAGACAGGCGGTATCATCACTCAGGAAGCCGCGATCCATCTTTCAAATGTTGCTCTTGTTGTTAACGGAGCAATAACTAAGGTCGGATTTACAGAAAAAGATGGTAAAAAAGTTCGTGTTGCTAAAAAGACCGGAGAGGTTATTGATTAATCAGGGAAGGAGGTTAATTTAAATTGAACAGATTAAGAGAGTTATATGACAACGAAATTACTAAAGAGATGACTAGCAAATTTGGATATAAGAATCCAATGATGGTTCCAAAGCTTGATAAGATCGTTATCAACATGGCCATTGGTGAAGCTAAAGAAAACTCTAAGATTCTTGATACTGCAATGTCAGAGCTTGCTATTATTGCCGGTCAGAAACCGGTTCTTACAAGAGCTAAAAAGTCAATTGCCAACTTTAAGCTTAGAGAAGGAATGCCAATCGGATGCAAAGTAACACTTCGTGGTCAGAGAATGTATGAATTCCTTGACAGACTGGTAAACCTTGCACTTCCTCGTGTACGTGACTTCAGAGGTGTCAGCGCTGATTCATTTGATGGAAGAGGAAACTACGCATTTGGTATTAGAGAACAGCTTATTTTCCCTGAGATCGAATACGATAAGATTGATAAAGTTAGAGGTATGGATATCATAATCACAACAACAGCTAATACTGATGAAGAAGCACGTGAGTTGTTAAGATTATTCAATATGCCATTTAAGAAATAATACGGGAGGAAAATTATGGCTAAGACTTCGATGAAAGTGAAGCAGCAGAGAAAGCAGAAGTTTTCAACTAGAGAGTATACTCGTTGCAAGATCTGCGGCAGACCACATGGTGTTTTAAAGAAATATGGCATCTGCAGAATCTGCTTCCGTGAGTTGGCGTATAAAGGACAGATTCCAGGCGTGAAGAAAGCTTCCTGGTAATATAATTTTTAATAAGGAGGATGAAGTTAGAATGACAGATTCAATCGCAGACATGCTTACAAGAATCCGTAATGCTAATATAGCTAAGCATGATACAGTTGACATACCTGCATCAAGAATGAAGATCTCTATTGCAGAGATCTTATTGAACGAGGGTTACATCCGTTCATATGATGTAGTAGAAAAAGATACTTTCAAAACTATTCATATCGGATTGAAGTACGGTAACAACAAGAACGAGAGAATCATCTCAGGTCTTAAGAGAGTATCAAAGCCAGGTCTTCGTGTATATGCTGGCAGAGAAGAACTTCCTAAGGTTTTAGGTGGTCTTGGAATTGCTATCATTTCAACAAACCAGGGCGTTATTACAGATAAAGAAGCAAGAAAACGTAACGTAGGCGGAGAAGTACTTGCATTTGTTTGGTAATTGATTTTCGTAAATACATTAGGAGGTAAACGGAATGTCACGTATAGGAAAAAAACCTATCACTATTCCTGCCGGAGTTACGATCAATGTTGATGAAAACAACAAAGTAACTGTTGAAGGACCAAAGGGCAAGCTCGTTAAACAGATGCCTGCGGGAATAGATATTAATGTTGGTGAAACAGAAATTAACGTTTCTAGACCAAATGACTTAAAGAAAATGAGAGCATATCATGGTCTTACAAGAACACTTATCGACAACATGATCATCGGTGTAACAGCCGGATTCGAGAAGAAACTCGAGATCAACGGTGTTGGTTACCGTGCTCAGAAGAAGGATAAGACTCTTGTTATGAACCTTGGTTACTCTAACCCGGTTGAAATGATTGATCCTGAAGGGCTTGAAGTAGTCGTTGAAGGACAGAACGTTCTTTTTGTTAAGGGGATAGATAAAGAAAAAGTCGGACAGTACGCAGCTGAGATCCGCACTAAGAGACCACCTGAACCTTATAAGGGCAAGGGTATCAAGTATGTTGATGAAGTTATCAAGCGTAAAGTCGGTAAGACCGGTAAGAAATAAAGAAAGGAGTGGACACTAATGGTTAGTAAGAAAAGTAGAAGTGTGGTTCGTGAACAGAAACATTTAAGAGTTCGCAATCACTTAAGCGGAACAACTGAAAGACCACGTTTGGCTGTATTCAGATCCAACAGTCATATGTACGCTCAGATTATTGACGACACGGTTGGCAATACACTTGTTTCAGCTAGCACAATGGATAAAGAAGTTAAAAGTGCATGCGATAAGACAAACAATGTTGATGCTGCAGCTGTAGTAGGTAGCTTTATCGCAAAAAGAGCACTTGCAAAGGGCATCAACACTGTTGTATTTGATAGAGGTGGTTTCCTCTATGCCGGCAAGGTAAAAGCGTTAGCTGATGCAGCACGTGAAGCCGGACTTGAATTTTAAGCGAAAGGGAGAAAACGATGAAAGACAACAAGATTGACACAACTCAGGTTGAGTTAAATGATAACGTTGTAGCAATCAAGCGTGTTACTAAGGTTGTTAAAGGCGGACGTAACATGCGTTTTGCAGCACTCGTAGTTGTTGGTGATAACAATGGCCACGTTGGTGCAGGCGTTGGTAAAGCGGCTGAGATCCCTGAAGCTATTCGTAAGGGAAAAGAAGACGCAGCTAAGCATATGATCTCAGTTCCACTTGATGAGAACGGTTCAATTCCACATGACTTTATTGGAAAGTTCTGTGGTGCGGAAGTTCTTCTCAAGAGAGCACCTGAAGGTACCGGTGTTATCGCTGGTGGTCCGGCTCGTGCTTTACTTGAACTTGCAGGAATCAGAAACATCCGTACAAAGTCTCTTGGTTCAAACAACAAGCAGAATGTAGTATTTGCTACACTTGAGGGACTTCAGTCTATGAAGACACCTGAAGAGATCGCAAAGCTTCGCGGTAAGTCCGTAGAAGAGATTTTAGGCTGATTCGGGGAGGACAATAACAATGGCAGAAAAGACTATTAAAGTTACTTTAGTTAAATCTCCGATTGGTGCTTTTCCTAAGCACAAGAAAACAATTGAAGCTATGGGATTAACAAAGATGCATAAGACTGTAGAGCTTCCTGACAATGCTGCAACACGTGGTCAGATCGCTCAGGTCGGTTACATGCTTAAAGTAGAAGAATAAGTATAATTATCAGGGAAAAGGAGGTGCCATAATGGATTTATCAAGCTTAAAGCCAAATGATGGTGCGGTCGCTGACAGATTCAGAGTTGGCCGTGGACATGGTTCAGGTAACGGCAAAACATCTGGAAGAGGTCAGAAGGGTCAGAAATCACGCTCAGGCGGCGGTACCAGACCAGGCTTTGAAGGTGGTCAGATGCCTTTATACAGAAGAATTCCTAAGAGAGGTTTCACTAACTATAACCATCTCGATATCGTTGGAATCAATGTATCAGCGCTTAACATCTTTGAGGATGGTGCAGAAGTTACTGTAGAAGAGCTTATCAAAGCTGGTCTTGTTAAGAACCCACGCGATGGTGTTAAGATTCTTGGTGACGGAGAGATCACTAAAAAGCTTACTGTAAAGGGTCTTGCCTTTACAGCTTCAGCTAAAGAAAAAATCGAGACAGCTGGTGGTAATTGTGAGGTGATGTGATGATTAGCACATTAGGAAGAGCATTTAAAAATTCCGATGTTCGTAGACGTCTGTTCTTCACGCTAGGTATATTAGTGGTTGTACGTATTGGAAGTCTAATTCCGATTCCTGGTGTTAATACTAGTTACTTCAGCTCACTTCTTAGCAATCTTGGTTCAGGCAACCTCAGCTACATTAATGCATTTACGGGTGGTTCATTTGAAAAGCTTTCACTTTTTGCTTTAAGTATCACCCCTTATATCACCTCATCTATTATTGTTCAATTGTTGACAGTTGCGATACCTAAGCTTGAGGAAATGCAGCGAGAGGGCGAAGATGGCCGTAAAAAGATTCAGAATATCACCCGTGTTATTACCATTTGTCTTGCTATTGCAGAAGCGATAGCTATGGCAGTCGGTTTTGGCAGACAGGGTCTTATCAAAGGCTACGAGACAATGAGTGTTTCACATTATGTTACGAGTATCTTCATTGTAGTTGTTGCCTTAGTTGCAGGTGCAACTGCTCTTATGTGGTTAGGTGAGCAGATCACTGAAGGCGGTGTTGGTAACGGAATATCTATCATCCTCCTTATCAATATCATTTCAGGAATTCCGGCTGATCTGGCTAGACTTTTCGGACAGTTCGTAAAGGGCCGTCCGGTAGAGCGGGGGATCCTTGCTTCGGCAATTATTGCCGGCGTGATACTTTTGGTTATTCTTCTGGTTTGCCTCCTTCAGGATGCAGAAAGAAAAATACCTGTTCAGTATTCACAGAAATTAGTAGGTAGAAGAATGTTTGGCGGTCAGTCGACGCACATACCTTTAAAAGTAAATATTGCTGGTGTAATGCCAATAATTTTTGCTTCATCGATCATGCAGTTTCCAATTATTATTGCTAACTTTGTTACTAAGAGTACACCGGAATGGACTAAGTATCTGTCTCAGTCTAATTGGTTCAAGCCAAGCGCACCGATCTACTCAATTGGAATCGCAGTTTATGTGGGACTTATTATTGCATTTGCATATTTCTATACATCAATAACATTTAACCCACTTGAGATCGCCGATAACCTTAAACGTTCAGGAGGCGTTATTCCGGGTATTACTCCGGGTAAATCAACGAGTGATTATCTGCATAAGATTCTTAATGTAATTGTATTTATAGGAGCAATTGGAATCACGATCATTGCCTTGATACCATTAGTATTCTCCGGGGTATTTGGTGCATCTGTTTCATTCGGAGGGACATCGATCATTATTATCGTAGGTGTAATTCTTGAAACGATGAAGCAGATCGAAGCCATGATGAGAAATAAAGATTACAAAGGCTTCTTAAGTGATAATTAACAGAATGTAAAAGTGAAGGTAGAAATGCCTTCACTTTTCGAGGTAATAAAAGGGAGACTACGAAATGAAGATAGTTATGTTAGGAGCTCCTGGTGCCGGAAAAGGCACACAGGCTAAGAAGATCGCACAGGAATTTAATATACCTCATATTTCAACAGGTGATATTTTCCGTGCAAACATCAAGAACAATACAGAACTTGGCCAGAAGGCGAAAGTTTATATGGATAAAGGTGAACTTGTACCTGACACATTAGTTGTTGATCTTATTATGGATAGATTTAAAGAGGCTGACTGTGCAAATGGTTATGTTCTTGACGGATATCCAAGAACGATCCCACAGGCTGAGGCTCTTGATTCAGCGCTTACAGCCAATGGAGAAAAGCTTGACTATGCTATCGACGTTGACGTCCCTGATGAAGTTATTATCGAGAGAATGTCCGGAAGAAGAGCTTGCTTAGGATGCGGTGCAACTTATCATATTCATAACAATCCATCCAGGGAAGAAAATGTATGTGATTCATGTGGAGAGACTCTTGTTCAGAGAGAGGATGATAAAGCAGAAACTGTTAAAAACAGACTGGATGTATACCATGATCAGACGGAACCGCTCAAGAGATATTATGGCAATGCAGGTGTTCTGTATACAGTAGATGGAACGCAGGACATGGAAGACGTTTTTGCATCAATATGTAAGATCGTCAGACAGTGATCCGGGCAGGAAAGTCATCAAATGGTGATCGAGAATATGTCAAATGAAAATTTATGTGGGTATCTTGCATACTCACTGGCGGGTCATGATAAGGGAAACTTGTATGTGATCCTTTCGGTAGAAGGAGATATAGCTTATCTTGCAGATGGCAGGCTCAAGCTTATCGACAGACCGAAAAAGAAAAAGCTCAGGCATTTGCAGGTTGTGAAAAAAGACTTCCGACAAGTGTTGACAGAGTCTAATGAAACCGCCGGATCAATAACTAATGAAAATGTAAAAAGGGCAATTAAGTTATTCCTAAGGGAAGGAAAGGAGGCAGACTGATGTCAAAAACAGATTCTATAGAAATTGAAGGAACTGTAGTGGAAAAGCTTCCGAATGCCATGTTTCAGGTGGAACTTGAAAATGGACACCAGGTATTGGCACATATAAGCGGAAAGCTTAGAATGAATTATATTCGTATTTTGCCGGGAGACAAAGTGACATTAGAAATGTCTCCATACGATCTCACAAAGGGAAGAATTATTTGGAGAGATAAATAATCCTTGCCAATGAACTTTTATTTATGATACAATAAGCGACAGACTTGTCTGAAAGGAGGATTTGCAGTGAAGGTTAGATCATCAGTTAAACCTATTTGTGAAAAATGCAAAGTCATTAAAAGAAAAGGTGTAGTAAGAATTATCTGCGATAATCCAAAGCACAAGCAGAGACAGGGATAATTTTGCTTATGGCAGAAGCCTGATCCTTGTTTGTATTTGTATTGCACGGCCGTCATCTGTGTAATACAAATGAAACTCAATTTGCGGCTGCAGTGATTGACGAATCTCGAAGATCACTACCTTATAGATTTATTCAGTTATATGGGAATGGTACACATTTCAGGCGTTTTTTCAAAACGAGCTATCTTTTTTATATGACTGTTTGTTTTTGTGTTTTTAAATTATACATTTATTTTATTAACGGAGGAAAAAAATCACATGGCTCGTATTTCAGGTGTAGATTTACCAAGAGAAAAACGAATTGAAATCGGTCTGACTAGTATTTATGGCATCGGTAGAGTGAGAGCAGGCAGGATTCTCGCTGAAGCAGGTATTAATCCTGATACCCGTGTCAAAGATCTTACTGACGATGAGGTAGCACGTATTCGTGACGTTATTGACGCAGATACAGACAATCTCATCGAAGGTGATCTTCGTCGTGAGATCGCGATGAATATTAAGAGACTTAAGGAAATTGGCTGCTATAGAGGAATCCGTCACAGAAAGGGACTCCCATGCAGAGGTCAGAAAACAAAGACTAATGCTCGTACATGTAAGGGACCTAAGAAGACGGTTGCAAACAAGAAGAAATAATATAGGAGGCTTTTGATAAATGGCTGGTAAAGTTACAAAAAAAGTAACAAAAAAGCATGTTAAGAAAAACATCGAAAGAGGACAGGCACATATTCAGTCTTCTTTCAATAATACGATTGTTACTTTGACAGATACACAGGGTAACGCTCTTTCATGGGCATCTGCAGGTGGACTCGGATTCAGAGGATCTAAGAAGTCAACACCTTATGCTGCACAGACAGCGGCAGAAACAGCTGCTAAGGCTGCAATGATTCATGGATTAAAATCTGTAGACGTTATGGTCAAGGGGCCTGGTTCAGGTAGAGAAGCTGCTATCCGTGCGCTTTCAGCTGCAGGACTGACAGTTACAAGCATCAAGGATGTTACACCAGTACCACACAATGGTTGCCGCCCACCAAAGCGCAGAAGAGTTTAATTTAAGGAGGATTAGTAGAGATGGCAGTAAATAGAACCCCTGTTTTGAAGAGATGTAGATCTCTTGGGATGGATCCATCTTATCTTGGAATCGATAAGACATCCAACAGAGCGCCTCATGGCAATGGCAGAAAAATTAGCCAGTACGGCTTACAGCTTAGAGAAAAGCAGAAAGCCAAATTCATTTACGGTGTGCTTGAAAAGCCTTTCCGTAATTACTACAAAAAAGCTGAAAGACAGAAGGGTATGACTGGTGAGAACCTTATGATCCTTCTTGAGAGAAGACTTGATAATGTAGTTTTCAGACTGGGTTTCGCAAGAACAAGAAAAGAAGCAAGACAGATCGTTGATCACAAGCATATCCTTGTAAACGGCAATCCTGTAAATATTCCTTCATATCTTATTGAAGCAGGCGACGTTATTTCAGTGAGAGAAAAGAATAAGGCATCTGCAAGATATAAAGCTGTTGTAGAAGTTACAGCAGGCAGACTTGTTCCGGAATGGCTTGATTCTGATAAGGAAGGCCTTTCAGGTAAGATTGTTTCATTACCTACAAGAGAAGCAATTGATGTACCTGTAGACGAGATGCTTATCGTCGAGTTGTATTCTAAATAATAAACGGTACGGATTCTTAAGGAGGAGCAAATACAAATGGTGGATTCTGAATTTAACTTTAAAACACCAAAGATCGAACAGACAGAAGTTTCCGAAGACGGAAAGTCAGCTAAATTCGTTGTTGAACCACTTGAAAGAGGTTTTGGCCTTACACTTGGAACTTCTTTAAGAAGAATCATGCTTTCTTCTTTAGTGGGAACAGCTGTAACAGGAATTAAAATCGATGGTGTTCTTCATGAGTTTAGCTCCATTCCGGGCGTTAAAGAAGACGTTTCCGAGATAATTATGAATATTAAACAGCTCGTTATTAAAAACAATTCCTCAACCGCAGAACCTAAGGTGGCTCGCATCGAGGTCTCAGGTGAGGGTGTTGTAAGAGCTTCCGATATTGAAGTAGATCAGGACCTTGAGATAATCAATCCGGATTTGGAGATAGCGCATCTTGATTCTGCTGATAGTGTTCTTAACATGGAGCTCTATATCAAAAACGGCCGAGGTTATGTCAGCGCTGACAGAAATAAGTCTGAAGATATGGCTGTAGGCGTTATTGCGGTAGATTCTATCTATACTCCTATTGAGAGAGTCAATATGGAAGTTCGCAACACACGTGTTGGCCGTGATACAGACTTAGACAAGCTTTGTCTCGAGATATTCACCAACGGGGCTATTACTCCGGAGGAGGCTTTAAGCCATTCTGCAAGAGTAATAAAAGAACACCTGAAAGTATTCATCAACCTTTCAGATGATGTGGAAGTTGAAGATGATACATTTGAACCGGATACAAATGACCATTCAAAGACTCTTACTATGAGCATTGAAGAACTTGAACTCAGTGTAAGATCATTCAATTGCCTTAAGAGAGCCGGCATTAATACGGTTGCAGACCTTTGTAATAAAACAGAGGATGATATGATGAAGGTTCGTAATCTCGGACGCAAGTCACTTGAAGAGGTTCATCAGAAGCTCGAAGAGATGGGATTACACCTTAAGCAGAACGAAGAATAATAATTAAAAATATCAACGGTATGCAATAAGACCGATGGGCATGCATATGGCAGTAGTGGGAGAAAAAAATGGCAAAGTACAGAAAACTTGGCAAAGACTCCGCAGCACGTAAAGCGCTGCTTAGAAATCAGGTAACAGCACTTCTTCTTAATGAGAAGATCGTTACAACTGAAGCAAGGGCAAAGGAAGTAAGAAAGATCGCAGAGAAGCTTATAGCTCTTGCAGTTCGTGAAAAAGATAACTTCGAAACTGTTACTGTTCAGGCTAAGGTAGCTAAAAAAGATGAGAACGGTAAGAGGATCAAAGAAACTATCGATGGCAAGAAAGTTCCTGCTTATGATCTAGTCGAAAAAGAAGTTAAGAAGGATAATCCTTCACGTCTTGCAGCAAGAAGACAGATGGAAAAGGTTCTTTATAATGTAACGCTTGTGCCTTCAGATCCTGCCGGAAGAAAGAAGAATACACAGACGATAGACCTGACATCAAAGTTATTTGATGAGATCGCTCCTCGTTTTGCGTCACGCAACGGCGGTTACACAAGGATCATCAAGGTTGCTCCAAGACGTGGTGATGGTGCTCTTGAAGTAATTCTTGAACTTGTATAAGACTTATAGAAATATAGAAAGAAGCGGCTTATAAAAGCCGCTTCTTTTGTCTTTTGCAAGTCAGACTGTTTTAGTGTAAAGTAGGGTATTAGAATAAATATATGCTGCAAGGGAAGAGTTTTATATATTTGGATTTTTGAGGGATCATATGTCTATAATCAGCGCTGAAAACATAATATTTGAATATGAAAATAGAGATGAAGAGGGAAATGAACTTGAACCGTTCAGAGCGTTAGACGGAGTCTCAATGGAAGTCAGACAAGGGGAATTTATTGCTGTGTTAGGCCATAACGGCTCTGGTAAATCGACATTTGCCAAGCATCTAAATGCCCTTTTACTGCCGGGTCAGGGAAGGGTCTACATTGATAAGATGGACACCTGTGATCCGGCAAACACTTTGAAGATAAGAGAGAAAGCAGGCATGGTATTTCAGAATCCGGACAACCAGCTGGTAGCCTCTGTTATTGAGGAGGAAGTAGCATTCGGCCCGGAGAATTTAGGAATAGAACCTTCAGAGATCGTCTCTCGCGTTGATAATGCACTTAAGGCCGTGGGAATGACAGCATATAAAGAAAATTCCCCTAACAGGCTCTCAGGAGGTCAGAAACAGCGCATAGCGATCGCAGGTATCCTTGCAATGCTTCCTAAGTGCATTATTTTAGATGAACCCACCGCCATGCTGGATCCTAAGGGAAGAAAAGATGTATTATCAGTTCTTCATGAACTCAATAAAAAAGAAGGCGTAACGATCATTCTTATTACCCATAATATGGAAGAGGTGATCGACTCTGACAGAGTATTTGTGATGGATAAGGGTAAAGTGGTAATGAACGGAAGTCCAAGGGAAGTTTTTTCCAGGGTAGAAGAACTTCAGGAGCTGCGGTTGGATGTACCTGAAGTTACTAAGCTGGCTTTTGAGATAAAAAAGTCGGGTATAAGTCTTCCTGACGGCATTCTGACAAATGAGGAGCTTATCAGGGCGCTTAAATATCGAGAGGTATAAGATGGAATTAAGGGTTGAAAATCTTATATATGAATACAATGCCGGTACGGCCTATGCTAAACGGGCGTTAAACGGCATCGATCTGGAATTTCATGAAGGGGAGTTTATAGGCCTGATAGGCCATACGGGATCCGGAAAATCCACGCTTATCCAGCATCTTAACGGACTTTTAGAGGCTACACAGGGGCGTGTTACCTGGAATGGTGTCGACATATACGGAAATAAATTTAATAGAAGGGAATTCAGGGGGCATGTGGGGCTTGTTTTCCAGTACCCGGAATATCAGTTATTTGAGACGGAAGTTTTAAAAGATGTATGCTTTGGGCCGAAAAACTTGGGATTTTCAGAAGATGAGTGTGAAGTCAGAGCTAAAGAAGCGCTTGCTTTGGTAGGAATGGGAGAGGAATATTATAAAAAATCTCCATTCGACCTGTCAGGCGGACAGAAGCGAAGGGTGGCAATTGCGGGAGTTTTGGCTATGAGATCGGAATTTCTGATCTTAGATGAACCTACAGCTGGGCTTGATCCCAGGGGCAGAGATGAGATACTCGGCAGTATAGCCGGCATTCAGAAAGAGTCAGGCAGCACAGTTATTCTTGTATCACACAGCATGGATGATATAGCACAGTATGTTAACAGACTGATAGTTATCGATGCTGGAAAAATAATCTTTGATGACAGGCCGGAAAATGTATTTTCAAATATTGAAAAGCTGGAAGAGGTCGGTCTGGCTGCACCGCAGATATCATACATATTAAGAGACCTGAACAAGGAGGGCTTCGATCTGGATCCGTCTCTAATCAGACTGGAGGATGCCAAGGCATCAATTTTGAAGGAACTTGAGAGAAAAAGATAAAGAGAAGAAAAAATGTTTAAAGATATAACACTTGGTCAGTATTATCCCGTTGACTCGGTAATACACAGACTGGATCCGAGAGTCAAACTCCTTGGAACATTAATATACATAGTCACCCTTTTTCTTGGAAAGAGCTTTTTTATGTTTATACCGGCGGCAGCATTCATCATTTTTGTGATCCTTCTGTCAAAGGTGCCATTTTCATTTGTACTAAGAGGGATCAAACCAATAATTCCGCTTATTCTGATCAGTGCAGCCTTTAACATCTTTCTTACACCGGGAAATGTTATCGGGAAATGGTGGATCTTTTCAATTACGACAAGCGGTATATATATGGCAGGGTTTATGGCTGTCAGATTGTTTTTACTTATTATGGGTTCATCGATACTGACATTTACTACTACTCCAACATCGCTTACAGACGGCATTGAAAAAGGTCTGGGATTCCTTAAGATATTCAAGGTTCCAATCCATGAGATCGCTATGATGATGTCTATTGCGCTTCGTTTCATTCCTATCTTAACGGAGGAGACTGATAAGATACGTAAGGCCCAGATGGCAAGAGGAGCAGATTTTGAAAGCGGGAATATTATGACAAGAGCTAAAGCTATGATCCCGCTGCTGGTACCCCTTTTTGTTTCAGCATTCAGACGTGCCAATGATCTTGCAATGGCTATGGAGGCCCGCTGTTATCATGGATCTGAAGGAAGGACCAGGATGAAGCCGTTAAAATATGAGAGGCGTGACTATACAGGATATATCGTGCTTGCAGCCTATCTGGCTATTATGATACTGACGGCTGTGTTTATCAGGTAAACAGGATTTGATTTAAGGACAGAAAATGAAAAGAGTATTGCTAAGAGTTGCATATGACGGGACCAATTATCATGGCTGGCAGATACAGCCCGGAGCAGTCACGGTGGAGGGAGTTTTAAATGAGGCATTGAGTAGACTTACGGGAGAAGAGATCACAGTTATAGGTGCAAGCAGAACGGATGCAGGAGTACATGCAAGAGGGAATGTTGCTGTATTTGATACTGGAGCTACGATCCCTCCCGAGAGATTTTCTTATGCTGTAAATACTCTTTTGCCGGATGATGTCTCAGTAGTGGAATCTTTTGAAGTTCCTGAAGACTTCCATCCAAGAAAAACAGATACAGAAAAAACATATGAATATACCATTTTAAATACTAAATTTCCTGTTCCGGAAAGGAGAAATTATTCTTGGCATATACCGCAGAAGCTGGATCTTGATAAAATGAGAGCGGCGGCATCGCCTTTGATCGGGCAGCATGATTTCAGAGGGTTTTGTTCTTCGAAGACGCAGGCGGGCTCTACGGTAAGGATCATATATTCCATCGGCATAAGAAAAGAGGGAGATGAGATAAAGATCACTGTAAAAGGGAATGGTTTTCTTTATAACATGGTAAGGATCATTGCAGGAACACTGGCCAGCGCAGGTGGACTGGGAAAGGTGACTCCGGAGAGAGTACATGAGGCAGTTATAAAAAAAGACAGGACACTGGCGGGACTGACAGCGCCGCCGCAGGGATTGTGCCTTATGGAGATCGATTTTTTAGAACTTGAATATTATGAAGATTGACAGGAGAGATCAATGATATATGAAAGTTTTAGCAGGCAGGACACATATAAGCTTGGAATGCAGTTAGCAGAGGAAGCAAAACAGGGAGATATATTTACGCTTTCCGGGGATCTTGGTGCAGGAAAAACAGCATTTTCAAAAGGATTTGCCCATGGTCTGGGAGTTGAAGATGAAGTGACCAGTCCGACATTTACGATCGTCTGTGAGTATGGATCCGGAAGGATCCCGCTTTATCATTTTGATATGTACAGACTGGCAGACGGAAGTGAATTGGAAGATATAGGAGCTGAAGAATATCTGTACGGAAATGGCGTGTGCCTGATCGAGTGGCCGGAAAATGTGGAAGGGTACCTTCCCGAGCAGGTCAAAAAGATCAAGATCGAAAAAGACCTGGAAAAAGGACCTGATTATAGAAAGATCACGATTGAGGAGTAATCAATGTATATTTTAGCTATTGAAAGTGCGGCAGCAACAGCGTCTGTAAGTATTATGACGGATGATTTGCTGCTTGCAGAATATACGATAAATGCAAAAATGACGCATTCCCAGACGCTTCTTCCAATGATAGATGATATATGTAAAAGAGTAGGAGTGGAAGCTGCACAACTGGATTATATAGCTGTTTCAGCGGGGCCGGGTTCGTATACGGGGCTAAGGATAGGAGCTGCCACAGCTAAGGGGATAGCTCTGGGGATCGAGCTGGAGACGGGAAACGAAATTCCGTTGGTTCCTGTTGCAACTCTTGAAGGACTTGCTTATAACCTGTATGGTCAGAAAAATATCATGATCTGCCCTGTGATGGATGCCAGAAGGGAAAGAGTTTACACAGGAATTTATGAGTATGCGGATAATGGGGATCACGGAACTGAGCTTAAGATAATTGCAGATCAGAAGGTCAAGGAAGTAGAAGGCCTCATTGAAGAACTAAACAGGATCAATAAAGAAGTGGTATTTCTTGGTGATGGCACGGATCTTATAAAGAAACATGCGGATAAGCTTACGGTTGAATACAGCTACGCGCCGGGTCATTTATCAGGCATGCGGGCGGGC
The DNA here is from genome assembly GCA_900542465.1 of uncultured Eubacteriales bacterium. GTDB lineage: Bacteria > Bacillota > Clostridia > Lachnospirales > Lachnospiraceae > UBA4285. Next base: position 25,614 of record UQNS01000008.1, read on the forward strand.
TCGGTAGCCAGGGCAGCGGCAGATCATATAAGCAGAGGCTGTACGGTCGGGGTAGATGTATTTGTTCCGGACTATCTTGTTGAATCTCAGGCTGAAAGACAGAGCTTTCGTCTTATGGAAATGAAAGATATAGAAGCTGTATCGAGGATCGAAGAGGAATCCATTCCTGAGAGCTGGTCAGCACGATCTTTTGAAGAGGCTCTGAACAGCGGGAACGCCTGTTTTATCGTTTGTGAAAATGGCAACACTTTAAAAGGATATATAGGGATGTGGATATCTGCCGACGAGGCAGAAATAACAAATGTAGCTGTAGATAATGACTATCGGCGTATAGGTGTGGGCAGAGGACTTATTGAAAAGCTAAAAGAAAAAGGGATAGAGAAGGGTGTCAGATCGTTTTTTCTTGAAGTAAGAGAAAGTAATGATGCCGCAAGGAGTCTTTACAAAAAGTGCGGCTTTAAAGAAGTCGGGCTTAGAAAAGATTTTTATACCAGACCAAATGAGGATGCCATTCTTATGAAATTTCAGGTCTGAAATATAGAAAGGAAAAAAGATGCTAGATGTTTGTTTACTGGGGACCGGCGGAATGATGCCGCTTCCGAGTCGTTGGCTAACAGCACTTTATTGCAAATATAACGGAATAGGTCTTCTTATCGATTCGGGAGAGGGAACTCAGATAGCTATGAAAGAGGCTGGGCTTTCTACTCACGACATAGATATAATCTGTTTTACACATTTTCATGCAGATCATATAAGTGGTCTGCCGGGCTTGCTTTTATCCATAGGAAATGCGGACAGGACAGATCCTTTGGTGCTGATCGGGCCCAAGGGTCTTTCAAGAGTCGTGAGCTCACTAAGGGTGGTGGCGCCGGAGCTACCATTTGAGATAGAATTGATCGAGATAAATGAAGATATTGAGCACTTCAGTCAGATGGGATATGAGATAGATGCTTTCAAGGTGATGCATAAGATCACCTGTTACGGGTACTCGATCAGTATTCCGAGACTCGGTAAATTTGACCTTAAAAAGGCCATAGGACTGGAGATCCCTAAAATATGCTGGAACAGGCTTCAGCATGGAGAAAAAGTTGAAATGGATGGAGTGGTCTATACACCGGATATGGTTATGGGAGATGCAAGAAGAGGGCTTAAGGTCACTTATTGCACGGATTCCCGTCCTGTCCCGCTAATTGCCGAAATGGCAAGAGGATCAGATATTTTCATTTGTGAGGGCATGTATGGAGACGATTCCAGAGACAATAAGGCCAAGGAATACCGTCATATGACTTTTACAGAGGCGGCAGGACTGGCCAGAGATGCTGATGTAAAGGAGATGTGGCTTACGCATTTCAGTCCGGCGCTTGTGCGCCCTCAGGATTTTCTCAAAAATGCGACGAGTATATTTGGGAATACGAAATTGGGTAAGGCCGGCAAGGTAGTATCTCTGAAGTTTGATGAGGAAAAAGACGATTGATATGTTAGACGATGGTAAAAAGGAAATAAAAATTCTTGCTATTGAGAGCTCATGCGATGAAACAGCGGCAGCTGTAGTTGCCAACGGACGCACAGTCATGTCCAATGTAATAAACTCGCAGATCGATATTCATAAGTTTTACGGGGGAGTTGTTCCGGAAATAGCCTCAAGAAAGCATATGGAAAATATAAGTCCGGTCATAAGAATGGCGCTTGACGAGGCAGGATGTAAGTTATCCGATATAGATGCGGTAGCTGTGACATATGGCCCCGGTCTTGTGGGTGCGCTTCTTGTAGGCGTTGCTGCAGGAAAATCTCTTGCATTCGCCAGTGGTAAGCCATTGATAGGAGTTAATCATATAGAAGGTCATATATCCGCCAACTTTCCGGAAAATCAGCAGTTAGAACCGCCTTTTGCAGCTTTGATCGTCTCAGGAGGGCATACCTATCTGACGATGGTGAATGACTACGGTTCATATGATATCGTTGGGAGAACGAGAGATGACGCAGCCGGAGAAGCTTTCGACAAGGTAGCCAGGGCTCTTGGACTTGGATATCCGGGAGGTCCGAAAGTTGATAGGCTTGCAAAGGAGGGGGATCCTGAAGCTGTAAAATTCCCTAAAGCCAATGTAAGTGATGCACCTATGGATTTTTCTTTTTCAGGTCTTAAATCTGCAGTTCTGAACTATTTAAATACACAGGAAATGCAGGGGATAGAAATAAATAAAGCGGATGTTGCGGCATCATTCCAGAAAGCTGTTGTTGATGCTATTGTTGAAAAAGCGATGATCCTTTGCAGAGAAAAAGGTATAAAGGACCTTGCTATTGCGGGGGGTGTAGCCTCAAACTCTGCGCTTAGAAAGGCTCTTTCAGAAGCCTGCAGAGAAAACGATATAAATTACTTTTCACCATCACCTGTTATGTGTACGGATAATGCAGCTATGATAGGGGCTGCGGCTTATTATAAGTATTTGAAAAAGGAATTTGCAGGTCATGACTTAAATGCTGTTCCGGGATTAGGCCTTACAGGCAAGAGGTAACATATGTCATATAAGAAAATTGCGATAATTTTAGCGGGCGGAACAGGAAAAAGAATGGGGGGCGATATCCCTAAGCAGTTTTTAAAGCTGGAGGGGAAAACTGTCCTGTCCTACAGTGTAGAAGCCTTTGAAAAAAGTGACGTCGACGGGATAATGATAGTTGTAAGTCCTTATTACAGGGAACAGTGTAAAGAAGAGATAATCGATAGAATGGGAATAAGTAAGTTCATAGGTTTTGCAGATCCGGGGTCAGAGAGGGTGTATTCGGTGAAAAATGCTCTAAAGAGGGTAGAGGAATACCTGGAACTGACATATAAGCCGGGGTGTGGATGCAGATGTGGAAGATGTGATGATCCGGCCGTAGATCCGGATGCTTATGTATTCATTCATGATGGAGCCCGTCCGCTCATCTCAGAGGCCTTAATAAAAAGAAGTATTGAAGCCGTAGGGAATACAGGTGCATGTATACCTGCAATACAGCTTAATGACACGGTCAAACTGGTGGATGAAGGCGTGGTCACTGCAACGCCTGACCGAAGCAGATTGAGGTCAGTTCAGACACCGCAGTGTTTTGATGTGAAGCTTCTAAAGGAAGCCTATGAAAAATGGGAAAATAATGGGAAAACAGGCTTTATCCCAACAGATGATGCTTCGCTTATAGAGAATTTCACGGAGGCAAAGGTGATCGTACTAGATGGTGAAGAAAAAAATCTGAAGATCACCAGGCCTGCAGACATGGAGCTGGCAAAAAATTATTTAAAAATCTAGCTTTTCATATTGACAAGCTTATAACAAAATGTTACTATTCCATAGTCGCTTGTTGAAGCGGTTAATATGGAGAGGTAGCGAAGTGGTCATAACGCGGCGGTCTTGAAAACCGTTTGTCTTAACGGGCGCATGGGTTCGAATCCCATCCTCTCCGCTTGAAGGACGACAGAAGTCGTCCTTATTTTTTTGCTGAAAGATAAAATTATATTATGGAGAAGTACCCAAGAGGCTGAAGGGACACCCCTGGAAAGGGTGCAGGTCGTTTATAGCGGCGCGAGGGTTCAAATCCCTCCTTCTCCGCTCATAAGAAATCACTAAGGACAGATAATATCCTTAGTGATTTTTTTATTAATAAACAATACCCTTAGGGGCATGCAAAATATATGAGAAATAAAGTAATATATCCAAGGTTTTTTATCCCCCGATATGGGTTAACCCACGGCGGGGCTTAAGAGAGCCGTTTTTCGCTGATATTCTTGAGAAGGTTATTTATTTTAGGAATAAACAAGGAGAAAGAGGCTATGGAAGCGGTCGAAAGAGCAAAGAGGTGGTCTGATGGCGATGGATACAACAGATACATTACTGACGAATTAAACTCTTTTAGAAAAGAAGCCTGGAAAAAACAGATCGGGAAACATCTGAACAGTAAATGTATGGATATTCTTGATGTAGGGACGGGGCCTGGATTTTTTGCATGTATTCTTTCGGAGGAGGGACATAATGTCACCGGGATAGATGCCTCAGATGGCATGCTGCAGCATGCCGCGGAAAATGCGCGAAGATTAGATGTACATCCGGTCTTCCGTAAAATGGATGTAAATCATCTGGATATTCCCAATGATTCATTTGATCTGGTGATCTCCAGAAATGTTACGTGGACATTAGAGCATCCGGAGAAGGTATATTCTGAATTTAAGAGGGTCCTGAGACCGGGTGGAAAGATCCTCATTTATGACGCCAACTGGCATATGCATTTTTTTTGATAAAGATCTTATGGACAGGGTCAAGAAACACGAAGAAGATTATTTCAAAAAATATGGAAAGCGAGAAGTTATCTCGAGCGGGGATATGGATTATCTGAATACTGCACCTCTTACCAGTATCATCAGACCTGACTGGGATAACAAGGTGCTGACTTCACTGGGTATGGAGGTAACTATCCAGACTGATGTTGGCAGCTTTGTTTATGAAGAGTGGGAAAAGGAACTTTACCAGGAATCGCCGTTGTTCGAAATATGCGCAGTCAAGAAAGCCAGGGAAGAGCGTGCTGAAAAGATGCACACCTACTGGCAGGAAAGAAGTGAGACCTTTGGATTTGATATTCTGTCGGTCCAGAGAGTTATGGCTAAAGTGAGACCTTTTATTGAGAAAGATGGCTGTAAGGTCCTGGACGTCGGAACAGGCACAGGTATGATAGCGGCGGCATTTGCATCGCTTGGATGCAAGGTCACCGCTGTGGACCTCTGCATAAATATGATAGAAAAGGCAAAACAAAATCTGGCAGACAATAATTTAAATGCCGAGTTCATAGTGACCCAGGCAGATGAATTGCCTTTTGAGGATAACAGTTTTGACATGGTGGTAAACAGAAATGTCACATGGGCCCTGCCGGAACCTGAAAAGACATTGAAACAATGGGCCAGAGTGCTCAAGCCGGGAGGAATACTTCTATATTTTGACGGAAATCACTATAACTATCTTTTTAAGGAAGAAGCCAGAAGAGATAGGGATCTTATGATAAAAATAAAAGGAACTGCCCATGATGAACGAAGTGACAAGGCAGTTGACTATAGTCTCTGCGATAATACCGCGTATGAACTGCCGCTTTCCAAACTGGAAAGGCCGCACGAATGGGATGAAGCAGAGCTTCCAAAAGCCGGATTTGTAATTATCAAAGAGGATATAGACATGCCGCAGAACCTTTTAAAATTCGGGATCGCAAGAGGTTCTGCAAACCAATTCATGATCGTGGCAAAAAATTTAAAGGAAAAGTAAGAAATGGGAAAGTACATATTGAAAAGGCTTTTATGGCTTATTCCAATTATGTTTGTCTTATCGTTGATTGCATTTTTTTTAATGTATCTTTCACCGGGAGATCCGGCCAGCATATATCTTTCTCAGGGCGGCGATGCCCCTAATGCGGCGGCGCTTGCTCAGCTGAGAGACCAGCTGGGGCTTGACAGGCCGGTGTGGTTACAGTACCTGCATTGGCTTGGGAATGTTCTGAGAGGAGATCTGGGAGTTTCCATTTTTACCGGAAACCCGGTAGCTAAGGAGATAGCATTTTATTTCCCGAATACATTAAAGCTTACTCTTTTATCACTTGTATTGACACTGGCTATATCGATTCCTTTAGGGGTGCTGGCAGCAGTTTTTGAAAATAAGTGGGTCGATTACGTTATAAGAGTCTTGTCTTTTATAAATGGTTCTATGCCGGGATTTTTCATATCTATGATGCTGGTCATTATTCTGGGAGTTCGCTTAAAATGGTTTCCTACGGTAAGCAGCGGAAATCCGATGGGGATATGGATACCTACATTTACATTGGCAATTGCCCTGTCGGCGACATATATACGTCAGATAAGGAATGCGGTCATAGAGGAGCTGGGACAGGAATATATAAAAATGTGCAGAGCAAGAGGAATAAAGCCATGGGCGATCCTTTTTAAGGGGGCTCTGAAGTCTACGCTTCCTTCTATATTGACGCTGGCAGGAATAAATTTCGGGGCATTACTTGGAGGTACAGCCATTATAGAAGTGGTATGCACCTATCAGGGGATAGGAAGGCTGGCTGTGAATTCCATTACTAACAGAGATTATCCGCTGATGCAGGGATATGTCCTTGTAATGGCATTTATATATGTGGCAGTAAACCTTGTTGTAGATGTACTCCACGCATTTGTGGATCCAAGGGTAAAGCAGAGATATATTGCAGAGGGAATAAAGGAGCATAAAAAAATATGATGGACTGCATAAAGCCTTCAAATGTTATAAGTAAGCAGGCCGGAAAAGTCAGAAGAAGAGTGGGGAACCGTATCAGCCCCAGGACAAGGTTGATCATATGGTCATCAGTGGTGATAGGGCTGCTGGTATTCGTTATATTCTCGCCGCGACTAGCTCCATATGATCCGTATGCAATCGACCTGAAAAATACTTTGACAGGCCCATCAGAGCTCCACAGGCTTGGTACAGACTATATTGGAAGAGATATTTTCAGCAGGATCCTTCATGGAGGATACAGATCTATATATTCAGCTCTGGCTGTTGTTTTGATCACAGCAGGAACAGGTACGGTGGTAGGTATCCTGTGCGGTTATATAGGAGGCGCGTTCGATACGATCGTCATGAGGATAACAGACAGTTTTCAGGCTTTTCCAAGTCTGATCTTTACCATTGCCGTAGCGGCTATGCTGGGAGGAGGTCTTTTGAATGCTATCATTGCTATGTCCGCAATAGGCTGGACAGGTTATGCAAGACTGGCAAGATCAAGCGTTATAACGATCAAAGAGAAGAACTATGTTAAAGCGGCTCTAATAACAGGATCATCTAAGACAGGTCTTTTGTTCAGAACGATCCTGCCAAATGCAATGAGTTCAATTATTGTAATGGCCAGCATGAGCGTCAGCAATAAAATTCTTGCATTTGCGGGTCTTTCCTACCTGGGACTGGGGACGGCAAAACCCTTTCCGGAGTGGGGAGCGATGCTGAACGATGGGCAGGAGACCTTGCAGATAGCACCATGGGCGGTAATTTACCCGGGCGCGGCAATTTTTATAGTAGTAATAATTATGGGTATGTTTGGAGACAGTGTAAATGAATATCTGAATCCGGATAAAAAGAAATAACAGATAATAGTTTAAGGAGAATTTTTATGAAAAAGTCAAATCTTATAAAGTTTACAACAACAGCGGGTGCAGTTTTAGCGGCATGCTCCATCCTTGCGGGATGCGGAGGAGGAAACAGCGGATCTGACGAAAAGAAGACCGGCAATGCCGAAGCTACGATACTTCTTCAGGGACACACTCAGAGCACATTTACTACGGATCCGGCTATAGCCTATCAGGGAGCAAACAGTGTAAACATGGGGACATGCGAGACTCTGTTTACGCTTGATAATTCTACAAGACAGGTAGTTCCTAATCTTGCAAAAGGCATTGAAAAGGTTGATGCAAATACATGGAAAGTCACTATAAAGGACGGAATAAAATTTACCAATGGAAAAGATCTTACAGGTGAAGCCTGCAAAACTGCATTGGAATATACCTTTGCAAAAAATACATCTCTTACCGGTATCGTAAAAGTTGCATCGATCGAAGCCAGCGGTCAGACAGTTACGATCAAAACACAGAAGCCGTCAGCAATCCTTCCTCGAATTTTAACGTCTACAGACGCTCTTATTTTTGATACGAGCGCATCGGACTATACGAGAGGACTTATCGGTACAGGCCCATATATTCTGGAGAAGATGGATGCAGAAGGAAACTGTGAATTGGTAAGAAATGATAAGTATTGGAAGGGAAAGCCTGGACTTGCTAAGCTTCATACCAAAACAGGCCTTGATGCGAAGGCTGTAACAAGAGCACTTCAATCAGGTGAAATCGACTGGGCGAGCGTACCTTCAACAGACCTTAAGCTTTTTGAGGGAAACAGCGGTTTCAATGTGACCAAGAAGAATGCGGGCAGAGTTTATTTCCTTTATGTCAATCCTAACTTTACATCTACTAAGGATCCTGCAGTAAGAGAAGCTGTGCAGCATGCATTTAACAGAGAAGATATCGTTTCCGGGGTCTATTCCAATCAGGGCGCTGTGACGACATCTATCTTTACATCAGACTCACGTTTTTACCAGGAACAGACCAAGGATGTTAAGTACAATCCGGATCAGGCTAAAAAGATACTTGCAGATGCGGGATATAAGGATACCAACGGCGATGGATTTGTGGATAAAGATGGTCAGAATATCAAGTTCAATATCGTGACATATAAGGCGAATTCATTCCCTAAGCTTTGCGAGGTATTAAAGGAAGAACTGAAGGCGATAGGTATTGATTCGGAGATCAAGGTCTCAGAACAGGTCATGGATGAACTCAAAAAGAGTGAATTTAATATCGCGACCTATGGATATAACACAGAAACATTTGGAGACTGCCAGAATTATCTTCAGCCGGTCTACCAGACAGGAAAACCGTCTAACTTCATTAAATTCTCCAGCCAGGCGCTCGACAGATATGTTGAACAGCTGGAAACAGAGTCAGATGAGGCGAAGAGGGCAGAACTAGGCAAAAATATCCAGAAAGAGATATATAAAGAGACAGATCATATTTATCTCATGCATGTAGTGAACAGCCTCGTATCCAAAAAAGATGTCAAGGGTCTTGATTATGGCATGTATGGTCTGGATCCGGCAGCTTTATGGAAGATCACCAAATAATTTTGTCTATGGAAAATAAAGTTATTTTAGAAATTAATAATTTAAATGTTAACTACGGAGACACCTCTATCTTAAGGGATGTCTCCCTTGCTGTAAGTCAAGGAGAAATAATAGGCCTTGTAGGTGAATCGGGCTGTGGAAAATCCACATTGATCCACACGACAATGGGAGTGCTTGGAAAGGGCGGATATGTCACAGGCGGAGAGATCATGTATGACGGCAGAGATGTACTGTCCATGTCAAGGGAAGAAAAAAGGAAGATGAGAGGAGAAGATATATCTCTTATTTCTCAGAATCCGGTAGAATCCTTTCATCCCACAAGAAAGATAAAAAGCCAGCTTTTTGAAATGGTCAAAATGCATGGGATGGACCCGAGAGAAGCCAAGGCGGAAATGCTGCGGTTAATGTCCGTATTCAGACTGAGTGATCCTGAAAGGATATTAAACAGCTATGCATTTGAATTGTCCGGAGGTATGTGTCAGAGAGTTTCCATTGCGATGTCTATGGTCTTGAAGCCAAAGATCTTAATGGCTGATGAGCCCACTTCAGCTTTAGACGTAATTACTCAGAAGGAAGTGATATGCGAACTTATGAAGATCAGAGACAGCCTGGGGACCGCTATCGTAATAGTGTCGCATAATATGGGCGTAATATCACATATGGCGGACAAGATGCTGGTTATGTATGCGGGATCTGTTTTTGAGTATGGAAGAAAAGACCATGTCATAAAATATGCGCACCATCCGTATACTAAAAATCTCGTGGCAGCAGTTCCAAAACTTGGCAAGTCTTTACCGAGAGATATTTCGGCTGCAGTGATAGACAGAACGATCCAAGGATGTCCATATTGTAATGGCTGTAAGGAGTGCGGAGAAATGTGCGGCTGCCATATGCCTCCGCTGGTGGAGATGGAGCCGGGATATTTTGTCAGATGTCACTTGTACTGCAAGCATGACGCACATGAAGATCTGGCAGATGAAAGGGTCTAGGTAAGGAGGGACAGAGTGACTGCAGTACTTGAAGTTAAAGGATTGGATAAAAAATACCCTCTGCCCGGAAGAGAGATCCTCCATGCAGTGAACGATGTGAGTTTTTCACTGCACGATGGAGAGTTCCTTGGACTTGTAGGAGAATCCGGATGCGGGAAATCAACTATAGCAAAACTGCTTGTAGGACTTGAGAAAAAAAGCGGAGGCAGGATATTGCTGGATGGAGAGGAGATCGGAGAAAAGTTTGAAAAGGAATATTTCAGTCAGGTACAGATGATATTCCAGATGCCGAAAGAATCTTTTGATCCGAGACAGACTATACATGAATGCCTCGTCAGAGTCCAGATGAATTTCGGTATGGGAAAAAATGAGGCAAGAGCCAATGTTCCGCATTTATTAAGTATGGTCAGATTGCCGGAAACTTATGCACACAAGTATCCGGTGAGAATGTCAGGAGGGGAATGCCAGAGGGCGGCGATCGCACGGGCCCTGGCTATCAAACCGCACATTCTGATATGTGATGAGATAACGTCGGCTTTAGATGTAAGTGTACAGGCTCAGATCGCAGAACTTTTGAAAGATCTTCAACGTGAGAACGGACTTTCTATCCTTTTTATAACGCATGACTTAGCCTTAGCGGGAGGACTGTGTGATAACATCCTTGTTATGGACAGAGGTAAGATAGTAGAGTCCGGAGATGCGAAAAAAGTACTGACTGATCCTAAAGAAGCTTATACAAAATTGTTGATAGATTCAGTTCTTATGTAGACTGGATATTATATATAAGATTTAGTATTATACTCCTGGATTATTAATACAGAGAGGCAGACTCGCATTTTATGAACAAACAAGAAATAGATTTTACAGAGGGTAATATAAGAGGTAAGATCATAAAATTCGTACTTCCTATAATCGGTGCTTACCTGATCCAGCAGGCCTACAATTCGGCAGATCTTATCTTCTCAGGAAATATGCTGGGGAAAAACTACTCTGCGGCGATCGGGGCCAGTTCTCTTTTAGTAGTTCTGGCGATCGGACTTTTTGGCGGTCTTTCGGTGGGGACTGGAATACTTTTTGCCAGAGCCTTCGGCGCACATGATATACCGGCCAGAAGGCGCATAGGAAGAACGGTTCTGATGGTATCCATTTTGGTGGGCTCCGGACTTACTCTGGCAGGTATTATTTTTGCAAGGCCGGCCCTTATTCTTCTGCAAACACCGAATGAGGTCATGGATCTGGCTGTTGAGTATATCAGGATCTATTTTCTCAGTATAATACCCATGATGATCTTCAATATGACATCAGGAATGCTGAGGGCGGTAGGAAATTCCAGGATCCCAATGATTTTTCAGACCATTTCAGGGGGGCTGAATATATATCTGGACTGGCTGTTTATAAAAACGATGAATGACGGGATATTTGCAGTAGCCCTGGCAACATTCATCAGTCAGGCATTGGCGGCGGCAATGACCTATGCTTATTTTGAGATAACAGAAAAGAAGCACTATGAGTTTCACCTCAGAGTCGGAAATGCAGAGACTTCAGGCCATGTAAGCGAGGATATCGTACCATCCACAAGTAAGGGTATCATTAAATTGATCTTTTCAATGGGGATGCCTATAGGCATCCAGAACATGATAGTTACTTTATCCAATTTATTTATTCAGGCCAATATCAATACACTTGGTGTTGATCCAATGGCCACATTTGCGGATTATTTCAAGATAGAGCTTTTTATGTACTATCCGATAGTTGCTTTTGGGCAGGCAGCTTTATTTATAGTGAGCCAGAATGTAGGCGCAGGGAACTATGATAGAATAAGGCCGACAGTAAGAAAGTGTATAACGACAGCATTGCCGATCGTTGCGGCGATATGTGCGGCAGTTATAATTTTTGCAGGTCCGCTGTTCAGATTTTTCAATCCGGAAGCGGAGGTCATAAGGCTGGGCAAGGAACTTATATATATAACGGCTCCATTTTATTGTCTGTATGTGATACTTGAAACTCTTTCAAACTGTGTAAGGAGTATGGGAAGGTCAAAAACATCGATGTTTATATCACTGGCTAATTTTGCTGTGGCAAGAGCACTGCTACTTATACTCTTCGCGGCGCTTGGCCTTCTTTCAGTAAGGACCGTAGGTATGATCTATCCTATAACATGGACCACGTCTGTCATATGTTATTATGTCGCATGGCGGATGGTGCGTGATAAACGGCCGGATAAGTGTTGACAGCTATATTTTTAAATGATAAAATACTCAAGCATTTGTGTCAGGGAAGACCTGACAGATGCCTGAGATACAGGGGTGTGGTGAAATGGTATCATAGGGGTCTCCAAAACCTTTGGCGGGAGTTCGATTCTCTCCACCCCTGCTGTAGAAGTCCGGCTTTATGCCGGGCTTTTTTGATTTTTAAAGCTACATTTTCTAAAAGTGTTTTTGCAGTGAAATAAAGATGAAATTAAATAGAAAAAATTGTTCTCTAATAAATACTTTGTTATAATCCTGTCATATGGTAGGGTATCTATCTATATTATTTTTCTGCTTGTCTAAAAAGTCACGGCTATATTCATAGCACATTTATTCCTTATTACTTGTTATTATTTTATGAGAGGGCCTATGTATATAAATTATTATTTATCAGACCATGATGACAGTATTGCCGAATATGTTGGAGATGTATTGGAACAGATGGGGATTTGTTCTTTCAGGGCAATAGTAAAAAAGAAGATGAACGTTTATGGACGGTTTGACGAGGTAAAAGAAGAAATAAGAAAAAAGATCAACTCTAAAAAATTTGAAAGTGTAAGAGTTAATCTTGTGGTATTTTTTACAAAATGGATCGAGGACAGCATCAAACAGCTGGAAAGAGTTAATGAACTGATCGAAATATGCAAAAATACAGGGATCTTCATTTATGTGGTGACTGATGATCACATGAGGGGGCGGTTGTATGAGGCGGAGGAAACTGCCTGGGCTAAAAAATATGCCACGCACATACATGTGGAGGATACCATGTGGGATCTGGGGCTGATGAATCTTGTGAGGATATTGGCTGTTAAGCTTGTCATGCAGGAGCATAATCTGCCGGAAAGAAATACGATGGAAATTCTTTCTGACATAATCTTTACGAATTTTTTCAAAGATGAATTCTTAACTGTCATGTTTGAAAAATATAGAGACATCCCTGAGGCAGATAAGCACACCCGATTTGTAGTGATGTTCACCATATATAAATATGTAGCAACTAAGATAATAAAGGCTAGTAGCTATACTACCTGTATAGATTTTCTTTATAAAAGAGACAGTAAAGAATTGCTTGTCAGCGAGGAAGATATAGAGATGGTCTGCCTGTGCACGGTCAATGATCTTCTGTTTGGTCAGCGTAAATTATCAGTTGTCTGATCTTTTGTATTTTATTTATTCTTCTGGGTCTGTCACCTTATGTAAAGTGCTCACTGCCTTGACCTGCATGATAAGGGCATTGAAAAAAGGCATATTCTATAGTATCATTGTAACCATTAATATTTATGAGAGAATGCGGGTATTACGCGGTTTTTTCACGAGGAGGATATAATGATCAGCGCTAACAACGTCACTTACAGAATAGGTAAAAAAGCCCTTTTTGAGGAAGTGAACATTAAATTTACAGAAGGAAACTGTTATGGACTTATAGGTGCCAATGGAGCTGGTAAATCTACTTTTTTGAAGATCTTATCCGGACAGATCGAACCTTCAAAAGGTGAAATTGCCATAACTCCGGGTCAGAGACTTTCAGTTCTTGAGCAGGATCACTTTAAATATGATGAAGTAAGAGTCCTTGAGACCGTGATCATGGGAAACAAGAGACTTTACGAAATAATGAAAGAAAAAGAAGAGATATACGCCAAGGAAGATTTTACAGAAGAAGACGGAAATAAGGCCAGCGAACTGGAGGCAGAATTTGCCGATATGAACGGTTGGGAGGCAGAGTCTGATGCAGCCCAGCTTCTTAATGGGCTTGGTGTAGATACGGCGCTTCATGGCTGCCAGATGAAGGAACTTGATGGAAGCGCCAAGGTAAAGGTGCTCCTTGCCAAGGCATTATTCGGTAACCCGGATATTTTGCTTCTTGACGAGCCTACTAACCACCTGGATCTCGATGCAATCGCCTGGCTAGAAGAATTTCTTATCAATTTTGACAATACGGTTATCGTTGTATCTCATGACCGTCATTTCCTCAATCAGGTATGCACTCAGATCGCAGATATAGACTACGCTAAGATCCAGCTTTATGCAGGTAACTATGATTTTTGGTATGAATCAAGTCAGCTTATATTGAAGCAGAGAAAAGAAGCTAACAGAAAGAAAGAAGAAACTATCAAGGAACTGCAGGAATTTATTCAGAGATTCTCCGCTAACGCATCTAAATCAAAACAGGCGACATCCAGGAAGAAAGCTCTCGAGAAGATCGAACTTGATGATATCAAGCCATCAAGCCGTAAATATCCTTATGTGGATTTCCGGCCAGAAAGAGAGATAGGGAATGAAGTACTGGAAGTTAAGGATCTGTCGGCCTCTATGGATGGAGAGAAGGTCATTGATAATATTTCATTCATTGTTAACAAGAATGAAAAAATTGCTTTTGTAGGTTCTAATGAGAAGGCTACGACAGCTCTTTTCGAGATCCTTGCAGGAAGGTCGGAGACGGAGGAAGACAGCTTCAAATGGGGTACTACGACTAAGGTCGCATATTTCCCGAAAGACATCAATGCTGAGTTTGACAGTGATGATACGATAGTTGAATGGCTTACTCCATTCTCACCGGATCCGGATCCAACTTATGTAAGAGGATTTCTTGGCAGGATGCTCTTCCCTGGCGAAGATGGAATTAAGAAGGTAAAGGTCCTTTCCGGAGGTGAAAAAGTTAGAGTACTTTTGTCAAGAATGATGATAGAAGGGGCTAATGTACTAGTATTTGACGATCCTACGAACCATTTGGATATGGAATCGATCACAGCCTTGAATAACGCATTGATCAAATTTGACGGGGTCGTCCTTTTTACCTCTCATGATCATCAGTTCGTCCAGACTATAGGAAACAGGATCATGGAGATACTGCCTGATGGAAGTCTGGTAGATAAACTGACAACATATGATGAATATCTTGCGGAGGACGAAGCTGCCAGAAAGAGACAGGGCGAGTCTGTTGCATCAGATGAAGATGATTTGGATTGATAGAGTTTATGAGGGTGATTAGGTAATGGCAGCAAGCAGAAAAAAAAGTACAGGAAGAAAACGCGCCAGATCAGTAAAGAAAAATCCGGTTAATAAAGAGATATACTTTTTACTGGGGATGGGCTGCCTTGTTCTTTTATGCTTGAGTAACTTCGGTCTGGTAGGGCCGGTAGGAAGAGGTATAAAGTGGTTCTTCTTCGGTCTTATAGGAATAATGGAATATATATTCCCATTTTTACTGGCTTTTAATCTTATCTACTATGCATCAAAAGATAAGATCGATGGAAGTACAAAAATAAAATTTGCGGCGCTTTATTCGCTGATGATATTGATATCTGCCATATGGCAGCGTGTTTATAATAAACCGCCCGTATTTTCAACCAGTGTGGGGAAATATTTTCTGGCCAGTGCAGAAGAAAAAAATGGCGGTGGAGTGATCGGAGGACTTATAGTTAAGATCTTATCTCCGACCGGTCTTGTAGGATCGATACTGATACTTCTTGTATTGGCTGTTATATGTGTTGTAATAATGACCGAATGGTCAGTCAGAAAAACCGTTTCACAGGCGAGAGAGAAGGGTATCGCGGCAGCAGAAAATATGAAAAAAGACTATGAGGAATATAGTCAGAATGCCGATGAGACCAGATTAAAGAGAGAAACTGCCAGAGCAGAACGAGAGGAACGTATAAGAAAACGCCGCGAAGAAAAGGAAGCAAGGAGGCAGGAAATTCTTGCGGCTAAGGAAGCAGAAAAACAGGCTGAATCAAGAAGACAGCCAGCACCTTCAGAGAGCAGTCTTTCAGATGAGGAACTGCCGCTGCCGAGGATGGAAAGAAAGGTAAGAGGTGTGGGGAATACATCCCTTACAGGGTATAAGGCAGGCAGTACAAAACCTGGAGAGGATGACGTAGAAGAGAAAGCTCTTTATGGCGTTCAGGATGATCCTGCAGGAGAAAGGATCAATGCGGGATTTGCAGATATATTTGCGGATACTTTATCATCGGATTCTGATATGATCAATGATAATGATAATAAGGAAATGTATAATGATACAGATCAGGGAGAGGACTATCCTGGACTGAATGCCGGGAAGGACGTGGAAGAGGCGATGCCGGAAGGACCTGTGCCGTCCGCACTGACGCAGACCCTGTCACCTGCCTCCGACAGAATCGCGAAACCTGCGGGGGAAAACATAGTACATGCTGGTGTATCTGTATCGAAAGAATATAAGTATCCGCCTCTGGATCTGCTCAATAAGGTCAAAACATCAACGTCAGGAGCTAAAAAACAGGAAAACAGAGAAACGGCGATCCTGTTAAAACAGACACTTGAAAATTTCGGCGTAAACGTAAAGATAACAGATATCAGCTGCGGGCCGGCAGTCACAAGATTTGAACTGCAGCCGGAGATGGGCGTTAAAGTAAGCAAGATAGTGGGCCTTGCTGATGATATCAAGCTTAATCTGGCAGCCGAGGATATAAGGATAGAAGCTCCTATCCCGGGCAAGGCGGCGATCGGTATAGAGGTGCCGAACAAGAATCCGGGCAGTGTTTCACTCAGGGAACTCATTGAAAGCAAAGCTTTTCAAGAACATAGATCTTTGATCTCATTTGCGGTGGGGGAGGATATTGCGGGACAGCCTGTTATGGCAGATATAGCTAAAATGCCTCATGTACTTATTGCGGGAGCAACAGGTTCAGGTAAATCGGTCTGCATCAACGGACTGATCATGAGTGTGCTTTATAAGGCCAGACCTGATCAGGTCAAAATGATCATGATCGATCCTAAAGTAGTAGAACTCAGCGCTTATAATGGTATCCCTCACCTGCTCATCCCGGTCGTAACAGATCCTAAAAAGGCGTCAGGTGCTCTTAATTGGGCGGTTGCGGAAATGGATTCCAGATATAAGAAATTTGCAGCAGTGGGAGCCAAAAATCTCAATGATTACAATGTCAGGGTCAAAGAGAGACATTTGGAGGAAGAGGGCCACTATCCAATGCCTCAGTTACTTGTAATTATTGATGAGCTGGCTGATCTTATGATGGTGGCGCCAGGTGAAGTGGAGACTGCGATATGCAGGCTTGCTCAGCTTGCCAGAGCCGCAGGGATACACCTTGTCATAGCTACGCAAAGACCATCAGTAAATGTTATAACCGGTCTTATTAAAGCAAACGTACCGTCAAGAATCGCTTTTGCGGTATCATCTGGAGTTGATTCCAGAACTATAATCGATATGAATGGGGCGGAAAAGCTTCTTGGTAAGGGCGATATGTTGTTCTTTCCAACAGGTATTCCTAAGCCTGTCCGTGTACAGGGCGCATTTGTTTCAGATGAAGAAGTGGCAAGGGTCGTTGATTTCCTGAAAGAAAATAACGATCAGGAAGGCCCGGAAGCCGATCAGGAGGAGATCGAAAAGATCACACAGACAGCAGCAAATTTCCCGGGAGCACCCGGAGGAACTGTTGATTCAGGAGATGAAAGAGATATTTTGTTTGCTGAGGCGGGCAGGTTCGTAATAGAAAAGGAACGCGGGTCTATCGGTATGCTGCAGAGAAATTTTAAAATTGGATTTAACAGGGCCGGAAGGATCATGGATCAGCTTACCGATCTCGGGGTAGTAGGTCCGGAAGTGGGGACTAAACCAAGAAAGGTCCTCATGACTATGGATGAGTTTGAAGAATTCCTCAGAGGTATGGACTGATGGATGAAATTTCGCTATAAATAATATTGGTATGAGTATCATTTAGTTTTCATGTATTTGTAAGGAGTAGAAAATGGGGTTGACAGAGGTTAAGAGTGACATTGAAATTGCTCAGGAAGCTGAGATCTGGAGTATTGGCAAGGTAGCTGAAAGCTTTGGAGTTAATGAAGATGAACTCGAGTTTTACGGAAAGACAAAGGCTAAGGTAAGTGATGAACTGGAAAAAAGACTTGAAAATGAAAAGTCAGGCAAGTTAGTTCTGGTTACGGCTGTTAATCCTACACCTGCGGGTGAAGGCAAGACGACCACCACGATCGGTCTTACGCAGGCTCTGAATCTATTGGGAAAGAAAACAATAGCAGCGTTGCGAGAACCATCTCTCGGGCCTTGCTTCGGAGTTAAGGGAGGTGCTGCAGGCGGAGGATATGCCCAGGCAATCCCTATGGAAGATCTGAATCTTCATTTCACAGGAGATTTTCATGCTATTACGACGGCTAATAATCTTATTGCCGCTATGCTGGATAATCATATGCATCATGGCAATGCTTTAAGGATAGATTCTAAGAAAGTTGTATGGAAGCGCTGCCTTGATATGAATGACAGGGCGCTCAGAAATATTATATTAGGGCTTGGTTCAAGAGCTAATGGTGAAATGAGAGAAGATCATTTCCAGATCACGGCTGCATCCGAGATCATGGCCATACTTTGTATGGCTGAGGATATAGATGATCTTAAAGCAAGAGTCGACAGGATAATCGTTGCGTATGACATTGATGGCGGTCCTGTAACAGTAAAAGATATCAAGGCTACCGGTGCTGTTGCTGCAGTCCTCAAGGATGCGATCAAGCCTAATATGATCCAGACGCTCGAGCATACACCGGTCCTTATCCATGGCGGCCCATTTGCCAATATAGCACATGGATGTTCATCGATAAGAGCAACTAAACTAGGCCTTAAGCTGGGTGAGATATGTGTAACGGAAGCAGGATTCGGAGCTGATCTGGGTGCGGAAAAGTTTATGGATATCAAGTGCCGCCAGGCTGGGATCAGTCCAGATGCCGTAGTTATAGTAGCTACGATCAGAGCGCTGAAATATAATGGCGGAGTTCCTAAGACAGAGTTGAAGGATCCAGATCTTGAGGCCGTAAAAAAAGGTATAGTCAATCTTGAAAAGCATATTGAAAATATGAAAAAGTATGGTGTACCAATCGTTGTTGCGCTTAATTCATTCATTACAGATACAGAAGAAGAGAAAGCCTTTGTACGCGAGTTCTGTGAGAGAGTAGGTTGTGAATTTGCACCGTCAGAAGTCTGGGAAAAGGGCGGAGAAGGCGGAAAAGAACTGGCGGCTAAGGTTATTGAGGCATTGGATAAGGAATCTGATTTTAAATATCTTTATGCGAGTGAACTTTCACTGGAGGAGAAGATCAATACGATCGCATGTGAGATCTACGGCGCCGATGGCGTAGAATATGAAGGCGAAGCCAGAAAGAATCTTAAGACACTTGCTGAAATGGGATTTGGTTCATTGCCGGTGTGCATGGCCAAGACTCAGTTCTCATTATCAGATAACCCGGCGGCGCTTGGACGCCCGGGCGGATTCAAGATCCATGTTCGTGATGCGTATGTGAGCGCAGGGGCAGGATTTGTTGTAGTACTTACAGGGAAGATCCTTACAATGCCCGGACTTCCTAAGACTCCGGCAGCTGAAAATATCAATGTTGACGGAGCTGCGGGTACGATCTCAGGACTTTTCTAAGTTTATAGAATTATATCAATAAGGGCCTGAGCAAGTACAACTCAGGCCCTTATTAATCTTTATTGATTTTAAGGAAAATTTAATCATAAAATCAAAATTAATTTGATTTTAAATAGTAATATGAAGGCAAAGGGATGTTTCAGAGAGGAGAATAAATTGAATATCTTATATGCAGATATAATTATCGGTATCTCTCATGAACAGCTTGATAAAACATTCCAATATTCAGTACCGGATTATCTGAGAAATGACGTCTCTCTTGGCGCAGCTGTATTGGTTCCGTTTGGTTCCGGGAATAAACAGGTGGCGGGTTATGTTGTGGGACTTGGATATGAGGCGAAGATAGATCCTGAAAAAATAAAAGACATTTCAGGGATAACATCTGACAGTGAATTGCCGGAGACTAGGATGATCGCACTTGCCGGCTGGCTCAAGTCATATTATGGCGGAACGATGAGTCAGGCTCTTAAAACGGTACTTCCAGTCAGAGATAAGGTCAGGATGAAAGAGACCAAAATTCTAAGGCTTGTGGAAGATCTGGAGCTGGTAGAAGGATACCTGGAAAGGATGCGAAAAAAAAAGGCATCAGCAAGAGTGAGACTTCTTGAGGCATTAATTGGCGTAAATACCGCAAGTTTAAGCAGCTTGAAGGAAAAGCTTAATGTAAGCGGTAAAACGGTGACTGATCTTGAAACTGCTGGAGTAATAACCGTGGAGGTGAAAGAGCTATATCGAAATCCTGTGGTATGCAGTAAGAAAAATAAGGAAAAGCTGGTCTTGAACAGGCATCAGGAGGCTGTTGTCAGGAAGATACGGGATGATATCGACAGAGGAATAAAAAAGACTTACCTGCTGCACGGGATCACAGGGAGCGGAAAGACCCTTTGTTACATTGAACTTATTGATCATATAGTTGATCAGGGGAAGCAGGCTATCGTACTTATTCCGGAAATTGCACTTACATTTCAGACAGTACAGAGGTTTTATAACAGATTTGGTGACAGGGTCTCCATATTGAACTCGAGGATGTCTAAAGGGGAACGTTATGATCAGTTCCTGCGCGCCGCAAGGGGAGATATAGATGTGATAATAGGCCCGAGATCAGCGCTTTTCACGCCATTCAAAAATATAGGCCTTATCGTTATCGATGAGGAGCATGAAGAGTCTTATAAAAGTGAGACTACACCAAAATATCATGCGCGAGAGACTGCAATACATATAGCTGAAGGGGCGGGTGCCTCTGTGATCCTTGGTTCAGCCACACCATCAGTTGATTCATTTTATAAAGCCTGCAGCGGAGAGTATGAACTGCTCGTGATCAAAGAAAGAGCAGCGGCCAGAAGCTTGCCTGATGTTCGTATAGAAGATATGAGAGAGGAGCTTAGCGCAGGAAACAGGCAGATGTTTTCACGAGGGCTCATGGCATCTATCCGGGACCGCTTAAACAAAAGTGAACAGGCCATGCTTTTTATCAATAAAAGAGGATTTGCAGGGTTTATCTCATGCAGGTCATGCGGTCATGTTATGAAATGCCCCCACTGTGACGTATCCCTTACATATCACAGAAATGGTAAATTGATATGCCATTATTGCGGACATGAAGAACCTATGGTAAAGACATGTCCTGAATGCGGATCCGGATATATTGCGGGTTTTCGTGCAGGAACACAGCAGGTGGAAGAAAAGATAAAGGAGCTTTTTCCTGAAGCAAGAGTCTTAAGGATGGATAAGGATACGACGGCAGGAAAAGACGGACATGCTAAGATCCTTGAAAGCTTTGCCAACCATGAAGCGGATATTCTCATTGGAACGCAGATGATCGTAAAGGGACATGACTTTGCAGATGTAACACTTGTAGCCGCTTTAGCCGCAGATATGTCACTTTATTCCAATGACTACAGAGCGGGTGAGAGGACATTTCAATTATTGACTCAGGCCGCCGGACGAGCCGGACGCGGTGAAAAAAAGGGGGAGGTCTACATTCAGACATACTCTCCCGATAATTTCTGTATTGTTGAATCAGCAAAACAGGATTATGATGCTTTCTATAAAGAAGAGATCGAATATAGGAGAGGCTTGCTATATCCGCCTATATGGAATATGATGACGGTTACATTTGCGTCAAAGGACGAAGCGGTTCTCCTGAAAGCTGTAGAAACGATAAGCAGCCTGAGTTATATGCATGCCTGGGAGGCTGATCATGAGGGCAGGGTTCAGGTAATAGGGCCCGCCAGGGATGTTATTTATAAACTTGACGATGAGTATAGAATGATCTTATATATTAAGGCGCAAAATGATTATGATCTTACGGAATTAAAAAATATGCTGGAGGATCATATAAGAAAAAGTGACCTTTTCATTAAGGTATTTACTCAGTTTGACAGAACTTGATTAGATAGAGGAAGTAAAATGGCAATTAGAACAGTTAGAGTATTAGGCGATGAAATATTAAGAAAAAGATCCAGAGAAGTAAAGGAACTGACGCCCAGAATACAGGAACTCATTGATGATATGTTTGAGACTATGTACGCAGAAGACGGAGTAGGCCTTGCGGCGGTACAGGTGGGTGTTCTGCGCAGAGTTCTCGTTATCGATATTACTGAAAACAGGAAGAAGCCTCTGGCGCTTATAAACCCAAAGGTCATCTTAAGGGAGGGTATGCAGATAACAAGTGAAGGCTGCCTTTCCGTGCCGGATGAATCAGGAACTACCATAAGGCCGGAACACGTTATCGTAGAGGGCTTAAACAG
The DNA here is from genome assembly GCA_900542465.1 of uncultured Eubacteriales bacterium. Classification (GTDB taxonomy): domain Bacteria; phylum Bacillota; class Clostridia; order Lachnospirales; family Lachnospiraceae; genus UBA4285. The sequence goes on from UQNS01000008.1 coordinate 47,741, forward strand.
AGATTTTAAAAAGATAAGGATCGATGCACACGGACTGCTTGCCAAGGCTCTGATGCATGAAATAGATCATCTTGATGGAATAGTTTTCGTTGACCTTGTTCTGGATGAAGAAGATCCTGATGGGATAAAGATCAGGGAAGAAGAATTTGAAGCCTGGGAAAAAAAAGTTAATATTGAAACAATGAAAGATATATCATCAGACGATGATATATCTGAAGTATTGACTGACGAATCTTTTAAATAAGAGGCAAGAGATCTGGCGGAGGAAAGAAGAAAATGAAAATAGTATTTATGGGAACACCAGATTTTGCTACAGAAACTTTAAAGGCAGTCATTCAAGCAGGTCATGAGGTGGCTGCAGTTGTTACACAGCCGGACAGACCTGTTAAGAGAAGCAAGAAGCCTGTATATTCACCTGTAAAGGAGATTGCAGTTGAGTTGGGATTAACGGTCCTGCAGCCGGAAAAAGCAAGAGATCCTGAATTGGTGGAGACCATCAGGTCTGTCAGTCCTGATGCTATAGTTGTTGTTGCTTATGGACAGATCCTTTCTAAGGATCTGCTTGATATTCCGAGGTTTGGCTGTATAAATGTGCATGCGTCTCTTCTTCCTAAGTACAGAGGCGCATCGCCTATACAATGGGCCGTTATAAATGGTGACGAGTACTCAGGAGTGACGACCATGCTCATGGAAGAGGGGCTGGATACGGGGGATATTTTACTTGTGGAAAAAGTGAAATTAGATCCGAAAGAGACTGGCGGCAGTCTTTTTGACAGATTAAGTTCTGTCGGAGCTGACCTTCTTGTCAAAACGCTGGAAGAACTGGAGAAAGGTGGTATCCATCCGGTAAAACAGGATGAAGATAAGGCCAGCCTCGTTAAGATGTTAAACAAAAAAATGGGAGAACTTGATTTTACAAGACCGGCACTTGAGCTGGAAAGACTGATCAGAGGACTCAACCCATGGCCCAGTGCCTACACTCATCTAGGAAATAAGAAACTTACGATCTGGGCGGCTGATGTAATAGATCCTGAGTCGGAACCGGAATCAAAAGATAAGTTTAAAAATGTATGTCCGGGGCAGATCGCGGATATGAGAAAAAATTCCTTTGATATTGCATGTATAGAAAGCAACGGGGCTGTATCGGGTCTTCGTGTGACCGAAGTACAGCTGGAAGGGAAAAAAAGGATGAAAGTCGGAGATTTCCTTAATGGAAAAGCATTGAAGCTTGGCGATAAGCTCATATAAATACAGAGGGGAATGATGTTATGTACCATAGTTTTTTAATAGGCGGAAGTTATTATATAGTTATTTTGATAACTCTGGTAATTACGATAATTGCACAGATAAATGTTCAGAGTACATTTGCCAGATACTCAAAGGTATTTTCGGGCAGAGGACTTTCCGGAATGGAAGCGGCGTCAGCTATCCTGGCATCTCAGGGTATCTCAAATGTAAGAGTGGGGCATGTAGCCGGTTCAATGACCGATCACTATGATCCGGGTCGTAATGCGGTCAATCTTTCAGATACCGTGTACGGACAGACTTCTGTTTCGGCTGTAGCCGTAGCGGCTCATGAGTGTGGACACGCAGTACAGCATGCTTACGGATATGCACCTTTAACACTCAGAACAGCGATAGTTCCCATAGTGAACTTTAGCTCCCAGATCTCATGGTTTCTCATTGCAGCAGGACTTTTTATCAATTCATCAACAGGCTCGATTCTCCTGAAGATAGGAATTATCTTATTCAGTGCGGCTGTGGCATTTCAGATCATTACATTACCGGTAGAGTTCAATGCCTCAAGAAGAGCCTTGAGTATACTTGAGGGCAATAATATGCTTTCTCAGGAAGAAATGAGAGGAGCAAGGAAGGTGCTAAGAGCAGCGGCACTTACGTATGTTGCGGCAGCAGCTACATCAGTTCTTCAGTTACTCAGACTTCTGTTTATAGCTCGAAACAGAGAAGATTAAGGGCGGAGGGATAAAGTGGCACAGTTAAATGAAAGAAAACTAGCACTTGATATTCTGCTGAAAGTTAAAACAGAAAATGAAGCAGTTGGACTGAGCCTTAATCGCTCTTTTGGCGCGCGAAAATCTTTAGAGAAAAGGTCGCGCGCCTTTATTACGCGGCTTGTTTATGGAACCTTGGAAAATATTATATTATTGGATCACGTGATCGACCAGTTTTCCAGGACACCGGTCAGGAATATGCGTCCACAGGTTGCGACAATTCTTGAGATGTCAGTCTATCAATTAATGTTTATGGATAATATTCCGCCATCTGCAGTCTGTAACGAGGCTGTAAAGATGACGGCCAAGCTCAGAATTGATAATCTTAAGGCATTTATTAATGGAGTTCTTCGTAATATATCAAGGAATATCGAGGATATTGAATATCCTGATATAAGCAAGGATCCGGTGAAGGGAATATCAATAAGGTACTCGATCCCGGAATGGGTCATCGGCATATGGCTCGGGCAAATGTCGGCAGAAGAGGCAGAGAGACTTGCTATAGTTTTCAGAAGGCCTCATGGAATATATATAAGGTGTAATACGAATATTCTTTCACCGGCGGCGCTCAAGGCCCGCCTAAAGCAGGATGGGATGATCGTTGAAACATGTGAAGACTGGCCTGAGTACACTCTCAGGATCTCGGGAATAGATAATATAGAATCTGTAAGGGGATTTGAAGAGGGCTGGTTTTATGTACAGGACTTAAGTTGTATGCTATCCGGAGAAATGTATGGACTTAAAGGCGGAGAGAGAGTCCTTGATATGTGCGCCGCGCCGGGAGGAAAGTCGATAAACGCGGCTATGATCCTCTCAGGCCTTGGAGGTGGCAGCGTGGATTCACAGGATATTACAGATGCAAAAACAGACCTTATAAGAGAGAATATCAAGCGTCTAAAGATAGATAATATAAATGTACGCACATTTGACTCATGTGTGGAAGATGAGGAACAGGCGGAAAAATATGATCTGGTCATTGCAGATGTGCCATGTTCAGGTCTTGGTATCATCGGAAGGAAACCGGATATACTACTCAAGAGAAAACCTGAGGATATACCGGAGCTTGTAAGACTTCAGAAATGCATCACGGAGAATGCGGCAAAAGCCGTTAAAAAAGGCGGGAAGCTGGTCTACAGCACCTGTACTATCTGCAGAGCAGAAAATGAAGAAATGACGAAGTGGATAGAAGATAAACTGGGGCTCGTAAAAGAAATGGAGAAGCTGACACTTCCGGGGACCGATGGTGAGTGTGACGGATTCTTTACGGCAGTATTCAGGAAATAGAGATCGAGATGACTATGGAAAACAATTTAAAATGTCCGGCTGATATTAAATCCATGAATATGGATGAACTTACCGGTCTTATGAAGGAATGGGGGCTGCCTGCATTCAGAGCCAGGCAGATATATGAATGGGTACATGTGAAACTGGTATCGAATTTCGATGATATGACTGATCTTCCCATAGGCCTGAGGGAAAAGTTGAAGGACCTGGCTAAACTGACGGTCTTAAAGCCATTAAGAGAGCAGGTATCAAGCATAGACGGGACAAAAAAGTATCTGTTCGAACTGGAAGACGGGAACTCCATAGAAAGTGTTCGAATGGAGTATAAGCACGGATGTTCAGTCTGTATATCATCTCAGGTCGGATGCGCAATGGGATGCAGCTTCTGTGCATCAACTATTGACGGACTCGTAAGAGATCTGACGCCGGCAGAGATGCTTGATCAGGTATACAGGATCCAGTCACTTAATAAAAAACGTGTTGACAACATTGTTGTAATGGGGGCTGGAGAACCGCTTCAGAACTTTGATAATCTGGTCAGATTTCTTGAATTGATCAACGATGCAAAAGGCCTCAACATAAGCATGCGAAATATTACAGTTTCTACATGCGGTCTGGTCCCTATGATGAAGAAACTGGCTGATATGCATCTTCCAATAACTCTGGCAGTCTCACTGCATGCACCAAACGACAGTATAAGGAAGTCCATGATGCCTGTAGCTGCCAGTTATACGATAGAAGAGCTTATCGATGAATGCAAAAGCTATGTTGATATGACCGGAAGAAGGATCACATTTGAATATGCCCTGATAAAAGGTGTCAATGATTCAGCTGAAAATGCGCTTGAGCTTGCAGACCTTTTAAAAGGCATAAATTGCCATGTCAATATAATAAATGTAAATCCCATAAAAGAACGTAACTATGCCAAAACAGCACAGGAATGCCTGTCAGGGTTTACAAATCTGCTTGAAAAAAATAGAATTAATGTTACTATTAGGAGAGAATTGGGGCAGGACATAGATGGAGCCTGCGGGCAGTTAAGAAGGAGATATCTGGAATGAAAGCATACGCCGTTACGGATATTGGGCGAGTGCGAAGCGCTAATCAGGATTATTTTTATTTTACGGATGAACCCATTGGCGAGTTGCAGAACCTATTTATAGTTGCTGACGGAATGGGGGGACATAAGGCCGGAGACCTAGCCTCCAGGTACACAGTAGAGAAATTTCGAGAGCTTGTTGAAAGCTATGATTATAAGGATACGGTCAATATTTTCACAAATGCGGTAACACAGGTAAATCAGATGCTTATTGAAAAGGCACTGGAATCCAGAGATTATGAAGGTATGGGGACCACTCTTGTTGTAGCAACGATCGAGGGATCTGCTCTCAAGGTAGCAAATGTAGGAGATTCCCGGCTTTATATAATCGGGGATGATATCACGCAGATAACAAGGGATCATTCTCTGGTAGAAGAGATGGTTCAAAGAGGAGAATTAGATAAGGAATCTGCAAGAGTTCACGTAAATAAAAATATTATCACAAGAGCTATAGGCGCGGATGTATCTGTAGTCCCTGAGATCTTTTCAGTTGACCTTGAGAAAGGCGATAAGATCTTACTGTGTTCTGACGGACTGACCAATATGGTCGATGATGGCAGGATAGCCCGTCTTATCAAGGCCGGAGGGTCTGTAAGAGAAATATGTGAAAGATTGATCGAAGCAGCAAATGAAAATGGCGGAAGTGACAACATTACAGCAATGGTAATTGATCCTGAGGTTGAAAGGTAATTATTTTATGTTAAACAAAGGAACTGTATTATCGGAAAGATATGAGATCATAGAACGGATCGGATCCGGAGGAATGGCAGACGTTTATCGTGCAATGGATCATAAGCTTAACCGATATGTAGCTATAAAAGTTTTAAAGAGAGAGTTCAGGGAAGACAAGCAGTTTGTTGCTAAATTCAGACAGGAAGCAAGAGCGGTAGCCGGTCTCTCACATCCTAATATCGTCAATGTTTATGATGTTGGCAATGAAGGACAGATCTACTACATGATCCTTGAACTGGTAGAAGGGATCACATTAAAGAAGTATATTGAGAAGAAAGGCCATTTGCCTTACAAAGAAGCTGTAAGTATTGCTATTCAGGTCGCTAATGGTATTGAAGCCGCACATGCTCACCATATCGTGCACCGTGACATTAAACCTCAGAATATTATTATTTCTAAGGAAGGCAAGGTGAAGGTCACGGATTTTGGGATCGCCAAGGCGACATCAGCGACAACTACTGTGTCAACAGCGGCAATGGGATCTGTTCACTATATGTCACCTGAACAGGCAAGAGGCGGATACTCAGATGAGAGAAGTGATATCTATTCTTTTGGTATTACATTCTTTGAGATGCTCACAGGACAGGTTCCCTTCGACGGAGATTCTACTGTAGCGGTAGCGGTACATCATATTCAGGATGAGATAAAGGTGCCGTCAGAACTTATTGCCGGCATTCCGCTCAGCGTTGACAGAATAGTTCAGAAGTGCACGCGGAAAAAGGTAGACCTTCGTTACCAGAATATGGAAGAGCTTATTGCAGACCTTAAAAAGTCACTCCTTATGCCGGATGTAGACTTCGTTCAGATGGGAACTGCAGCATCGGCAGCAGGAAGTTCAGCCTTAGGAGGAGAAACAACAGTTCTTGGAGGGCAGAAACAGAAAGCAGATCCGGCTCGTAAGCCTGCAGCAGATACGAAGGACATTGAAGATTCAGGCAACGGTAGATTTAATGGTATCCTTAAGTGGGTGGGTATCGGTATAGCAGCCATCATAGTGATCATTATCGTTATTTTCAGTGTCAGGTATGCGACGACAGGTTCTATTACAGGGAAGTCCGACTCAAAAGAAACAACGGTAGCTAAGGTAACGATACCTGATGTTAAAGGAAAGGGAGTAGACGAAGCTGTGAAGACCCTGAGAGACGCAGGCTTCCTTGTGAGCGTTGCGTCAGATAAGGGTATCGTTACCAAGATGGATCCGGAAGCGGGTACAAGTGTTGATAAGGGATCTACCGTCACTCTCAGCCTGACAACGGAAACTACAACGACTACACAAACAACGATAGCTAAGGTAACGGTACCTGAGGTCTTAGGTCTTTATGAGAATGAGGCTTTTGCGGCGATCGAAGCAAAGAATCTCAAGTATTCTGTTTCATATGAGACAAGTGATACCGTTGAATGGCTGCATGTTATCAGAGTTACGCCAGGTGTAGGAACCGAGATCGAGCAGGGAAAGACTGTCAGTGTGGTAATTTCAAGCGGTAAAAAGAAGACTACTAAGGCAACTGTTCCAGACGTTAAAGGAAAAACATTTAAAGAAGCGGTAAGCCTGATAAAGGCAGAGGGACTGGAGTGTCAATATATGACTGACAAATTGCCGGATGACAATGCGAGAGTCACAGATCAGAACCCGAAGGCAGGTAAAGTAGTTGAGTTTAATACTGATGACCAGGACGACGAGAAGAGAGTCGTACAAATTCAGTTTGCTAATGACGAGAAAGCTGAAAAAACGACACCGACTACCAACAGTACTAAGGCTGCGCCATAATATTATGAGCAGATAGGGAAATATGACAGAAAATCATACAGGTAAGATTGTTAAAGGTATAGCTGGATTTTATTATGTATATGTAGAAGAAAAAGGCCTTTTCGAATGTAAAGCGAAGGGCCTTTTTCGCAATGAAGGGATAAAACCTTTAGTTGGCGATAATGTGATAATTCAGGTTATAGATGAGGCGGAAAAAAGAGGAAATGTGGAGGAGATCCTTCCGAGAAAGAATGAAATAATAAGACCCGCATGTTCTAATATAGATATGGCGGCTGTTATTATGGCGATCTCCAAGCCGGCTCCTAAGTATACGCTTCTTGATAAAATACTTATCTTTTTTGAATACTATGAAATACCTGTTATTATTTGTTTCAACAAGGTCGATGAAGAAGATAAGGCAGTCAGGGAATATATTTTAAAAAGATATAAAAAAAGTGATGTTAAGCTCATGTTTTCCAGCGCCAGAACAGGCGGCGGTATAGATGAGCTCCTGGAGGAGCTGGAAGGAAAGACATCCATACTTACGGGGCCATCAGGAGTCGGTAAATCATCTATCTTAAACCGAATATGTCCGGGAGCCTCAGATGTCGGGGGTATCAGTAAAATCGGCCGAGGCAGGCATACGACCAGACACTCGGAGATATTTAATATTTCTGCTGATACATACATAATGGATACGCCGGGATTCACATCTTTAGATATTCCGGCGATCCCAAAAGAAAAACTGAAGTATTATTTCCCTGAGTTTAGTCCGTATAATGGAGAGTGCAGATTCGATGAGTGTGTACATATCAACGAACCGGACTGCAGGGTCAAAAAGGCTTTAGAAAACGGATCTATAAATGAAGATCGTTATGAAAGTTATAAGTCATTGTATGAAAATATAAAAATGAGAAAAGAGTATTAGGAGGATAGAAATGGCTAGATTGGCACCATCGATACTTTCAGCTGATTTTGCAAATTTAGGAGAAGATATAAAAGCTGTAGACCTGGCAGGAGCTGATATCATACATGTAGATGTTATGGATGGTCTTTTTGTGCCAAGTATTTCATTTGGTATGCCTGTGATCAAATCTATCAGGAAGGTAACAGAAAAACCTTTTGATGTTCATCTTATGATAAACGAGCCGATAAGATATATAGATGATTTTATCGAAGCGGGCGCGGATTGGATCACTATCCATGTGGAAGCATGTGAGGACGTGGAAGCAACTTTAAAGAAAATAAAAGAAGCGGGGGTAAGACCGGCTATATCTTTGAATCCGGAAACTGATGTCGAGAAGATCATTCCTTATCTGGAAATGGTCGAAATGGTTCTGGTTATGAGTGTGAATCCGGGCTTTGGCGGACAGAAGCTTATACCTGAGACTCTTGAAAAGGTAAGAAAATTAAGAAAGCTTATAGATGAAAGGGCGCTCCGTTGCGATATAGAGATCGACGGGGGTATTAATCTTGATAATGTGGAAGGCATAGTAAAAGACGGAGCCGATATTATTGTTGCAGGGTCAGCGGTTTTTAAGGATCCGGCTGTAAATACAAGAGCATTTCTTGAAAAGATATCCGGCAGGTAATAAAAAATATTCATACAAAAAACTCCAACAGATTTGAATTCTGTTGGAGTTTTTTAATTCAGGGATAAACCTGATTTTGCAGTCTGACTTTTTTTATACGTTAAAACGGAAAAGGATAACATCTCCGTCTTTAACAACATAATCTTTTCCTTCAATGCGGAGAAGGCCTTTTTCCTTCGCAGCATTGATGGAGCCGCAGTCGAGAAGCTCCTGGTAATGTACAACTTCAGCCTTGATAAAACCGCGTTCAAAATCGGAATGGATCTTTCCGGCAGCACCGGGAGCTTTAGTCCCTTTGGTAATAGTCCATGCCCTTGTTTCCTGCTCGCCGGCAGTAAGATAGCTGATGAGACCAAGGAGTTTATAGCTGGCAGCTATAAGCTTATCAAGTCCTGATTCCTTAAGACCGAGGTCTTCAAGGAAAAGCTTTTTCTCATCATCGTCCAGCTCAGACATTTCCTGCTCGATCTGTGCACAGATAACGAAGACTTCACTTCCTGCAGAGGCTGCATATTCGCGTACTTCAGCCACGTTTTCATTATTGGCTCCGTCATCCGCCAGATCATCTTCGCTTACATTGGCAGCATAGATCACAGGTTTTGCTGTAAGAAGATTAAATTCCTTCATATAATTTTCTTCATCTTCTCCGGAAAGCTCGTAATTTTTAGCAAGATTTCCATCCTCGAGGAATTTGATCATTTTTTCTATGAAAGCAACTTCTTTTGCGGCCTCTTTATTGTTCATAGCTGCTTTTTTCTGCTTATCCAGGCGCTTTTCCAGAACATCAATATCTGCAAAGATAAGTTCCATATTTATTGTTTCAATATCACGAAGAGGATCTATTGAACCATCGACATGCACGATATTTTCATCATTGAAGCAGCGTACGACATGCACGATCGCATCTACTTCACGGATATTGGCAAGGAACTGGTTTCCAAGACCTTCTCCCTTGGATGCACCTTTTACAAGACCGGCAATGTCAACGAATTCGATAATAGCCGGAACGATCTTAGCTGAATTGTAAAGCTGCGCAAGCTTATTAAGTCTTTCGTCAGGGACTGAGACAACGCCCACGTTAGGATCTATCGTACAGAAAGGGTAGTTGGCAGATTCTGCACCTGCCTTAGTAAGAGAGTTGAATAATGTGCTCTTGCCTACATTTGGCAAGCCTACGATACCAAGCTTCATAAAATGCCTCCATGAATTTTTTACTTAGGACATTCTATCATATTTACCCGGAATAAAAAAATTATAAAAAATTCACATCTTAATACTTATAGAATTATATTTATATAAATAATATCTATATGAACATATATAGATATTTATAAGAATCAAAACCCAATATATAGGGTATATAAAAAGCTGAAATATAAAAAATGCAGATTCTATCGTAGCTTGCGCACTAAAGTAGACTTGTTATTTTGAAAAAAAATGTTAGAATTCTCATTGTAAGTGGTAAAAAGTAGTTATTTGTGGAGAAAAGTGGTAGGTTTTTAATTTTTGAGGAGAAGAACGCTATGTTTATGGGTGAATACAACCATACGATAGACGCAAAAGGTCGTTTGATCCTTCCTGCCAGATTTCGTGAAGAGCTTGGCGGCTCCTTTGTTATCACTCGTGGACTTGACGGGTGCTTGTTTGTCTATACCCAATTGGAATGGCAAGCGCTTGACGAAAAACTCCAGAGTTTACCTCTTATAAATAAGGGATCACGTCAGTTGACCCGATTTTTCCATGCCGGAGTTACACCATGTGAGCCGGATAAACAGGGAAGAATACTTATCCCTGCCGGTCTTCGTGAGTTTGCCGGATTAACAAAAGACGTATGTTTGATCGGTATGGGCAAGCGCATTGAGATATGGAGTAAGGAAAGCTGGGATGAAAGTATTTCTGGCATTAAGGACGATATGGATACCGTTCTTGAAGAAATGCAGGAACTTGGATTTACAATTTAAGCAGACAGCCGCTTTCAAGGCGGCTATTTAAGGGGAGAGAAAATGGAATTTCACCATGTTTCCGTCCTATTAAATGAGACGATTGATAGCCTTAACATAAGACCTGATGGTGTTTATGTTGACGGAACACTTGGTGGAGGCGGTCATTCACTTGAAATAGTGAAGAGATTGAGTGAGAAAGGTCGCCTGATAGGATTGGATAGAGATGAGAATGCTATTCAGGCGGCGTCAGAGAGATTAAAGGGCTATAAGGACAAAATCACATTTGTCAGAAGCAATTATGATAGATTTCCTGAGATCATGCAGGAACTTGGATTGGCCAGAGTCGACGGGATAGTTCTGGATCTGGGAGTCTCCTCATATCAGCTGGATACGCCGGAAAGGGGCTTTTCATACAGAGAAGATGCTCCGCTTGATATGAGAATGGACCAGAGGCAGGAGAGAACGGCGGCTGATATTGTGAATGGATCTTCAGAAAAAGAGCTTATAAACATATTTAGGAATTATGGAGAAGAGAGATTTGCACCTCAGATAGCCAGGCGTATAGTCAGGCAGAGAGAAGAGAAGCCTGTCCGTACGACATTTGAACTAAATGAGATCATAAAAGAGTCGATCCCTGTAAAGTTCAGACTGACAGGAGGTCATCCATCTAAGAGGACATTTCAGGCAATACGTATCGCTCTTAATGCCGAGCTGGAAAGCTTAGAGAAGGTATTACCTGAGATGATAGAATATCTGAATGACAGAGGGCGTTTAAGCGTTATTACATTTCATTCGTTAGAAGACAGGATAGTAAAGAATATATTTAAGACAGCGCATGATCCATGTACGTGTCCTCCCGATTTTCCGATATGTGTGTGCGGGAACAGACCAAAGGGAAGGGTGGTCACAGGAAAGCCTGTTCTGCCTTCAGAAGAGGAAATTGAAGTAAATAAAAGATCTAAGAGCGCTAAGCTGCGTGTATTTGAAAGAAGAACTGAGGAGAAATAAATGGCTAGGTCAGAGGAGAGAAACAGAAGATATTATACACCTGGGACGGCGGCCAGGGATTTTTCTGCTGCTCCTCAGATCGAGTATCCTTCAGAAAATGACATATTAAAAAGGAGAATAAAAAGACGTGCTATCAGAAGAGCAAACAGGAGAAATTTCCTCTACCTCCTTGTTATATTGGGAATAACGGCTGTTTTATTCGGTGTATGTGTCCAATATCTTTCGCTCAGAGGGGTTTCATCCGCCAAGTCAGGTCAGATCGCGACTTTACAGGAGGAACTCAATCAGCTTAAAATAAAAAATGACGAAACTCAGGATGATATAAATACCAACATTAATTATAATGATATTTATAACAAGGCCAAGAATGAGTATGGAATGGTCTATCCGGGAGCCGGACAGATCCGTAATTATACGATCGAAGACTCCGGTTATATCAAACAGTACCAGAATATTCCATAAGATACAGAAATTGGGGATGAGATATATCCATGAAGAAAAATAACAATAGTAATAAAGAACAAAATGATAAGGCGATGCAGGGTAAAATGAAAAAGAAATCAGGCATTGCCTTTTTGATTGCAATAGTAATGGTAATTATACTTATAATAAGAGTCATAGTTATCAATGCGGCAAACGGCGAAAAGTACTCGAAGATAGTACTTAACCATCAGGCGTATACTTCTGAGAGGATAACAGCAAAAAGAGGCGAGATCCTCGACAGAAACGGCATGGTGCTCGCTTACAGCAAGAAAGTATATAACCTCTTAATAGATCCTGAGAGGATACTTTCAGATGATGCCAGGTATAAAACTCCGCTGAAAGAGATGCTTATGGAGTGCTTCAATTATTCTCCTTCTGACCTGGAGGCTGCAGTTAATGAAAATACTTCCAGCAGGTATAAAAAGATCCTTTCTGATCTTACGGAAGATCAGGTGGCATCGTTCAACAAGATAAGGGAAAAGAATCTGAATATCGCATCAGCTGCATGGCTGGAAGATGACTATATAAGAACATATCCTTTTAATAATCTTGCATCTGATGTCATTGGATTTTCATCAAATGCAAATGGCGGAGAGATAGGTCTTGAAAGACAGTACAATAACGTACTCACAGGAGTCGATGGGCTCAATTACACGTATGTAGAGGAAAATCTGGAGACCAATAAGACTATTAAATCAGCTCAGGATGGAAAGTCAGTAGTTACGACCATTGATTATGGTGTCCAGAATATTATAGAAAAATATATAAGGGAATATAACGAAAAAAAGCCGTCTGCCAATACAGCAGTTGTAGTTGCAGATCCTCATACAGGTGAGATCCTTGGCATGGCTTCCTATCCTAATTTCAACCTGAATAATCCGAGAGATCTAAGCGTTAAGTACAAGTCGGAAGATATCGCCAAGATGAACGATAAGGAGAAAACGGATGCGCTTTACAGCATATGGAACAATTTCTGTGTATCTCAGACCTATGAACCGGGTTCCACATTTAAAGCGATAACGGTTGCCGGAGCCCTGGAAGAAAATAAGACCAGAGACGGAGAGCGCTTCTTCTGCGCCGGAAGCACACATATTGCTAATTATATTATCAAATGCTGGAGAAGTGCAGTAGGCGGACACGGAAATCTTGATCTTGAAGAGGCTCTGGGAGATTCATGTAACGTTGTCCTCATGGAGCTTGCTAAGAGGCTTGGGCCACAGGATTTTATAAAATACCAGATGCTTTTCGGGTTTGGAAGCAGAACAGGTATAGACCTTCCTGGGGAAGAAAGAGGTATTGTCCAGGATCCCAACTCTATGTCAGAGGTAGACGTGGCAACTAACTCATTTGGTCAGTCTGTCAACGTAAATATGGTTCAGATGATAGGCGCTTATTGTTCTATTATCAATGGCGGTTATTATTATCAGCCGCATATGGTCAAAGAAATAAGAAATTCCAACGGAGAAACTATAAAAACAGTAAATCCTACGGTACTCAGGCAGACTATAACGAAAGAGACGTCGAATACTTTGAAGAAATTCTTTAAGGCCGGCGTTGACAAGTATGCTGTACAATATTCCAAAGTCGATGGCTATTCGATCGGCGGTAAAACGGCGACAGCGGAGAAACTGCCAAGAACTGATAAGAAATGGCTCATATCAGTTATGTCATTTGCCCCGGTAGATAATCCTAAATTCCTTTTATATGTGCTTATTGATGAACCGGATGGAACAACGGGCGGAGAAGGTGACGGAACCGATTCTCAGACGCTTACAAAAAGCATCCTGACAGAGCTTCTGCCATATCTGGGAGTCCAGAAAGACGGAACGAGTGAGGAGACTACACATACAACGCAGTCAGAAAACGGGGATACCGATAATCAGAACCATAATGAAGGGGTAGAGGTACCGGATGTCGGATCCACAGAGACGGTGCCGGCTAACAATGAATTTGAAACTGAACCTACACAGACGACAAAGTATGTGGAAGGGGGAGAATAATAATGGATGATTTTAAAAAGGTCTTTGTTATAGGAACGGGAATTAGCGGGATCAATGCGGCTAATTTTCTTAACAAACATGGGAAGACCGTGATCTTATATGATTCAAATGACTCGATCGATAAGGATAAGGTAAGAGATCAGCTTGATAATAAGGAAACAGAAATAATTGCCGGAAATCTGTCAGATTCAGTCATTGATTCAGCAGATCTTCTGATACCCAGTCCCGGAGTTTTTCCCGAAAGTGAGATCTTTCAGAGATTCGTGAGGAAGGATATTCCTATATGGGGAGAAATAGAGCTGGCTTATAGATTTGAAAAAGGAAAAGTTATCGCTATAACCGGGACCAACGGCAAGACCACTACTACAACACTGGTGGGAGAAATGGTCAAAGCCTGGAATGAAAAGACTTTTGTCGTAGGAAACATTGGTTATCCATACACGAATGAGGTGGATAAGACGAGCGAGGATTCCTATTCAGTGGCAGAAATTTCCAGCTATCAGCTGGAAACGATGATAGGCTTTCATCCTGTGATATCGGCGATTACAAATATTACGCCGGACCATATGGACAGACACCATACTATGGATGAGTATGAAAGAGTAAAAGAGTCCATAACAAAGAACCAGACTAAAAGTGATACGTGTATCCTTAACTATGATGATGAAAGATTGCGAAAATTCGGAGAGGAAAAATGTCCGGCCAGCGTAATATGGTTTGGAAGAAAAAAACAGCCGGAAAATGGTTTTTACCTAGTGGGAGACCATATCTATCTTGTCAGGGGCAAACAGAAAGCGCCGATCTTAAACATCAACCAGGTAAAGCTCCTTGGAGATCATAATTATGAAAATATCATGGTTGCGCTTGGAGTTGCAATGGCCCTGGGGATGCCTCTCGATATAGCGCTCAGCGTTATAAAAAATTTTAATGCTGTTGAGCACAGAATAGAATTTGTAGCCAATATAAACGATGTGGACTATTACAATGATTCTAAGGGAACCAATCCGGATGCGGCAATCAAAGCTATAGAGGCAATGAGGAAACCTGTGGTCCTCATTGCAGGCGGATATGACAAAGGCGTAGAATTCGATGAGTATATCAAGGCTTTTGGTGATAAAGTGAAGGAAGTAGTCGTACTTGGACAGACTGCGGATAAAATAATAGAAACCGCTAAGAAGTATAATTTCACGAATATTAAAAAGGTCGGCACGTTAGAAGAGGCTGTGTCTGTATGCAAGGCGGATGCGGTCCCGGGTGACTGCGTATTGCTGTCTCCTGCCTGCGCAAGCTGGGGAATGTTTACCAATTTCGAAGAGCGTGGAAGACTTTTCAAGGAATATGTAAAAGCTTAAGAGGGAGATAAGAAGTGGCTCTATTTGGGAAAAAAACTGCCCAGGTTGCCAGTATAGGCAGGAAAAAAGCAGATCCTGCCGCAGCTGAAACAGCCGGTGGCACAAGGAAAGTTAGACGAAGGTTCGTCGATAGACCTATAAGGCATTTTGATTATGCTCTTCTTTTTGCGCTGGCATTTCTGATAGGATTCGGTCTGGTAATGATCTATTCAGCATCGTCCTACTCTTCTGAGATCGATTATGGAAATTCTTCCGGCTATTTTAAAAAGCAGTTTATTTCTGTAATTCTGGGTGTGATATTTATGATATTCTCCTACAACTTTGACTATCATAAGTATGAAGGTAAGCTGGCTACGATAATATTCGGCTTTTCTCTGCTTTCTATGTTTCTGCTTCTTACTCCGCTAGGTAAGACGGTAAATGGTGCGCGAAGGTGGATAAACCTGAAGTTCACAACTGTACAGCCGGCTGAATTTGTTAAGATAGGTGTTATCTTATTGACGGCAACAGTCATTATAATGGCGGCAAAAAGTATTTCAAAAAGGAAGCAGCTGTTCAAAATATGGGGCATATGCGGAGTAGTGCCTGCGCTGCTCGTATATGGGATCAGTTCCAACCTTTCCAGTGCGATCATTATATTATCACTGGCCTTTATGCTGACATTTATTGCTCATCCGGGATTTAAGCCCTACCTGATCATAGCGGGAATAATAACCGTAGTTGTCCTGATAATAGTTATATATGGTTCCACAGCAACGGCAGATACGGCCAGCTGGAGACTCAACAGGGTCTTTGTCTGGTTAAAACCGGAGGAGTATGCGGAAACGACTGCTTACCAGACGGTACAGTCACTTTATGCAATAGGCTCAGGCGGCGTATTTGGCAAGGGACTGGGAAGGAGTTTACAGAAGCTGAGCTACATTCCGGAAGCCCAGAATGATATGATTTTTGCGATCATCTGTGAAGAGCTTGGAATATTCGGTGCTATACTGATCATAGGTGTATTTGTTCTTTTGCTGTGGAGACTGTACGTAATAGCTACAAAGGCAAGAGATAAATTCGGAACTCTTATAACTATGGGGATATTCTTCCAGATATTGATTCAGGTATTTTTAAATATAGGCGTTGCAACAAACCTGATACCTAACACAGGTGTGACCCTGCCTTTTATTTCGTATGGAGGTTCATCTGTGGCGATCCTCATGTTTGAGATGGGAATTGCTTTAAATGTATCCCGATATATTAGACTGGACAAATAAGGACTATAAACATGGAAGAGAGCGAAGATCTGAAAGAAGAAATAAAAATTAAAAAGCCCGGTAAAAAGATAAAGGGAAGGATTCTCGGAGGTATAGCTGTAGGGATAGGTATCCTGATACTTGTGGGAGCTCTGGCCTTCAGAACGAAGACAGTTACTTATGAGGGAAATATCCATATATCAGATGAACAGCTGACCCGACATATATTTGGGGATAAATTGCCAAATTCGCTGATATATAAGTTCTTCGGCGGACGGAGCAAGACTATCCCTTATGTGGAAAGCTATGATGTAAGTATTAAGAAGCCTGATGTTCTTCATATAACGATCCATGAGAAGCAGATAGTCGGATATGTAGAATATATGGGAAATAACGTCTACATAGATAACTATGGCAAGGTCGTTGACAGCACGAGCGAAGTTTTTGAGGATATTCCAAGGATGGAAGGCCTTGAATTCGACAAGATGGTTATAGATGAGGTTCCCGAGGCGAAAAATCAGACAGGTTACAAAAATATAATCGCATTTGCAAGTGCTTATCATAAATATGGTTTGAAGTCAGGGAGCATATCAGTTGATGGGGATGGTAATACTACTATAAAGATCGGTAATATTTCAGCTGCCTGTGGAAAGCCGGAAAATGCAGAGCAGAAAGTAGCCAGACTTAACAGGCTTTTACCGCAGATGTCAGACCTGAAAGGAGTTCTTCATCTTGAAGATTTTGATGGGTCACAGAAAGATATCTATTTCACTAAAAGTGAGGGATAATTACCGAAATTTTTATAAAATATCGGTTGAAATGTAAGAAAAAACAATATAGAATGTATCTATTAGAGACTGAGTTGGGAATTAAGGAGGGCTATTGCCTTGTTAGAGATTAATACAAATGATGTGGAGCCAGTTGCAAGAATTAAGGTCATCGGTGTTGGTGGTGCAGGTAATAATGCTGTAAACCGTATGGTAGATGCAGGCGTAGGAAGCTG
Source organism: uncultured Eubacteriales bacterium (assembly GCA_900542465.1). Taxonomy (GTDB): domain Bacteria; phylum Bacillota; class Clostridia; order Lachnospirales; family Lachnospiraceae; genus UBA4285. The sequence goes on from UQNS01000008.1 coordinate 65,234, forward strand.
TGAGCTGATCGGGGTGAATACGGATGCTCAGGCTTTACTTGGCTGTAAAGCTCCTACAACGATCCAGATCGGGGAAAAACTGACAAAGGGTCTTGGTGCCGGTGCTCAGCCGGAAGTTGGTGAAAAGGCAGCAGAGGAAAGCATCGAAGAAGTAGCAAGAGCTATTGAAGGCGCTGATATGGTGTTCGTAACATGTGGTATGGGCGGTGGAACAGGAACAGGAGCTGCGCCTGTTATCGCAAGCCTTGCTAAAGCATCAGGAGCTTTGACGGTTGGTGTTGTTACGAGACCATTTACATTTGAAGGAAAGAGACGTCTTGATAATGCTATCTCAGGTATTGATAAGCTTAAAGACAGTGTAGATACACTTATCGTCATTCCTAATGATAAACTCCTGGAGATCGTGGATAAGAGAACATCTATGCCTGAAGCACTCAAGAAGGCTGATGAAGTTCTTCAGCAGTCAGTTCAGGGAATCACAGACCTTATCAATGTTCCTGCACTTATCAATCTTGACTTTGCTGATGTTCAGACAGTTATGAAGGATATGGGATTTGCTCATATCGGAATCGGTTATGCATCCGGCGATGATAAGGCACTGGAAGCTGTTAAGCAGGCTGTGACTAGTCCGCTTCTTGAGACTACCATCACCGGTGCAGCTAACATTATCATCAATATTTCCGGAAACGCTTCTCTTGAAGATGTTAATATTGCAGCAAGCTATGTAAGAGAAGTTGCAGGTGAGGATGCTAATGTTATCTTTGGTGTTATGTATGAGGAAACACAGGACGACAGCATTTCTATAACAGTTATCGCGACAGGTATGGATGATGAGGAACTTTCTAAGGTATCAGGAATTGTTTTTAATACTCCTGCATCTGAGAAGAAGTCCGCAGCTCCGGCCAAGCCGGTCGTAAGCGCACCTGTAAGCAAAGCTGTAGAGACTCAGAAGAAGATCGATTCTATCACTACACAGAAACCTGTTGAGACTAGCGTTCCCGCACAGGGTATCCATATTCCGGGATTCCTGCAGCGTAATGACGACTAATAAAATTTGAATCAATTGTTTTGTATATGACCGTCAAAGCTTTGGCGGTCTTTTTTGAATCAATGAGTAATCGGAGGAAGGTAATGGCAGATAATCAAAAATTTGTAAGAAATTTTTGTATCATAGCTCATATCGATCATGGAAAATCAACACTTGCTGACAGAATGATCGAAAAAACACAGACGCTTACAGAAAGAGAGATGCAGGAGCAGGTCCTTGACAACATGGATCTTGAGAGAGAGCGTGGGATCACGATAAAGGCTCAGACAGTCCGTCTCAAGTACAAGGCGTCTGATGGAAACGAGTATGTTTTCAATCTTATAGATACGCCGGGACACGTGGATTTTAACTATGAAGTATCGAGATCCCTTGCAGCCTGTGAGGGAGCAATCCTTGTAGTTGATGCGGCACAGGGGATCGAAGCCCAGACATTGGCTAATGTGTATCTGGCACTTGATCATGACCTGGAAGTATTTCCTGTGATAAATAAGATCGATCTGCCAAGTGCTGACCCTGATAAGGTCAAGGAAGAGATAGAGGATGTCATTGGGATAGAAGCTCATGATGCGCCTTTGATCTCTGCCAAAAATGGTCTGAATATAGAAGATGTACTGGAAGCGGTAGTGACCAAGATACCGCCTCCGGAGGGTGATCCGGGGAAACCTTTGTCAGCGCTTATATTTGACTCATATTATGATGTTTATAAGGGAGCTGTCATTTTTGTCAGGATCATGGATGGTACAGTGAAAAAAGGCACCAAGATCAAGCTTATGGCTACAGGAGCGGTGGAAGAGGTGGCCGAAGTCGGAACATTTGGTCCGGGCCAGTTTCTGCCATGCGATGAACTTTCCGCGGGAATGGTAGGATATATAGCAGCGGCAATAAAAAATGTACGGGACGTAAGCGTCGGAGATACTGTTACAGAAGATAAGAAAGAATGCCCAAAGCCGCTTCCAGGATATAAAAAAGTTAATCCAATGGTATTCTGCGGCATATATCCTGCAGACGGAGCCAAGTATCAGGATCTGAGGGATGCGCTTGAAAAACTGCAGTTAAATGACGCGGCCCTCACATATGAGCCTGAAACGTCAGTAGCTCTGGGCTTCGGATTCAGATGTGGTTTTTTAGGCCTTCTTCATCTTGATGTAATACAGGAAAGACTTGAGAGAGAATATAATCTTGATATCGTGACAACAGCACCCGGTGTAGTTTATAAGGTACATAAAACCGATGGTGAAATGATCGAGCTGACCAACCCATCTAACCTGCCGGAACCATCTAAGATCGACTACATGGAAGAACCTATAGTAAAAGCTGAGATCATGGTAACGACCGAATTTGTCGGAGCGATCATGGAACTTTGCCAGCAGAGGCGGGGGATCTACCATGGAATGGAGTATATAGAACAGACAAGAGCGCTACTGAAGTATGAGCTGCCACTGAACGAGATCATATATGATTTCTTTGATGCCTTAAAATCAAGATCCAGAGGATATGCTTCATTTGATTATGAACTTTCAGGATATACAAGATCTGAGCTTGTTAAACTGGACATTATGATCAACAAGGAAGAAGTAGACGCGCTTTCATTTATCGTATTTGAAGGTTCAGCAGTAGAACGCGGAAGAAAAATGTGTGAAAAGCTGAAAAATGAGATCCCTCGTCAGCTCTTTGAGATCCCTATACAGGCAGCAATAGGTAATAAGATCATTGCAAGAGAAACAGTAAAAGCCCTTCGTAAAGATGTCCTTGCCAAGTGCTATGGTGGTGATATTTCCCGAAAGAAGAAACTTCTTGAAAAACAGAAAGAAGGAAAGAAGAGAATGCGCCAGATCGGCAAGGTGACGATCCCGCAGCAGGCATTCATGAGCGTACTGAAATTAGATGATGAATAAGTCGTAAATACAATTGACATATCTATATACATATACTATAATAACAAACCGTGGCGCACTATTTTATGTGCGCATCCATAGATTTACCGTGTTGTATATAGCCACTAGCCCCGGATATATGCATCGTATAGGTATGTCAGTTACATTTGAGATAGACCTTTTTCGATTAATCGGAGGAATATTAATGAAAACAACAATGGCAAATGCTTCAACTGTAGAAAGAAAATGGTATGTAGTTGATGCATCAAAATATACAATGGGCCGCCTTGCGTCTCAGGTAGCAGCAATTTTAAGAGGCAAGAACAAGCCTTACTATACACCACATGTAGATTGCGGTGATTACGTAGTAGTTATTAATGCTAAAGACGTAAAGCTTACAGGACACAAGATGGAGCAGAAGACTTACTTCAGTCATTCCGGCTATATCGGCGGTGCTAAAGAAGTTTCTATCAAAACAATGCTTGAAAAGCATCCTGAAAGAGTTTTTGAACATGCTGTAAAGGGAATGCTTCCAAAGGGAAGTCTCGGAGATCAGATGTACAGAAAGTTACACGTATATGCAGGAGCAGAGCATGAGCATCAGGCGCAGAAACCTGAAGAACTCACATTTTGATAGAAGGAGGTAAGGAAATTGGCTAAGACAGCAAACGGAGCATTCTACGGAACAGGAAGAAGAAAAAGCAGTGTTGCAAGAGTATATTTAACACCTGGCAATGGCAACATTATCGTTAACAAAAGACCTCTTGAGGAGTACTTTGGTCTTGAGACATTAAAAGTAATAGTTAACCAGCCATTTAAAGCAACAGCTACAGAAGGCAAATTTGACGTTAAAGTAAACGTTAAAGGCGGCGGTATTTCAGGACAGGCCGGAGCGATCCGCCATGGTATTTCAAGAGCTCTTCTTGAAGTAGATTCAGACGAATACCGTGTAACATTAAAGCAGGCAGGATTCCTTACAAGAGATCCACGTACAAAAGAACGTAAAAAATACGGTCTCAAAAAAGCTCGTAAGGCACCTCAGTTCTCAAAGAGATAATTTCCACGTTAGCATTGAGCCTCGCGGAGAACATAAAAAAACCGGAAGGGAATTCATTCCTTTCCGGTTTTTTATGTTGTTCGATGCGGCGAAAGCCGCGACCTCGCGCCAGCGAGGTCAGGAGGCGAAACGCTGGCGCGAGCTGATAATAATTTCTCAAAAAATATCATAAATTTGACTTACACAAAAACGACTAGTATACTGGCACAGTAAGTTAGTTACAACTAACCAAAAAGGATAGTTTTAAAGTAGGAGAAATATTTATGAAAAAAATTTGGTTAAATGCAGTCTTAGGAACAGCTGCAGCAGGTATTATCACCACATCCGGTGCGTTCACGGCTATAGCCGGAGACCTTCATCATGAAGAGAAAATAACGGCAGAATACAATTCTGCGAAAAAGACCAAGCTCACCGGGAAATTATTTAAAGAAGATACAAACGAGGATTATGCATCGAAAGAAGTCCTTGACGGTATCGAGGTGGAAAAGAACGGAAGCGAATATATTTACACGGTCAGCTTCAAAAAAATAAACATAGGAAGCTTATATAAGATCAAATATTTTACATCTGTCGAAGATGCGAAAAACAGGACAAACGGGAAAGATCTGGAGTTAAGATCTATAGGTCAGGATAAAAGTACGGTTACGATCAGGTCAGATAAAGAACTGAAAGAAGCTTATTTTCTTGTATACTTTGACAGCATCAAGGAGATGTTCCCGGGAAATTATGAGCAGTATGAAGATATGGCTGCAGAATTAGTAAGGCTGGCAATTACCAAAAATGAGAGTGGAGGAGAGTCAGAGCCTAAAGTAAAGATCGGCGAAAGCGTCAAAATAAAAGTCACAGATGGAGGACCGGTATCACCAGACGTAAGAAGAGCGGTCGACTCATTGGGCAGAGTCATAGAGAAAGATGGCAAGAAGCACCTTCGCCTTAAATACTACAGTAAAAACGAAAACGTCGTAGGTGATGAGAAAAAACCGACGGTATATGATTATGGACTTAGAGATCTCAGATATTCATATGAAGAATTAGAGAGCGATTCAGAGGATAAAGCGGTCGTACTTGAGAAGAAAGTAGTTGAGACCGGAAAGATCCAAAGGGGGGAGTATGTCATAACAGAAGTGGATATACCGATAGATGGAAAAGATAAGGTATATCTTTATGGTAAAGTCCTCGGAGTAAATGGACAGGAGTATTATAAATTCGGAGTCCTGACATGGGAAGGAGGGGCTAATATCCCCGATCCTGCTGAAACAAAGGTAGATACACCGCAACTGCTTAATGTTAAGCAGTTAGGCCTGAATATAAAAAGTAAAACAGACGAAAGGCTTGAGTACGATTTTGAAAAAGATGGAGAAATATTAAGTCCATATATGTCAAAGGACGGTAAGAAATTTAAGCTGTCAGAGCCTAATCATGCCCTTAGTGCATTTTTTAAAAGAGACAATCTGGATAATACAAAGCTCAGATATATACGCTACACTCTGGATGGAAGCGAGCCTGATGCCAATTCTCCGGCAGCAGGCATAGGCTTTAGAAACAATTCTGCCAATATTTTAGCAAATAAATTTTACGAGATCGTTATAGATCCTCTTAATGATGTAGCGGGATTCACCAAGAATGGCGGAGACGTGACTCTGAAGGTCAAAGGGTTTAATGCGGATAATAACGAAGCCAGTGAAACTAAAAAATATGTTTTTACATTTGACAGCTATTCATTGGATGAGGTCGCTGCTGAATTAACGATAGGAGGGAAGACATACCACGGTAAGCTCGACACGAACAGAGCCTACGGATTAACTGAAGATGTGCGTTTACACTCTGAAGAAGTTGGTGAAAAAGAAATAAGAGAAGCTCTGTTAAAAGACGCTGAAAAAGCGGGAATAAAGAATGCAAGTCTTGTAAAACTCAGAGTGCTGGATTCAAAAGGTAATGTATACAGGCCTTATTACAAAAATGAATGGAATGAAGACAGAAATCCTCTTATGCGTCTTGCCCTGAATGATTATCCTAAAGAAAATGATTCATCTGTATTTGTTTATAAAAACGGAGAATTTAGACCGGTTGCGGCATACAGGGGATACACAGGCGTTTTTTACATGTATATAAATCAACCTGAGGGATTTTATGTCATAGGAAAGACAGAGAAACTTCTGGAAGGTCAGATAGAGAAACTGGAGAAAAAAGTAAAAGATGCCGAAGAAAAAATAAAAGATCTGGAAACCTCGAAGGAGAAGGTCAAGGTGCAGCAGGAGATAGAGGCCGCCAACAAGCTGCTTTCAAGGCCTAAATGGATAAAGCTTGAGAAAGTTATAAGGATTATCGACAATATAGACAAATATATCAAGGCTTTGGACAATGCATCACAGGATAACGAACATTTAAGCCGCAAAGCCAAAGCGTTGACAGAAATAGCCGATTCGCCGATATTAAAGGAACTTCTTACCGATGTTAAATTAAATGCAATAAATGATAAAAAAGAAAAGCTGAAGGCTGCTGCTACTGAAGATAATATAAAAGCCCTGGAGGAGGAACTTGATAAGCTGGAATATAAGCATCCTTCGAAGGAAGTAGGTTTCAGGATCCGCAGATATGATGATATAAATACAGATTCCATGGCCAACGGTGTATTTGATAATACAGGACGGCTGATCTTTGCTGGGGATAAGACATATCTTGAGATGAACCTTAAAACTATGACGGTCCTTACAATAAGAGCACATCTGCTGCATTTATCAGCATTTAAGGATAATCTGGACAGTGGACAGCCCTTCAATGTATATTCTGTTGGAAAATTTGATGATGTAGCAAGGGATGGAAGTCTGGGCCTGTTTGACAAGAAGATACTGCTGGAATTGACGGGTGAATTAAAGCAGATATATAATGTTCGTGTAGATAATGACGGAATGCCGGGAGCAAATCCGCAGGCCAAGTTATCCATAGAAGATATAAGTAAAGATCCTATAAAACCGAAAAATAAAAAGAATATTGAATTTAAAGTTTCTCCTGCTAACTGGACAAGGGGTCAGGAAGGACTGGAATTTAAGGCAAATGCCAGCAATGATGATCTCATATCCGTAAAAGTTGACGGCGCGGAGCTGAGTAAAGGGGATTATAAGGTTGAATCAGGAAGTACCGTGATAACGCTTAAAAAGGAATTTTTAAGCAGACTGAAAGACGGTAAACATGTCTTAAAGCTCGAGTTTAAAGAAGGAGAACGTTTTAAGGGCGGAGACGTAGCGGCGGAATTTGAAGTGAAAGAGAAAGAAAAAACACAGAAGCCGGAAGATAACAAGAAGCCTGAAGAAAATAGCAAAGATGATAATAAGTCAAGACCTGATATGAAGGACGAGAGTAAAAATGGATCTGATAACAGAGCGTCTGATAGTGTACACGAAGAAAAGGTAAAAGACGGGAAAATATCCGAATCAGAGAAGATAGCTGCGCCTAAAACGGGAGACAGCAAGAGCAATATATTCCTTTATGCAGTTTCATTTATTTCTCTCGGAGGTATTATCACGGGGCTTCTGTTCCGTAAAAGAAAAAGAAATATGTAAGGCAAAAGAAAAAGGCGTGATATAATTGCACTGATAAATAGATCTGTTTGGAGGTATTATGTTAGGTGCATATTTAGATAAGGTCAGAAAAGAAACGCCTTTAGTCCATAATATAACTAATTATGTAACGGTAAATGATGTGGCAAATGTTATTCTGGCAGCAGGCGCCAGTCCTATCATGTCAGATGAGGCGGAAGATGTGGAGGATATTGTTTCCATCTGTGGAGGTCTCAATATAAACATAGGGACTCTCAACAGGGATACTATAAATGGGATGTTTGCTGCGGGAAGAAAGGCCAGAGATCTGGGAAAAGTAAGACTGCTTGACCCGGTAGGAGCAGGCGCCAGCAGGCTCAGAACTGAGACCGCTTTTGCTCTTGCAGAAGAGATAGGGTTCACCTGTATCAGGGGAAATATCTCTGAGATAAAAAGTCTTATAGCAGGAACAGGTACAACAAAGGGCGTAGATGCGGATGCGGCAGATGCTGTAACAGAAAGCAACACTAACCGTCTGGCAGATACTGCCAGACGGTTTGCGGTAAAGAGATCATGCATCGTGGTGATCACAGGTGCAATAGATCTGGTAAGTGATGGAGATATATGTTATGTAATAAAAAACGGACGTCCTGAAATGAGTAAGATCACAGGAACAGGATGTCAGCTCTCGGGACTTATTACAGCATTTATAGCAGCCAGCCCGAGTGAAAAAGTTCATGCCGCGGCAAGCGCAGTGGCATGTATGGGATATGCAGGAGAAATAGCCTGGAAAAATATGCTTCCGTCTGACGGGAATGCAACATATAGAAATCGTATAATAGACGCTGTATACAATATGACCGGCACTGGTCTTGATCAGGGAGCTAGGTATGAAATTAAGTAAAGAAAAGCTCATTGAATGCCTGAAACTATATGGTGTAACGGACAGAAGATGGCTGAAAGGTGGAAAGCTAGCAGATCAGGTAAAGAAGACTCTGGATGGAGGAACGACCATGATACAGCTAAGAGAAAAAGCTCTGGATAAAGTAGCTTTCCTGCAGGAGGCCATAGAGATAGGCAGCATATGCAGGTCAAGGGGTATTCCGTTCATAATTAATGATAATGTTGAAATTGCAGTTGGATCGGATGCTGACGGAGTTCATGTAGGACAGTCCGATATGGAGGCAGGAAATGTCAGAAAGCTCATAGGGGGCGATAAGATCCTCGGGGTATCTGCTCATACAGTAGAGCAGGCTGTACTTGCAGAGAAAAACGGTGCTGATTATCTGGGAGTCGGAGCGGTATTCCCGACCGATTCAAAAGATGATGCGGAATTGGTACCTGTCGAAGTATTAAAAGAAATATGCAAGGCAGTGGATATTCCCGTCGTTGCAATAGGAGGAATAACAGCTGACAATGTACGCCTTTTAAAAGATTCGGGGATAGTTGGTGCTGCGCTTATAAGCGCCTTATTCGGTCAGAAGGATATAGAGGCCGGAACGAGACATATGCGTTATATGATAGACGATATTTTAAAATAGCTTATATACTATTTAGTGAATGTGTTAAAAAGCTGTATAAATAGAGGCTTTGCAGGTTTGACGCATAAACAAAAAAATGTTATTATTTCAGGCAATAAACAGTAGGACGTAGAAGTTGCTGACTGTAGCCATCTCTGAAAAAAGAAGCGTCGCTATATGCGGCGCTTCTTTTATAAAAAACACAAAAAAATAATGCAGTCACATGAGGGGGGGTAAGTGTGACTGCATTAACCCGCATTAAGCGGGGGCGATGATATTGATATAAATGATGATGAATCATTTACAGGAAAATGTTAACATAGATATTAAAATAATGCAAGTAACCAGGGGGTACTAGATGAAAAGTGTTTTGTTTAACATAGGACCGTTTCCTGTACACGGATATGGGACTATGATAGCCATAGGCATCGTAGCTGCAATGCTCGTAGGTATGTTCAGAGCAAAGAGAGCAGGACTGAATGCAGATCATGTCTGGGGACTTGGATTTGTAGGTATGATAAGCGGATTTGCAGGAGGAAAACTCCTGTATATCTTAGTAGAATGGAAGCAGTTTCTGATCGATCCAAAGTCTGTTCTTGGCTCCTCCGGTTTTGTGGTATATGGAGGTATCGGCATAGGGCTTGCATGTGTGATCATTTACTGCAGGGTCAAGAAGATATCATTTTTGGAGTATATAGATGTTATAATACCATCTCTGTCTATTGGACAGGGGTTCGGAAGACTGGGGTGTCTCATGGCGGGATGCTGCTACGGGCAGGCTGCAGGGACGCATACATTCGGTGTGACCTTTCCTGCGGAAAGTCTGGCTCCTGCAGGAATTGCATTGATCCCGACACAGCTGTATTCATCTATCGGAGATTTTGCAATTGCTGTAATTCTTATTATCGTAGAAGTAAAGACGAGGAAGAAGGGCAGGACTAAGGGATCGATCTTAGCTTTATACCTTATTCTTTACAGTATAGGAAGATTTATCATCGAATTCTTCCGAGGAGATGTTAGAGGAAGCGTTGGAGAACTTTCAACATCGCAGTTTATCTCCATTTTCACATTGGCAATAGGAATAGCGCTTTATCTGATACAGAGAAGCAGAAAGGCGAAGCAGGCGTGAAAATAACATTACCCTCTTATTACAGAGAATTCAGGTGTATTGACCGGGAATGCGAGGATACCTGCTGTGCCGGATGGGAAGTTGATGTAGATGAAGAAAAGTATCAATATTATAAGACAGTAAAAGGCAATATCGGTAAACGCCTTGAGGATGTTATGATCCCAAAAGAAAAGGGCGAGGGATGTTCATTCAGACTGAAGGAGAATAAAAGATGCCCTTTTTTAAACGAGGAGAACCTGTGTGATCTTTATATTGAACTGGGAGAGGAGTCATTGTGCGAAACATGTACCTGCTTCCCCCGTTTTATAAATGACTATGGGGCGACAAGAGAGATCGGACTGGCCCCTTCTTGTTTTACCGCAGCTCAGATAATGGTTGGCAGAAGTGATCCGTCTACGCTTGAAATAAGCGAGTACAGATCACTTAACATTAATCCGAATGATATTGATCCGGATCTGTACTTCAGACTTCGTATATTCCGAAAGGATACATTTGAAATATTATGGAACAGGGATATTAGCCTTAATGAGAGACTGATGCAGATACTTTTAAAAGCAGAGGAATTGGAGAAAAGTCTTTTTGAAGATGAGGAATATTATAATGCCCTGCACTTAGGAGATTACACTGACATAGGAAAGGCGGCGACAGAACCTTTTGAAGGGATGGAGGTAGTTAACCCCGGTAGTTGGTTGGAAGTAGTCGGTGAAAGTGCTAGTTTTTTTAATAGCCTTTCGGATACAGAGGTCCTGTGTGACTGGTATATCAGATTCGAAAAAGAAAATGAAATATGGCAGCAGGCATTTGAACAGCTCATTTTTTACTATCTTTACAGGTATATTCTTGAAGCGGTTTATGATTGTGAGATAGTAAATGCAGTGAGAATAGGAATCGTTGCATATATTTCTACAAAAAGGCTTTGTGTGGCGAAATTTGCTATACAGGGATCTATCAGCCCTGATGAAATTGCGGATATCTTTCACCTTTATTCTAGATATTTGGAGCATTCAGAAATAAACTTTGAATATTATATGGAACAATACAGGAGCAGTTACATTTACTCTGTGGAAAATATTTTAGCTGATCTAAAGCTATTCTAATTCGCGAAAATTTTCAGGGACTTAAAACGAAAGTCAGGTGAAGTCCATGAAGAGGACGTTATATTATCTAAAGAAAAATAAGCTGGGGTTTATTCTGGGGCCGCTTTTTAAGATGCTGGAAGCCAGCTTTGAATTGTTCGTACCGATCGTAGTTTCACATATCGTTGACAAGGGCATAAAGCATGGCGATTTCAGATATGTAGTTCATATGACTATCGTTATGGTGGTGCTTGCAGTGATCGGATTTATAAGTGCAGTGTTGGGACAGTATTTTGCGGCGAAACAGTCAGCTTCACTTGCAACACAAATGAGAAGAGATCTGTATAAGCATATACAGACGCTCTCTATGGCTGACAGGACAAGATTCGGGGATGCCACATTGCTCACGAGGCTTACCAGTGATATAAACCAGGTCGAGACGGCTGTAAACTTTCTTATCAGGCAGCTGCTGAGATCGCCGGTCGTGCTTATAGGTGCCATGATAATGGCGTTTACTATCGATGCAAAGGCCGCAACGATATTTGTAATTACGATACCGGTCATTTCATTGATAGTATTTTTGATCATGAGATTGACAGGACCTAAATATAAGGAGACTCAGTCCAGGCTCGATGAAGATACGCTTATCTTAAGAGAGAACTTGACAGGTATACGTGTCATAAGAGCCTTTAATCGGGGAGATTCAGAAAAAGATAAGTTCATAATAGCCAATAAAGCTCTGAATAAGGCGCAGAAAGTTGCGGGAAGGATATCAGGACTTATGAACCCGCTGACATATGCGGCGATAAATGTGGCTATTATAGCGCTTCTGTGGGTAGGCGGAAACAGGGTCGATTCAGGCGCTATAAGTCAGGGAAATGTAATAGCGCTTTACAACTATATGAGTCAGGTTCTTATCGAACTTGTAAAATTTGCTAATCTTATAGTTATGATAAGTAAGGCTATAGCCAGCAGCAAACGAATTGAAGAGCTATTGGAGACCAGACCTTCCATCGTTGACGGAGGTGAGAAGGAACAGACTGATCTGAAAAGTGTTCCGACAGAAGATGCTGTCACGTTTAAGAACGTATCTTACAGGTATGGAGACGCATCAGGCGATGCATTGGAAAATATAGATTTTTCAGCTAAAAAAGGGGAAACGATCGGCATTATCGGAGGTACGGGCTCAGGCAAGTCTACTCTGGTAAATCTGATCCCGCGCCTGATCGATGCCAGTGAGGGTCATGTACTCATTAATGGCATGGATGCGAAGGATTATAAAGTTGATTCATTGAGGAGCAGAATAGGAACAGTTCTTCAGAAGGCGGTCCTTTTTAAGGGCAGTATAAGAGATAATATCCGTTTTGGTAAAGCGGATGCCAGTGATGAAGAAATATGGAAAGCACTGGAGATAGCTCAGGCGGCTGAATTTGTGAAAGAAAAGCCGGGCCAGCTGGACTATATGGTGTCCAGAGGAGGCGGCAACCTCTCAGGCGGACAGAAACAGAGACTTTCTGTGGCCAGGGGATTAGTAAGAAAACCGGAAATATTGATACTTGATGACAGTGCTTCAGCATTGGACTTTGCTACTGATGCAAGATTAAGGGGAGCTATTGCGGCAATGGAAGACGGGCCTACCCTTTTTATAGTCAGTCAGAGGGTTGCATCGATCATGCACGCAGATAAGATTCTGGTCATGGATAACGGGCGGATCATCGCCGAGGGGAGTCATGATGATCTCAGAAAAACGTGTGATCTATATGATGAGATATGTCGTGTGCAGTTTAAAGATGCTCAGTAAAGTCAGGAGATATTGATATGAACAGGAAAATTACTATAAAGAGGATCTTTTCCTACACAAAAAACTACCGCGGGTATTTTATCGTCTCAATGATCCTTGCTGCAATAACTGTGGCAACGACCCTGACGGTACCTATTTTGATAGGAAAAGCAATTGATGGAATGATAGGAAGGGGCAATGTCGAATTTGAGAAGATCTCGCTCGTAATAGGTCAGATCGGAATCCTTGTAGCTATTACAGCAACATCCCAGTGGCTTATGAATATAAGCAACAATATTATCGTATATGGGATCACAAAAGATCTAAGAGATGAGTCTATGGAAAAGATATCCAGGCTCCCGATAAGATTCTTCGATAAAACGGCTTATGGTGATATAGTAAGCCGTGTAATAGCGGATGTTGACCAGTTCGGTGATGGACTGCTGCTTGGATTCACTCAGGGATTTACAGGGCTCATGACTTTAGCCGGTACAGTTATTTTTATGTTTTCTGTCAATATAAAAATGACGATAATCGTTCTGGTCTCAACTCCGCTGGCACTTCTTATAGCTGCCTTCATATCAAAAAACAGTTATAAAATGTTTCAGATGAAGAATGCATCAAGAGGAGAAACTACAGCTTTAATGGAGGAGGCGATCAGCGGTGAAAATGTGATCCAGGCATTTGGCATGGAGGACAAGGCTATTGCTGAGTTTGATGTATTAAATAAACAACTGGAAGTATACAGCCGAAAGGGGACATTCCTTTCATCGCTGCCAAATCCAAGTACGAGGTTCGTATATGCGCTGATCTACGCAGCGCTCACCTGCGGCGGAGCTTATCTTGTGATCCATGGTCAGATCACTGTAGGTCTTATGACGAGTTTTCTTGGTTATGCCACACAATTTACCAAGCCTTTCAATGAAATGACGGATGTAACGGCACAGATGCAGAATGCGATTTCATGTGCGGGGCGTATGTTTGATCTGATTGATGAGGATATCGAAGTTCCGGATGAGCCAAACGCTGTAGATATGGAAGAGCCTGACGGAAGGGTCGAATTCAAAGATGTGGAATTTTCCTATGTGCAGGATAAGAGACTTATCGAAGATTTTAATCTAAGGGTAGAACCCGGACAAAGGGTCGCTATAGTGGGGCCGACAGGCTGTGGTAAAACTACTTTGATAAACCTTCTGATGAGATTCTATGATGTAAACAGCGGCTCTATTTCGATAAGCGGTATCGATATAAGAAATATCAAGAGAAGATCTCTCAGGAACTGTTTTGGAATGGTCTTACAGGATACCTGGCTCAGCAACGGGACTATAAGGGATAATATTGCGATGGGCATGCCCGACGCAACAGATGAGGAAGTAGAAGAGGCGGCCAGAGATGCTTATGCAGATGGATTTATCAGAAAACTGAAGGATGGTTATAATACAAGAGTAAATGAAGAAGCGGGAGGCTTGTCACAGGGCCAGAAGCAGCTGCTGTGTATTGCAAGGATCATGCTTGTAAAGCCGAAAATGCTGATATTAGATGAAGCGACATCATCCATTGATGCAAGAACTGAAGTAAAGATCCAGGCGGCCTTTGATAAGCTTATGTCCGGACGTACCAGTTTTATAGTTGCTCACAGGTTATCAACTATTCAGAACGCGGATATTATTCTGGTCATGAAAGACGGTAAAATAATTGAAAAGGGAAACCATCGGGAATTATTAGCTCTGGGTGGATTTTATAATAATCTGTATAACAGCCAGTTTCATATTTAATGATTTAGGAAAAAGGCCTGTGAAACAGGCCTTTTAATAGCTTGAGCGATCGGAAAAAGCGGGGAAAAAATCTTTTTTTAAAATTTTTTCAAAAAAAATGGAAAAAGCTGTTGACAACACCTCGTATCTATCATATAATCCTACTTGCGTTGTGAGAGAGACGCGGAGAAACAGAGGCCTACGGGGTGTGGCTCAGCTTGGCTAGAGCGCTTGATTTGGGATCAAGAGGTCGCAGGTTCGAATCCTGTCACCCCGACTTTCCAGCATCTGTGAACAAAAAGATATACATTATTATGCGGGTGTAGTTCAATGGTAGAACACCAGCCTTCCAAGCTGGATACGTGGGTTCGATTCCCATCACCCGCTTTGTGTGTCTGTAGCTCAGTTGGATAGAGCAACGGCCTTCTAAGCCGTGGGTCAGGGGTTCGAATCCCTTCAGGCACACTTTTTAATATGGTGGGTATAGCACAGTTGGTTAGCGCGTCAGATTGTGGCTCTGAAGGTCAAGGGTTCGAATCCCTTTATCCACCTTGTCCGGATTGATGGGCTATCGCCAAGCGGTAAGGCACAGGGTTTTGATCCCTGCATTCGCTGGTTCGAATCCGGCTAGCCCAGTTGGGGAGTTAAAACTTCAGTTGTACCATGACCATGATTTTTATTATGGGCTCGTAGCTCAGTTGGTAGAGCACTAGACTTTTAATCTAGGTGTCCCGGGTTCGAACCCCGGCGGGCTCACTGCAAAAAGCACGAAGGTTTTCCTTTGTGCTTTTTTTGTGTGCAAAAAAGTACTTGCAAAAAAAATAATATATGCTAATATGAATATGTGAACAGGTATTCATATATAAGGAGGTATATATGAATGAATCAATTAATCAGGCTGTTGCAGAACTATTTAAGGTTTTTGGAGATAGTACGAGAATAGGAATATTGTGTGCACTTCAGGAAAAGGAACTTTGTGTAGAGGAGATAGCCGCAAAATTAGGTAAAGAACAATCTGCAATTTCACATCAGCTGCGGATCTTAAAAAGTGCTAAGTTAGTCAAGGTAAGAAAAGATGGAAGATTTGCCAATTATTCTTTGGATGATGACCATGTGAATATGATCCTTAAGATGGGGAAAGAGCATGTTTGTGAGAAATGAGCCGGATCAACTGAAATTCAAATTACGTTTAATGAAAGGAAATTAGTTATGAAGAAGAAATTTAAATTAGAAGAACTTGATTGTGCAAACTGTGCAGCTAAGATGGAAGAAGCCATCGGGAAACTGCCGGGAGTAGAGGCTGCATCCGTTAATTTTATGGCTGAAAAACTTACTATTGAAGCAGACGAAGATAAGTTCGACGAGATCCTTGAAGCTGCTCAGCAGGAGATCACGAAAATAGAGCGTAATTGCAGAATAGTCAGATAATAAATATTGGGGGAATAAGGATGACGAAATCTCAGAAAAGAGAATTGACTAAGATCATTGTTGGAGGATGCTTGTTTGCGGTTATTATAATCCTCGAACATACAGGCCTTTTGCCGGCTATGCCAAATACGGGATATAACTGGCTGGGTCTGAGTCTTTTTATGGTTCCTTATATAATAGTTGCTCATGGTGTAATTGCAACAGCAGGACACAATATAAAGAACGGCCGCTTTTTTGATGAAAATCTCCTTATGGTGATTGCGACCTGCGGAGCTTTTGTCGTAGGAGAATTCTCAGAAGGTGTAGCGGTCATGCTTTTTTATCTGGTAGGAGAATTTTTCCAGGACTATGCAGTCAACAGGTCAAGACAGTCTATAAAGGAACTTATGGATATCATGCCGGAGTATGCCAACATAGAAGAGGATGGAAGCATAGTTCAGGTGGACCCGGATGATGTGGAGATCGGAACGACTATTATCGTTAAACCGGGAGAAAAGATCCCTCTGGACGGAATCGTAACGAAGGGAGAGACGATGGTAGATACATCATCCCTTACGGGAGAGTCAGTCCCAAGAAGTGTAAAAGAGGGCGATGAGGTAATAAGCGGATGTGTCAATCGATCAACAGTTATATATGTTAAAACAACTAGGGATTATGATAATTCCACAGTCTCAAAAATACTGGAACTGGTTGAAAATGCCGGCTCTAAGAAAGCAAAAACAGAAAAGTTCATTACTAAGTTTGCAAAATATTACACTCCGATAGTAGTATTTGCGGCACTGGCTCTTTTTATAATTCCGTCGCTCGTTACGAAGGACTGGTATGAATGGCTTACAAGGGCATGTAACTTCCTTGTAGTGTCATGTCCTTGTGCCCTGGTGATTTCCGTGCCTCTCGGATTCTTTGGAGGTATTGGCGCGGCTTCAAGGGCAGGGATCCTCATAAAGGGCGGAAATTATCTGGAAGCAGCAGCAAAACTTGATACTATCGTATTTGATAAGACGGGTACTCTGACAAAGGGTATCTTTAAAATAACAGAGCTGAACACAGCGACGGATATAAGTGAAAATGACCTGTTAAAAGCGGCAGCAATAGCAGAGCATATGTCAAATCACCCTATTGCTGTCTCTATAAGAAATGAGTTTTCGGAAAGAGGAGGCCAGATAGATCTATCCTTGCTGTCTGACAATGAAGAGGTCTCCGGCCATGGAATGGAAGCAGTTTATAATGGTGACAGGATATTTGTTGGAAATGCTAAACTTATGCAGAGGAACGGAGTTGAATTCGAGGAGCACAAAACAGCCGGAACAGTCTGTTATGTGGCAGTTAATGACACTTACTACGGAAATATAGTTATTTCTGATGTAATAAAGGAAGAAGCAATCGAGGCTATAAAAGACCTTAAGGCAATGGGAGTATCTGATACCGTAATGCTGACAGGGGACAGAAAGATCGCCGGAGAGGCCGTTGCAGCAGAAGTTGGTATAGATACTGTATATACAGATCTTTTGCCTGCCGATAAGGTGGAAAAGGTAGAAGAACTGCTTGAGAAGAAGCCGAAAGATAAGGTGCTCGCATTTGTTGGAGATGGTATAAATGACACTCCGGTCCTTGCGAGATCTGATATTGGATTTGCTATGGGCGGCATAGGATCGGATGCCGCTATCGAAGCCGCTGATATCGTAATTATGGATGATGATATAAGGAAGATAGGGAAAACGGTAAAAATCTCAAGGTTTGCCCTCAAGGTCATCAGACAGAATATTTTCTTTGCCTTAGCCGTAAAGCTTCTTATTATAGTCCTCTCATCTCTGGGACTTGTAAATATGTGGATCGCAGTGTTTGGAGATGTGGGAGTGGCAATAATCTGTATTATTAATTCCATGAGAATATTATCCTTAGGTAAAAACAGGAAAAATAAGTGATTACAAGATGTAGTATAAAAATATTAAGTAAAACCATCCCTAGAGATTAGGGCTGGTTTTTTTGTTTAAACGTGATATAATCATGGTTACATATTGCAATAAAATTTACCTTTTTGCATTTGAGGTATGAAATGTTTACATGAGCTACATAAAGGTTTTATTGTAAATTTGTTTATGTAAAAGAAAGGGAGGATACTTTCATGGCAGATTCAACAATAACCAAAAAAGCTATTGCTGAGAGCCTTAAGAAGATAATGAAAGATAAGCCTTTTGAAAAGATCTCGGTTGCGGAAATCTGTGAAGACTGCGGACTCACAAGAAAAAGCTTTTATTATCATTTTAAGGACAAATATGATCTGGTAAGCTGGATATTCGATTATGATTTTCTTGGAAAAAGGGACAGGATCATAGGATATGATATGGTAAGTTTTTTTGATGACTTATTTAAATATCTATATGAAAATCGTTCATTCTACAGAAAACTGTTTCAGTCAGATGGGCAGAATTCATTCCATGATACATTTGTACAGGGGATAGCGCCTATTGCTGATGGTATTTGTGCCAGCGTGCTGCCGAATGTGCCGCCGGCATTGGCTAAATGTTATGTGGATTTCTTCTGCGAAGGACTGACAGCGGCAGTGAAACACTGGCTGGACAGCGGCCTGAGCGATAAGGATTTTATTGATGCTACTCATCAGGCAGTTAATGAAACAGTTACCTTTATAATAGGATGTCAGATGGAATTCAGTCAGTTTTTAGATATGGGAAAAGAAGAGTAACACATGGTAGCCCATGTATACTTTTTGGTCATGGATAGTCGTTTGTCTAGTGAAAGAAGTGACCTGTGGTCATATTATACTAAATGAGATTTAAAGAAGAGTTATGATTTTTAGAACATTTTAGGAGGATATTATAATGGCATTTGATTTGGCGCATAAAGCACAAAGAAAGATGTTTGAGGTAGTTATCGATGCTGCTCTCAAGCATGCCGGAAAAGACCGTCAGAAAGCTCTTATGCAGCTTGTTGACCTTGTAGAGAAGGTTCTTGGTGATACTTGGTCACCAGGTGCATACCAGCGTTTCAGAGACATCTTCAAGGATCCAGACAGCAAGTGGATGAAGTATGCAAACAGCTTATTCGACGATGTAGATCCTAAGATTATCAAGACAAGAGCCTTAAACATGGGTTATGAAGCTGGTTTCAGAGGCTTCAAGATCACACAGGCTAACAAGGAAAAATATGGAGTATCTATTCCATGGCTTATCCTTATTGACCCGACTAGTGCTTGTAACCTTAAGTGTACAGGATGTTGGGCAGCAGAATATGGCCATACTATCCAGCTTTCATTCGAGGACATGGATCGTGTGATCACAGAAGCTGAAGCACTTGGAACACATGGTTTCCTCTTCACAGGTGGAGAGCCTCTTATCCGTAAGAACGACATTATCAAGCTTTGCGAAAAGCATCCATATTCAGCTTTCCATTGTTTCACAAATGGTACTCTTATCGATGATGCTTTCTGTAAAGAAGTTCTCAGAGTCGGCAACTTCGTTCCTTCAGTTTCTCTTGAAGGTTTTGAAGATGTTAATGACGGACGTCGTGGACAGGGCGTATTTGACAAGGTTTTACACGCTATGGATGTCATGCGTGAAAACAAGCTCCTTTTCGGTACATCTATCTGTTATACAAGTAAGAATTACAAGACAGTTACATCTGATGAATTCCTTGATATGATCATAGCTAAAGGCGTTAAGTATACATGGTACTTCCACTACATGCCAGTAGGTAACGATGCATCAACAGATCTTCTTCTTAATCCTGAAGAAAGAGAATATATGTATCATCGTGTAAGGGAGATCCGTGGCTTTGAGTCAGGTAAACCTATCATGGCTGTAGACTTCCAGAACGATGGAGAATTCGTTAGCGGTTGTGTTGCCGGAGGTAAATACTACTGTCATATCAACCCTAATGGTGATGTTGAGCCTTGCGTATTTATTCACTACTCAAGTGCTAATATTCATGACAAGAGCCTTATCGAGTGCTTGCAGCAGCCACTCTTCAAGGTATATCAGGCTAATCAGCCATTCAACAACAACCACCTTCAGCCATGCCCAATGCTTGAGAACCCAGACAAGCTCATTGCTATGGTTAATGAGACAGGCGCTAAGTCAACAGACATGCAGTCTCCTGAAGAAGTAGAACATCTTTGCGGAAAGTGCTCACACTATGCAGAAGAGTGGGTGCCAATGGCTGAGAAACTCTGGGCAGCTGGTCATATTGAGAAGAATACAGACAAATAATTCGATCTGAGTTATTTGTGAAACATATAAAAATAGCCGGTACTTTTATGATAGGTACCGGCTATTTTTATATGTAGATCTATCAGAGGATATCACCATCGATCGAAACAGTTACAACCTGCCATGGAATGAACTTTCCACTTGCCTTAAGGGCAGACTGAGCGGCGTTTTGTATGCCGCCGCAGCAAGGGACCTGCATACGGACTATTTTTAAACTCTTGATGTTGTTCTCGGAAATAATAGCTGTGAGTTTTTCTGTATAATCACCCTCATCAAGCTTAGGACATCCGATAAGACATATATGATCTTTAATAAAATCATTATGGAAGTTTGCATAGGCAAAAGCAGTACAGTCAGCGGCAATGAGAAGATTGGCGTTGTCAAAGTAAGGCGCATTGACAGGGGCAAGCTTTATCTGAACAGGCCATGATGAAAGCTGACTTACAGGTGAGGCATAGGAAGCAGGTGCCGCAGATACAGGTGCAGTATGTTCAACATATCTGGAAGCAGATCCGGGACAGCCGCCGCTGTGTCCGCTTTTTTCTCCGTCTGCAGGAGGAGCAACATGTCTGTTAACAGCAGGAGTGCCTATAAGCATTTTATAAAGCTTGGCATCTGCAACGGCCTGTTCATCATAGGCAGGAGCTTCACGCTCTTCAAATGATATAGCATTAGTAGGACATGCAGGAAGACAGTCCCCAAGGCCGTCGCAGTAGTCCTCCCGTGTAAGTACGGCAATACCGTCTATCATCTGTATAGCACCTTCATGGCATGCTGCCGCGCAGGCACCGCAGCCATTACATTTATCAGCTTCTATCTTAATTATCTTTCTAACCATATATAACCTCCGAGTTAAACACTTAAATCACTCTAGGAATTCTAATACAAAGTGATCTTTACAGATGTTGCAATTACAACACATAGCCCGGACTAACTAAAAGATAAGCCCCGGCTAACAAAAAAACTCCCTTCTGAAATATCAGAAAGGAGTATAAAATTTATTACTTAATATATTTATACATTTTCTTCTGTTGTCTCAGGGACAGAAGGCAGATCTTTATTTTTCTTTTTTACCAGTTTCTTAAGCCCCAGTCCAAAGAAGAGAAGAGCAACATTGGCCAGGCCAAAAGCAAGAACTATCATAAGGCTCTTCCATGCATAGGCCGGATCAGATCCACTTATGGCTTCCTTGAGAAGTCTTACGCCATAGGTCATTGGAAGAAGTGGATTTAAGAACTGGAAGAATGGTGCACTGACTTCTACAGGGAAGGTTCCGCCGGTCGATGTCAGCTGGAGGACCATAAGTACCATAGAAAGCATTTTTCCAATATCTCCGAATATCAGCATGAAGAATTCTATTATCCACGTATAAGTCAAAGAGATAGTTATCAGGCCGGCATAGTAAATGCCGGGGTGGTTAATATTGAGACCGAGACCGAACTGAGCTACCAGACCTGCAAGCATTGCCTGAGCGACAGATATGCCGCAGAATGCGAAGAAGCGGAACATCGGCTTTGGAGAATCCGGTCCGAGGTTCTTGAGTCTGCGCTTGAAATCAAAGCATATGGTCATGAGTGCGACCAGACCGCCGGTCCATAAAGAAACGTTCATGAAATAAGGAGCAAAAGACTCTCCATAATTATGTACGTGGTCAAATGGCTTGGATACGACATCAATGCCGTCACCGGCCTGTTTTCCGAGACCATCTGTGGTTCTGAGCTGATCTTTTGATGCTGTGATTGAATCGTTCAATCCCGTATTTAAAGTATTTAAACCATCATTTAGCTGGCTATTGCCATCAGCAGCAGCCTGAAGGCCGGAGGAGAGGGTGACCGCTCCCTGACTTAACTGGCGGCTGCCGTCTGCTGCTGTATTCATACCGACTTGCATAGTCCTGAGCCCATCCTCCATAGCTGTCAGTTTATCTGCCCCATCTGCCAATTGGGTGCTGGCGGATGAAAGCTTGACTGCGCCAGGAGATATCTGAGTATTCATAACGTTATAAAGGGCGGACATATTTGTTGATAATGAATCGGAACCGCTCTTTAACTGGCTGAGACCATCAGAAAGTCTGGCTGAACCTGTGAGCAGGGCGGGATCTTTGCCATCAGCATCGATATATCCGGAACCGTTGATACCGCTTATTCCTGTCTGAAGCTGGCTAACTCCTCCGGAGATGCCGGCGCTTAGTTTGTCTAAACCTGAATTCATGCTGGCAGTAATAGAAGATTTAAGAACAGGTGCAAGCTGATTATGAAGAGCTGTACTTATTCCATTCTTAAGTCCGCTTCCGAGCTGATATTCCAGACCCGTCCTTACAGAAGAAGGGATAGAAGCGATCTTACTGCCGTTATCCTTCAAGCTGTCTCCACCGGTTTGGATAGCAGCTGCCTGACCGGCAAGTGAATCAGCATTGGATTTTAATGCGCTTGTTGAGCCGCCTATTTTTGGTGAAAGAGCCTTTACCTGTGCAGAGAGACTTGCTATTTGGGCTGTATCACCTGAGTCTATAGCGTTTGTTAACTCTTGCACTTTGGCGTTATAGGCTGATACCGAATCAGCATAGGCTGAAACGGCTGATGGAAGAACGGTATATTTAGAACTGTTATCAATATATGAGTTTACGCCGTTCAAATAGGCTGACAGACTTTGGCTGGCCATGGAAGAATCTCCAAGAGCGGTATCCAGGGCTGAAGCAAGGCCTGAATCTATACTGGAATTGATACCTTCGGATGCTTTTGTCATGGCTGAGTCGATACCGGAGGATACCTGAGCAGCGCTGGAATCTTTAGAGGATCCGATCTGCCCTGTTACAGTAGATGTAAAGGTATTCAGACCGTTTGATAAAGCGCCTAAACCGTTATTTATACTGTCGGCACCGTTTTTTAATGCAAGGACAGACGAATCGATCTTCTTGCTGCCATCTGATAATTTACCTGCGGCGTCTGTAACGCTCGAGATTCCATTGGAAAGTGTATAGCTGCCATCGCTTAGCTGACTGGCACCATCTGCAAGAACTGCAAGATTGCCGGAAGCTTCGTTGAGTTTGTCAACGCCTGATCTGGCAGAATCCAGACCATTAGATAAATCAAATAGTTTTTCTGTAAGAAGATCCGCCCCTGAATTCAGACTGGTAAAGCCTGAAGCAAGTTTCTCCGAACCATCCTCCAGTTTACCTGCTCCATCTGCGATCAGTCCTAATTTCTCAGGAACCTCATTTAATTTATTTACAAGTGTGTCAGAAATTTTTGATGCCTCTTCTGTTTTTATCTTATCTTTTAGAGAAGACATAGCAGACTTCAGGATCATCGAGGCAACATAGTTCTTTTTCTCGTTTGCCGAATATTCGATGGAAGCCTGAGCTTTATCCAACGTAGCAGACGAAGTCAGGTTCTTTGAAAAATCCGATGGAATGGTAATGACTGCATAATATTTTTCATTACCTTTAAGGCCGTTTTCGGCCTCATCTGCAGAGACGAAATGCCATTGGAGATTGTCATTTTCCTTAAGCTTTTCGACCAGAGTATTTCCATAATTAACATCTTCATCATTGTAGCGGGAACCGGCATCTTCGTTTACCACCGCTACGGGAATATGAGAAGTGTTGCCATATACATCCCATACTGAAGCTACGTAGGTGGAAGAATAAAGTAACGGAATCAAAGAAACACCTGCAGTCAGAATGGCGGCAGTAAGCAA
The DNA here is from genome assembly GCA_900542465.1 of uncultured Eubacteriales bacterium. Classification (GTDB taxonomy): domain Bacteria; phylum Bacillota; class Clostridia; order Lachnospirales; family Lachnospiraceae; genus UBA4285. The sequence continues at coordinate 89,361 of UQNS01000008.1, forward strand.
GGTCTTTTTCTTACTGCCTGTTTTTCTTATTTTCATATTTAACACCCCCTTGATACAGGGCATGATAATACCTAAGGGGAAATAAAAAAATAGACAGTTGTATAAAAATGTCAGAATGGTGACAAAATTACGACAACTGTCTAGTTTTATGATCTGTTTGATTCAATATATCTTAAAATGGATGATTCGACATGCCCTTCTGTTGTGATCTTGATCAATCTGACAAGTTCCTGGGCAGACATCTGCGAATCTTTCATCTTGATGCTCCACTCAAGGATAAGACCGGAGAGAGTTACAGTATAAAAATTAGAAAGAAATTCTATATAATAATCATCAACATTGTAATTCTCTGCAATCATGGAAATGAATTTTTTTATATGAGGACGGATATAGTCATATACAAAATTGGTGACCATCTGATTTCCTACGGAATTAATTATACCTATCAGAATATCCTTATTATCTGATGTAAAGTTGGCTACTTTCAGAACTGCCTCCGGCCAGTCATCTAGAGTCACTTCATCACCGATAAGCGCATTTGTCTGCTCTTTAAACATCCATTCAGCCAACTGAAAGATGTCATGGAAGTGATAATAGAAGGTCTGCCTGTTGACGCCGCACTTGGAAGTTATATCACGGACAGTTATTTTATCGATGGGCTTTATCTTCATTAAGCTAATAAGTGCCTCCGCCATCATTTTCTTAGTTCTTATTGAAGAAATATTACTCCGCATTGGTCTCTCCTGTTATTTTATGTGAAATACACTAAAATTATTAATATTATATAGACGGATTATCTCATAATAAAATATAATAGGCAATTCCCAAAACTTTCACTTTGTGTTTGATAATAGAGGGGAAAATATATAAAATAGGGAACAAAGTGAAAACAGACCCTTAAGGAGCGCTAATGAAAATTCTTATTCTGGAAGATGACCAGGCTATAGGCATGGGCCTTGAATATTCCCTGACCAACGAGGGATTTGAAGTTGATCTGGCAGAAAATGTAAAGTCAGCATATGAGTTGATAAAAGAAAATATATATAGTCTGTTTATTTTGGATCTTACACTTCCTGATGGAAGCGGATACGAAGTCTGCAGAAAGATAAAGGAAAATGGAGATTTCCCTGTTATATTTCTTACCGCGATGGAAGATGAGGTAAATATAGTCATGGGCCTTGAACTGGGGGGAGATGATTACATAACGAAACCGTTCAGGATAAAGGAACTTACTGCAAGAATAAAAACAGTACTCAGGCGGTATGGAAAAAACACAAGTGACGGCGTAGTAAGGGTAGGAGATCTGGCTATCAACACGAAGGAAATGTCTGTGACAAAGGCGGGTGAACCAATAGTTCTGACCTCAATGGAATACAGACTCCTGCTTACATTCGTCAATAACATAGATAGTGTGCTGACAAGAAACAGGATCCTGGAGGAACTTTGGGATATTGATGGAGACTTTATAAATGACAATACTTTAACAGTATATATAGGAAGATTAAGAAACAAGATCGAAGATGATCCGGCTGATCCTAAACTGCTTAGAACGGTGAGAGGTATGGGGTATATATTAGAAAATGAACAGAAGTGATGAAAAAGGAATCCTGATCCTTGGTATTATATTCAGTCTGGCAGCGGGAACAGGTGTATTTTTCCTGAACAGACCGGCAAGTATAGTTACAGTTATACTGGGTGCTGTGCTTACACTTATGTATTATTTCGAGCTGAAGACATATTATAGGAAGATAGAGGGACTGAACGATTATCTGGAAAGAATAGTGAGGGGAGATTTTGATCTTAAGATAGGCTCTAATGAAGAGGGGAAGCTCTCGATCCTGCAGAACAATATTTATAAGGTCCTGGTAATGCTTAAAACAAGCAATGAAATAATAAAAAAAGATAGAAGCAGACTGGCGGATTCAATGAATGACATATCTCATCAGCTCAAGACTCCGCTTACATCAATTCTTATCATGACAGACCTGCTCATGCATGAGGGTGATAAAGAGAAACGCCAGGAGATGGTAGAAGTGATCGACCGCCAGCTGGAAAAGATGAAATGGCTGATAACAAATCTTTTAAAACTGTCGAAACTGGATGCGGACGCGGTACCATTCAAAAAAGAAAAGGTATCATCTGCAGAATTTATAGAAGGATGTCTGCTGCCGCTGCTTCCTATGGCTGAACTGGCAGATGTGAAAGTAATAAAAGATATCAGTGATCTTACATTTGCATGTGATAAGAATTGGACCACAGAGGCCGTAACAAATGTAATTAAAAATTGCCTGGAGCATACATCCGGTATTGATGGAAGACTCGGGAAGATCAAAATATCTGTGTTCCCTACTAATATTTCTACAGATATTATTATAGAGGACAATGGAAGCGGTATCTCTAAGAAGGACATAAACCATATATTTGAAAGATTTTACCATGGAGAGAACTCCGGTAAAGACAGTGTAGGAATAGGCCTTGCACTTGCGAAAGCTATAATGGAAAAACAAAAGGGAAGCATAAGTGTAGAAAGCGTGGAAGGGCAAGGCAGCAGATTTACCATAAAACTATATAAAACAATAATTTGAATTTCAGGCCCTAATTGGCTATGTGACAAAATTGTTATATTAATGTCACTGACTAGTCATGTTAGGGCTTTATTATTAGATTTACAGAAAGGAGAGCAGTAATGAAAATTCTTGAGACTGTAAATTTATCAAAAATATATGGCAAGGGAAATACAATGGTAAAAGCCCTTGATAATGTAACATTCAGTGTAGATAAGGGAGAGTTCGTCGCCATAGTCGGACCATCCGGTTCAGGTAAATCTACTCTTATGCACATTCTGGGAGGTGTCGACACACCGACTTCAGGAAAGGTCTTAATTGATGGTACGGATATATCGAAACTGAAGGAATCAGCGCTTGCTGTCTTTAGAAGAAGACAGATAGGCCTTGTATATCAGTTTTATAATCTTATTCCAATATTGACCGTGAAAGAAAATCTTACGCTGCCATTACTATTGGATGGCAAAAGACCGGATCCGCGCCAGCTTGATTATATTATCGAGAAACTGGGACTTACAGGAAGGCTGAATCATCTTCCGAGTCAGCTGTCAGGCGGACAGCAGCAGAGAGTTTCCATTGGAAGGGCTCTTATAAATAATCCTGCTATTATGCTGGCTGATGAACCTACAGGAAATCTTGACTCGGCTAACAGTAAAGAGATAATGTCTCTGCTGGAGGGCTTTAATAAAGAATTTAATCAGACAGTGATAATGATCACGCATGATGAAACTATTGCCAGAACAGCTGACAGGGTCATTTCCGTAGTAGACGGACACATCGTTGGAAATGAGGTGATGGGTGAATGAGTATAATGAGAAAATTCACCCTGGCACATTTAAAAAAGAATATATCAAGAACGATACTTACACTTATAGGGATAGTCGTATCGGTTGCATTGATGTCAGGACTTTTAATAGGGTTAAATTCATTTCTTGATTATTATGGCAGAGCATCGGAATACAGCGATGGACACTACCATGTAAAAATGTTTAATCTTGAAAAAAATGAGATAGACAGTCTGAAAGCAAGATCATACATAAAAAATGTGGGTGTTATGGCCGGGGAAGGTAATGGAGAGGACCAGCTCGTTATTGATGGCCAGGATAGTGTAAAGAGAATGGTCTTTTCCGGAGATGGAGAAATTATCAAACAGTCCGTAACAGCAATGTATGAAGGAAGGCTGCCGGAAAGAGAAGGAGAGATCCTTGCGGAAAAAAACTATATTCAGAATTATAATCCTGCCTGGAAAATAGGAGATACAGTTACTTATAAAACAGCTGCGGGAGATATTACAGGAAAACTGGTCGGAATCGTAGATGGAAATATGCCTACTAATGCTCCATATGTTTCTATTATAAGATATGTACCTTATAAGGGTCAGAATTCAAATGCAGTTGCATTTGAATTTAAAGAACTTAAAAGAGATACATATAAAAAGATAGATTCACTTAAAAAAGAATTCCATCTGTCTGATGATGAGCTAATAATAAACAAAGGCATATTATATGGGAAACTGATATTTGAAAAAGATTCAGGGACAAGAGCGCTGGCGATTGCTTTTGGAATAGTTATGCTGATTGTAATCATCGCGTCTGTCACATTGATATATAACGCATTTGCAATGTCGCTTTCGGAGAAAGTCAGGTACCTTGGAATGCTGGCTTCTGTTGGAGCTACAAAAGCACAGAAGAGAGGAGCGATCCTTTATGAAGGCTTCATTATGGGCGTAATTGGAATACCTATAGGGATAGGCGCCGGAGTACTTGCTTCATTTCTCCTTTTCAGATCTACATCGGAGCTGCTTGCTGATTCAGGATCTATAAGCAAAATGTCGGGAATATTTATGAAAGTAGTCGTAGATCCCCGTATATTAGCAGCAGTTGCGGTATTAGGAACTTTAACAGTACTTATTTCATGTATCATACCTATGTTGAAAGCATCCAGAATAACCCCGATCGATGCTATAAAAAAGCAAAGCGAGATAAAAGTAAGTCAGAAAAATCTCAGAAGTCCGCGAATTATCAGGAATATATTTGGCTATGAGGGGGAACTTGCCAATAAAAATATCAAGCGAAACGGACGAAAGTCCAGGGTGATCATCCTTTCGATCATCGTATCCATAGTAGTTTTTCTGACGGTAAACACATTCATGGGACAGTTTAAGCATGAGATGAAGCGGTATACGGATATGCCGTATCAGGTAACAGCCCGGACAGATATGAAGAACTATGAGGAATTAAAGAAATATATCAAAGCAATGCCTGGTGTGAGCGATGTATATTTAAACAAAATGCTATCATATGGATTTGGAAAAGCTGCAGATAGATATGACACAAAAGATACGTTTTCGGGTTCAGATATTCTGGTGGATAAAAAGAGCAATATTCTAGATAATATAAATATAAATATCCATTATATAGAAAATGAAGAGTTTTATAAGATGTGCAGAGATGCCGGAATTGATCCTGCGCCATACCATTCCGAAAGGAGAGACGGAAAGCTGAATCTGCTTTTACTAAATGCGATCAATCATGAGGATAAGAGAATATTCAATGAGAATGTTATCGGGAAGGAGATAGCCCGAAGGTCGACAAGAGGTTCAGGCAATGGAGATAAAGACTACAGAGACCAGATCTATACGGTAAAAGATCTCGTGTCCTATAAGAATTCTTACTATATGAATGTGGACAGCAGAGGAATACTCTCAGGATATCTTCCGATAGACATGTACAAAGCAATGAAAGATGAAGCGGGAGTAAATATAGATCGGATGGAACTGGCTATCCGGACAAATGATCATGAGAAGCTTGTGAAAAGACTGGAAGGATATAAGTATAAGCTCGATGTGAATGACATGGTTCAAAACATGAGAAACATTACGTCAACGATAGCTATGGTATCGATACTTATGTATACTTTCATCATAATGGTTACCGCGATCATAATCTTCAATATAATCAATACCCTGTTAACGGAGATGAATATGAGAAAGCAGGAATTTGCCATGCTGAGATCGGTAGGAATGACAGAAGGCGGGTTCAGAAGCATGATATGGTTTGAAAGTATTTTTTACACATTAAAAGCCCTGATACCGGCTATACCTATTTCGATATTCATACAGTATATGCTTATGAAGACATTCGGAAGCAGCAGATGGGAGATAGACTGGCCAATCTACCTTATCGTAAGCGGAGTAGTATTTGCCATAATATCAATATCCAAGTTTTGCGCATTCAGGAATGCCAATAAGGAGTCGATAATAGAAACATTAAAAACAGATACCATTTAAGAAATAGTAAGAAAAATTTTAATAACTTATATTGTGTAAACGGGCTTGGAGAACACTAATAATTGTGGTCACCGGGCCCGTTTTTATGGTTTTTAAAGGGGCAAGATCGGCACGTGATCGTTTTTTTATTTTTTTTTGAAAAAAGTTGTTGACAGAGCATTTTTTAAATGATAATATAGCCAAGCAGTCGTGAGACAGCAAGCAAAAAACAAAAGAACTTTGACAATCAAATAGTAAGACAAACCTTGAAAATTCGATTTGAATTTCAGTTTTTACGGAAACGAAAG
>UQNS01000009.1 GCA_900542465.1 uncultured Eubacteriales bacterium
TTCTGTAAATACCATCAAAAGTTACTGTAAGCGTCATGGCCTTGGTGGAACTAAAACTTGTGATGAGGATACATCTCACTGTGAGTATTGCGGCAAACCTGTCATACAAAAACCGGGGAGAAAAAAGAAAAGATTTTGTTCAGATAAATGTAGAAATACTTGGTGGAACAATCATAAAAATATGATAAATCATAAGGCAATATATGAATTCACCTGCAAACAATGTGGAAAAGACTTTTCTGCCTATGGCAATTCTAATAGAAAATTTTGTAGCCATAGTTGTTATATTAAAAATAGATTTGGTGGTGATATATATGGATAAGGACTTAGATATAAGGGAATTAACCTACCAAATCATTATGAAAAATGCAAAGAAAATGCTCACAAACAATCTAATTTCAAGAGACGAATATATGAATTTTGAAAAGAAGATGACAGTAAAATATAAACCAATAATAGGTCCTATTTATAGCGATATAGACTTGATATAGTGCGGAAGTTACGGGAATATGTCACATGGAAAGGAGAGAATTATATGGCAAGAATAACTAAAATTGACGGTAAAAAAGTTATAGAAACTACAAAGAAAAAAGTTGCTGCATATGCCCGTGTATCTATGGAAACAGACATGTTACATCATTCAATATCTACGCAGATAAACTATTACAGTACATTAATCCAAAATAATCCTAATTGGATTTATGCTGGAGTTTATGCTGATGAGGGTATCACTGGAAGAAACACTAAGAAAAGAAGTGAATTTAAAAGACTCATAAGCGACTGTGAAAAAGGGAAAGTGGATATGATCCTTGTTAAAAGTGTTAGTAGATTTGCTAGAAATACGGTTGATTTACTAAATACAGTTAGGTATTTAAAAACACTTGGTATAAATGTGTATTTTGAGAGAGAAAACATTAACTCAATTTCAAGTGAAGGTGAACTTCTTTTGACACTTCTTGCCTCTTTTGCACAGGAGGAAAGCATAAGTACATCAGAGAATGTAAAGTGGAGCATTCGTAAGAAGTTTAAAAAAGGAATAGCAAATTCTACTAAAGCACCATATGGATATAGATGGGATGGCAAGAAATTTAGAATAATAGATGATCAGGCTGAGATAGTAAAAGAAATTTTCAGAAGATATCTTAATGGAGAATCAGCTTATTTTATAGCTAAGACATTAGCGGGGCAGGGAATAAAAGGTCAGAATGGAGGACCTATAGAGCAAACATCGGTTAAGTTAATTTTAGCAAACCCATCATATACAGGCACAAGATTACTACAAAAATACTACATATCTGAAAATCAGGTAAGAAAAAGAAATAAAGGAGAGCTACCTATGTATCTGGTGGATGATATGTATGAACCTATTATTTCAGAGGAAGTTCATAAAAAAGCACTTCAAATCATGAAGAATAGAGCAGAAAATATGCCAAATAAAAATCCTGAAATTACAGCAGTTTCAGGATTTATTAAATGTGGGAGTTGTGGCAGTTCAATAAGCAGAAGAAAATCCTCGGGTAAATGGTGCTGTAATAAAAGAGAAAGAAAAGGTAAAGATTTTTGCTCAAGCAGACCTATATATGAAAACGAATTATTTGAAGCTGTAAAAACTATTATGGGAAAAGCAGATTATTCAAGAATAGAGTTTTTAGAAAAAGTCTCAAAAGTTATAGTATATGGAGATAGAATAGAATTTATTTTACAAAACGGAAAAGTTTCTTCTATTAGAAGATTATACACAGGGAAGAGAGGCAGCAATCCATTTACTTGCAAAATTTATTGTGGGTATTGTAAGGATATCTTTTATAGAACTAAATGGGGGAAACAGGGGTTGGTTTGGATTTGCATGAAAAAGAATGGAAACTGTAAAGTAAGAAAGATTTCAGAGCATGAAATTATTGAGGCATCTAGGCATTTTCTTGGAGAATATTATCAAGGAAAGGTTGTAGAATACATCGATAAAATTTATGTAAAAAACGATGATTTGAGTTTTATTTATAAGGATGGGAGTGTAAAGATATGGCAAAGAAAGTAACGACAATACCTGCTACAATAAATAGAATAAGCCTTGAACCAATAAATACTAAAAAAAGAAAAACTGCTGGCTATGCTAGAGTATCTACTGATAGAGAAGAACAAGCAACAAGCTATGAATCACAAATGACTTATTATATGAATTATATTAAAGGAAGAGATGATTGGGAATTTGTAGGAATGTATTCAGATGAAGGGATAAGTGCTACAAATACAAAACACAGAAACGGTTTTAAACAGATGATAACTGACGCTCTTGATGGAAAGATTGATTTGATAGTTACAAAATCAGTCAGTAGATTTGCAAGGAACACAGTAGACTCCCTTCAAACTGTTAGAAAGCTTAAAGAAAAAGGGATAGAAATTTATTTTGAAAAGGAAAACATATGGACACTTGATGCAAAAGGAGAACTTCTTATTACTATTATGAGTTCGCTTGCTCAAGAGGAAAGTAGAAGCATATCAGAAAATACTACATGGGGCAGAAGAAAACAATTTGCTAAAGGAAAGGGTAGTGTAGGATTCAAGCATTTTCTTGGTTATGATAAAGATTTTGTTATAAATGAGGAAGAAGCTAAAACCGTAAAACTTATTTATAAATTATATGCGAGCGGCCTTTCATTTTATGCAGTAGCCAAAGAACTTACATATAGAGGCATAAAGACGCCTTTTGGTAAGGATAGATGGCACACATCAACTATTAGATCTATACTAACAAATGAAAAATATAAAGGTGATGCTATATGGCAAAAGCAATACACATCAGATTTTCTACAGAAGACTGTAAAAGAAAATAAAGGCGAGATACCAAAGTATTATGTTGAGGAGCATCATGATGCTATTATCCCACCAGAACAGTTTGATTATATCCAAACTGAAATTACAAGGAGGAAAAATGAGAGCAGATACAGAGGCATAACTATATTTTCAAACAAAATAAAATGTGGTCAGTGTGGCACCTGGTATGTTCCTAAGACATGGCATTCAAACGATAAGTATAGAAAGAAAATTTATATATGTAATGATAAATATAAGATTAAAGGTAAAACTTGCAAATCTCCGCATTTTACTGAAGATGAAATAAAGGATATGTTTATAAGAGCATTAAATAGATTAATAAAAGTAAAAAAGACAGTTGGTAAAGAAATGAATAGCCTTATAGATGATATATGCTTAGATACTGATCTAAAAATGGAATCTAAAAAACTTGAGCGAGAAATTGAAGATATAGTATCCGAGATGAATAGTCTTATAAAAGCAAATGCGAACACTGCTCAAAATCAGGAAGAGTATTTAAAAAGAGAAAATCAAATAAGATTAAAGTACCAAGAGACAAGAGACAGGTTAACAGACATAAATAATAAAATCGAACTGAAGCAAAATAAAAAAACTATTTTGCTAAACTTCATGAAGACCCTAGATGGGATTAATGGTGAATTTACTGAATTTGATGAGGACTTATGGTCAGGACTACTGGACTATATTTTAATAAAAGATATGGGGCAGTCTACCGTAGTATTTAAGAATGGAACGGAAATAGACATATAATATAGAACTATTATAATGGAAAAATATAGTGAAATTCTTACATCTGGTAAAGGAGAATCAATTTATGGACAATTGTATATATTTCGACAAGGCTAAATATAAGATAGAACAATATTCTGATGAAAAATTTTTAAAACCTTTAATAGAATGCACAGAAACAATAGCTATATATGAGAAAGAAAAACCTAGAGATAATCAATATAGATTTCTTGCTGAAAACTTTAAAAAGTATAAAGCTAACAATAAATATACTGAAGAGACAGATGATTGGTATTTTTATAAGTATCTGGAGAGTTTGGATAATCATCACCAATATAAATTCCCCTTAGAAAATGGAGATTTTATTACTATAAATATAGATTTATTAAATCCATATGAATCTGAAACAGGGATTATCAATCCTGGATGGCATATTCTTGTTTCTTGGTTTGCATATATGGATGCAACGTATAATCATTTTGACAATGAATATGCAAGTAAAATTATGTATATTAAAGCAAAGCCAAATACACCATACCATAGTAAGAGTTTGAAAAAATGGGAAGAGGAATCTATTAAAAAGTTTAAATTGTGAGTTTAAAATAAAAGAAGATGTGTTGGGAAATTGCATTCTCTTTTTTGTAAAGGTGGGTGCATTTTTATTTGTATCGTGTAATTGTATCCATTTACAAGTCGCAATGAACCCATGTAAGTGCGGTTACTACCCTGACAGAAACAGATGCTTTTGCTCCGAACTTGATATCGAAAGATATATTGGGAAGATATCGAAACCCGTTCTGGACAGGTTTGATATGTGTGTAAGAACGGAAGAGCTTGCATTTGATGAGATAATGCAGGTCAGAAAGCAGTCTGTGCACAGTGCGGAGCAAAGCTCATCAGCATATATGAAAGAAAGGGTAGTGCTGGCGATGAATATGCAAAGACGGAGATTCGCTGATGAGGAATATTCTTATAATAGTGAGATCCCTGCCGGGGATATGGAAAAGTACTGTGGATTGGGGCAGGAGGAAACGGATTTTGCTTATAAGATATTTCAGGAATTTAGTCTGACGGCAAGAGGAACGCATAAGCTTTTAAAACTGTCAAGAACGATAGCGGATCTGGATGAAAGCGATGAAATAAGGATAGACCATCTTGCGACCGCCAGTATATTCAAGTCGTTGTAAGAAAAGAAAGGTGGATATATGTCTGATGAAAGAGAAAGGCTTTATCTGGCAGCCCTTAGTGAGATAAGTGAATTGGGGCCGGTAAGGACAAAGCTTATGCTGGAAAGATTCGGATCGGCCGAGAAAATATTTAATGCGGACAGGGAAGAGCTGAGAGGCATAAAAGGTATAGGAAGCAGAATAGCTGAGAGAATAAAAGACAGCAAGGATCTGGATCAGGTGAGGATGAGGTTCAACACGTATTTTACCAGGGGCACAAGATGTGTCTTCTTGACCGATGAGAGCTATCCGGATAATTTATTCGAAATATATGATCCGCCGCCTGTGATGTTTTTTAAGGGAAATCTGCCGAAAAAAGGTGAACCTCTTGTTGCTGTAGTCGGATCAAGGAGTCCTAGTGAATATGGCAAAAATATTGCATATAAGCTGGCTTTTAAACTTGCGGAAAAAGGTGTAGGTATAGTTTCGGGACTGGCAGCGGGGATAGATGCATTTGCTCATAAGGGAGCGCTGGACGCAGGCGGGCGTACATATGCTGTTCTTGGCTCCGGAGTTGATGTCCCGTACCCGCCTGTTAATATAGATCTTTATAACAGGATAATGAAGCAGGGAGGGGTCATATCGGAGGTAAGACCTTCAGAACCGCCGCTTTCGGGGAATTTTCCATCAAGAAACAGAATAATATCGGGAATGGCGGACGCGCTTATAGTAGTTGAGGCAAGGAAGAGATCAGGTTCGCTTATAACGGCTGATCAGGCTATGGAGCAGGGAAGGGATATATTTGCGGTCCCGGGGCGTATGACGGATCTGCTGAGCGAAGGCTGTAATGGACTTATAAAGGAAGGAGCATATCTGTTGGCGGGGATACAGGATATTTTAGATATCAGGACTCTAAATAAAAAAATAATTACTTTTAATAAAATTATGAAAAACATGCCGGAAACCAGAGAAAGGGCTGACTTAAGGCCCGAATCCGGTGCAGATAAAAATGTATATACGAAGACAAATGTCGAGTCGGATACTAAAAATGACCTTGCTACAACAAATTATTTATTGTATAGTTGCCTTAATTTAGAGCCAATGAGCTTTAATACTATTGTTGAGAAATCCGGTATGAGTCCTTCAGAAGTGGCAGTAGGGTTGATAAGGCTTCAGATTGAGGAGAAGGTTAGAGAGATCACACCGAATATGTTTGTCAGAATCGACATATAGAGATCTCTATACCTTCATTTTTTGTGTGTACATTCAGAAAGTGAGGATTTATAGTGGCGAAAAATCTTGTTATAGTGGAGTCTCCCGCTAAAGTTAAGACTATCAAGAAGTTTTTGGGATCCAGTTATGATGTAATGGCATCACAAGGACATATCAGAGATCTCCCAAAGTCGAGATTAGGTATTGATGTAGAAAATGATTATGAGCCTAAATATATCACCATAAGGGGCAAAGGGGATATTCTCGCCAATCTGAAAAAACATGCGAAAAAAGCATCTAATATTTATCTTGCAACTGACCCTGATCGTGAAGGAGAGGCTATTTCCTGGCATCTATCTCAGGCGTTGAATATTCCTGAGGAGGATGTAAAAAGGATCACATTCAATGAGATCACTAAGAATGCTGTTCGTGATTCATTGAAAAACTCAAGAAAGATAGACATGAATCTGGTCGATGCCCAGCAGTCACGCCGTATCCTGGATAGAATGGTGGGATATGAAATAAGTCCTCTTCTGTGGGGAAAGATCAAGAGAGGGCTCTCAGCAGGCCGTGTACAGTCTGTTGCGCTCAGAATAATCTGTGACAGAGAAGAAGAGATAGATGCATTCGTTCCCGAAGAATATTGGTCAATAGATGTATTGGTGAATGTTGACGGAGAGAAGAAACCTATCCTTGCTAAGTTTATCGGTGATAAAAATGGAAAGATCGAGATCACTGATAAAGAAACGACGATGAAAATTGAAAAGGCTCTTAAAAAGGCAAAATATAATGTAGAGAGTATAAAAAAGGGAGAAAGAGTTAAAAAAGCGCCGCTTCCTTTTACTACGTCTACTATGCAGCAGGAAGCATCTAAACAGCTTAATTTTGCTATTAAAAAGACGATGATGATCGCTCAGCAGCTTTATGAAGGTGTTGATGTAAAGGGAATGGGGACCATCGGTATTATCACCTATCTGAGAACAGATTCTACAAGGATCTCTGATGAAGCTATAGAAAGCGCAGGAAACTATATCAGGGAAAATTATGGTGAAGAATACCTTGGTGCAAGCGCCGGTAAAAAGTCAGGTGAAAAGAAGATCCAGGATGCTCATGAAGCTATTCGTCCTTCAGATATAAATATTACACCTGCTATGGTAAAAGATTCTTTAAGCAGAGACCAGTTCAGACTTTATCAGCTGGTCTGGAAGAGATTTGCTGCAAGCCAGATGAGCGCTGCCAGATATGAAACTACGACCGTTAAGATAGCGGCAGATGACTACAGGCTTAATGTGTCTGCATCAAAGCTCGTCTTCGAAGGCTTTATGTCGGTTTATAAAGATGATGAAGACAAGAAGGAAGATAATAACCTTATAAAGGGTATAGATGAGAAATCAAAGCTTAGTCTTAATGAAGTTGTAAGCGAGCAGCACTTCACTCAGCCTCCGGCTCATTATACAGAAGCTTCTCTTGTTAAAACGCTGGAAGAACTCGGTATCGGCCGTCCTTCTACGTATGCACCTACTATATCAACGCTCCTGGCAAGGCATTATATCCTTAAAGAGAAGAAAAATATCCATGTTTCAGAATTGGGTATTGCTGTCAATGATATGATGAACAAGGCGTTTCCTACCATCGTGGACGTTAATTTCACCGCCAATATGGAAAAGCTTCTGGATGGCGTTGAAGACGGAACCGTAAAATGGAAGGAAATAATCAGAAACTTTTATCCTGATCTCGATGAAGCTGTGAAAAAGGCTGAGGCTGAACTTGAGTCTGTAAAGATAGAAGATGAAGTAACAGATATAGTTTGTGAGAAATGCGGCAGGAACATGGTCGTAAAATATGGACCAATGGGAAAGTTTCTCGGATGCCCGGGATTTCCGGAGTGCCGCAATACCAAGCCGTATCTTGAGAAGATAGGAGTGCCTTGCCCTGATTGCGGTAAGGAAGTCGTATTAAGAAGGACGACGAAGGGAAGGATCTTCTACGGATGTGAAAATTATCCGGAATGTACGTTCTCAAGCTGGCAGAGACCATCTGCTGTAAAATGCCCGCGCTGTGGAAGCTATATGGTAGAAAAGGGTAAAAAGCTCGTTTGTGCTAACCAGGAGTGCGGATATTCTGAGGAAAATAAAACAGAAGAATAAGCTGTGGATATAGAGGCCTGTCAGATGTAGTGTATTGTCACTTTTATCTTGACAGACCTCTATTTGTTTTGATAGAATGTCACAGTGTGTTTTCACGCAGAACAAATAGTCATGTAAGTCTATTTCCTGAGATCAGGTGAAGATCTATGTACGCATATTTTTTTAAATTTCGGGCAGGCTTACAGAAGTTTAACCTAAATGGAGGATCAAAATGAGTGTTATTTCAATGAAACAGTTACTTGAGGCGGGTGTTCATTTCGGACATCAGACAAGAAGATGGAACCCTAAAATGGGCGAATACATCTATATGCAGAGAAATGGTATCCATATCATCGATCTTCAGAAGACAGTTGGTATGATAGATACAGCATATAACAAGATCTCTGATATCGTTGCCAAGGGCGGTACTATTCTTTTCGTTGGTACTAAGAAGCAGGCTCAGGACGCTATCGCAAGCGAAGCTGAGAGATGCGGAATGTACTTTGTAAATGAAAGATGGCTTGGTGGTATGCTCACAAACTTCCGTACTATCCGCAGTCGTATCGAGCGCCTTAAAGAAATAGAGAAAATGGAAGCTGATGGTATCTTTGAAGTTCTTCCAAAGAAGGAAGTAATGAACTTAAAGAAAGAACAGGAAAAGCTTCAGAGAAACCTTGGCGGTATCAAGGAAATGAAGAAGGTTCCTACAGCTATCTTTATCGTAGATCCTAAAAAGGAAAGGATCTGTGTTCAGGAAGCGCATGCGCTTGGTATTGAGCTTATCGGTATCTGCGATACCAACTGCGATCCTGATGAACTTGACTATGTTATCCCGGGAAATGATGATGCTATCAGAGCTGTTAAGCTTATCGTTTCTAAGATGGCTGATGCTGTTATTGAAGCTAAGCAGGGTGCTGAAATTACAGAAGACGAAGCAGCCAAGGCTGAAGCTGACGAGCAGTAATTCGTATAAAGATAATTGAAAGGGGAAAAATAATATGGCAAATATCACTGCTTCTATGGTTAAAGAATTAAGAGAAATGACTGGTGCCGGAATGATGGAGTGCAAGAAGGCTCTTACTCAGGCTGAAGGTGATATGGATAAGGCTGTGGAAGTCTTAAGAGAGAGCGGACAGGCTAAGATGGAAAAGAAGGCCGGACGTATTGCTGCGGAAGGTATCGTTATGACGATGCTGGATGGCGACAACAAAGCTTCTATCGTTGAAGTGAATTCTGAGACGGACTTCGTTGCAAAGAACTCTGATTTCCAGGCTTATGTAGCAGAGGTTGCTAAGCAGGCTCTTTCTACAAAGGCTGGAGATATTGATGCATTTCTTGCTGAGCCATGGGCGGCCGATCCTTCTAAGACAGTTAATGGCGCCCTCGCAGCTGAGATCGCTGTTATTGGTGAAAATTTAAAGATCAGAAGGTTTGAGGTACTTGAGGAGACTAACGGTATTATCGCTTCATACATCCATATGGGTGGTAAGATCGGTGTTCTTATCGACGTTGAAACAGATGTTGTTAATGATGCTGTTAAAGAAATGGCTAAAAATGTAGCTATGCAGGCTGCAGCACTTAAGCCTACATATACGACAAGAGCAGAAGTTGATCAGGACTTTATCGCTAAAGAAACAGAAATATTAACGGCAGCTGCCAAGAATGAAAAACCGGATGCTGATGATAAGATCATTGCAGGTATGGTACAGGGTCGTCTTAGTAAAGAGTTGAAGGAGATCTGCCTCGTAGATCAGGTATATATCAAAGCTGAAGACGGTAAGCAGAGCGTACAGAAGTACGTTGAAGAAGTTGCTAAAGCGAACGGTGCTAAGATCGCTGTTAAGAAGTTTATTCGTTTTGAAACGGGCGAAGGCATCGAAAAGAAGAGTGAAGATTTTGCAGCTGAAGTTGCGGCTCAGATGAATAGCTGATTTAAAGATAGTTTTACACAAAAAAATGAGAGGGACTGACTTAATAGTTAGCCCCTCTTTTTTGATATAATAGAATATATTACCTGTTAACAAACAGTTGTTGTGGTGATAAAATGAATAAAGTTATGAGTACGTTTAGGGGGAAAGGTATGCAAAGAAATCATAATTCAAAGAAATATGAAAAGCTTATAATTATAATCGCCATTGCTGTCACAGCGTTACTTATTATTGTGATCAATCTGGTGGGAAGCCCTATGAATAAAAAAGAACCGGCGAAGCTGGAGAAGAATAAGGCTACGGTCTCAGCTGATATCAATAAATCTACAGGAACGACAGTCACGACAGCAGTGACGGAAACTACCGTAACTGTTGTTGAAACAAGTACATCCTTAGGTAATTATATAAACACAGGGACTAACCCCAAAAATCCTGCAGCGGCGGAAAGACTGGAAAGAAATGCGAATAAAAAAGTATACCTGACATTTGACGATGGTCCAAGTGAGAATACAAACAGAATTCTGGATATTCTTGATAAATATGATGTTAAAGCTACATTCTTCAATATGCATACTGACAGCCCTGAATTGCTGGCGGCCCAAAAGAGAGAGTATGAAGAAGGCCACACTATAGCCATTCATACAGTGGATCACAGGTATGAAGACCTATACGCTTCATTTGATGCATGGAAGAACGATATAATGGGAGAGCACGATTTTTTAAAAGAACAGCTGGGAATAGATGTCAGATACTACAGGTTCCCCGGAGGTTCGAGCAATACTCTCGCGGCACGGTATGGGACTAATATAGATGACTGTATCAGCTGGCTTGGCGATAATGGATTTAAGTATTTTGACTGGAATTCTGAAAATGGAGACGGACGTGGAAGAGCCGGTTCTCCGGAATTGTGCCTCGAAAATATAAATGCGACTATATCAGATGATGGTGATGGATATATCGTGCTGATGCATGATGCAGCATATAAAAATACAACAGTTGAGGCTCTGCCTACGGTTATTGAGAATCTTAAGGGCAGAGGATTTACCTTGTGCCAGATAACGGATAATACTATTCCGGTACATCATAGATAATTACTTTTAAATTCAGGAGGATACAGGATAATTATGAAACGCGTCATACTTAAGCTTAGCGGTGAAGCTCTCTTTAATGAGGAAAAACATGCCTATGATGATGAGCTTATCAGAGATGTTGCAGGCCAGGTCAGGGAACTTACAGAAAGAGGTATGAACATCTGTATCGTAATTGGCGGCGGAAATTACTGGCGAGGAAGGACCGGCGATATGATCGACAGGTGTAAGTCCGATCAGATAGGAATGCTGGCAACAGTAATGAATTGTATTTATGTTTCTGAGATATTCAGGGCAGGAGGCCTTGAGACGGCAATCATGACACCCTATGCATATGGGACTATGACTGAGGTGTTCTCAAAGGACAGGGCGAATTCCCACCTTAAAAAAGGCAGAGTCGTATTTTTTGCAGGCGGAACAGGGCATCCATATTTTTCGACAGACACCTGCATTTCATTAAGAGCTGCGGAAATGGAAGCAGATGCGATCTTTCTTGCCAAAAATATCGATGGCGTATATGACAGTGATCCGGCAAAAAATCCTGATGCTAAAAAATTTGATGTACTTACTATTGATGAGATGGTTGAGAAACAGCTGGCTGTCATTGATATGACAGCCTCTGTTATGTGTATGGAAAATAAAATTCCGCTCAGAGTTTTTTCTTTAAAAGAAAAAGACAGCATAATCAAAGCTTTTAATGATGATTTCAGCGGAACGAGAGTTACTGTAGAATGACTGACGGCATTTAGTCTTTAAGAATTTTATGTTAAAATTAAAAAATACAACTTTTGGAGGTTATATTTAAGATGGGTAATATTAGTGATGTAGAATCAAAGATGGAAAAGTCTATAGACTCTTTAAGATTTGAACTTTCAACTATAAGAGCCGGAAGGGCCAATCCGCATATTTTAGATGCCGTAACAGTTGATTATTACGGAACGCCGACACCGCTTAATCAGGCAGCCAATATTTCTGTTCCTGAGGCTCGTTTGCTTCAGATACAGCCATGGGATGCATCATTGCTCAAGGAGATCGAAAAGGCGATCCAGATCGCAGATCTTGGTCTGGTTCCTACCAATGACGGCAAGATGATAAGAATACTTTTTCCGGAACTTACGGAAGACAGAAGAAAAGAACTTGCTAAAGATGTTAAGAAAAAGGGTGAGAACGCAAAGGTCGCTATAAGAAATATCAGACGAGATGCGAACGATGCGGTTAAGAGACAGAATAAAGAGGGAGAGCTTTCTGATGATGAGCTTTCAAATATAGAAGCTGATGTACAGAAAGTGACAGATAAGTTTGTTGCCGAGATCGACAGAATACTCGATGAAAAAACAAAGGAGATTATGACAGTCTAAAACTGTGTTGGGAGAAAAATATGAGCGATACCATTGATTTATCAACTATGAAGATTCCTGTGCACGTTGCTGTCATAATGGATGGAAACGGAAGATGGGCACAGAAGAGAGGCGAAGAACGCACATACGGACATGCTGTCGGTAGTGAGGTGGTTGAGCAGATGGTCGAGATCGCATCAGACCTGGGGATAAGATTTTTTACCGTATATGCTTTTTCTACTGAAAACTGGAAGAGGTCAGAAAAAGAGGTTACGGTCCTTTTTGAGCTCTTTTCTATATATCTCCAGAGATTGATGGAAAAAAGTACAAAAAATAATGTCAGATGTTTTGTTATAGGCAGCAGAGACGGGTTGTCTGAAGATCTTCTGAACGTCATCGATGAGTTAGAAGAAAAAACAAAGTATAATACAGGTCTGACCTTTAATATTGCCATTAATTACGGTGGCAGGGATGAGATCACCAGGGCGGTCAGAAGCATTGCATCAGATGTGGCATCGGGCAGGATAGCTCCTGAAGATATTACCGAATCAACTATATCTGAGCGACTCGATACTTCCGGTATGCCGGATCCTGATCTTATGATAAGGACAGGCGGAGAAGAACGTATATCTAACTTTCTCCCATGGCAGCTTGCCTATACAGAGTTTTACTTTACAGATGTTTGCTGGCCGGATTTCAACAGAAATGAGCTGGTCAAGGCGATTGCTTATTTTAATGGCAGGGACCGTCGTTTTGGAGGGGTGAAATGAAAACAAGAGTAATCAGTGGGGCCATACTCTTTGGGATCCTTTTATCAACTCTTTCTGTTGGAGGCTGGTATCTATTTTTCTTCTGTTTAGCGGCATCTCTTATCGGGATGTTCGAATTGTTCGGAGTATATGAGATGCAGTTTACCCCGGCTGCATTTGTTTCCTATGCGGGGGCAGTTACGCTTTATTTTGTTATGAGATCGCATCTGCCTGTCACGATAGAAATGTTTATTATAGTTCTGACTCTGCTTGTTATACTGGGATTTTATGTATTTACATATCCAAGGATCCATGCAGACCAGGTCATGGTCGCAGTGTTCGCACTCATATATGCTGCACTTATGCTTACCTATATTTACAGACTCAGAGCAATGCCTGGAGGAGCTGCCCTCGTGTGGCTGGTATTTCTTGGTTCGTGGGTCAATGACACCTGTGCATATTTTACGGGATATTTTCTTGGAAAGCACAAGATGGCGCCTGTGCTTTCCCCTAAAAAAACATGGGAAGGCGCAGCGGGAGGCATCATCGGAGCTACAGTTATCGGACTTATATACGGAATAATTATGGCCAATACAGGACTGCATATTCGCGGAAATATTATTGCTATCTTCACTCTTACCGGATTTTTAGGCTCTGTCTGCGGAATAGTCGGAGACCTGGCTGCTTCAGCGATCAAGAGGAATAAAGACATTAAGGATTACGGAAGACTTATACCGGGCCACGGAGGTATCCTGGACAGATTCGATAGTGTGATACTTGTTGCGCCTGTCGTATACTGGTCCGTTTATTTTATGAGCGTTCATTAAAGGAGAAATAAATTGAAGAATATATCTGTTCTTGGTTCTACCGGTTCTATTGGTACTCAGACACTGGATGTAATAAGAAAAGGTAATGGCGAATATAAGGTAACAGCCCTTACGGCCGGAACTGATATAAAGTTGTTGGAGGCTCAGGCAAGAGAATTCAGGCCTGAGCTTATTAGTATAAGCAGAGAGGATCTGAGAAAAGATCTTATTCTTGCCTTGAAAGATACGGATATCAAGGTGGTTTCGGGGCTGGACGGACTTATAGAGGCTGCGGCTCTTCCCGCTTCTGATATCACGTTGACTGCTGTGGTTGGCATGATAGGTATTCTGCCTACTATTGAAGCGGTTAAAGCTGGTAAGGATATTGCTCTGGCTAATAAGGAAACTCTCGTAACGGCCGGGCATATTATTATGCCTCTGGCAAAAGAAATGGGAGTCAGGATCCTGCCGGTAGACAGTGAGCACTCAGCTATTTTCCAGTGCCTGCAGGGAGAAGGGCGAGATGGAGTATCAAAGCTTATTCTTACAGCCTCAGGCGGACCATTCAGAGGCTTTTCAGCGGAACAGCTGGAAAATGTAACGCTGGATCAGGCGCTTAAGCATCCCAACTGGTCTATGGGAAGAAAGATCACCATTGATTCTGCCAGTATGGTAAATAAGGGACTTGAAGTAATAGAGGCATCATGGCTTTTTGATATATCTGTCGACAATATAGATGTGATCGTACATCCGCAGAGTATAATACATTCAATGGTAGAATTCATAGATGGGGGAATAAAAGCACAGCTTGGAAGTCCGGATATGAGATTGCCTATCCAGTATGCCTTATATTATCCTGAAAGAAAGTTCCTGGATACAGAAAGACTGGATTTTTCAGAACTTGCAAGACTTGATTTTATCAGGCCGGATATGGATGTATTTAAAGGGCTTGGATATGCTTATGAGGCTGCGAAAAAGGGAGGCAGTCTTCCGACCGTTTTCAATGCGGCTAATGAATTGGCAGTTGCCAGATTTTTAAGAAAAGAGATACATTTCATCGAAATATATGAAATGA
This sequence comes from uncultured Eubacteriales bacterium, assembly GCA_900542465.1. Lineage (GTDB taxonomy): Bacteria > Bacillota > Clostridia > Lachnospirales > Lachnospiraceae > UBA4285. Next base: position 15,049 of record UQNS01000009.1, read on the forward strand.
TAGATAAAGCAATGAAAGAAGTAAGCTTTATAGAAGATCCGACTATAGATCAGATACTTTCTACAGAAGCTGCTACCTATGATTTATTTGGAGCTTGATATTATTGATAAATGTAGTGATCGCAATTTTAATTCTTAGTGTGGTAATAATAGCTCATGAATTTGGACATTTTATTATTGCTAAAGCTAATGGAGTTTGCGTGGTTGAATTCTCGATCGGATTTGGACCACGTCTTTTTTCATTTAGAATAGGTGATACAGACTATTGCATAAAAGCACTTCCTTTTGGAGGTTCCTGCAGGATGCTTGGAGAAGCGGATCAATTAGCGGACCCGGCATCAGAGGATCATGACCCCGATACAGAGGAAAATGTTTCAGAAGTTGAAAAAAGAGCGGCAGCTATGCTTGAAAAGTATGGACACACAAGAACTCTTGAGGCGAAATCTGTTTCGGCAAGAATCGCTATACTTGCGGCAGGTCCCGTATTCAACTTTATATTTGCCCTTGTTATGTCTATCTTTATGATCGGTCTGAATGGTTACGATGCGCCTGTTGTAAAGGTAGCGGACAACTCGCCGGTCTACAATGAGGGCCTAAGAAGCGGTGACAGGATCATAAGCATTAATGGTCGGCATGTGAATTTTGCCAGAGAGATCTCGTTTTACAGGATGTATCATGAGTCTGATGGACTTGATCTTGTCTATGAGAGAAACGGACAGAGATATACAGGGTATGCTCTGCCTGAAGAAAAAACGGAGAATTCTTATAAGATAGGTGTGAAATTCAGCAGTGACCTCAGAGTAGGAGAGGTAGTGAAGGACTCTCCTGCTCAGAGAGCAGGACTTAGATCAAATGATAAGATCATATCCGTAGATGGTACAGCTATAAAGGATGGAGAGGCGCTTCTTGCTGGGATCAAAGAGGCCGGAGGCAAGGAAATAAGTATTTTGGCGGAAAGATCAGGAAGGATAAGGGAAGTAAAGCTGACACCTCAGATAATGGAGACTAAGACCTACTATACGGGTATTGCAGGTTATGGAGAAAGAGAAAGAACATCACCGATAAAAACTATCTACTACGCATTTTGCGATACGGGTTACAGGATCAGCATGGTTATAGAACTGCTGGGGAGGATGTTCAGCGGACGTTTAGGTGTTGATAACCTGTCAGGCCCGGTTGGGACGGTCTCAGCTATTTCTACCGTAGTAAGTGAGGCAAAAAGCGGAGGAGCGCTGCTTCTGATCCTCAATATACTAAACATATCAATTATGCTGTCAGCTAACCTTGGAGTTATGAACCTGCTGCCAATACCCGCATTGGACGGAGGAAAGCTGATTCTTTACATAATAGAGGCAGTCAGAGGAAGACCGGCAGGAAAAAAAGTTGAAGGAGTGATCAACTTTATAGGAGTCGTATTTATCATGCTGCTGACCTTTTTTGTTCTGGTAAAGGATATAATCAATCTATTCTGAATTTTTAATATTATTTGTTTGTAAAATGGAGCGAGATCTTATGGATAAGGATGTAAATGAACCATTAAGAAATAAAACAAAGGTTATAACGATAGGTGACAGGAGGATCGGTGGGGATAATCCTATTCTTGTTCAGTCGATGACTAATACACCGACAGAAAATGCGGCCATTACGGTCTCTCAGATATTACACCTTGAAAGAAAAGGCTGCGATATCATAAGATGTGCCGTTCCGACACAGGAAGCGGCACTGGCGTTGAAAGAGATAAAGAAACGTGTCCATATTCCGATTGTTGCAGATATCCATTTTGACTACAGGCTTGCTATTGCCGCCATGGAAAACGGAGCGGATAAGATAAGGATAAATCCCGGTAATATAGGATCGACGGAAAGAGTCCGTGAAGTTGTAAAAGCTGCTCATGCTATGAATATTCCGATAAGAGTCGGAGTAAACAGTGGCTCACTTGAACGGGACATCGTTGAAAAATATGGCGGAGTAACAGCGGAGGGACTCGTAGAATCCGCCTTAAAGCAGACAGCTATCATTGAACATTTCGGATATGATAATCTTGTAGTATCTATTAAATCGTCAAATGTACCGATGTCTTTGGAGGCACATAAGCTTATTGCAGAAAAATGCAGATATCCGCTGCATGTCGGTATAACCGAGGCCGGAACACTTCTTTCAGGCACTGTGAAATCTTCAGTCGGCCTTGGGCTTATACTTTCATCAGGACTTGGGAATACTATCAGGGTATCTCTTACGGATAATCCCGAAAATGAAATATACGTTGCAAGGCAGATCATTAAAGCGCTTGGACTTTCCAGATCCGGAGTGGAGATCATATCATGTCCGACCTGCGGAAGGACCAAGATCGACCTTATAGGACTAGCCAAGCAGGTACATGAAGAGTTTGAAGACTGCGAACTTCCTATAAAGATCGCTGTTATGGGCTGTATAGTCAACGGACCGGGTGAGGCCAAGGAGGCTGATATAGGTATTGCCGGAGGAGATGGAGTCGGTATTATTATCAAGCATGGCGAGGTAGTGAAGAAAGTTCCTGAAACAGAACTTCTTGATGCATTACGAGATGAAATAAGAAACTGGAACGCGGATCAATAAAATATTTTGTTTAAAAGTCGGGAGGATATAAAGGTATGCATGGTAATAATGAAGATCATAGCTTTAAGGATGTCTTTCCGACTTTAGATCTGTATGGGGATCTTGCTCTCTATATGGAAGAAGTAAGGATCATTAAAATAACAAAGGAAGACACCAATGAACTTGCCAGAGTTTATATAGAATCTGATGTTCTTATTCCAAAAGATGTTATCTTGAAAGTCGAATCGCTTCTGGAAAAGAAGGTATTCAGAAATTTTGTAAAACATGTGAGAGTGCTTGACAGGTATAAACTGCCTGAAAATTATACGCCGGAGGTTATTTTCGGAGAGTATAAAGACAGCATAGAACTGGAACTCAACAGATATTTCAAGACTGAATATCAGGTATACAGAGAGTCAGACATATTTTTTACGGAAACAGGACTTAAGGTCATTATGCCGGAAGGTTTTTTCAGTGAAATGTTCGGACATGAACTTGTGGATTACTTTTACAGGCTTTTCCGAAATCGTTTCTACAGGGATGTTAATGTAAAAGCAGATTTTAAAGATAGTGTTACCGGAAGATTCGAACTGGAGAAGCAGCACAGACTGCAGGTAAAGATCCAGGAGATCAATGACCGACTTAACGGAAATGATCGGACTGACGATCTGCCTGACGAAGCGCTGGCTGAGGCATCCAAAGCTTCAAATAATATCGATAGACCGGCAGAGGCGGAAGAAACAAAGGAAAAGTCTAAAGGTGTTTTATATGGCCGCGATTTTGAAGGCGAGGCTATACCTGTTTCTGCCGTTGACGACATGAGTCAGACCGTTATTATTGCCGGAATGGTGAGGAAGATCGACCTGCATCCTATCCGTAATGAAAAAACGATCGTAAAATACGATATTACAGACTTTACGGATACTATCACTGTGAGCATTTTTGTGAAGGACAGCGAATTAGATGCCTTGAATGCAGATATAAATAAGGGTGATTTTGTCAAGGTCAAAGGCAATGCTGAGTTTAATAAATTTGAACAGGATGTTGTTATTTCCAGAGTGTGGGGAATAAAAAGATCCGGTGATACAAGAGAAGTCAGAAATGATTATGCGCTGCATAAGAGGGTCGAATTGCACTGCCATACTAAAATGTCGGATATGGACGGAGTTTCTTATGCCAAGGACCTTATAGAGACCGCTAAGAGGTGGGGACATAAGGCTATAGCTATAACAGACCATGGAGTGGTTCAGGCCTTTCCGGAATGTGCTCATGCTATTCAAAAGGATGATGATTTCCAGGTTATATACGGGGTAGAGGCCTATCTTGTGGATGATGATAAGCAGCTTGCTAAAGACCCCGGAGACATGACTTTTGAAGATGAGTTTGTTGTTTTCGATCTGGAAACGACCGGATTTTCAGCTACGCATGACCGTATTATAGAAATAGGTGCAGTAAAAGTAAAAAGGGGAGAGATCGTTGACAGATTTTCTACATTCGTTGATCCTGAGATCCCTATACCATTCAAAATTGAAAAGCTTACTTCTATCAGCGACGCGGATGTCAGAAATGCTCCTACTATAGAAGAGATACTTCCTAAATTTATTGATTTTATAGGTGATGCAGCCCTGGTAGCTCATAATGCGGACTTTGACGTCAGCTTTATCATGGATAAGTCGCTCAAGCTTGGGATAGACAAAAAATATACAGTTTTAGATACTGTTCATATAGCGCAGTTCCTTCATCCCGGACTCAGTAATTTTAAACTTGATACACTTGTAAAGCATACAGGTGTCGTTTTAAGTCATCATCATAGAGCGGTAGATGACGCTGAAGCAACTGCGGGGGTATTCATCAATTTCCTTGGACAGTTTAAGGAAAGAGATATATTTACACTGAAAGATCTGAACAAGAAAGGACGTATGGGAAAGACGGCTGTAATGAAACTGCACCCATATCACTGTATCCTTCTGGCGTCTACGGAGGAAGGGAAGGACAATCTTTACAGACTTGTTTCAAGATCGCATCTTGAGTACTTCAACCGTGTTCCTAAAATACCTAAAACCTTGCTGAACGAGTACAGAAAAGGACTTATCGTCGGGTCCGCATGTGAATCTGGTGAGCTTTATCAGGCGCTGCTATCCGGAAGAAGCCGGGAGATGATAGCCAGAATAGTCAATTTTTATGACTATCTTGAGATTCAGCCCCTGAGTAATAATGCTTTTCTTATCGATGATGAGAATTCTTTTGTTAAGTCATATGAAGATCTGATAAATCTTAACAGGAAGATAGCAGAGCTTGGCAGGATATTCAACAAGCCGGTGGTTGCAACAGGAGATGTTCATTTTCTTAATCCGGAAGATGCTATATACAGAACGATCATTCAGGCGGATAAAAATTTTAAAGACGCCGATAATCAGCCGCCGCTCTATTTGAAAACGACTGATGAAATGCTGGAAGAATTTTCATATCTTGGAGAAGATAAGGCTTTTGAAGTTGTAGTTACCAATCCGAACAGAATTCGTCTTATGTGCGAAAGAATAAGTCCGGTACGACCTGATAAATGCCCTCCGGTGATCGAGAATTCAGACCAGATGCTCCGTGATATATGCTATGACAGAGCTCATGAAGTATATGGCCCTGATCTGCCTGATATCGTTGAAGCAAGACTGGAAAGAGAATTGAATTCCATTATTTCGAATGGATACTCAGTTATGTATATAATTGCCCAGAAGCTGGTATGGAAGTCTAATGATGACGGTTATCTGGTCGGATCCAGAGGCTCTGTCGGGTCCTCTTTTGCCGCAACTATGGCGGGAATTACTGAGGTCAATCCTCTCAGCCCGCATTACTTATGCCCGGAATGCTATTACGTAGATTTTGATTCTGAGGAAGTGCTGAAGCATTCCGGCGGAGCCGGATGTGATATGCCGGATAAGATATGTCCTAAGTGCGGGGCGAAGCTAAATAAAATGGGATTTGATATTCCATTTGAGACCTTTCTCGGGTTTAAGGGAGATAAAGAGCCGGATATCGATCTTAACTTTTCGAATGTATATCAATCTAAGGCTCATGCATTTACTGAGGTTATATTTGGAAAAGGACAAACATTTAAAGCGGGAACTATCGGAACCGTTGCAGAAAAGACCGCGTATGGTCTCACATGGAAATATTTTAAGAACAAGTCCGAAGAGATGGGGACCGCGTTCACAAAGCGCCGCTGTGAGATAGAAAGGATAGCTGAAGGCTGTGTAGAAGTAAGAAGAACGACAGGTCAGCATCCGGGCGGAATCGTAGTACTGCCATTTGGCGAGGATATCAACACATTTACTCCGGTTCAGCATCCGGCTAATGATATGAAAACGGATATCGTAACGACTCATTTTGACTATCACAGTATCGACCATAACCTGTTAAAGCTTGATATACTGGGACATTTAGACCCTACGATGATCAGAAGGCTGCAGGATCTTACAGGCAAGGATCCGTTGGAGATACCACTGGATTCTCAGGAGGTAATGTCTTTATTCAAAAGTACGGAGATCCTTAAAATAAGCCCTGAGGATATAGGGGGAACTGAACTTGGAACTCTTGGGGTACCGGAGTTCGGCACGGATTTTGCCATGGGGATGTTGAAAGAGGCTAAACCGACCAAGTTTTCAGACCTTGTAAGAATAGCCGGTCTAGCTCACGGTACAGATGTATGGCTCGGTAATACACAGGAGCTTCTTCGCCAGGGAACGGTTACTATATCTACGGCTATTTGTACGCGAGATGATATCATGACATACCTTATCTCTATGGGCATGGACAGCGCTCTTTCTTTCAATATTATGGAAGCGGTAAGAAAGGGCAAGGGACTTAAGCCGGAATGGGAGGAGTCTATGAGAGCGGCAAATGTGCCGGATTGGTATATATGGTCATGTAATAAGATCAAATATATGTTTCCTAAGGCTCATGCCGCGGCCTATGTCATGATGGCCTGGAGAGTGGCCTATTGCAAGATCTTTTACCCTCTGGAATATTATTGTGCCTATTTTTCTATAAGAGCTAAGGCTTTTGATTATGAAAAAATGGCTATGGGTAGGGATAAATTAGATTATTATATAAAAGAGTACAGGAAGAAGGCTGAATTAAATACGATCACAGATCCTGAAAAGGAAGAGCTGAAAGACATGAGACTGGCAGAAGAGATGTATGCCAGAGGATTCGACTTTATGCCTATCGATATTTATAAAGCTAAAGCACGTGATTTTCAGATATTTAACGGAAAGATCATGCCGTCTCTGAAGGTGGTCGATAAGGTTGGTGAGGTTGCAGGTGAGTCGATAGAGATTGCGGCATCTGCAGGAAATAAATTCTTATCTAAGGAAGATCTTATGAAACGAGCCAAGGTCGGACAGACGGTTATTGATAAACTGTCAGAGATCCACGCTCTGGATGGATTTACAGAAAGTAATCAGCTGACACTTTTTGATTTCAATTAAGTATTGTTCGCCTATATTTTGCATAATACTGCTTTACATTATCGGGATTATTGTCTAAGATTAGTGGCAGATGTGTAAATTGTTTAATAGGCTTACTTAGTGACTTTAGTCAGGATGGATTACTTGAAATGTTTTTTCAATATCTAAAGATATTTTTTATGTCTATGATACCTGTTATCGAGCTCAGGGGGGCTATCCCGGTCTCTCAGGCCATGGGACTTCCGCTCATACCTTCTTTTGTCGTTAGTATAATCGGCAATATGGTACCGGTCGCGTTTATCTACTTATTTGCCAGAAGGATACTGGAGTGGGGCGCTGATAAAAAAGTGACCGGTAGATTCTTCACATGGGTTCTGAAAAAAGGTGAAAGATGCGGGGGAAAACTGAAAAAAAGTGCCGGCAATGGATTATTTATCGCTCTCATGCTTTTCGTGGGTGTTCCTCTGCCTGGAACGGGTGCGTGGACAGGAACGCTGGCAGCATCTCTTCTTGATATGGGATTTAATAAAAGTCTTATTTCGGTCCTGTGTGGAGTATTAATGGCAGGTTCGATAATGGCATTAGTTTCAATGCTTGGAGTAACAGTATTCCTGCATAAATAATTTTTGTTCGATAGTTTTATTAAGGCTGCCTTTGGAGATCGAGGGCAGCCTTTTAAAAAATATATTTAATTTAAAAAAGTACTTGCATTTTATTAACTAAATGTGTATAGTATCCTAGTGACATGAATCAAGGCTTGTTGGTCAAGTGGTTAAGACGCCGCCCTCTCACGGCGGAATCAGGGGTTCGACTCCCCTACAAGCTACTGAAACAGTAAATTTCAAAAAGAGTGGGCCGTTTCGGTCCACTCTTTTTGATAGTTATGGAAAAGGGGTTGATACTTTGAGCAGGCGTGAAGACATTGAACAAAAAACAGAGCAGCTTATTGCGCCCATTGTAAGTGAAAATGATTTCGAACTGGTCGATGTCGATTTCGTTAAAGAGGGCGCAGATTATTTCCTCAGGGTCTATATAGATAAGCCGGGCGGGATCACAGTAGTCGACTGTGAAGCTGTAAGCAGAGAATTTAATGTAATACTTGATGAAAAGTCATATATTGATGTACCGTACATATTTGAAGTTTCATCGCCCGGTCTTACAAGACCTTTAAAGAAGGAAAAGGATTTTGCCAGAAGTATAGGCAAAAGAGTTGAGTTCAAACTCTATGAAAAGGTCGATGACCGATCAGAATATGATGGTATTCTGACAGACTTTACACCTGGTCAGATAGTCATAACCCTTGATGATGGAAGCATTAAAACATTTGACAGAAATAAATTGTCGTTTATTCGATTAGCATATGTGGAGGAGCAGTAATGAATAACGAACTTATCAGTGCAATTGAAGCGCTCGAGAAAGAGGCTGGAATCAATAAAGATACAATGTTCGATACTATAGAAAAAGCTTTGTTTGAAGAATATAGAGCTCAGTATAAGAACGCAGAGAATTGTCGTGTGGTTTTAGACAGAACTACAGGTGAGTTTCATCTTTTTGCTGACAGGGTCGTTGTTGAAGATTCCGAAACAGGCAGTGAAGAAGAAAATGATGGAACTGTAATAGGTATTACAGAAGCCAGAGAGATCAAAGCAGATGCAGTGCTTGGAGAAACGGTCACAGTAGATATTCCGACAGACGGATTTACAAGAACAGCATCTAAAGCTGCTAAGAATGCTATTATACAGAAAATACGCGAAGAGGAAAAAGAAGCCCTATTTAATGAATATAAACAAAAAGAAGGTACGATCATTACAGGCATCGTTCAGAGGGTAGATGACAGAGGAAATGTTCTCATCGATATTGGCAAGGTGCAGACAGAATTAAGAGTCGATGAACAGGTCACCGGCGAAGAGTTTAAGCGCGGAGACAGAGTCAGGGTAGTTATCACGGAAGTCACTACAAGAGAGAAACGTGGTACGATCATAAAAATATCCAGAAATTCACCACTGCTCGTTAAATGTCTTTTTGAAGAAGGCGTTGCTGAGATCCAGTCCGGAATCGTTGAGATCAAAGGGATAGCACGAGAGGCGGGGTCCAGGACCAAGATGGCTGTTATGTCAAATGATCCTACAGTCGATCCGGTCGGAGCGTGTGTCGGAAGAAACGGTGAAAGAGTTAAAACTATCGTTAATGAACTTGGAAATGAGCAGATAGATATTATCAATTGGGATGAAAATCCCGCACAGCTTATCGTAAATGCGTTAAGTCCTGCCAAGGTAGTTTCTATAATTGCTGATGAGGATGAAAAGAAGGCGCAGCTGGTGGTTTCAGATCAGCAGCTCTCACTGGCGATCGGTAAGGCCGGACAGAATGTAAGGCTTGCGGCCAAGCTTACAGGCTACGGGATCGATATAAAGAGCGAATCTCAGGCTGAGGAACTCAGAGCGGCAGAGCCTGAGGAGATCACTGAGGAATTATCAGAATACGAAGACTAGATCAATTTATTGTCAGGAGAGTCTATGGCAAATGCGAAAAAAATACCTGAGAGGCAATGTATTGCGTGCGGTCTCATGAGAGAAAAGAAAGATCTTATAAAACTTGTGAAGACTCCGGAAGGCACGCTGGAATTGGATATTACTGGTAAGAAAAGCGGCAGAGGAGCATATATATGCAGAGATGGATCCTGCATGGAAAAAGCATTTGAAAAAAAAGCACTTAACCGATCATTTAAGATGTCGATAACTGCAGACACATATGATCGATTATCGGAGGAATTAAAGAATATTGAAAGCTGACAGGATGATATCCATGATAGGACTTGCCAAAAGAGCCGGCAAGCTTGTAAGCGGGGAGTTTTCCACAGAACAGGCTGTGAAAAACGGTTCGGCGAGGCTTGTGATCGTAGCAGGGGATGCGTCGGATAATACAAAAAAACTTTTTTCTGATAAATGTACTTATTACAAAGTGCCGATAATTATCACTAAAGATAAAGAGAAACTGGGTCAAGCGATAGGGAAAGAGTTCAGAGCTTCTGTTGGGATTCTGGATGAAAGCTTCGCGAAGGCTATAATCAAGATTAATGAAGAAAGGGCGGACGCATATGAGAGTTCATGAATTAGCAAAGAAATTAAATATCTCTTCTAAAGACATATGTCAATTTCTGTCAACTGCAGACAAAACATATAAAACTATGAGCGGACTTACAGAAGAAGAGGAGAAAAAAGTGAAAGATCACTTTAAAACAGGCAGCTCTGTACCTGCAGATAAGAGTGATAATTCGGGCCATGCTAGTAATAAGCCGCATAGTGCCGGCCCGGAGCACAGCAATAAGCCTTCTGAGCATGATAAGACTGATAAAGCCGGAAATAAAGACGGTGAGAAGAAGGATCATAAGATCTCCCAGCTTTTCTTCCCTCAGAATAGTGAAAAGAAAAAAACATTTGACAAGAATCGCAGCAACAATAGAAATAACAGAAATCAGAACTCTGATAACAGGGGAAGCGGTCATAATAATGGCGGAAACAAGAATTTTTCAGCCAATAGACCGGGATCTGAAAAGCGAAATGACAGACCTGCGAACTCAGGAGATAATAAATTTTCAAGAGATAACAGCAGCAAAGACACCAGAAACAACAGTAGGGACAATCGCGACAACAGACAGTCATACGGCGGTCAGAAGTTTGGTCAGCGACAGGATAACAACATGCCAATTCCATCAGCTATTCCTGCAAAGGAAAATCGAAAAGCAGATAACAGAAAGAATGACACAAAGAAGAAATATGAGCATCGTAAAGATGAGGAAAAAGGAAATTTTAGCAAGAAAAATGACAGGCATAGTAAAAATGCAGCGCCTGTAAAGGCACCTGCACCTCAGCCTAAGAAAGAAGAGATCAAGAGCTTAGTTCTTCCGGATTATATTACTATCAAGCAGCTTGCTGAGATGATGAAAAAGACTCCTGCGCAGCTGGTAAAAGAATTGTTCCTTAAGGGCAGGGTGGTGACTCTCAACACTGAAGTTGAATTTGAGACAGCTGAAGAAATTGCGCTTGAGTATGATATCCTTTGTGAAAGAGAAGAAAAGGTCGATGTTATTGCGGAGCTCCTTAAGGAAGATGAAGAGGATGAAAGCAAGATGACAGAAAGACCTCCGGTAGTAGCTGTTATGGGACATGTCGATCATGGTAAAACTTCTCTTCTTGATGCAATAAGAGAGACTCACGTTACAGACAGGGAATCCGGCGGTATTACACAGAAAATAGGTGCTTATCAGGTCAAGACCAGCTCAGGCCGTCCTATAACTTTCCTTGATACACCGGGTCATGAGGCTTTTACAGCTATGCGTATGCGTGGAGCCCAGTCAACAGATATCGCGATCCTTGTTGTTGCAGCTGATGATGGAGTAATGCCTCAGACAGTTGAAGCTATCAATCATGCCAAGGCTGCGGGAGTTGAGATCATCGTCGCAGTTAATAAAATCGATAAACCTACTGCCAATATAGAAAAAGTGAAACAGGAGCTCACAGAGTATGAGCTTATTTCTGAAGAATGGGGCGGTTCGACCATATTCTGCCCTGTTTCAGCTCACACAGGAGAAGGTATAGATAACCTTCTTGATATGATCATGCTTACAGCTGATGTTATGGAGCTTAAGGCGAATAAGAAACGTAAGGCGCGCGGAATCGTTATTGAGGCAGAACTTGACAAGGGACGCGGTGTCGTTGCTACTGTTCTCGTTCAAAAAGGAACGCTTAAGGTCGGTGACAGTGTTGCCGCAGGAAAGAGCTTTGGTAAGATCCGTGCAATGATCAATGATAAAAATAAACGAGTGAAAGAAGCAGGCCCTTCAACACCTGTTGAGATACTTGGTCTTAATGAGGTCCCAAATGCAGGTGAGATACTCATGGCATTTGACAATGATAAGGAAGCAAGAAATTTCGCTGCCACATTTATCTCAGAAGGAAAGAGAGATATGGTCAATGAAAGTCGTCAGAAGGTTACTCTTGATGCTATATTTGATCAGATCAAAGAGGGAAATATCAAGGATCTCAATATTATAGTAAAGGCTGATGTGCAGGGTTCTGTAGAGGCTATCAAGCAGTCACTTATCAAACTTTCCAATGATGAGGTCGCAGTTAAGATAATTCATGGCGGCGTTGGTAATATAAATGAATCTGACGTTATCCTTGCATCTGCATCTAAGGCTATAATTATAGGTTTTAATGTTAAACCGGATAATAGAGCCAAGGATACTGCTGACAGAGAAGACGTTGATATGAGACTTTATACGGTTATCTATGATGCAATCGATGATGTAGAGGCAGCTCTAAAGGGAATGCTTGAACCGATCTACGAAGAGAGGGTGATCGGTCATTGTGAGATCAGACAGATCTTCAAGGCTTCCGGAATTGGAAATATTGCAGGCGCTATCGTAACAGATGGTAAGATGACATCTAAAGCAATGGTCAAGATCACAAGAGAAGGCAAGGAGATCTATGCGGGCAAGATCGCATCCCTCAAGAGATTTAAGGATGAAGTTAAAGAAGTAAAGGGCGGATATGAATGTGGTCTCGTATTTGAAGACTTTGACAAGATTCAGGAAGGCGATATTGTAGAAGCCTCTGAAATGTTTGAGATACCGCGTCAGTAATGCATATGGGCTGATTTCAAAGACAGAAAGGTGTTATTTATGCGAAAAAACAGCATAAAGAATATAAGGATAAATAATGAGGTCCAGAAGGAACTCGGAAATATTATAAGAAGTGAGATCAAAGATCCGAGGGTTTCACCACTGACAAGTGTTACGGACGTGTATGTGGCTCCTGACCTGAAAACATGTAAGGCTTACATCAGTGTTCTCGGAGACGATGATGACTTGAAAAACACTATTGAGGGTCTTACTAAGGCAGAGGGATATATCAGAAAACAGCTTGCCTCAACTGTTAATCTCAGGAATACGCCGGAAATTACATTTGTTCCCGATGATTCCATTGCTTATGGTGTTAAGATGTCTAAAATGATCGATGATACGATAGGTAAAAAAAATGAAATATCAGAATATGAGGAGTAAATTTCATAAAATTCTGGCAGGTGTCTTTTTCGCTATGCTGATCATTAAGGTGTGGCCTAAGATAAGAAAACTTATCACGAAAAAATGATACTGTCGGATGCACTGTTTAAGGAGGCTGGAAATGGATCTGACAGCAATACTTGAAAATGCAAAAAAGGTGGCTGTTACAGGGCACGTGAACCCGGACGGAGATTGCGTAGGGTCGACACTTGCCCTTTACAGGTATATTTGTCTCAATTTTTCAAATATTCAGACTGATATTTATCTTGAAAAACCAAATAATGATTTTAATTATCTGGCTGGAATAGATGAAATTAAGCATGAACCTGATACAGAAGCTGAGTACGACGTGTTTTTTACATTAGACTGCGCTTCTGAAGACAGGATAAAGCCTTTTGCTTCATGCTATAAAAAATCAAGATTAAAAGTATGCATCGATCATCATGTCAGCAACTCCGGAATATTTGCTGACGAAAATGAGATCAGACCTTCTGCGAGTTCGACCTGTGAGGTCTTATTCGATCTTCTGGATCATGAAAAGATCGATACAGAAATTGCCAAGTGTCTGTATACAGGGATAATACATGATACAGGGGTCTTTAAATATCAGTCTACATCGCCGCATACACTTAATATAGCGTCCAGATTGATAGAATTTGGCTTTGATTTTACGTCTATAATCGATGATACTTTCTTTTCAAGAACTTATAATGCCAATAAAGCACTTGGGATAGTTCTTTCAAAAAGTGAACTTTTTCTTGACGGTTATGGTATATATTCGATCCTGACACCTGAAGAAATGGAGAGCGTAAATGTTCCGGCAAATGAACTCGGAGGGATAGTGGAACAGCTGAGACTCACAGCAGGCGTTGAAACGGCTATGTTCATATATCCGGGCGCGGGAGCAAAAAAAATATCAATGCGGTCTAAAAAGCATATAGATGTTGCTGCCTTTGCCGGTATGTATGGCGGCGGCGGTCATGTCAGAGCTGCAGGCTTCGCATCATTCAAGGGATATAAAGAGATAATAGATGATTTTATAGCTTATGTAGAGAAGAATAGGTGAAAATATGTTTAATGGTATTTTACCTGTATATAAGGAAAAAGGATTCACTTCATTTGATGTTGTTGCTAAATTGAGGGGGATCCTTCATCAGAAAAAAATAGGACATACCGGTACGCTTGATCCGGATGCGACCGGCATTCTTCCGGTGTGTCTTGGACACGCTACCAAGCTTGTAGAAACTATGACTGATTCAAAAAAAGAATATGTGGCCCGCATGCTTCTTGGCATTCGTACAGATACCTTGGATATTTCAGGAAAACTCATTGAGAAAAAGGAATGCAGGGTCTCTTATGAGGATGTCAAAGAAGCACTTTTTGAGTTTCTAGGAGAATCTATGCAGGTTCCACCTATGTTTTCGGCGCTTAAACAGAACGGGAAAAAACTCTGCGAACTGGCAAGAGAGGGAAAGGTCGTAGATAGACTTCCAAGACCTGTCCGTGTATATGATATAGAATTATTGAGGAGAACGGATGAATACAGGGGAAAGAAGATATTTCGCATATCAAATGTAAATGATATTCCGGAAGATGGTATGGAAGTATGTTTCAGAATAATATGTTCAAAGGGAACGTATATAAGAAGTATTATAGATGACCTGGGAAATAAACTGGGGTGCGGAGCCTGCATGACAGGATTAATGAGAACTTCGGCATCCGGTCTTGATATTGATTCTGCGTACACACTGTCGGAGATAGAAGCATTTGTCGAAACAGGTCTGATAAATGAAAAGATCAGAAGTATTGATGAAGTTTTTAAGGATGATATAGATCTTACACTTAGAGAAGAGTTTGACTACCTTGTCCTTAATGGAAATAAGCTCAAAAAAGAGATGTTTGACTTTACAGAAGGATTCAATAAGGATAAGCTTTATAAAATACATGCTTCGGACGGAATATTCAAAGCTGTATATTACTACGATGGGGAATGTCTCAGGCCGAAGTTTATGTTTATTAATTGATCAAGAGGAATATAAATGAAACTTTTAAGAGGGGAAGCTGTATCTGGAATGAATGATCGAACCTGTGTTACCATAGGTAAGTTTGATGGGATACACAGGGGGCACAGACATCTGATAGAAAATACCATAGCTACTGCTGTGTCCGAAGATCTCAAGTCATGCCTTTTTACCTTTGATTCTATGCCTGATTCTATCACCGGACCGGATTATAAGGTATTAACATCATGGGAAGAAAAAGAGATTATTTTTGAGAAGCTGGGTCTGGATATCGTTGTAGAATATCCTTTTAGCGATTCATTCAGGGATCTTATGCCGGAAGAATTTGTAAAAAGTATATTGGTGGATAAGCTTAATATGAAAGCTCTCGTTGTCGGATCTGATTTCATATTTGGCAGGGATAATCTTGGCACGGTCAGAACACTTGAAGAAATGTCCGATAAGTATGGATTTAAGCTCTTTATAGTACAAAAAGAGGAGTATGAGGATGTTGAGATATCTTCTTCAAGAATAAAGGCGGCCCTCCAGTCGGGTGACCTTATTGAGGCCAACAGGATGCTTGGATACGAGTATATAATATCCGGCGTGACCAGATCCGGAAACAAGCTGGGAAGAACGATAGGTGTTCCTACTATGAACATTTATCCGGATCAGGATAAGCTATTACCAGCTTATGGTGTATATGCGGGGACCGCCATCTTTAGAGGGCGCGATTACAGTTGCGTAGTAAATATAGGAGTGAGGCCGACTGTAGATGATGTAGGCAGAGTAAGTGTTGAGACCAATCTTTTGGATTATATACCGGAAGAGACGGAGACATATGATGAGGAGCTTACAGTCAGATTCTTATACAGGATAAGACCTGAGATAAAATTCGGGTCTATGGAAGAACTGTTCATACAGATAGAGAAAGATGTGGAGGAGGCAAAAATACTCCTTGCTAAATGAGAACTGTAATGGTATAATCAATAACCGTAGTGAACCGGCGGTTCAGTAGGTGGTAGTCCAACCTCTGCTTGATCGAACGGGATTATTTATTTTTTGGAGGACATTATGATTTCAGCAGAAAAGAAAAAAGAAATTATTGAAGAATATGGCAGAAAGGCCGGAGATACAGGCTCACCTGAGGTACAGGTCGCTATTCTTACAGAGAGGATCAAGACTCTTACAGAGCATTTAAAGGTCAACAAAAAGGATTACCATTCAACAAGAGGTCTTCTTAAGATGGTAGGTAAGAGAAGAGGTCTTCTTGACTATCTTAAGAAGAAAGATATCGAAGCTTACCGTACTTTGATTAGCAGACTTGGAATTAGAAAGTAATCTTTTAAAGGTTTCTTTATATATTACGATTTAGGTCGAAGAAAATACGCTTCCAGAATGCTTGCATTTGGAGGCGTTTTTTTATCTTAAAAAAACGGAAGTAAAAAGGAGAAAAAATATGTCTGGACATTCAAAATTTTCAAATATTAAGGCTAAAAAAGAAAAAAATGATGCAGCTAAGGGCAAGATCTTTACAAGGATCGGTAAGGAGATCGTTATTGCCGTAAAAGAAGGCGGGGCAGATATTAATAATAACGCCAAATTAAAACAGGTCGTTGCAAAGGCAAAATCTAATAATATGCCTAATGATACGATCGAACGAGCTATAAAAAAAGCAGCGTCAGGCAGTGAGGCTGATCTTGAAACCATAGTATATGAGGGATATGGTCCTAACGGAACGGCTATTATCGTTGAAGCCCTTACAGATAACAGAAACCGTGCGGCTTCCAATATTAAATTCTGTTTCACTAAAGGCGGCGGTAATGTAGGAACTCCCGGTTGTGTGTCATTCATGTTCGACACTAAGGGACAGATAATCATTGATAAAGAAGAGTGTGATATGGATCCGGATGAACTGATGATGATTGCTCTTGACGCAGGCGCCGATGATTTTAATGAAGAAGATGACAGCTTTGAGATACTCACAAGTCCTGAAAGTTTTGATCCTGTCTGCGAGGCTTTAGATGGCGCCGGAGTTAAGACGGTAAGCGCTGAAATAACCAGAATCCCACAGACAACAGTTCAGCTTACAGATCCTGAGGATATTAAAAATATCAATAAGACTCTTGACATGCTTGATGAGGATGATGATGTTCAGAATGTATATCACAACTGGGAAGAGTAAGTCATAACTTTTTTTAAGGATAGAAGTATGCTATCATTTTCCTATATTGTTTTATGGGTATATTGTCGTGATAAATGAAAATAAAGTAAAAATGCTGTCTAAGCTTGCGGGATTTGAAAAGGATACGAGGAAAACAAAAAAGCAGCTTGAAGCCCTGACAAAAGGTAAATATATAGCTAATGGCATCTGGTGGACATTTGTTACATCAAGTGCTGCATTTTTTGCTGTCTTCATCTTGAAAAGCTTTTGCCTGGGTGACATAAATACTGATATCAGAGATTTTCTGAATGACCCTTTTATTATAATAGGCGATATAAAGATGTGGTTATTCTACATTATATTTGAAGTGATATTTTTACTCATTGCCATTGCATTTTATACGAAAAAGTTCGATAAGGCTTATGGAAGATTAGAAGAATACAAAAGACGCCAGATTAATTACAATGAGTTTTATAACAAAAAGGATAAGTAATATATTATGACGTTTCTATTGGAATTAAAAGAAAAAATAGGGAAATTTTATAGTGAGCATGAAAAAAGGGTTTTGATCGTTTTTAAATTTCTTGCAGCCCTTGTATTTCTTATAGCTTTATCTAATGAAGTTGGATATTTTTCATTGCTGACCAATCCATTTATCATAATCGGAGCATCTGTTTTATGCGCATTTACTCCGGGATTTGTGACAGTATTAGTTCTTTCCGGCTTTTGGACTATACATATGTTTTCTGTATCTCAGCAGCTCGGCATAGTTGTTCTGATAGTATTGCTCATCATGTACATGCTTTTTTTCAGGTTTTGTCCTAAAGCAGTATATGTCCTGCTGTTCACCGTTTTCTGCTGTATGATACATATACCGTACGTAGTGCCGGTGGTGCTTGCCCTGGCTTTTGCATATACCTATATATTTGCTATGGACTTCGGCATAATAATTTATTTTATTATACATACAGTCAGTGATTATCTTACAGGACTTACATTTCAGACAAATCTGGATAATGCCAGAGCATTATCGTATATATCAGAATCCTTCCTGAAAGATAAGACCATGCTTACGCTCCTTATAGTATTTTCTATAACTTTCCTGCTTGCTAACATAATAAGAAGATCGTCCGCTTCTTATGCCTGGGCATATGCAATCATTACAGGAACTATTACTCAGTTTATTATGCTTGTTCTGATCGATATCTGGCTAAAAGCGGAATTATCGATGCTTGCAATTGTTATAGGTACGATGATAGGAGCTGTTTCAGCATTTATATATAATGCATTGATACTTAACATGGATTATACTAAAACAGAACACCTCCAATTTGAAGATGATGAGTATTATTATTATGTAAAGGCTGTTCCGAAGAGAAATGTAGCCTTATCAAATGTAAAAGTTACTCATATAAATGTTAAAAACATCAATGTGAAGGATGTAAAAGAAAAAAACAGTGAGACCAGGAATGATGATGAGGAATAAAAATTGATCGAAACAATTTTTCAAAACTATCTGTCAAAATTATATCTGCCAGGAATTGCTTGGAATGATATTATAGAGATCATAATTCTGGCCTATGTTATTTATAAGATCATGGCCTGGATAAAGAATACCAAAGCGTGGAATCTCTTAAAGGGTATCGTTGTTATTGCTTTATTCATTCTGGGAGCCTATATACTGCAGCTGCGTACCATTCTATGGATCACTCAGAGGATGCTTGGAGTTGGTATTATCGCCGTGGTGATCCTGTTCCAACCGGAATTCAGGCGTGCACTTGAAAAACTGGGGACGAGAAGGATGTTTCTGGGAATGAGATCCTCGGAAGGATACGAAAGATTTAGCAAAAAGACTGCCGGGGAGATAGTGGATGCCGCGTTTGACATGTCGATCGCCAAGACCGGAGCGCTTATTGTGATCGAACAGAATCTTAATTTAGATGAGTACATTAAGACCGGAATTACAGTTGATGGAGCGATAACCAGCCAGCTTCTTCTTAATATATTTGAAAAAAATACACCGCTGCATGACGGTGCCGTAATAATAAGAGGAGACAGGGTCGTGGCGGCTACATGCTACCTGCCGTTATCTAATAATGAATTTATCAATAAGAGTCTGGGAACTAGACACAGGGCTGCACTCGGAGTCAGCGAGGAAACCGACTCGCTGACGATCATTGTTTCAGAGGAGACAGGAAATGTATCGATAGCGGCAGGCGGAGAACTTGAAACTGATCTCGACCGCAATACTTTAATGCTAAGACTTGAATTCATAAGGAAAAATCCTAATGGGTTGAATCCTATTCGCGGCAGAAACACTAAGACTTCAGTACAGGAATAAAGTATGAGGAAAAAAGTATTTAATAATATATTCTTAAAAATCATATCGATCATTTTAGCCTTTATCTTATGGCTCGTTTTAGTGAATATTTCAGATCCGACCACGAAGATAACTATAAGTGGCATCAATGTTCAGGTGGAAAATGAAAATGCCTTTCTTGAAAAGGGATATACTTATTCGATCGCTGATGGAAGCAGGATAAGCGTTGATGTTTCCGGCCCTAAGAGCAAGATAACATTGCTCTCTTCTTCAGATATTCAGGCGGTGGTCGATCTGAGCCAGGTAAGCGCGTTCTCAGACTATGCAAATATAAAAGTATCGGCAGTGCAGAACGGAAAGGTTATAAAGGATGTTAAGCTTATGCCGAAAACATCATCAGTTAAGCTTTCTATTGCAAACAGATCCAGTAAAGATCTGAAAGTTGAAACGGTTATCGCCGGAAGTCCTAATGCTGATCATATCGTTGCCAGGGCATATACTGATCAGGAAATGATAAGGATAGCAGGACCGGATGATGAAGTTTCTTCAATCGCTTCAGCAAGGGCGGTCGTAGATGTTTCCAATGCAGATGGGAATGTAAACAATGATGTTGCTCTGAAGCTATATGATGCAGACGGAAATGAGATCAAGAATTCCTCAGTCGAGCTTTCAAGGACAAATGTAAAGGTCACAGCGGAAATAAAAGATTCTAAGACCGTACCGATCAAATATTCTTTAAAGGGCAGTCCGGCGGAGAATTTCAAGGTGAAAGAAGTTAAGATCAGTCAGAATAGCGCGGTGCTTAGCGGAAGCAGGGAAAGTCTTGGTAAAATAAAGCAGATAGAACTGCCGCAGAGCAGTCTTTATATAAGTAATATCAATAGCAATAAGACGTTTAGATTCTGGATATCAGACTATTTGCCTGAGGGAGTAGGGATAGTGTCAGAAAATCTTATTACGATAGATGTGGTCGTGGAACCGGTCCAGTAAAGATCTATATAAAAATAAGCAGCTTCTTCAACAGAGGCTGCTTATTTTTAAAACGATGTGTATGATGGGAGTCGAACCCACGGCCTTTCGTTCCGGAGACGAACGCTCTATCCACTGAGCTACATACACTTATATTTATTTAATAATGGAATTACCTAGCCATGTTACCTTAATTTTACGCTTTAATCAAGGAGATAAAAATGGAAATACGTATTAATAAGTATTTAAGTGATGCCGGATTTTGTTCAAGGAGGGCCGCCGATAAACTTATTGAAGAAGGACGGGTCACTATAAACGGCAGGGTTCCTGAGGTTGGAGAGAAGATACCGGAAGGCACGGTAGTATGTGTCGATGGAAAAGAGGTCCATGCAGAAAGTGAGGAAATACTCATAGCATTTAACAAGCCGGTCGGTATCGTATGCACTGCGACAGATAAGCAGGGAGACAATAATATCGTAGATTATATAAATTATGGAAAACGTATATATCCCATGGGCCGACTTGATAAAATGTCAGAGGGGCTTATTCTTTTAACCAATAATGGTGAGATAATGAACCGGATGCTTAATGCTTCTTATAATCATGAAAAGGAGTATCTGGTGGAAGTAGATAAGAACATAACTGCCGATTTTGTGAAAAAGCTGGGCAGTGGAGTCTACTTAAAGGATCTGGATAAGACTACAGCGCCATGCAGGGTGGAACCGGTCTACAGGAACAAGGACATAACAAAACCAACCAGACGTTTTAAGATCACACTCGTTCAGGGAATGAATAGACAGGTCCGAAGAATGTGTGAGGAATTCGGATTCAGAGTAAAAAAGCTAAAGAGGATAAGGATAATGAACATTCTCCTTGGTACGCTTCCGACAGGGCATTACAGAAGTCTTTCTGTTAAAGAGCGAAACCAATTTTTAAGAGATCTGAAGCTTAGATAATGAGGATTCAATATGGATAATACCGATAGAGAGTTGAAGAAAATGAGAAGCCTTATTGATACGCTCAACAAGGCGGCGAAAGCATACTATGTAGACGGACAGGAAATAATGTCCAATTATGAATATGATGCTCTTTACGATGAACTGGAAGAGCTTGAAAACAAAACAGGCATTCATATGTCTGACAGTCCGCTTAATCAGGTGGGATATGAAGTTTTAAGTGAGCTTCCAAAAGAAAGGCATGCATCACCTATGCTCAGCCTGAGCAAAACAAAGAACCCTGAGGAACTGAAGGATTTTCTGGGCGATAATAAAGGACTGTTATCATGGAAGATGGATGGACTTACTATCGTACTGACATATGAAGCTGGAGACCTTGTGAAGGCTGTAACAAGAGGAAATGGAGAAATAGGCGAGATAGTAACAAATAATGCCAGGGTATTTAAAAATATTCCTTTAAAAGTTTCACATAAAGGGAAAATGGTTATCAGAGGCGAAGCTGTTATTCATTACTCTGATTTTGAAAAGGTCAATGCCGATATTCCGGAAACCTCCGCAAAGTATAAAAACCCAAGAAATCTGTGCTCGGGATCAGTGAGACAATTGGATAACAGCATAACTAAAAAAAGGAATGTAAGGTTTTATGCATTTGAACTGGTTGAAGCGGAAGGTCTGGACAGTAAGAATTCCAGAAGCTTTCAGTTCGAATTTTTAAAAGCCCAGGGTCTTACCGTTGTTGAATATAAGGAAGTCGATAAGAAAAATATTATCGACTCAGTTAAAGAATTTGAAGCTAAGGTACCAATAAATGATTTTCCTTCAGATGGATTAGTGCTTTTACTTGATGATATTGAGTACGGAACATCACTTGGGAGGACTTCTAAGTTTCCAAGAAATGCAATTGCATTTAAATGGAAGGATGAGACTGCGGCGACGATCCTGAGAGACGTAGAGTGGTCTGCCTCCAGAACGGGCCTTATAAACCCTGTTGCCATATTTGACGGTGTTGAACTCGAGGGAACTAAGGTATCCCGTGCCAGTCTTCATAATATAAGCTATATAAGAAGCCTTAAACTTGGAATAGGTGACAGTATACAAGTTTTTAAGGCTAACATGATCATTCCTCAGATCGCAGAAAATGAGACCGGGTCTGATAATGTTGCGGTTCCTGATGTCTGTCCTGTATGCGGGGCCAGGACAAGGATCAATGATGAGAATGGTGTTAAGACACTTTACTGCACGAATGAGCATTGCCCGGCTAAACATATAAAAAGCTTTGTGCATCTGTCATCCCGTGATGCGTTAAATATCGAAGGCTTTTCAGAGGCGACGATAGATCGTTTTATCCAGCACCATTTTATAAGATCGCTTGCTGATATTTATAAGATAGATCACTATAAAGACGAGATAATTGCTATGGTTGGTTTTGGTGAGAAGTCGTATGTAAAGCTGATTAGTGCGATCGAAAGATCGCGAAAGACCAAGTTATTTCATCTCGTTTACGGTATGGGCATACCGGGAATAGGTCTGGCAAATGCAAAAATGATAACAAGGGTCTTTAAGACGCCTGAGGCCTGCATTAAAGCTGATGAGAATGACCTTGTGAAGATAGAGGGAGTCGGCCCCGTTCTTGCAGGAGAATTTGTGAGATTTTTCAAAGATGAAAATAAGCTTCGGGAGTTCAATGATCTAGTCGAAGTTCTTGAGATAGAAGATGATGGCGAGAACCCGGAAAGTCTTCTTGAAGGTAAAATATTTGTTATTACAGGCTCATTGAATAACTATGACAACAGAAGTGACCTTAAAGAATTGATCGAAAGTCTGGGCGGAAAGGTAACAGGCAGTGTAACTTCAAAAACGTCCTATCTGATCAATAATGATATTAATTCGACCAGTGAGAAAAACAAGAAAGCAAGGGCCTTAGGGGTTTCTATAATAAGCGAAGAGGACTTTGAAAATCTTGTAAAATAATGCTGATTGATGTAAAATACCACGGAATACCTGATCTTTCAGTGTGTTTATTTTAGGGGGATAACTATGCCAATTAAGATACCAAGAGATTTACCGGCGTATTCTAAGCTAGAGTCTGAGAATATATTTGTGATGGATGAAAAGAGAGCCCTTTCACAGGACCTGAGGCCATTACAGATCCTGGTGGTCAACCTTATGCCAGTAAAGGAAGTAACCGAGTATGATATCATGAGATCGCTATCTAATACTCCTTTGCAGATAGATATCACGCTTTTGCAGATGGAAACTCATGTATCAAAAAATACATCGGCATCTCACCTTGAGAAGTTTTATGCTACATTTCCGGACATAAAACATAAGAAGTTTGATGGGATGATAATAACAGGTGCTCCACTTGAAAAGATCGACTTTGAAGAAGTTAATTACTGGGAAGAACTGACACAGGTAATGGAGTGGTCTAAGGAACATGTAACAAGTACTCTCCATATTTGCTGGGCTGCACAGGCAGGAATGTACTATCATTATGGAGTAAGGAAGATCATTCTTCCTGAAAAGCTTTCGGGCATTTATCTCCACCATGTTATCCACAGGCAGGATCCGCTCGTACGAGGCTTTGACGACATGTTCTATGCTCCGCATTCCCGTCATTCGGAAGTGTGCAGAGAAGATGTTATTTCAAATGAGAAATTCAAAATATTAGCGGATTCGAAAGAAGCAGGCATTTATATAGTGAGTGCTGAAAATGGTAAAAATGTATTCGTCATGGGACATCCGGAATATGATAGATACACTTTAGATACGGAATTCAAACGAGATATTGATAAGGGATTGATGCCTAATATGCCGGTACATTATTATCCTAATAATGATCCGTCCAACAGACCGCGAATGCAGTGGAGATCACATGCAAACGCACTTTACACTAACTGGCTGAACTATTATGTGTATCAGGTCACACCTTATGTTCTTTAAATATCTCAACTTTTTCGTCTACGCGCATCAACGTAACGGATCAAAATTTAATTAACGCAGAAATGAGGAGAATGTTATGGCAATTACAAGTCCAAGAGGTTTTGATTCAGAAAAGCAGAAAGCTGTAAATTACTTTATTACAAACGGATGGCCTGAGTATATGGCTTATGAACTTGTAGAAAATTTTTCAAAGAAGACTCTAAATCCAGGTGAGATCATTTGTCTTGGAGCACTTATGAAGCTTATGAATTCAGCCTATTATATGGCTGAGGATGACAGGACTAAGTCTCCTAAGATATCAGTTATTTCAGACTATCCATTATTCAAAGTGGCTGTAAATGATGTAAGCCCGCTTATGGGCCGTATGATGATCCTCCCTGAAGGTAAGATCTATGTTGAGATAGATATTACAGATGGTGATGTTGTAAAGCCTATCGACTGGATCGAATTTGCGGAAACAAATGAGCAGCTTGCGGCATACGATAAATTTATAAATTCACTTATCGATGGTTCATCACCATATCTTAAACTTGCTGACGGTTCATCATTTAAGTTGGCGGATATTACATACAGCAATCTTGATTTTTATTTAAAAAATATTGTAGAAATTGAAGGTCAGGCATAATAAATGCTAAGGGCAGGATCATAAGGTCCTGCCCTTTTGTTGTTTTAAGAGGCGCTTTTGATCAAATACACAGAATAAAACATAAAAAATACGACAAAAAGACGATTTTGTAGTACCGATATCCCTTCTTTATCAATTATTTTAAATTGAGTACAAAATGAAAGTTTCGTATAATGTATATATGTTAGGAGGATCTGTCTATGGCTGATTTTATAGAATTGAAAGATGTCCATAAAATATACAAAATGGGGGAGATAGAGATCCATGCAGTGGATGGGATCAATTTCTCTATAAAAAAAGGCGAGTTTGTGGTCATCGTTGGATCTAGCGGCGCGGGCAAAACTACCGTTTTAAATATATTAGGAGGGATGGATACGGCATCGAAAGGACAGGTGCTTATAGATGGCGTAGACATTGCAGGATATTCAAATAGACAGTTAACAAAATACAGAAGATACGATATTGGATTTGTATTTCAGTTTTATAATCTGATGCAGAATCTTACAGCAAGAGAAAATGTCGAGCTTGCAACTCAGATATGCCAGCACCCTATAGATGCGATGACTGTTCTGGAGGAAGTAGGTCTTAAGGACAGGGCTGATAATTTTCCGGGGCAGCTTTCCGGGGGTGAACAGCAGAGAGTATCGATCGCGCGGGCACTGGCTAAAGATCCTAAATTGCTCTTGTGTGATGAACCCACCGGAGCTCTTGATTATGCGACCGGTAAGCAGATATTAAAACTTCTTCAAGATACATGCAGAAATAAAGGGATGACCGTAATCGTCATAACTCATAATCTTGCCATCACACCAATGGCAGACCACGTAATTGAAATAAAGAGCGGAAAGGTCTTTAAAGAGACCTATAATGATGATCCGATACCTGTTGAAACGATTGAATGGTAATTCTGTAAGGGGGATGTGTTATGACTCAAACCCAATGGAAAGATTTTTTCAGAGCGATAAGAAAGAACATTGGAAGATTTTTTTCGCTTGTTTTTATAGTTGCCATAGGCGTCGCCTTTTACTCCGGAATAAGATCTACAGAGCCTGATATGAGAATATCGGCCGATAAGACTTATGATGAGTATAAATTCCTCGATATTTGGATAAGATCAAATCTTGGTCTGACTCGGGATGATATAAGTGAGATCGCCGGAAGGAAAGATGTAGAAACTGCAGAGGGCGGTTATCTGACTGAAGCCTTTCTCAAAAGTGACAACAGCAAAGATTCTAATGAAGAACATGTAACACAGGTATATTCCACATCCAAGAACTTAAATAAGCTTAATATAAAAGAGGGCAGACTTCCTGAAGGCAAGGATGAGTGTTTTATAGACCATGAGTTTATGGAAAAACAGGGGTTAAAGATCGGTGATATCGTTAAGATCGCAGATGGAGACGGAAATAAAGTCTCAGCGTTGAAAACAAATGAGTTCAAAATTGCGGGAAGCGGATCATTTTCCTGGTATTTGAGTTGGGAGCGAGGGTCAGCGTCCATAGGAGACGGAACTAATGACACCTTTATATTTACCAGCCCTGACGCCTTTGATCTGGATTGTTATACCATAGCTTATGTTCGTGTTTCCGGAAGCGGAGAACTGGATACATACTCAAAGGAATATGCAGACAAGATCGATAATGTCCGGAAAGACATTGAGTCAATAGCAAATGGACGAGCTTCTAAGCGATTGGATGATATCAGAGGAGAGGGTCTTGCCAGAATAGAAGATGGCAGAAAAAAGATAGATGACGGCAGAAAGGCTTTAGCGGATGGTCAGGCGCAGATCGATGCCGCGAGTCTTGATCTGGATAATGGATACAGAGAGTATGAAAACGGTCTGGCTCAGTATAACGCGGGAATGGATTCATATAATGCGGGACTGGCAAGGATCAGATCCACAAAAAATGAGCTTGATGATTCAGAGGCTGAGTACAGTGCAGGGGAAGCGCAGATCGATAAACTCAGGGAGCAGCTAAAAGCGGCAAAAGCAAGCGGCAATACGCAGATGGCCATGGTACTTGAGGGGAAGATCAGTAAAGGGGCAAGGGGCCTTGCTGCAACAAGAGAACAACTTAATGCAGGATGGAAAGAGTATAATTCGGGCGTTCTGCAGCTAAATGCAAATAAAGATAAGCTGGATGCAAGTAAGGCGGCTTTGGATGATACTAAGACCAGGCTGGATAACGGAAAAGCAGAGCTGGAAGTAAAAAAAGCCGATCTTGAAGCAGCAAAAGCAAAGAGTGAAAAAGAGATAGCAGAGGCTGAAGCTGACGTAGCAAAAGCGGAAAAGGATCTTAACAGTATAGGTGAGTCTAAATGGTATGTACTGACAAGAGATCAGATCATGACGTATGTTGAATTTAAAATGGACTCTGAAAGGATAGGTAAGATAGGAACCGTCTTTCCTGCAATATTTTTCCTTGTTGCAGCCCTGGTATGTCTGACTTCTATGACAAGAATGATAGAAGAGGAACGGACCCTTATAGGAACGATGAAGGCTATGGGCTTCAGTTCAGCATCGATCGCGGGCAAATACTTTACATATGCAGCGGCAGCTACACTTGGCGGCGGTATTTTAGGCGCATTGGTGGGGGCTAAGATCCTTCCCTATGTGATCATCCTTGCTTATAAGATACTTTATGTGAATCTGGATATTGTTGTCCTTCCATATCATGCGGATCTTTTTATAACATCGATATTATTCGCTCTGATCGCAACCGTGGGTGCAACTATAATGGCATGTATGAATGCGTTAAGGTCAACGCCGGCAGCTCTCATGAGGCCGCCTGCACCTAAGAGCGGAAAGAGAATCATTCTTGAGAAGATCCCCTTCATATGGAACAGGCTTTCTTTTAATCTTAAGTCGGCTATAAGGAATCTTTTCAGATATAAGAAACGATTCTTTATGTCTATACTTGGAATAGGCGGCTGTATGTCTTTGCTGTTAGTAAGCTTTGGACTGCATGATTCTATAATGACTATAGTAGATAATCAATACGATAAGATCTGGTCCTATAATGCTTCTGCGGATATTAATAAAGATATTGATCTGGGATCAAAAAGGGAGCTTATCAGAAATATCAGGACGTCAAATACAGAGATAAGCAATTCTTTAATGGCTTATTCACAGTCAACGAAGATAACCTGTAAAGATAAAGAAGAGGATGCTTTTCTTTTTGTTCCGGAAGATAAAGAGAACGTAGGAAATTTTATTAATTTAAAAACAAGAGATAATAAGATAAATAACGAATTTAAACTGGAAGATGGAAAAGTTATCATTACCGAAAAGTTTGCCAACCTTCTAGGACTCAAGGTTGGAGATGATCTTCCTCTTGAAGTCGATGGAAAGATCAAAAAGGTCAATATAGGACATATAAGTGAGAACTATCTCTATCATTATGTATATATGACTGAGAATACATATAGAGATATTTACGGAAAGAGCCCGGAATTTAATGTGGTCTATCTACGGTTTAACAATACCAGTAATGAGACTAATGAAAAAATAAGCAAGTCTCTTCTTGATATGAAAAATATCAAAGGGGTCACGATGATCAATGAGCTTCAGGCTAAAGTCAACAATATGATGTCATCGCTTAATTATGTAGTAATAGTCCTTGTTCTTTCTGCCGGTCTGCTTGTTTATGTTGTTACATACAACCTTAACAATATTAATATCTCAGAGAGAAGAAGAGAACTGGCATCACTTAAAGTTCTGGGAATGCATAATATAGAAGTTGCTAATTATATATACAGAGAGAACATCTTCCTTACAAGCTTTGGAGTTGTGGTTGGTCTGTTTATGGGACTTTTTCTCCACCAGTATGTGATCCGAACAGCTGAAATAGATATGCTGATGTTTGGAAGGCATATAAATCTGGTAAGCTACTTTTTTGCTGCCGGGCTCACATTTCTGTTTGCAATAATCGTAAACGTTCTCATGTTCTGGAGGATAAAAAAGATCGATGTTGTTGAGTCTATGAAGAGCGTTGAATAAGAAAAATATTTAAAGATCATAAGGTCTGGTTATAAGTATAGATTATAACCAGACCTTATTTTAATGAATTACCCCTTCTCCTATTTGTATGGTAGATTATATTCAAGTTCAAGAGAGATAAAATTTATCAGATTGCAGGAGGAAATACATATATGTCAACATTAAGGGAAAGAAATTTAAAGTTCGAAACAAAACAGATCCATGTAGGACAGGAAGAAGCTGATCCCGTTACCCTTTCAAGGGCAGTGCCTATATATCAGACGAGCTCATACGTATTCAAAAACTCACAGCATGCAGCCGACAGGTTTGCCTTAAGAGATGCAGGCAATATTTACGGAAGACTTACTAATACGACACAGGGCGTATTTGAGGAAAGAGTCACAGCGCTTGAAAATGGCGCAGCCGGTCTGGCGGTCGCATCAGGTGCAGCGGCAGTTTCATACGCCGTTCAAAATCTTGCGTTTGCCGGAGACCATATCGTTGCAGCCAATAATGTTTATGGAGGTACTTATAATCTTCTTGATCACACGCTCAGAGCTTATGGAATCAATACTACATTTGTAGATGCGCTTAAACCTGAGGAATTCGAAGCAGCCATTCAGGAGAATACTAAAGCGGTCTTCGTTGAAACGCTTGGCAATCCTAATTCCGAAGTTACAGATATTGAAGCGATTTCAGAAATTGCTCATGCACACGGTATCCCGCTTATAGTAGATAATACATTTGCAACACCTTATCTTGTGCGCCCTATTGAACACGGCGCGGACATCGTAGTTCAGTCAGCTACCAAATTTATAGGAGGTCACGGGACAACTATAGGAGGTATTATAGTTGAAGCTGGAACATTTGATTGGAAGGCTTCCGGACGGTTCCCGCAGTTTACAACTCCGGACCCATCTTATCATGGCGTCATATTTGCAGATGCATGTGGTCCTGCCGCATTTGTTACAAGAATAAGGGCAATTCTTCTAAGAGATACGGGGGCAGCAATATCACCGGTATCAGCATTTACATTTTTACAAAGTCTGGAATCTCTTTCGCTCAGAGTTGAAAGACATGTGGAAAATGCACTTAAGGTCGTAGATTACCTGTCTAAGAATCCTAAGGTCGAATCTGTGAGTCATCCATCACTTTCAGCTGATCCGAAACAGCAGGAATTATACAGACAGTATTTCCCTAATGGCGGCGGTTCTATTTTTACATTCAGGATAAAAGGAGATGAAAAAAAGACGCAGAAATTTATTGATAATCTTCAGCTTTTCTCACTTCTTGCAAATGTAGCCGATGCTAAGTCACTTGTTATCCATCCTGCTACAACGACCCATGCTGAGCTTACCAGGGAAGAACAGGAAAACCAGGGTATATATGAAAATACAGTGAGGCTCTCTATTGGTACGGAAAACATTGACGATATCATTTTCGATCTTGAAGAGGCTTTTGCAGCTATTGATTAAGATGTTGTCAGACTTTTCTTTTGAGTTTAAAATGGTAGCAGGTTATTTTTACAAAAGGAGAAGTTATGACTGATAAAGATATAATGCCTTTGTCATTTTTTAAGTATAAAGGCATTTTTACAGGTCAGCAGGGAGTTATGAGATACCTGATCAAAAAATCAGATAAGGTCACTGACTATACAGCAGAAGATATGCTTTTTGTTGAGGTATGGCCGGGGCCCTACAGATCGGATGTTGTAAAAGACGAGCTTAAGATCGCAAGGACTTTTCCTTTTGATGATGAGGGGAGACTCGAGGCTATAAGATGGCTCAATGAAATGTATGAAAAAGGATCTGAGAGATGGAGCCGTGATACCTCGATTCTTATAAACGATGATATGTTAAAAGATGATGTATATATAGATTAAAAGATCTGCCCTCATAGCCATGAGGGCAGATCTTTTTACAGTTTATAGAATTCAGCTTTGCGTTTTCTGAAAATAGTCTGGTATTTAAAACCGCAGTCCCTAAGCGTTGCCTGAGCTCTGAGTATGGAATCTCCTATAAATGCAGATGTATGCGCATCGGAGCCGGTAGTGATGATCTCGCCGCCCAGATCATGGTACATTTGTAAGATAGGTATGCACGGATTGCAAAAAACGGACTTTCTCCATCCGGAAGTATTGATTTCTATTCCTTTTCCTTTATATATGATCTCTTTTAAAATTTCACGGATCAGATCCATGGGAAGTATTTTTTCCGGATCACTTAGCAGGTCTTTGCTTGGCATATAGCGTGTTATGTAATCAAGATGACCATAAACATCATAGTTGGAGATGGTTCTGACGCAGTCATATATATTTTCAAAGTATTTCCTCAGACATTCCAGTTCATCATGGTTATTCCATAGTACAGGGTAATAGGGATCTATACCATTTACGACATGTGTAGAGCCTATGATAAAGTCGAGTTTGCTGTCAGGATCATATTCTTCGATCTCGTCTTTGTATTCAAGCGTCAATCCCTGTTCCAATCCTACAAGGATCTCTATTTTGCCTTTATATTTATCTTTTAATGGAACCATATTATCTATATAAGACCCGAAGTCGAGTAAAAACATAGGATAACCGTCAGGTTCACAGTACCCGAAGTCATTATGGTCTGTGAAACACATAGCTGTCAGCCCGGAATCTATTGCATGCTTAATTTCCTTATCGGGGCTTTCATCTGAATCATCTGAAAAACAGCAGTGCAGATGAAGATCAAATATATTTAGATTATTATCATCCATGTAAAAAAAGTCCTTACTTAATTAAATCATTGTTAACGTACGATTTCCTTTATAATTATAATCCATTTTACTTAAAAAGTCCTAAACCCGTAAATTAAATAATTCTGCTTGTAAAATATTTACTCTTTAGATACAATGAGTGTGTTTTAAATTTGTATCGGAAATTCTAGGAGGAGTTTTAAATGTCAGTAAAGGTTGCGATTAATGGGTTCGGGCGTATTGGTAGATTAGCATTTAAGCAAATGTTTGGCCAGGAAGGCATCGAAATAGTTGCGATTAATGATCTTTCAGGTCCAAGCCAGCTCGCGTATCTTTTAAAGTATGATTCTACACAGGAAAGATTCGTACAGTTAGGTCACGAAAATGAAGTGACCGGTGATGATGAGAACAGCACATTATCAGTGTACGGAAAAACAGTTAAGATCTTCAAGGAAAGAGATGCTGTCAATATTCCATGGGGAGAACTTGGCGTTGATGTTGTTTTAGAGTGTACTGGGTTCTACACATCTAAGGAAAAATCAGAAGTGCATCTTCAGGCAGGCGCAAGAAAGGTAGTTATCTCAGCACCGGCTGGAAATGACCTTAAAACTATCGTCTACAATGTTAACCATGAGACCTTAACAAGTGATGACCATATTATTTCAGCAGCCTCATGCACTACTAACTGCCTCGCACCTATGGCTAAGGCGTTAAATGATTGTGCACCTATCGAATCAGGTATAATGAAGACCATCCATGCATATACAGGAGATCAGCAGCTTCTTGACAGCTCACAGAAGAATGGAAACTTAAGACGTTCAAGAGCAGCCGCGCTTAATATCGTTCCTTCATCTTCAGGTGCAGCTAAGGCTATAGGACTCGTTATTCCTGAATTAAACGGAAAGATGACAGGTTCAGCTCTCCGTGTGCCTACACCTACAGGTTCGATCACTATGCTCTACGCTGTAGTTGATAAGGAAGTGACCAGAGATGAGATCAATGCTGCGATGAAAGCAGCGGCAGATGAATCATTCGGTTATACGGAAGAACACCTTGTTTCAAAAGATATCGTAGGAATGAGCTTCGGTTCATTATTTGACGCAACACAGACACTCTGTATTCCTATGGGCAATGGTAAAACGCAGGTAGAGGTTGCCGCATGGTATGATAACGAATATTCTTATACAGCTCAGATGGTAAGAACGATCAAGTACCTTGCTTCATTGTAATTTTTTGAATAGATATGATGTTTAAGCAAAGCGGATATGTTTCTGCTTTGCTTTTGGTATTAAAAGACGGAGGATCTGACGTTCATTATGTTAAACAAGAAAACAGTCGACGATATTAATGTTAAAGGATTGAGAGTTCTTTGCAGGTGTGATTTTAACGTGCCTGTTGACGGTGATAAGATCACAGATGATAAGAGGCTTGTCGATTCATTGCCAACGATCAAAAAGCTTATTGCCGATGGGGGAAAGGTTATCCTTTGCTCTCATTTTGGTAAGCCTAAGGGAGTTGATCATACGTTTACCCTCGCTCCGGTAGCTAAGAGACTCTCAGAGCTCCTTGACAGAGACGTCGTATTTGCTGACGATGATGAAGTCGTAGGGCCTAAGGCAAGAGAAGCTGTTAAATCAATGAAAGAAGGGGATGTTGTCCTTCTTCAGAATACAAGATTCCGTGAAGAAGAAAAAAAGAATGATCCCGAATTTTCCAAAGAACTTGCTTCTCTTTGCGACGTTTATGTAAATGATGCCTTTGGAACAGCTCACAGGGAACATGCATCTACGGTCGGTGTAACGAAATTCGTAGACACATGCGTTATTGGTTACCTTATGCAAAAGGAAGTGGACTTCCTTGGACATGCCATTAATAATCCTGTGAGGCCTCTTGCAGCAATTGTTGGAGGTTCTAAAGTATCTTCCAAGATCGGTGTTATTGAAAATCTTCTTGAAAAAGTAGATATCCTAATTATTGGCGGAGGTATGTCTTTTACATTTATAAAGGCTCTTGGAGGCAGTGTAGGCAGATCTCTGGTAGAGGAAGATTATCTGGATTACGCAAAGAAAATGACAGCCAAGGCAAAGGATAAAGGGGTTAAATTTCTGCTTCCGACGGATGTACTTGCTGTGAGGGAGTTTGATAAAGATGCTCCTTTTGATGAAGTTGATGCTTATAAACTTGCAGATGATCAGATGGGCTTGGATATTGGTCCTAAGACTATACAGCTGTATGTTGATGCTCTTAAGGGGGCTAAGACAGTTGTCTGGAACGGACCGATGGGTGTATTTGAATTCCCTAATTTTGCTGAGGGAACAAGAGCTATCGCCAGAACTATGGCTGAAATGAAAGATGCTGTAACAATAGTTGGCGGTGGAGATTCAGCTGCAGCTGTTGACCAGATGGGATTTTCAGATAAGCTCACCCATATCTCAACAGGCGGAGGTGCATCTCTTATGTTTATGGAGGGGCTGCCACTCCCTGCTATTCAGGCTGCAAATGATAAATAACTAATATAAACGACCCGGGATCGGCTTATAAGCGATTGCGGGTTATTTCTACAGTTTATAATGAGGTAATTATGAGAAAGACAGTTGTTGCTGCCAATTGGAAAATGAATATGACACCAAGCCAGGGAACAGAATTTCTTGATTCTATTTTAGATGAAATTAAAGATTCTGAGGCTGAGGTCCATATAATTCCGCCATTTATATGTATTCCTGAAATCGTTGATATTGTTTCCGGTACTGATATTATTGTAGGAGCCCAGAACCTTTATTTTGAAGAAAAGGGCGCTTTTACGGGAGAAGTATCGGGAGCCATGCTAAAGGATGCCGGATGTGGTTCAGTAATAATCGGGCATTCTGAAAGAAGATCTTATTTCAATGAGACGGATGAGGTGATAAACCTGAAACTGAAAAAAGCCCTTGAACATGAACTGATACCTATCCTTTGCTGTGGAGAGTCTCTTGAAACGCGCAAGACAGGTGATGTTGGCGAATTCATTGAGGGACAGGTAGGGGCAGCTCTCCACGGAATATCCAAAACAGAGGCTGAAGGGATCATCATAGCCTACGAACCTATATGGGCGATCGGAACGGGAGAAGTTGCAAGTTCTAATCAGGCTGAAGAAGTTTGCGCTATAATAAGAAAGAAGATAGAAGAACTGTATGATGCTGAAACAGCCGGCAATATAACTATTCTCTATGGCGGCAGCGTAAATGCTTCTAACTGTCTTGAACTGTTTGGATGCCCTGATATAGACGGCGGTCTTATCGGCAGTGCCGGATTGATGCCGGAATTTATAGATATTGTCAAATGCGGAGGATAATAAAATGAAACGCAGGCCAGTTGTATTAATGATTCTTGATGGTTATGGGATCGCACCGGATGGCCCTTATAACGCTATTTCTCTAGCAGATACTCCGGTGATGGATAAGCTCAGATCAGAATATCCATTTGTCTATGGCTATGCAAGCGGTGAAGCAGTAGGGCTTCCTGATGGGCAGATGGGCAATTCCGAAGTAGGGCATCTTAATATTGGCGCGGGCAGAATAGTATATCAGGAGCTTACGAGGATCTCCAAATCCATAAATGATGGAGATTTTTTCGAGAACAGAGCTTTTCTGGAAGTTGTTGAAAACTGTAAGAAACATAATTCAGCATTTCATATATGCGGACTTTTATCAGATGGAGGAGTGCACAGCTTAAATAAGCATATGTATGCTCTGCTTAAGCTGGCCAAGGATAATGGCCTGGATAAAGTGTATGTTCATGCCTTTATGGATGGAAGAGATACACCTCCTGATTCAGGCAAGGGCTACATGGAGGAGCTTTTATCTGAGATCGATAAAATAGGTACAGGCAGAGTCGCAACTGTTTCAGGCCGTTATTATGCGATGGACAGAGATAACAGATGGGAAAGAGTAAGTAAGGCCTATGAGGCTATGGCAGAGGGAAAAGGTGTTGCAGCCGCATCAGCGATGGAGGCTGTCACGGATTCTCTAAAAAAGGGCGTTACTGACGAATTTATCGTCCCTGCCGTGATAATGGAAAATGGCAGACCTCTTGCAACGGTCGAGGAAAATGATACCGTATGTTTCATCAATTTCAGACCAGACAGGGCCAGAGAGCTGACAAGAGCCTTCTGTGATGATGATTTTACAGGTTTTGACAGAGGACCAAGAAAAAAGATAAAATTTGTCTGCATGGTCGATTATGATGTAACGATCAAAAATAAACTGGTAGCATTTGAAAAGGAAAAGATCAGAAATACATTCGGAGAATATATAGCTTCTCTTGGTATGAAGCAGCTTCGGATCGCAGAGACCGAAAAATATGCGCATGTTACATTTTTCTTTAACGGTGGGATCGAAGAGCCCTATCCTGGAGAAAAGCGCATATTGATTCCTTCTCCTAAGGTCTCCACATATGATGAACAGCCTGAGATGAGTGCCAATATCGTTTGTGATGAGCTTGTAAAAGAGATCCTGTCGGAAGAAGAGGATGTGATAATAGTAAATTTTGCCAATCCTGATATGGTCGGGCATACAGGAGATATATCAGCCGTGGTCAGTGCGATCGAGGCTGTGGATGCATGCGTAGGCAGAGTGTATGAGGCTGTAAAAAAGGTCGGCGGAGTATTGTTTATATGCGCTGATCATGGTAATTCTGAGGCTATGTTCAATGAGCAGACAGGAGAACCTATTACGGCGCATACAACCAATCCGGTCCCTTTTATTCTTGTTAATTATGAAGAGGGTATAGGTCTTAAGGATTGCAAGGGCAGATTGTGTGATATAGTTCCGACTCTTCTTGATGTGATGGGACTTGAACAGCCTGAGGAGATGACAGGAGAATCGCTGCTGTTAAAAAGTCATTGATTAAAGATGGGGACTGTGGTATAATTACGCAGTATAGTTTGACGGAGGAGAAAATATGAGTCCTTTAAGAATTGCATTGACAATTATTTTCATTGTGGCTGGAATTATTCTGACAATCGTAGTATTAAGGCAGGAAAGCAAGCAAAATGGCCTTTCAGGCGCTCTTATGGGGTCAGGTGCTGCTGACGATTCATATTGGGCTAAGAACAAGGGACGTTCTAAGGAAGGAAAACTTGTAACTTGGTCAAGAGTGTTAATCGCTATTTTCCTTGCTTTGGGATTGATTTTGAATATTAAGGCTATCTAATTCAATAGAAAGTAAGTATTAGGCACTCTTTAAAGAGTGCCTTTTTTTGACAAATATTAAACGGGAGGTTTAAATGTCTGATTCAGAAAATATAAATATCGATGAAGTTGAGGAGATATCACACGATACCGGTACGTTTGCCGGAAACCACAGAGGGTTTGGGTTTATCAGACCGGATGATGCTTCGGGTGATATTTTCATAGCAGCAAGGAATACTAATGGTGCATTTCACCAGGATAAGGTAAGATTCGAAATAATCCGATCTGAAGCTGATGGATCCAACAGAGAGGGAAAGATCGTTCAGGTTTTAGAACATACTATAACAGAACTTGTAGGTACTTATTCAGCAAATGAAAAGTTTGGATTTGTAAAGCCTGATATCAAGAATATCAGTACAGACATTTTTATTTCCGGCAAAAAATCTTTACGTGCAAAAAATAATGACAAGGTAGTAGTTCATATCGAATCTTACGGAGGAAACGGCAAACGTCCGGATGGAAGGGTCTCTGAAGTTTTAGGACAGAAGGGGCAGCCAGGTGTTGATGTTCTTTCTATTATCAGAGCGACTAATGTTCCGACGGAGTTTTCACTGGCGGCTTCAGAGCAGGCTAAGACTATACCTGTATCAGTAAGCGAAGATGAGATCATGGGAAGAAAAGATTTCAGAAATGAACTGACTCTCACTATAGACGGTGAATCCACTAAAGATTATGATGATGCCATGTCATTAAGATATGAAAATGGTATATTTCATCTAGGGATCCATATAGCGGATGTCACACATTACGTTAAAGAGGGTTCTCCTATCGACCAGGACGCCCTTGAGCGTGGAACCAGCGTATATCCTGTAGACAGAGTGATCCCTATGATCCCTGAACAGCTGTCTACAGGAATATGTTCACTCGTAAAAGGAGAGGACAGACTTACACTTTCATGCTTGATGGATTTCGATGACGATGGGAATCTGCTGGACCGAAGCATAGTGGAGACCGTGATAAATGTTGACAGAAGAATGTCATATACAGAAGTTTCTGAAATGCTCGACGCTCCGGAGAAATTTACATCAGAATCAGATAAAACAGTAATTCCGCTTCTGCAGAAGATCGAAAGTCTTACAGATATGCTGCGTCAGCAGAAATCCGACAGAGGAGCAGTTGATTTTGAGTTTCTGGAGCCTGAGATCACTTTGGACGATCAGGGACATGTCCTTGATATCCAGCCAAGAAAACGTGACAGGGCGACCAGGATCATTGAGGAGCTTATGCTTAAGACAAATGAAACTGTAGCTCAGATAGTATCACTTGATGATGCGTGGAATGAGACTCCTCTTATCTACAGATCTCATGAGACTCCGGACCCGGACAGGATAGAAGGGCTTAAAAGTCTTGTAGAATCATTTGGCTACAGATTTCCCGTAGATCTGAAAGATATCCAGCCTGCTGATATACAGGAGCTTATAGAAACTGTTAAGGGTAAGAAAGAAGAACTTCTTATTACTACAATGACTCTCCGATGTATGAAGAGAGCCATGTATTCAACACCTTCTAAAAAAATGGAAGATGGTAAGGAGATCGGAAAGCTTATTCCGGTCGGACACTTTGGGCTTGCTTCTAAATATTACTGCCACTTCACTTCTCCAATCAGAAGATATCCGGATCTTATCAATCACCGGATAATTAAAGAAAATCTGGAAGGCCGCTTAACTGATGCGGAAAAACGCCGCTACAAGAAGATATTGCCGGACATGGCTCAGCACATATGCGAAACAGAGCACAGGGCAATAGATACTGAGCGCGATACCAATAAAATAAAAATGGCTGAATTCATGCACGAAAGAGAAGGTCAGGAATTTACCGGAGTTATTTCAGGCATGGCAGCGTGGGGCATCTATGTCGCCCTGCCTAATTCAGTTGAAGGAATGGTACCTCTCAATTCTCTTACAGACGGAACATATATTTATGATGAAGAGCGCATGGTAATGGCTCGTGAAACTGGTGGAAGAGAATTCCACATTGGAGATCCGGTCAAGGTCAGGGTGACAGATGCTAATCCGGAGCTTCGCATTATTGATTTTGAATTTGTGTAGATCATTAAGGAGGGCTTATGGCTTCAGGTAAAGAACCAGGTAAGATTCTTGCTAATAATAAAAAAGCTTTCTTCGATTATTTTATAGAGGAAAAGATAGAAGCAGGCATTGAACTTCACGGAACAGAGGTCAAGTCTATAAGACAGGGAAAATGCTCAATAAAAGAAGCATATATACAGGTCGTGAATGATGAGATATTTATTTACAATATGAATATAACACCATATGAAAAGGGTAATATTTTCAATAAAGACCCTTTAAGGGTGAAAAAGCTCCTGCTTCATAAGGCTCAGATAAGAAAGCTGTTTGGTCAGTCTCAGGTACAGGGGTATACTATTATGCCTCTTAATGTACATTTATCAAATGGACGTGTTAAAATGGACATAGGCTTGGCTAAAGGTAAGAAGCTGTTTGACAAAAGGCATGATATTGCCAAAAAAGACCAGGAAAGAGAAGCAAGAAGAGACTTCAAAGTTTCTAATCTGAAATAGCTGCTTGTCTAGATAGTCTCTTAATGATAGAATGTCTAAACAGATATTCCGTATCATATACGGGATCATGGGGTAGTAAAGGTTTCGACAGGGGTCATGAAGGCGGAGAAGCTATCCGTAGGCGAAACGTAAACGCAATTTTAAAATAAACGCTGATGAAAAATTAGCAGCTGCCTAATTTAATTATTATGTAGCGAAAGCCGCTTTTTAGCGGCGGTCCGACCGGAGATTACCCGCGCTCTCCGGATCCGGGCCTCGTGATCGCGGGAAACGACAAAAGCAATGTCTTGTAGCTTTTGGGCGTATTAACAAGGCTACCTTACCGGTCGGTGTTGAAGCCTGATCACGTAAGGGAAATTCAAAGCTCAACTATGATAGTAGAAGACCGACTGGATCGACTTTTGGACACGAGTTCGACTCTCGTCTACTCCACTAAAAAAGAGGAAGATTTTTCTTCCTCTTTTTTTCTATATCATTTATTGTTCGGAGCTGGCATGATTATCTCCGTTTGAATAATTTATTGTTACACCCGGCTGTACATTATAGGCAAATACGCAGAACTCGATCCCTCGTCCGCTATCTTCGATGGATCTGGCTTCCATAAGTACGCCTTCCGCCAGAAGATCGTCACCTTTAAAAATGGGAGTGACCCGGTATAATACATGGTTACCTGTTTCTTTTATATATCTGGCGATATTATTTTCAAAATTTTGCATACCATCAATATTCATATATCTGGTTCCGGTAATGAGGTTGTTCGGATTTGCATTCTCACCCGTCAGCTGATATCCGATCAGATGGCACCTGTTATAGAGGAATTGCTGGTCTATAAAACTGTATCTTACGGTATGCCACCCGCTTGGCTTTATCATACCTATACTTCCTCTCTTTTTATCAGGCATCATATCTGCACCTATACGGGCATAGGCGTAAGTGCATCTGCCAAGATGATCCAGATCACCATAATATGCAAATTTATCTGAGGATAGATCCTGAGCTGTAAAGAACGGTATATTGTTATTGACGGTTATAAACGCCTGCCCCTTATAGTCTGATGCGGAGAGGGTCTTTACCGCATCTGCGGAACTTGAAAAAACAGGTTTTTTCTCTTGCCTGAAATCATATGGAATGATGTTGTTTAAATTATGAGCGCTGGCATATCTTGATCCGCCAAAGGCCAGTCCTGCAATTATAAGTACTGCGGATAAGAGTGTTCTAAAAGCGCTGGATTTTTTTCTTTTTCTGGATCTTCGGGCCATTTTATAATGTATCCTTTCTTTCGCATGCGAA
This sequence comes from uncultured Eubacteriales bacterium, assembly GCA_900542465.1. Taxonomy (GTDB): domain Bacteria; phylum Bacillota; class Clostridia; order Lachnospirales; family Lachnospiraceae; genus UBA4285. The sequence goes on from UQNS01000009.1 coordinate 55,886, forward strand.
CATTTATTCGATTATAGCATAAAAATGCGGATAAGTGAGGATTTTATGCAAATTAGTTTGATTTTTTAAAGACTTATGTATAGAATTAAGAGAAAGTATTTTTATTTGGAAAATGGGCTAAGTGTCTATATTTATATATAATTTTTGAAAGGGTAACTAGGACATATGTGTGGAATTATTGGGTTTACAGGAGATAAAAAAGCAGAGGATATTTTGACCGATGCTTTGGCTTTGCTTGAATACAGAGGATATGACAGTGCCGGTATCGCACTTTCACTGGAAAACAGAGTAGAAATAATCAAAAAAGCCGGAAGGGTCTCAGATCTTAAGGAACTTATCAACGAGATCGAAAAAGATGAAAAAAGGCGAACCATACTTGATTCCACATGCGGTATTGGTCATACAAGGTGGGCTACCCACGGTAAGGTGAGTGATAAGAATGCGCATCCGCACCAGGTCGGCGATGTAACCTTAGTTCATAACGGGATCATAGAAAATTTCAGGGAGCTTTCAGAAGAATACCATGTGAAAGATGCATTGATATCAGAAACAGATTCCGAGGCGGCAGCTGCTGTTATCAACCATTATTATCAGCTGACAAAGGACCCCGGCAAATCGATCGTAAAGGCAGCTTCATGTTTTAAAGGAACATTTGCATTAGTTGTGCTTTTCAGTGATCACCCTGATGTCATTTATTCATATAGAAATGTTTCGCCGATAGTAGCTGCTTCATTTGATGGCGGAACAATGCTCGCTTCTGATGTGACTGCCCTTTGCCGTTTCACGAACAACTACTTTATAGTTCCTGAGTATCATCTGCTTGAGCTCAGAAAAGACGGGTATAAGTTAACAGACATTGAAGGAAACGAAGTGGAACCTGAGATCCTTACCATGAACTGGGGAAAGAACAGTGCAGATAAGGGCGGATATCCTTTCTATATGGAAAAGGAGATCATGGAACAGCCGCAGGTAATTACCAACACTATTTCTCCGAGGATAAAGAACCATAAGGTCGACTTTTCATGTGATAATATACCTGATGAATTATTCAAAAACTGTGACAGTATCTGCATCGTTGCCTGTGGTACAGCGATGCATGCGGGGCTCGTATTTCAAACACTGGCGATGAATAAGCTCAGTATTCCTGTTAATGTCTGGATGGCTTCAGAATTTATCTATTCAAATCCGGTGATCAATGAAAAAACGCTTGTGATCTCGGTATCCCAATCAGGTGAGACTATTGATACACTGGAAGCACTTAAATATGCGAAAGAATTTGGTGTGAAGACACTTTCTATCATCAATGTTCAGGGTTCTTCGATCGCTCAGGCAAGTGACTATGTGATCTATACAAATGCTGGACCTGAGATCGCGGTTGCTTCGACCAAGGCATATACCACGCAGTTGTCAGTTTTTTACCTGATCCTTGCCAAGATGGCGCATATTCGAAGGATCTGGGACGATAAAATGACTGAAGAGTTTCTGGATGAACTGGAGAGAGTTCCATTTGCGATCAGTGAGGTATTGAATAACAAGACTGAGATCCATAAAGTCGCAGGTTCTGTGCTTTCTGCAAAAGATCTCTTTATGATCGGAAGAGGGCTGGATTATTCGATCTTACGAGAAGGAAGCCTTAAGCTGAAAGAAGTTTCTTATATTCATTCGGAGGCATATGCTTCAGGAGAACTTAAGCATGGTCCTATTGCGCTTATAGCAGAAGGAGTTCCTGTTGTTGCTATTCTTACACAGGAAGATCTTTTCTCCAAAGAGATCTCTAATATTCAAGAAGTTAAATCCAGAGGCGCAGATATAGTCCTCTTTATAGAAGAAACACTGGTATCAAGTGCTATCGATGGATTTAAGTATGTTAAATTACCTGAAATGATGGATGAGCTTATGCCGTTTCCTGCTTCTGTTGCCTTACAATTACTCGCATACTTTGTCTCAAGTGATAAAGGACTTGATGTTGATAAACCAAGAAACTTAGCAAAGGTCGTTACTGTAGAATAATGAGAGTTCTACATCCATTTTATGGAGGTATTATTGGTGGATAATTACAAAATTTTGATTGCTGAAGATGAAAGTCGTATGAGAAAACTGATCAAAGATTTCCTTGTAAGAGATGGTTATTATGTAGTTGAAGCCGGTGACGGAGCCGAGGCCCTGTCCATTTTTAAAGAATCTTCAGATATTTCTCTGGTTATTCTGGATGTCATGATGCCAAATTTGAATGGTATAGACGTATGCCAGGAGATCAGGACGATATCAAGTGTTCCGATCATTATGCTTACCGCTAAGGATTCTGAATCCGATGAGCTTGATAGTTTCGACAGTGGAGCAGATGAGTTCATATCAAAACCTTTTTCGCCTAAGATCCTTATGGCAAGGATAGCCGCATTGCTCAGAAGATCTTACGGCGAAGAGGAATCTGTAACTACAACTAATGCCGGCGGTATCATAATCAATCTGGAAGCGCATACTGTAACAATCGAAGGTAAGTCTGTAGATCTGAGTTATAAAGAGTTTGAATTATTATCATTCTTTATCGAGAATGAAGGAATTGCGCTATCTCGTGAAAAAATATTAAATAATGTATGGAATTATGATTACTATGGAGATGCAAGAACCATTGATACTCATGTGAAAAAACTAAGACAGAAGCTTGGAGAAAAAGGTTCATACATTAAGACGATATGGGGAATAGGATATAAATTTGAACCCGCTGTTGAATAAAGGTCTTTTAATGAATAAAAAAACTTCCGGTGTAAAGAGTCCTATAAAAATCCGGTTCATGATCGGATTCGTGATCCTTATCGGCATCCTTATCGCGACAATGCTCATATTCAACAATTTTTTTGCAGAGAAGTTCTTTCTTTCAGAAAAACAGAAAAATATGAGTACTACCTATTCTCAGATAAGCAACATTCTTGAGAAAAGTAAGAAAGGTAATATTTCGGAAAACGATCTGTATAACAAGCTTGATATCGTTACGTCGTCACATGAAGTAAATGCGCTGATAGTGGATTCATCGTGGAGAACAGTTTATACCAACGTACATGCAGAGTCATCGATGATCGAACGTCTGAAAGAAATTCTTTTATTCGGACATAACATCGATGAAAAAATAAATAACTTACAATATAGCGTACCGAATTATTTCAGCAAGAATGATTTTTCTATATCAGGAATATATAAAGTGCTGGAGAAAACGGATAACTACGTCATACAGACCCTGTATGATGAAAAAGTCGGTGATACGGTATTTGAATTACTTGGAAGGCTTCCCGAAAACAGACAGATCATTCTGAGGTTTGCTGTAGCCAGTATAAGTGATAATATCGTAACAATGAATAAAATAATCAATGTGTTAGGTATTATCTTATTTTTCGTAGCTGTTATCGGTGCCTTTATTTTTTCAACGGTCATTACCAAGCCTATTACAAAGTTGTCCAGCGTGGCGAGTAAAATGAAAAATCTGGAATTTGATGCCAGATATGAGGATAATGATAAAAGTGAGATCGGACTATTGGGACAGACTCTTAATGAACTATCCACCGAGCTGGATTCTACTATTGGCCGGCTGAAGTCTGCTAATCTGGATCTGCAAAGAGATATTGAACTTAAGGAAAAAGCAGAAGCTATGCAAAAGGAATTCCTTTCGGACGTATCTCATGAATTAAAAACTCCTATTGCTTTAATTCAAGGATACGCAGAGGCTTTGAAAGAAGGACTTGCAACCGATCCTGAAAGCACCAATGAGTATTGTCAGATAATCATCGAAGAAGCAGGAAAAATGAATATAATGGTAAGGCAGTTATTGTCATTGAGCCAGATGGAGAGCGGTAAGCAATCGCTGGATATTCAACGCTTCTGCATTAGTGATATGATCAGCGCAATAATTACAAATAATAGTATTACAAGCAACAGAAAAGGGATCAGCATTGAATTTTTGGATAAAGATAAGAGTATCGGCGTATGGGGATACAAGCTGAGGATCGAGCAGGTAGTTACTAATTTTATAACCAATGCTATCAACTACTGTGAAAATGAGATGCACATAAAAATTTGGTACGAATACCTTGACAATGAACTTAAGGTCCACATCTGGAATTCAGGAAATGGGATTCCGGAGGATCAGATAGGAAATATCTGGAATAAATTCTTCAAGGTCGATAAATCCAGGACAGATGCAGGAAACGGAATAGGACTTTCTATAGTGAAAGCTATTTTAGATGCTCATAATAAAGAGTGCGGTGTCCAAAACACTGACGGAGGCATAGATTTCTGGTTTACTCTTGATACCGACAGTAATAATTCAGGGAGTAACTGTTAATGATTAAGTATGTGATTAATGATATTGACCCGAAAGAATATATTTACCTGAGAGAAAGGGCGAATTTCCACAGTTTTAGCCTGGAACAGGCTGAGAGGGCGTTAAAAAACAGTTTAAGAGTCATCGTAGCTAAAGATGAAGATAAGTGTGTTGGAATGGGCCGGATAGTTGGTGATGGAGCGGTAATATGTTATCTGCAGGATATTATCGTGGATCCTGATTATCACGGCAATAAGATAGGCGAGACTGTTATAAGAGATCTTTTAAATTATATTTATGAGATAACCGTACCTGAAACAACAATGATGATAGGATTGATGAGTGTTCACGGAACTGAAGGTTTTTATAACAAAATGGGCTTTATACAAAGGCCTTCCGGCAGATTTGGAAATGGATTTTCACGTTATATAAGAAAAGATAAGGACGGAACTATTCATGAAGGATAAACAGACTTTAATTTTAGAAAAGCTTGAGGAGATAGTTAATATAGCCAAGAAAAATAATATGGCTATAGACGAGAATACGATCAAAGAGGTTTTTGCCGATGTTGAACTGGATAATAATCAACTTTCAATGATAGAAGATTATATGGTGTCCAGAGCTATCACAGTTGGAGACAGAACACCGGAAGACCCGGCTCTTGCCGTTGCTCCTGATACTGAGCTTGTAGGCCAGATATCAACAGATCTTTTATATTATGCTAATGAGGAAGATGATATGCTTCTTGAAGATCTGCTGACACACTTGCTCGCCGAGGCGGAAGAATGGATAATTCCATATGAGAAAAAAGGGGTGATAAAGGAAGACCTGATCCAGGAATGTGCACTTATATTATCGGAATATATTCTTGGCAGAGAATTTCTTGCTCAGGGAGATCTCGTGCTTCAGGAATGTGATTCGGATAAGTTGGATGAACTGGCAGATTCCATAATAAGGACATCTTTGGAAAAGTGCAGGGCTGTTATGGAAAAAATGACTCAGGAATCTGATGATTTTAAAAAGACGGCGTCTGTCGTCGTGGATCAGGTCAATCACGTAAATGATTCTGCTATTTCATATAAGGAAGAGTACGGAATTAAGCCGACCCCCGAAGAACTCGCTAAATACCTGGATGTAACTGAGGATTATATCCTTGACACTATGCAGATGTCAGGATATCTGATTGAAACGATAGATTTTGATACCCCGATAAATAACGTTAAAGAGATAAAGTAAAAACATGAGGTTGCTATGTCTAAATACGGACCAAGAATCAGAAAAATGACAAATAAGTTTCTTGAGGATAACTGTATTTATTATGCGGCATCCTCATGTTTTTTTACTATTGTAACTTTATTACCTTTTCTTTTGGTATTTCTGAACATCATAAGATTATTCCCGGTGCAGATAGAGGTATATATGAACGTTATGAAGGAGAGTATGCCTGCACAGATATATTCCCTTTTTGATGGTCTTATAAATGATGTTTATTCGAGGCCGTCCGTAACTATTACTGTTTCCACAGTATTTACTATATATGCCGCAGGACAGGGATTTATGGCTATAATGCAGGCTATCGACAAGATATATAAGATCAAGACTCAGCGTACATGGGCTTTAAAACGTCTTAAATCAACAGCCTACACATTATTGGTAATGATCATAATAGTAGCATTGGTCGGTATGTATATTTATGGAAGTACGATAGCTGCGACCATTGAACCGGTGTATCCTATGCTGGCTATGATACTCAGGCACATAGTTTTCAGGAAGTACCTTATAATGCCGATCATACTTCTTATCCTTTTTACTGCTATGTACATGTATGTGCCTAACCAGAGAGGGCAGTTCTGGGAACAGCTTCCGGGTGCTGTAGTGGCCACCTTTGGAGCAATGCTTTTTTCCTTCATTTATTCTATGCTGGTATCTCATTCTCCCCAGTTTGATTATATGTATGGCTCGATCTCCAATATTATATTTGCCCTTTTTTGGTTATATGGCTTCTTTATAATCATATTCTTTGGAGCAGAATTCAATATGTACATAAAGTATGGGTGGATAGTTTTACCGAAATGGATGAGAATTTCTCAGAGACCTCTCGTGCAGAAGATCACAAGAGCGATACAGTTTAAAAGATCTAAGAAAAAAAAGACAAAAAAATAACCCGAGATGCCGTTGCCCGCAGTTATGACTCCCGGCATCAGGCCAGGTGGGTCTCCGCATATATCATCGCAGCCTTCCACCTTAAAGAGGCATGGCTTTAAAGTATAGTATAGGAATCCCAAATCAAAATTGTCGGATCAAATTACACGAACTGGCGAACATCCCAGATTCGCTATTATTATACTATGAAGACTCCGGGCTAACAATTAATAAATTAAGGAATTTGATAAAATTTTATTATGAGTTTAAATATTAAACTAGAAGCCTTTGAAGGGCCAATGGATCTCCTGCTTCATCTTATAGAAAAAAACAAGCTGGATATATACTATATTCCGATTGCTCAGATCACTGACCAATACCTGGAGTATGTAAGACAAATGGCAGTATCTGACCTTGATCTTGCCAGTGAATTTCTTGTTATGGCGGCAGAACTTCTCATGATCAAGTCCAAAATGCTTCTTCCTAGACCTGAGGAGGACGAAGATGAGGAAGTTGTAATGCTTAAGCAGGAACTCACCGCTAAACTCCTGGAATTAAAGATGTTTAAATATATAGCCTCTGAACTTAACGGCTTCGGCCTGGAAGGACAGATGCGTTTTTATGGAACGCCCTCTGTTCCGGCCAATATAATGAGATTCAGACCTAAGCCGGATCTGGAAAAACTTTTATCAAGATTTACTTCTTCAGATATCCTCAGATCTTACAGGGATGTATGCAGAAGAGCGGCTGAGCGTATAGATCCCATAAGAAGTGGATTTAATGCAATAGAAGCAGAAAAAATAGATGTTAATGCAAGAGTATCTGACATAAAAACGCTATTGCATGAAAACAAAAAACTAAACTTCAAAAAGCTCCTGCCGGAGGGTTCTGGAAAACTGTCAGAAATAGTAACCTTTTTGGTTTTGCTTGAATTGATAAAGACGGGTTATGTGGACGCAGTACAGGAATCACCGATCGATGATATACAGATAACTGTCTTAAAAGATCCCGAAAGCTTCGGACAGTCAGGAGAGTTTTTTCAGTAAGCTTATTTTGTTTTAGAGGATATAAATGGATAAAAAATATTTTAAAGCTGCAATAGAGGCTATTTTATTTGCAAAGGGTGAGCCGGTCAATACGAATGAACTTGCGGGTGCACTTGGTCTAAAAAGGCCTGAGCTCTTAGATCTGCTCACAGAGTTAAGAGATGATTATAAAGAAGCTGCACGCGGAATCGAGCTCGTCAAGGTAGAGGATTCCTATGAACTGGCGACAAAAAAGGATTTTTATGAAGTCCTTGCAGCCGCCGTAAGTTTAGATAATAAATATACATTTACAGAAGCTATGCTTGAGACATTAGCTATAATTGCATACAGGCAGCCTGTCACGAGAGGGCAGGTCGAGGAGATAAGGGGCGTTTCATGTTCAGGCTCTATCAGCAGACTGATCGAGTATGGTCTTATTTATGAAGCTGACAGGCTTAATGCGCCGGGAAGGCCTTTCCTTTTTGAAACAACAGATGAATTCCTGAAAAGATTTGACCTGGAATCGCTGGAGGACCTTCCTGAAGTATCTGAGGATCTTATCGGAAAAATGAAGACAGAGGTAGAAGAAGAGACCAGAGATATACCGGATGACAATCTTGTCTCCGATTCAGATGATGGTGTACAATGAAAAGAAAATCTAACAGGGGAGGGTGATACTATGGAAAGAGCAAATGCGTGGAAGGATGCAGATAAAACAAAAATTTTTGATTTTGCGGAACAATACAGAAAATTTATTTCTGACTGCAAGACAGAGCGGGAATGTGTTATTGAAGCGGTAAAGCTTGCAAAAGATCATGGTTATAGAAATTTAGATGATATTGTTAAAAATAAAGAAGAATTAAAAGCCGGAGATAAGGTATATGCTGTAATAATGAAAAAATCTATTATACTTATCAATGTGGGGGAAGAGTCACTTGAAAATGGTCTTAATATCCTTGGTGCACATATAGATTCACCAAGGATCGATGTAAAACAAAATCCTTTATATGAAGATTCAGATCTTGTTTTACTTGATACACACTATTATGGCGGACTCAAAAAGTATCAGTGGGTAGCCAGAGAGCTGTCTATTCATGGAGTTGTAGCTATGAAAGACGGAAGCATAATAGATATAAATATAGGGGATAGACCCGGTGACCCTGTTTTCTGCGTAACTGATCTTTTACCTCACCTTGCAGATCAGCAGATGAAAAAGACAGGAGAAAAAGTGGTCGAAGGAGAAGACCTCAATTTACTTATAGGATCTATGCCTGCTGAGACTGAGGACAAGTCTGAAAAAGAACTTGTTAAAAAGAATATTTTATCTATTCTCAAAGAACGATATGGATTTGAGGAAGAAGATTTCCTTTCAGCAGAACTCGAGATAGTGCCTGCGGGAGAAGCTAAAAACTGCGGATTTGATTCAAGCATGATAATGGGGTACGGTCACGATGACAGAGTATGCTCATATCCTTCACTTATTGCCTTACTTGAATCTGATGATCTCAAAAAAACAGGCGTATGTATCCTTGTTGATAAGGAAGAGATAGGAAGCGTCGGCGCAACAGGCATGACATCAAATTTCTTTGAAAATACAATAGCTGAGCTCATTGACAGGCTTGGAACATATTCCGAACTTAGCCTGCGAAGATGCCTTGCCAACTCCAAGATGCTTTCATCCGATGTTTCAGCTGCACTGGATCCGAATTATCCTTCATTTTTTGAGGCAAAAAATGCTGCGTATCTTGGACGAGGTGTAGTGTTTAATAAGTTTACCGGCGCCAGAGGTAAGTCAGGTTCTAACGACGCATCAGCTGAATTTATTGGAGAACTCAGATCTATCATGGACTCCAATGATGTCAAGTTTCAGACAGCGGAACTTGGTAAGGTCGATGTTGGCGGAGGCGGCACTATAGCTTATATTCTTGCAAGATATGGAATGAATGTTATCGATTCAGGAGTTGCAGTTCTTAATATGCATGCACCTGCTGAAATTATCAGCAAAGTGGATCTTTATGAAGCATTAAAATGTTATAAAGCTTTTCTCGCCAATGCATAATATTAAGGATCAGGAATAAAAAATGAAGTGGAACAGATATGATATTTTTACAACTACTGAGGCCTGTGACCTTATATGCTCAGAATTAGCTGATCTTGGGATCACAAGCGTTGAGATCCGGGATAACCTCGCACAGCCCCGTGAAATACTTGGTGGAATGTATGTGGACATTCCGCTTGATATTCCTGAAGACAATGGGGATGCTGTGATCTCGTTCTATCTGGAAGAAGGCAAAACGGAAGATCTCAATGCGCTGATATCCGATGTAAAGGAAAGAATAAGATCTCTTTCTGCATTCGTTGATACAGGTTACGGCAAAATAGAGGAATCCGTTACTGAAGACGAAGATTGGGTAAATAACTGGAAACAGTTCTGGCATACCTTCAAGGTGAATGATCTGTATATAAAGCCAAGCTGGGAAGAAGTTACACCTGAGATGACAGAGGGAAAAATTCTCAGTCTTGATCCGGGCACAGCATTCGGAACAGGCGCACATGAAACTACCAGGCTTGTTATAAATATTATCCAGAAAATAATTAAGGCCGGTGATAAGGTCCTTGATATCGGATGCGGATCGGGGATATTATCTCTGGTCTCATGCCTTTATGGTGCATCGTATGTATTTGGAGCAGATCTGGATGATGCAGCTATAGAAGCGTCTTACAGCAATGTACGGTTAAATAATATTCCGACTGAAAAAACAGATTTTTTCAATGGAAACCTTATTGAGGATAATACATTTCAGAATAAATGCGGTTATAACAGGTATGATCTGGTATATGCTAATATTCTGCCTGATGTCCTGGTCCCTCTGTCCCCTGTAGTGAGCAGATTCATGAAGACCGGTTCTTATCTTATATACTCAGGGATACTGAAATTCAAAGAAGAGGAAGTCCGGAAAGCTTTGGAAGCTGCTCCCGAGCTTTCAATTATTGATACTGTTTATGATGGTGATTGGGTGGCGATCCTTGCCAGGAAGAATTAAGGAATAAGTATGCATTCTTTTTTTGCTGAACATAAAAACATTGGAACAGAGAATATTATACTGGAAGGCTCTGTTTATAATCATATAAGAAATGTTCTAAGGCTAAAGGCCGGTACCGAGATCATGATCTCTTCGGGAGATAACATGAATTATCTTTGCTCGATAGCTGATTTTAGTGAAAACGAGATAATATGTAAAATTATTTCTTCTCATGAGACGATAAACGAACTGCCTGTAAAAATATCTGTTTTTCAGGGACTTCCAAAAGGCGATAAAATGGAACTGGTGATTCAGAAAGCTGTTGAGCTTGGGGCATTCAGCATCATTCCCGTTGCAATGGAGAGATCTGTTGTCAGACTTGACGCTAAAAAAACCAAGGCTAAATGTGAAAGATGGAACACGATAGCGCTTAATGCGGCACAGCAGAGTAAGAGGACATTTCTTCCGGAAGTCGAAGAAGTTATGACGTTCAATGAAGCCATTAAAAAAGCTGAAGAGGAATTTGATCATATTATTCTGCCATATGAGTGTGCCGAAGGATATTCATATACAAGAAAGATCCTGACAGGTATCCCCAAAGCTTCTAAAGTAGCCATAGTTATCGGTCCGGAAGGCGGCTTCGATCAGAAGGAGATAGATCTTAGTATTAAAGCCGGTGCCAGGATAATTACTTTAGGCAGACGTATTCTCAGGACAGAGACTGCAGCACTTATGTTACTTTCAATTTTTAATTATATATTTGAGGAATAATATACATGGAAGCATATTTAGACAATGCCTCTTCAACCAGACCAGCACAGGAAGTTGTTGATAAAATGCTGGAAACTCTCACAAATGATTATGGGAATCCTTCTGCCAGACATATAAAGGGTGTGGAAGCGGAGAATTACATTAAGGCAGCAAGAGGATCAATAAGCAAAATATTGAAATGCAGGGATAAAGAGATCATTTTTACGTCCGGAGCCACAGAATCCAACAATACTGCTATATTCGGAGCAGTAAATGCCCGAAAAAGATTTGGGACTCATATAATTACAACGGCTATCGAACATGCATCCGTACGTCAGCCATTTCTCGAACTTGAAAAAATAGGTTTTGACGTAACTTTTTTACCCGTAAGCAAAGAGGGTATAGTCGATATTGAGGCTTTAAAAGAAGCGCTTAGTGAAGATACTATTCTTGTATCTGTCATGCATGTCAACAATGAAGTAGGTTCTATCCAGCCTGTAGAAGAGATAGGCAGGATAGTTAAGGCTTTTGACCCTGATATCCTTTATCATGTTGACGGGGTCCAGGCTTTTGGAAAAATAAAATTTAATTTTAAGGATCTTCACGCTGACTTTTTTACAGCCAGCGGTCACAAGTTCCACGGGCCAAAAGGAACAGGTTTCTTATATTTAAGGGAAGGCGTTCGTATAGATCCTCTTATTTATGGCGGCGGTCAGCAGTTCAAGATGCGTTCCGGAACTGAAAATGTACCTGGCATAGCAGGTATGGGGGCAGCCGCTTCTCTTGTATATACGAAAGATATCGAAGAAAAGGTAGGCAGGGTCAGAGACCTTAGAGATTTTTTTACAAAAGAGCTGAAAAATATAGAAAATGTAACTATTAACGGAGCATCTGACGATTCAGTCTCTCCACACATAGTATCTGCTACATTTGACGGAATAAGAAGCGAAGTTCTTCTGCATGCTCTTGAGGAAAGAAATATCTATGTCTCTTCAGGCTCGGCATGCTCATCTAACAGGCCCGGACTTAGCTTTGCTCTTGGAGCAATGGGAATAGAGGGTAAAGCACTTGAATCAACTATAAGATTTAGTTTTAGTTTCGAAACTAATAAAGAGGAACTGAAATATACATTGGACGCGATCAATGAACTGGTGCCGTTTTTAAGACAATTTGTAAGGAAGTAATTATGTATAAAGCATTTTTGATAAAGTATGGAGAAATAGGATTAAAAGGAAAAAACAGACATCTTTTTGAGGATGCTCTTGTAGATGAGATCAAAAGAGTTCTGAAAAAGATCGATGGCGGCTGGTCTGTCATCAAAGAAAATGGCCGCATTTATGCTATATCCAGCGAAGAATTCGATTATGATGAAGCAGTCGACACTTTAACAAGGGTTTTTGGTATCGTTTGGATCTGCCCTGTTGTAAGGATCGAAAACAAGGGATTTGAGGATCTGAAGACTAATGTTCTCGAGTATATCGACAAGGCATATGACAAAAAAGCTTTCTCTTTTAAAGTCGATGCCAGACGGGCAAGAAAAGATTTCCCTCTCAATTCAATTGAGATAAATATGGAGCTTGGCGGCGCTATACTTGCAAGGTTCACTGACCTTAGAGTCGATGTTCACAAGCCTGATGTTTTTATTAATGTTGAAGTCAGAAACATGATAAATATCTACTCTATTGAGATCCCAGGGCCGGGAGGAATGCCTGTCGGAACAGCCGGTTCAGCAATGCTGCTTTTATCAGGTGGGATCGACAGTCCTGTTGCCGGTTATATGATAGCAAAGCGAGGCGTCAGGATCCATGCCACATATTTTCACGCACCTCCTTATACAAGTGAAAGAGCTAAACAAAAAGTAGTCGACCTTGCTGAGATTGTATCTAAATATGCAGGTCCTATCACACTTAATATAATCGATTTTACAGAGATCCAGCTGGAGATCTACAAACAGTGCCCTCATGATGAAATGACTATCATTATGCGCCGTTATATGATGAAGATAGCAGAACATCTTGCAAGAGAACAAAAATGCCTGGGACTTGTTACCGGAGAGTCTATAGGACAAGTCGCCAGCCAGACTATGTATGGACTTAACTGTACAAATGCTGTATGCAGTCTGCCTGTTTACAGGCCCTTGATTGCATTTGATAAACAGGATATTATCGATATAGCGGATAAGATCGGAACATATGAGACGTCCATCCTGCCATTCGAGGACTGCTGCACCATATTCGTTGCTAAGCATCCAGTTACAAAACCTAAATTGAATATCATCGAAAAAGATGAGGAAAAACTTTCGGATGTAATCGATACAATGGTGGCAAAAGCTATTGAAAACGTACAGATAGTTGAATGCGATTGAGCTTAGATTAGCATCTTATATAGTATGAAAGGAGTTGCTTGCCTTGCCTGTTTTACTGGATCTGTTTCTTACCTTTTTTAAAATAGGAGCATTTACATTTGGCGGGGGTTATGCAATGATCCCCGTTATCTCGGATATATGTGTTGTCAGGAAAAAATGGATCACAGACGATGAGATGATGACGGTAACGATCATTGCAGAATCCACGCCGGGGCCTATGGCGATAAACTGTGCAACTTTTGTCGGAGATAAAAAGGCAGGGCTGCCCGGTTCGATCATTTCAACTATATGAATAGTTCTGCCATCATTTCTTGTTATCTTTATAATTTCCATTTTTCTAAATAATTTCCTTGATATTCCATTAATCAGTAAAGCATTCAAAGAAATAAAAATCGCAGTGGGAATACTTATTTACTAAGTTACGCTTTGATGTATAATGTTGACTATGACAGTCAGAAGGGGATCTCAATGAACAATCGTTTAACCAGATGTGATATTCAGAAAATGAAAGAAGAAATAGAGTACAGGACTCTTATCGTCAGAAAAGAAGCGCTTGAGGATGTTAAAACACAGAGAGCTCATGGCGACCTGTCTGAAAATTTTGAATATCACGAGGCAAAAAAGTTCAAGAACAAAAATGAAAGTAGAATTAGGCATCTCAAAAAAATGATCGCTACTGCCGAGATCATCGATGATGATTCAGATCCGGAGGCTGCAGGTGTAAATGATACTTTAAAATTAAGGTATGAAGATGATCAGTCAGAGGAAACCATCAAACTGGTCACGACTGTACGAGAGGATTCTCTTGCCGGCAAGATAAGCATAGAATCACCTCTTGGTTCAGTCCTGCTAAAAAAAAGAGCCGGAGATACTGTAACTGTTGTTGTTAATGAAAAAATTTCTTACGACGTTACCATTTTGGCAATTATTAAGAGCGATGATGAAAGTGAAGAGATATCAAGCTACTGATAAGGTAAAGGAGCTATATGTTACTATCTGATTCTCAACTAGCGGCCGTAGATCACCTTGAAGGCCCTGCGTTAGTTCTGGCGGGGCCGGGCAGCGGAAAGACAAGTGTAATAATCAACAGGGTCAGGCTTTTGATCGAAAAGGCAAAGATTGATCCGAGTCACATATTGATATCGACTTTTTCGAAGGCTGCTGCCGGTGAAATGAAAAAAAGATTCAATTTATTTACCGCTGACAGATTTCCGGCGGTTACATTTTCAACTATTCATTCTCTCAGTTATTCTATATTAAGATCATCTTCAAAATATTCTTCTTACTCTCTTATTTCCAATAATAACAGGTCCGATATTTTAAAAACTATAATAAAGTCCGTTTATAACCGCTATGATGATAATTTTGCCAGAGAGATAAGCGGAAATATAAGCTTACACAAAAACACGGGAAAAGATAAATTTCAAGGGAACAGAAAATTAACGGACGTATTTGTGTCATATGCTTCATATCTGGAAAAATACCGTCTCTATGATTTTGATGATATGGTCGATTTTGCATATTCCACATTTAAAGGCATGTCTGAACGAAAAAGAAAAGAGACCTGTCCATATTCATATTTAATGGTGGATGAATTTCAGGATACCTCGGTCAAGCAGTTCGACCTCCTTTGTGCAGTTGCTTCAAACGAAAATTTCTTTGCGGTCGGAGATGATGACCAGTCTATATATTCTTTTCGAGGCTCCGATCCCTCTATTATCCTAAACTTCAGGAAAGTATTTCCGAGATCAGCTATATACATTTTATCTGAAAATTACAGGTCTGTTCCATCTGTTGTAAACCTGTCGAACAGACTGATCCTTCATAATTCCAAACGTTATTCCAAGTCCGGAAAGGCTGTGAGACCTCAATATTCGCATACTGATTCTATAACTTACAATGAATATGAAAATCATTATGAAGAGGCCGCAGCAATAGCGAAATATATAAAAGAGAAAGAAAATAACAAAGAACTCGCAGTGTTTCTCAGGACCTATGGATCCGGAGAGATCATAAAGGCTCTGCTGGTAAGGAATAATATCGAATTTATTTCAAAAGGAAGCGGGAGCATATTTGATTTTATGCCTTTTGATATTATTATGTCATTTTTTACATCTGCATATAAAAACTGTAAAAAAATAAGAGATCCAAACAACAGAAGTGAACTTCTTAAAGTTCTTCGCGTCGTGGATCCAACGATCCCGACTTTTCTTTTAAACCGGGAAGATATCCTTATGTCCGATTTTAAGCCTTGTATAAGTGCTTTACCTGATCTATACGGTAAGTACTCGAAAGTTGAATATCTGCTTTCGCTGCTTTTTTCTTTAAACCCTGAGGCAGGATTTGATTTCATAAAAAAAGCATGTGGTGTCGACGTATTTTTTGCAAATGAATATCGGGCATATGGTATTCCACTGGAAAACTATAATGAAAAAATGGACATATTCAGAGAAATCTTAAAAAATATCTCATCAATAGAAGCTCTTATATCATTTCAAAAAAGCTATACAGACCGGAAGGATATAACTGCAAATAATAAGGCCTCTGACAGAGCTTCAGTAATTATATCAAGTATCCATTCCGCAAAAGGTCTTGAGTTCGACGAGGTATGGATACCCAATCTAAATGAAGATATAATTCCGTCATCTCAGTCAAAGACCGATGAGGAGATCGAAGAAGAGAGGAGATTACTTTATGTTGCAATGACAAGGGCAAAAGAAAAAATAATTTTTTCAGCACATAAATATGAGCATGGCAGACCCAAAAAACTGTCACGTTTTTTGTGTGAGTTAGACTTTAGTAACTTAAGCCATTTATAGGTATTACATAATTTTTTATAGAAAAATATTGGTTTTCGCTTGAAAATAACCTATATTAATCGTACAATATGAATTAATTAATTTTATTAAGTGAATTTCAGATTACTATAGCATAGATTTTCGGAGGAAAATAATGGATAAAATAGATAAAAAGCTAGTAACTCTGCTGCAGGAAAATGCCAGGATGCCGCTTAAATCTCTAGCAGAACAGGTTTTTCTATCTTCTCCGGCCGTATCAGCTCGTATCGAGCGACTAGAAGAAGAAGGAATAATACAAGGTTATGAGGCTAAGATCAACCAACTTAAGATCGGATATCACATAACAGCATTTATCAACCTCGAGGTTGCCCCCGCAAGAAAGCCGGAGTTTTACCCATTTGTGCAGGGATGTCCTTCGGTCGTAGAGTGCAACTGCGTAACAGGAAATTATTCAATGCTTCTTAAGGTAGTTTTCCCAAGCACATTGGAACTGGATGCTTTCATCGGACAGCTTCAGCAATTTGGAAGAACCAGTACCCAGATAGTTTTCTCTACACCGGTTGAGCCAAGAGGCATAAATGTTAATGTAGATATTGCTGATGTTGCCAATGCAAATTACAGAAGTAAGTAAGTTAAAATGGCTTTTTATTGATAACTTAAGTTGACAAAGCTATACTGCCGCGTTATATTACATACTATGAATCGCAGCGTATAGCTTTGATTAGAAGATCTTCCGTCTCACGCATCAAGCCGCGTAGAGTTGGAAGATTATTTTTTTATTAATTAATTAGGAGGAACAAAGTCATGTTTGATTACAGACAGTACAAAAGAGGCTATTTTATGCCTCCTGTGGAATGTAACGATTGGGTTAAGAAGGACTACATTGATAAGGCACCGATCTGGTGTTCAGTAGATCTAAGAGATGGCAATCAGGCCCTTATCGAACCAATGAGTCTGAATGAAAAGCTGGAGTTCTTCCAAACCCTCGTAAAAGTCGGCTTCAAGGAAATAGAAGTTGGTTTTCCGGCAGCATCCGAGACAGAGTATGAATTTCTGCGTGCACTTATCGAACGAAAAATGATTCCGGATGATGTTACTGTTCAGGTACTCACACAGGCTCGTGAACATATTATCAAGAAAACTTTCGAAGCACTTGAGGGTGTACCTAACGCTATCGTCCATGTGTATAATTCTACATCTGTTGCACAGAGAGAACAGGTATTTGGCAAGTCTAAAGAGGAGATCAAAGATATAGCTATAGCAGGCGCCAGACTCTTAAAGGAACTTGCCGCAAATGAAAAGGGCAACATCCGATTCGAATACAGCCCTGAAAGTTTTACAGGCACCGAGCCTGAATATGCCCTTGAAATATGTAATGCGGTAATTGATGTATGGCAGCCGACCGCAGACAAAAAATGTATAATAAATCTCCCGGTAACAGTTGAGGAATCAATGCCTCATGTTTATGCATCTCAGGTGGAGTATATGAGTAAGAACCTGCATGATCGTGAAAATGTGATCATTTCACTCCATCCTCATAATGACCGCGGTACAGGTGTTGCAGACGCTGAGCTTGGGGTACTTGCAGGTGGAGACAGAGTAGAGGGAACTTTATTTGGAAACGGTGAAAGAACGGGCAATGTCGATATTATCACGCTTGCCATGAACCTTTATTCTCACGGTGTAGACCCTGAACTCGATCTGTCTGATATGTCATCTCTTGTTGATGTATATGAAAGAGTGACCCAAATGAGCGTTGAAGCCAGAAGGCCTTATTGCGGCCAGCTCGTATTTGCCGCTTTTTCAGGTTCTCACCAGGATGCTATATCAAAAGGCGTGCACTACAGAGAAATACATGATCCAAGTAAGTGGACCGTTCCTTACCTGCCTATCAATCCGGAAGATGTAGGACGCAAATATGATTCGGACGTTATCCGCATCAACTCACAGTCAGGCAAGGGCGGTGTCGCATACGTTCTCGAGTATAACTACAAAATGGATATTCCTAAGCTTATGAGAGCCGATCTGGGCTATGCAGTTAAAGATGTTTCTGACGTAGCGCATAAGGAGCTTTCCCCAGAGGAAATCCTTAATATATTTAATAAGCGATATATCAAATACAATCCTGAATTTAAAATTACCTCCGTTAAATTCAGCCAGGAAGACGGTTCAAGCGCAGAAGCAAGGATCACAATGGAGATCAACGGAGAGTCTGAAACCGTTTCAGGAAGAGGAAACGGCCGTTTAAATGCTGTCAGCAATGTTTTGGAGACCAGGTTCAATATAAACTACAATTTATTTATGTATAAAGAACATTCTCTTAACGATGGCGCAGACTCAACGGCTATAGCATATATTGGTATTAAAGATAACAATGGTAATGAATTCTTTGGGGCCGGCATTGATTCAGACATTATGAGAGCTTCTATCGATGCTCTTGAATCAGCTGTAAACAGACAGTTAGAAGGATAATCTGATTTTGCGCATCAAAATGGCCGTGTCCTTGTGATACGGCCGTTTTTGTTGTGGGTCGGATAGACTCAGTTGAGTGCATGAGAGATTCTCGTAAGAGAAATGAGCATGAACGAAACATAAACCACCCGCTTTGCGGGTGCGCGACGTTTGTTATACAAAAAAATCACCTTTCCGACTACAATAAAGTTGTTCAGGCTATATTGTATAAAGGAGTGGAGATTTTGGAAGGGCAACTTATGCCAGATCATATACATATGTTGTTGAGTATTCCGCCAAAGATAAGTGTTTCTTCATTTATGGGATATTTAAAAGGGAAAAGTGCCCTTATGATATTTGATAAGCACGCAAACCTGAAGTATAAATTTGGAAATCGCCACTTTTGGGCCGAGGGATACTATGTAAGTACTGTAGGACTCAATGAGGCCACAATAAAGAAGTACATCCAAGACCAGGAGAAACATTACATTGCGCTGGATAAGTTGAGTGTAAAAGAATATGAGGACCCTTTTAAGGGTTAGGAGGTCAAGCATTACCAATACCCCTTAAGGGGTAGCGACGAGTCAAAAGCAATATGGATTGAACGAAGCTGAGAGGAGAATGCGAAAGCATGAACCTCACAGCTGAAAGAAAGCCAGCGCCTTGAGACGCTAGCCTAGTGTTCCGCGGGCTTATAGCCCTAGAGCAAACCACCCTTTGGAAGGGTGGTTATGATTTTTTAAATGGTACATGTAAAATATAATCTTCGCACCCGATGGAAAGGAAAACGCTAATTGTATGAATAAATTAATAGCATCTGATATTGATGGCACATTATTACAGCACGGTCAGCAGCATATCAGTGAGAGTTTTATAAAGGTGATCAAAGAGCTTAAGAAGATAGGCGTTACATTCGTAGCTGCAAGCGGAAGACAGCTGCCAAGTCTTCGAACTCTTTTTAAAGACGTTTTAGACGATATTTACATCGTTGCAGAAAACGGAGCTATAGCATCTTACAAGAATGAAATCATATTCGAGAAAACAATGAGTCCATCGCTTGCACATGAGATTGTAACTGATATTATGCGTACCCCCGGCTGTGATCCTATAATCTCAACTAAAGAAACGGTGTACATCAGCAAAAAAGCAAATGATTTTTTTAGGGAAACTCATAGAGAGTTAATATACACTACGACAGTAACGGACGATTTTTATTCTATAAGAAATGGTGTGCTAAAAGTCACAGCATGCAACTATGACGGGATCCGCAATGACGTTAAAGCCTTTGCAGACAGCTGGAAAAAGTTCGCTGAAGTAACCATGTCAGGCTTTATGTACTGTGACTTTATGGATCTTTCAGTAAGCAAGGGGAATGCTCTTGAGAAGATCCAGAATATACTGGATCTGAAACCTGAGGAATGTATTGCCTTTGGAGATAACTTCAATGATATTTCAATGTTTGACAAGGTTGAAAGTTCATTTGCCATGGTCCGCGCAGACGATAAGGTAAAGGAATATGCCCGGTACCAGACGGAAAATGTTGAAGATACCGTCAGAAAAATATATAATATCACGAGTTGATTATATGAATGGCGGTTAGGCATATGAAAAAAAATATAAGTGCAAAAAAATATAAATGGCCGATCATTGGCCTTATTATTGCTGCGGCAATTGTAATCTATACCCTTACCCTGAACGGTAAGGTTCTCTATTTCACATTTGGTCTATCTAAAAATGAGGTCATGAGAGTAGGCAGCATCGAAATATCTTCTGCGGCTGCCAATATTCTTATTTCTGATGAAAAGACAAGATTGATCGATCTTTCTGATGACCGGGTATTATCTGATACGGTCAAGGGTGAATCTATCGAATCCTATGTAAAAACAAGCGTTAAGAACAGGCTTTCCAGAGTCGCCGCGCTTAATGAAATGGCAAAAACAAAAGGCGTGGTTCTTTCTCATACAGAAAAGGAAAATGCAGGCAAGGCTGCCTCCGAATTTTACAATGCCTTGTCAGATTCTGACAGGGCATACACCGGTGCGTCTGTAGAAGATCTGGAAAAAATGTATACTCAGTTTGCCATTGCACAGAAAATGAAAAAAGAACTGACTGCAGGTTCGACCATAGAAGTATCAACAGATGAGGCACGTGTGATCTCTATTCAATTTATTTGTGCAGATGCAGAAGAAAAGATAAATGATGCAAAAAAAGAACTGGCTAAAGGGACACCTTTTTATAATGTAGCTCAGTCGGTCAATGGCTCAAATGAGTATACAGCAGAACTTACCAGAGGACAGACTGACAGTGAATTTGAAAATACAGCATTCAGTCTCACCTCAGGACAGGTAAGTAATGTTATTGCGAGCAACGGCAAATATTACATAATAAAATGCTCCAGTGATAATGAGCAGTCTAAGACCGATTCTAATAAGGTGAAATTGACTGCTGAAAAGGAAAATAAATATTTTGAGAGCAAATTTTTACCATTTGAAAACAGTCTTTACGTTGAGATGAATAACGGAGTATGGAAAAAGAAAAGCGTTGCGGGCGCCGGCAGGCTTTCAGCTCATTTTGATGATTATTACAATAAATTTTTAGACTTATGATCGGGAGGTATTATGGCAGAAAAAAAATACGGTGCTGAAAGTATTTCTATTCTTGAAGGTCTTGAAGCAGTTAGAAAAAGGCCGGGAATGTATATCGGAAGTGTTGGCACCCGCGGTCTTAATCACCTGATCTACGAAATCGTCGATAATGCGGTAGATGAACATTTAGCAGGATACTGCAGTGAGATCGATGTGTGTCTGAACGCAGACGGTTCTTGTACGATAACGGATAATGGACGCGGTGTTCCCGTGAATATGCATCCTACCGCCGGCGTCTCAGCTGTTGAGGTCGTTTTTACGATCCTGCATGCCGGAGGCAAATTCAGTGAAGACACATATAAGATATCAGGCGGTCTGCATGGTGTAGGTGCCGCTGTTGTTAATGCGCTTTCAAAACGGCTTAGTGTCACTGTAAAAAGAGACGGTGTAGTTTATGAGCAGTCTTATGAAACGGGAAAACCTCTTTATCCGTTAAAAGAGATTGGTACCTGCTCTAAAAAGGTTACAGGCACAAGTGTAACATTTACCCCTGATGAGGAGATATTTGATAAGATCGCTTTTAAGGCTGATGCAGTCAGATCAAGACTTCACGAAATGGTTTACTTAAATCCGGGACTTACTATCCGATTTAATGATAAAAGACTTGCGGATACCGCGCCGGTAATATTCCACGAGCCTGAAGGTCTGAAAGCATTTGTCCGGAGTTTGAATAACGCTAAGGAACCCGTTACAGATATTGTGACTTTTAAGGATACAGTGGACGATATAGAAGTCGAGGTGGCTTTCCAGTATGTAAATGTTTTTGAAGAAAATATCCTTGGTTTTTGCAATACGATCTTTACTCAGGAAGGCGGATCTCATATAACAGGTTTTAAGACTAAGTTCACAACTGTAATAAATCAGTACGCAAGAGAGCTTGGTATTTTAAAGGAAAAAGATGCCAATTTTACAGGATTTGACGTAAGAAACGGTATGACTGCAATTATCGCCATTAAACATCCTGATCCCAGATTCGAAGGTCAGACCAAAACGAAACTGGATAACCCTGATGCTGCCGGAGTTGTTGCTTCGGTCACAGGTACCGGCGTAACTCATTATTTCGACAAAAATCCGGAAAGCCTTAAGGCTGTTATTGAGTGCGCCAATAAATCAGCCAAGATAAGAAAAGCTGAAGAAAAAGCTAAGTCCAACCTGCTTGCCAAGCCTAAATTTTCATTTGATGCAAACGGCAAACTGGCTAATTGTGAAAGCCGAAAAGCCGAGGAATGCGAGATATTTATCGTTGAGGGTGATTCTGCCGGAGGCTCGGCTAAGTCTGCACGCAACAGGTCTACTCAGGCTATCCTTCCTATAAGAGGCAAGATCCTTAATGTGGAGAAAGCCACGATAGATAAGGTCCTGGCTAATTCGGAGATACAGTCTATGATACTGGCATTTGGCTGTGGTTTTTTGGAAGGCTACGGAAACGACTTTGATATATCCAAACTAAGATATGATAAGATTGTCCTTATGACTGATGCGGATGTGGATGGAGCTCATATAGATACTTTGCTGCTCACATTTTTTTATCGATTCATGCCTGATCTTATAACTCATGGACACATTTATATTGCAACGCCTCCTCTTTACAAAGTAATACAAAAAAAAAGCAAGGGACAGTATCTTTACGATGACAGAGCTCTTGAAAAATACAGAGCATCTCATCCAAATGAAAAATATGATGTTCAGCGTTATAAGGGACTTGGTGAGATGGATCCCGAACAGCTTTGGGAGACTACTCTTAATCCTGAAAACAGGATACTTAAGCAGGTAAGTATCGAGGATGCCGGTCTGGCATCCGAAATAACGGAAATGCTCATGGGTACAGATGTACCTCCAAGAAGGAACTTTATTTATTCACATGCTGATGAAGCAGAGATCGATGCATAAAAAAAGGAGTATTATATGGCAGAACAGATCTTAAAAACCGAGTATTCTGAGATCATGCAAAAATCATATATTGATTATTCAATGAGCGTTATTACTGCAAGAGCTCTCCCGGATATACGTGACGGCCTTAAGCCTGTTCAGCGAAGAGTACTTTATGCAATGGATCAGCTTGGATTAAATGCAGACAAGCCGCACAGAAAGTCAGCGCGTATCGTGGGTGACGCCATGGGTAAGTATCATCCTCATGGAGACTCTTCTATATATGAGACACTGGTTGTTATGTCTCAGGATTTTAAAAAGGGTATGGCGCTGGTCGACGGGCATGGTAATTTTGGCTCTATCGAAGGTGATGGTGCCGCAGCCATGCGATATACTGAAGCAAAACTTAAAAAATTCACTCAGGAAGTATTCCTGGCTGACCTTGATAAAGATATCGTGGATTTTATCCCTAATTTTGACGGTTCTGAAAGAGAACCTGAAGTTCTTCCCGTGAGAGTACCTAACCTTTTGATCAATGGCGCAGATGGTATTGCGGTCGGCATGGTGACCAATATTCCAACTCACAATCTCGGTGAAGTCGCAGATGCATGTATCTATTATCTCAAAAAAGCCGTTATCGACTCCGAAAATGTTTCACTTGAAGAGCTTATGGATATTTGTCCTGGACCGGATTTTCCGACAGGCGGTATCGTTATTAATCGCTCCGAACTGCCTGATATCTACAGAAAAGGTGCCGGGAAAATAAAAATACGAGGAAAGATAACATTTGAAGAGGGGAAGGGACGAGGTGAAAAAGACAGGCTCGTAATCACTGAAATCCCTTATACGATGATCGGAAATAATATTGCCAAATTTATGCAGGATATTATTTCCCTTATTGAAAACAGACAGCTCACCGATATAGCTGATATTTCAAATGAATCCTCAAAAGATGGTATTCGCATAGTGCTTGAACTGAAAAAAGGCGCAGATACAGACTATATAAAAAATACTCTCTACAAAAAGACCAAGCTTGAAGATACTTTCGGCGTTAATATGCTGGCCATTGTCAACGGGAAGCCTGAGACTCTTGGGCTTTTAGATATTATAAGAAACTTTACAGACTTTCAGCTGGAACTGAATACCCGCAAGTATACTACACTTCTGAAAGGCGAGGAATTAAACAAGGAGATCAAAGAGGGACTTATACGAGCTGTCGATCTTATAGATCTTATTATTGAGATCTTGAGAGGAAGTAAAGACCTTGCAACGGCAAAGGAATGTCTTATAAATGGCAGAACAGAAGGGATCCGCTTCAAAGGTCCCGGATCAGAAGAACTCGCAAAGGAGCTGCATTTTACAGAAAGACAGGCGGATGCGATATTAGGAATGCGTCTGTACAGACTTATCGGGCTTGAGCTTGATGAACTGAAAAAAGAATATGACAAGTGCCTGAAAAACATAAAAAAATATACGAAACTTTTAAAAAGCAGGTCTGTTATGACTGAGGTCATTATAGAAGATCTTGAAAAAATAAAAGCAAATTACAAGGTCAGCAGAAAGACAGTTCTTGAAGATGGACAAGAAGCAGTAATTCCTGAAAAACCGTTAGTAGTTCAAAATCTTGTTCTTCTCATGGACAGATTTGGTTATGTCAAAACTATTGACAGAGCCATATACGATAAAAACAAGGAAACAGCAGATTCCGAAAATAAGAGGATCATGCCAGTTTTAAGTATTGACACTCTCTGTATTTTTACGGATAAAGGCAATATGCACCGGATCAATGTGGCATCTATTCCTCAGACTAAATTAAAGGATAAGGGGGTCCCTATAGATAATCTCGGCAACTATAAAACATCAAGTGAAGAGATCGTCTATATGTGCCTTTCCAAGGAGATAGAGGAAGCCGCTGCATTCGCTTCTGACACACTCGTTTTCGTTACCGGCAAGGCGATGATGAAAAGAGTGGACGCGTCTGAATTTATTGCAAGCAAACGGACTATTGCCGCGACTAAACTCGGAGATAATGATAAAGTTATAAAAATTTTGGACCTGTATAAATACCAGACTCCTTTCAGAACCGTACCTGACGGACAGGGACAGATGTCAATGGACATTGCCGGTATTGATATTAAAAACAAGATCGTTTCTCTCATTTCCAAAAAAGGTTACAAGCTGAAATTCAGTCTGGAGGAGATCCCATCTAAGAAAAAATCTGCAATAGGCGTCAGGGGAATGAAATTGGATGATAGTGATGAACTGTCACTTGTTGAAATTATCGACCCGGATCCAAGAATGAAGATCGGACACAGAGATTCTAAGGGCAAAAAATAATTTAACCCCTTTTATTAAACGCAAAGACAGATAGGGATGGTATCGGATTATCCTTATCTGTCTTTATATTTTGAGTCTAAATAAGTGGGGGCTTGCACATTATTAAATGTTTTTTATTATTAGCTTATCTCTGTGATTCTATAAGTTTTAAAGAGGATTATGTATGGATAGTAAATTATTTAGATATGCACAAAGAGAAGATACAGAGTTGATCTTGTCATTTATTAAAGAATTAGCGGAATATGAAAAAATGTCTGACCAGGTCGTTGCAACTGAAGAACTTCTGACGGAATGGCTGTTTGAAAATAGGACCGCAGAGGTTATTTTTGCATTGGAAAATAAAACGGAAGTTGGAATGATCCTTTTCTTTCATAACTTTTCTACTTTCCTTGGACGTGCAGGTATTTATCTGGAAGATCTGTATGTGAGACCGGGATATAGGGGGAAAGGATATGGAAAAGGCCTGCTCAGGGAACTTGCAAGGATCGCAGTTGAAAAGAAGTGCGGAAGGATTGAATGGGTCTGTCTTAACTGGAACAGGCCGAGTATAGAGTTCTACGAATCGATAGGCGCATTTCCGCTGACCGATTGGACGACCTTCAGATTGACCGGTGATAAGCTTATACAACTTGCAAATCAGAGCTAAAATAAGTGACAAAGCAAAGAAGTTGATGTATTTATAAAAGGAGAGTTTTAAAGATGGGAATGATCGCAAATTATCAATCTATTAATGATGTTACTTTTAAACGATTTTCTAAAATTGCACTTCAGGAAGATCCTGATAAGCTGATCGCCGAGATCGAAGTCCTGCAGGACCAGGTGGAAGATGATGAATTGTTAGATATTGATAAAATGTGGGATGCAATTCATTTCCTTCTTACGGGTAACGACACCAGTGAACCTATAGACGGAGATCCGCTCAGTCAGTCTATAGTAGGGAAGATCGTTTTTTCTAATACTGACTTCATTGCGGGTATCGATAAAGAAAGTGTAAAGGAGATCGCTGCGGCGCTTGAACAGGTGGATGCTGAAGATCTTGCACGTGAATTTGATATGCAAAAGTGTAAGGATAATGAGATCTATCCTAAGATCTGGCATCTGGAGGATGAGGCTGATGAGATACTTGAAGAAATTACTGATTACTTCGAGGCTTTAAAGGTTTTTTACAGAAAAATGGCTGACAGAAATAAGAACGTTTTACTTACGATATACTGATATACAAAATTCCACCGAATAATAGATTTGGTGGGGATCTTACTTTTATCAACATAAAATATAAACCACCTGCTATATCTCGCGTAGCGCACTGCATCGATAATGCTCCGATGGGGGAAGGTTTCTGGATGGTATAAAGTGAGATCTACTATGGCAAAAACGCTTCATAGACCGTCAAGAGACTTGTTAAGTGTTCTTGGGGATAAATTTTATCAATTGAAGAATTTATAAACGAATGGAAGATGTTTAAAGCGTACACATCTTCCATTAAATCAGGCGAACTTTCTGCACTTGCTAGCTTTGATTGATATAAATATATAAGCAGAGAAATGGATGAAAAACTCATTGGCATTGTGACAAGTAATAATATTACAATTACAGGAAAGTCAAATCATTCTATTGCGAGAGTTATAGGTTCGATAGAACAAAGAAGAATCGGAGTTGGTATTTCTGACATATTAGATAATTTAACAAACCCTGATGATATAAAGATGATTAAATGCGCAAAAAAATGGAGTGAGTCAAAAATTTGTATTAAATCAGAAGTGTATTGTTTCAATAAATCCTGAAACAGGAATTATTAGTGAAACAGGTTTAATACTGTAGAATCAAGGCTTTAAGAAAGTCAAAGCTACTATTATTTATTGAAAATCAAGCAAGACGTGATGAGGTTGAATATTTATCGCGGACTTGAAAAATCAGAACTTGTTAACAGCGTTCGATGAAAACGTCTGGCTTAGCATGGTTGACTATCTAACCGTGCATCACTATGGAAAGATTGAGTTGACCTTCATTGATGGGATGAGTAAATAACGGATATACAATATATAAAGGCTAGTCAATATATAATTTTTTTTGTATAATTAGCGCAAGAAAACTAGCATGAAAGGTTGACAAGCCATGAAAAGACTGAAAAAAGTCCTAGACAGATAGACAGAACTAGCCTTCTGACTATTTTGTAGTATCAATTTTTAATTGGCGAGAGTATACACTCCCGTCTTTTTTTATTAAAAGCAATTATAATAAACTAATCAAAGTGAGGTAACTATGGTTAAAAGAAAGGGAAAAATTAAATTACTTTTATCTATCATGTTGGTGTCACTGCTATTTTTAGGGCATCTGCTTTCAGGATATACAACATTTGCAGATAATCAAGGTGAAAACAATTCTGAGGATAATGAATACAGTCTTAATCTCAGATTGTTTCGTCCTGATTTTTCCGATTTTGATAGCATATTTGCAACATACACAAATTATTGGTTGAATGACCCTGAACAAAAGGTTTTTGACCGCGATGAATGGGCATTAAAAGATTTTCTTGTTGAGCATGAGCTTCATATAGAGGGAGAAGCAAATACAGTTGTAAAAAATATGACATATACGGCAGAGAGCTACAACTGGGATGGAAATATATCCTTTGAAGATATAAAGATTCCATACAACAAGGTAGAAGTAGAATATTATAATAAAGATGACGGAAATCCGGTGGAGCCATATCTACTTCATTATGATTTATATCTTAAAAAAGCCGATGGAAAAATGATTCTGAAAATTCCAAGACTTGCACCAAAGGCAACATATACAGGTTCAATCAAAGATGCAAAATTGATTACTGTAAAAGAAATTAAAATTGGCGAAGCTGATCCTGAAAGGAACAATGTATATTTAGATGGTGTTTCAGGCGATGATAGCTTAGACGGGAAATTGGGAAGAGCTGTCAAATCTTTTGCTCGGGCAAAGGAAATAGCTACTAACAATCAGAAAATAAAGAGAATTATCGTAGTTGGAACAACATCTATTGCGGGGGATATATCTCTAGCTGGAACAAATGCAAAAATACTAAGAGGAAAAGACTTCAACAAATATTTGTTTAAGGTGGGAGCTGGTAAAAATGCAACCTTAACTGATATAACGATTGACGGAAATTCTGACGAAAATATTGGTATTGAAAATTCCCTTGTAAGCCTTGAGGATAAATCAGAGCTGAATATTGGCAATAATGCTATATTAAGAAATAACAAAATAAAGGCGATTCCGAACACTGCAACACGAGGTGGCGCGGTTAATGCTTCAAGTGCAACCGTAAACATGTCAGGTGGTGTTATAGAAGAAAACCAAGCTACATATGGCGGAGGTGTTTATTTATATCAGTCTACCATGAATTTTACGGGTGGAACGATACAAAATAACAGGTCTGAGCTAGTGCGTGATTCATCTGTAAGCCAATATTATTCGGCTGGTGGTGGAATACTTGCATATGAAAAATCCACTATAAATATGTCAGGCGAGGCTGCGGTTTTTAATAATTTTGCCAATGAGATTGGTGGCGGTATTAGCGTAGGAGCCAATCAAGCAGGAGAAACCAGCATATTGAATATGACAGGTGGAAAGATTGACGGAAATGTAGCTAAATCAGCAGGCGGCGGCATATTCATCCAAGGAGGATTACATAGCGGCGTACAGTGCAAGGCATATATCACGGCTGGAGAAATTACAAATAATAAAATGGAAAGTGGCGGCGCGACTGAAGATGCCTTTGGTGGCGGAGGGATTTATGTCAACGGCGTCGCAAATCCATGGAAGTGGCAAGGGCATACATATTACGGTGCAAATGGCGAGCTACACCTAAAGAATGCATTGATAAGTAACAATAAATCAAATGGACAAGGTGCAGGGATTGCTTCTTGCCCGATTTCAAAAACGAAGATATATATAAATGATGGCGTAGCTCTTTATGGAAACGAAAGTGGAACAATCGGAAACGAACTATTCCTTTACTCAAACAAATTCTTTGGACCACACAGCGGAGAAGCTAAATATAAGCTTGCAAAGCGTATGCTTGGTGGTGCGCCATTCAACTGGACTACACATGAAGGGACGCCTCTACCTGATGATAAGCATGAGGGAGCTTTGAGCGTTCCTGAAGGTGCAAAGTATACCTTGCTTGCCTTGAATGCTGAGTCAGCGGGAAACGAAATGACAAAAGCGCTTACCAAGGTGATTATTTCAGGAAACTTTTCAAATACACGAGGAGCCGGCATAGGCAGTAATGGGACAATTGAGATTGGTACTGATGGTGATGCAACGAATATTTCCGTAGAAAAGAAATGGATAGATGATAATAACGTTAATCAAAAGCACCCGGAATCAGTTACGGTTAAATTAATTGCCAATATCGAAAATAAAGAATATGAAATCGATAATAGACAATTAAGTGAAAAAAACAATTGGAAAACAACTTTTACTGATTTACCTACTAAAGCAGGCGAAAAAGATATAACGTACTCTATAAAAGAAGTTAGTGTAGAAGGATATACGAGTAAAGTTAATGGAACAGCGAAAAAAGGCTTTATTGTTACTAATACTAAAATCCCTAAAAAGAGAAATCTACAGGTAACAAAGGCTTGGAAAGATGGAAATAACCAAGACGGAAAGAGACCTGAAAGCGTAACTGTTAAACTGTTTGCAGATGGAAAAGAAACAGATAAGACTTTGACTTTGACTGAAGCAAACAACTGGACAGGAACTTTCACAGACCTTGATGAATACAAGGCAGGCAAAAAGATTGAATACACAGTCAAGGAAGAAGCTGTCGGAAATGGTTATACAAGTGTTGTTACAGGAACAGCTCAAGACGGTTATGTAGTAACTAATGTTAGAACACCAAATGTACCGCCTGAAAAACCAAATAAAGAATTACCAAAAACAGGAGATGGAATGAATTTATCTTTATATGGGTGGCTTATGTTAACATCAGGTTCTTTGCTTTTACTTATTGGATATATACGCAAAAAATATATAAAGTAGCAGAAGAAATGATAATAACTATTAAATAAACATAATTTAAAATTAAATAAAACACACAATAAATATAGATTTTATTATTGTTGTCGGAGGACTTTTTACGGGGTATCCAAAATTTTTGAGGGTTTTCCCAACAACAATGAGGGGGCTGACCTAAAATTATCCAAAATTAATTAGGGGACAATCTGAGGGGCGACTATATGTAAAATAAAAACCACTAGTTCAACTAGTGGTTTTTATTAATACTTATTTACAGACTTTTTATCATACTCTCTTGTGTAAACTGTTTTGAAACTTCATTCAAGCATCGATATTAAAAGAATCAACTCTTAGAGGTCGATTTTTTTAGTGGGTGCATTGCGATTTCTATCGTGTAATTGTATCCATTTACAAGTCGCAATGAACCCGTGTAAATGTGGATATTTAGGAGATAGAAAACATATGTGTAAATGTACCACTTCTTAGATAGAGAGGTATAGGAAGAAATTAAGTGGCTCCATTTTAGATAGAATTTATTTACAAATACATATGGAAAGGGAGGAGTTTAACGATCTTACAGATAGAGCCGAGACCACTTATGAAAAATATAATAAAGCTAGGGTCTTTTTTACAAGAAAAATGTAAATAAATCTTATTTAATTTGTAAAAATTACATGTTTAGCACGGATTTATATGAATTAATCAATTAATTTTAATATAACGGTAGATTGTAATATCAAGTTGAACAATTGAATAAAAAAGTAGTCCATAGTATTGAACTCTTTGGTAGAATTAAGTTCGGACAAACAAACCTACTAAGGAGGACACTATGGACCTAGCTAATTCTACAACAATTACACCTAATAGAGAAAGAGGACAGCACTTAACTTTTGGTGATAGGGTATCCATTAGAATCTACCTCAATCTTAAATACTCATACAGAAGAATAGCTGAGGAGCTGAACCGCTCTCCTTCAACAAGTAATGTATGAAGTTAAGCGCGGAACCGAGGAACGCAAAGGATCCCGCGTTAGATACCCTATTTATTCACCAAAACGAGGCCAAGCACTATATGAAACAAATAGATCTCGTTGCCACACGCCATACAGGGTCAACGAAGATAGTCCCTTTGTAAAGTGGATGATTGCCAAAATACGTAACCATAAATGGTCCATTGATACCTGTGTCGGATATGCCAGGAAACAAAAGCTCTTTAATGAATCTGATATAGCTTGCACCAAAACATTCTACAATGCGGTATGGGAAAGCCGTATTAGCTTAAACCCATTGGACCTTCCTGAAGCCTTAAGTAGAAAGAAGAAAAGGCCTTCATCTGCCAGAAGGAATAAAAGAGTCTTTGGTAGAAGCATTGATGAACGACCGTATATAGCTTCGCTTCGCGCTGAGTGTGGCCACTGGGAGATTGATACCGTAATAGGACGCAAGTCCGGTAAGGAATCTGTAGTACTGACCTTAGTTGAAAAGAAGACAGATTACTACATAGCCATAAAAATCCCCGGAAAGAACTCAGAAGCAGTAATGGCTGCGTTCCGGGTTCTGAGAGAAGAATATGGCGAGGACAAGTTCAAAGAGGTATTCAAAACCATTACCGCTGATAACGGAAGTGAGTTTGAAGGTCTCTCAGAGCTTGAAGAATACGGAGTTGGCGTCTACTTTGCCCATCCATATACGTCATGTGAAAGGGCTCAAAATGAGAGGCACAACCGGATATTCCGTAGGTATATTCCAAAGGGCACGTCAATTGAGAAATACTCCAGTGACCAAATCCTATGGTATGCCGATGAAATGAATCGATTACCACGAAAGCATCTCGGCTATGAAACTCCCGAGAAGCTCTTCGAGGAGTTCCTCGATCAGATGTATTCAATTGTCAATGTACATATAGCTTAATTTTACTTAAGTGTTCAACTTGGAATTGCAATTTGCGTTTACTTTATTAACAAGAGAAGATATAATTATAAAAAGATTTAAATACATAGAAAGGAGAGTATAGTTCAGAATCTTTATGGACTGTGCAAAGGAGTAGGTATAATGAAAATGTTTTCGAAGAAATTTTCAATTCTGACAATGGTAACTTTAATTGCAATAACTATGCTTATGAGCATATCTTCTGTTTTTGCTGAAGGGGGCAGTGGAGAAAACATAGGTAAGATTACCATAAAATGGCATCATTATGATACAGGCAAAGGATTTTATAACCCAGCAGATGAGGGTAATGATGTTTCTTTCTGGTATATCTTTGGTTTCAAGGGCAAAGATAAGGATGGAAAAATGCAGAGCGGTCTCTTTGCTCAGAGAATGTACAATGGTAAAATTGGTGAAACGAAGGTAGATGAGATTGACTTATCGAGTGTTAAAGATCAGAAAGGCGACAC
Organism: uncultured Eubacteriales bacterium; assembly: GCA_900542465.1. Classification (GTDB taxonomy): domain Bacteria; phylum Bacillota; class Clostridia; order Lachnospirales; family Lachnospiraceae; genus UBA4285. The sequence goes on from UQNS01000009.1 coordinate 88,996, forward strand.
ATATACTGATTGCGAGTTTGAAGGTATTTACCTACCTTTATATAGAGGGGGTAATACTGGTAATACCAAATATGGTGCTTTATTAGATGAAAAAGCAAAGGAAATTACAATGCAATTTGAGGAGAATATGGAAACTCATACAAGAATTTCCGTGGCTGAAAACTCAATAATTCTTGAAAAAGATAAAAACAATATGCCTGTCCGTTTTGATGTAGAATCTAAAAAAACTAATGGAACTAGTGAATATCCTTATAAAAATATTAAAACAGGGTATGAAATTTATAGGATTATTAATTTTAGTGAGGGAGAAATAGATTTATCTCTTGATAATCCTAGAAATGGTTATTCATTTAACGGAGCTATCTCAAGAGGTGAGCTTGGAATGTTTAACCCTTACAATACGAATAAGAATGAATATAAACTCCATGCAAACTTTACTGGAGAAAATAAGGCTGATCTTGATGAGAGATATTCTCTAGCTATTACTGGAAATGATACTAAGGGTTGGAATTTAGAGCTTTCATCTAAAATAAAGGAAGGTAATAAGACAGAAGAGAGCAATGTTACAGATTTTGAAACTATTTATGAAGACGACCCTACGATGCCTATAGGAAAAACTAAAGTAAAACAGGAGGGGGTTAAAGGTAAGACTGTAAAAAAGACAGCCTATTACTATGTCATCAATGAAAATGGTGAAGAAAAAGAACTTGAATCTAAAGAATCTGTATCTGAAATAATTAAACCTGTGAATAAAATTGTTCTAAGAGGTACGAAGACTTCTACAACAGATAAAGAAGCTAAGATAATTACATTTGATGCAAATGGCGGAAAATGGAAAGATAACACTTCAATTAAGACTGTAGAAGCTAATAAAGGCGAAGAAATCAAAATATTAGATGCTCCATCAAGAGAAGGATATGTTTTTGACTATTGGAAAGGATCAGAATACAATCCAGGAGATAATTACAAAATAATTGACAATCATACTTTTGTTGCACAGTGGAACAAGATTCCAGAACTTGAAGTAAAGGATGCAACAATCACTCAAGGTGACAACTTCAATCTAAAGAGTCTTCTAGTTAAAGCAACTGATGAAGAAGATGGAGACCTAACAAAAGACGTTAAAATCATTGATGATGGTGGTTTTGATAAG
>UQNS01000010.1 GCA_900542465.1 uncultured Eubacteriales bacterium
CTTTCGTTTCCGTAAAAACTGAAATTCAAATCGAATTTTCAAGGTTTGTCTTACTATTTGATTGTCAAAGTTCTTTTTCTCTGTCTTTGGGACAGCTTATGTATATTATCATTATGATAATATCTTGTCAACACCTTTTTTTGAGTTTTTTAAATTTTCTTTTCAGGAATATTTTTATCCTCTTTGGTGCGGCTGTCTCCCTGAGACAACTTCGGTATTATAACTCCTCTTTTACTCCTTTGTAAACCCCTTTTTTCCTTATTTTCCCATTTTTATTCACCCTGCCCTATATCTAGACTCTTACCTTCACTTCCTACACTATATATATCAAAAAAAGGAAGCGCTCCGCTTCCTTCCACGGACCTCTTCCTTATTTAAATATGAATTATGCATTGTTTTCGGTAATGCTTTCTATTAAGTACGATAATTTTCTGCATATCAGATCCCACTGATAATTCTTCTTTAAGTAGATCGCCCCGCGCTGACCCATTTTCTTTCTAAGATCATTATCAGACAGCAGCTTGCCGACCTTTATTTCAAAGTCATTGTAACTCGTATAATAATAACCTCCATGGCTCTTTCTGCAGTGGGCTTTAAGGACTTCACATTCTCCGTTGACTAAGACCGGCGTCTTGACCCCGAATGATTCAAGAACCACCATGGACAGACTCTCAAACTTAGACGGTAAGATAAGGAACTCCGCTCCAGCCATCCCGTTAAACTTGTCTTCGTCACTTACGAATCCAAGCTCAACTATATCTTTTCGCTTAGGTACAGGAATAACAGCTTTCCCCATAAGGACGAGCTTAACATCTCCCGGATGAGATTTTTTATACCTTTCGAAATACTCGAACATCTCACTGCAGTTCTTGCCTTCATCTATACGTCCCACATAAACTATGTAATTATCAAGACCGTATTTTTTCTTGAACGCTTCTCCATCTACATGCTCCGGGATGTCCACGCCTACGCCACCTATCATATAAGGAACAGAATAATTTCTGTACTTTCTTCTGACAAGCCTGCGTTCTTCCTCTGTATTAAAGAAAAACGCTCTCGGCTTGAGAAAAACGTCATCGAATATCTTCATTTGCAGATATGGTTCATCATGTGCAAGTGAAAACACTATAGCTTTATCATGGACTTCCTTTATCCCCATTGCTGTCGGATAATACAGATATGTAAAGAAAAGAAAGGCCTCATAATCATTTTTATGTTCTCTTATATAGGAAATCATATTAGGTACATATGGTCCCTGCTTGTCCATCCATTCCTGCTCCTCACTTCTTTTAAGCATGTTGTTGTGGAATCTGTAGTTTACTTCATCAAATGTCTCTTTATCTCTGGTCTTTACTACAGAAAACCTTCTTACCTTCACGCCATTAAGTACTTCCAGGTCCTCTGTATATTCATCCGCCCAGGTCATATAATCAACAGCCTTGGTCGTAAGAACTTCTACATCATAAAATGGGAGCATCCTTTCCGCCAGCATTCTGCAATGCTGCTCAGCGCCTCCATTTATCTCCAGGCCATAACGCTGGACAACTAAACAAATCTTCTTTTTTTCCATAGGACTGTCCTTTTATTTGTTCTTAAGTTCTTTCAGTTCTTTTTCAACTTCTTCAAGACGCTGTTCCAGCTCGATAACTCTTGTCTGAAGCTTTTCCGTCATGATTTCCTGCTTGTCGAAAAACTTCCACTGATTGTTTATAGCTGCTCTTGTTTCCGAATCTCGCGATGAGTCACATCCGCATGCACAGGCAGAAACTTTTGCCTTGACCCTTCTTAAGACACTTTTTACTTCTTTTTTAAGTCTTGCTGTATCCATAATATTCACACTTTCTTTAAAAGACCCTTACTCTTCGATACATTCTTTAATAAAATTCATATAATTTTCTACTATCGTACTCCAGTTAAAGTTCGATGACACGTATTTTCGCCCGTTTTCACCCATCTTGTCTGCAATATCTTTATTATTTAACAGGTAGTTGACTGCCCCTTCAAAATCGACATAGGTGTCGAACCAAAGCCCGCCCTGTGTCTTCCTTGCAAAATCTATTGTAACATCACACGCTTCATTTACTAAGACCGGACGTCCGCACAGCCAGCTCTCCATAATAACAAGGGAAAAACTTTCATTTACAGACGGCTGACATAGAAAGCTTGCACCTGCCATCGCGTCATATTTATCCTGCACATCAACAAACCCAAGATCGACCACAGCATCCTTTACAGATTCCGGGATCTCGATATCTCCGCCTCCGGTCATGACAAGCTTCAGATCATTATCATTACGCTTTTTATATTGTGCAAAATGATTGAGAAGCAGCGGCACATTTTTGTTGACTTCTTTTCTTCCCGAATAAATGAAATAAGAAGTATCTATATTGTATTTTTTCCTGAATCTCTCAGCATCTCCGGAAATGTCAGTATCCAGCCCCTCTCCGAGAACAGCCGTGTTGACTTCACTCAATCCGTATATCAAGTGCGCCAGATCGCTCTCCGGCTGTGCATGGAAGATCATACCCTTCACTTTGGAGTACCTTTTTCTAAAATATTCAAAGTATGCATAGCTTTCCTTATGAAAGCACGGAATCATAATCGCCTTATCTATAACAGGCTTGATCCCGAAAAATGTCGTGCCGAACAGATAAGGAATAAAAATGACAGCGTAGTAATCGTCCTTATGCTCTTCCAGATACTTGTACAGAGCCATACTGTTAACTGACTCCCTTAAATACGTTTTCTCTTCGTATATAGATATTCTCTGTCCCTGCATAAGCTTTTCATTGATGTCATCAAATGCGCTGACACATCTTTTTCTGACAGGAAAACGACGCACGGGTATTCCATTTACCCTGTCTTCCCCCGGCTTAAAATAGTTTTCATTCCAGTCGGATTGAAAGTCCTTTACACATGTTGTGAGTATTTCAACATCGATCCCGGCTTCATACATATGCTTAGTGAGACCGGTAAGTTCCATTTCCGCTCCGCCCATTATATTTTCTCTGAACCAGGGAGCAACAAAGCCTATCTTTTTCATTTATTTCCCTCCTTCAGGTAGGAACCGTCAACAAATCCTTGTATAAGCTTCTTGACCTGGTCTGCCACAACTGACGGCGCCAGTTCCTTGAGCCTTTCCTGTTCTTTCTCAATAAGCGACTTTCTAAGCTCCTGGTCTGTAAGGATCCTGTGCATACAGCCTGCAACAAATTCAGGACTTTTATCGTTAATAAGGAATCCACTTCCATTAAGTGTTTCTCCCACCGCCGATGAATCATAAGCAAGGATCGGCACTTTGAACATCATTGCCTCGGCTAACGGAACTCCGAAACCTTCATGCTCGCTCATACATATAAAAAGATCCGCGCTCTTGAAATATGCAAGGATTTCATCAAATTTTACATGACCTGTAAAATGCACATCCCTCACTCCAAGGCGGCTTACATATGCATGCAGTCTGGCGGCATACATATCATACGGATTGTAGTTTCCCACAAGCGTGAGTCTAACATCATCCCCATAATATTTTTTATATGCTGCAAATGCGGCGATAATATCTTCATGTTTCTTATTTGGCGCTACTCTTCCGGTAAAAATAATATTTTTCTTTTTGCCGGCCTTCAGCTTCTGAAGCAATTTTGCATTTGGCTCTTTCTTATAATCTTTAAACGGAATAAGAATAGGCACTACGTCGATAGGGCACTTATAGCCCATCCTACGGAGCTCTGACTTATTATATTCGGAAACAGTTATACAGTAATCAACTCTGTCCTTAATGGCTTTTGTTTCCTGCAGCCCCTTCCAGCATACATAAGCTGCAAAAGGGTCATCTTTTTCAAAGAAGCCCGGAGGCGTAATATTGTGGTATATAACTATTTTTCTGCAATTAAGTCTTGCAAATTTTTCATTTAACGGATGGCCTGTTGAAAGATGATATATGACCACATCATCTTCTGAGAGTTTTGGAAGGCGGTCTATAGTTTTTGCCGTTTTACCGTCAAGCGGCGGAACGACTGCTGCTGCATAGATTTCGGTCTCATACCCCATTGATCTGAGGAGCCTTTTTATCGTTATCGTGTGATTTCCTACTGCGTCTCCGTAGGATAATATTGGAAGCATTTGAATAATTCGCATATTGGTACCTGTTTTTATTTTAAATATCTGTTAATTAGATTTGTTTAACTTATCTTCTAACTCTTTTATTCTGGCCTTGAGCTTTCTGTTTTCCTCGATCTGATCACGTATAAAACAATCCACGTGCCCCAATGATTTCAAAAACAATGCATTGTTTTTATTCTGATCATCAACAAGAGGATTAACAAAGAAATACATGCCCTTACGCAGTATCTTCTTAGCCAGTACGGCATACCTGCTTCCCGTAAATTCTCTGTAAGATTCTATTCGCCAGTTATGTGCCAACTCCGTGAGTCCTCTATATAAAGTGTTCTGATTAAATTTATTTGGCAGTACCCTTGCTGCTCCCATATCAACAGAAATGTCATCAAAACTTGCCAGCGGCTCCTGAATTCCCCTGTCCTCTATCTCCTGTCTTATATTAGACATAATCTTATCAACATCAATGTTATTTGCCATTTTATCCTCCAAAACAAAAACATTCTTTCCCTGGATACTGTGCTCTCATTTAGCAGAGCCTCTTCAAGATTTTTAAACTTCTTTTGATTTTACCACAATTTGTGAATATTTAGCTAACTAAAAATCAGATAGATATTGTCCCGTTTAATCCGAATGCAAGAATCTCATATCGATCCTCACTCCTGACCATAATATAAAAAAAGAGCTAAAGCCTATGGCTTTAGCTCTTTTTTAGCGTCCCTGAGGTGATTCGAACACCCGACCTACCGCTTAGGAGGCGGTCGCTCTATCCAGCTGAGCTACAGGAACAAAAACTACTGCAAAAGCAGTAAGTTTTTAGATTGTAGCATAATTGATTTTTGCGGTCAATTCCGAAATATTCTCCTTATCTACCGCTATATCCATTATTTTCGGCCCGGCATTATTGTTGAAATATATATTATTCTTCTGATAATTATATTTACCTCTTTTTCAATACACTCTCGCCGCCCATATATGGTCTCAGTACCTCAGGAATTCTAACCGTACCATCCTCCTGTAAGTTGTTTTCTAAAAATGCAATAAGCATTCTTGGCGGAGCAACGACCGTGTTGTTCAGCGTATGCGCAAAATACCGGTTATTATTACTGCCCTTGATTTTTATTCGGAGCCTTCTGGCCTGCGCGTCACCTAAGTTAGAACATGATCCAACTTCAAAATATTTTTTCTGACGTGGTGACCAGGCTTCAACATCTATGGATCTCTGCTTAAGATCTGCCAGATCTCCTGAACAACATTCCAATGTACGAACAGGAATATCCATAGTCCTGAACAGTTCAACGGTATTGCTCCAGAGTTTATCAAACCACATTTTACTGTCTTCAGGTCTGCACACCACTATCATTTCCTGTTTCTCAAACTGGTGTATCCTATAGACCCCTCGCTCTTCGATCCCATGTGAACCCTTCTCTTTTCTGAAGCATGGAGAATAGCTTGTCATGGTAACAGGAAGCTGTTCTTCCTCTGTTACGGTATCGATGAACTTTCCGATCATTGAATGCTCACTTGTCCCGATCAGGTACAGATCTTCTCCCTCGATCTTGTACATCATCTCATCCATCTCTTTAAAGCTCATAACACCGGTGACGACATTACTTCTTATCATATAAGGCGGAATACAATAAACAAATCCCTTGTTGATCATGAAGTCTCTGGCATATGAAAGAACTGCTGAATGAAGCCTGGCAATATCTCCCATGAGATAATAAAATCCGTTGCCGGCAACTCGTCCCGCCGCTTCCATGTCGATCCCATTTACAGATTCCATAATATCAGTATGATATGGAACTTCATAATCAGGAACTACAGGCTCTCCAAACTTTTCAACTTCAACATTTTCAGAGTCATCTTTCCCGATCGGAACCTGATCATCAATGATATTCGGAATGACCATCATGATCTCCGTAAGTCTTTTTCCTATAGCCAGCTCTTCCTCTTCAAGTTTTGCTAACTTCTCTGCATTTTCAGATACCTGAGTTTTAATAGCCTCTGCCTCATCTCTCTTTCCCTGTGCCATGAGGGCTCCGATCTCTTTTGAAAGTCGGTTTCTGCCTGCCCTCAGTTCATCAGCTTCAGCCTGCACCTTCCTTCCTCTGATATCAAGCTCTGCCGCTTCATCAACTAAGGGCAATTTTTCATCCTGAAATTTCTTTTTTATATTATCTTTTACAAATTCAGGGGTCTCTCTAATAAGCTTTATGTCTATCATTTTTACTTCTCCTGGTATTAATCAAATTTTTTCGTATTTATAAATGCATATAATCTTTCCAGCTCTTCCTGGGAATAGTACTCTATCTCAATTTTTCCTTTTTTTCCGTTCTTTGTCTTGATACTTACCTTGCTCCCTAAAATGTTGCCCATTTTTTCTTCCATATTTCTATAGACGATCGCACTTGCGCTTTTACTTTCCAGTTTTTTCTCAGGCTTTGGACTCAAATATGCTTTAATAAGCTTCTCTGTTGCTCTTACGCTCAGATCATGATTCAGCACGTCTACTGCCGCCTTAAATTGCAGCTCCTTATCTTCAATCGCCAAGAGCGCACGCGCATGCCCCGCAGAAAGTCTTCCTTCTATAAGAAGCATCTGGATCCTGTCATCAAGCTTAAGAAGTCTCATAATATTACTTATCTGCGCCCTTGACTTGGAGACCCTCTTGGCTAGCTCTTCCTGCTTAAGATCATACTCTTTTATAAGATTTTCAAACGCCTTAGCCTCTTCTATCGGATTCAAATCCTCTCTCTGTATATTCTCGATCAGGGCAACTTCCATTACCTGTTTAGGCGTATATTCTCTTACAATAACAGGCACCTCTTTTAGCTTTGCCATCTTGGCCGCTCTCCAGCGGCGTTCTCCCGCTATTATCTCATAATACTTGTCATTCTTTTTCTGGACCAATATAGGCTGAATGATGCCCACCTTTTTTATAGAATCCGCCAGTTCCTGCATGGCCTCTATATCAAATTCTTTTCTTGGCTGATTTTTATTCGGCTCAAGATATGAAGTCTTTATTAAGATCTCAGCTCCCTCTTTTTTGATATTATTCTCCTGTTTTTCAGGCCTTACCTCTGCAGCTTCTCTTTCAGCAGAGAGTTCAAAAAATTCTATTTCAACTTCTTTATCACTTTTTGCTTTTGCTGTCTTCTTTGCAGACGGCTTTGAGTTCACTTTTTTTGCAGTTTCTTTTTTAACCGGGGCCGGCTTGCTGGCTTTCTCATCCTTCTCATCATGTACAGAAGAAGGGATAAGCGCCCCTATCCCCTTGCCAAGACCTCTTCCCGGCCCTTTTTTCTTTTCATCCATTTAAAAACTCCTAATAATAACTTTTATTTGTGCAATTTTATAACTTCTTTTGCCAGTGATCTGTAGCTGTCTGCCCCGCTGGATCTGGAATCATATACATTTATCGGAAGTCCATAGCTTGGAGCTTCTGCTAATCTGATATTTCGAGGAATAACTGTTTTATATATATTTTCTTTTAAATTTTCTTTCACATTTGCTATTACCTCCTGAGATAGATTCGTTCTCGTGTCAGCCATTGTAAAAATGATCCCGTCTATCTTCAGTTCCGTATTCAATCTGTCCTTTATTAGGTCTATTGTAGTAATCAGCTGCACCAGTCCTTCCAGCGCATAATATTCGCACTGTACCGGTATAAGAACCGAATCTGCCGCTGTCATAGCATTGACCGTTAACAAATTAAGAGATGGAGGACAATCCAGAAAAATAAAATCATATTGATCTTTTATTGCTTCCAGTTTGTCTTTCAAAATATTTTCTCTGTTGTCCATACCAATAAGATCCAGTTCCGCCCCTGCAAGATCCATATTTGAAGGAAGAAGATCAAGACCGGGATACACATCTCTTTTAATAACCTCTTCGTATGTACACCGGTCTAGCAATAGATCGTATATAGTATATTCCAACGCATTTTTATCCAGCCCCAACCCTGATGTAGTATTTCCCTGCGGGTCTATATCTACAATGAGGACCTTTTTCTTTCTTTCCGCCACACAGGCTGCTAAATTTATGCTTGTAGTAGTCTTTCCAACTCCACCCTTCTGATTAGTTATGGCAATGATATTACTACCCATATTCCGCCCCTTTTTAGAACTTTTCCATAATTGTTTCACGTGAAACATATAAAACACCTTTCCACTTATATATCCGCATTTCAATCGTTCGGCACATTTTAGTTCATTATATCATTTATCCATCTTCATCTCCACTTTGTTTTTCTCCTTTATTGGCTATTGTTTTAATTTTCTGCAGGAATTATAATGTAATCATCTTGAATTTCATGGCGGAGGTAATTATGGGAAATCACAAACTATTAAAAACAGCCGGTATAGTCAGCTATGTTATACTCAGTGCAGCTGCGGTCAATAAGCTTCTGTTCAAATTTTCTAACTCCCAGATATGTCAGCCCTCAAAAGATCTAAAATATGAGTATAGCCAGGGAAAGATCAATTACAAGATCTCAGGTGCCGGACGCCCGCTCCTTTTATTGCATGATATTTCCTCCTCTTCATCCATGTTCGAATGGTTTAAAGTTAAAAATAAACTAAAAAGAAATCACACCCTGTACGCAATGGACTGGCTGGGCTGCGGTTTTTCTGACAAGCCGCCTATAACCTATACAGCCTTCATGTATATTCAGATTCTAGATTCATTTATAAGAGACATCATAAAAAAGCCCACTGACATTTTAGCATCCGGGATCTCCGCATCATACGCATTGATCGCGAGAGAGCATTTCAATGTACCTATAAAGAAAATTATCGCACTCAATCCCGCAGATCCTTCCACTTCCGGCCTTGCTCCCGATCTTTTGGATTCGATCAAAAAAGCATTTTTAAATCTTCCTGTAATAGGAACCTCTATTTATAACATAAATCACTCCTGGCTGGGGATCGACTGTCATTTGAAGAGAGGGTCTTCAAAAAGAGAATTTCATGTTTCACGTGAAACAATCGAAACCATGATTGAATCTTCCCATATCGGATCTGAAGACAATAAATACCTTTTTGCAAGCAAGTATTCCAGGTTTATATATGCTGATATAAGAGAACTTATACCGGACGTGAAGGATCTCTATATTATCGTCAGCGAAGATAATTATATCTGCAGGCATAATGGTGAGAAGTATATCCGTAAAAATGCCGATATCCCTTTTTATATGACAAATGGCTCAACTAAATATCCACAGTTAGAGTATCCCGGTATTTTTCTAGACAACCTTATGAGTTTTTACAAATAAAAATAAGACAGGGCAGATATTTTTTCTGCCCTGTCTTATTTTATAATGGTTCTTTAGCCGGTGTTCCGGCTTTTCTTGGATAAGTCCCTGGAGTTTCTTTTACCTTTTTAACACATACAAACGACCTGATCATATCTGTTCCCGGGATCCTTTCCCGTATGATATCAGTAATTTCTCCCCCAAGCTTTTTCACTGCATTTTCCGCGCTTTTTACTTCTTTTTCAATGTCTTCCGCTTTGTACGATATAAACACTCCACCTGCTTTAACAAATGGAAAGCAGTACTCTGACAGAGTCGAAAGATTGGCGACCGCCCTCGAAAAAGCATAATCATATGATTCCCTGTGCTTTCTTTCTCTCGCCAGATCCTCACTCCGACCATGATATGTAAAGATATCTTTAAGTTCCAGTTCTTCTATGACTCTGTTTAAAAAAACGATTCGCTTATTCAAGGAGTCCAGTAAATGTATCTTTGCATTTTTATTGTGGATCTTCAATGGCAGCCCCGGAAATCCTGCGCCTGTTCCAATATCGATCACAGATGAATCATTCAGACTTTTTATGTTCTTATCATCCTTTTGAAGTTTACTAACAGCTTTTTCCACTAATAAACTGTCTAAAAAATGCTTTTCTAACACGTCTTCATACTCTGTAATGGCCGTAAGGTTCATGACCCTATTGGTTTCCACGAGCATTTTGAAATACCTTCTGAACATGTCCATTTTGGGCGGATCGATATAGATCCCTATTTCCCCTGCATTTATTATAAATTTTTCCTCTGTTTTTTTATATTTCTCAAAAAAACTATCATCGAAAATTATTTCTTCTTCGTTCATACTCCCTCAATCCCAGATAAATTATGGGTCATATTGCTAAGTCAAGTAAAGATGTTTCACGTGAAACATCTTTACTGTGGTCCTATTCCTTTGCTTTCAAAAATTGTTCCAGATAAATAAGCAGAACCGAAATATCTGCAGGTGATACTCCTGAGATCCTTGAGGCCTGACCTATAGATCTCGGTCTGAATTTTCCAAGTTTTTGGGCTGCTTCGATTCTGAGTCCATATATATTGCCATAATCTAATTCTTCGGGAATAAGGCGATTCTCAAGTTTTTTAAACTTTTCGACCTGTTTCATCTGACGTGAAATATAGCCATTATATTTGATCTGGATATTTACTTGCAGCGCAATATCTTCCCTTAGGTCCGGTCTCTTTTTATCTACTTCTTTAAGATAGTCATAGGAAAGTTCCGGTCGTCTTATAAGTTCAATCAGACTTATTCCTCCCTCGACCGGTGTTGAGCCCGCTTTATCAAGGAGCTGCGTAAGTTCTTCAGATGGTCCCAGATTTACTGCCGAAACTCTGGCTATCTCCGCTTCAATAAGCCTTTCTTTTTTAAGTAATCCATCCATTGTCTTCTGATCTACCAGACCTGCCTGATATCCATACTTTCTTAAACGAATATCGGCATTATCCTGCCTTAAGATAAGGCGATATTCGGCTCTTGAAGTCATCATCCTATATGGTTCTTTAGTTTCTTTTGTAACAAGATCATCGATCAACACTCCTATATATGCTTCTGACCTGTCCAGGACGATCTCTTCTTTTCCTGATATTTTAATAGCTGCATTGATCCCCGCAATAAGTCCCTGTGCTGCAGCTTCTTCATAGCCTGAACTTCCATTGATCTGACCTGCTGAATATAAGCCCTTTATTTCAAGAAATTCAAGAGTTGGCTTAAGCTGTGTCGCATCGATGCAGTCGTATTCAATAGCATAACCATTTCGAACTACTTTGGCATTTTCAAGGCCCGGGATCGTCCTTATCATTGCAAACTGAACATCTTCCGGCATAGAACTCGAAAGTCCCGATAAATATACTTCATTTGTATACAAACCTTCAGGCTCTGCAAATATCTGATGTCTCTCCTTATCTGCAAATTTTACGACTTTATCCTCGATCGATGGACAGTATCTCGGACCCGTTCCTTCGATCGCGCCCGAATAAAGAGGTGATCTGTCAATATTGGCCCTGATTATATCATGAGTATCCTCATTAGTATAAGTTAGCCAGCAGGATATTTGTTCTTTCTGCACAGTGGACGGATCCGTTGAAAACGAAAATGGAATTACCTTTTCATCCCCAAATTGTTCTGTCATTTTAGAATAATCGATCGTATTTCCAGCAATTCTTGCCGGAGTTCCTGTTTTAAACCTTCTTATCTCTATCCCCATTTTTAAAAGAGATTCCGTCAGGTAATTAGCTGCCATAAGGCCATTCGGACCTGTAGTGTAGGAAGTCTCTCCATAAATACATCTGGCTTTTAAGTAAACTCCTGTACAAAGGATCACAGCCTTGGCTTTATAAACAGCGCCTGAGATCGTCTTTACTCCTTTTACCGTTTTATCCTCATAAATAATTTCTGTAACCTCTGCCTGTCGAATGGTAAGGTTCTCCTGTTCCTCCATTACCCTTCGCATTCTGTTGGAATATTCCTGTTTATCCGCCTGCGCCCTTAAAGAATGTACTGCCGGTCCTTTTGATGCATTAAGCATTTTAGACTGAAGAAAAGTTTCATCCACAGCCTTGCCCATTTCTCCTCCAAGCGCATCTATCTCTCTTACAAGGTGTCCTTTAGAACTCCCGCCTATATTAGGATTACAGGGCATAAGTGCGATACTGTCACATGATACTGTAAAACAGATCGTATTCATACCAAGCCTTGCACACGCCAGAGCCGCCTCACATCCGGCATGCCCTGCGCCGACTATTATAACATCATAATTCTCAACAACGACTGAAGTCATTTTTCCCCGTCCTTATCTATAATTTATAAATACATTATTTACCCATGCAGAATTTTTCAAAAATCCTGTCGGCAAGATCATCTTCGATCTCTTTTCCTATAATTTTTCCAAGAGCTGTATATGCATCCATCAGATCTATGCTTATCAGATCTTCTGAGACGCCCATATCTATAGCATCTTCTACTAGTCTAAAGCTTTTTATTGAATCCTCAAGAAGGATCTTATGTCTGGAATTGGTTATTACCGGACTGTCATTAACTATTATTTCTCCAAGTTCGAATATCTCTCTGACTTTATCCTCAAGCAATGCTAATCCATCCCCTGATCTGGCGGATAAACTTATAAAATTATCCGGCTGATCCAGACCTCTTGCTTTCAGATTTTCTTTAGATACGCGCTGACTCAGGTCTGATTTATTTATTATTGTTATATATTTTTTATTTTTAATATTATCAATTATTTTTGCATCTTCACTGCTTAATTCCTTTGATCCATCTACGACATAAAGTATCAGGTCTGCGTCGGCAGCATATCCAAGAGCCTTTTCAACACCAATCGCTTCCACGATATCTTCTGTTTTTCTGATACCCGCCGTATCTATGAGATTTAAAATAATGCCTCCGAGATCTACTTTTTCTTTTACCGCATCTCTTGTCGTTCCTTCTATATCCGTAACGATTGCTGATTCACTTCCTGTGAGAAGGTTAAGAAGACTTGATTTTCCGGCATTTGTACGCCCAATAATAACAGTCATTATGCCATCTTTAAGCAGCTTTCCTCCCTTAAATGATCTCATAAGAGTTTCTGCATTTTCCATACAATACTGTATATCTGACCTTATATCTTCTAAATGTCCTTCCATTGGTATATTTTCAGGGTCATCCATTGCAGCTTCCATAAAGGCTATATTATCAAGGATCTTATCTCTCATTTGATCCACTATATCAGAAATACGCCCATTGAGCTGCTCAACTGAGGCCCTTAAAGCATAATCACTTTTTGCATTGATTACGTCTATTACGGCTTCAGCTCGAGCAAGGTCTATACGTCCATTTAAGAATGCTCTCTTGGTAAATTCGCCCGGCTCTGCAAGCCTTGCTCCCGTCTTTAAAACAGCTTCCAGGATCCTCTGAGTTACCAGCATGCCACCATGGCAGTTTATCTCCACAGTGTCCTCTGCAGTAAAAGTTCTAGGCCCCCTCATTACAGACACTAAGACTTCATCCAATATGATCCCGTTTTCACAGATATGACCATAGTTGATCGTATGACTTGGGACTTCTGTTAATTTTTTCCCATTGGGAGAAACAAATAATAAGTCCGCATATTCTATAGCTTTCTCCCCTGATATTCTGATAATCCCAATTCCTCCGGAACCAATGACCGGGGTTGAAATAGCTGCAATCGTATCTTCCATAATGACCTCAAAAATAAAAAGAGATGTCGACAAATCCCGACACCTCTTAAAATATAATTATTTCAATAAGTGATAAAGACCCTTTAACAATCTGAATAAAATCTATATACAGAATTATACACAACTTAAGGCTGTATAGCACTTATTATTTTTTCTTCTTAGTTTTCTTATCAGCGTAATTAGAAACCATTCTGGCTTTATCCGCAAGAGACCCTTCCGATCCTTTTCCCTTCTTTCCATAAGCTGCAGAAGAAGAGGAATTTGAAGATGCTTTAGCATTTTTAGTTGCAAAGTTAGTCTTTTCTCTGATGCTGTCAGAATTGATATTTCTTGTTTTCATTGAAGCGTTTCTTATAAGTTCCTGGTGGTTTACACCCCTTTTTTCTATCTTTTTACGTTTCTTTTCTACGGCCTTCTCAATGATCTTTTCCGGTCCGACTTTATCTATATAAGCATTGATAATAAGCTGTAAAATAGTCTGGATAACGGCTGTGGCAATCCAGTAAACACCAAGACCTGCAGGAACCGTAATTGCGATAAATGCAGACATGACAGGCATCATAAATATCATAAGCTTCTGAGTTACCTGTGATGCTTTGTCATCGCCCATCGCAGATGTGTTCTGAGCAAGCCATGCACTGATCAGCTGTGAAACACCCGCCAGAATAGGAATAAGAATTGCAAGTCCCCACACCTGGTTAGGGCTTATAGACATATTTATTCCAAAGAAATTGTTCATATGCTGAACTTTATCCGCATTCTGTGAAATAACATCACTCATGGATGGGAACAATTCTTTAAACCTTGCCCATTCATCACCCTTAAAGGCGTTCATCTTTGCTATGGCTGCCGCCTGGTTAGTCCAGTCTATGCCTCCAAAGCCATTATTATTCAATGTATCTGCATATCCGGGAATGCTTCTGATACCTGTAGTTTCCGTATTTCCAAAAATATTTAAAAGAAATGTATTTAATTTACCAACATGCATTGGGATATTACGGAATACATTATAAAGCGCAAGCAAGATAGGGAGCTGGATAAGCATCTGGATACATCCGCCTGTCTGAGAAGCTCCATATTTTGCATACAGATCTCTTATTTCTTCATTCTGACGCTGCTGAGACTCCTGGTCTCTGCGTCCTCTGTACTTTGCTCTGATGGCTCTCATCTCAGGCTGCATGAGCTGACTGATTTTAACCGTCTTCTGCTGTGATATTGTAAGCGGAAGCATGGCTACTTTAATGATTATAGTGAAAAGTATAATAGCTATACCGATCTTACCTATACCAATCGCATCAAGCGCATTAAAAAGTAAATTCAATAAAAAGCCAAGCAAGTTAGCCAATGGCTGCAATAGATTGTTCAAAACTATCTCCTCCCGATAATACTACGGTACTGGGTCGAACCCGCCTTTAGAAAAAGGATTACATCTAAAAAATCTTTTTAATGCCAAAGCAGTACCTTTGCCTGCTCCATACTTTTCTACCGCCTCTTTTGCATACTCCGAGCAGGTAGGGTAGTATTTGCATTTTCCGGCACCAAAGTGCGGGGAAATTGCTTTTTGATAAAAAGATAAAGATGACAGAATGATCTTTTTCATTTATTTATCCTTCCGATGTAGCATAGTTAGATAACAGCTTATGCTTTTTCAATAAATGCATCAAAGCTTTTTCAGTATCCGCGTAGCTTTTGCCGTTGAGTTCAGATCTTACAACAACTACTATATCATAGCCATTTATAACCTGATCAGCATTTGATCTATAAGCTTCTCTAATAAGCCTGCATAGATGATGCCTTATAACACTGTTTCCAACTTTCTTACTTACAGAAATTCCAAGTCTGTTCTTATTATTATCAACAAAATCACTATTTTCTGAAATATACATCACGAGATCTTTATTGGCAAATGATCTTTTATTATGATATACCCTTTGAAAGTCTCTATTTTTCCCAAGACTTTCAAAATTTTTGAATTTCATGATCTCACCACCAAAATCAATCTGTAGATATAATGATCGTAAATCTACTTAAATCTAAAAAAGCAGATAAACGCCATCAATAATATTGAAGCGTTCACCTGCCTGAAGGTTTCATTAAGCGCAAATAGATTTTCTACCCTTAGCTCTTCTTGCAGAAAGAACCTTTCTACCGCCGGCACTGCTCATTCTTGCTCTGAAACCGTGTACCTTTGCTCTTTTTCTTGTGTTAGGCTGAAATGTCATTTTCATAACAGACGTTCACCTCCTTCGTAAAATATATGTTTAATTAATAACCAAATAATTATTCAAAAAATAATGTCTCGAAACTCTCTGTTAAAGTGAGAATACCGCCTAGTATTATATGAAACATACTTCTTTAAGTCAAGTGGATTTTTCCTCATTTATATACCAAGTTATACACGAAATTATGCACATTTGTGAAAACAATGGGTATAACGTGTTTTTTTATGTTTATAAGTTTTTACCTCTTAATTTCTTGAAAATATAGCCTTATTGATATATGATTATGGTTGATTTTATTATTATTTTAAAGGTGTGGGGTTAGCTTTATTATGAACGAATTACTGGAAAAATGGGATGATATCCTGACTAAATTAAGGAATGAATATGATATTCACAAGATATCATTCAATACCTGGGTTGCCCCTCTTAAAGTAGTATCTGTTGAAGATAATGTGGTCAAGATATTATGTGAAGAACAAATTGGTCTTAATTATGTGGAAAATCGTTATAAAAAACCTCTGGAAGTTGCAATAAGTGAAGTAATGGGGGATATCTACAAAATAGAACTCATTTTAAATAATGATACCGAAAAGGACAAACTCCCTTTAAAAAAAGAAGAAAAGTCTCAAAAATCTGAGATCGGGATAAATCTTAATCCTAATTATACTTTTGATAAATTTATAGTCGGTCCCAATAATAATCTGGCTTACGCTGCATCAGTAGCCGTAGCCGAATCGCCGGGACAAGTTTATAATCCCCTGTTTTTACATGGAGGGGTTGGTCTTGGAAAAACTCATCTTATGCAGGCTATAGCTCATTTTATTTTAGAAACGAATCATTCTTTGAAAGTTCTTTATGTCACGTCTGAAACCTTTACCAATGAACTTATTGATTCCGTAAGAAATCAGAAAAATCAATCATTCAGAGATAAATACAGAAATATAGACGTCCTCCTGATAGATGATATACAGTTCATCATAGGTAAAGAGACAACTCAGGAAGAATTCTTCCATACATTTAATGCTCTTTATCAGCTGAATAAACAGATAATTATTACATCTGACAAGCCTCCTAAAGAGATGGAAACTCTAACTGAAAGATTAAGGACCCGTTTTTCGGAAGGACTTATCTGTGACATACAGATACCTACCTATGAAACAAAAATGGCAATCCTTAATAAAAAAATAGAAGATAAGGGGCAGCAGAATATTCCTTATGAAGTGAGAGACTATGTTGCCAAAAACATAAAATCTTCTATCAGAGAACTTGAAGGAGCCATTACTAAACTATCGGCCTATGCAGACCTGTCCAGAAGCCCCATAACCTTGGAACTGGCAATGGATGCGCTAAAGGATCTTGTAAGTCCGGAACATAAGAAAGTTATAACCATCGACCTTATAATTGAAATAGTTGCAGAACATTACTCCATATCCATAGAAGATATTTTATCTAAAAACAGAAGTGCCCGAATATCTTATCCCAGACAGATAGCAATGTATCTTTGCAGGCATATGACGCAGGAGTCTGCCGTAGACATTGCAAAAAAACTTGGAAAAAATGATCATTCAACTATTCTTCACGGAGCTAAAAAAATAAGTGATGATCTTTTGAAAGATGAAAAGCTTAAAACCACCATAGATATTCTTATGAAAAAAATAGATCCTTCATAAGCCTGCATATATATGAAGTTGTTATTTTCAGGAAGAATGTTAATAACTCTGACAAAATTGTGATGACAGAGGTGAAAAGTATGTGATTATGAGAATATCAACATGATTATTTTTTTATTTAATTCACCATTATTCACACAAAAAACAATTAAACCAAAGCTATATACACCTGTTTATCAATCTCGCTAAGCCGTTTTATTACTGGCTTAAGGTGGATTATAAACATATTCACTATGACTACTACTACTACGGCTGATAAGATTATATATACATATAGTTTTACACACCAACATAGAAAACTGAAAGGAGTTTTAACCCATGAAACTTACATTTGAAAAATCTGATCTTGTAAGATGTGTTGGAATAGTTCAGAAAGCTGTTTCAGTCAGAACTACTATGAAGATCCTTGAATGTATCCTTATAGATGCATCTGCCGGCAATATTAATTTTACTGCCAACGACCTGGATCTTGGAATTCAGACTCTTGTGCCCGGAGAAATAATTGAAAAGGGAAGAGTTGCAATAGATGCAAAACTTTTTTCAGATCTTGTAAGAAAGCTTCCTGAGGAGAAGATATCATTTGAAACATCAGATGATAACAGCAATATGTGTATTATAAAATGCGATAAGAAGACCTATAAGATACCGGGAATGCCTGCTGAAGAATTTACTTATTTTCCTGAGATAGAAAAAACTAATTTCATTAAACTTTCACAGATGTCTCTTAAAGAGATAATAACTCAGACTATATTTTCACTTGCTATCAACGATATAAATCCTATAATGACAGGTGAATTATTTGAAACAAATGAAAACAGCCTAAGGGTCATCGCTCTTGACAGTCATAGAATAGCTCTCAGAAAAATAGAAATAGATATTTCTGAAAATAAGGTATATACGATAATTCCGGGTAAATCGCTTAAAGAGATAGCTGGTATATTAGCCTTGGATGCCGATAAGGAAGTAAATATATATTTTACGGATAAACATGTTTTATTTGAGTTTGACGAAACTAAAGTTGTTTCACGAGTTATAGAGGGAACTTATCTGAATGTAAATAAGATGTTTTCCACGGATAGTGAAACAAAGGTGGTTATTGACAGAAAAGCCCTTATAGATGCGATCGACACTGAGATGGTATTTATAAAGGAATCAGATAAGAGACCTATAATATTTGATTTTAAAGATGATTATGTAAGACTTTTTGTTAAGTCTACACTTGGTCAGGGAGAAGAAGAAGTTGAGATCGAAAAAGAGGGAGCAGATCTTAAAATAGGTTTTAATCCTAAATTTTTACTGGATGTTTTAAAAGTTATAGAGGATGAAAAAGTAACTTTATCATTCGTTAATGCTAAGTCACCATGTTTTATAAGGGATGAAAAAGATACATATCTTTATCTGGTATTGCCTGTTAATTTTACAGAGGAGTAATTAAGTTGGATATCGTAGAGATTAATTCGGAGTTTATAAAACTCGGTCAGGCTCTTAAATTAGCTGGTCTCGTAGATAACGGAGGTCTTGCAAAGGCTGTTATAAATGATGGTCTGGTAAGTGTCGATGGTGAAGTAGATACGAGACGCGGGAGAAAACTGTTTGGCGGAGAAGTTGTTGAATTTGAGGGCCAGCAAGTTAAGGTCATAAATAATGTACATAGAAACGATTGAATTAAAAGACTTTAGGAATTATGAATATCTGAAAACAAGTTTTGATAAGCATATAAATCTTATTTATGGGGATAATGCTCAGGGTAAGACGAATATTCTTGAGGCAATTTATATGGCTTCTACAGCCAGATCCCACAGATCGACAAAGGATGAAGAACTTATCAGAATTGAAAATTTTGATGAGATCGGAAATATGGAAAGTATGTCGGATCCCTCACTTACAGATGCTCATATAAAGCTGATAGTTCAGAAGGAATTTACATCAGACAGGATCGATATACATATAAAAAAAAATAAACAAAAAGGTATAGCTATAAATGGGGTTTCCCTAAGAAGATCATCAGAATTATTCGGTCATCTTCAGGTCGTATTTTTTTATCCGGAAGATCTGGATATAATCAGAAGAGGCCCCAATGTAAGAAGGCATTTTTTAGATATTGATATAAGCAGAGTAGATAAGGTTTATCTTAGTGGACTTATAGACTATAATAAGTTATTAGAATCCAGAAATAAACTTTTAAAAAATATTGTTTTTCGAAACAGAGATGGAGATAGACAAACTCTGGAAATAATAGATGCCCAGCTTGTCAGATGCGGAAAGAATGTAATTCTTGGACGAAGAAATTATCTTGAAAAGATCAATGTATTAACTGAAAAGATCCACAGGGATCTGAGCGGAAGCAATGAAAAGTTAAAAATAGTATATCAGCCTTCAACTGATATAGACCTGTTTGAAGCAGATCTGGAAAAATCAAAAGAAAAAGATCTGAAAACAGGAATGACAGGTGTTGGCCCTCACAGGGATGATTTTACATTTTTTATAAATGGGAAAGATGTAAAGAAATTCGGTTCTCAGGGACAGAAGAGAACGGCAGCTCTCAGTCTTAAACTTTCGCAGATCGATATCGCAAAAAATGAAACTGGAGAGATGCCTGTACTTTTGCTTGATGATGTTTTGTCTGAACTGGATTCGTCAAGGCAAGAATATTTACTAAAATGTATTGGAAATATGCAGACAATAATTACCTGTACCGGACAGGATGAATGGATAAAGTCAAGAATGTCGGTAGATAAAGTATTCAGAGTCAAAAAAGGCAAGGTAATCGAAGATAGTCAGGAGGTATAAGGGTGGCTAATCAGCAACAATACGGAGGAGACCAGATACAGGTCCTTGAAGGTCTTGAGGCTGTAAGAAAAAGACCTGGCATGTACATTGGAACCACTTCCTCAAGAGGATTGCATCATTTAGTATATGAGATCGTAGATAATGCTGTAGATGAAGCACTTGCAGGATATTGCGATACTGTTTATGTAACGATACACAAGGATAATTCTATAACGGTTGAAGACAATGGAAGAGGTGTACCTGTTGATATCAATCATAAGACAGGAAGACCGGCGGTAGAAGTAGTATATACAGTCCTTCATGCCGGAGGAAAATTTGGAGGAGGAGGATACAAGGTATCCGGAGGACTCCATGGTGTAGGTGCTTCAGTCGTTAATGCCTTATCAGAATGGATGGAAGTCACTGTAAAAAGAGATGGAAAAATACATCAGCAGAAGTATGCAAGGGGCAAGATCCTTACAGACCTAACTGTTATAGGAGAATGTGACCTGACAGACACAGGAACTAAAGTAACATTTCTTCCTGATAAAGAAATATTTAATCAGACGACCATTTATGATTTTGATGTTTTAAAAACAAGATTAAGGGAGATGGCGTTTCTTACCAAGGGTCTTAAGATCGTTTTGTGTGATGAGAGAACAGACGCGGAAATAAAAGATCAGATAAGAAAAGAAAAAACACTTAAATCGGGAGATGATTACACGGAAGAAGCTTCCGAATCTCAGGAAAAGGATGAATCTTCAGAAGAAGTCAGATATTCATCAGATCAGGAAGAGTCAGGCAGGAAGAAAGAAGAGACATTTTTCTATGAGGGCGGCATAAAAGAGTTCGTCGAATATCTTAACAGGGCTAAAGAACCCTTGTACAGAGAGATCATCTATTGTGAAGGGATCAAGGATAAGATTACCGTAGAAGTGGCATTTCAGCATAATGACGGATATTCTGAAATGATAGAAGCCTTTGCCAATAATATTAATACTCCTGACGGCGGCATGCATCTTACAGGCTTTAAGAATGCTATAACGAAAACATTTAATGATTATGCAAGAAAGAATAAGGTCCTTAAGGAAGGGGAGCCTGCTCTTTCAGGTGAAGATATTCGTGAGGGTCTCACTGCAATAATCAGCGTAAAAATAGAGAATCCTCAGTTTGAAGGACAGACAAAGCAGAAGCTTGGTAATGCTGAAGCAAGAAGCGCCGTAGAATCCGTTGTTACGGAGCAGCTGACTTATTTTCTTGAACAGAATCCAAATGTAGCAAAGAATATCTGCGAAAAATCATTACTCGCGCAGAGAGCGAGAGAAGCTGCCCGCAAGGCCAGAGATCTTACACGAAGAAAATCAGTTCTGGAAAATTCAGGTCTTCCGGGTAAACTTGCCGACTGTTCAGACAAGGATCCTGAAAAGTGTGAGATCTATATCGTAGAGGGAGATTCTGCAGGAGGTTCGGCTAAGAAGGCAAGGACTCGAGCGACTCAGGCTATCCTTCCACTCCGCGGAAAGATCCTTAATGTTGAAAAAGCCCGATTAGACAGAGTGTTGGAAAATGAAGAGATAAGAGCAATGATCACAGCCTTCGGAACGGGTATCCATGAAGATTTCGATATATCTAAGCTCAGATATGGAAAGATCATTATAATGACGGATGCCGACGTGGATGGAGCTCATATAGCCACTCTTTTACTTACATTCTTCTACAGGTTTATGCCGCAGCTTATTAAGGATGGGCACGTATACCTTGCACAGCCGCCGCTTTTTAAGGTGGAGAAGAATAAAAAGGTCTGGTATGCATACTCAGATGAAGAACTTTCAGGGATCATCGATGAAATAGGGCGTGATCAGAATAACCGTATTCAGAGATATAAAGGTCTTGGTGAGATGGATGCTGAGCAGCTTTGGGAAACAACTATGGATCCAGAGAGAAGAATACTTCTCAGGGTAAATATAGATGAGGATTCAGAGTCAGAAGTTGATGTAACCTTCTCAACGCTTATGGGAGATAAGGTAGAACCAAGAAGAGAATTTATTGAAGCTAATGCTAAGTATGTAAAGAATCTTGATATTTAAATTACCATTCCGGATTGCCTAAGAAAACGGAGAATGTAAATGGATGAACATATTTTTGATAAAATAAATGAAGTCGACATGAAGAAGACCATGGAGACTTATTACATTGATTATGCCATGAGCGTTATAGCGGCTCGTGCGCTTCCGGATGTAAGAGATGGTCTGAAGCCGGTACAGAGAAGAATACTATTCTCTATGATCGAACTCAATAATGGTCCTGATAAACCACACAGAAAATGTGCGCGTATCGTCGGTGATACCATGGGTAAATATCATCCGCATGGGGATTCTTCGATCTATGAAGCCTTGGTGAAGCTGGCCCAGGATTTTTCAACAAGATACCCTCTGGTCGACGGACATGGAAATTTCGGATCTGTTGACGGTGACGGCGCAGCGGCCATGCGATATACAGAAGCAAGACTCAGTAAGATCTCTATGGAGATGCTTGCAGATATCAGCAAGGATACTGTAGATTTTATACCGAACTTCGATGAGACAGAGAAAGAGCCTACTGTACTGCCTGCAAGATATCCTAATCTTCTTGTAAACGGAACAAGCGGTATCGCCGTAGGTATGGCAACTAATATACCGCCTCACAATCTGGGTGAGATCATAAATGCAGTTGTCAGGATCATAGACAATATTGTGGAAAAAGATTCCGATACGGAAATAGAAGAACTGATGGATATCGTAAAAGGGCCTGATTTTCCGACAGGAGCGACTGTAATAGGTAAAGCCGGGGTTGAAGAAGCCTACAGGACCGGAAGAGGAAAGATCAGGGTCCGTGCGGTAACTGACATTGAGCCGATGACGAATGGTAAGAACAGGATCATAGTTACAGAACTCCCTTACATGGTAAATAAGGCACGACTTATTGAAAAAATAGCTGATCTTGTAAAAGATAAGAGGATAGACGGCATTACAGAGCTCAGGGATGAGTCGGACAGAACAGGTATGCGTATATGCATAGAGTTAAGAAGAGATGTTAATGCAAACGTGCTTCTTAATCAATTGTACAAGCACACTCAGCTGCAGGATACATTTGGCGTGATCATGCTTGCTTTGGTAAACAATGAACCAAAGGTCCTTAATCTCAAAGAAATGCTCGTTCACTACCTGAGTCATCAGGAAGAAGTAGTGACCAGAAGGACCAGATATGATCTTAACAAGGCTGAAGAGAGAGCGCATATTCTCGAAGGATTGATAATAGCGCTGGATAATATAGATAGGGTCATATCGATCATCAGAGGCTCAGAGACCGTAGCTGAGGCGAAAGAAGGTCTTTGTACTGAGTTCAGACTCACAGATGCCCAAGCTCAGGCTATCGTTGATATGCGTCTTAGAGTCCTTACGGGACTTGAAAGAGAAAAGCTGGAAACGGAACTGAAAGAACTTCTTGAGAAGATCAAATATTTCAAGGAGATCCTTGCAGACAGGAAAAAGCTTCTTGGCGTGATCAGAGAAGAGATAAGCCTGATATCTGAGAAGTACTCAGATGAGAGACGTACTCAGATCAACTTTGACGAGTTCGATCTGAATGATGAGGATCTTATACCAGATGTTCCAATCGTTATTTCAAGAACTAATCTAGGATATATAAAGAGGCAGACGCCTGATAACTTTAAAGCCCAGAAACGCGGCGGTAAAGGGATCAAGGGAATGCAGACGATAGATGAGGATTATATACAGGATCTTTTCATGACCACCACTCATCATGCCCTTACATTCTTTACAAGCAAGGGAAGGGTCTATAAACTTAAAGCTTATGAAATTCCTGAAAGTTCACGGACATCGAGAGGTACGGCGATCATCAATCTGCTGCAGCTGCAGCCTGATGAGAAGATCACGGCGATAATTCCGATAGATCTGAAAAATATCAGTGAAGAAGATTATCTTTTCATGGCAACAAAGAAGGGTATCGTAAAGAAAACTGAAATATCCAACTTTGCAAATATCCGTAAGATAGGCATACAGGCAATTACACTTCGAGAGGACGATGAACTCATAGGTGTAAAAATGACTGATGGCAGCAAGAATATCGCAATGATATCCAGAAATGGTCTGAGTATCTGTTTTGATGAGTCAGATGTAAGGGATATGGGCCGAAATGCCATGGGTGTTAAGGGAATGACGCTTGAAGAGGATGATGAGATAGTTTCAATGCAGGTGTTCCCGGTAACTGATGAAAGCGGTGCAGAGGCTTCGACAATGCTCTACGTCTCAGAATTCGGTCTTGGAAAAAGGACTGAAATAGGTGAATATAAGATACAGAAGCGAGGCGGCAAGGGCCTTATCTGCTACAAGGCAAATGAAAAAAGCGGTAAGCTCATCGGAGCCAAGATGGTAGGAGATGGGAATGAACTCATGATTATTACGACAGAGGGGATCCTTATTCGTCTCCGTTGTGAGGAGATACCTGTAGTTGGCAGATCTACGACAGGAGTTAAGCTCATTAATCTGGACAAGGGCGTAAGCGTGGCGACTATAGCCAAAATGCGCAGTATTCCGGAAGATGAAGAAGATGCACAAGCTGAAGAAGAGGCTGATTCCGAGGATAATGAAACTTCTGTAGAAGAATAAAAACCAGCCTTAAGGTCTGAAGACAGACTTTAAGGCTTTTAGTTTTTTAGAAAAGAGAAAAAAATGAGGGAAATAAGCCTTATAGAAGTTACAAAAAATATCAGAGAAATGTGTATAGAGGCTAATTATTTTCTTGAAGAAGATGTAAAGAAGGCCTTAAACAGAGCATGCAAAACAGAAAGTTCACCAATTGGAATTTCCGTATTGGAACAGCTTGAGGAAAATCTTGAGATCTCCGAAAAAGAAATGATCCCAATATGTCAGGATACGGGAATGGCGGTTATATTCCTGGAGATAGGTCAGGATGTACATTTGGTCGATGGAGACCTGTCAGAGGCGGTAAATGAAGGTGTCAGACAGGGTTATGAGGAAGGTTTTTTAAGAAAATCCGTAGTGAATGATCCTCTTGAAAGAGTAAATACAGGTGATAACACGCCTGCGATCATCCATACGGAGATCGTTCCTGGGGATAAAGTAAAGATTTCTCTTTCACCTAAAGGCTTTGGAAGCGAGAACATGAGCAGGATATTTATGCTTAAGCCCGCCGACGGGCTCGAAGGAGTAAAAAAGTCTGTTCTCAGAGCCGTAGAGGAGGCAGGGCCCAATGCCTGTCCTCCATTTGTAGTTGGTGTAGGTATAGGGGGAGATTTTGAAAAAGCTGCTATTCTTTCTAAAAAGGCGCTGATGAGAGAGTTATCTACAGGTTATGAGAGTACATACAGGCAGGATTATGTGGATGATCTTGAAGAGGAGCTTCTCAAAGAGGCCAATGAACTTGGGCTGGGTCCAGCAGGTCTGGGCGGAAAGAATACGGTCCTTGCTGTAAATATTGAAACCTATCCGACGCATATAGCCGGTCTGCCGGTAGCCGTAAATATATGCTGTCACGTCGACAGACATAAATCTAGGATAATCTGAGAGGATCATTATGGAAAAGCATATAAAACTGCCGCTTTCAAAAGATGAGGCGAAGAAACTCAGATCAGGTGATACTGTACTTCTGTCAGGTATGATCTATGCGGCGAGGGATGCTGCACATAAAAGAATTTCTGATAAACTGGACGAAAATGGATTTCCAGAGGATCTGAGCGTAATCTCAAATACAGAATTAAATGAATTAAGAAAAAAAGCGGAAAGGATACTTCCTATAAAGCTGGAGGGAAATCTGATCTACTATATGGGGCCGTCACCGGCCAGACCGGGGAAGGTGATCGGCTCTGCAGGGCCTACGACAGCAGGGCGGATGGACAGATATACTCCAAGGCTTCTGGACCTTGGCCTTGCTGGGACGATCGGTAAGGGAAGAAGAAGTGAAGATGTAATAAAAGGGATAAGGAGAAATTCATCCGTTTATTTTGCTGCAGTTGGAGGAGCAGGAGCCCTGTTGTCCAAATGTATCATATCTTCAGAAGTAATTGCCTATGATGATCTGGGGCCGGAGGCAATCAGAAGATTAGAGGTAGAAGATCTGCCGGTTATTGTTGTTGTTGATTGTGAAGGAAACAATTTATATATGCAATAAACAGATAGGGGGAATTATCATGGGGATTTTCAAGTCGGGCAAGGGTGAATTCAGCGAAGAAGACAGAGAGTCTTTTATAAGCCCGGAATATGCCGATCAATATATAAAAAAGCCAAAATACGAGGAGCCTGATATAAGCGAAGACGTTGTCACCGGAGCAGTTGAGGACGAAGAAGATACATGTGATATATGCGGAAGTAAGCTGGGCTTTTTTTCAAAGAACAAGGTAGCAAGAAATTTATATATTTGTAATGACTGTGCTGACAAGTCCGGTATCATGAGACATCTTAAAGAAGTAAAAAAGCTTCCGGCAGAGACTATAGAAAGAATTATTATTAAAAAAATCGACAAAGCCAAAGGATTTGTGGTTACAAAGTCGGTCGACAAGTATTTTTTTGTGGATGAAGAAATGGAGATGTGGACGATCCCGTATATTACCGGTCTGACCAGAAATAAGGCAAATATAGATCCGGAAGAAATATATCCGTTTGAAATAATTGAGGAATATTTTCTGATCGATGACGGAAAGATAATCGCCGGGGGCGGAAAAAAGCATGAACCGATAAATGGACTCTTATTGGCGGGAAATGTTGCGGCAGATGCAGAGCCTAAATGCAGCAGTCTTCAGATAAAGATCAACATCGATAATATATCCGGACCATCAGTTTTTGTGGATCTCATAGCTAAACCGACCGACAGGTCAGGCAGCAGATATAATATGGCATTAGTAAGTGCACAGAAGATCCTGGGCATACTGGAAGATATATGTCAAAGGGAAGCTGTTGGTGCAGGTATCAGTGTTCCTATATATGATCCCGAAACAGAAGTAATTCCCGGAATAGAGGTGGATAACAGCAGAGATGCAGAGCCCGAGAGCAGATTTGATAATGTAAAGATCCTTAATGTCGATGAAATAAACAGAAGGCTCCACCCAACCAAAAGAGAGGGATATAAAAGGCCGGCAGAGAGTACAGAAGTTCAGGAACAAAAGGAAGATATGCAGAGTGAAGATTCTACCAGGGTCTTTAATCCTGTCTCAAAGGCGGAAGTCCATACAGATACCGGGACAGGTAAAAGAGGACCATATTACCGTCAGCCGGGCTTTTCCGTTACGGAAGAGATAAAAAAATATAAAGAATTACTGGATATGGGAGCAATTACTGAAGAGGAATATAACGCAAAGAAAAAACAGTTACTAGAGCTTTAAATTGCTTAAATAATTCAGACGATAAGGGAAAAAGGAGAAGGAAAAAATGAAAAGTAAATTGACATGGGGGGAGACTGTGTCCGTTGCCAGCCTGCTGTTTGGCTTGTTTTTCGGCGCGGGAAATCTGATCTTCCCGGCGTTTATGGGACAAGCAGCAGGCAGAAACATGCTGCCCGCCTTGACAGGCTTTTTGGTTACAGGAGTAGGTCTGCCGCTTATGGGAGTAATTTCGCTTGGAATTACGCGTACTTCGGGACTGCAGGAGTTGAGCAGCAGAAATGGAAAAAGTTACGGATACTTTTTTACATGCGCGCTTTATTTAACGATAGGGCCGTTTTTTGCGATACCAAGATGCTTTACTGTCCCGTTTGAAACAGGAATAGTACCGCTTTTGCCGAAGTCCTTCTCACCTAAGCTGGCTTTATTTATATTTTCACTTATATTCTTTGCCATAATGCTTTTCTTTTCTCTGAAGCCCGGAAAAATACTGGACTGGATAGGAAAGTTTCTTACTCCCGCATTCCTTGCGGTATTTGGGTGGATAATGATAACGGCGCTTATAAGGCCGGCAGGCGGGATAGCAAGTGCAGAACCGGTCGGAGATTATGCGATAAATCCATTTGTAAAGGGTCTGCTTGAGGGCTACAACACGATGGATGCTCTGGCAGGGCTTGCATTTGGCATAATAATTGTAAATGTGATCAGATCCCTAGGCGTCACAATACCTGGGGATATAGCCAAAAGTACGATCCGTTCAGGTATATTGACGGCTGTTATCATGTCTGTTATTTATGCGATAACGACTGTCGTAGGAGTACAGAGCCTGGGGATAATTCCTCATGCAAATAATGGAGGGGAAGTCCTGTCTGCGGTTGCAAGGCATTATTACCATGGTATAGGCGGATATCTGCTTGCGATAATGATCTTCTTTGCCTGCCTTAAGACCACGATAGGACTTGTGACCAGCTGTGGAGAAACTTTTGAGAAAATGTTTCCGGGAAAGCTATCTTATAAAAAATGGGCCATAATATTTAGTCTGATATCACTTGCAATTGCAAATGTAGGTCTTTCGGGGATCATCAAGCTGTCTATACCGGTGCTTATGATGCTCTATCCATTAGCCATGACGCTTATTCTTCTGGCCCTGACAGAGAAGTTGTTTCGGAAGGATCAGACAACGTACAGGATAGTGACATTTGTGACACTTATATGTGCGGTCGGCGATCTGGTCGCAAACCTGCCCCAAGAAGCTGTAAGCTTCCTGCATATAGGATTTATTCCGGAGTTTTTTGCCAGGATACTTCCGCTTTATAAAATAGGGTTGGGATGGATGCTACCCGCAGGAGCTGCATTTTGTGTTGCTTTAGTAATTTACAGGATAAAAGAGAGCTGATATTTTAAATATCCCCCATACCCGCTTACTATAATAGTTGCAATCTGATAACATGAACCTGCCCGTTGAAGAGGAGGGGAGTTTCGGGCCTACCGATTGCAATTTATACTCACATCCTGTTTAGTAGTTTATCTCTCCAATAAACCTCCTCCTCAGAGTAAAGAGCTGCAACTCCCGGTTGCAGTTTTTTTAATGCGGAAAACCTATTTGGATCAAGGGAAGAATAAATGAGAAAAACATTTGACAAGCGAGTATTTCTCTGATAGAATGCACTTTGCCTATGTGTTATGGAGAAATACTCAAGAGGCTGAAGAGGCGCCCCTGCTAAGGGTGTAGGTCGGGCAACCGGCGCGAGGGTTCAAATCCCTCTTTCTCCGCTTTTGGCAGGAAGAAGTTTCGTATTGACATTCAGTCGATCGGGGCTTCTTTTTTTATTTGCTTTTTGTTTAAAAAGTTTTGCACATAAATTAAATAAGGTAATTAAGAATGCTAAAATAAAAGAAGAGGATAAATATAAAACAGGGGGATAAGGCGATGGTAAAAGGAATATTGTTGGATAAGGACGGAACCATAATAGATTTTTTTGCAATATGGCCGGATATAGCCAGACAGATGGTTCCAAAATTTATAAGACAAAATGAACTGCAGGACAGTGATAAAAAGATAGAAAACGATGTATTCAGCTATATAGGATTCAGCGAGGGGAAGGTCGATCCTAAGAAAGGATTTGCCTACAAGTCTTATGGCGAAATTGCACAGGACATAGGCAGGGCGCTGGAGAAAAATGGCGTAAAACTGGATTTTTACAGCATATATATGCAGATAGTTACATTATTTAACAATATTCTTGAAAATGGAAGTCCTGACTATAAGACCTTTACAGATATGGAAAAATTACTTAAGGATCTTAAAAATAAGGGGCTTTTTCTGGGGATCGCAACATCAGATCTGGAGAATGCAACTATAGATTGTCTGAAAAAGCTGAACATCTTAGATTATTTTGATTATATTGGCTGTGATGACGGAAAACGCAGGCATAAGCCGGATGGACAGATGATGGAGGAGTTCTGTGAAATATGCGGAATAGAGCCGGGAGAAGTCCTGATGGCCGGAGATACATATAATGATATGATTTTCGCAAAAAATAATGGAGCGATACCGGCAGCCGTACTTTCAGGCGTAAGCAGGAAGGAAGATTTTGATGGCCTGCCCGAATATTATATGGAAACAATAGAAGAGTTGCCTGAAATTATTGATAAAATAAACACAAGAAGTTAAAAGATCCGGATAAATTCAGCATTTTATATGATTTTTGGTTACTTTAGATATTGACAAACAATTTTTATGCTCTTAAACTTTTCGTTAAGTAGATATATGTGAAGGTTGCGATGTTAGGGTCTGAGGGGAATAAAAAGGACATAGCATCGCAATTTGTTTTTAAATTTGTTTTTTGCAAATGGAGGGTTTACATGGGGAATTTACGTTGTAAGAGATCCAAGGCAAGTCGAAAAAAGGCGATACCTGCAGCATTAGGTCTTGCAATGGGTGTTGGTACTTTGACGGCGGCGTCTTGTATCATTATGAATCTTACAAAGGATACAGCAGAGGCTACAGGGGTATCACCGTTCGGAGACGGCAATTATACGATCATCTCTGCAGCGGATGAGTCTGATACACAGGCGCTGAGACTGAAAGCAAAAGGCAATGGAAAATTTTACCTTTATATTGGTGATAAAGTGCTTGGAGCCGGCGCGGACGGAACGGTTGCGAAACAGGCTCTGAAGAGCGGCAATAATAGTCAGGTGTGGAGGATCGATACATCAGGAGACGGAAGATCTTATTTTCTGGTCAACATAGGAACCAATAAAGTCCTAGATTTTGCAGGAGGTACGCTTGCAAATGGCAAGGCCAGGGTCAGTGATTTTTCAGGGGCTGCCAGCAAGAAGTTCTATATCAATTCAGAAGATCAGGTAGTATCGGATGGCTGGTATACGATAGGATCTGCCAATAATACGGATTATGTACTGGATATCGTTAATAATGATCCATCAAATGGGGCGAATGTACAGATATACAGAAGAGCAGTCACCAATGCTCAGAAGTTCTA
Source organism: uncultured Eubacteriales bacterium (assembly GCA_900542465.1). Taxonomy (GTDB): domain Bacteria; phylum Bacillota; class Clostridia; order Lachnospirales; family Lachnospiraceae; genus UBA4285. Next base: position 31,173 of record UQNS01000010.1, read on the forward strand.
CATCCATTATGTTGGAAAGGGAGAGTATACGATAGCCACAGGATCATCCGGAGGTAAGAGCGTGATCGAACTCGCCGGCGGCAAGGTCACGACGGCAACTAATATCCAGCAGTATCAGGATAATAATACTATTGCCCAGCGATGGAGGATCACAAAAGCCAGTGATGGAAGCGTGGTCTTTACATCGGCCAAGAGCGGATTCAATCTTGAGTTCGCCGGCGGAAATATTGCGCCATCCAACCAGAAGAATATCCTGGTAGGAGGAAGAACGGGACTTGGGAATCAGAGATTCTTCCTACAGAGGACCAGTTTTGAAAATTCAGGAACAGGCGGCGGACCGATAAAGGAGTTGGACAAGCCGGGGTCTGTAAATGATATTACAGAGTATAAGGGAAATCTTTCCGGAAAAACATTTAATATTCAGTCGGCCATCAATGAGAATTTTCAGGTAGAAGTTACGAATTCCAGCATAGTAGATCACACCAATGTGCAGTTATGGTCTAATTCGGGAACTAATAACAGAAAGTTCAGATTTGAATCTGCGGGCAACGGATATTACAGGATCATCGCCAGAAATTCAGAGAAGGCTCTGGCTGTCAGCAATGGAAATGTGGAGCAGCAATTTACAGCTAATTCAGATGCACAGTTATGGAAGGTGTTTATATCCGGTGATGGAAAAACTGTTTTGCAAAATAAGACCGGAGGATACCTAAGCGTAAATGCAGCAACTAACGGAACAAACACGGTCGTTGATAAGACCGTCGGAGGAGCAGGTCAGAAATTCTTGCTCAAGGAGACGGAATACCACGCTGATATTAAAAATGGAGAGTATAACCTTGTCTCTGCATCTAATTCAAAGGCCAGCCTTGCTGTTGAAAATAATAATGGTGCAGGCGGAGTGAGGATCATTTCCGTGAGCAACAGCGTATTCGGGGCGAATGCTCATAAGTTCAGCGTAAATTACATTGGGGACGGGCTCTATACGATAAAGACAGCCTCTTCGGGATATAATGGCGTATTTGATATCACTGGCGGAAAGATAGTAAATGGAACAGGGATACAGCAGTATCCGAACAACGATTCACTGGCTCAGAAGTGGAGGCTCATAAGAACTGAGGATAATAAGTATATATTTATGTCCGCAGCAGGAAACAGAGTTCTCACGATTGACGGAGATGCTGCCAACGCATCTGTTAAGCTTGGAAGCCTTGGTGATAAGAACACCAGGCAGCAGTTTGTGTTTACGGCGGCAGGTTCCTTTGATACATCAGGCTTCAATGGTTCCGGCAATAGCAACAACAATGGAACATCTAAGGAAAATTTAACTCCTTACACCGGAAACCTTAATGGCAAGACATTTAATATTTTTTCGGGAGTTGACCAGAGCTTCCAGATGGAGATCACGAACAGCAGCCTGAACAGTAATGCTGTAGTTCAGATCTGGCAGAACTCCGGAACTAATAACAGAAAATTCAGATTTGAATCTGCGGGCAACGGATATTACAGGATCATCGCCAGAAATGCGGAGAAAGCGGTCGCAGTCAGCAAGGATATGATCGTGCAGCAGGAAGTATCCAATTCTTCCGATCAGCTTTGGAAAGTTTATACGACTGCGGACGGCAAATATGTGATCCAGAATAAAAATGGACGTTATTTAAGCGTTAATGGAGCTAAGAACGGATTAGACGCCAGTGCGGATGTTACTATGGGCGGAAATGGTCAGAAATTTGTCATTAAAGAGACATCTTTCAACCAGGAAGTTCAGAACGGAAGCTATAAGTTTACTTCTGCTGCCAATGCAGGCACAAGTCTGACAGTTGAGAACGCCAGCAGTCTCGGAGGGGCAAGGATAATTTCCGTTAAAAATGATGTCCTGAGTGATAATGCCCACAGGTTTAATGTTGCATATATAGGCGATGGTCTTTACAGAGTAACGACTGCTGTGACTGATTACAGATCAGGATTTGATATCGCAGGCGGAAAGATCGCGGACGGAACGACGATACAGCAATATCCGCTTAATAACTCACAGGCTCAGTCATGGAGGATCCTGAGAACAGAGGGTAATAAATATATATTTATGTCCGTAACAGGCAAAAAGGTCATCACTGTTGATAATGACCCTGTTAATTCACCTGTAACGCTCAGGAAACAGAATGATTCAAATAATAAGCAGCAGTTTACATTTATCTCAGCGACAGCGCCATCACCGGGAGGTTCAACAGAGAATCTGAACAGTGCAGGGCCTCTTGCGGGCAGGACCTTTAATATCCAGTCTGCGATCAACTCAAATTTCCAGCTTGAAATAACTAACAGCAGCATTCGAAATAATACGGTCGCACAGCTCTGGTCAAATGCAGGTACCAACAACAGAAAGTTCAGATTTGACGATGCCGGCAACGGATATTATAAGATCATTGCAAGAAACTCAGAAAAGGCCCTGACAGTAAGCGGACGCCAGATCGTTCAGAAGACGTTTACGGGTGCGGGAGAACAGCTTTGGAAGGTCTATAAGACTGCAGACGGAAAGTATGTGATCCAGAACAAGAATGGTAGGTACTTAAGCGTCAATAAGGCAGAAAACGGATTTGATGCATCAGCTGATGACAGCATGGGCGGAAACGGACAGAAGTTCAGCCTTGCGCCTACTGAGTATTATCAGGATATCCGGAACGGAGCATACAATTTAGTTTCAGCAGCTGATACGAACGGCGCTCTGACGGTCGAGCATGCTAACCAGAACAGCGGAGCCAGGATCATAGCATCAGCCAGAAATAATGACGATTCTCAGATATTTGGAGTAACCTATCTTGGAGATGGAAAGTACAAGATCAAGACCGGTCCATCTGTATATAAGTCAGTATTCGATATAAAAGGTGGAAAAGTGGTCGACGGAAACGGCATCCAGCAGTACACGGACAACGGTTCTGAAGCTCAGACATGGAGGATCATCAGAACAGAGGACAACAGATACTTATTTATGTCAGTTAATGGGAATAAGGTCATAACTATTAATGGCAGTCCTACGAATGCGCCGATATCTCTTTCAGGGGCCGGCGATGATAACAGGAGCCAGCAGTTCACATTTGAGAGAGCATCCGGTTATATGATGAGAGGAGACAGAAAGTACTATTTCAATGAAAATGGTTCAACTCCAAGGATAGGTATCGATATCTCTGAACATCAGGGGAATATAGACTGGGACAAAGTCAAGGCTGACGGCATTGATTTTGCAATCATCCGAGTGGCCTATGCGGATAAAGAGACTGGTTTCCAGGATCGTTACGCAAAGAGAAATATTGAAGAATGCGAGAGAATAGGCATGCCATATGGCGTTTACCTTTACTCTATGGCTACAAATGAAAGGGAAGCCGATAGCGAAGCTAATTTTATGGCTGAGATACTTGACGGAAGAAAGCCTAAATACGGAGCATTTATCGATATCGAGGATACCAAGGTCTATAATAAAGATCTGGGTAACATATACTCACCGAGTGTAAGGAGAAAGATAACAGATCTGACTAAGCGGATCGTAAACGGATTGAAATCCAAAGGCATCACGGCCGGTATATATGCAAGTGAGAGTTATTTCAACAGCGTATTATACAACAACGAATTAGAAGGTATAAGGTGGATAGCAAGATACTATACTAACACGAGCGATGATAAAAACGGTCTTCCGATCAATTATGACTGGAAGATATGGCAGTATTCATCAGTTGGAAGAGTAAATGGTATCGGAACAAGCGTGGATATGAACACTCTTATATCAGAATATTAAATTTTAAAGATTACCCGCGTTTTTTACGGCGGGTAATCTTTTTTGCTCTTTGTAGACAGTTAAATTTGGAGTATAATCTTTAAGATCAGAAGGTAAAATTCATATAAAGGGAGAGCAAAATGAATTTAACTATTAGGAAAGAGTTGAAAAAGCTGTCAGACAGGTCTTATGCAGAATTCACAGCTCGCCTGATCCCGGGAGCATCTCGTAAGATATTGGGAGTCAGGCTTCCGCTCCTGAGGAAAATGGCGAAAAGGCTCGTAAAAGAAAAAGATTATCACGAATATTTAAAGGCTTCAGAAGAAAAATATATGGAAGAGCTTATGCTGAAAGGTCTCATAATAGGGTACGGGACTGAAAAAGAGGGAGATATAGAAGAAGCTCTGAGCCTGCTGGATGAATTTGCGGGCCAGATAGACAACTGGTCAGTCTGTGACTCTTTTTGCACATCATTTAAGATTGTGGAAGATAATAAAGAAACGGTTTTTAATCATCTGAAATTTTTTCTCCAGTTCGGAAGTGAGTATACAGTAAGGCTGGCACTTGTATTGTTCCTCAATTACTATATAAGGCTGGATGCAGAGGGAAATAAGATCCAAAGAAAAAGAGAAGTTAAACTGGAAGATCTCAGAAAAAAGACAGAAGAGGAAGAGATGAACCCATGGCTGTCAAGAGTATTGGAAGAGGCGGACAGGGATCTGGGGAATGATCATTATGCACAGATGGCGGCAGGCTGGTTTCTCAGTGAAGCATTCAATATATATCCAAATGAAGTCTTCTTATTTTTGAGGGACAGGGAAAAAAGACACCTGAATGAAAAAACTTATGAACTGACAGTAAAAAAGATCAGAGAATCAAGGATCCCATCCAGGGAAGTCAAGGATCATATAGTTGAAGAGCTGGCAAAAAAATAGGGAAAAGCACAGTCGTATGTGTTATCATTACTAAATAACAGAATAAAAAAGGTGGACACTTTATGAATGCGGTTATGGACAACAAACCCGGAATGATACTTGCTATAGATATAGGCAATTCAACTATCATCATGGGTTGTGTGGATGATGAAAAGATAATATTTGAGGAGCAGGTGGCTACGGTCCATGTTAAGACCAGGATCGAGCATGCTATGGTCATCAAGTCCATGCTTGAACTTAACGGGATCAATATTGGAGACATCAAAGGTGTGATAATATCTTCGGTCGTTCCGCCGCTGACAAATGTGATCAAGGCAGCAGCTAAGCTCGTCACCAAGATAGACCCTCTTACCGTAGGCCCGGGCCTGAAGACCGGGCTGCCTATACATATGGATGATCCAAGAACAGTCGGAAGTGATCTTATAGTTGCTGCCGTTGCGGCATCCAACGAGTATGGAAAGCCGATCATTATAGTCGATGTAGGCACAGCTACTACTGTTACAGTGGTCGATGAAAGCGGAGCCTATGTTGGCGGTGCGATCATTCCGGGAGTACAGATCTCTCAGGAAGCACTGGTTGGGCGAACAGCGCAGCTGCCGCATGTAAGCCTTGATCCTCCGAAAATGGTAGTCGGAAAGAATACAGTCGATTCCATGAGGAGTGGAGCTATATACGGCAGCGCATCATGTATAGACGGAATGATCAGGAGAATAAAGAAAGAAATGGGACTGCCCGTTACAACGAAAACAGTTGCTACGGGGGGACTTGCGGGCACGATAATTCCTCATTGTGAATGTGACATAATCTATGACGATATGCTTCTTATGAAAGGACTCAAGATTATTTATGACAGGAATATCGGTTAGATCTTTTTCTCACAAATAAAATACAAAGGGGTTTTAATATGATAATTACATTAAAAGACGGTTCCAGCAAGGAATATAAAGAAGCAAAGCCGGTCTATGAGATAGCCCGGGATATAAGCGAAGGTCTTGCCAGAGCAGCCTGTGCAGGGGAAGTTGACGGAAAAGTCGTAGATCTGAGAACGGTTATAGACAAGGACTGCAGTCTGAACATTCTTACGGCAAAAGATGAGGCCGGCATATCAGCACTCAGGCATACAGCATCACATGTACTGGCCCAGGCAGTTAAGAATCTTTATCCGAATGCAAAGATAGCTATTGGTCCTTCGATCGAAGAAGGCTTTTACTATGATTTTGATTCAGATCCATTTTCCAGAGAAGATCTTGATGCCATTGAAGCAGAAATGAAAAAGATCATAAAAGAAGGCAAAGAGATCACTCGCTTCACACTTCCAAGAGAAGAAGCGATCGCTTACATGGAAGAAAGAAAAGAACCATACAAGGTAGAGCTCATAAAGGATCTTCCTGAGGATGCGGAGATATCATTTTATGATCAGGGAGGTTTTACGGACCTCTGCGCAGGCCCTCATCTTATGTCAACTAAGGGAGTGAAAGCATTTAAGCTTATCTCATCATCAATGGCTTACTGGAGAGGTGATGAGAAAAAGGCCCGTCTTCAGAGGATCTATGGTACGGCTTTTGACAGGAAAGAAGACTTGAAGGCGCACCTTGAAAAGCTGGAGGATGCCAAAAACCGTGATCACAATAAGCTTGGGCGTGAAATGGGCTTATTCACAACAGTTGACGTTATAGGCCAGGGATTACCCCTCTTCACACCAAAGGGTACGAGAATACTCTTAACGCTTCAGCGTTGGATAGAAGATCTGGAAGATTTTGAGTGGGGATATGTAAGGACAAAAACGCCGCTTATGGCTAAGAGCGACCTTTATAAGATCTCAGGCCACTGGGATCATTACCAGGACGGCATGTTCGTTCTGGGAGATAAGGATGACAAGGAAGTTATGGCATTAAGACCTATGACATGTCCTTTTCAGTATAATGTTTATAAGAATTCACCACACTCATATAAGGATCTTCCGGTGAGAATGTCTGAGACATCAACACTTTTCCGTCGTGAAGACTCAGGAGAGATGCATGGTCTTACAAGAGTTCGTCAGTTTACGATCTCGGAAGGACATCTGATCATCAGACCGGATCAGGCAACAGAAGAGCTTGAAAGATGTCTTGACCTTTCCTACTATGTGCTTTCTACATTAGGACTCCAGGATGATATCACTTTCCGCCTTTCAAAATGGGACCCGAACAATAAGACTAAATATCAGGGGGATGAGGAATATTGGAATACGACGCAGGATTTCCTGAGAAAGGTCCTTGAAGAAAAGAATCTTACATTTACGGAAGAGGAAGGTGAAGCGGCATTCTATGGTCCTAAGATCGATATACAGGCGAAGAATGTATATGGCAAGGAAGATACGATGATCACTATTCAGATCGACTGTTTTAATGGTGAGAATTTTGATATGTATTATGTTGACGAGGAAGGAAAGAAGGTAAGACCTTATATTATCCACAGAACAAGTCTCGGATGCTATGAGAGGACGCTTGCCTGGCTTATTGAAAAGTATGCAGGAATGCTTCCTACATGGTTATGTCCTGAACAGGTAAGGGTCCTGCCTATTTCCGATAAGTATGCAGAGTATGCTTCAAAAGTGGAAGCTGAGTTTAAAAAGAACGGGATCCTGTGCAGTGTTGACACAAGAGCTGAAAAGATAGGATACAAGATCAGGGAAGCCAGACTTGAGAGGATCCCTTATATGGTCATCGTTGGCGAAAAAGAACAGGAAAATGGCGAAGTTTCGGTTCGAAGCCGATACAAAGGTGAGGAGGGAGCTAAACCTTTAGCCGGATTTATTGATGAATTGCTTAAGGAGATCAGAAGCAAAGAGATCCGTGAGATAGAAGTAGAAAATGAGGATAAATAATATCCTGAAACAGTGCGATCGATAGTGATAAAAAGGGAGGATTATATGTTTTTTATCAATAGAAATTTCCAGAAATTACCGGGCAACTATCTTTTTTCAACAATAGGAAAAAAGGTCAATGAATATAAGAGTGCCAATCCTGACAAGGATCTTATAAGCCTTGGGATCGGTGATGTGACAAGACCTCTTTCACCAACGATCATCGAAGCCATGCATAAGGCCGTTGATGAAATGGGGCATGCTGAGACATTCAGAGGATATGCTCCGGATCAGGGATATCTGTTCCTCAGGGAAGCTATTGTTAAGAATGATTTTGAAGCCAGAGGTATCAAGCTTTCTGTCGATGAGATCTTTGTAAATGATGGTGCCAAGTCAGATTCAGGAAATATTCAGGATATTTTCTCAGCAAATGCAAAGATAGCCGTAGCAGACCCGGTATACCCGGTATACATAGACAGCAACGCAATGGCGGGAAGAACAGGTGTATTTGACGCAATCGAAGAAAAGTGGACAGATGTGATCTATATGCCGTGTACGGAAAATAATTACTTTGCGCCGCAGCTTCCGGCTGAGAAGCCCGATGTGATCTACCTTTGCTTCCCTAACAATCCTACAGGTGCAACTATTCCAAAGAGCGAGCTCCAGGAATGGGTAGATTATGCCAATACCGTAGGGGCGCTTATCATCTACGATGCGGCCTATGAAGCATATATAACAGATGAAGATGTTGCGCATTCGATCTATGAATGTGAGGGGGCTAAGACATGCGCCATTGAAATGAGATCATTCTCTAAAAATGCAGGATTTACAGGAACAAGACTGGGCTACACAGTGATCCCTTCAGAACTGGAATATGGATATGTTAAATTGAGAGACCTCTGGGCAAGACGCCAGGGAACTAAATTTAACGGAGCACCTTATATTATTCAGAGAGCGGGCGAGGCTGTTTATACAGAAGCCGGACAGAAAGAAGTAAAGGAAAATGTAGCCTACTACATGGAAAATGCCAGACTTATACGTGAAGCATTAGCAAATATGGGATATTCAGTATCAGGTGGAATAAACGCTCCGTATATCTGGCTCAAAACGCCGAATGATATGACTTCATGGGAGTTCTTTGACGAACTGCTCACAAGAGCCAACGTAGTCGGTACGCCCGGCTCAGGCTTCGGTCCGTCAGGTGAAGGATACTTCAGGCTGACAGCCTTTGGCACACACGAAAACACTGAAAAAGCGCTTGAAAGAATAAAAGCGCTTAAATACTGATCCAGGCTTAAAAGGATCGACAGCAAGAAAAAACATCCGACCGGAAACGGTCGGATGTTTTTTTCTTTAACAGATCATACACACTGATCAATAGTTATAGAAGATATGATCTTCAATTATCCGGTATGAACTGTAGGCAGGATTAACATATCCTGTGTAGACGTGGAAGTAAAAAAATGGCACATTTCTGCGTCCGTTTAGAACTTCACGGGCGGCGCGTACGTTAGTTTCGGAAGCTCCGCGTGCGAGAACCATCTCAAATCGTCCGCTCATCACAGGAGAAAACTGCCATGGAGCATATAAGACGTCCCGGAGATTATTGTCAAAACGAGGGCTTTCTACACGGTTCATTATAACGCTGCCGACCGCTATCCTTCCCTCATAAGGCTGGTTACCGGCTTCGCATTCAATAATGGCAGCCATCATAGCAAGATCAGATGCGTTGACCGTACCTGATGGATTGCCGGATGTACCGGGATCCGGGCTTTCTGTCGTCTGTGGTACGGAAGGGGCAGGGGCAGGCGTTGATTCCGGAGGATCCGGCACCGTCTGAGTGTTCTGATCCTCGGAAGTTCCGCTGTTTTCGGACGGGGAGTTCTGAGCTGAAGGGATACTTCCTGATGTCTGAGGACTTTCACTGTGGTTTATGTTGGCCTTTGCCTGAGCTTCTTCCGCCGCAAGTCTTTCTGTTTCTAATTGCGCTTCGTACTGAAGAGCTAATGCCTCAAGTTCAGCCTGTTTATCAGCGGACAGGTTCAAACTGGAACTCTTTTTGGTTATAAGGGCCCGGATCGAATCGGACTGGCTCTGTACCTCATCTCTTAAAGATGCAAGTCGGGTGATATCGCCCTCAAGACTTGCTTTTTTATCGTTGTTTTCTTTGAATAGAGCATCATATCTCGCTAAAAGTTCACGATCGTAATCAGATAACTTCTGGATATATTCGGCCTTTGCCAAAAAATCCCCAAAATCCTTAGAGGATATAAGTGCATCCATAAGTCCCAGATCACCGGATTCATAGATGTACTGAATACGGAGCTTCATCGTGTCGTACTCCTTTGCCATCTCGCTGTTTATTCGGCTTATCTCCTTATTGATATCATCTATATCATCTTTTATCTTATTTATCTGATCGGTGATATCTGAAATTCTGGCACCTGCTGCATCTACCTGACTGTTTAAGTCAGAGAGTTCATCTGAGATGGAATTCTGCTCATTTTTTAACGAGTTTATCTCATTCTGGGCAGAATCCAGCTTGTCCTTAGTAGTATCAGCAAATGCACTTGTTACAGAGATCTTGGAAAGGAGAGGTGCGCTGAAACCGACAGAAGCTATTAAAGCTGCTGCAAGTACGGACCTGGTCTTAAATTTCAATTTATTAAATTTCATAAGTGTACCTCTAAAAATTCTTTCTCCTGTCCTTTTGGTTTTTTCATTCTACTAAAAAATTTTAAATATTACAAATTTGATACAAAAATTACAGAAAACTTACGATGACAAGGAAGTTATAGTTTCCATTTTGGAAACGCAATTACCCCTCTAGTGTGGATATAAAAAATATAAGTTGATACTATACTTCACTCATATAAAGGGAGGAAAAGGAGCAAATATGGATATTAAGCAGATTCAGGCATTTATTTCGGTAGTAGACACAGGCAGTTTTAACAGCGCGGCCAAGGTTTTGTATACATCCGTTTCCCAAGTCAGTAAACAGGTGAAATCTTTAGAGGAAGAAGTTTCATGTAAGTTGCTGGAGAGGAAGAAAACAGGAGTGACCCTTACGGAAGAAGGCGTTATATTCCAAGGCTAATAATATTTTGAATGAGATAAGTGAGATAAGCCTTTTAAGATCAACGGATAAATTAGAAAGTCTGAATGTGCTCTATGCCAATAATTTCAGAACCTGCAGTCTTTTTACCGACTATTACAAAAAAAACAAGACAGAGAAAGTTCTTTATAAGTTTGAAAATAAAGAGATCATGGACGTCTGTTCAGATGTACATGTACGCCGTTACGAAATGGGATTTTTCTTTGCGGAAAAGAATTTAAGAACAGCGATCGATAACAGACTGAAGGACTATGGAATAATATTCGTCCCGATATGCGATGTGAAAAAATATCTTTTTATCAATAAAAAACATCCTCTTGCCGGATCGAATGAAATAAGCGTTAAAGATATACAAGTGCTGGATCTGATAAAGATAAAGGGAGCAGATCTTATAGGAAATGAGAAGACCTCCAATTATAGTATTGAGACCAGCAGTATTGAAGAGGCATTGAAGTTCGTTGCGGTCAGCAGTCTGGGATATATAGGATTTGATCTGAAAGATAATGACAGGGATCTTAGCCCGTATATTCGCAGATATTGCTTAAGTGAAGCTTTTGGCACAGGGGGGAAATGGGGATCTTAAAAAGAAAAGGAATAGATTACAGCAGAGAAGGAAAAAGATTGATCGATTTTTTAAATAATGAATTGAAAGAAAACTCGGTTTCAATTTCTAAAACAGAAACCATAAAAGGAAAAAAAGTATGGAAGATATGATATACCCGTTTTCTGCCATTTATAAGCAGGATCTTGTAAAAGAAGAAGCAGAAAATCTTTGCAATAGGGTAGCTTTGATAGATAACGGAAAATTGTTGGACATTGACAGACCTGAAAGCATGATCAATAAAATGGGGAATTTTGCAGTGGATCTTTTTTACGGCTTTCATACAAAAACCAGTTTTTTTATTTCACGAAAGGAAGCCCTTGATTATGCAAATAAATCTGAAAGAAACTTTAATCTTAGAAGAACAAGTCTGGAAGATGTATTCATCCAGAGAACAGGGAAAGGTCTGTAATATACCGCTAAAAAGAATAGTAACAGGAATAAGGACAGCTCTTTGGGAGAAGAGTATCGAATTTCGAAGCGAATGGAGAAAGATCACATTTTCTTCTTTGATAAGTCCTCTGTTATATATGCTGGCGCCTGGATGGGGACTGGGAAGCATGATAAATACTATGGATTACAGGTATATCGATTTTCTTGTCCCGGGGATACTTGCTATAACGACCATGAATGTCGTATATTCTTCCGTAGCAATGACATTGAATGTACAAAGACTGTATGAGAGATCATTTGACCAGATCATCATATCACCGACAGCGGTTGAAGGATATGTAATTGGACAGATACTTGGGGGAGGCCTCAGAGGTCTGTATTCAGGAGGAATAATACTCTTGGTCTCTCTGCCTTTCGGATGTTCAATAGCTGTCACACCACTGTTATTCGCCGTCATGTTTTTAAATTCCATAATTTTCAGTTCTTTAGGGGTCATATCGGCGATGTTGGCTAAAAATCATTCGGATGTAGCGAGGTTTTCGACATTTGTCATTACGCCGATGACATTTTTATGCAACACCATGTTTCCCATCGACAGGATTCCGGATGCGGTCAGGGTGGTAATAAAAAGCTTCCCGCTGACTCATACGGCATCTTTACTCAGGCAGACAGCGCTCAGACGGGATATTGATACCGTCAGTCTCTTGGCAGCATCAGGTTATGCGCTTGTATTTATTGTGATCACGTGCTGTATTGCACGTAAAAAGGAGTAGAGATAACAAGATCCGGCAGCTAAGTTTAAAGCTTGTTTACAATTGATTTACAAATTTACCTACATATAGAAAAAATCAGTCCACAAACTAAAGATAGAATATAACCATAAAATATCAGAGAAAGTGGGGCGATATATATGCAGGTGATCTCAAAGCCGATAAGCAAAAAGGAGGAAGAGGAATACCACAGCTTCGCAGCAGGAATAAGAGAACTGTCGCTTGCTGAGTGGGTGAAGACGTATATATTTACAGCAGGGTTTGCGCTTTTGATATTACTTGGCATGTATATATTTGCTGGAGATGTCACAGCTGCACTTTGGCTGAACACGCCGAAGTCCCTTATACTTGCAGGGTTTATGGCGGCTTTTATATTTGCTGCCTACAGAAGAGCGAAGAATATACAGCTTCAGAACCTGAAAGATAAGTACGGACAGGACTCAATAGTCAGAGAGATGATAGATAAACACTTATCTTTGGAAAAGATCGAAGTTAAAGACGGACAGATAAGATTTATCTGTCACCAGTATTAAAATACGTGAAGCAATGTGAGCCTGAGGGCTGACATTGCTTTTTTTTTAATACCTGATATGTTATTTTATTAGATATGAGTATAGATCAACCGAGAAGGGATGCTTTATCTATGACGAACAATGAAACAGGCATGAGGGTTGGAGTTTTTGATTCGGGTCTGGGCGGATTGTCAGTGCTTGTGAAGGCGCTCGATATTCTGCCTGATGAAAAGTTTCTTTATTATGCAGATACCGATCATGTTCCGTATGGGGATAAGACAAAAGAACAGATAATCAAATATGTTGATGAGGCTGCTTCGTACATGATCGATGCCGGATGTAAGGCCTTGGTTATTGCATGTAATACAGCAACGAGCGTGGGAGTGGATTTTCTTCGGGATAAATATGACTTTATTCCGATAATCGGAATAGAACCTGCGGTAAAGCCGGCTGTCTTGAATTACAGCGGAGGAAAGCGAGTTCTTGTTGTGGCGACACCGGTCACTATCAATGGAAAAAAACTGGATAAACTTATAAAAGAATTTGATCCGGAGGGTATTATAGATAAGCTTGCCCTTCCGGGGCTGGTGAATTTTGCTGAGAATGGGATATTTGATCCAAAATATGTAATTCCCTATCTTCAGGAAGAGTTTAAAGACCTGGATCTGGGAAATTATGGAGTCTTGGTTCTGGGATGTACACATTTTCCATTTTTCAAGGATAGCTTTAAAAGTCTTATGCCGGGCGCGAAAATTATCGATGGTGCCAAGGGATCATCCAATTATCTGAAGACCCGCATGGGAGAAGAAGGACTTCTTGCACATGTGAAATGTGAATGTGATGAAGAGGATCCAAGAGTGGTATTTGTCGAGTCGGGAAGAAGAGTTTCCGACAAGGCGGAGATAGACCGCCTGGAAGGATTACTTCAGAGATTAAGGGATTTGGATTGACTATGAAGCATGTTATCCCTGGATGTTATAAAAATTTTGTATGTACTGCGGATGCGTGCAGGAAAAATTGCTGCAGTGATGGCTGGGATATAGAGGTGGATCATGATACTTTAGAACTTTACAGCAGGCTGGAGAAAGATGTATCAGGTCCGCTTTTTTCCGCATTGAGAGAGGTCGATGGCGTCTGCTGCTTTAAGACCAGCGGAGGGTCATGCATATGGCTGGACGAGAAGGGCTTGTGTGGAATATACAGAGAGTACGGCCCTGAGTATCAGTCAGACGTATGCCGGCTCTTTCCGAGATTCAGCGAATACTTTGGTGATGTAAAAGAAAGCGGGATAGGACTTGGCTGTGAAGAGGCGGCAAGAATAATTTTTTCAGAGGATGATCCGTTTGAATTGTTCGAGGAAGAACTGGACGAAGAGGCTTGTTGGGATGATGAGTATGACGCTGAAATTGCAGACCTGGTCATGGGGCTTAGGAAAGATCTTATGAAGACTGTTCTGGACAGGGACACACCGTGCACTGAGAAGATGCTAGCGATCCTGGACCGGTGCCATCAGATGCAGGCAGAACTTAACAGCGGATCGGAGAAGATTCGAGAAAATACAGGAGACATAAGCCTATACAAGGCGCTGGGAAGGATATATGAGAGTCTGGATAATTTTCCGGACAAGAGACCGGAGCTCGAAGCGGCGCTGATGCGGATGAACAAGCTTCTGGAGAAGGCGGACGAGGGGATATTTAAGGAAAGCCTTATAAATCTCGGTAAGAGTCACAGAGATGAAGACTATGGAAGATTTCTGGCATACATGCTCTACAGATATCTGGGGAAAGCTGTTTTTGACAGAAATATAGAAGATAAGGCCAAACTGATCGTTGTATTTCTTATTATTCTCAGGATGCAGGACGCTGTGTTTTTTACAGAAAATGACGAAATGACCTTGGATGACAGAATAAATATTGCAGAGATGATCTCAAGAGAAATAGAATACTCAGAGGATAGCATGGAATGCTTATATGAGGATCTTATTTTTGAGGATGTCTACAGGTATGAGGATCTGAGAAATCTGATCATCATGCTGGGTGATTAAGGGGGTATATTATGGCAAATGGAATTGCTGAGGAGATCAGTGTCGACCTGGATGACATAAGGAGACAGACAAGGCAGGTGGCGGAAGAGCTTCTTGCCGCGGCCAGGCTGGAGGAAGGAGATATTCTTGTCGTGGGCTGTTCTTCCAGTGAGGTGGTAAGAATGAAGATTGGAACATATTCCAGTGAGGAAGTCGGAAGGGCGATCTTTGAAGAACTTAGAAATATAACAGACAGGGCCGGCGTATATTTGGCCGCCCAGTGCTGTGAGCATTTGAACAGAAGTCTTATCGTAGAAGAAGACTGCGCAAGAGACTACGGATTTACCAGAGTGAACGTGGTTCCACAGCTTAAGGCGGGAGGATCATTCGCGTCTGCGGCTTATAACGGATTTAAAAGAGCATGGGCAGTTGAGAGTCTGGAGGGGCTGGGAGCAGCGGCTATCGACATTGGTGATACGCTGATTGGAATGCATTTAAGACCGGTAGCTGTTCCATTCAGAACCAGCCGGGAAAGTATAGGTGCAGCTCATGTGGTCACAGCCAGGACCAGGTTTAAATATGTGGGAGGTCCGAGAGCCTCCTATGATGATGAGCTTGCTTAAGTTTTATAAAAAAGGATCAAAAATGATTTCATCTTTAGATAATGAAAAAATAAAAAATGTAATCAGGCTTCAGACCAAAAAAAGTGCAAGGGATGATCAGGGGCTTTTTGTAGTGGAAGGTGTAAAGCTCGTCAGTGAGGCGCCTGAAGACAGGATAAGGGAGGTCTATGCTACAGAAAGGATCCTTGAAGAGAATCCATGGCTCGAAAGATATGGAAAACTGCTGGAACCGGTAACGGATAAGGTGTTTGGAAAAATGACAGATACAAAAACACCCCAGGGACTCCTGGCTCTTGTAGAGAAAAAAGAATTTACACTGGCAAGCCTCTTGGAAGGGAAAGGCTCTTCACTAAAGCGTCCGTTTCTTATGTTTCTGGAAAATGTGAGGGATCCGGGCAATCTTGGAACGATCGTGAGAATGTCAGAAGCGGCGGGAGTAACAGGTATAGTTATGTCCAGGGAGACCGCAGACATATATAATCCCAAAACAGTAAGATCTACTATGGGGTCGATCTACAGAATGCCATTTACGTATGTGGACGATCTTATAGAAAGTATTAAAAAAGCGGATGAAAATGGGATGCGAGTCTATGCGGCCCACCTGAACGGTTCATCCGATTATTATAATTTTGATTACAGACAGGCGGTGGGATTTGTTATAGGAAATGAAGCAGCGGGACTGACTGATGAAGCGGCAGAGGCATCGTCGGAATTAGTGAAGATCCCGATGGAAGGGGAAGTAGAATCATTGAATGCAGCAGTTGCAGCATCAGTCCTATGCTTTGAGGTGTCCAGGCAGAGACACAGCTAAAAAATATCTCTCTGAACAGGTATGTAACATGTTCAGAGAGATATTTTAGTTTTCTCCCATGAGAAGCTTTACGGCATTGCATGGAATTATAGGTTCTTCATGTTCAAGCAGGTGTACAAGCCGCTCTTTGGAGGAGAAGCTGGCATTAGGCTGAATGGAGAGCAGCTGTGTTTCCATCTGGAAGTCATGAAGGCTAAGAGGGCCCGGTCTCAGGAAGAGAGTGTATCTGGACGGTCCTTCCTTTATAAAAACGGATTCTCCGTGAAAGTCGGTGAAGCCAAGCCGCTCCAAGGCAGTCTGGGCTTCATCGATACTCATGAAAGAGATCTCTATAATGCTTGTATCATCGGATGATCCTGTTCCGGATCCGATAGAGTCCATATATTTTTCTAAGCGTCTGGCAATCTTGTTCTTCTCTTCTTTTTCTGAAGATGGTCTTGCTGATCCGGACTTGGCGTCAGGTGTGGAAAAATCCGAGAAGAGGGTATTGAAGAGGCCATCCAGACCGCCGTTCGGCGCAGCAGATCTGAGGCGTTTTAAAAAGTCTTCATTTAGATATTTTTTTAGTGTTTCAGAGATACGGCCATTCCCGAGAGATGTGATTATGTCGGTAATTATCTCGTTCTGAAGCTCATCCAGACTAGTGTCAGCTGTGGCCTCTTCCGGTACGGCAACCTCCCGGATATCAGAATCATTTTCCACATCATCTGCAGCTTCATCGGGGTCAAAAAAGGTTGAATAATGAGCATTAAGAGAGTCGGAAAGATCATCGATCCAGGAGAGGATGACCAACAGGCTGTTATCTGTTGGGATAGCTTCAATTATGAGAGGTGTATCATTGGCTTTTATATCGTATTTCAAGATCGCCTCGTCTTTAATATCCTTAAAAAGAGCACGTATCTCCGGCGTGTGGCAGGTGCATTTGGCAGGATCTATACCGCGGGCACGGAGTTCGTCTTCACTGACAGTGCATTCGACTTCAGCAGGGGTGATTTGTTTAAATTCCATATGGAAATCCTCGTTTTCTATATATGTTAGCTACAATAATAATATATTTTCGTATTATAAGCAAAAAGAAAGCTGTCAGTAGTATAGTAAACTGACAGCCGCTAGCATTTCTAAAGGGGAATTTAAACCTGTTAGCTTCTTTAAATTGTAATAATAGTTTGTGATGATCTTAAAACAGTCGGTCGACCGGATAAAAACAGACAATGAACAAAAGTAAAATTATAATGACAAACGGGGAAGATAAGAAAAACTGAGAATGATGAAAGATATAAACAGAAAAAAATAGAGATCGGTACATCCGACTGCAGGTAAAGTATACTATAAGTATATAATAATGACAAGCGGTTTTGTTGAAAAAAAGCTGTATTTAGGTTAAAATTTTATAAAATTAAGACAAGCTGATAGAAAGTGGAGTAAATCACATGGAAATGTCACCCAGAACTACAGAGGAATATCTGAGAGCCAGACGCCGCCGAAGAAAAAGAAATTCCAGACTTTTATTGATCATTGTAATACTTTGTGCCATTGCAGCAGCTATAATAGGTTGGTTCGTTATAAACCGGTATTTTATTGAAAGCAAGGAGAGGATGTCTCCGGATAAGTATTTCAATAATGAAAAACTGAAATTTTCTACAGCGGAATTAAAAGACAATGAGGCTATGATCATTGTAAATGGGGAGCAAAAAAAATCAGAAGCCATTATTCAGGATGGAATAGGTTATCTGGCGCTGGATTTCGTATCAGAAAATTTTAATTCCAGATTTTATCCGGATAAGGAAACTAACGGAGTTATTTATACTAATGGAAAAGGTACGGCAGTATTTTATGCGGGTTCTAAAGAATATACAGATAATTCAGGAGAGAAGGTGACAGCAGATAGGTCGCCTATCGTATCTATGAACGGCAAGTTTTACATAGACTCAAGCTTTCTTGCAAAATACACTAAAATGACAGCGGTAACTTCAACTGCTCCTAACCGTGTGTCTGTTAACTACGGTACTTCAGGCTGGAAGACCGCCGAAGCCAGATCGGATACAAGAGTACGTTATTATGCAGGTATCAAGAGCATGATAGTAACGGATATCAAAAAGGGCGAAAATGTTCAGGTGCTTGGTAATGAGAGCGGCTGGACCAAGGTGTTTACGCCGAACGGATATATCGGTTATGTAAAAGAGTCATCGCTTAATGAGACCGGAACGGCAGATATAAAGACAGCGGATGAGGATACATTTACTCACATAGCGCTGGAGGGAAAGGTCTCCCTTGCTTGGCTGCAGGTAAGCAACAAGGATGCCAATGCCAACGCCGAAAAACTTACTGAAGGCGTATCAGATCTCGATATCGTTGCACCTACATGGTATTCATTTGCTGACAACGTTGGAACTATAAATGATTTTTCGTCAGCTGAAGTGGTCAACAGTTTACACAGTAAGGGTTATAAAGTCTGGCCGGTAGTAAATGACTTTACTTCAGATGTTGACATAGAAGCGATACTTTCATCCAAAACGATGAGATCAAGAATGATCACAAGACTCATGGAAGATGCAAAGTATATGAAGTATGACGGGATCAATGTGGATTTTGAAACAATAAAAGAGGGGGCCAGCGATGACTTCCTGCAGTTTATAAGAGAACTATCAGTGGAATGCAGGAAAAACGGAATCATGCTTTCAGTAGATGATTATCCGCCAAGAAGGTATAACGCCCATTATGATATGGGAGAGCAGGCCGCCTACGCGGATTACATAGTCCTTATGAATTATGATGAGCATTATGCGGGATCTGAGGAAATAGGCTCGGTCTCATCCATAGGCTTTGTAAATACCAACTTGGATCTGGCTCTTAAGTACGTTTCATCAGACAGGCTCATAAATGCACTTCCTCTTTATACAAGAGTCTGGGGAACAAATGCAGAAGGCAAGAGAGTTTCATCTGATACGGCAGCCATGACTACATCAGAGGACCTTGTAAAGAATAATAACGGAAGCAAGGTATGGGATGAAAAGACAGGACAGAACATAGCCTCTTACTCAAAAGATGGTATCGATTATAAGATCTGGATGGAGGATGCTCGGTCACTTCAGCTGAAAATAGACGCAGGCAGATCAAGAAATATAGCGGGAATCGCCTTCTGGCGATTAGGATATGATACTGCAGATGTCTGGAGACTGGTTTCTTCATATAAGAATTAGGTTAAGCATCAGGTGAATTTTACACATCGATTTAAACAGGCTGCCGGCAGGGCGGCCTGTTTTTGCGTAAAGAATTGAATAAAGGTATAATGAGACCTGTTGAGATGCATGAGATCTAGGAATGGTCATTCCGGCAGGGGCAATAATAAATATGGAAACACAGATAGAAAAGATAACACACGATCCGGAACTGGATAAAAAGATATATGAAAGGGCGGGAAAGATCCTCAGAGCAGGAGGCCTGGTAGCATTTCCAACAGAGACAGTTTATGGTCTTGGAGGAAATGCATC
The DNA here is from genome assembly GCA_900542465.1 of uncultured Eubacteriales bacterium. Lineage (GTDB taxonomy): Bacteria > Bacillota > Clostridia > Lachnospirales > Lachnospiraceae > UBA4285. Next base: position 51,052 of record UQNS01000010.1, read on the forward strand.
GGATCCGGAGGCGGCGAAGGCCATATACAAGGCCAAAGGGCGCCCGTCAGACAATCCTCTGATAGTCCACATAGCAAAAAGGTCAGATCTTCGATCTTTGGCAGAAGATGTAACAGAGAAGGCGGAAAAGCTTATGGACAGGTATTGGCCGGGGCCTATCACATTTATATTAAAAAGAAAGACGGGAGTGCCTGATGAAGTAACAGGAGGACTGGATACGGTAGCTGTCAGGATGCCGGCGCATCCTGTGGCGAGAAAGCTGATTGAAATATCCGGAGTATTTATTGCGGCACCGTCAGCCAACCTTTCCGGAAGGCCCTCGCCTACAAGAGTGGGACATGTGATAGAGGACCTTTCCGGCAGAATAGACATGATAATTGAAGATGATAGTGTGGATATCGGCCTTGAATCTACAATAGTGGACTGCAGTGTTGATCCGCCGGTGCTTCTGAGGCCGGGCAATGTAACGCCTGAGGATATAAGGGCGCTTATAGGAGACCTGCTCATATCAGAAGCGGTCGCAGGAGCTGTCATGGTAAATGGGGATACGCCGAGAGCGCCGGGAATGAAGTACAGGCATTACGCGCCTGAGGCCCCCTTGATCATTGTCAGGGGGAGACCGGATGCAGTCGTGGACAAGATTAATGAGATGACTGAAAAAGATAAGCAGGCAGGTAAGAAGACGGCAGTGCTGGCTACAGATGAGAATAAGGACAGATACTCTGCAGATATAGTTATTTCCCTTGGTCCAGGTAAAAACTACAGGCAGATAGGGGAGAAACTTTTTGCAGCCCTGAGAGAAATGGATAAATATAAGGTCCAGTCGATATATTCAGAAAGCTTTGAAACTGATAGACTGGGACTTGCGATCATGAATCGGTTGCTTAAAGCTTCAGACAATAATATAATAAGTGTATGAATTCATTTGATAAAATAATTTTCGTAAGCAATGAAGATAAAACAAGAGCGCCTATGGCGGCGACGATCATGGGTGCACTTATAAAGGACAAGGGCTTCATTTTAGAGTCCAGAGGAATGGTGGTGCTGTTCCCTGAACCCTATAATCCCAAAGCTATAGCGGTGGCCAAAGCTCGCGGAATGAATCTTCCTTCGACATTTTCCCGCCAGCTGACTGGGGATGAGTTTGGATTGAAGACCCTTGTTCTTACTATGGACTCAACCCAGAAAGATAAGATATATAAGAATTTTCCTGAGGCCAGAAATGTATTTACGTTAAGTGAGTTTGCGGGTGAGAGCGATGTAGAAGTCCCGGATCCTTATGGCAAGGAAGAGGATGCATACATGGCTTGTTTTGATGTCCTTTATGGATTGGTGTTTAAGGCGGCAGATGGTATCCTTGGATTTCAGGACACTGTCAGAGAAAAGAAGAATACTGGAGGAAACAATGGTAGCAATAGCATGTGATCATGGCGGATTTGAATTAAAGAAAGAGCTTATAAAGCATCTGGAGAAGCAGGGGATAGATATAAGAGATTTCGGATGTGATTCCGCAGACTCCTGCGATTATCCGGATTATGCACATCTGGTGACAGATGCGATCAAGTCGGGCGAGGCGGACAAGGGTATCCTTCTCTGCGGGACAGGTATAGGCATGAGCATTGCGGCCAATAAGGTAGAGGGGATCCGTGCGGCGCTCTGCAGCGACTGTTTCAGTGCGGAAGCTACAAGACTCCACAACGATACTAATGTGTTGTGTATGGGAGCAAGGGTGATAGGTCCTGAGCTGGCATTCAAGATCGCTGATATCTGGCTTGTAACAGAATTTTCAGATGAAGAAAGACATAACAGACGAATAGGAAAGATCGAGTGCTGACTAAGGGCTGAATTATATTATGAGTGAAAAGAGAAAAGATTATATCTCATGGGATGAGTATTTCATGGGCGTTGCAAAGCTTTCAGCTCTGAGATCGAAAGATCCGAATACGCAGGTAGGGGCATGTATAGTCTCAAATGACAATAAGATACTGTCAATGGGCTATAATGGACTTCCGACAGGCTGCTCGGATGATGAGTTTCCCTGGACGAGAGAAGGGGATCCGCTTGAGAATAAATATTTATATACGGCACACAGTGAGCTAAATGCAATACTTAATTACAGAGGCGGAAGCCTGGAAGGAGCCAAGATGTACGTAACGCTTTTTCCATGTAATGAGTGTGCCAAGGCAATAATTCAGGCAGGGCTTAAAACGATCGTTTACGAGTCTGATAAGTATGCAGACACGCCGTCTGTAATTGCATCCAAGAGAATGCTGGATGCGTCAGGAGTCAGGTATTATAAGTACACTGATTCAGGTCGAAAAATTGATATACATCTTTAAGGAATGATCAAATAATGAACATAATAAGAAATAAATTAGCCGGTCTGGACGAGGTCCTGCCATTGCTCGTGTTTTGGGAGATGATCTATCTGCTCGTCGGAGAAGCGATCATATGGATCCTGTTACCTGTAGATAAGCCATATATAGGGCTTGGATTTTTAATAGGCGTGGGACTTGCTTCACTTTCTTCAATACTTACGGCATTTGTTATGAAGAAGGTATTTTCTCCTAAAAAGAGGACCACAGGTATCATGGTCCTTGCTCTTGTAGGGAGACTGGCCATTGCAGGAGCAGTCGTAGCTCTTGCGCTTTATACCAATTTTACAAGTGCGGTCGCGATACTTATCGGAATGCTTTCAATGCAGCTGGGAGTCTACTTTGAGCCGAGAGCAAGAAGAAAGCGTGAAGAGAAGAGAATAGCAGAAGCCAAGGCAAATGGAACCTATCAGCCGCCTAAGTATAATGACTTGGATGAAGAGGACAGAAAAGCAGCGGAGGCAGCTGCATTGGAAGAATCCGGAGATACAGCCGGAGAATCAAGGCCTAAAGTAGTTAAGATCAGGACAGCTTCAGATCTGAAGGAAAGGAAGCTGCCGGAAGGGCTTGTTAAAGAGGCTGAGGATATAGAAGAGGCGTTCGAGGCAAGTGAAAAAAACACGCTTGATGCTCAGGCAAAAAAATAAAAGGTCGAAATATGAAAAATACATACAAAAATTCTTATACATACAGAAAAACGTATAAGAAGATGCAGAACATGCGAAGAGGCAATAAGCCTGGTTTTCCCAGACTCGCTATAGCAGCGATTTTTTGTGCGGCAGCTTTGGTTGCCGTTTTTTTGGCTGTAAAATTCTTGGGATATAAAGACGAGGATCATATTCAGGTCGATAATATTGCCGGCTTTGAGACCTCGTCACAGATACCTTATATAGCGATGAAGACGGATGCCGGCACTGTATTCAACAGACTTTCGGCTTCAAGAGGCGGTGATTTTACCAATACTAAAGCCGGAAATTCACTGGTCCCTTTGCCAAATGACAGAAATCAGAAGATAAAAATTTCTATTTCCAGGGCTGATATCAGATCTATCTCATATCAGATAAGAGATCTTAATACGGGAGACCTGATCGAAGAAAGTCAGGTCGCTGATCTTGAAAGTAAAGGTGATGAAACGGAAGGGATCTGCAGGATAAAAAATCTTATAAGCCCTCAAAAGGAATATAAGATGCAGATCAAGCTGGAAACCGATAAGTATCCGCCTCTTTTATATAATACAAGGCTCAAGTCTATGGGAGATGTGTGGCTGGAGCAGAAACTGGAATTTGTAAAAACATTTACAAGAAATATCTATGATCCGTCCAAGGAAGAGGAGATATATTCTAATATATTTGCTCAGACAGTGACGGATGCATCCAATTACGCATCAGCCAACTATAACAGCCTGGCAGCCAATATCATGTGGAGCAAGCTTTCGCCAAAGTTAGATCAAGCGGTGATACCAACTGTAGTCAGGGTAGATAATAAATCTACAAAAATAACGGAAAGTTATCCGATTATTATTACGGATGAGGGAAAAGCAAGGAGAGTAATAGTAAATGAAGTTTATTCCGTAAGAATGAATGCAGACGACAGGGTCAGTCTCGTAAATTATCAGAGAAAAGCCTACCAGACACTGGAAAACAATGAACTGAAGATAACCAGGACCGGACTTGGTCTGGGATTTAATGCAGATAGTGATGTAGATGTAAGTTCGAGTGCGGACGGACATTTTGCGGCGTTTATAAATGGAGGAAATATCTGGAGCGTATGTGATGGAAAAGGGGATGCCGGTTCAGGCTCCGACAGACCTAAGATAACAAGAGTGTTTTCGTTTGATACAGCCAGGCATCCGGGAGAGGATATCACATCATCTATCGAAACTACAGAAGATGGTGGGATAAAAAGTATGTCACATGATTATAAGCTGGATATAATGTCGGTTGGCAATAATGGTGACTTGGTCCTTGTGGCCTATGGAATGTTTCCGACCGGGATCCATATGGGCTGTCAGGGAGTAGGTGTCTATAAGTACACAGAAGCGGATAAGACGCTCAACGAGCTTGTATTTATTCCTATAGAAGCAGATATGGACACACTTGGAAATATCGTGAAAAATTCTTATCTCAACAAGGATGGAAATTATTTCCTTATCAATAATGGGAAATTGACCAAGGTCGATACCAGACGATTAAAGGCGAGTGTAGAACCGCATGAGATAGTAGATAATATGTTTGCTTTTTCACAGGACAGAAGTCATATCGCTTATTTATCAAAAAAAGGTGAAAATGAAAACCTTGCAGGTGAGATAATATTGTATGATTTTAATACTGGTGACTCTAAGGTCATCTCTGCGCCGGAAGGCAAGTCCATGCAGCTTATAGGATATGTTGGAGAAGATCTTGTTACAGCAGTGACAGATAAGGCAAATGGCGGTTATGCGGACAGTATAGCGATTTTTGACAAGGATGGGAATGAAATAAAAAAATATGAAGAAAGCGGCAGATATCTTGGAGACATAGCGATCAATGGAATCAGTATAGATTTCAACATATATGCAAAGGGGGCCGATAACTCCTTCGTAAAAGAGAGGAACAATCAGCTGCTTGGAAAAGCGCAGACAGTTACTGATAATGTAAGTGCTACATTTATCAGGGATCCGCTCGTGGGTAAAAGGTTATGGATCGTATTTGCGGCGGGAGCCAAGGCAAGTGACAACCCGGAGGTTACGGTCATAAATGATTACAAGTATGCTGAAGAAGACACGGTGGGCTTACCCTGAGCATTTATCACAATCATAGAGAGGCTTATGAATGAAAAAAGGACAGTTTAAAAATTATATAAAAATTCGCGGAGCCTCAGAACATAATCTTAAGGGGATAGATGTTGATATCCCCAGAGACTCGCTGGTAGTTCTTACCGGTCTTTCCGGATCGGGAAAGAGCTCGCTGGCATTTGACACTATTTATGCGGAAGGACAGAGACGTTACATGGAATCTCTGTCTTCATATGCCAGACAGTTCCTCGGACAGATGGAGAAACCGAAAGTAGAATCGATCGAAGGCCTTTCGCCGGCGATCTCTATCGATCAGAAATCTACAAATAGAAATCCTCGTTCAACAGTAGGAACTGTAACAGAGATTTATGATTATATGAGACTTCTGTTTGCGCGAATAGGAAAGCCGCATTGTCCGTCATGCGGAAGGGTAGTTGAGAAACAGACGGTCGATCAGATGGTAGACCACATATGCAGCCTGGAAGAGGGAAGTAAGATCCAGCTTCTTGCTCCGGTAGTAAGAGGACGTAAGGGCATGCATGAGAAGGTTCTGGATTCTGCGAGAAAAAGCGGATATTCAAGGGTCATGGTCGACGGGATCCAGTATGAGCTTGCGGATGATATAGCGCTCGATAAAAACAAGAAGCATGATATCAGCATCATCATTGACAGGCTTGTAATTAAAAAGGGAATTAATAAACGTCTGACAGATTCTATTGAGACAACGATGAAATTATCCGGAGGGATCATGGATGTCGATGTCATTGGCGGAGAGATACTTAAGTTTTCTCAGTCTTTCTCATGTCCGAACTGTGGTATCTCCATTGAAGAGATAGAACCAAGATCGTTCTCATTCAATAATCCGTACGGCGCATGTCCGGAATGCTTCGGTCTTGGATACAAGATGGAATTTGATCCGGAGCTTATCGTGCCTGATAAGGCCCTGTCGATAAGAGAGGGTGCAATAGCCGCATTTGGCTGGCAGTCTTCTACAGATGAAAAAAGTTTTTCGGGGGCCCTGCTCAAGGCGCTGGCGGAAGAATATAAATTCAGTCTGGATACGCCTTATAAGGATCTCCCGCAGAAAATTAAGGATATGCTTATGTATGGGACAGGAGGCAGATCCGTAAAGGTACACTATAAGGGCCAGCGTGGCGTAGGGATATACGACATTGCATTTGACGGACTTATAAAAAATCTGGAGCAGAGATACAGAGAAACAGGCTCTGACATAATGAAGCAGCAGTACGAGAACTTTATGACGATCACACCATGCGCCTCTTGTAAAGGTCAGAGGCTGAAGCCATCATCGTTAGCCGTAACTGTTGCGGATAAAAATATATATGAGATGACGACCCTTTCAATAGATAAACTGCGTGATTATCTAAATGACGCAGTCGAAGGAAAGAAGATAAGCAAAAGAGATCTAAGCATTGGATCAGAGATCTTAAAGGAGATAAATGCAAGACTTTCTTTTCTTATAGACGTGGGGCTTAACTATCTTTCACTGTCAAGGGCAACAGGGACTCTTTCCGGAGGGGAGGCACAGAGAATAAGACTGGCTACTCAGATAGGATCCGGACTAGTCGGAGTGGCGTATATACTTGATGAGCCAAGTATAGGCCTCCATCAGAGAGATAATGACAAACTTCTTGGAACCCTTGTTCATTTAAGAGATCTTGGAAATTCTGTTATTGTTGTTGAACATGATGAGGACACTATGCGGGCAGCGGACTGGATCGTAGATATCGGTCCGGGAGCAGGTGAGCATGGCGGAGAAGTAGTGGCAGTTGGAACAGCAGAGGATATCTGCAAAAATAAAAAGTCAGTGACGGGTGCTTATCTAAGCGGTCGGATCCAGATACCTGTTCCGGCCAGGCGCAGAGAACCGCAGGGATTCCTGACTATAAAAGGAGCGAGTCAGAACAACCTTAAAAATGTCGACATAGACATCCCTTTAGGCGTACTTACATGCGTTACCGGAGTCTCCGGATCCGGAAAAAGTTCTCTGGTAAACGAGATCCTTTACAAGCAGATGGCTAAGCAGCTGAACAAAGCCCTGACAGTACCGGGAAAACATAAAGAGATCATTGGAGTCGAAAATCTGGACAAGGTAATAGATATCGACCAGGCGCCGATCGGAAGGACTCCAAGATCTAACCCTGCCACATATACCGGAGTGTTTGATATTATAAGAGACCTTTTTGCGGCAACAACAGATGCCAAAGAAAGGGGGTATAAAAAAGGACGCTTTAGTTTTAATGTAAAGGGAGGCCGATGTGAGGCCTGCTCGGGCGATGGTATCATAAAGATAGAAATGCACTTCTTGCCCGACGTGTATGTTCCATGTGAGGTATGTAAAGGCAAACGTTACAATCGCGAAACATTGGAAGTACATTATAAGGGCAAAACAATATATGATGTCTTAAATATGACCGTTGATGAGGCGGTGGAATTTTTCGAAAATGTACCATCTCTTAAACGTCGTATTGAAACCATCAAAGAAGTGGGCCTGAGCTATATAAGACTGGGCCAACCATCTACCGAACTGTCTGGAGGGGAAGCCCAGAGGATGAAGCTGGCCAGTGAGCTTGCTAAAAAGAGTACGGGCAAGACTATTTATATATTAGATGAGCCTACAACAGGACTGCACTTTGCGGATGTGCACAAGCTCACAGATATATTGCACAGACTGACCGAAAACGGAAATACAGTTGTTGTGATAGAACACAACCTCGATGTTATTAAGACAGCCGATTATATTATCGATATGGGGCCGGAAGGCGGCGATGGAGGAGGCAAGCTCGTCGCAGCCGGAAAGCCTGAAGATGTCGTTAAGGTAAAAGAGTCTTACACAGGTAAATATTTGAAAAAATATTTGTAACACGAAATCGTATGAGGGTGGGAGAGGAATAATTTGATATGAAAATGATCTTTAAAGATGTTGTAAATGAATTCACACTCGATGAAATTGTGGACTACTATATGGAAAAAGATGGCTTACCGGAAAGTGACAGAGCTGAACTTTATGACACTTACGGTGGTTTTTTGAAGACCCTCGAGAGCAAGGATCCGGTAGAGACCAACAGGGTCTTACTTGGAATACGCTACAGTGAATACACAGACGATGATGATACGATCCTGTGTTTTGACATTGGAGATCTGGAAAAAAACAAGTATGAGAACAATACTGTTAAGAATATGAGTTTTGAGGAGATCGACAATTTACCGGGAGAAAAGGCTGAAGAACTTGAAGCGGTAAGGATACTTCCAAGATCACAAGGATACGAATATAGACCATGGGATGAGGTATTGGGCTACGTTATAGATAAGTCTAACCTCGATGAGTATGGTGCATTGCAATTTATTAAAGAAGTTTTCTTTAAAATTACCTTCTTTGGATTTGATGAAGACTATATTGCAGAGGCGAGAGAAGCTATTGAAGCGACAATGGCTCAGGTCGATGAAGTAAATGAAATGTCTGAAGAAGAAAAAGCTAAGCATATTTTTACCCCGGAAAGGGCTGCGGCAAGCTTTTCCTTCCAGGACAACAGGTCATTTCAGGAAAAACAGGAGAGCAGATTCAAGTCTGCGAGAGACACTATTAAGAGAAAAGTGCTGGAATATATGGTTGTCTTCAATTTCCTAAAAAAGAGGAGAGCCGGAGAAAACTAAACTTTCCTCACTTTTAAGTTTGAGGAGAAACTATTGGGCGTTCGTATTATTACAGACTCAGCATGTGATATGTCACAGGCTGAGGCACAGGAGAAAAACATTACTCTTCTTCCCCTTACCATTACATTTGGAGAAGAAGAGTATCAGGATGGAGTAACAATAAATAACGAGCAGTTTTACAAGAGGCTGCAGAAAAAAGATATATTTCCTAAAACCAGCCAGGTATCGCCGTTTGTTTATGAGAAGGAGATCGAAAAAGCAAGGGGAGAGGGGGATGAAGTCTTAATTATAACTATATCGTCCAAGGTTTCCGGATGTTACCAGAGTGCAGTCATAGCAAGAGAGCATCACCCGGAAGGAGTCTATATATGTGATTCCATGCACGTATGCGGGAGTGAATACATAATAGTTGAGCTTGCGGTCAGACTTCGCGACCAGGGTAAGTCAGCAGAAGAGATCTTTAATATTCTTGAAAAAGAAAAGCACAGAGCCCGTCTTGCAACGGCATTCGATACATTAGAGTATCTGAAGTTGGGCGGAAGACTCAGCAATGCATCGGCCTTTATAGGCACGCTTTTTAACTTTAAGCCTATATTAAAGGTGGAGGAAGGTCTTATCTCATCAGTTGGTAAGGCAAGAGGAAGCAAGAAGGCTAATTTAAAGCTGAAAGAGCTTATAAAAAGTTTTGGAGAGGTCGATGAGGATATGCCTGTGAGTCTTGCGCTTGCAGATAAGGATGACACTAATATGAATGATTTTTGTGATATAGCATCAGATATAATCCCTCCGACGGATAAGATATTAAGAACAGAAGTAGGGGCGACAGTTGGCGCACATGCAGGCCCTGGAGCATTTGCATTTTCTTTTTTCATAAAAGAAAAGTGACCATTTAAGAGTGTTAGTTTGAAAGTTATTGTTAAATAAGCGGTAAGAGCGTTTATCAGATATGGTATATCGCATCTTACCGCTTATTTTTTGCCACTTAGGTGTTATCCGGGGACAGAAGGCATGTCTGAATGCTAATATTCAGATGTGGAAAGGAGCAAGATCAATGAAGGCGGAAATAAAGATAGACTCATCATTAAAAGAACCGTATGCGGTGATCTACACAGATCAGATCACTGCTGAAGTCACAAGGATCATTGAGGCGATCAGGAGCAGCGAGGAAATTATTACTGTAAAAGAAGAGGATAAGATATCTATCCTCAAGCCTGATGAAATATATATGGTGAGGGTAGAAGAGGGGAAGACTTATATATACGGAAGAGAAAAATGCTGGGGAAGCAATAAGAGGCTGTATGAGATGAAAGAGCAGCTGGGAGCCGGTTTTATGCAGATAGCAAAAGCCTGCATCATTAATCTGTCGTACATGGACAGCGTAGAGACTTCATTTGGAGGAATGATGAAGATGCGTTTGAAGAACGGACTGAAGGAATACGTTTCCCGCAGATATCTTCCGGGACTCAAGGAGTATCTTGGCATATGAAAGGAGAAGAAAAATGAGTGAAACAGAAAACAGATATAATGAGAGATATAAGATAAAGACCAGAAAAGATATAGGCAAAGCAGTATTCAGATCAACGCTCGTATCCATAGGCATCGCATGCGCTATATTCGTAGTGATAGGAGTTATCAATGACCTTGCCGGAGGAGGAAGTATGACCTTATATACCGGCTATGCTTTCAGCAGAATGGCTCTGGCAACGTTGATCACGGCTTTGGGTTTTGGAATCCCTTCATTTGTCTACAACATTGAAAGTATTCAAAAAGGATTGGCAACTCTTATACATATGGGTATCGGCATAAGTATTTATATAACCGTTGGTGCAATGGTAGGCTGGATCCCCGTTAATAAAGGCATATGGGTCGTAGTTGGTTCAGTAGGTATAAGCATAGGCGCATCATTCCTCATATGGCTTGGTTTTTTCTTTAAATACAGAAAAGAAGACCGAAAAATAAATGATGCTATTAAAAACAAAAACAGATAAAAACAGTTAAAACTTACTGCTTTCAGGTGTATCATAGGAGTAAGTTTGGACAGCCTTTCTCCAAAGATCTGGAAAGAGGCTTTTTTTGAGGTGAATAATGACTATTGAACAAATGTGCCGCAGGCGAAAGGAACTCGGATATTCATATCGGCAGCTGGCGGATCTTACGAGGATTCCCCTTGGAACTATTCAGAAGATATTCGGCGGAGTGACCAAATCTCCGAGACGTGAGACGATAAAGGCCTTAGAAAGGCTTCTGGGAGATAATGAAAAGGGAAGCGATGAGGAACTCAGAACTTTTCTTATGCCGGGCTATGAAAAGGACCGTGGAGAATTGGATCTTTATGATTACTACAGGATCCCTGACAATATGAGGGCAGAGCTTATAGACGGAAGATTTTATGAAATGGAAGCTCAGGGCCTTTTAGAACAGATGGCTGCCGGTCTTATAGGAACTCAGCTGATCCGGCAGATAGAGATGAAAGGACTTGAGTGGGCAGCGCTTTTCGCAAGCCCAAGCGTCCGCCTTAATAAGGATAAATGGACAGTGGTAGAGCCTGATCTTATCGTGGTCAGCGCCAGAAGCAAGCTGCAGAAGAAACGGATCGAAGGGGCGCCGGACTTCGTACTGGAAGTAACAAGTAACGCAACGCATAAAAAAGATCTTGTAATGAAAACATATAAATATGAAGAGGCAGGCGTCCATATCTACTGGATATTGGAACCTGAAAGGAGACGTTTGTTAACATATGATTTCAGTGGAAAAGGTGAGCTTGAGATATATGAGATGGATAAAGACACAGAGGCTGTCTTCGAACTGGAGGGGCATGTGTTCAGGATCGACTTCGGCCCGGTCATTGCAGGAATATCAGGCTTAGAAGATAAATAAAAAACGGACTCTTGGATAAGAGTCCGTTTTTTCATGAGATCATTCGCTCCCGGAATGGTATCTTCCGATAGGAATAATAAATGGTGTATTTGACACGGGGTCTGTTATGACCATACAGTTCAAGCCGTATACCTTATCCATAAGTTCAGGGGTTATGATATCGACAGGTCTGCCTTCCGCAATAAGCTTACCATTAGACATAGCAAATATATGGTCAGCATAGCGGGCGGCAAGATTGATGTCATGGAGGACCATAAGGATAGTCAGACCTCGTTTTCTGTTTAATTCCGTAAGCAGATCAAGGATTTCGACCTGATAAGAAATATCAAGGAAGGTCGTAGGCTCATCGAGAAGCAGAAGGTCTGTATCCTGGGCCAGCGCCAGGGCGATCCAGACTCTCTGGCGCTGGCCGCCTGAAAGCTCATCGACACATTTATCAGCCAGTTCAGTGACACCCATTATATCAAGAGCCTCTGCTACAGCATCAAAGTCTTTTTTTGTCATACCATGCATCATCTTGTGGTAAGGAAAACGTCCCCGTGCGACAAGGTCGGTCACCTTGATCCCTTCAGGGACAACAGGTGACTGAGGAAGAAGGCCTAGCAGACGTGCTAATTCCTTAGGATGGTAATGGTTAAGCGTTTTATCATCCAATGTGACGCCGCCTTTAATAGGCTTCAATAGCCTGGCAAAAGTCTTCAAAAGAGTGGATTTGCCGCATCCGTTGGCACCAAGGATCACGGAGATCTTACCATCCGGGACGGTCATTTCCATGTCATCCACTATAACTTTTCCGTCATAGCCGGCAGACAGGGTATTTGTTTTCAAAATATGTTTATCCATTATATGCCGGATCCTTTCTTGTTCATACTGATCAGCAGGAATAAGAGGTATGGCGCGCCGATAATACCGGTAATCACGCCAACCGGGTATCTTACTGAGAATGCGTATTGACCTGTCAGATCTGCAGCTAATACTAAGATCGCACCGGTCAGGGCGGCTGCGACCATATTGCCCTTTCCGGCGCTGCCGGACAGCTTAGTAGATATCGGTCCGGCCAGAAAGGCCACAGATGCGATTGGGCCTGCAGCCGCGGTAGCGAATGCAGTTAGCAGCAAGGCAAATATGATCAGCAATATTCGCGTAAGGTTTGGATTGGCGCCGAGAGTCTGGGCGAATTCCTCTCCAAGCTGCAGAGTGACAAGATGTTTATTGAGGCAAAGTATTGCGATGCCTGCAGCTGCGACTACTACTGCCAAAACAGGCAGATTATCGAGTGTAGCTGAATTAAGGCTTCCGCTGAGCCATCTGAGGGCTCCATTTAACTCATATGCTGAAGTATTAAGGAGGATCCATGATATAGCGGCACTTAAAAAAGCCTGAAAGCCTATACCTATGAGGATAAGTCTATTATGAGAAAAGCCATGTCCATGAGATAAGGCGTATATACCTAAGGCGACCCCAAGGCCGACGACCACAGCCCAAACAGAAACAATAGCACCGCTCAGGTGGAATATAAGTATAGCAATAACCGCGGCCAGACTCGATCCGGATGAAACACCGATTATATCGGGACTGGCCAAAGGATTTCTTAAAATCTTCTGAAAGGTATTTCCTGACATGCCAAATGCGAGTCCGCATAAAAGACCTGTCAGCATTCGCGGAAGACGAAGGGTCATTATGGTGAAAGAACCCTCATCGGTTTTTCCAAGGATATTTCCAATGATCACTGAGGGTGAGTATATAGTCTTTCCATATATCATTTCAGTACATATAAGACCAAAAAGGATCGAAGCCATGATCGTACACACGATAGTGTACCTGGCGTTACGCCGCCTGTAGCCTTTGATTATTGCCGATTTAGCTGCAGCAGACCTTTCGGGCCGGTGAAGGATAAGATCACTGCCTTTATGGTTTTCAATTTCATTGATCATAATGACTTCACCTTGACCCTTCTAACGATAAACACAAATACAGGTGCACCTATCACAGCGGTAACTATACCCACATTTATTTCCCTATTACCGCCGAGCACACGGCCGATAACGTCCGAAACAAGCAGGAGGCAGGCGCCCCCAATGGCTGACATAGGAATTATCCACTTCATATCAGGTCCCATTAAAAGACGCATAAAATGTGGGATCATAAGCCCGACGAAGGCAATAGGCCCTGCAAGCGCCGTTGTCGTTCCGCAGAGGATGACCCCGGCAAGGGCAGCCAAGCCTCTGACAAGGACAACATTCGTCCCGAGTCCGGTTGCGACATCGTCTCCCAGAGCAAGCGCATTTAAAGACGGAGCTATACAGACAGCAATAATGAAGCCGGCAGACAGAAAAGGAAGAAAATATCCTATATCCTGCCAGGTCGCACCGCCTATGCTGCCCGTCTGCCAGAAACGGAACTGGTCTAAAATATTACTGTTTGGAAGCATAATCGCATTCACAAGTGAGAGCAAAGCGATACTTGTAGCTGCACCGGCAAGAGCCAGTTTTATAGGAGTGGCGCCTCCGCCCCCCATCGAAGCAAGTCCATAAACAAATATGGCAGTAATAGCCGCACCCGCCAAGGCAAGTCCGATATACTGCCATTTTAAACCAATATGGAAAAAGGCTATTCCAACAACAACGAAGAGAGAAGCGCCGGTGTTGACACCAAGGATACTTGGGTCAGCAATAGGGTTTCTGGTTAGGGACTGCATGAGTCCGCCTGAAACCGCCAGGGCAGCACCGGCGATAATTCCAAAGATCGTTCTTGGAAATCGGGCCTGAACGACGCTTACATCAAATGATGTTCCATCGCCAAGCCCGAAAGCTGCAAGTACACTTTTTATACCTACTGTCTTAGCGCCAAATGCGACTGAGGCAAGTATGCATAACGCTAACGCCACTAATGAAAGTGTTACGCCAAGTGTTCTTCTAGTTTTCATTATTAATTTTATTTCCTTATTTTATTCTGATCGAATTACTTGATGTTCTTGGCAGCATTACCTAAGAGTGTAAGGTAAGAGTCGATATTGTAAGGGATCGAAAGGATAGATGGAGTAGCACCGCCGGCGATCGCTGAGTTATTAGAGATAAATGCAACCGCACCATTCTTAATAGCAGGGATCTGGCTAAGCATTGGGTCAGCCTGCATAGCTGAAAGAGATGCAGGATCACCATATGTAACAATAAGATCGACATCTTTCAATTTATCAGCATTTTCACGGCTGACTGTGATATAGAAAGCCTGCTGTCCCTCAGACATTTTTTTAAGGCTTTCTGGGAAAGAAAGGCCAAGATCTGTGATATAGGCTGCGCGTGGATCTGTTGGCAGGTAGACATAGAATGAGCTGAGGTCAGTTGGAGTGATCATCATGAATGCTGCCTTCTTGTCCTTAAGCTCAGGATGAGCAACAAGCTTGTCAGATATCAACTTTTCTGTATCTGCAACAAGCTTTTTAGCCTCTGTCTCGAGACCAAGGGCTGTGCCGTTCATTATAGTCTGCTCTCTCCAGGTCGTCTGCCATGCCTTGGTTGGATAAGCAACAACAGGTGCAATCTTAGAAAGCTTGTCATAGTCTTCCTGTGTAATGCCTGAATATGAAGCGAGAATCACATCCGGTTTAGCATTAGCCACAGCCTCGAAATCGATACCATCGGTATCGTTGAATACGTTAGGAGTCGTTACACCAAGCTTTTTAAATGTCTCGTCTGCCCATGGGTGGAGCTTGTTCGCTGTCATCTCACCGAAGTTAGCAGCTGAAACACCTACAGGTGCAATACCAAGTGCCAATGGAGCATCTTCATTTTCCCAGGCAACAGTAACTACTCTCTTAGGCTGTTCCTTTATTACAGTCTCGCCATATGCGTGCTTGACAGTAATAGGAAAAGAAGCTGAAGCCTTTACTGATTCGGAAACAGAAGCGGTCGTTTTTGAGCCGGAAGTATTAGTATCGGCCTTCTGACCGCAAGCACCTAAAACGGCAGCAGCAGTGCCTGCAGCAGCAAGCAGTGTAACAATATGCTTATTGATCTTCATAGTAGTTTTCTCCTAATTTTGTAAAAAAGATTAATATGAAAAGCTGACCGGATATATGCAAAGATAATGCCTGAGTTAGCGCCAGCTAATTAATGCGAGGATAACACCACTTATTTATAGTGTCAATAATATTTATTATTTTCATGTACACATTTATTAAAATGTGTAAACGACCGTGTTGAAAAACTTTTGCTTTTATAGGTCTCTTTCATTATAATTATTGAATAAAACTTTCGGAGAAAGAGCATTTTATTAGTTTATTTAGGGAGGAAAAGTAAATGTCATACAACATGCGACCAGGCAGCATGGAGAGAATAACTTCTCCAGAGCTTGCGCAGAAGTTTATCGATGAGCAGATAAAGGAGATCAGAGAGCAGGTAGGGAACAAGAAAGTCCTTCTTGCGCTTTCGGGAGGTGTTGATTCTTCTGTAGTTGCAGCTTTACTTATAAAGGCCATAGGCCAGAATCTTGTGTGTGTGCATGTAAATCACGGTCTCCTTAGAAAAGGTGAGCCGGAGCAGGTTATCGAAGTATTC
The DNA here is from genome assembly GCA_900542465.1 of uncultured Eubacteriales bacterium. GTDB lineage: Bacteria > Bacillota > Clostridia > Lachnospirales > Lachnospiraceae > UBA4285. Next base: position 67,308 of record UQNS01000010.1, read on the forward strand.
AAGGATCAGATGCACGCCAACCTGATCTATGTCGATGCTTCAGACAGATTCCTTGACAAGCTTGCCGGCGTTGCTGATCCGGAGCAAAAGAGAAAGATCATTGGCGGAGAGTTCATCGAGGTATTCAATGAGGAAGCCAGAAAGCAGGAAGGTATTGAGTTCCTTGCGCAGGGTACGATCTATCCTGATATTCTTGAATCAGACGGAGTAAAGGCGCATCACAATGTTGGAGGGCTTCCGGAAGACCTGAAGTTCGGGCTTGTTGAGCCGATCAGACTCCTATATAAGGATGAAGTTCGTGTCGTAGGTAAGGAGCTTGGCCTTCCTGACAGCATGGTCTATCGTCAGCCATTCCCTGGCCCCGGCCTCGGAGTGAGATGTCTTGGCGCCATCACAAGAGATCGACTCGAATGTGTGCGTGAATCAGATGCGATCCTTCGTGAAGAATTTGAGAAGAATGGCCTTGCAGGTAAGGTATGGCAGTATTTTACAGCTGTTCCTGATTTCAAATCAGTGGGCGTGACACAGGATGGTAAGCGTACAGATGCTTATCCGGTTATTATTCGTGCTGTGAATACAAAGGACGCTATGTCAGCAACAGTGGAGAATATTGATTTTTCACTTCTTCAGCATATAACAGAGAGGATCACGAGCGAGGTCGCAGGCGTGAACAGGGTGTTGTATGACCTTACTCCAAAGCCAACGGGAACTATTGAATGGGAGTAAAACTCTCCTGTGTGGGAGTTTTACCCGAAAAATAGCGCAGAGCGCGGAGAGCAGTGAAACTGCGATTTTCGGTAAGAGCAAAAAAATTAAAACCTTGTAAAATCAACGGTTACAGAAGATGAAAAACTGTAACTGGGATTAAAATGGGAACATTTGTTAAAAAGAGTAAACTAAATAATAGTTCCAAGTGGTTTACATTTGGACAAAAAATTAGACCGTAACTTAAGCGTTATGGTCTTTTTTATTTGAT
>UQNS01000011.1 GCA_900542465.1 uncultured Eubacteriales bacterium
TTATTTTCCCATTTTTATTCACCCTGCCCTATATCTAGACTCTTACCTTCACTTCCTACACTATATATATCAAAAAAGGAAGCGCTCCGCTTCCTTCCACGGACCTCTTCCTTATTTAATATAATATAATGTAATATATATGAGCTTATCACCTTACGCAACCGGCGCATATTTCTCAAGCACTTTCTTTAATGATGAGATCGAACCGCTTGGCAGTCTCTCTATGGTCGTTGAGCAGCCCTTGATCTCGTTCATAGCGCAATGTACCATCTTATGTGACATGGCCCCTGTAAAGAAGATCATCAGATCAGGATCTCCTATCTTGTTCTTGAGACACCCTATCGGTTTAATAAAGGTCTTTACCTTGCAATTATGTTCGCGACACAGCTCAACATACTTGCGTTCCATTCTTTCGTTTCCCCCTAAAATTACAATACTCATATTCCCCTCCTTACGATAAACGCGTTCTATATGATGTAACTAATATTTCTAAAGTGACATGTAAAAAGTTTGGTTAGTCGCCGCTAACTTAATGTGTTGAGTTTACCATTGCTAACTATCTTTGTCAAGTTTTCCTTTTTTATTATCGATCCGGCTTTTATAGACTATATCCAGGGCCTTCTTCCAAGGCTTTTTATTTTCATTTAATCCTAATATTATTGACTTTTCTTTTTCTGATAAAATATAATCTAAATATATTTTTTACCTGTGTATAAATAAATTTTAGGAGTTTATATGACGAAAGCGGAACAAAATAAACAACAAAAGTATACTGCACTCCTAGAATCTGCCTACCATCTTTTTCTGTCCAAAGGCTTCGATACAACAACGGTTGCAGAGATCTCCAAGTCTGCAGGAGTTGCCAAGGGTACTTTCTACTTATATTTTAAGGATAAGAACCAGATCCGTTACCAGCTTATCTTCGATAAGCTTAAAGAACTTTTTCAGGAAACTATTTCTCAGATATTCGACTCCGGAAACGACTTTTCTTTTGAAGATGAGGTTATTTTCTTCATTGATCATATAGTCGATACGATCTGCAAGGATAAAAGGCTTGTTGATTTTGTTTACAAGAACCTGACCTGGCCTATTATCAAGAAAGCTGTTACCGGCGACGGTGATCCGGACAGGCAAAACGAAATGACAGTTTACTTAGAAGAGCTGCTGGAGATCGAAAATGTTCGTTTCAGGGATTTTGAAATAATGATCTACCTGATCGTCCAGACGGTCTCCAGCGTTACTATAAACTGCCTGACCTATTCCGATCCGGTCACTATAGATAAAATGAAACCTCATCTATATAAAACGATCAAACTCATTATTAAAGAATATTTAATTGAAGAAGGTTAATATGAAAACAGGATTTGTTTTTGAAGGCGGCGCTTATCGTACTATTTTTTCCTGCGGTGTTATTGACGCACTGCTGAAGAATGATATTTTCCCTGATTATATGATCGGAGTTTCCGCCGGATGCGGTTATGGCGTTTCATATGCTTCCAGGCAATATAAACGTAATCTTCGGATCCTTATGCGCTACTGCGATGATAAGAGATATTTAAGTCTTTCTAATCTTTTCAAAAAAGACAACAGAAGTTTATTCGGCCTGGATTTTGTCTACAACACAGTGCCAAATAAACTGATCCCTTTCGACTACGATACTTACGATAAATTCCCCGGCGGTTTTATCTGCACTATGACTAATGTTCTTACCGGAAAAGCTGAGTACAGACCATACCTTTCTGAAGACAGGCACATGCATGTACTTCGGGCATCATGCGCTATTCCTCTGGCCTTTCCTAAAATATATCTGGATGATATACCCTACATGGACGGTGGAATATCTGACCCTGTCCCTTTTGAAAAAGCCTTTGAAGACGGATGTGACAGGGTAGTCGTTGTTTCCACGAGAGAGAAGGGATATAGAAAGGGACCTGACAGGATGATGAAGCGGATCCTTCCCTTATACAAAAAATATCCTCAATTCCAGGAAGCTTTAGAAACATTTACCGATCGTTATAATGTGCAGATGAACCTTCTTGATAAGTATGAGGCAGAAGGCAGGGTCTTTGTTTTCAGACCTCAAAAAACCGTCGGCATAAAAATGATGGAAAAGGACCGGCGTAAATTAATGTACCTATATAATGATGGTTTCGATCAGACCGTAAATATGATAAGTGATCTAAGATCTTATCTTTCATAAAAAAGACCGGGAGTCGTTGTGACTGCCGGTCTTTTTTATTTAATGCTTATGATAGCTGCTGCAAGAAGTGTCTGAGCATCCGCTGCAGCCACTGCAGGATGACTTCCCGCGTTTTTTATCTTTTACCGTCTTCACTACGATCACTGCGACCAATACGGCTATAGCGACCGCAACTATTAACGTTCCCAGATTCATATAATACCCCCTCGTCTGACTATAATTAATGTCTGACTTTTTTAGCCGGTCTGACTATCATATATACCATCCATGCTGCTGCTATAATAGCACAGATAATACCTACAGGGTGAGCCTTGCCTATAAATGCCATGCCGAACTGGTAGATCACTAAAGAAACCAGATACGCAAGTCCACATTGGTAGCCAATAGCAAACCATGTCCATTTTCCATTGTTCATCTCTCTTCTGATCGCGCCGATCGCTGCAAAACAAGGTGCGCAAAGAAGGTTGAATATAAGTAATGAGTATCCGGCGATCGCTGATAAGCCTTCAAAGTCAAGGACTCCGAACACTCCTACGACCTCTTCCTTAGCAACGATACCCATTATTGTCGCTATCGTTGCCTTGATATCTCCAAATCCCAGAGGCATGAATATCCATTTGCCTACGTTGCCGATCGCGCCAAGGATAGAATTCTCAAGTTCGATATCCGTACTGAACATGAAAGCGCCATCTACCCAGCCGAACTTAGATCCTGCCCAGATTCCGATAGATGAGAGAAGGATGATGGTTCCGGCCTTTCTGATAAATGAAAATACTCTTTCCCATACCGATCTGGCAATGTTTCCAACTGTCGGCCAGTGATATGCCGGAAGCTCCATTACAAAAGGCGCAGGTTCACCTGCAAAGGCTTTACTCTTTTTAAGCGCGATACCCGAACCTATGATCGCGCCTATACCGATAAAGTACGCACTTGGTGCGACCCACCATGACTGATGGAATAAAGCCGCAGAGATCATAGCAATTACAGGAAGCTTGGCACTGCACGGAATAAAGGTAGTGGTCATGATAGTCATTCGTCTGTCTTGCTCATTCTCGATAGTTCTGCTCGCCATAACTCCCGGAACACCACATCCTGTACCTATAAGTATAGGAATAAATGACTTTCCCGACAAGCCGAATTTTCTGAATATCCTATCCAGTACAAATGCAATTCTGGCCATATAACCGCAGGATTCCAAAAATGCCAGCAAGATAAACAGCACTGTCATCTGAGGTATAAATCCCAGGACGGCTCCAACGCCGGCAATTATACCGTCAATTATAAGACTCTGGAGCCAGTCCGCACAGCCAATGGTTGTTAACCCCTTCTCTGCCAGGCTTGGAAGGCTTGGCACAAAAATTCCATAATTCTCTGATGAAGGAACATCTTCCGCCTCCAGTGCAGTTTCTACTGTTTCAGAGATACTGTAGCCCGCCTCTTCAAGAGATGCGCCATAAGCTTCATAGGCTTCATCAAAGGCTGAATAATCGGCTTCTTCTATTGCATCAGCTATATTTTTCGCTCCTGCAACACCTGCCTCTTTTGCTTTATTTACTGTATCAACAACTTCCTGTGTCCAGATATGCTCTGACGCGTAGTCATTCATCACTTCGTTGTACTGTTCCGTACCTATTCCGAACAAATGCCACCCATCCTTAAACACGCCATCATTTACCCAATCTGTAAAGAAGGTTCCAACTGTCACGATGGAGAGATAATAGACAAGGAACATGATTCCGGCAAAAATAGGAAACGCCAGGATCCTGTTGGTTATGACCTTATCTATCTTCTCTGACGTCGTCAGCTTCGGCTTCGATTTTTTGGTGTAAATATCCTTGATAATACTTCCAATGTACTCATATCTCTCATTAGTGATTATTGATTCGGCATCATCCTCAAGTTCTTTTTCCGCAGCCGCGATCTGTGCATTGATCTTTTCAACACTTGCCTCCGGCACCTTCAGTTCTTCCAGGATCTTAGGATCCCTTTCAAAAAGCTTGATCTCATACCAACGTCTGTACTTTTGAGGCAGTCCGGGCAGTTCATCCTTGATAAATTCAAGGCTTCTCTCTACACAATCAGAGTAAGTAAGTTTAAATCTCTTAGCTCTGTGGTCATTCTTAATGTTTTTTAATGCTGCCTCTGCAGCTTCCTTGATCCCGGTACCCTTAAGCGCAGAAATGTTGACTACCGGACATCCCAGTTCAGCTGAAAGTTTTCCGGTATCGATGATATCTCCCTTTTTCTCAAGTATGTCACTCATGTTGATCGCCAGGACCATAGGAATATCCAGTTCCAGCAGCTGAGTTGTAAGATAAAGGTTTCTTTCAAGGTTAGTACCATCGATAATATTTATAATACCGTCAGGCGATTCCTTGATAAGGTAATTACGCGCAACTACTTCTTCCAACGTATATGGAGAAAGGGAGTATATACCCGGTAGGTCAGTGATCACAACATCCTTGTGACCTTTAAGCTTGCCTTCTTTCTTTTCAACGGTAACACCAGGCCAGTTTCCAACATACTGGTTAGCGCCTGTCAGTCCATTGAAAAGAGTCGTTTTACCTGTATTAGGGTTTCCCGCTAATGCTATACGGATCTCATTCATTGTTTTTTTCTCCTTAATACACGATTATCAATCATTATTCGTATTCTCAACTTCTATCAGTTCGGCATCAGCTTTTCTAATCGTGAGTTCATATCCGCGAACAGTCACCTCGATCGGATCTCCCAGAGGTGCGACCTTCTTAACATGGACATCAATACCTTTAGTTATGCCCATGTCCATTATTCTCCTCTTCACAGCGCCAAGCCCGTGAAGTTTAATTACTTTTACGATCTGATTTACTTTTGCATCTTTTAATGTATGCATGGTCTATTCCTTCCTATACAAATATTTTCGCCGCCATCCCTCTCCCGATGGCAACCTCTATATCCCTTACGCGAACTATAAGATTCCCTGCCAGGGAGTTGATGATCGTGATCTTCGTACCTGCAACGAATCCGAGGTCTCCCAGATGTTTCTTAACATCGGGCAAGCCTCCAATGCGCTGTATCTCATATTCTTCTCCTATTTGAGCAAATGTAAGAGGCATAAAAACTCCTTTAAAGATTAAATTTTCTCAGAAAGCTGCTGCATTTAGCATATGCTAATTACTCAGAAAAAAAATGAGGGCATACGTCCAACTTCCCTACGGGCAAGCATAAGTTAACTATTCAGCCTTTGTCAAGCCGTTTTTTATATTTTCTTAAAAATACGGCAATTTATAAATTATATTTAGTTTATATTTTAAGGTGGGTCATGCTCCTCCGCCCGTTGCTGCCAGCATATATATAAAATATGCCGCATAAGATATAAGGAATATACAACCTGCCCACTTTTTGATTTTCCTGTCCTTGATCGAAAAGACCAGAAGCATGGCTGATGCCGCAATGGCGACGAGCGTATCGATCCGGAAATTAGCCGCAAATGGAATATCGGTAATAATACCTGAGATTCCAAGCACGAAAAGAATATTGAATACATTACTTCCTACGATATTTCCGATCGCAATATCCGCATTTCCCTTTCTTGCTGCGTTAATAGATGTGAACAGCTCAGGCAGACTTGTTCCGAGTGCCACTATAGTAAGACCGATTATCCTGTCACTCACGCCAAATGAACGAGCTATACTTGTCGCCGCATTGACCGTTACCTGACTCCCTCCTATTATAAGCGCCATTCCTATTATAGTGAGAATAATGGCTATCGGTACAGAATATTTCTTGGCAGACTCAGTTTCCGCCTCTTCATTCCCACTCTTTTTAGCAAGTCTGAAAAGATAAGCCAGATAGGCCGCAAATACTATGAGGAAAATAATAGCATCTATCCTTCCGATCTGACCATCCAGACCAAGAATAAGCAGAAGCACCGTGATCGCGATCATAAACGGCATTTCATATTTTATCGTAGACTTCGCAACTGCCATCACCACCATAAGCGCCGTAACGCCAAGGATGATCCATATATTAAGTATATTACTTCCTACGATATTTCCGATCGCAATCCCTGCACTTCCTTTACTTGCTGAGGCAATACTTACCGCAGCTTCCGGAGCGCTGGTTCCCATAGCCACGATAGTTAGGCCTATCACCAGCTGCGGCACGCCAAAGCTCCTGGCAATACCGGCTGCTCCATCAACAAAAAAATCCGAGCCCTTTATAAGCATCACAAATCCAAGGGCCAATAATAAACACTGGATAATTATCAATATTTTTCCCTTTCCGCTAAATAAGCTTTCACATAAGATAGTTACCTGAACACAGCTACAGGCATAAAAAAAGAGACTTATGCCATAACTTGTCATCTGAAGTCATAGCAAAGTCTCGCCACTTCGTTATATAGCCGGGTCTCTTTTGGAAACCGCGCTGACGGCTTATACAAACATATAATATGCAGGCTACTCCCTTTGAGATCCTTTTAAAGGATCTTTTCTATATATGGAGTTAAACATATACCGGATATAATGTCAACCGATTCTAAGTTTTTTACTCTTTAATTGTTGACACATCAACAATTAAAGTCTATAATCCAGCTAACGGTACAGTTCAGGGCGATTTCGCAAGTCCTGGCTGTCTCGTGACCCACACTCGGTGAATATTTGTCGAAATATCGACAGATATTTGCTCCTCGATGTATTTTTACCCTCAATAAAAATACACGAAAACTAAAATACTTTTCCTTAAAAAATCACCTTGGTCTTTTTTCCATGGTGATTTTTTACTTAATCAAAATCTTCTGCCTTTAGGTTGATAAATACATGCTCGCTGTCATAAGGGACAGATCTGTCTATTTTTTTTATGAAATCATCAAATGCGAAAGTTCTGATCTCTCCCGGGCCAAGCTTGACTTTCACCTGCCAGATCATGACCCTTGCTTCTTTTTTATTCAAAGATCTTGGTACAAGCGGAAAGATCAGTTCCTCACCGATACCCACTTCAAATGTCCCTATATATCTGTCGTCCGCGCTGTCTGTATCCTTTCTGAAAAAAGATCTGCGCTTTTTTTCTCCGGCATCCTTATATACCTCCAATTTCGGTGCAACATATCTTCCCTTATAGCGCTGTTTTCCATCGAGAAAATCAGCAAACCTTGCCATGTCACCGCCTATAGCCTTTAAATCATCTCTTCCCATAGCAAGAGGATTAGTCACGCCAAAAATATACATAGAGGAAATGTCACTGTTTTCCATATTCTTTTCTATCTGGAAAAGGCTCTCTCTTGATGCTGCCATATCTTCTTCTGTAAGCCTCGGAATATCCGCTATACTACATGACGTTCCGTTTTTTTCAAATGTGGCGACTTCCAGTTTCCCGCACAGAAACATAATATACTCGTAGAAATCTTTGATCTCTTCATCACTGGTCGGCAGCGCAAGTTTGAATGTAAGAAGACTTCTGTCTCCCAGTCCGAGGTTGAGACCGCGGGCAATACTGTCCTTTCTGTAGAGAAGCGTATTATCTCCGGATATATCGGGATTGATAATAAATCCATCTGTCCATGTTCCATAAGAAAATCCCGGCTTTAAAAGATCACTGAATGGAGGTATCTTTCCAAAGATCCCCCTGGTCTTCATAACGATAGTTACTGCCATTTCTTCCTCCTGATTCCTCTGCAGATCAATCCTCTAACAATTCCTTATAAATAATACTTTTGGGCAATCCTCTGTCTTTTGCAACCGCCTTCATCGCCAGTTTTCTGTCCATTCCCTGATCAAGATATATCCGCATATGCTCTCTGACTGTCAGCGCTTCCCAGTCGGCACGCTCCTGACTGTCTATCTCATCAAAAGATCTTCCCTCTATCACAAGAACGTACTCCCCTCTCGGAGGTGTAACATCATAGAATCTGATTGCATCCGCCAAAGTTGTTCTTAATATTTTCTCATGGATCTTAGTAAGTTCCTTAATGACCGACACTTTCCTGTCTTCTCCCAGACACTGGGCAAGGTCTTTTAGCGCAGCCTTTAAATGGTGAGGAGATTCATAGATAATCATCGTCCTTGTCTCCTCTTTCAGCTCATCAAGGATCCTGGATCTTTCCTTCTTATCCGAAGGCAGAAAAGCCTCAAATGCAAAACGTCTTGTCGGCAGGCCGGAGATCGTCAACGCTGTTATACATGCCGCTGCTCCGGGAAGGGAGGTTACCGGAACGCCCGCCTCATAGCATTGACGGACAAGTTCTTCTCCCGGATCCGAAATTCCCGGAGTGCCTGCGTCCGTTATCAATGCGACCGTCATCCCCGACAGCATCTTCCCCACCAGTGTTCTGGCTTTCTCCACCTTATTATATTCGTGATAACTCGTCATAGGCGTTTCGATCCCGAAATGAGTAAGCAGGTGTATACTGTTTCTTGTATCTTCTGCCGCTATCAGGTCCGCTTCCTTTAAGATCCTGAGCACCCTGAATGTAATATCCTCTAAATTTCCTATAGGAGTCGCACATAAATACAATTTTCCTGAATTTTCCATAAGCTTCCTTAACAGTAGATCTTCATTACTTCATCTGTGTATATTCCATTGCTCTTATAAATAATAAGCGGAGGTTCAACAATAAGTTCAACTCCACCCGCTTTGCTCGCTTCTATAAGGATCATAACAGCCGGCTTATCTGCAAAAGAGTGGACCATTCTGATCTTCTTGGGCTCCAGCTTATGGCGCCGCAGACTATCAAATATCTCACTTAATCTTCTTGTCCTGTGAACGAGATACAACTTTCCTCCAACTTTCAGAGCCTGACTTGCGGCCCTTGCCACATCATCGAAATTGCACAGTATTTCATGACGGGCTAAAGCTTTAGCGTCCTCCGGGTTGGGTATCCCTCCGCCACTTAGCATATAAGGAGGATTACAGGTCACCACATCGAACGTATCCCTCCCGACAAGTTCCGGTACGTTTTTTATATCTCCGCAGATTATTTCCAGCCTGTCCTCAAGGCCATTCACTTTCACATTTCGACGGGCAATATCAGCGCTCGCCTCCTGGATCTCTATCGCCTTATAGACATAACCCTTTTTTCTGGACAGCATAAGGACCGGAATCACACCGTTTCCTGTACATAGATCAAGAACCTTTGAATTTCTATCAGCTTTTGCAAAATCAGCCAGTAAGACAGCATCTATTCCAAAACAAAACATATCCGGATCCTGGATCAGTCTGAATCCTTCACGCTGAAGGTCATCGATCCGCTCACCGCGCTTCAACCAATCACTATCACTCATTTTCCAATATATCCGCCATCTCTGAACTGTTCTCTGTACATTTTTCGTCCTTACATCGTCTGCTTCCCCTTGGACATGATCTTCTGTTGCTTCTCACGACCAGATCCTCCGCCATTAATTCCTTTATGTTCTTATCATCTCCATTTTCGGTCACGAGGACCTTGACCCTCTGGCTGAGTATATCAACAGATACTACATTTCCCTTCTCAGAACTGTTACTTTTACTCACTACAAAATCCCCTACAGACGGCATAGTCTTGTGGAGATATTCATATGTCTCATTTTCATATGCCAGACAGCACATGAGTCTCCCGCATATTCCGGATATGCTCGTCGGATTAAGAGAAAGGTTCTGATCCTTCGCCATCTTGATAGATACCGGCTCAAAATCTGAGATTCCTGAAGAACAGCAAAGAGTTCTTCCGCAGCTCCCTATCGCGCCGACCATTCTTGCTTCATCCCTCACTCCAACCTGTCTCAGCTCTATGCGCGTCTTAAAAACAGCTGCCAAATCCTTAACAAGATTTCTGAAATCCACACGATTTTTAGAGAAAAAATAAAAGATCATCTTCTTGTTATCAAAAATATATTTTACTCTGATAAGCTTCATTGGAAGTTTATGCACTTCTATCTTTTCCCTGCAAATATCAAATGCCTGCCTTTCCTTCTCTTCATTGACCCGGATCCTCTCCATATCCTCCGGAGTCACAATCCGTAAAACAGCCTTGATCGGCGGAGTAAGGCCGAGAGCTTCTGCATTGCAGTCATTCATCACAACTGTCCCGACATCCAGCCCCATATCTGTCTCAGCAATCACTTTATCGCCCATAAGCGGTTCATATGGTCCGGAAACATAATATTCAATTGGCTCACTCTTATCAAATTTTACGCCTAATAATTTACTCAAAGGAGTTTCCCTTCCTTCTATAGCTTAGCCTATGATCTTTTCTCTTATAGTCATAAACAGCATCTGCATAGCAATATCAAAGCTTACTGCTGCCTTTAATCTCTCTCTGGCTTTTTCAATAGCCTTATTGATCTCATCCAGCTCTCCATATGTAAGATTCTGAGACTGCTTGTCGATCTTAGGCAGATATTCCTTAAAAACGACTCCATTGGCATCCCTTGTTGTTTCAAACAAAAGAATGTCTTTGAACCAGAGTTCCAGCAGATCAAAAAATGCATCTATCTGAGTATCTTTTAATCCTGCCAGAGTTCTTATGTGTCTGTTAATTTCATTCATAGAAAGAGTCTGAATATTTACCATTATTTCTATAAAGACATCTTTCACTTTTTGAAAATCTTCATCTGTCAAAACGCAAATCCCCTTTCCGATTCTGCCGTCAGCAAATTTGACCGCAAATTTAATTTCTTCCTCTGTTGAATCAGGACAGCAGCCTTTTAAATATTTCTCTACCGTCGCACTATCAACAGCCGGGATCTCATATGACTCACACCTTGATCTTATGGTATCCAGAAGCTTTGCCTCTGAAGATGTGAGAAGAATGATTATAATGTAAGCAGGCGGTTCCTCTAATGTTTTCAGCATTGCATTCTGTGCCTCAACAGTCATCGTATCCGCCCTGTCGATTATATATATCTTATATTTAGCTTTATAAGGTTTAATGGCCGCATCTTCGACCAGTTTTTTTCTTATATCATCTACTGAGATAGATCTTTTATCATCTTCAGGCGAGATAAATATAATATCAGGATTATTATCCGAGCTTGCCTGTATGCACGAATGACAGGTCTTACAAGCCACTATATCCTCCGGCGCGGCATTCCCTGCGTCTACCTTTTCTCTCACGGTGTCACAGTTGATAGTCATAGATAAGATCCTGGCCATGGTCTTCTTTCCGATGCCTTCCTCGCCGTTAAGTATATAAGCATGAGCCAGCTTATCTTTGGCAACGATATATCTCATACGATTTTTAAAATCTTCCCTACCAAGAATATCTGTATACTCTCCCACATCGACCACCTCTTATCCATCTATTGATCATTTCAGTTTAACATAGTTTGTTTATGTTTTCCATGAGACACTTCTGCGAATTTTATACTTTTATTTTTTATCGTTTTATTGTATTTTCCCTGTCTTTTTGTTATGGTTCTAATTAAATGCAGCATAAAATATCTATATATTGATTATTTAAGGAGGATTCATTTTGTTTATTACATGTCTGGACTTAGAGGGTCCTCTCGTCCCGGAGATTTGGATCGAATTTGCTAAAGCAAGAAATATCGAGGAACTTAAGATCACGACCCGTGATGAGCCCGATTACAGGAAACTTATGGCTTTAAGGATAAATATCCTTAAGCGGTACGGTCTTAAATTAAAAGATATTCAAGAAACCATTTCTTTATTGAGCCCAAAGCCGGGCGCCAAAGAATTCCTCGATGAAGTGCGCTCATTCTCTCAAACAGTCATCATATCCGATACTTTTGTCGAATTTGCTATGCCGCTTATGAAGCAGCTTGGTTACCCAACCATCATGTGCAACTCTCTGGTCGTAGACGAGGACGGAACGATCCAGGATATCAAAATGAGACTGCCGGGTGATGCCAAGCTTTCAACCGTAAAAGCTTTTCATTCGATCGGATTTGATACCATCGCCGCCGGAGATTCATATAATGATATCGGTATGATAGAAGCAAGCAAAGCCGGATTCTTATTTAAATCTACCGATAAGATCACCGGTGAACACCCTCATATTAAAGCTTATACAGAATATGATGAGCTGCTTGCAGCAATAAAAGAAGCTGAAGGTATTAAGTAATCTTATTATTTTTAAGGACCTTCCTTTTCCTGGCAGCACACGGAAAAGGGAGGTCTTTTGACGAGGCTTGAGTATGATATTTAAAAAAACTGTAAAATTCCATAATCTTACAAACGCTTATTTTTATATGGATGATACGACCGATCACGGTTTCCTGATCGATCCGGGCGGCGAAGCTGAGGTCTTGCTCGATATTATCAGGAAAAGCCTATGGACGATTGAGGCTATCTTGATAACTCACGGTCACTATGATCACATTGGTGCCGCCGATAAAATTCGCAATGCCCTGAGTATTCCGATCTACGCTCACAGAAATGCTGATACCTTTCTTTTGGACAGTTCCCACAATCGTTCTTCCTTTCATGGACCCGGAATAACGCTGCAAAATGTCACCTGTCTGGATGACGGCGATATGATCACACTCAAGGTGAATCCTGATTTCAGTTTGAAGGTCCTCCATACCCCGGGTCATACAAGTGATTCCGTGACATACTATTCCCAAAAAGATAAGTCCGCATTTGTCGGAGATCTGATCTATAAAGGCGGCGTAGGTAAATACACTTTTTATGGAGGTGATAAAAACTCTCTCTTTAAGAGTATATTGACGAAAATTTTTACAATGCCTGATGATACAGTACTTTACTCCGGTCATACGGACCCGACCACCGTGATGAACGAAAAACATTCTGCACCATAAAAGCCAGGGCCTGCAGGCCCTGGCTTTTATTAAAATGATTTTTGATTTTTAAAACTTTGGATTTTTATGGAACTTATTTAAAATTATTTAGCAAGCGTTTCACCAAGCGCCATACAATCATTAAGACCGCTCTCTTCCGGTGTATAATTGCACATAACTCCGGCTGCAACAAGGTTTGCGCCAAGTCCCCGGATCTCTTCCTCCCAGTTTCTCATCCACTCACCATCTCCCCAGCCATATGATCCGAAGATACCGACTTTCTTACCTGAAAGTGTTGGCTTACATTCATTATATACCGGCTCAAATTCCGTATCTTCAAGGACCTCAACACCCATTGATGGGCATCCGAACGCAATTGCATCATAACTTCCGACTGCAGCCGGATCGAATGAAGATACTTCTATAAGATCAACATCCGCACCGGCATTTCTCGCCCCCTCTGCAACCGATTCTGCCATCGTCTGCGTATTTCCCGTTCCTGTCCAATATACTACTGCTACTTTACTCATTTTAAATCCTCCGTTTTTGAATTTTATTTTTTAAAGAAGAAGTTCGATTTTTATGCAACTGCCAATGATTCGATGCTTAACCCTCTCCTGTAGTATCGACAATACATAGCCGTACACTTCTTATATCGGCAGAATAATTCAAGCGCTTTAGAAGTGTCTCCATAAACCTTCCATGTACCTACACATTTGCAGTTTTTTCCGCCATTGGTTATGAAACCACGTACATCCTCCGGCGGATACCCCAAAAACAGTCCTATTTCATGCGGAAAGCCTTCACTCTCCCTTAATCGTTTCATCAGGTGTATTACGCACAGATCTGAGCTCGATGTTACATAACCTGCTTCATTCAGAATACTTAACGCTTCCTGGTCAAACAGATCTTTTTTCAGTAACTGAGGCCTGTACATATAAAAAAGTACTGATGATTCCGTTTTTTTTAAAACCAGAAATCTGAGCCCCTTCGGTACAAGTTTCCTGTTTATCGTTCTTACCATATCCATGCAGTTTTCACAATCACGGATCGGCATAGTAAAAAGACTCCCTGTTTTTATATTCGCAAGTGTTGGAGAACAATATTTAACTATAATTTCATTACACATAATTCCATTCTCCCCGCGGTATCCCGCACACTTGTCAGCTGCGCACACAAAGGCCCGCCTCGTTGGTCAAACAGGCCTTTAAAATTTACATTTATTCATCAAAGCTCATCCGGACCGATCACTTATATCGATCAAATGAGGTCTCAAAAGGTTAGTATCAGCTAACCTTTTCTGTAAAAATTCGGATTAGCTTTTGCTAACCCTTTAGATATAAACTATACATATATAATCCTTATTTGTCAATAATATAATTATAATTTTAAATTTTTTAAAGTTGATTTAAAGCGAAAGTCTCTTCTTAATATGTAAATTTGCTTTTAACTTCTAAAGGTGTATACTTCTCTACTAAATATATATATAACTTTTTGAGGTGGATATGAAACTAAAACTTTTTAAAAAAGTATCATACAAAGAGGTGATCATGACCTCTGTTGGAAGCATATGCGGCATCGGCGGGATCTCCCTCCTTGCTTTTCTTACTGGATACCCTTTTATAATCGCTCCTTTTGGCGCCAGTGCCGTCTTGCTCTATTCGGCAACTGCATCTCCTCTGGCTCAGCCGCGAAACTTCTGCTTCAGCCATCTGATAACAGCCACTATAGCTATAACGTGTAACCTTCTGCTTGGCCCCACCTGGTATACTATGGCTGTTGCCGTAACAATATCAATAATCGTCATGATGCTCACAGATACTTTACATCCTCCCGGCGGCGCGACTGCCCTGCTTTGTGTAATGCAGAACGTAAGGTCCTATTTCTTCCTTTTGGCGCCTTTGACCGTCGGTATTGCGATCATGCTTACATCTGCAATATTGTCTACAAAAATATTCCCGGGAGTAAGGCCCTATCCTTTTAAGCCTTTTAAAGAGAGGTTATGACATTAAAAAACAGGTGGTCATGCTATTTACTTTTTATCGATAATAGCCGACCACCCGTTTTTTATATCATATTTCCCTGACGTATTCCCTCAGACTTCAATCTGCTTCTGATCTCATTAAGTATATTCTTCTTATATACGCTCCATTCCGGTGCGATCAGATTCTCCCTATCCCCGTCTCCTGTCAGCCGGTGTATCACGATCCCGGGAGATAATCTGCCTATACAGTTGACGATGATCCTGATATAGGTTTCTTTATCCATTGCTTTGATCTTTTTATCCGCATCTTTCTGTGACTCCATATAAGCTCTTCCAAGGTCTGTTCCTTTTATATAATGCAAAAGCTGCAGCTTGACTCCATCGATTCCCGCCTTATTCAAATATCTGACCGTCTCATATATCATATCCTCACTTTCCCCCGGCAGCCCTATGATTACATGAGTTATTACTTTGATCCCGATCTTATGCAGGTTGGAGACCGCTTCGTCAAATACAGGAAGATCATAGCCCCGTCTGATAATATCCGCACTTTCCTTATGAATAGTCTGCAGACCCAGTTCTACCCATATAAATTTGTCCGTATGTTCAAGGCTTAAACATTTTAATACATCGAGGATCTCCGGCCCTAGGCAATCCGGTCTGGTCGCTATGGCGATCCCCGCAAAGAACTCGTCTTCCATTGCGGACTTAAATATTTTATATAGCTTTCTGCTGTCTCCATAGGTATTGGTATAAGATTGGAAGTAGGCAATATAATCCCCATCTTTGCCGCTGGTCTTGCTTAAATAAGGAATGCTTCCCGGTTCTATCTTCTGTCCCCTGTATTTAATGGAAAAATCTCCGCTTCCATTTTCCGAACAGAAAATACAGCCTCCATACCCCAGCTTTCCATCCCGGTTAGGACAGGTAGTTCCTATATCAAGCGCGATCCTGTACAGCTTTCTTCCGAATGTCTCCTTGCAGTAATCAGGGAAAGAATAATAGTATTTTTCGTTTCTTATATATTTATATTCTTCTCTCATTACTCCTCCGCATAAAAAGAGGGCTCCTTGTCGGAGCCCCCTAAAGTTACTGCCTTATTTTACAACTCTTACCTTGATAATTCCGTCAACGGCTGAGAGTTTTTCAGCTAACGAATCATCTGCCGCAACATCAATATCTATAAGTGTATAAGCATAGTCGCCGCGAGACTTATTAGTCAGATCCGCAATATTTACACCCGCTTCACCAACGACTGCCGTGATCTTGCCCAGAATGCCGGGTGCGTTCTTGTGACAAATACTTACACGCCCCTGTGCCTGACAAATTCCCATATCACATGCAGGATAATTTACAGAGTTCAGTATATTACCGTTTTCGATAAAATCGCGTACTTCTTTCACTGCCATTGCCGCACAGTTTTCTTCTGCTTCCTGAGTAGATGCTCCTAGGTGAGGAAATACGATAATATGCTCCTTTCCAACAACTGTCGGATTGGCGAAGTCAGTTACATACTTGCTTATGATCCTGTCATCTATCGCCTTAAGAAGTTCCTCTTCATCTACAATTATATCTCTTGCACAGTTAATGATAACTGCCCCTGGCTTCATAATTGCAAACGCCTCTTTTCCAATCATTCCTTTTGTGGAATCAAGCGCCGGTACATGGATCGTGATATAATCACAATCTCTGTAGATATCGTCAACATTATCAATATGGTTTACTTTTCTTGAGATGTTCCATGCGGCCGCAACGGAAAGATATGGATCATAACCATATACCTCCATTCCGAGCTCAACGCATGCATTTGCGACGAGACGTCCGATAGCGCCAAGTCCTATTACACCAAGCTTCTTCCCCTTAAGTTCACGTCCGGAAAATGCTTTTTTTGCTTTCTCAGCTGTTTTTGCAATATCAGGATCTCCTGCATTATCACTGACCCATTCGGCTCCTCCGATAAGATCTCTTGAAGCAAGAAGCATCGCTGCAAGGACCTGCTCCTTAACGGCATTAGCATTAGCCCCCGGCGTATTAAATACCACAACTCCGGCATCCGCACATTTATCAAGCGGAATATTGTTTACACCTGCACCTGCCCTGGCAATAGCCAGAAGGTCCTTACCCAGCTCCATATCATGCATTTTCGCACTTCTTACGAGTACGGCCTGTGCCTCCTCATAGCTGGCTTCTTTATTATACTGCTCAGAAAACATACTGAGACCAGACTCTGAAATATTATTCAGGCAATGTACGTTGATCATTTACGCATTCTCCTTTTCAAATTTATCCATGAACTCAACAAGCTTCTGCACTCCTTCGATCGGCATGGCATTGTAGATAGATGCACGCATACCGCCGACACTTCTGTGCCCTTTAAGGTTAACAAAACCTGCTGCCTTTGATTCAGCGATAAACTTCGCATTCATCTCATCATCACCTGTGACGAATGGAACATTCATAAGTGATCGGGAAGCCGGCTCAACTGTTCCCTTGAACAGCTTGCTGCTGTCGAGGAAATCATAGAGGATCTTAGCCTTTTTATCGTTCAATTCTTTCATTGCTGTAAGGCCGCCCATGCTCTTGATCCACTTGAATACCTTTCCGCATATGTAGATGTTGTAGCATGGTGGTGTGTTATACATAGATGCCTTGTCTGCATGAGTTTTATATTTAAGCATAGTCGGTGTTCCCGGCATCACGTCATCCGTAATCAGATCTTCACGGATCGCGCATATAGTAACACCTGCAGGCCCGACATTCTTCTGGACTCCGCCATAGAACATCGCATACTTGTCGATGTCCATCGGTTCTGAAAGGAAGCATGAGGAAACATCTGCAATAAGATCATGTCCCTTGGTATTAGGAAGCGTCTTGAATTTTGTTCCATATATCGTATTATTCTCGCAAATATAAACATAATCAGCGTCTGCGGGAATATCAAGATCCGAGCAATCCGGAATATAGGAAAAAGTCTTGTCTTCTGATGAGGCAACTGCTATTGCATCACCGTAGATCTGAGCTTCTTTCCATGCTTTCTTTGCCCACTGACCTGTAATAACATATGCGGCCTTTTTGTGATGCATAAAGTTCATAGGGATCATAGCAAACTGAGTAGACGCTCCGCCCTGAAGAAAAAGAACTTTAAAATTATCAGGCAATCCCAGGATCTCTCTGAAGTCAGCTTCCGCAGTATTGATGATTTCTTCATACTCTTTAGATCTATGGCTCATCTCCATAACGGACTGACCGGTCTGCTTGTATTCAAGCATTTCATCAGCTGCCTCTCTTAAAACCGCCTCAGGCAATACGCCCGGGCCTGCGCTAAAATTATAAACTCGTGACATTCTTATTTTCCTCCTGATTTTTCCTTCAAATCATTTTCATCAAATGTCTCAGCAATACTAGCACCAGGTGAAACCATAGGGAACACCTTGTCATTATTGTCGATTACACATTCGATCATTGTTGGTGTTTTTTGTTTCAGTGCATCTTTAAATGCCGCTTCGAATTCATCTATACTTTCTACTCTATATGACTTAGCGCCAAGGCCTTCAGAAACCTTAACGAAATCAACATTATCATCTAAACTTGTATTTGAATATCTCTTATTATAGAAAAGAGTCTGCCACTGTCGGACCATACCCAAAACATGATTGTTCAGAACGACCTCGATAACCGGAATTCCATATCTTGACGCTGTGGCGATCTCATTCATATTCATTCTGAAACAGCCGTCACCACCTATATTTACTACCGTTTTTGCCGGCACTCCGATCTTTGCTCCGATAGCAGCACCAAGTCCATATCCCATTGTACCAAGTCCTCCTGAAGAAAGGAAGGTCCTCGGTCTGGAGAACTTATAATTCTGTGCTGCCCACATCTGGTGCTGTCCTACATCAGTAACGATTATAGCATCACCCTCAGTAAGTTCATAGAGCTTACTGATCACATCAGGACCTGTAAGGTCGTTATTTTTTTTAGGGGTTTTTGCGTACTTTTTCCTTGTTTCTTCAATTTCATTCAGCCAATCCTCGTGAGACTGCTGCGGCAGAACCGCATTTATTCTCTTCAAAACTTCATTAGCATCGCCGATCACACTGGCATATGTCCTTATGTTTTTATTGATCTCAGCCGGATCAACGTCGATATGAAGAATTTTTGCATTTTTTGCAAACGTCTTGGTATTGCCTGTAACTCTGTCTGAAAATCTCGCACCTACAACGATAAGAAGATCCGCCTTTGATACACAGAGGTTGGTCGTTTTAGAACCATGCATGCCGATCATACCTGTATATAAAGGATCTGTTTCATCAAATGCGCCCTTGCCCATTAAAGAGTCCGTGACCGGACCATTAACAAGATGTGCGAACTTATTAAGTTCCTTTGAAGCTCCCGCGGCGATCGCACCCCCTCCAACGAAAAGATAAGGTCTCTTGGACTTGCTGATGAGCTTTACAGCTGTCTCTATATCCTCTTCTCTTATCGTTGAAGTTACAGGCTGGATCTTCTCCGGCACAACAGGAGTATACTCTGTTTCATTTGCAGTAACATCCTTGGTCACGTCTACTAAAACAGGGCCGGGTCTCCCGCCAGCCGCTATAGCAAAGGCTCTTCTCATCGTTTTGGCAAGATCCTTAACATCTTTTACAATAAAGTTATGCTTTGTGATCGGCATTGTCACCCCTGCAATATCGATCTCCTGGAAGGTATCCCTTCCTAGCATATCAACATTTACATTACACGTAATCGCTACCATAGGGATAGAATCCATATAAGCCGTAGCAATGCCTGTTACAAGATTCGTTGCTCCAGGTCCGGATGTAGCAAAGCAGACACCTACCTTGCCTGTTGCTCTTGCATATCCGTCTGCTGCATGCGAAGCTCCCTGTTCATGAGATGTAAGGATATGTTCTATCTCGTCCGCATGCTTATATAAGGCGTCATATACGTTTAGGGCCGTACCACCTGGATAACCAAATACAGTTTTTACGCCCTGTTCTTTCAAGCACTCTACAATGATCTCAGCACCATTTATTTTCATATATGAACCTCCTCTCAATACAAAAACTATTTATCGACTGGTAAAAATCAATTCAGCAAATCAAAACTTAGGAACCTCAAGGACCGCACCTCTGTTTCCGGATGTAACCATTGCCGCATAGCGCGCAAGATATCCCGTTGTAATGTTAGGCGTTCTAGGCTTCCATTCCTCTTTCCTTCTGGCAAGTTCCTCATCAGATACATCCAGTTCTATAGAGTAATTAGGTATATCGATCTTGATAATATCCCCTTCTTTGATAAGTGCGATAGGTCCGCCTACTGCCGCTTCCGGTGAAACATGTCCGATCGATGCACCACGACTGGCGCCGGAAAATCTTCCATCTGTGATAAGCGCTACAGATGAACCAAGCCCCATACCCGCGATCGCAGATGTAGGATTTAGCATCTCTCTCATTCCCGGACCGCCTTTAGGACCTTCGTAGCGAATAACCACAACATCACCTTCTGAGATCTTCCCTCCACGGATAGCTTCAATAGCATCTTCTTCACAATCAAAAACTCTGGCAGGTCCTTCATGTACCAGCATCTCATCAACAACAGCACTTCTCTTTACAACACTGCCGTCCGGAGCTATATTTCCGCTCAATACTGCAAGTCCGCCGACCTTGGTGAAAGGATCGTCAAATGGACGGATGATATCTTCATCCAGGTTTCGTGAATATTTAATAGCCTCGCCGATCGTCTGACCTGTGATCGTCATACATTCCTCATTTATCAGGCCATGGTCTGCAAGCTCTTTCATAACCGCATATACGCCGCCCGCTTCATTAAGCTCTTCAATATATGCATCACCTGCCGGTGCAAGATGACACAGATTGGGCGTCTTCTCACTTATTGCATTAGCCTCTCTGATGTCGAAATCATATCCGATCTCATGTGCGATAGCCGGAATATGAAGCATTGAATTAGTTGAGCAGCCGAGCGCCATATCAACAGTCAGCGCATTAATGATAGCGTCCTTGGTAATTATATCTCTAGGCCTGATATTCTTTCTCACTAATTCCATGACCTGCATTCCTGCATGCTTGGCAAGTCTGATCCTCTCTGAATAAACCGCCGGGATCGTACCATTTCCTCTGAGTCCCATCCCCAGCGCCTCTGTAAGACAGTTCATTGAATTAGCCGTATACATTCCTGAACATGAGCCACAGGTAGGACAGACGTTCTCTTCATAATTGCGAACATCCTCTTCTGTCATTGCACCTGATGAATATGCTCCTACCGCCTCAAACATAGAAGAAAGGCTTCTCTTCTTCTTTGAAACATTACCTGCAAGCATAGGCCCGCCGGATACAACTACTGTCGGAACATTGATCCTCGCTGCTGCCATGAGCATTCCGGGAACTGTCTTGTCGCAATTCGGTATCATTACCAATCCGTCAAACTGATGCGCGATGGCCATAGCTTCCGTAGAATCCGCTATCAGATCTCTTGAAACAAGAGAGTACTTCATTCCCACATGTCCCATCGCGATACCGTCACAAACGGCGATAGCCGGAACAACCAACGGGGTTCCTCCTGCTGCTGCAACTCCCAGTTTTACTGCGTCTGCGATCTTGTCCAGATTAATATGACCCGGGACCACTTCGTTATAGGAACATACGACACCTATGATCGGCTTGTTCATCTCCTCTATCGTCAAGCCTGCCGCATTGAGCAGGGATCTTGCCGGTGCCTTTTCAACACCCTTTGTAATATTATCGCTTATCATTTTGATCACATCCTTTTTACAATCTCGTCGCCCATCCGAGTTGTTGAACACTTTATGCATCCTTCCTCAAAAATATCACCGGTCCTGTATCCATCTCTTAAAGCACTCTCCACTGCCCTTTCAATGGCTGCAGCCTCTTCTTCAAGGTCAAATGTATATCTGAGCATAAGAGCTGCAGACAGGATCGTAGCAAGCGGATTTGCAATATTTAACCCTGCAATATCCGGAGCTGAACCATGGCTTGGTTCATACAGTCCAAACTTGTCTGCTCTGAGAGACGCACTGGCAAGCATACCGATCGACCCGACTACCATACTTGCTTCATCAGATAAAATATCCCCAAACATGTTCTCTGTCAGAATAACATCAAACTGTCCCGGATCCCTTACGAGCTGCATAGCCGCGTTATCTACCAGCATATCTTCCAGAACTACTTCCGGATAACCTTCCGCAACTTCCTTTACGATCTTTCTCCATAGTCTTGAAGAATCAAGCACATTTGCCTTATCCACGCTTGTTACTTTTTTCCTCCGCTTCATTGCTATATCAAATGCTCTTATTGCGATCCTGCGAATTTCTTCTTCATTATATACAAGAGAATCTGTTGCGGTTAAAAGCCCGGCAATTTCTTCTGTCTTTCTGTCACCAAAATAGAGGCCGCCTGTAAGTTCTCTCATTATCACAAGATCGATGCCATCAGCCGTGATCTCTTCCTTCAGCGGACAGGCTTTTTCCAGTTCTTTATAAAGGAAGGCCGGTCTCAGATTCGCAAAAAGACCTAGTTCTTTTCTTATTTTAAGAAGACCTGCTTCCGGTCTTAATCCGGGCGCCACATCATACCATCTCGAATTTCCGACATTGCCGCCAACAGCTCCCAGCAGGACTGCATCACCCAATCTCGCTGTATTTAACGCTTCATCGGTAAGTGGAACACCATACTCATCGATAGAACAGCCGCCCATAAGAACTTCTTTATATTCCCAGGTATGATCGTATTTAGAAGCAACTGCATCAAGCACTTTAACTGCTTCCTTAACAATTTCCGGACCTATGCCGTCACCAGGAATCAAAGTAATTTTGCCATTCATAATACCGCCTCCATTTTTTTGTATTGTCATATATTCTACAATAATAATTTTTTCATTTCAAGAAAAAATGCGCTCAAGAATCGAATCCTGAACGCATATCTGATCATATTTACTTGTCTTCGCCCGCAGAAGCTGTGCTCGTGTATGTTGGATTTGCTTTCTCAACCTGCTCGATAGCATCTCTCTTCATCGCAATACGACAGTTCTTGTTATTACCAAATTCTACGATGACCGTATCCTCTTCGATATCAACTACTTCACCATAAAATCCGCTTGTTGTGAGAACAAAATCTCCGGCAGACATATTATCCATCATTTCTCTTCTAAGCTTCTGACGTTTCTTCTGTGGTCTGAAAGCCATAAAATACATAAAGATAATAATAGCAGCAAGGTAAACCACCATTAAAATAATACTGGTTGGATTAGAATTCATGTTAAGCTCCTTCCGAATCTACATTATACTCAAGAATTATAAATGAATTTTCCATATATGTAAACAATATGTTTTTTCACTTTGGGGTAATGTGTCATATTTTATTCTCCCGCTTCCATCAGTTCTATTGTACGTTTTTTAAAGCTTTTATATTCTCCCCGGTCGATAGCGTCCCTGATATCTTCCATAAGATGGTTATAAAAATACAGATTATGTAATACCGCAAGTCTCATTCCCAGGATCTCTCCTGCCTTAAACAGGTGACGCATATATGCTCTCGAATAGTTCCTGCACGCTTCACAACCGCAGCCTTCTTCAATGGGACGTTCATCCTTTTCATATTTTGCGTTAAGCAGGTTAAGCTTTCCCTTTCTGGTATAGACATGGCCATGTCTGCCATTTCTTGATGGATAAACACAGTCAAAAAAGTCAACTCCTCTGTCGACCGCCTCAAGAATATTCACAGGGGTCCCTACCCCCATAAGGTACGTAGGTTTATTCCTCGGAAGATGCGGCACTGTAGCGTCCAGGACCTCATACATCTGCTCATGAGTCTCACCCACGGCCAGTCCGCCAATAGCATATCCCGCAAGATCCATCTTACTTATTTCTTCCGCATGGCGGATTCGTATATCGGTAAATACTCCGCCCTGATTTATGCCAAACAGCATCTGCTGCCTGTTCACAGTATCCGGAAGTGAATTTAGTCTGTCCATTTCTTTTACGCACCTGTCAAGCCAGCGCGTCGTCCTGTCTACAGATGGCTGGATGTATGACCTGTCTTCTGTAGCCGGAGGACATTCATCAAAAGCCATAGCAATAGTGGATCCAAGATTAGATTGGATCTGCATACTTTCTTCCGGCCCCATAAAAATTTTTCTCCCATCGATATGAGAATTGAACGTAACACCTTCTTCTCTGATCTTGCGCAGGCTTCCCAGGGAAAAGACCTGAAATCCTCCGGAGTCCGTAAGTATCGGCCTGTTCCAGTTCATAAACCTGTGAATACCTCCCATTTCTTTTATAAGTCTGTCACCGGTCCTTACGTGTAAATGATACGTGTTCGAAAGAGATACCTGCGTGCCTATATTTTTTAAGTCAACACTCGATACTCCTCCTTTTATTGCAGCTGCCGTTGCCACATTCATGAAAAGCGGCGTTTCAACTGTCCCATGGACAGTTGCGAAACGTGCATGCTTGGCATTGCCATCTGTACTGATTACCTCATACATTTTATTTTCCCTTTGAATCATAATACTTTTTTAAATAGCTGATCTGTGATGACATATCCTGCATAATAAGATCTAATATAGTTATTGCCGCCATGGATTCTACCACAACGACCGCTCTCGGAACAATAACAGGATCATGCCTCCCCTTCACTACAAGATCTATCTCTTCTCCTGACGTATTAACGGTCTTTTGCCCTGCCGATACGGATGGAGTCGGTTTTATTGCCGCCCTGAATATAAGCTTGTCTCCGTCTGACATGCCTCCAAGGGTCCCACCTGAGTTATTGGTCAGTTTAACTATTTCTTTCTCACCTTTGCCGCCGGCAAACTGATCATTATTGTCAATCCCTTTCATGCCTGCGACCGCAAATCCCGCGCCTATCTCAAATCCCTTAACGGCGCCTATAGAAAATACGGCCTTGGCAAGCGCCGCGTCCAGCTTGTCAAATACCGGCTCTCCTATGCCGGGCTTGATCCCTTCCACCTGACATTCGATAATTCCGCCTGTTGACTGCCCCTGACTCTTTAAATCCCTTACATGATCTGCTGCCCTTATTGCAGCTTCTTTATCCGGCATACAAAACGGATTTCTCCCTATCTCGTCAAAATCAAATTTCTTCTCATCTATCTCTATCGGTCCGATCCGTTTTGAATACGCTCTTACACTTATGCCCAATTCTGACAACACCTTGCTGGCTATTGCCCCTGCCGCCACACGGCCTGCCGTTTCCCTCCCGGACGATCTTCCTCCTCCTCTGTGGTCTCTTATTTTAAATTTCTCACTGAAGGAATAGTCCGCATGACCCGGTCTGTACACCTGTTCCAGTTCCGAATAATCCTTAGAATGCTGGTCCTTATTCTCAATGATCATAGCGATAGGCGTTCCGGTCGTAATACCGCGAAATATACCTGAAAGGATCCTTACCTCATCTCCCTCCGCTCTCGCTGTTGTGAATTCTGATTGCCCTGGTTTTCTTCTGTTTAAAAATCCCTGTATGTATTCTCGGCTTATCTCCACTCCCGAAGGGCATCCGTCTACGCATGCCCCCAGAGCTTCACCATGAGATTCACCCCACGTAGAAATCACAAAGTTCTTCCCATAAACTGATCCTGACATCACGACCTCCTTTAGGTTTTTATCTGTAAATAATATCATATAGTATGATTTAATTCATTAAAAGACCTCTGCAAGTCATATCAGCTGACTTACAGAGGTCTTTCTCTTTATTCACAGGACTTCATAAGCGCCTTCAGGGTCCTCTCTGAGCCCCTTATCTTACATGCGGCTTCTTCTCCGTTTCTCAGAAACTTCATCTTAAGGAGTGTCCTTTTTATGACGCCGATCTCAGCCTTGATCGCTTTTTTCTGTTCCTTATCCAGGCATGCTTTATGAGTGGACAGCAAAGCTTCAGCTTTCTTGACCGTCTGCTCGGCCTTACGCTTCTCATCGACCAGTGAAAGCCTTTCTCCGTCTTCATCCTCATATATTTTCGCCTTCCATATCGCTCTCTGGATCTCATCTTCAGAAAGGTTGGAAGAAGATGTAATAGTAATAGACTGCTCATTGCCGGTTCCCAGATCCCTTGCCGATACATTTACGATCCCATTCGCATCTATATCGAAAGTGACTTCAATCTGAGGAACACCGGCCGGAGCCCTCTTTATTCCTGAAAGCCTGAAATTCCCGATAAGCCTGTTATCCTTAGTAAATTTACGTTCACCCTGGAATACCTTTACGTCTACCGATGACTGAAAATTGGCTGCTGTCGTAAATATCTGACTATGTCTCGTAGGAATAGTGGTATTCCTATCGATCAGCCTGCTTGCTATACCTCCGACCGTTTCGATCGAAAGCGACAGCGGCGTCACATCCATAAGAATGATCTCATCTGCCGGAGATCCCGGAAAGAGATTTCCACCAAGCTTGCCTCCCTGGACTGCCGCGCCTAATGCCACACACTCATCCGGATTAAGATTCCTTGATGCCTCCTTTTCCATCATCCTCGCTATCATTTCCTGCACTGCCGGTATCCTCGTGGATCCGCCAACCAGTAAGATCCTGGATATATCACTTTTACACACCCCAGCGTCTCTCAGCGCATTCTCCACCGGAATAGACGTCCTGTCCACAAGATCTTTAGTGAGCTTATTGAATTCCTCTCTCGTAATAGTCATTTCAAATGAAACGCTGCCGTCTTTGCCTGTAAAAATAAATGGCAGATTGATACTCGCCGTCGTTGCGCTGGAAAGCTCCTTCTTTGCTCTCTCCGCTTCCTCGCGGATCCTGAACATGGCAACATCATCTTTCCTGACGTTGATTCCCTTTTCTTTTTTTATCTCATCGGCTATCTTCTCGACGAGCCTTTCATCAAAATCATCTCCACCAAGCTGATTGTCTCCTGATGTTGCAAGCACCTCTATCACATTATCCCCGATCTCTATGAGAGATACGTCAAAAGTACCTCCTCCAAGATCATAGACAAGTATCTTCTGTGACCCTGCATTATCAAGACCATACGCAAGAGCTGCTGACGTAGGCTCATTTATGATCCTCAGAACATTAAGACCCGCTATCCTCCCTGCATCTTTAGTAGCCTGGCGCTGAGCATCACTGAAATAAGCCGGCACAGTAATGACTGCGTCTGTAACAGGCTCACCAATAAAATCCTCCGCATCTTTCTTCAATTTAGTCAAGATAAGCGCTGATATCTCCTGCGGCGAATAGGCTCTTCCATCCACCTTAAAGCGATAATTGCTTCCCATCTCTCTTTTTATAGAAAAGCATGTCCTCTCCGGAACCAAAGCTGCCTGCCTTTTGGCCGGGGCACCTACGAGATAGCTTCCATCTTTCTGGAAGGAAACAACTGACGGCGTTGTCCTATATCCTTCTTGATTCATGATAACGACCGGCGCATCTCCCTCCAATACGGAGACACAGCTGTTAGTCGTTCCTAAGTCAATTCCAATAACCTTGCCCATTACTTCACCACATCAAAATCATCCGTCGCCGGATCTTTTTCTATAAGACTAAGAACAATATAACACAAATACATACTTCATTTATTAAGCAGGCAAGGATAAATAAGAAAAAATATATAAACATTTGGTCGCATGTGCAAAAATGTAAAAAGAGCTAAAGGGGTATTTTCTGCCCCTTTAGCTCTTTTAGCCGATCCGTGACCTATATGATATCAAACCTCCATGTTGCTGAGCTGAACGAGTTTATCATATTTCTCCTTGGCATTATTTTCTGCTGCGTCAAATAGCTTAGCTGCTCTTTCCGGATCTCTCTTTTGAAGATTGATATATCTGTTTTCTCTCATAATGAAGTCCTGGTAATCCATGGTAGGCGCCTTGCTGTCCATAACTAACGGATTCTTTCCTTCCAGACTTCTTCTTGGATCGAATCTGAACAGGTTCCAGTAGCCTGAATCGACTGCCAACTTCATTTCTTCTGATGCAAAGCCCATTCCCTTGCGGATACCATGAGAAATACATGGTGAATATCCGATTATGAGTGATGGTCCGTCATAGCTTTCAGCCTCTTTGATAGCCTTTACACATTGTGCCATGTTAGCACCCATTGAGACCTGTGCAACATAAACGTAGCCATAGGACATTGCAATAGCGGCAAGATCCTTTTTCTTGATATCCTTTCCTGCTGCCGCAAACTGTGCGATCGCGCCGATATTAGTGGCCTTAGATGCCTGACCGCCAGTGTTTGAATAAACTTCTGTATCAAATACAAAAATATTTACATCCTTACGGGCAGCAAGAACATGATCCAAGCCGCCATATCCAATATCATACGCCCATCCGTCACCACCGAAGATCCACTGTGATTTCTTAGCTATATAATCCTTATCTTTTAATATCTCTTTAGCTGCCTCACAACCGCACTTCTCAAGTTCAGCGATCAGCTTGTCTGAGGCAATGCCGTTTTCTTCCGTTTTGTCATAAGTAGAGATATACTCTGTGATCGCTTTCTTTAATCCTTCGTTTGAAGTATTTTCATTTAAAGCCTCAAGCTTTTTAAGGATGGATGAACGCATTGAATCCTGTGCTAGCTTCATACCAAAACCAAATTCCGCATTATCCTCGAAAAGTGAATTGCTCCATGCAGGTCCCTTGCCCTGTCTGTCGACCGTATAAGGTGTAGATGGAACTGAACCGGCCCAGATAGATGTACAGCCTGTGGCGTTAGCGATCATCATCTTATCACCGTATAACTGAGTAATAAGCTTGGCATATGGGGTCTCACCACATCCGGCGCATGCTCCTGAGAATTCAAGGTATGGCTGAACGAACTGTGAGCCCTTTACTGAATCTTTCTTGAATTTCTTAAGAACTTCCGGTTTTTCTGAAACCTTCAATCCATAGTCGAAGAATGCCTGTTCCGCTTTATAAGTTTCAAATGAATCCATCTTCAGTACTTCTGCTGCCTTATTGCCAGGGCATACATTTGCGCACAATCCACAGCCGAGACAATCCATAGCAGAAACTGTGATAGCAAAGTAATAGCCCGGCATTCCCATCATTGGGAGTGCTTCCATTCCTTCAGGTGCCGCAGCCTTTTCTTCTTCTGTCATTACGACCGGACGAATACATGCATGAGGACATACAAATGAACACTGGTTGCACTGTATACATTTTTCACTTGACCATACAGGAATATCAATGGCCACACCACGTTTCTCATACGCAGATGTGCCCTGAGGCATCATACCGTCTGCATACTTTGTAAATGCAGATACAGGAAGCTGATCTCCCTTGCAGGCATTGACCATTCTCTGAATGTTATTAACAAACTCAAGAGCCTCCGGTCTTCCTTCTGTCGCAATATGGCCGAATTCTTCATCCTTGCACTCTGCCCATGATGCAGGAACAGGGATTTCTACGATCTCATCAGCTCCGCGGTCGATCGCCTCATAGTTCATATGAACCACATCGTCGCCCTTCTTCGCATATGACGCAAGAGCTTTTTCTTTCATATAGCGGATAGCATCTTCTTCCGGAATTATATTGGCGAGCTTAAAGAATGCAGACTGGAGGATAGTATTGATCCTTGAGCCCAGTCCGACCTCCTTACCGATCTTGATACCATCAATGATATAGAACTTGATGTTGTGTTCAGCCATATATCTCTTGACCTGACCCGGAAGACGATAAGCGACCTCTTCAGGCGTCCAGCTCGTATTGAGCAGGAATGTTCCGCCATCCTTCAGGTCCTGAACCATATCATACTTGGTAAGGTAGGCTGGTAAATGACATGCTACGAAATCTGCCTTATCAATAAGATATGTTGACTTGATCGGATTTTTACCAAATCTGAGGTGAGACATGGTAACGCCGCCGGACTTCTTGGAATCATAGTCAAAGTAAGCCTGGACGTACATTGATGTATAATCACCGATGATCTTGATAGAGTTCTTATTGGCTCCTACCGTTCCATCTGCTCCAAGACCCCAGAACTTACAGCATGTCGTTCCTTCAGGCTCTGTAGTTATCTTTTCGTCTTTTACAAGAGATTTTCCTGTTACGTCATCAACGATGCCTATAGTATAATCGCCCTTATCTGTGTTTTTAAATACGGATAATATGTCTGAAGGCGTAGTATTCTTACCTGCAAGGCCATAACGACCATTCAACACCGTTACATTTTCGAATTTGCTTCCCTTGATCGCGCCAAGCACGTCAAGATATAATGGCTCACCGATAGAACCCGGCTCTTTTGTCCTGTCAAGAACATTGATAGTCTTCACGGTCTCAGGCAGCACCTCAAGCAAATGCTTAGCTGAGAAAGGTCTATAAAGACGGACCTTCACAAGACCGACCTTCTCTCCTTTAGATACAAGATACTCGATCGTCTCATCAATAGTCTCGCATACTGAGCCCATGGCGATAATTATTCTTTCTGCATCCGGAGCGCCTACATAATTAAAAGGTCTATAATCTGTTCCGATTTTTGCATTTACTTTATCCATATAATCTGCAACAATATCAGGAATGGCTTCATAAGCTTTATTGGATGCCTCCCTTGCCTGGAAATATACATCCGGGTTCTGAGCTGAACCATGTAATACCGGGCGATTAGGGTTAAGTGATCTGTTTCTGAAATCTTCAACCGCATCCATATTACAGAGTTCTTTCAGATCATCGTAATTCCAGACCTCGATCTTCTGGATCTCATGGGATGTACGGAAGCCGTCAAAGAAATGTAAAAATGGTACTTTACCTTCGATAGCAGCAAGATGAGCTACTGCTCCCAGATCCATTACCTCCTGCACGCTGCCTGAACAGAGCATTGCAAAGCCAGTCTGCCTGCACGCGTATATATCAGAGTGATCGCCGAAGATAGAAAGAGCATGCGCTCCGACCGTCCTGGCTGAAACATCGATAACACCCGGGAGAAGTTCACCTGCAACTTTATACATATTTGGTATCATAAGAAGCAGGCCCTGAGACGCTGTATAAGTCGTAGTCAAAGCACCTGCTGCGAGCGCGCCATGGAATGCGCCGGAGGCACCACCCTCAGACTGCAGTTCTACGAGTTCAACAGTATTTCCGAAGATATTTTTTCTTCCCTGAGTTGCCCATTGATCCGTACAATCCGCCATAGGTGAAGACGGTGTGATAGGATAGATCGAAGCTACTTCTGTAAACGCATATGAAACATGTGCTGCAGCTGTATTACCATCCATTGTCTGCATTTGTCTAGCCATAAGTGTATTACCTCTCTATACAAAAAATTTAGAATGTAGAATGCTCTCACATCTTGTACTAAATATAATACAATATGTCTTTTCTATTTTCAAAAAGAACTTGCGCAGTTTCCTATAAAAACTTGTTTTTTAAAGTGTACGATGTATACACGGATTTTGATAATCGTTTACATATAGTAATAGTAAATAAGTTTGACATGGCTAACTAATAATTAATAGTAAACCCCCTTTTTTACTTATGGATTTTATTCATTTTTTGACTTTTACTTAATCATTTAGAGGAGGCTAACTTGAGAATCTGGTTTAAAATTTTTGACGATACTAACCATCTTTTAAAAGATACCGTAATTGAAGATAACAGAAATAGTGTAAACAGGACAAAAAAGATCCTTGATTCACTGAACAGGGCATGTTCTCAATTCGACCTGCCCGAGCCTATATGGCTCAATGTTAATGTAACTGATTTCAAACGGCTTTCAAAAACGAACTTTCTTCAGGATAATTTTATAGAAGCTATAGACTTCGCGAAACTGGAAATGGAAGTTATCTCTGAAGACTGATTCCGGTGATCCGGACCTCTCGTAACAAATACCAATCAAAAATGCATACGTAAAAACAGCTGCTCGCGCCTGTCTCCACGTATGTATTTTTAATTTTTTCTTACCATGACCGGATATCTTTTTAATATCCCGGTTTTCCAAGCCTTTTGAACATATTTTTCTTGTAATGTTCGACCCCCGGCTGGTTAAATGGGTTTACCCCCAGCATATACCCGCTCACGCC
This sequence comes from uncultured Eubacteriales bacterium, assembly GCA_900542465.1. Lineage (GTDB taxonomy): Bacteria > Bacillota > Clostridia > Lachnospirales > Lachnospiraceae > UBA4285. Next base: position 31,930 of record UQNS01000011.1, read on the forward strand.
GCAGGCAAACTCGAAGAAATAAAACAACTCCCCAAGCGTATGTGCTGTTTTCTTTGAAAAAGATATACAGCTGTTAGGAGTTCCTCCCTTAAAGTGCGCCTCTGCGGTTCCCTGCATTGCACATTTATTTATAAAATCCAAAGATCTATTATTTAAATAATTAAGACCATCCAGGTCATCATCATCTGGTTCGACGATCATGCTGCTGTTTGAATTTTCCACAAATAACATGGTCTCAAACATGACCCTGCTTCCATCCTGAATAAACTGTCCCATGGAATGAAGATCTGTTGAGTAATCTACACTGGCCGGAAAAAGGCCTTTACCGTCCTTACCCTCAGATTCCCCAAATAACTGTTTCCACCATTCAGCCAGAGAATGCAGTGCCATATTGAAATTGCACAGGATCTCTACGGTCTTCCCCTTGAGTACCATATTGTGTCTTAATGCCGCATATATGAGAGATGGATTTTCTTTAAACTCCTTGTTCATGCAAATACCGCGCATATTTTCTGCACCCTGCATAAGCTCGTCGATATCTACCCCTGCAACGGCTATCGGAAGGAGTCCTACTGCCGTCAAAACAGAATATCTTCCGCCTATATCATCCGGCACGACAAATGTCTCATAGCCATTTATATCCGCCATAGTCTTAAGTGCGCCGACCTTAGCATCGGTCGTAGCATATATCCTGTTGGCAGCTCCCTCTTTTCCGTACTTTGCTTCCAGAAGCTTCTTGAAAATCCTGAAAGCAATGGCTGTTTCTGTCGTTGTTCCTGACTTACTGATAACATTTATACTGAAATCTCTGTCGCCAATATCTGTAATAGTCTTGTGTATGCTGTCAATGCTCAGTGAATTCCCGGCAAAATAAATATCCGGTGTATCTGCCTTTTTCTCGTTGGGCATCATAAACTCGATTGCCGCACGGCTTCCAAGGTATGATCCTCCAATTCCAATAACGACTAAAACATCTGACTCTTTTCTGATCTTCTGTGCTACATCCTTGATCTTCTGAAACTCTTCCCTGTCATAATCTCTTGGAAGATTGACCCACCCAAGGAAATCGCTTCCTTTTCCGTTCCCGCTAAGAAGCGCTTCCTTAGCTGCACTGGCTGATGGCGCCATTAAATTAAGCTCTTCATCGCTTATCCCACTATAATTTAAATCTAACTTAATATCAGACATAGCTAAATAACTCCCCGGTTGATAAAATCATTTCATAAGGCCGCAAAATTCTTTAACGATTTTAACAGAATTGGCAATGGCCTTTTTTTCAAAGGTTGGGTAATCTACTGATGCGCTGTCATCTGCCTTATCGGAAATGGTTCTTATAATTACGAACGGAATCCTGTTAAGATAAGCCGTCTGTGCGATCGCCGCACCCTCCATTTCTGTACATTTGCCATTGAAGTTCTTGACGATCTCATCTTTTCTGGCCTTATCTGAAATAAACTGATCTCCGCTTACTATGCGTCCCTTATGTATACCGATCTCCGGCGCCGCTGTTTCACACGCTTTCAGTGCCGCTTCTATCAATGCTGTATCTGCCGGGAAAGACAGTGTATCCATTCTTGGGATCTGTCCCTTAGGATATCCAAATCCTGTCGCATCCATATCATGATGCAGCACATCTTCTGAGATAACAACATCCGCAATATCGATCTCTGCGTCCAGAGACCCTGCAATACCTGTATTTATAATGGCATCTACATCAAAATCGCAGGCCAGTATCTGTGCACACACCGCAGCATTTACCTTTCCTATTCCAGATCTTACGATTGTAACCTCCCTGCCTGAAAGACTTCCTGCAAAGAACTTCATCCCCGCTCTCTCTTCTGTTCGCTTTATCTCCATTGCTGAAACAAGCTGTTCAACTTCTTCTTCCATTGCTCCGATTATACCGATCATTTCTTACCTCTATAACATAATTAATTATCAGAAAAAAGTATACGAATTTCTTAATATTTTTCCCTACATTTTAACAAAAATACAGATTATTTTCAATTATTCCACAACATGATATACTTTCTACGATTATTTGTGAGTATCACAATCAGTATAATTATTAAAACAAATTTGGAAGGTACTAAAATAATGAGTAGAAAAAGACGTCTTGTCATGACTGGCGGCGGCACTGCCGGCCATGTTATGCCTAATATTGCGCTTTTACCTGAACTTAGGTCAGAGGATTATCTCATAGCCTATATAGGATCTTATGATGGGATCGAAAAAGATCTTATTAAAGAACAGCATCTCAGATATTATGGTATTTCCTCCGGCAGACTCCGAAGATATTTCAGTCTTGAAAACTTTACTGATCCTTTCCGGGTTATAAAGGGTTATGGACAGGCTAAGAAAATATTAAAACAATTAAAGCCGGATGTAGTATTTTCAAAAGGCGGATTTGTATCGGTACCCGTTGTCGTCGCTGCGGGACACCTTAATATCCCTGTCATTATCCACGAATCTGATATGACACCCGGACTGGCGAATAAGATCGCCATGAGATATGCTTCAAAAATATGCTGTACCTTTCCAGAAACTCTTAAATATATCCCTGAAGAAAAGGCTGTTCTTACAGGTACGCCTATTCGTGCTGAACTTGTAGAAGGCGACAGACAGAAAGGTTACCTTTCCAGCGGTCTGAAACCTAATGGCAAGCCTGTCTTACTGATCGTCGGAGGCAGCACTGGGGCACACAATCTGAATATAGCCATAAGAGAGATCCTTCCTCAGCTGCTTGCAGACTTCCAGATCATACACCTGTGCGGTGCAGGCAAGACCGATCCCCATTTTGAAGACATTAAAGACTATGTACAAATGGAATATGCCGGAAGTGAAATGAAGGATTTTCTGTCCCTGGCGGATATAGTTGTCTCCCGTGCCGGAGCTAACGCCATATTTGAGCTTCTCGCTCTGAGAAAGCCAAATCTGCTTGTTCCGCTTTCAGCAAGCGCCAGCAGAGGAGATCAGATACTTAATGCAAGATCTTTCAAGGAAAGCGGCTATTCTGAAGTTATGGGGGAAGAATCGATAACTCCCGATAGTTTCCTTGAAGCGATCAAAGACCTTTACGCTCGTAAGGATGAATATATTGAACGCATGCAGAAAAGTGAACTTCTGGATGCAATTCCTAAAATAGTTGATCTTATCGATACGATCTGACATGCTTTTTTATAAAAAGGCAAGAAGCTTACATGTATTCGCTTCTTGCCTTTACTTGTTTTGAGGGATCTCCTATGTTATTATCACTAATAATAGTAATTAATATTATTTTGAAAGGAGCAGTATATGGCTGTAATCAAGCATAGTAAACAAAGAGAAGCCATAAGAGAATTTTTATATTCCCGACATGATCATCCTACTGCTGAAGTTGTTTATAAGAATATAATCAAGGATTATCCCCGGATCAGCCTTGGAACTGTATACAGAAACCTTGCCTTCCTGGTCGATCAGGGACTCGCTATAACCGTTCCATGTGAAGATGGTTCTGTGCATTTTGATGGACGAACTGAACCTCACTATCATTTTCAGTGTAAAAAATGCAAAGCTATAAGCGACATTGAATTAAATGATAAATCTTTTGAAGATGAAATGCGATCCCGTGTTCAGAGTGTATGCAATCAAGGCAAAATCGATGGTCATGTAACATTTTTCTATGGTATATGCAATGATTGTTTAAATAAATAGAACTTTTACCATCTTCAGGCATGGATCGTACATGCCTGATTTTTTTATGTTTTACGTCAATATATTGCATACGACTAACTCGTTTTATGTGATACAATCAATATCATTAAGAATTACTATTTTTATATTTTACATTTATTCTACAAAGGAGATTTTTATTATGAAATTTATATGCGAAGTATGCGGTTATATTTTTGAGGGAGAACAGCCACCAGCAGTCTGTCCTGTATGTAAGGCACCTGCTTCTAAATTCAAGGCTATGGAAGAGGGAAAAATAACCCTCGCTTCTGAGCATGTTCTTGGAGTCGCAAAGGATGCTCCTGAAGATATTAAGAAGGATCTCGCTGACCAGTTTATGGGCGAGTGTACAGAAGTTGGTATGTACCTTGCTATGGCCAGAGTGGCATACAGAGAAGGCTATCCTGAAGTTGGCATGTATTATGAAAAAGCCGCTTATGAAGAAGCTGGCCATGCTTCAAGATTTGCCGAACTTTTAGGTGATGATACAGTATTATCTAATTCTACAAAAGAAAACCTCCGCAGAAGAGTTGACGCTGAATTCGGCGCCTGCAACGGCAAGACTGATATTGCTTCAAGAGCTAAGGCTGCCGGTCTTGATGCTATCCACGATTCCGTTCATGAAATGGCTAGAGACGAGGCTCGTCATGGACAGGCTTTTGAGGGTCTTTTAAAAAGATATTTCAACTGATCCTAGTTAACAATCTTACATTTATGTATAGCAGGAAAGGTATTCCGGAGAGAATACCTTTCCTGCTTTTTTATTATATACTGCCTGTCATACCATAATAGACATTTCATTTACTTCTTTTTCCCCTGCCGCTTACAGATACATTAATATGGAAGAAAAGCCTGCAGCTTTTCTTTATATTTATTTTATAAATTAGGCCTTTATATTATCAGAATTATTTATATACTATTCTGTTTTTGTTGTTTTTTTGTTATTTTCTCAGTATTTAAGCCGCTTTATGAGACTTTCATAAGCCCATTTTTTATTGACTTTTTTGTGAAATTCTGTTATCATTTATTAAATCTTTGGTAACCGAACCAATCTTTTTAGGGTTTGATTATCCATAAATTATCAATAAGGAGGAACAATTAGTATGGATTTAGGAAGTAATGGATTTTTGCTCATTTGTGCAGCATTAGTCTTCATTATGACTCCAGGTCTTGCATTCTTCTATGGTGGTCTCGCACGCAAAAAGAATATTGTCGACACCATGATGGCAAGTGTTGGACTTATGGGTGTATCCGTTATAATGTGGGTCTGCTTCGGATACTCTCTTTGCTTCGCTCCAGGAACACCTGTGATCGGTGGCCTTCAGCATGCTTTTCTTATGGGTCTTAGCCCATATCAGACTCTTGATGGAACAGCTAATTCTGTATCTATTTACAGCTATGTTGCCTTCCAGATGATGTTCGCTATGATCACACCAGCGGTAGTAACAGGTGCCGGTGTAGGACGTATGAAGTATAACGCTATGTTTATCTTTACGATCATCTGGTCTATCATTGTTTACTATCCACTTGCTCATATGGTATGGGGCGGCGGCTTCATGCAGAAGATGGGTGTTATCGACTTCGCCGGTGGTTTCCCTATTGAAGTAACGACTGGTATTTCAGGTCTTGTTCTTGCAATCATGCTCGGTAAACGTGATGGTTTCGGCAAGAAATCTTTCGAACCGCACAATAAACCTTATGTATTCCTTGGCGCCAGCCTTCTCTGGTTTGGATGGCTTGGATTTAACGCAGGCTCAAGCTTCCTTGCAGACGGACTTGCTTCCCATGCATTTATGACGACCATGATCATAGCTGCATCAGCACTTCTTTCATGGGCGATCATCGATATTGCCAAGACAGGAAAACCAACTATCGTTGGCTGCTCATCAGGTCTTGTATGCGGTCTTGTAGCTGCAACTCCAACCTGCGGTTTTGTTCCTATCTGGGCTTGCTTCATCATCGGTGCGGCTGTATCTCCGATCTGCTACTTTACAACAAATGCTGTACTCAAGAGACAGGCATTCGATGATCCTATGTCTGTATTTGGCTGCCATGGTATGGCTGGTATTACAGGTTCTGTTGGTCTTGCAGTATTCTGCGATACATCAGTTAATCCTGCTGCTACATATTTCAACGGTCTTGCTTTTGGTGATGCCAGACAGTTCGGTATCCAGATGGCTGCACTTGGAATCACAGCAGGCTTCGCTGCAGGTATGACTGCGATCTCAGTTCTTATTACACGTATCTTTACAAAACTTCGTGTTGATCCTGAAGTAGAAGCTATTGGTCTTGATATTGGTGAACATGGTGAAGATGCTTATCCAGCATTCAACTATGTAAAGGAAGATTAATACAAAACTTCAAAAAGATAATCAGATCTTAAACTAAAGATTTATACGTTGTTTGTTTAATAATAAACAGGGCGGCTGCATATGGCAGCCGCCCTGTTATTTTTTGCTTATCTTATTTACAGGCTTGCTATGTTCTCAGCAAGCTTCTTCAATTCTTCTTTATTTTCCTGAGTCATGCATGTTCTGATCGTGATCGTTGGTTCTAAGATCTCCATCTCCTTCATCTGGCTAAGAGCATCTCTCATTTTTCTGTTTGCGGCAGGTCCCCATGAGCCATTTTCTACAAGGCCGACTCTTTTTCTGCAGCATCCCTTTAGAGATAATCTATACAAATAGTCATGCATTACCGGCATAATATCACCATCATATGTTGCAGACATAAGCACCAGTTTAGAGTATCTGAAGGCCTTAGCTACTGCTCCAGATATATCATCTCTGGAGAGAGCGATAATATCTGCCTTTTCCCCCTTTTCTTCCAGTGTCTCATACAGCTCTCTGGCCGCATACCCGGTGTTGCCATGTAAGGATGCATAAACAACTAATGTACCATCAACATCTGATGTATATGAAGACCAGTTTTTATAAGCTCTGATATAACGCTCAAGATCTTTATTCAGTACTGGTCCATGAAGCGGTGCTATCATCTCAACATCGATCCCGTCAAGCTTTTTAAGAAGATTAGATACAGGTGTTCCAAACTTGCCTACAATATTTATGTAATATCTGGCTGCCTCATCCTCCCAGTTTTCTCTCCTTCCGCATATATCACCATTTAACGCGCCAAAGTTCCCAAATACATCAGCAGAAAAAAGTATCTTGTCCGTTCTATCATAAGTAACCATTACCTCTGGCCAGTGTACCATTGGTGCCATGATAAACTGCAGCTCATGATGTCCAAGTGAAAGAGTATCTCCTTCCTTTACGAGAAGTGATCTATACTCAAGCCCTTTCCCGAAGAACTGTTCAAGAAGTCCGATGGTTTTGGCATTTACAACAAGGATCGTATCCGGATATTTTTCGAGGAAATTTTCGACATTTGCGGAATGATCCGGCTCCATATGGGAAATGACCAGATAATCAGGTTTTCTATCACCCAGAACTTCATCGAGATTCTCAAACCACATATCTGTTATTCTTTCATCAGCCGTATCCATAACAACGCATTTGTCGTCAAGGATAACATATGAATTGTAAGAGATCCCATCAGGTGCCCTATATTGATTTTCAAAAAGATCAATATCTTTATCATCACCGCCAATATAATAAACATCTGATAAACCGCATAAATTTATTTTCATCTCACACCTCTATATGTTAGTAAAAAATAGTATGTTAAGAGGATAACATAAACCAGTAACTATTCCTAGCTTTAATTAGACTTCCTTAGCTTATAAAAGCTTGATATTTAGAAAAAATAATAATATTATATATTTTAGAGCAGTCATCCCCCGTGCAGGATAGACTTGCGCAACTATACCAGAATTCGGAAAAACGGAGGCTTATCAATGAATAAACAGTTACAGTTAATTCAGCCTTTCATTTACGCCGATTTCTCCCAATTTTTAACAGGTGATAAGGAGATATCACGTCCATATCATTTGTATTTTTACGAATTAGCTCCGCAGCAACCGCAAAATTTGATCTTTAACTTTATTGCATCACCCTATACTGAATGGATCATCGGATATGATGACATCTCTTTCTTTAACGGTAATGCATGTTTTTGGGGTATTGGTGCCTCAAGCAAGTCTTTTCAGGTAGAGATCCCTGCTTTTCAGCACTACTTCTGTATAAGATTTGACGATGACCTTACTTTTATAAACAAAAATGCACCAGCCCTTCTGCCTGCAGATCTCTTTGAGACCGTACAGGCCTATAAACCGACCGGCAATACCTATGAGTACAGGCTTATTGAAGAGTTTCAGTCTGCGGATTCATTTGCCAAAAAGGTCAGACTCTTTCTTACATACTTAAAGGCATCCAAAAAGCAGCCGGTTGTTCCTCAATCTGCCGGTTTGATACAAAATGCTCTGAAAGAATCCAAACCGGATATTACAATTGCTGAGGTCGCGAAAGATTATGACTATACTCCACGACATGTGGGAAGGATATTTAAAGAAAACTATGGTTATACACCGAAGGATTACCTGCGCTTCCTGCGTGTTCAGTACGTATTGAGCGCTATGCTTAAAAATCCTGACGGTACCAACCGCAGCTTTAGTCAGGATCTTGGTTATAATGATGCGGCGCATTTTCAGAGAGAATTTAAAGAGTTCCTCGGAATAACGCCCAGAGAATACCTACAAAAAATCCGATAAGATGTAATTACTGATGTCCATGCCTCTCTCTGTAAGAGCATATCCGACATCAGTTTTTTTTATAGTTCCATCTTGTATATGCTCTTTTAGGATCTCGCCATATACATCTTCGATCGTACTTCCAAAGCTGTTTTTAAATACACTGCTGCTTATGCCCTCATTCTTCCTTAATCCAAGAAACATAAATTCGGACATCTGATCCTCCTTATCCAGGAGCTCCGTCTCAGCCCGGTATTCACTCAGACCGGCCGCCCTTATATAAATATTCATATCTCTTACATTTGAATAACGAGTACCATCTGTAAGTGATGCAGCACCAAGGCCGAATCCATAATAATTTACCCTGTCCCAGTAGCCCACATTGTGCCTGCAGTATAGAAGCTTACCCTCTCTGATGCTTGCAAAATTAGAGACCTCATACTGTACATATCCTGCCTCGGCCAGCTTTTCCTTTACTGCGTAATAAATTTCTCTTTCAGTATCTTCATCCGGCAGGTCAGGAAAATCCTCAAGCTTCTCGTACATACGTGTTCCCTCCTCCAGAATGAGGCTATATGCTGAAATATGCTCCGGTTCCAAGGCGATCACCTTTTCTATCGTTCCCATCATAGTTTCAAATGTCTGCCCCGGTAAAGATTCCATCAGATCTACTGATATGTTGTCAAATCCCTGCTTTCTTGCCATTATGAAAGATCCTTTAAACTCATCAAATGTATGGATCCTTCCCAGCATCTGCAACTCTTTATCATCAGCTGACTGAAGCCCCATGGACAGTCGGTTGACACCTGCTGTTTTATACGCAGCCAGTTTTTCCTCCGTGAGCGTTCCCGGATTACATTCGATAGTGATCTCAGTATCACTATTTATCCTGTATTTCCTTCTCAAAAGCTCTATGATCTCAGTAATATATCTTTCATGCAAAAGGGAAGGCGTTCCTCCGCCAAAAAATATAGAATCCACTTCTTCATTTATTGAAGTGGATCCTATCTCTCTGCTCAGAGCTTTAAAGTAATCAGCGATATCCTTCTCTGAACCCGCAGCTGAAAGAAAGTCACAATATGCACATTTACTGTGACAGAATGGTATATGTACATAAATACCTGTTTTTTTACTCATCAGCTCTTCCTATCGATTTTCTAATTTTTCACCGCACGCAGGACATTTACCGGCATCTTCCTTAACTGTGGCATTACATTTCGGACAGAGCTTAACATCAACGATATTATCCTCCTTTATCTCTTCCACAAGACCTGCCGCCTTTCTCTCCTCTTCGAGATTAGCTCCGCAGTCAGGACAAAATCTGGCATTTTCATCCACTTCACTGCCGCATTTAGGGCATGTAGAGCTGTCTTCTTCCTTCTCCGCCCTTTCCACTACAGGCGCTGCCTCTCCACACTTGCCGCAGAAAGCATCTCCTATTTTTATAAGCGATCCGCACTGACCGCATCTTATATAGCCCTTTACATAGTCCAGGTCTTTTCCAAGATTTTCAAGCTCTGTCTGATAGTTTTTGACCTGTGTTATATAATCCACCAGATCCTCCGGTGCAATATCTGAGTACTTTTCAGCATATATCTCACCGATCTGCTTATACACTTTATCAAGATTCTTCTGAACATCATCGATCTTACCGTTAAGACGGGCTATCTCCGTCATCTGCTTGGTCTTCTCAACTGCAGTCTCACCTGCCTGAGATATTTTCTTCCCTAGGTTCTCAAAAAATGACATATGCGTTCCTCCCGTACAAGTTGTGCTTTTTATACGATTATATCACTTAAAATACCAATATTAAATCAATAATAAAAGGCGGTATATGAAGTTTTTCTTAAAAAATGTATAGTGGAAGAGCAACCGTAAATTCACTGCCCTTGCCCTCTATACTCTTTACACTTATCTCTCCGCCATAAAGAACTGCTATATGCTTTGCAATAGCCAATCCCAACCCTGTTCCGCCGACACTTCTGGACCTGTCTTTATCCACCCTGTAGAACCTTTCAAATAGCCTGTCTAAATGCTCTGCTGGAATTCCCCTTCCATCATCTCTGACAACTATATGTGCTTTATCCCCTGATCTTTTGAATTCAATCCACACATTTCCATTCTCTTTTCCATATTTAATGGCATTCTCTATGAGATTTCCCAACAGCTGCTCTATCCTTCTTGGTGCTGCATAAACTATCATACTGTCATCCGCATTTATGTGTACCTTTATGTTTTTCTCTGATATTGCCCCGTCCAGACGGGCTGTTACCGCTTCCAGGCAGTCTTTCAATACTAACGGCCCCGCATCCGGATCATCATCCATATTTTCCAGCCTTGATAAGATCAGCATATCATCGATCAGTCTGTCCAGTCTCTCTGTCTCTTCATTTAAAATACTGCACAGGCTCATGCGGGTTCCAATATCCATATTATCAGAATTCAATAATATCTCTATACTGGCTCTTATAGAAGTAAGCGGCGTTTTTAATTCATGTGTCACATTTCCTACGAATTCAGTCTTCAGCCTTTCTAAATTCTCCATTCTCACGGCATTTTCCTGCAGATCCACAATGGCCTCTCTCATGTTTTCAGACATTTTTCTCACACTTTCAGCCATTTTACCTATCTCATCATCACAGTGCCCTGACGGCAGTTTTTTTATTGCATCAAAATCCCCTCCGCTTATCTTTTCTGCTGCCAATGTCAGCTGTCCCAATGGTTTTAGGCTTTTTTTCAATGTTATCCACATTATTACTGTCGCCAGAGACGCAACTAATATATGTTCTATCAGTAATATTATAACGTATGCTCTTACTGCGGAGGACATTTCCGCCGTGTCGATCGCAGCACGCAAAATAAGCCCATTATTCAACAAATGAGCCTTATATATGTATTCTTTTCCTGTCGTGCCGCTTCTCCTGATATCACTGCCCGTCTCACCCTGTAAGGCTTGTATTACTTCAGGCCTGTCAGAATGGTTTTCACGTACTTCAGTTATATATGAGTCAGCAAGGACTATTCCCTGTTTATCTATAAGAGAGATCCGGCACTCCTGACCTGCTTCATTCAATGCTTTGCTTATTGTCATTACCGATTCCGACGGGTCATTGATCTTATCGGAATATATATCACTTATCGCCATTATGCTGTCAAGTCTTTTGCTGAACTGATCCCTGTACTGCTTTTTTATCTGAACAGCTCCTATAAGAAAAACAAGCAAAAAGCTTGTCATAATTATCAGAAGCATTCTTAAAATAATTCTTTTTTTCATATTTCACCAGTGTTGAATTTATATCCATAGCCCCTTACAGTAATGATCCTTCGCGGATCGTCCGGATCATCCTCTATCTTCTGTCTAAGATATCTTATGTGGACATCTACCGTCCTGGTATCTCCAAAATATTCTGTTCCCCATACAAGATCCAGCAGTCTGCCACGCGAAAGAACATTCCCGCTGTTTTCAATTAAAGTAAGAAGAAGGGAAAACTCTTTTGCTGTAAGATCTACTTTTGACCCATTCTTTTTTACAATATGTCCGGGTACGTCGATATAGATCCCGTTTACTTCCATCTTTTCTGATTCATCACTTCCGCTCATGCGGCTCCTTCTCAGGAGCGCCCTTATTCTGGCAGCAAGCTCCTTTATGCTGAAGGGTTTGGTTATATAATCATCTGCGCCGATCTCAAGTCCTACTATTTTATCTATCTCCGTACTTTTTGCTGTAAGCATAATTACCGGCAGCTCTTTTATCCCCGCCTGATTTCTTATCCTGGCGCAGACCTGTATCCCGTCCATCTTTGGCATCATTATATCCAACAGGACCAGATCCGGTTTTTCCCGCTCTATTCCATTAAGAACGGACTCTCCGTCTTCAAATGTTTCAACATCGATCCCCTCGCCTTTTAACCCTATCGACACCAGTTTACGTATATTCATTTCATCATCAGCTATGTAGACTAAAGGCATAATCATATCCTCGTACTTTTTTACAAAATTATAACATATTTCAAAACTTCCACATATTTACCAGATATGGCACTCTTTCTGCAATGTTTGTCGCATGGTCGCCCATTCTTTCCAGATATTTTATGACAAAAAGAAGGTCCATAGCTTTTTTAGCAACTTTCGGATCCTTGTTAATAAGTTCAACAAGTTCCTCCACTACCTCTTTAAAGTAATTATCTACTATATTATCCATTTCGCAGACTTTCTCTGCTTCTTCAGGATCCTTCAGCAAAAATGAATCCATTGCCTTTGTAAACATGCCATATACACATTCTCCCGCCGAGATCAGTTTTTCTTCAGCCTTAAATCTTCCCGGACTATATCCCCCTTTTAATAATATATTACATATATCCTCGCATTGATCAGCTTCTCTCTCCATATCAGTCAGTATCTTAAGAGACGCTGCTATAAATCTCAGATCCCCTGCCATCGGCTGCTGCTCCACTATTAAGTGGATACAATACTTTTCATTCTCATGTTCCAATCTGTCGATCTCATCATCACTGTTCGCTATTTCTTCCATAAGCAGTGTTTCTCCTGATCTTAAAGCTTCAACCACCTTCTCTATCCTATAGCTTATAGAATCACCCATGAATTTCAGCCGGTCATTTAATTCCTGCAGTTCATGTTCAAATACTCGTCTTGCCATTTTATACCCTTCCCTTATCCAAAGCGTCCTGTTATATAACGTTCTGTCTTTTCACTCTTAGGCATATCAAACATATCTGCAGTGTTGGAATATTCCACCAGCTCTCCCATGAGAAAGAAAGCTGTATTGTCTGATATCCTTGCGGCCTGCTGCATATTATGAGTAACGATAACTACTGTATACTTTTCCTTTAAAGCTGCGATTAGATCCTCAATTTTCATGGTAGATATAGGATCCAATGCCGATGTTGGTTCATCCATGAGCAATACCTGCGGTTTGACTGATAAGGCTCTGGCTATGCATAATCTTTGCTGCTGACCACCAGAAAGGCTCATTGCACTTTTTTTCAGTCTGTCCTTCACTTCATCCCACAATGCAGCGCTTCTTAAACTTTCTTCTACAATCTGATCCAGAGCTCTCCTGTCTCTCTCACCATGGATCTTCGGGCCATATGTGATATTGTCATATATACTCATCGGAAATGGATTCGGCCTTTGAAATACCATACCCACTTTTTTTCTAAGAGCCGATAATGAAATATCCGGATCATATATATCTTCACCGTCTAAGAGTATCTTACCTTTAACAGCGCAAATATCCACCAGATCATTCATTCTGTTTAAAGTTTTCAGGCATGTTGACTTTCCACAGCCCGATGGACCTATAAATGCCGTAACTTTATTAGCTTTTATGTCCATAGACAGATTTTTTATAGCATGAAAAGCTCCATAAAAAACATTAAGTTCTTCTATGCGGATTTTATCTTCTTTCCCTGTCAGTTCACAATATTCAGTTTTTACCGGTGCCCCTTCGTTTAATGATACCATACTTAAAAATCCTCTATCTTTTTATAATTTTTTTTGAAAACAGATCCGTCAAACGATTCAGTATAAAAACAAATATCAATAATACCGCTCCGGTTGCAAATGCTGTATTTATGGCTTTTGGATCGCTGGAATCCATCGCGAGCGAATAAAGGTGCAGTGTAAGAGTTCTGCCTGACTCAAAAATATGCATAAATGCACCCGCAGCACCATTATCCGGCATATTGAATCCAAGACCTGATGTAAATAAAAGGGCGGCACTTTCACCGATTATACGGCCTATTGCCAAGATTATACCTGTAATTATCCCGGGCATAGCCGCCGGCAGCTGTATATCTTTTATGGTCCTGAACTTGCCGGCGCCTAATGCTCTTGCACCTTCCTTATACACAGACGGTACGGATCTCAAAGCTTCCTGACTGGTGCGTATTATCGTAGGCAGGATGCATACCGCCATTGTTAAACTTCCCGCTATTATACTGGTCTTCAGATTGAACAAAATGCAGAATACGGTATATCCAAACAGACCAAAAATTATTGAAGGGATACCGGCTAATACCTCTGTAGTAAAATTAATAATTTTAACCAACGGACCTTTCCTAGTATATTCAGTAAGATATATGGCCGCTCCCAGTCCAACAGGTACCGCAATCGCTAAAGTAATAAAAGTTATATAGACAGTATTTAGGAGCATTGGTAAGATCCCCTTTTTATCAGGATCTATCATTGAAAATGTATCAGAAATAAATCTTGCGTTTATGTGAGGAACACCCCGTACCAGGACATATCCGATTATTATTACTGTTATCGCTATTGTTAAGATCACAGATACATACATCAAAAAACTTAATACTGAGTCTCCTTTTCTTTTTGTTTTAACAAAGATCGAACTTTCCTTAGCTTTCATTTATTTTTACTCCTTTAACGGATACTCTGGCGAAAATGATATCTATGACTGCAATAAAAACAAACAAAACAAGTCCAATTGCGAATAATGCCTGTCTGTGCAGGCCGGATGAATAAGATAATTCCAAGGCTATTCCTGTTGTTAAAAATCTTACGCTTCCAAAAATACTTGGCATATTAACTATATTCCCGGCAACCATGATCACCGCCATAGTTTCGCCTATAGCTCTCCCTATGCCCAAAATCACTCCTGAAAGCACTCCATTTCTGGCACTTGGCAGAATAACTTTGAAAATAGTACTTATATCGGAGGCTCCTAATGCTGTACTTGCTTCTTTATAGGATACAGGTACAGCTCTTAATGAGCTCTCAGAAACACTTACGATAGTTGGCAGTACCATTATCGCCAGAATGATTATTGCCGCTAATAAACTGTCTCCTTTAGTATCTATTCGTAAAAACTCTCCTATGCTTTTCACCATAGGAACAACGATGATCATTCCAAAAAAACCATATATTACGCTTGGGATCCCTGCCAATAGTTCAATTGCCGGATGTATAAACCCTGCAAGTTTTTTATTTGCAATTTCCGATAAAAATATAGCAGTAAAAACACCTATAGGAACCCCCATAAGTATTGCTCCTGCCGTCGCGCCCAAGCTTGATAAGATCATGGCTGATATCCCGTAAGTGTCTTTATTGGGGATCCAGGATGTTCCAAAGATAAACCTGCCCGGACCGATCTCTGCAATTGCGGGTGTCCCGGAAATGATCACATATAAAGTCATCGTGCCCACAATTGCAATAGAGGCCATGGCACATACGAACAAAATACTCTCGATAAGTTTTTCTTTTCCAATTATTGCCATAGCCAATATTGCGCTTACCATTCCAATCGCAACGACCAGAACAAACCCCAGCTGCGCCTTCACTGCAGCCTGAGATATATTTAGATCCACCATTTCGCTCCTGATCGAGTTTAAAGATAGTATGGAAAAAACATGCATTACCGATGATACTAAGAATGCGCCTGCCGCCGCTTTATGTTTATTAATTAGTACGAAAATAATACCCAGTAGTTTCAGTAACGCCGAAACGAGAATAATTATCTTCATTAAAACAGGAAAAGCTATGATCCCGCTTTTACTTGAAGAACTTGCATAAAATCCAAACCTACTTATGATGTCAAATGATGTAACTGTCACTATCTGATTTTTTGTCATAAAAGTTACATATGGAAAAAAGCACGTAACGATTCCAAATACGCTTATTATCACAAGAATGATCTTTAGTTTTCGTGACATATCATCCCCTGCTCCTTTTAAATTACTTAACATTTCCATCCCTATCAGTTGGTATTAATTTACATTCCTTTATTACCTGAGCACCTTCGTCTGAATATATAAAATCGAACCACGCTTTCACTAATTCATCCTCTGTATTCTTTCTGGATATCTCTATAAATGGCCGGAAGCTCTTATATGTGTTGTTTTTTATGTTCTCGACACTTGCCTCATATCCATCTATCTTCAAAGCCACGACGCTGTCATCTTTGTTGCCCAGTGAGATATAACCGATCGCATCAGCATCGCTTGCTACCTTTGTCTTTACAGCCCCTGTACTCGTCAACTCTGAAGAATATCTGCAGGTATCTTTAACTTTAAAAATCGACTCAAATCCATCTCTTGTTCCTGATGCTGATTCTCTCCCAATGACATTAATACTTTTATTTTCGCCTCCTAACTGACTCCAGTTATTTATTTCTCCCTTAAATATCTTTCCCACTTCCTCACTTGTGAGCCCGCTTATCTTATTATTCTTATTCACTACTATCGCTATCCCGTCGATAGCTATCGTATGTATATCAAATGCCTCAGGATCTTCGCTGTCCTTTAATTTGCGTGACAGATCGCCTATCACAGCCGTTCCGTTATTTACCGAACTTGCAGCTTCACCTGATCCTGACCCTGATTTATCCATTTTTACCTGCGGATATTTTTCAACAAACCTTTCTCCCAGAGCCTGACATACTTCAGCCATAGAAGTAGAGCCATTCAATGTTAAATTTCCGGATACTTTACTTTCTTCTTTACCATCTGCTTTTGATGCTATCGTCCCCGGATTAATGACCTTAGCTTCTCCACACCCCGTAAGTCCAACTGCTGTCATGGTCAAAATGACGGCCCCTGTCATGGCTGCTATTTTTATATTATTTCTCATAACTATCCTCCTTTTTTCATAACTTCTTTACAAAAATAAGGATAGTTATTCAATGTTAAGCGCAGGTTAAAATGAACTTAAAAAAAGAGGCGGCAGAAAAGATCTACCACCTCTTAAAAGTATATTATTGAACGTATTTCTGAAATCAGTTATTATAAGCGCTTTCAGCCTCTTTTATCCTGTCCATTATAAATACTCTGAACTCTTCCGGATTCCCCTTGGTAAATCCTGCTTTCAGAACAGGCATTACCTGCCTTTTATCCATGCGAAGAACGATAAAATGCTCTGACTCATGAACACTTGATATCTTATCATATGTAAGTGCTCTCTGCTGAGCTGCTCCAAGACTTACATCATACATGACCATGTAATCATTATCGAATGACATTCTGACATCCATGTTCTTGCCGTATTGTTTGGCATATCCCTTCATTACCTGCTTGGCAAGCAATACAGGTTCCAGACCTCTGAACAAGGCAACCGCTCCGAGAAGCGCCAGAGAAATGATCAAAAGTTTGAAAAGGCTATAATTTCCTATAGCGATAAACACTATATTCATCGCTATATTAATACCAAGTAAAGCATATACGATGACCGAGTTCACCTTGCGTCTCTTATCCCATTTCAGCATCCCCTTGTAAAGCTCTCTCAAAAGAGGCTCTGAATATTCAAACTGGTTGATAAATACGGCATTTTCCTCATCTATCTCTACCTGCTGTCTTCCAAAATAATTTCCGTCCATATTTTCTCTCTCTTAAAATTCAGCTGAGATCAGCCGTTCAACGCCTGTCTCTTCTTGTAAGTATCATAGTATTCCTGAGTAGCAGAATAAATGTTATCACAAGCACCCTTATAGTAAACAACTTCAATACTCTCAGCAACGAGCTTAGATGCTCCGCTTACGATATCGTTAAGCTGAGCGATCGTCTCTTCCTTCATCCCCTTCTCGATCTCGTCAAGCTGGGCACGCGCATCTGATTTCTCTGTTTCAGACGCATTCTTGTCCTCAAGAATATCGTGTAATAAAAGTCCTTTTCTTCCTATCTTTCTGTTGATAATACATCTGTAGTTATTGGAAGCTGTAAGAACGATCTCTGAAAGGTCCTTGCCAGCCGCTTTAATAGCGCCCTCTACCGCTTCGCCAAAACTGCCGTACTGAATAAGGTCTCCGTCTGCTGTTCTACAAACAATAATTTCTCCTGCTGCCATTTTTACTATGTCCTCCTTTTTTTGTCTCTTTACATTATATCAACAATAACTATAGACTTTCAAGAATTTTATTGATTTTCAAGACTTAGGTCTCCGTCTTTTACGAGTCCCTTTTTTCGGACAAAATAGTGGATGACCGGCGCAATTACCGCAGGCAGGATAACACTGATCATCCAGAGACTTAAATGGTCAAATATGCTGATCTCAGATATTTTCCCTGACGCGATATCCTTGGCCCATCCCGTATATACCCCTATCTGGCCCACAAGTCCACAGGTCCCCATTCCTGATGAAACAGCCGGACCATTCATTTCTAATTTAAATAAACATGTCGCTATCGGCCCTGTAATAGCTGAAGTAATAATAGGCGCAGTCCAGATCCGGGGATTTTTAACGATATTACCCATCTGAAGCATGGAGGTTCCTATTCCCTGTGAAATAAGACCTCCCCACTTGTTCTCTCTGAATGATATAACTGCGAATCCGACCATTTGCGCGCAACACCCTGCCAATGCAGCGCCTCCGGCCAGACCCGTAAGCCCCAGAGCCGCACATATTGCAGCCGAAGAAATAGGAAGCGTCAATGCTATACCCACGGATACAGAAACAATTATCCCCATAAAGAACGGCTGAAGATCTGTCGCCCACATTATAAATCCGCCCACAGCCATCGCACCACGCCCAATAGCCGGAGCGATAAGCCATGATAAAAACACTCCGATCCCGATAGTTACCATCGGAGTAACGATAATATCCACCTTGGTCTCTTTGGAGACCATTTTACCGCATTCACATGCAATTATGGCAACTATAAAGACCGCCAGAGGCCCTCCCGCTCCACCCAGCATATTGGAAGAAAATCCAACTGTGATCAATGAAAATAATACCAGTGGAGGCGCTTTCAGGGCATAGCCTATGGCCGCCGCCATTGCCGGACCGCTCATAGCCGCAGCAAAATCGCCTAATCTATAGGCTGTCCCCCCTGCAGTTGTAAATATCGGCGCTGTTAAAAATGGTATATGAAATAAAGATCCCACACTATTTATTATAGTTCCGATAAGCAGAGTAGCAAAAAGCCCTTGTGCCATAGCACCAAGGGCTTCTACTCCATATCGTTTAGCTGAGATTTCAATATCTTTTCTTTTTAAAAATCCACTGAACCTGCTCATGATATTCCTCACTTATTAAAAGTTATCTATTCTGATATGCGAGATAATTTTCAATATCTTCCATCAGATCATCTGCATTGATCCCATGAACTGCTGCCGCCTGCTCAATAGTTTCATCAGCTGAAAAATGACATCCGAAACAGTGCATTCCAATAGCTGAGAAAAGATGTACAAGACCCGGATCGATCTGAAGCGCCTCGCCGATCGTTGTATCTTTAGTAATACTTGGCCCCATGTTATACCTCCTATAATCTATATCATAATTAATCGTAATACTATATTCACCCCATCAAAATGTCAAGCCTCACACTTGTCGGATAAATATATATTATTTCTTTACATACTTTAGAAAAATAACCATCAGATAAGCCATGTCTAATTTTGAGTAGCTACAGCTAACATTTGTTGAATTTTTTTTAGTTACTACTTATAATTACAAGTGTAAAAAAGATCAAGTGAATTTTATACGGAGGTATGTATTATGGCATATGTAATTAATGATGACTGCATCAACTGCGGCGCTTGTGTATCAGGATGTCCTGTTACAGCTATTACTGAAGGTGAGAACAGAGTAGATATCAATCCTGATCTTTGTATCGACTGCGGTGCCTGTGCATCTGTATGTCCAGTCGGCGCACCTAATCCACAGTAATTTAATATTAATTTCCTCAGTATAAAGTACGGATCCCCCGTATTTAATGCTGGGGATTTTTTTATTCTGTTTATATATTGATGTGTTGCTCTATAAGGATCTGTTTTACTCTTTTTTCTATAAAAAACAGCTCTAAATTATATTTATCTCTTAACCATAAATCAACTTGCAAGATCAACTCTATTTCATTTTTTGCTTTTACAGTCTTAATGGTATTTAATATAACATCATCAAATATGTTTTCATCGATATTGGTTATATAACCATTTAATAAAACTCTTAATTTGCTTTTTGATCTTAATAATTCAGACCAATAATCTGCGTATACTTTAAAGAAATTAATATTTTCATACTTGCATTTTTCTTCTAAACTATTTCCCGCTAAAAAATTCCACCAATCTGAAAAGATACAGTAGCTTTCTTTAATTTTATATAAATATGGTAATTCATAAAGTAGTATATTCGCTTTTTCTAACTTCATATTATTTAATAACACATAAGATAAATATGATAATAAACAAATATCATTTGAAGAATTAGGATTAAAAAATAAATTTGCTGATTCACCTTTATTTAGTTTATCCGCTATACTACTTATATTTTTTTCATTTGTTTCCAATTTTTTTTAAACATCATTTATATCAATATCAAAAAAGGTTGAACTAAAAATCAACTCATTAAAAAAGGTTTTCCTGTCATTTAAATTACCATATGCTAAATTTTCACATAAAATGAAATTCTTATATCTTTTAAAAATTTCATTTCTTGTGGTCAGATGTTCCTCATCTAAATGAAAATTATTAGAAAAAAATATGTTTATCATAAGGATACGTCCCCTTTTTCTGGACGAGCAGATGAAGTGAGATATATCCATCTTCAGGCTCTTTTTTTAAAAATTATCTGAACTGATCTTCTGCTCAAGATTGGCAAACCTTGTCTGGCCTGGTATCCAGCCAAGCTTGATCGTCTTTACAGGGCCATTTCTCTGCTTAGCCACATGGATCTCCGCAACGCCCTTTTCTTCACTATCTTCGTTGTAATAATC
Source organism: uncultured Eubacteriales bacterium (assembly GCA_900542465.1). Classification (GTDB taxonomy): domain Bacteria; phylum Bacillota; class Clostridia; order Lachnospirales; family Lachnospiraceae; genus UBA4285. The sequence goes on from UQNS01000011.1 coordinate 52,971, forward strand.
ATCCCTGTAGATAAACATAACAACATCGGCATCCTGTTCGATAGCACCTGATTCCCTGAGATCGGAAAGCATAGGTCTGTGATCCTGTCTCTGCTCAGGCGCTCTGGAGAGCTGTGAAAGTGATATCACCGGAACATTCAGCTCTCTTGCAAGAGCCTTAAGTCCTCGTGATATCTCAGATATCTCATTCTGGCGTGAATCTGACCTCCCACCTTTATCCCCGCTCATAAGCTGAAGGTAGTCGATAATAATCAGTCCGAGATTATTCTCAAGCTTATATTTCCTGCATCGAGATCTCATCTCAGAAATATTGATGCCGGGTGTGTCATCAATAAGGACCCGGGCCTTTCCAAGTACATCTGCACCCCCAACCAGCTGCTGCCAGTCACTTCCGGTAAGATTACCTGTTCTTATCATCTCAGCATTAACGCCTGACTCCATGGAAAGCAAACGTGAGGCAAGCTGTACTCCCGACATTTCCAGACTGAATATGGCCGTCGTTATCCCCTTTTTAACGGCTACATGCTCGGCAATATTAAGTACAAATGCAGTCTTGCCCATTGAAGGACGCGCTGCAATAAGAATAAAATCGGAAGGCTGGAGGCCTGACAGGCACTTGTCCAGATCTACGAATCCTGTGGGAATTCCTGATACATCATCCGGATATTTTGAAGCCTTGTGTGCCTTATTCACAACTTCATAGACCAGGTCTTTAAAGGGTATTATTTCTTTCTCCCCTTTATTCTGAATAAGTTTAAAGATCTTCTGTTCTGTTTTATTCAGGATATCATACGTCTCCATATTTCCGGCATAACATTCATTTGCGATCTCTTCGTTGACTCGAATTATATTTCTGAGGACCGCCTTATCATGTACTATCTTTGCATACTGCTTAATGTTAGCCGATGTAGGGACTCCCACCACCAAATTACGCAGATCATCCGTAGAGATACTATCTGCCAGCGCTGAGTTCTTCTTTAGATTTTCAAATACCGTAACGATATCGATCCTCTGTCCTTCATTACTCATGGCTGTCATAACATCATAGATAGTTCCATATAATTTATGATAAAAATCCTGGCCGTTGATTATACCTATTATTTCCATAATAGCCTGCGGGTCGATCAGTATAGAACCTATTACACTTTGTTCGGCCTCCAGGCTGTTAGGCATAACTCTAACAACTGATGAATCATCCATTATTTTTCTTCCTCTACAACTACCTTTAACGTTCCTGTTACATCTCTGTGTAATTTGACCGGAACAGAATAAGTTCCCGGAGCTTTGATAGGCTCGTCGAGCTTCATTTTTTTCTTATCGACTGTCATTCCTGTCTGGACCTTCAGATCTTCCGCAATTTCCTTGGAAGAAACTGCTCCGAATGTTTTACCGTTCTCTCCGATCTTGACCTTGATGATCACAGTCTGAGCCTCCAGCCTGGCAGCTTCCTGTTTAGCGGCCTCCAGCTCCTCTGCTGCGATCCTTGCTGCCTTGGCCTGACTGTCCTTAAGTTCTGACAGGTTACCTGCAGATGCCTCTTTACCTAATTTTTTCGGAAGGATAAAGTTTCTGGCATAACCATCACTTACCTCAACTACTTCACCCTTTTTACCGAGCGCCTTAACATCCTCTAATAAAATAATCTTCATATCAGATCTCTCCTTCCGCAAGCATTTTGTCAATAGTTCTCTTTAGCAGCTCCCTGGCTTCTTCATAATTTGTATCTTCAAGCTGGGCCGCTGCAATATTCAGGTGACCTCCGCCACCGATTTTCTCCATAATTATCTGCACATTTACCTCATCGATAGATCTGGCTGAAATATGAAGCTTATTATTATATTCTGTCATAACGAATGACGCCTTTATCCCCGCTATATCCAGCAGCTGGTTAGCCGCTTTGGCACAACCGATCGTAGGGCTGGCAGCTCCCTCCTCTATATAGAAGGCAAAAGCAAATGAACCTCTGTACAGCTCTGCATTTGATACTGCATCAGCCACTGATTTGTATTCGCTCAGGTCTGATCTTAAAAGTTTCCTTACTCGTATGACGTCTGCACCATTCCTTCTCAGATAGGCAGCCGCTTCAAAGGTACGCGGACCTGACTTGGAATGGAAATTATCGGTATCGATAACTATCCCGGCATACATCGCATCCGCCTCAAAACCTTTAAGTTTAATATCAAGGCTTCCAAACTGCATCATTTCAGTAACCATCTCACATGTAGAAGATGCAAAAGAATCATTATAAGCCAGCACAACATTCTTGATCGGCTCGGAGCTTGTCCTGTGATGGTCGAATACGACCCTGTTCCCCGCACGCAGGAGGATCTCCGGACAGTCTGTAAGATCCGGCCTGTTAACATCAACAACAACGACTGTGGTATTGGCATCTGTCTTCATTATAGCCTCATCGGACTTTATGAAGGCTCCGGCTTCATAATCCTCTCTTCCGATAAACCTGTCATAAAACGGCTTAATACTGGAAGAAATATCGTTGATCACGATATAGGCTTCTTTTCCCAGGTGCCTGGCAAAACAATACATGCCTATCTCTGCACCAAATGCATCGATATCCGGCAGCTTATGTCCCATTATTACGATCTTACCGGTAGATTCAAATATTCTTCGCAAGGCATGGGCCGTTACACGTACTTTAACACGGGTATTCCTCTCCATCTGCTGGGTACGTCCGCCATAGTACCGGACCTTCTCACACTCCCTGATAACAGCCTGGTCTCCGCCTCGGCCGAGTGCCAGTTCCAGTGCGCTCTTAGCCAGTTCATATGATCTGTTATAGTTTTCTCCGCCTGTGCCAATGCCGATACTTAAGGTAACTGTCATATCATTTCCAACGTTGACAGTCTTAACATCCTCTAAGATATTGAAGCGGTTCTCCTGAAAAAGCTTCAGTTCCTTATATCTGAATACCGCAAAATACCTGTCTTTTTCCAGTTTTTTCACAAACGCACCATTTTTTGTGAAATAGTCGTTGATCTTCTTCTCGACGATACCTGCCACAAAGGTCTGAGAGAGATCTTCAACACTCTCGATAACATCTTCATAATTATCTATTTCAATAATAGCACAGGTAAAATTATCTTCACTGAGCTTGCTCTTATAAATATGGATATTTGTTTCATCAAACAGGTAAAGTGCTGTAAACGATGAGACCCTCTTTATTTCTGCTCTGTAGTATCTGCTGTTAAATGAAAATCTTAATTCTTTAGTCTCATTTCCGTCCGGAAATACATTTGGCGTAATAGCCTTAAATACCGCCGCTATATTTTTATTAAAGTCCTCATCCTCACCTGTGATCTCTCGCATTTGGCGGTTCATCCAAAGGACCTTTCCATTAAGATCCATAATACAGTAAGGTATATTCATCTCCTTGACCAGCTTATGCTGTACCTTCGAATAGTCAGCTGAAAACTTAAGCATATCCTTAAGTATCCCCTTCCTTCCGGCAGTCATCATATAGATGAAAAGGATAGTATAAGCGGCTGCGGCTCCCAATAAGATCCATTTAAATTCCTTATTAGCCGTGAAAAATAATACCAAAAGGACGATCAGTCCAACCTCTACGACTATGGACCAGGTAAGAGCCATCCTCAGCTTACCGCGCAATTTATATTCATTTAGACCTGTATCTTTATGTAACATTATGTGCCTCCACTAGGCAAAGAATAATTTAAGAGTATTGTATATTATAACATTGGACACCCTTAAAAACAATTTTAAAAAAGCGCTGCCACCTTCTGGTAGCAACGCTCCTTTACTTAAGTAATATTTAAAATTACTCTACTGTATAAGGCATAAGAGCAACATGTCTTGCGCGCTTGATCGCAACTGTGATTGCTCTCTGATGCTTAGCGCAGTTTCCTGTGATCCTTCTAGGGAAGATCTTTCCCCTTTCAGAAACATACTTCTTAAGAGTAGCAACGTCCTTGAAGTCAATTGCCTTTTCTTCTTCACCACAGAATGCACAAACCTTTTTTCTTCTTCTCATAGGTCTTCTTCTTGCGCGGTTATCTCTTCTTTCCTGACCATCTCTGGCTCCACCGGCTGGTGTCTGAGCAGCGTCAGTCTTTTCAACGATATTTTCTTCTGCCATAATTAACCTCCTGATCATTTAAATGGAAGCCCTTCGTCATCCACATTATCAGGGATATTCATAAAATCTGCGCCGCCTGAAAAAGCATTCATTCCGTCATCTGCGCCACCGTAGACCGGTGCTGGAGAACCAGCTGCAGCTGCCTTGCTTTCTGCAAATTCAATCGTTTCAGCCACTACATCGGTAGTATATACTTTCTGACCGTCCTTATTAGTATAACTGCCTGTCTGGATATGGCCGCGGATGCATACTTTAGTACCCTGTTTTAAATATTTGTTTACAAATTCAGCCTGTTTTCTAAAAGCCTGGCAGCTGATAAAATCAGCTGTCTGTCCGCCTTCTGTTCTTTGAACACGTCTGTCAACGGCAAGAGTGAAACGTGATGTTTCGATCTCTCCGTCCGCTGTCATGATACTGCGTGGAATAGGATCTCTTGTTAATCTACCAAGTAAAACTACGTTATTCATGATTTATCTCCTTAAATGTAGGCGGTAGTTTTTAAACGCCGATCATTCCCCTTCTCTGACAATTAAAAAGCGAAGAATGTTAGCTGTAATACGAAGTCTGCTTTCGATCTCAGCAGGAGCGTCAGCTGGAGCTTCAAACTTAATGAATGCATAATAGCCTTCGTTCATCTTCTGAATTTCGTACGCAAGTCTCTTCTTTTCAGGTGTACCCGGATCAGTAATCGTACCACCATTCTTTACGATAAGCTCTCTTGCCTGCTCAAATGCCGCATTTCTTACTTCTTCCTCGACGCTTGCATTAACTACTAATGTTAATTCATACTTATTCATTTTAATATTGCACCTCCTTTTGGTCTGATAGGTCTTCCGTCCTGCGGAAAACAAGGATAATCCCTATGGTCATAAGGCTTTTCCTTTTCTCTGGAAAAGCAAGGATTTAAAGATCATCACGGTTGATGATTTTACCATATAGATCATAAAAAAGTCAACCGCTACATGCTGTGCAAGTATTTATATAAACACTTTTTATAGCTTTTCAAAAATCTTTCCAAGGGAATCGTGTATCAATACATCCGCTATCTTATCGAATTGTGTTGGCTCTTTATTTATAATAACCGCCTTATCTCCTCTGAAGTACTGAAGAAGTGAAGCTGCCGGAAATACATTGAGAGATGTGCCTCCTATGATAAGCAGATCTGCCTCCTGCATCAGTTTCACCGCCGCATTTAACATGCCTTTATCAAGATCCTCCTGATAAAGTACTACATCCGGTTTTATTATTCCTCCGCATGCACACACGGGTACTCCTGCGAATTTACCTTCTCCTGCTTCCTCTCCCGCATTAAGAACAGTATCCAGACCATATTCATGCCCGCATTTAACACAATAATTGCGATAGATCGATCCATGGAGCTCAAAGACCTTTTCTGAGCCTGCCAGTTGATGAAGACCATCAATATTCTGAGTTATAACTCCCGCACATTTCCCTGACTTTTCAAATTCCGCCAGTTTAATATGGGTCATATTAGGTCTTGCTTCTGTATATATCAGCTTATCTCTGTAAAAGCTGTAAAATTCCTTCGGATGAAATTTAAAAAATGATCGGGACAGGATCTTTTCCGGAGGTATAAGACCTTTTTCCGTATAAAGACCATCTGCGCCTCTGAAATCCGGGATCCCGCTTTCTGTTGAAACTCCGGCACCTCCAAAAAACACAAATCTATAAGCCCGGTCTATAATTTCTTTAACAGCATGTATCTGATCTTCTAAGCTTAAGTCTGACATTCTTACCTCCATAAAAAAAACGGCTGCACAAAAGTACAGCCGTAAAATCAGAATAATTTTTCCGGATATTCCCCTTTTGATACCAGGTCTTTTAAGGCCTGCTTAACACATTCTTTATCCGCCTGATATGTAACTCCGAACCATTTGTCATTAGTCTCTAATACCTTAACTTTGGCCTTTCCTCCCTTAATAAGATCATCCACGATCACAGGAAGAAGATATTCGCTTTTAACCGGATCGATCGCCGGGTCTTTAAGGAATCTGACGAATCCCTCTTCAAGTTCAGTAAATATTTCCGGTGTAAATCCCCACATATTCATAGAGACCTTCTTTGAAGCGTCTATAGGAGCGATACTTCCGTCTTCCGCCTCGATCCCTGCTCCGGATACGGTCTTAACAATATTTTCCGTTTCATTCACATCTGAAAGATCTCCATCTGCATCCAGTGAACATACACCTCTTGTAACAGTTCCATTATCTGACAGAGTATTTCCCAGGATGAATCCTGCCATACAGAAATCATATATATCAGATCTTTTCCCTGCCATAAGATATCTATGGATCTCGTCAAATGCCGCTTTTCCGTAATAATCATCAGCATTGATCACAAGGAAAGGTTCCTTTACAGAATTTTTGCATGTAAGGATCGCCTGGCCCGTTCCCCACGGCTTCACACGTCCTTCCGGAAGATCAAATCCTTCAGGCAGATCGTTGATCTCCTGAAAAACATATTCTATCTCTATATCAGATCTTATCTTACTTGTAACAAGTTCTTCAAATTTATTCAAAAGCTCTTTTCTTGTGATAAAAACAACCTTATTAAATCCAGCCTGGATAGCATCATAAATTGAATAAAGCATAAGAACCTCTCCATTTGGTCCTAATGGCTCCAGCTGCTTGATCCCACCTCCAAATCTGCTTCCCATACCAGCCGCCATAATAACTAGTGTTGTATCCATAAAATCCTCCAACTTACAGTTCAAAATGTAACCTAGACAAGTATAACATATTAATAGGCAAATAAAAAAAGGAGCAACAATCCTTAAGATCATTGCTCCTGACGCAGGCGACAACCAGATTCGAACTGGTGATCAGGGTGTTGCAGACCCACGCCTTACCACTTGGCTATGTCGCCGTCATATTTAAGTATCGCACGCAAATACCTGCTAACAGAAAGTCCTTAGCAGAGTGACCCCAACGGGATTCGAACCCATGTTACCGCCGTGAAAGGGCGGTGTCTTAACCGCTTGACCATGGGGCCATTCCTTTTCTCTAAAAATGGGTGTTAATTCCTTAACACCCACCCCTCAAGCTCCCCGAGTAGGGCTCGAACCTACAACAACTCGGTTAACAGCCGAGTGCTCTACCATTGAGCTATCAGGGATTAGTCCTCAGTGAATTATATCACTCATTTCTTCCTTTGAAAAGAGAAAAATATCGTTCCCTGAAAACCGCATACGAATCCTCTACACCTACTCCCAGGTTAAGCTTTCGA
>UQNS01000012.1 GCA_900542465.1 uncultured Eubacteriales bacterium
CCTATCTCTTTACACATGTATTCGATTTTTAAAATCTATTAATTATTCTTTTGATTATTTTTTCTAAGCCATAAATCCAAATAGATTATAAACGGAATTCAAATGATTGTTCTGAACCCGCTGAACTGCGCAAAATGAAATGTCAAGCGGATTCTTGTACAACGTCAGCCCGTTCACTTTTATTTTTAGTATTCGCATTCTCAGCACCTCAATAAAAACGAGTCTTGCGTTGATATCTGCCTTTAAGAAAATATTATCACAGCACCATCCTTATTACAACGAATTTTTCGTTTTTATCATCCTTAATTATATTTACTCAGCCATTCTGAACGTATTAAAAAAACTCCGCACCCGATATATATCGGGAAATCTTGATATATACCTAAGTGCAGAGTTTTTCTAATATTTTTTATTCTTCACCGACGAAAACAACTCCGTCATCCTTAAAATCTTCGATCATGGCCAGGGAATACACATCATACCCCATGTCACGATATTTCTTACCGCCGTTCTGGAAAGCTTTTTCAATAGCGATCCCTATACCTGCAACTGCAGCGCCTGCCTGATCCACAAGCTCTACCAGCCCGTTAAGAGCCTGTCCCATAGCAAGAAAGTCATCAATGATGAGTACCCTGTCCTCAGGACAGATATAATGCTTGTCAACTCTGATATCATACTCCTTCTTCTTTGTATATGAGTAGACCTTACTTGTATACGTATCATCAGCCAGAGTCACAGAAGAGATCTTTTTGGCAAATACCATCGGCACGCCCAGTTCCAGTGCTGTTGTAAGAGCCATTGCAATTCCGGATACTTCAAGAGTAAGCACTCTTGTAATTTCCTTGTCACGAAAATGTTCAGCGAAATCCTTTCCCATTTCTATCATAAGTTCAGGATCCACCTGATGATTCAAAAATCTGTCTACCTTCAAGATGTTTCCGGGAAGAATTCTACCTTCTTTTCGAATTCGGTCTTCCAACAATTTCATGACCTGCTCTCCTTTCTGCGATCAACAAGTACAATATTTAATATTAAAGCTGCTAATGTTCCTGTAGATATTCCTGAAGAAAATATCATCTGAAGCGCATTGGGGAGTGAGTGTAAAATTTCCGGACGGACCGTTACACCGATCCCTAATGCCAGAGAAACTGAAACGATAAGAAGTTCTCTGTTTCCAAGATGTGTGCTTGCAAAAGTTTTGATCCCCTGTGCGGCTACAAGACCAAACATGATAACACCCGCTCCGCCAAGTACCGGTGACGGCATTACCGAAATAAGGGCGCTGAATTTAGGAAATACTCCGAATATCGCCAGCATGATCCCGGCGATCATCATCACACGACGGCTTGCCACTTTAGTAAGAGCAATCAGTCCTACATTTTGCGAAAATGCAGTGTTTGGTCCTGCACCGAACAGTCCGGATATTGCAGATCCTACACCATCACAGAGTACGCCGCCTGCGACTCTGTCACTGGATAATTTCGCTCTGGAGGATTCTCCTACTGCGATCATAATTCCCACGGTCCCTATAGTTGATACCAGATATGCCGGAACGAATGCCAGCGTTGAAGCCGGATCAAAATGGAACCCGTAACGGAATACATTTGGAAGCGCAAACCACTGAGCATCTGCTATAGATTGAAGATTCACCATACCTATAGGAATACATATCACATATCCTGCCGCCATTCCAATAAATACCGCTGCTGAACGGATTATACCCTTACCGAAATGATTCAGTAAAAGCGTAAGTATCATTATTACAAATGCAATTCCTATGTTTCTGAGCGATCCATAGTCAGCTGCCCCGGTTCCGCCTGCAGCCCAGTCCATGCTGACAGGAAGAAGCGTGATACCTATAAGGGATACTACTGTTCCTGTAATAAGCGGAGGAAAGAATTTCATAAGAGGTTTGATAAATCTGCTCAGGACGACCTCTACAGCTGAGCCTGTTATCGTTGCAGCGACGATTCCCGCAATTCCGAATTGCGCACCAACACTTATTGTGGGGTTAACAAAGGTGAAGTCCGTTCCCATCATTCCCGATACCCGGGCTCCGACTGGGCCTATTCCCTTTGACTGAATAAATGTTGTAATTCCGGAAGCAAAGATCGTGGCACTCACCATGATCGATGTCTCTGCCACCCCCAGATCAAGAGCCTTGCATACTACCAGAGGCACGGCAATTATTCCGGCAAACGCTGCGAGGATATGCTGCATTGCCAGAAGGACCGCAGTGCCTGCCGGCGGCACATCTTCTATCCCATACAGCATTTGATCTGCATCATCTGTAATGCCCTGATCCTGTGATTCATTGGATTTTTCGTTCATAAGACTTACCTTTACATATAAAATTTTAAAGCAAACTATAAAAAAAGTTTAAACTTGCTACATGATAACATAGTATTATCCAACAAACCACCCAGTAAAGTCCTATTGATAAATTTATTTTCCAATAAATTCTTTGATCGCTTCAGCATCTTTTTTTCCCATGTCATACATGGCCATGATTTTTTCCCTATCCTTGGTAAGCGTCTTCATTCCGTCTATATTGGATGGGGCAAGAATAAGTGCTTTTCCCTGTTTCTCAAGTTCAATGGCCTCATCCAGCTGTCTGTTGTATGTGTCGGCTCTAAGACCTAATGCCCTGGCAGCATTGGGATATTTTCTCCTGATCAGTCTGGTTGCAAACCTGTCTTTTTTAGGATCTCTTCTATATTCTTTAGGCCTTGTGAGGATAATTACAAGCTTGTCACAGCCGTCCTCTAACGCCTTCCTGAAAGGAATAGGATCTGAGAGCCCCCCGTCATAAAGCTTATTTCCCTTCCACTCATATGGCTTGGCTGCTACGGGAACGCATGAAGAACCCTTGATAGCGCCATAATCATCCTTTTTCATGTCATGCATATCGTAGTAGACAGGCCTGCCCGTTTCCGCATTTGTTGCAACTATCTTAAATATCTTATCTGAATTTATCATCGTATCGTAATCCAAAGGATTCTCAGCATCCGAATTGCTGAGTCCTGCCCCATAGATATATTCAAGATTCAGATAATTTCCTGTTCTTATAAACTGTCCCAGGCTCATGTACTCTTTTCTAAAATTATAAACTGTATAAAATGGCACGTTTCGACCTTCCTGCCTGGCGATATATGATGCGCAGTTGGCTGATCCGGCCGAAACTCCAATACAATAATCAAAATCTATTTTTTCTTTCAGACAGTAGTCAAATATACCTGCCCCATAAATTCCACGCATGCCTCCGCCTACGTCAATAACTCCTATCATCGCAACCTCCGCCAATTTATCCTAATGCAACATCTAAGATCATCATAATCACAAAACCCACTGCAAATGCGACTGTTCCGGCATTTGAATGCCTGCCCGCCGACATTTCCGGTATGAGTTCTTCTACTACAACATATATCATAGCCCCGGCAGCAAATGCCAGAAGATAAGGCAGCACCGGTATCACCCATGATGAAGCTGATATAGTAGCAAATGCAGCTATTGGTTCAACCACCCCTGAAAGCACTCCATATGCAAATGTCCTGGACTTTTTCATTCCCCCACTTCTTAAGGGCATGGAAATGATCGCTCCCTCCGGAAAGTTTTGGATCGCAATGCCCAATGCAAGAGCAAAAGCACCCGCCTGGCTTATTGATGGATCTCCGGCAGCAATTCCCGCATATACCACACCTACCGCCATACCTTCCGGGATATTATGAAGAGTCACAGCTAGAACAAGTTTAGTCGTTTTTTTAAGCCTGCTGCCCAGTCCCTCTTCCTGCCTGTCCATATGCATATGAGGTGTAATATTATCAAGCAGGAGCAAAAATCCGACTCCAAGCATAAAACCAACTGCCGCAGGAATGAATGACAACTTACCCATATGCTCAGAGCTTTCAAGTGCCGGCTGGAGAAGACTCCAGAATGAAGCCGCCACCATGACTCCTGCCGCAAATCCCGTGAGGATCTTGGAAACCGTACCCGATATTTCTTTTTTCAGGAAGAATACCATGGCGGCGCCAAGGCTGGTGCCTATAAACGGGATCATAATTCCCTGAAATATCTGCAAATTCATTACTTTATCCCCTGTGCTTTAATCTTCCAGATATTTCTTCACATCCTCTTTCTGGATGAATCCCGGAAGGACTGCAGACTTCCCCCATTTTGCACCTGGAGCCGAATCTTTTAATTCCTCAATAGTCTTGCCAAGACCGCTTCCACCTGATGTAGCAAATACATGTATGGTTTTACCTTCCAGATCATACTGCTCCAGGAATGAGTTGATAATATGCGGTGCTACGTACCACCATATAGGAAAGCCTACATATAAGGTATCATACTGACCCATATCAGCAACTTTCTCTGCTATCTCCACCCTGCTCGTTTTATCGTTCATTTCGATCGAAGATCTGGAGGATCTGTCCATCCAGTCAAGATCTTCCTTTGTATATGCAACTGCCGGCTTGATCTCAAAAAGGTCGGCTGACTCAGCTTCCGCAATAACTCCTGCCACTTTTTCTGTAACTCCGCTTGCGCTGAAATATGCTACTAATGATTTTGACATTCTTACCACCTCCAAAAGTCTTTTCATACATCCTACACCTATTCATTTATTATTTGTAATAGTCTTTTTGCATGTGTATTATCATAAGACACCTTTTTGATTCTAAGCGGTCTGTTTATCTATCAAAAAAACCGGAAGAGAGATTGTCTCTTCCGGTTTTTCAGTATAAGCATTCAGATCAATAATTCTCTTCTCTCACTTCAAAGTAACTCTGCGGATGCTTACATACAGGGCAGATCTCCGGTGCTTCAAGACCAATTACTATATGTCCGCAGTTTCTGCATTCCCATATTTTTACACCTGACTTTTTAAAGACTTCATTCTCATGGACATTATGAAGAAGCTTTCTGTATCTTTCTTCATGAGTTTTTTCTATAGCTCCCACACCTCTGAACTGTTCAGCGAGATCATGGAATCCTTCTTCATCAGCTTCTTTAGCCATGCGTTCATACATATCTGTCCATTCGGCATTTTCACCCTCCGCTGCGTGAAGCAGGTTGGCAGGTGTATCTCCTACCTGTCCTAAGGCTTTAAACCAAAGCTTAGCATGCTCCTTTTCATTATCAGCCGTTTTTAAAAAGAGCGCTGCGATCTGTTCATATCCTGCTTTCTTAGCAACTGATGCAAAATATGTATATTTATTCCGGGCCATGGATTCACCTGCAAATGCTTCCCAGAGATTCTTCTCCGTCCTCGTTCCCGCATAAGGATTGTCCGCAGGGGCAATATTCATAACTTCAAAGCAATCTTTCTGCTTACATACCGGACAGACCTCCGGCGCTGCATCACCTTCATGAACATATCCGCATACTTTACATATAAACTTCATTGTTGCTTCCTCCTCTTATTCTCAATATTTTAGTATTATATTATCATAATAGTAATGGTTACTAATAACTAACTTTTTAAAAAGGGCCGGTACACATTGTACCGACCCTTGTCTCAATCAATTTTAAATTTAAGTAAAAACCTCTCCGGTCTGATATCACTTTCCTCTATGCTTATCTTCCCTTCCAGCTGTCATTGAAGGAATCATCACTTACTATATCTCCCATTATTATCCTCCAGAATTCCGCTTTATCCCATAAGGGTCTCTCTGTCCCTATGAGCGGAACGCCTCTTAAGTACTCTTCCCTCTGATTCATTGATAACTTTATCGGAAGCTCTCCATATGCCATCCACAATGCTTTTCTGACACTTTCATCCTTTATCGCAGAATTGCTGGATGTGTTAGGCATAAAAAACTGAGTCGCGATCTTATTTGTCCTTTGTACCTGATATTTACCTGACTTCTCGAATTCCCTGATTGTAGCCTGGTCTATCTGGCTGCTTCCGTCATCTGTATATACGAAATTGATCTCTCCCTTTTGAAGAGCGAGCGAGATAGCCATTCCATCCTTGATCACCTTTCTGGTTATCTTTTCTATCTTAGGCTTTTCTCCCCAGTAGTTAGGATTTACCTCATAAGTGGAATACTGATTGGCAACATATTCCTTCAGTACATAAGGTCCGGTCCCTATAGGCTCCTTAATGCCGTCCTTGGTCCCTCCATCCTTGAAAGCGCTTGGAGCAAGGAATGTAAACGGTCTGGTATAACTAAGTTCCTCAAGCGCCGCATAATACGGCTCACTTAATACCAGCTTTAATGTAGCGTCATCGACTGCCTTTACTTCAACTATCCTCTTAGGGAGTCCCATCCACTTAAATTTTTCCTTATTGGCCAATACCGCATCAATATTCTTTTTAGCCGCATCTGCATTAAAGGCTTAACCATTGGAAAACTTTACTCCCTTTCTCAAGTGAAATGTATATTATTTACCATCTGCAGAAATATCCCATTTCTCCGCCAGCGAGCCTTTAGGCTCTCCGCTCGTGCAGTCTACGAGCCCATCATAGACTATCCCCTGTATCATCATGGCGCCTTTCGTCACGTGTGGATTAAAGTCTCCATTATCTTTAGTAGATTCGAAGATCAATTCCTTAGCGGTCTTTTTATCTTCACTCCCCTTATCGGTTTTATTGCCGGCTCCTCCACAGCCTGCTAAAATGCCGGCCGCAATGACCGGAACAACTACCGCCCCAATAGTAAATTTGTTTTTTAATTTCATTTCATTCCCCTTATCTGATTATGTTAATATACATTAGATAATTACCACAAAATGAACGTTTAATTTCCCCCCCTTGAGGGTTCTGGATATACGTCTTAACGTAACTAAAAAAGAGGATCCGGAATTTCCGGATCCTCTGACAGATAATTTGATTATGCATTGAATACCTGGTATATTGCAAAACTCTCACCTGCATCACGTGCTACATATTCAATACGAACTGAATTCTCTGAAAGACGCTTAATATCTACGAGCTGACCATGGTTCTTTACCATCTTCTCGAATTCTCTTGCTGCTTCAAGCATTACTTCTCTGGCTTCATCCTCTGAATCATATATCTCATCATTCAGATTACTGATATTATCAAATTCTTTTGCAGAATCATAAACAACTACTTTATACTTCATTATTAGGTCCTCCTAGAGTACTCATTCATATTTTTTTCTCTTATAAGTATAACCCTGTGAGGTCCTTCAATCAAGCAGTTTTCTTATCTGTTGTCTATGGTCTCCGGATACATATCATGCTCTGAAAGGCGTTTCCATGCGACCTCTTCCCATCTGGTCCCGGGTCTGCCGTAATTACAATAAGGATCGATAGATAATCCGCCTCTTGGAGTGAATTTTCCCCATACTTCTATATATTTAGGATCCATCAGCTTCACAAGGTCTTTCATGATTATATTTATGCAGTCCTCGTGAAAGTCTCCGTGATTTCTGAATGAAAACAGATAAAGCTTAAGACTTTTGCTCTCTACCATCCTTTCACCGGGTACATAAGAAATATAAATAGTGGCAAAGTCAGGCTGACCTGTTATAGGGCAGAGCGATGTAAATTCCGGGCAGTTGAATTTTACGAAATAGTCATTGTCCGGATGCTTATTTAAAAATGTTTCAAGTACATCAGGATCATAATCCATCCTGTATTTTACATTCTGATCGCCTAAAAGCTGTAATCCCTCTTCTTCTCTTTTCACTCTTATACCTCCTTAATGCCGGGTCTTCGGTTCCGTTTATCTCAAATGCCTTTGCTCTGTCGATACAGGTGGCACACTGCCCGCACGGCTCTTCTCCGCCTTCATAGCATGACCACGTAAGTTCATATGGCGCTTTTAGCTCAAGCCCGAGCTTAACCACATCCGACTTGTTCATATTCACGAATGGAGCTTCTATTCTGAGCTGCTTTCCTGAGCCCTGCCATATAGCTTCATTCATTGCATCATTAAATTCCGGCGTACAGTCCGGATAAGCCGCTCCTGTCGCATCATCAGCATGGGCTCCATAGTATATTATCTCACAATCTTTACTTAGGGCAATGCTGGCTGCGCTTGAAAGAAAAAGGCCGTTCCTGAATGGCACATAGGTCGATGGTATCTCTTCTTCACTTTCCTTGATCTGAGCCCCATATGTTCCCTTTGGGATCTCTTCCTCAGACCGGCTCAAAAGAGAGCTGGAGCTGTACTGGAATATCCTGCTGAGATCGAGAAAAAGCTGTTCAATGCCGTAATGCTCCGCAACAGCTCTAGCTGACTCAATTTCCTTATTGTGCTTTTGTCCGTAAGACATGGAAAGGGCTATGACATTCTCTTTTCCATATTTATCGATCGCCAGAGCAATGGCCGTTGTTGAATCAATGCCGCCGCTCGCCAGAACTAAAACTTTCACTTATTTTCTCCTCAATCATTTAAATACATCTTCATAGCGGGATCTTCTTTGAATCTTCCCCTGAGCTCATATGAATATGTCTTAGCATTATTCTTATGAATTCCTCTGGTCGTCATGCAGGAATGATAACCTTCAAGCGTTACCGCCACATCTTCGCTTCCTGTGATCTCAGTCAGAATATCGGCTATGTCCTGCCCTATCTTCTCCTGCAGCTGAAGTCGTCTGCATACCATATCACATATTCTTGCTATCTTGGAAAGTCCTATGACCTTTCCCTTCGGAATATAGGCTACATTAGCCTTTAAGTCGTACATAAGCGCCATATGGTGCTCACAGTATGAGAACAGCTCAATATTCTTTACCACTACCAGATTATCGGAATCCCTTTCCATCAGTCCGTCTTCAAATGTCTTATCAAACATCTGCGCAATCTCATGATTGGTATAATTCATTCCTTGAAAAACTTCTTCATACATCTTAGCCACACGTTTAGGTGTTTCTGCAAGACCTTCCCTGTCCGGATCATCTCCAAGGGCGATAAGGATCCCGCGAATGTGCTTTTCGATAGCTTCAGTATCTATCAATTTATACTCCTTTCATATCAGGATCCCAGATAACTTTATGCATCTGAATCTGTAATCTGACTCCGTTAAGTTTGTTTTCTGTCATATAATCCACTATATCGGCTGGCTCGATCTTCCCGAAGATAGGGCTTATGTAAACATTGCATCTGTCTGCCAGACCATATCTTCCAATTATTTCTGCAGCATTTTCCAGGTCACTTCTGCTCCCTGCTACGAACTTGACCGTATCTTCCTTAACCAGATACTTATAGTTGCCAAGATCCATCTGATCTTCGCAGCCGCTGGTCTTCAGCTTGTAATCAAGTGTGAATACGGGTCTCACTATCTTACCCTTATATCTTATCGAGGTAAATCTGCCAAGATCAACACTTCCGTTAGTCTCTATTTCTACTCTCACTCCACAGTCCCGAATAAGTATGGCAATAAGTTCTTCCATATCTTCCTGCAAAAGAGGTTCTCCCCCTGTAAGAGTTACATTTTTTATCCCTGTGGAACAGACATATTCACCGATCTCCCGGGGTGTCATCTCTTCAAACGGACAGGTCTCTTCATTGGCCCACATGGTATCACAATACGAACACCTGAGATTACAGCCTTGAAATCTTATAAATACAGCCAGTTCTCCAGCCCTGCTGGATTCACCATTTATACTTATAAATTTTTCTGCAACTCTCATTTAAGGCTCCTCATAAATGGCACAGTTATTAGGTGTTTCATAAACTTCGACTCTGTGGATGCCGAGCCCCTTTTCCTTTAAAGTTTCGAATATATACTTTGAAAGGTTCTCAGCTGTAGGTCTGAAATCAATTTCTATCATTCTGAAATTTTCATCATTTAAAGCTTCGACAGTAGCCGGCTTAAGTGATCCTTTCTCATAGATGAAACAGTGGTCGAGATGGTCGCACAGGCCTTTGACCTCCGCCTTAAGCTCTCCAAAATCCATAACCATTCCTCTTGTCTGCGAATCCGTATTTAATTCTTCTGATCTGGCTTCTACGACCACTCTCCAGCGATGGCCATGGATATTGCTGCATTTGCCTTTATATCCGAATAGAAAATGGGCGGAATCAAATGCAGCTTCTGTTCTTAGATAATGCATATATTTTTCTCCTGAAAATAAAAAGACCCCGCATAAATTTGCAGGGTGCATTTAATATCGAAACAAACCAGGCGATCCGATATCTGTTTCATGGTCGCCTGGTCAATGATCAAATTTTAAAGCAGCCCTAGTTTTGTTTAACGACAGGATGGTACTAACGAACTGTCGCAGATAATATACGCCAGGAACTGACTTATGTCAAATTATATATCAGCCTTTTCTTTTTTTGTTCACTGCTATCAGTGTAATCAGCAGAGCTCCGCCTGTAGCTATGACTGCTGCGATAGACCTTGTCACATTTGCAGAGTCACCTGTTTTCGGAACTTCTTCTACCTTCGGTCCGGAAGGTGTAGTTTCCTTTCCCGGAGTAGTTGTTCCCTGAGAAGGAGTGGTCGTTTCCGGCGGTATAGCCGGATTCTCCTTATTCTTGATCATGAAGCCTTCTTTGTATGTACCTGTGATCGAAGAAATATATCCTTTAAGTGGAACCTCATCTACAGAATATGTTATTTCCTTTCCATCCTTGTACTTTCTCAGATCAGTAAATACATGAGTCCAGCCTGTATCCTTTGAAAGTGTTGTGCTATCTATCTTTTGCCGTCTGCATAAAGATAGATTTCTACTCTGTCACCATCTTTTCCTTCCCATGTTTTGGTGACAGGTACTGATATTTTAGGCGCAGGCTTGTTATTTACCTTAAAGTTGATCGTATAATTCCGATCCTCCACAGCTTTTTCATAATCAACTACATAGGAATCTGTCTCCTTGAAAATGTTCACACCGTTTTCAACTACCATCTTTCCCTCTGCCACAGTGATATCTCCATGAAGAGTAGATGGATCTGGGATCTGGGTAAATCTCCCCTTCCAGTCATTTGACCTGTTTAATTTAACAGAATCTAATACCTGATCACCTATCTTTAAGAAGACTTCTACCTCTTCTTTTTCATTTTCACTGATCTTCTGATCCCACTCCTTGGCTACATTGATCTGCCAGTCCGGATAATCGTATTCTTTAAGAATAAGGTCGCCGTTAGTGCCGATTCCGCCTCCATGGCTTCCAATATTTTTTCTTATATAAAGTCTGGCTTCTGCTTCTGCCCTTGCTATCGCTTCCGGTGAAACTACAGCCTTAGCTGCTATATTTTCTTCAGAATGATCAAAGTGAAGCTCTTCTCCGGGAGCTGCCGGATCAAATCTCGGAACCTTGCTGTCGACAGATCCGACCACACTTCCCTCAATACCGCCATCCTTATACCACTTCACAGCTCCTCCGCCAAGCATGCGATCCGCCAGGGTAAGAGTTCCCTGTGTCGTTGCATGTTCATACTTGACTTTTACTACATCATCTCCGGCAGTATCAGGTCCGGAGGCATTGTTTACATAAACGGCAACTCCATTGGTCACCTTGAGATTGATCGT
Organism: uncultured Eubacteriales bacterium; assembly: GCA_900542465.1. Lineage (GTDB taxonomy): Bacteria > Bacillota > Clostridia > Lachnospirales > Lachnospiraceae > UBA4285. The sequence goes on from UQNS01000012.1 coordinate 11,450, forward strand.
TCCTGTAGGGCAGGCTCACAGACCTCCTCACATTCCCGATGTTCCGGAAATCCACTTAAGAGCTCTTGCCGTATTTTGTGTAACTATTGCATTATTTACGTGCAAGACCCTTGGAACTGCAGATACATAGATGCCGCCGCCATTGACAGCCGTGTTGCCGTCTATCTTTCCACCGGTCATAGCTATCTCGGCTATTGGTTCATTCTCGTTACATACCATGAGAAGAACTCCGCCTCCTCCGGACAGGCTGCTTTTATAGAGATTCTCGTTATTTCTGATCTCTCCGACTGACATATTGAACTTTGAGCCGCTTGATACCTTTACAGGAGATGAATACCCGCATTGGTCGTCCATCCTGGTATTCTGGATATACCCTCTGGACATATTGAATATACTGCCGGTTCCATTATTAATAACAGCAGAAAATTCAGAGTTCGTAAAGCTTCCTCCGTTTATAGTTCCTTTTTTAAGGTTTAAAATTCCCTTGTTGAGGATCACAGATTCTGTATCGTTTCCGTTACATGTATTTCCATTCATCACAAGATCTTCATCGCTGCCGGCATCGATCGTCAGCTCTGCGCCGGATCTGCCTTGGCCGACATAGAAGGCACTATCAGACTAAGTACCACAGCTGCAGCGGCAATGAACATGGGAATAAACTTAAACTTATTTTTTACCACCGGATCACCTCTTTCTTTAAATATATAAATAATTTCTAAAAAAAAATAGCGCAGTGCGGGTTTGCACTAACGCTATTGTATCTTGAATTTATATTATGTTTATATCTAAAACGTGTGCAAGTCAAGCACTTTTAACTACATTTTCTTCTTTTTTGTTACCGCTATGAGACCCGTAAGCATCGCACCACCTGCGATTATGGCAACAAGAATAAATTTATTAATATTATTTTCATCTCCGGTTTTAACGATCTTACCTGAATTGCTGACAGTTTCAGCTGTTACATTCGCTGTAGTTGCCGCAGTTTCTGTATCGGTCGTAGGCATATCAGAAGATCTCACTTCTGTGCTTATTGTCGGTACCGTAACCGTTGGACCTGCTGTGACCGTCGGAACTGCAGCCGTTTCTGTGCTTAAGGATTCCGTTCCGGTAGTTTCCGTCTCAGATGGCCTAGTACTCGTCGTAGATTCTGTAGTAGGTTCAGTTGTCGTACTCGTAGTAGGATCCGGCTTATACGCTTCATATGTGATCGCCGCCGGCTCTTTGGTAAGAGTTGATTTATTCCCATTGATGTCATAGTCAAGAACCGGAGTAATTACATCGCGCTTTCCGTTGTAGCTGTAAGGCAAGTCATCTGCTATGGCAAACGTAACGTCTATCGTTCCTCCGTCACCTACAGATAACGCTTTCTTTGATACAAAACGGATCATATTGGCTTCCGATACATCAGCAACCACTTTACAATCACTGTCGGCCGGCGCTTCGTTTAAATTATAACTTTTACCTTCCCTGGCCTTTAGATACTCAATTGTGTAATTAGATGACGCCTTGACAGACTTTAGCTGCATAGGCAGTTCGTTTCCGCCTTCAGGCATGAAAGACTGTCCCAGATCCAGACCATCATTCAACAGAGGAACATAAAGTGATACATGGTCAACAACAGAAGTCGTGTTATTGCGGACCACTATATGCATCGTAGCTTCATCGCCCTTCTTAAGGACGGATGTTGTAGCTTTTTTGCTGTCTTCACTTGTGTTGTCATAGTCATAACGCTTGGTCTTATTATCTTTATCAACAGTCAGGAATGATGCGCTGGCAAGAACTTCATTCGCCTGCTTTACCATGACTCCCTTGCTCTCAGACAGAGATACCATCGTTTCTCCATCATTGACCTTTCCGTTAAATACATCGTATGACTTGTCCGGATCTTTATCCTTTTTCGTATATTTTGATGTGTTCCAGTTACTTCGACCCCAATGCTCTGACTTTATTACTGCACCTATATCTTTGAAGTCTTTAGTCGTTATCCCCACAAAATCATTGATATGGTAGGTTCCGACCGCTGCTTTTTTATCTGTGGATACATCCATGCTCAGAGCCATGCTGACAGATCTGAAATCCGGCTGATACTTACCTCTTGTTTCAGTTCATATATCGATATTATTGTACTTCCATACTTCTATCTGTATGCCATGTCTCAGATGAAGACTGAAAATATGCTCACATACCATTTCGGTACCTGAGATAACAAAAACAAAAGAAAACGACCACACAGGAGCATCGCTGCTCTTGTATGGTCGTTATTTCTTTTGTACCGCTTAAAGGTTATCAGTTAAACATGATTTCCATAAATCCCTAACTGAACGCTCCTTTATACACTTTTTTACTTATATTCTATTTTATTTATTTGCCTCTGACATTATGCAGCCTTTTTCGCAGTGAGACCCTCTCGTATATCCTCTATTATCTCATTCGATCTCTGTATCGCTTCATAAATATCAAAGATCTCATATATCATAAATACTGATCTGTCGGATTTTACTTCTGTTATGTCCTTAAAATCTCTCGTTTCTATAAATTTCAGGAAAAGACTCTGTATTTTCTGACTCTCCACATTATTGGCCACCAGATACTCATAGGTAAGATTATACATTCGAAGCACTGTCTGTTCATTCAATGAGTAAGCATCCAGATTCTTATCGGAATAGTACGGACGCAAGTTCAGTATATGGGTGTTCATCACTGTCTTCTGATCAAAAAGTTCTTTTAGCTTACTTCCCGTGAAGTCCTTATCTACGAGCAGGTTCAAAATTGAATTATTCAATGCTTCAGCCTGATCCATACGCTTGAGGAATGTAGCCTTTAGGTTCCTTGGTGAGATTATGGAGTCCACGATAAGAACTAATGCCGAAGTTCCTATTACATATCCTATCCTCAAGGCAGACAGCTCTGTCATCGTTCCTTTTCCGCTGATATACCCCATAATGAGTGCCATCAATGATACATATAAAGTGAAAAAATCCATGCTGAGGAAAATATCGCTCACTATGACCAATACTGCGATTATTACCAACCTCAGCCACATAATATCAGTTATGTGGAAGGCCACGAAGAGCATTATCGTTGAGATTACCGTATTAACAAGACGGCTGGCCGATTTCTTTCTGTTAAACTCATAGAAAGGCTGAGCTAAAATAGCTATATTGATCGGATACCAGTATTCATACGGCAATCCTATAAGTGCGATTATCATTACACCTACAGATGACATAATAGCCGTTTTAAGCGAGTACAGAAATCTTATCTTATTAAAATGTGACTGTTTCTGAAGTTCCACCAGAACGTTATCGTCTTCCTCTTTAGTAGCAAGAAATGTTTCTATCTCTGATTCGATAAAGTAGTCTTCCGGAGTATCGACCGAATTCATTCTCAGATCCGCAATATCAGCAAGTAGCTTCTCAAAGGAATCTTTTTCGAAATTGTAATTATCGATAGCTCTTATAATTCCGTATACCTTGGCAAATGTCTCCGCATTGAGACCGTCATCTTCTTTGCTTGCACGGTATATCATATGATTAAGACTTTTCAGGATAGAAAGGATCCTCAAGTATTGATTTCCCTTTTTCCATTGATTTATCTGGGCAAATTTATCAAAAAAGACCGTACTCAGCCTGGTCATAGATTCATCTACTTTTTTATAGTAGATATCATTTTCTTCCTGTAAGATTCCTTCTTCGGATTTTTTAGCATATTCCGTTATATCGTCAATGATCTGGTTCAACTGATCACGAATACCTCTTCGAAATCTCTTCTTATTAACGATATACTGTACGATCATCATTGCGATGATAGTTCCCTCAAGGATCACGAGCCTGATGATAAAATCCATACCGTGCACCGGATAATAAATATAGAAAACGAAATTAATCATCAGCTGCATATACATTTTTTTTCGTTTGCCGCGGTTAAAGCGATAGACCAGATATAGATTGACTACAAATATCACCATCACCTTAAGCGGCAGATTAAACGACGCTGCCCACGCTGCCACGCCTAACCCTACGTGTACCAGACTGTAATACCCGGTATTATAGGCAAATTTGGTCGTATAGTCATTGCCTAAAGAAAGCCATATAAGCATAAAACAGTTGGCAAACGCCATGGCATTCCCTATGCCTAAAAACGACTTGGTGAAAATAACTATTGCTGCTGAGATCCCAACCATTATTGCCGTACTGATCATCTGACTGTTCAGCTTAAACTTAAATGATGGATCTCTTTTAAAAACTCTCATCATACCCTCCAGATTTGCCCGCAAAAAAGCGGAAGCACTTAATGTGATGTCCACATTCTATGCCTCCGCACATGAACTGGCAAGGATAAAACTACAAATATGCTGTTTATTTAGATTAAATTCACTTTTACTTATGTTAAATTACTTTTACCTATAAAAAATATACTTTTCATTCCCTGTCATCAGTAAATTCAATGGTCTCAACTTGTTTAAACCCTATCTTTTCAAACTCTTCCATGATATCGAGTTTGATCTTGTCATATATAACATACGCTTTTCCGCCTGATCTTGAGACCTCGTCATCGCCTATCGATGCGATATCTATAGTCGTTACCCTGTGGCTCTCCTGCAGGCATATCATAAGGCCCTCGAACCTTCTGTCCTTATCATTATCTTCATCCTTTTTCACTTGAAAAAGTAAGGTCTCTATCTTGGCATCATCAAGGTTGTAGCGAACGTTGCCCACCAGAAAGCCCTTGTAATACGCCTTCAGCATGTAAGCAATACCATCTACTCCTTTATCTCCCTTGTATCTGATCTGATATTTATTCATCCTGACCTTCCTTTTTATCACTCTGCCATTGTCGCTTCTTCAAACATTCTGCCTGCATCGCCCTCAGCCTTTACTTTTGCATATGCACGCGTTATCACACCCTCTTCATTGATAAGGTAAGTTGTACGAACGACTCCCATGGTCTTCTTTCCATACATATTTTTTTCATGCCATACATCATAGGCTTTAATGGCCACAAGGTCTTCATCTGAAATAAGGATGAAAGGAAGATCATACTTAGCTTCGAATTTCTTGTGAGAAGCTATGCTGTCCTTGCTCACTCCGATAACTACTACATTTGCATCACAAAAGGCAGGGTACTCTTCCGCATATCCGCATGCCTGCTTGGTACATCCGGGCGTATTGTCTTTAGGATAAAAATACAGCACAACTTTTTTTCCTCTAAAAGAGCTTAACTTAACTTCGTCCCCGTTCTGATCCGGCAATGTAAAATCCGGTGCAGTCTGTCCAACCTCTAACATATCTTACCTCCTGTACTTTTTCTTCAGATCAAAATAAGTTCACATTATGAGAGCCCTCTTTTATGACCTCTCCGCCGTTCAATCCTTCAGCTATCTTCTCCATTGCGGCTGAAGCGTATAAATAATAATCAAGGCTCTTGCCCGTATCCGGCCACTCATCCGCTGACAGCTCAGCCTCTCCATCCTTTAAACGAAGCTCATTGATAAAATCTTTTAATTCATCCTGCCCATCCTTAGATACTGAGATAAGCTTATCTGTCTCTGCCTGAACTTCAACATCCATAGTCTGGCTGACCAGATCGACCTTTATGATCCCCGGCTTAAGATTTTTATTTCCCTCCGGATAATATTCATATCTCAAAAATAATACATTTTCATCAAGTAAAACGAAAAATACCATTTGATCCTCCTGATTGCTTTTAATCGTCCTGTTTATATTAAATATATATTCCGATTCTTTCAAGCTTTTGACTTATACATTTTCCGACAAATGTGGTCACTTATGTATATTTGTTGAAATCAATTCACATTACGATAAAAAAATAGTATATTGCCCTTCTCTTGTAGTATAATTATTGCATGAGTATAGATAATAAAATCTGAAAGGAGAGAGAAACTTATATGAATTTTCTTATGGTTTTGCTTATTATGGTCCTCGCCGTTTTGCTGGCTGACATAATAGCACATTTTATTCCTGTGATCGCCACGCCGATAATACAGATCGCTCTTGGTGCCGCGATCTCTTTTATCCCTATAGCAAGTCACTTCCACATAGGACATGAATATTTTCACCTGATCTTTATCGCACCGCTTGCGTACTTTGGAGGAATGGAGATCAATAAAAAACAGATATGGAAAATGAAGGGTTCTATTGCCAATATGGCTATAGTTCTCCTTGCCATCACCGGCATAGTCGTTGCACCTATTTTCCACAGTCTGGTCCCATCTATCGCTGTAGTGGTCGGCCTTGCACTTATGGCCGCACTTGGTCCTACCGACCACATAGCTGTAGATGCAGTCGAAAGACACAGCAACATTCCTGAAAGGCTTATGGAACTTTTAAAAAGCGAATCTATTTTCGCTGAGGTCACATCCGTGATCCTCTTCCAGACTTTCCTGTCAGCCGTAGGAGGCGGACATATACATCCGGGACACATGGGCCTTGAATTTTTAAGGCTTGCCGGCGGCGGTATTCTTGTCGGCGGTATCCTTGCTTTCATAAAGCTTATTGTAGTCAGATTCATAACCGCACATGGAATTAAGCAGACAGCACTGCATACACTTATCGGCGTAGTCTTTCCATTCTTCGCCTATATCGTTGCCGAACGTTTTGAGGTATCCGGTGTAGTTGCTATTTTCACAGCGGGTATAATTTCTACTTTTGAATACAAAAAAGGATCCTCTCAGTCAGCACGTCTTGACCTTGGTGCCGAGCATGTATGGGAATTTCTGTCATTTACGCTTGACGGCATGATCTTCGTATCTCTTGGAATGCAGGTCCCTCATATCGTTGAGGAGCTTGTCAGCGGTCATATGGAGATCCGGGCAGGTCTTGCTGTTGCCGTGATTCTCATTATTTCCGGAGTGATCTTCGGTGTAAGATATCTGTGGTCATTACTTACACTCCCTAAGTACTCATATGAAGAGGATAATATATCCCGTCCGAGAGCCGCTCTTCTCTTCTCTATGTCAGGAGCCAGAGGTGCGATCACATGGGCGGCTATAGGATCTATTCCTGCGGTACTTGCCAATGGACTCAAATTTCCGCACCATGAACTTATCACCGTTGTTTCCATGGGAGTTATTATAGTTTCAATTCTTGTTTCCTATATCGTTCTTCCTATAATAGCTCCGGTGCATAAGTCCAGACTCACAGATGATGAACTTGACATTATTAATGTCCGTATCCTTAACAATGTTGCAAAACAGCTTCAAAAGGAAGCTACCTCTGAGAATAAAGTAGAATCCAGTGTGGTTATCTATCGTTACCGTGACCGTGCTGATGATATTCAGACTACTATAAAAAATGCAGCTCATGTTGATGATGATCTTGATTCCATTGCCAGAAAAATTGTTGAGTGGAATATCGAAAATGTCGAAAAACTGAGAGCTGAAGGAAAGATCTCAGAGAAGACTGCTGATTTTGTAATACATGATTTTGACCGAAACCGAAATGCGAGAGTACGCAGAAGCATTACAGGCGCAGCCTTCTCCAACCTTTTCGGCCGGCAGAAGATCAAAGCTGCGGCTAGATCAAATGATGCTGATAAGTTCCTTACGATAGCAATATCAAATACGGAATATGTTCTTGACAAGCTTAATGAGTTAAAGAAGATCGAGTATACACCTGCTGTTCAGCAGGCGATAGACAAATATCAGTTCCGTCTGAGCGGCCTTAAATATACTAATAATACGCATAACCTCAAGGAGATCAATAAGGATGTCCTTGCCGAAATAGAAGAACGCGCTATTGAGATTGAAAGAGAACTTATCCAGGATGAATATGAAGAGGGTAATCTCACATATGATAAATCTAAAGAGTTAAAAGCTAATTTGGCCTTTCTTGAATTAGACGAATAAAAGCAAAAACCGCAGAGAAAAAAATCTCTGCGGTTTTTATTTACCTGTATAAAGCTGACGATAAAAACTTATGGATCAGATATGCTCTTTAACCTTGGATAATCCATGCAGCTTGTCTATCAATCCGCTTTCACACTTTGACTTGATCACTATCAGTCCCTCAGTCGGACCGACCATTATATAAAAATTACCCGGCGTTTCAATAACTGAATACAGTCTTGAGTAAGCCACTTCATATTTTTTATATGATGAAACAGCCTCTAATCTATCTTCATAAAACTTGAACTTTGTTGTTATATTTTTTCTTTTACTCTCCCTGTTCCATAATCTGTGTGCTCTGAGTCCCATTAAGGCGAGATAAATGATTATAAGAGCTATACCGCCTGCAATGGCTATCCCTCCGCCCACAGGATTGCGTCGTATAAACAGATAGACCCCCAATGACCAGAGCGCCGCACTTGCCAGTCCTGCAATAATGTCCCCCGCAACAGTTTTCTTCTCAATCGTCTGTTCAAACTTCTTAAACTCGTGAAAGTTCAAGTCTGACTGTGTCTCATATAAAACTTCTTCCATATTTACCACCTGTCTGGCATAAAATTTATCAACCAACATTTAAAATATAATATTACTCGCTTCTGAGTGCAAGCACCGGATCTTTTTTAGCTGCTTTTCTCGCTGGGATCAGTCCTCCGATAAGTGTTATGAGGATACTTATTCCTATAAGGATGATCGCATTCAGCGGAGTAAAGTCCGCGCTTATATTATCAGCTTTCATCAGGTGCCTCATAACTGCCGTCATAGGGAAGGTCAATGCTATAGATATTCCTATGCCCAACGCTCCTGATGCGAGACCTATCATACCCGTTTCTGCATTGAATACCTGAGATATATTCGCTTTTGAAGCTCCCATCGCTCTCAGGATACCTATTTCCTTGGTCCTTTCCAGCACGGATATGTGTGTAATGATTCCGATCATAATACTTGATACCACCAATGATACTGATACAAATGCTATAAGAACAGATGTTATACCATTTACTATCTTAGTCATTGAAGATGTCATAAGTCCGACCAGATCTGTATAGGTTATCTTGTCGGCGTCCCTGGCATTGCTGTTGTATGCGTTTATCGCCGCAGTCACACCGTTTTTTCCGTCGAATGAATCCGTATAGATATTGATCGCAGCAGGATTTGCCTTATCAACTTTACCAAGCTTCTTCATTACTTCATCATAGGAATTGCTTCCTATGTACGCATCATATATCTTAACCAGGTCTTCCTGCTTAGGATCGGAGTTGAGCCATGAATCAAGGCTTGCCGCCAGATAAGTTTCGCTATTTCCTCCCGTCATAGCCGAAGGAGTATAGGCGGTATCCGGATTCTGTTCATTTGCCTCATTTCCGCCTTTCTCTGCCTGATTATAGACCGTCATCATTGTAAAAAGGTTCGCTTTTTCTCTGGTTGTGAGCTTTGATGCGTATTCTTTTGCATCTGCTGCCTTTTCTTCATTACTGCCGGCCTTGAATTTGACTCCCGTAAAAATATTGATATCTGGGTCTGCTTCCTGTGCCTTTATTATCTCACTCTGATTGGCCTTTTCAATGAGCTGATCCGTCAGCTTGTAAGTATAAGCCGCTACTGTTGTTACAGAATCATTTTTTTCTTTATCCAGCGGCTTGATGATTCCGACTACTTTCAGCCTGATCGACTTATCAATGTATGACTGGATATTTAACGCGTCTACCTCGACTTTTTCAAATGTACCATTAGACTTCTTATTATAGAACTCAAATTCAGGAATAAGATAGAACTCTCTGCCGATAAGACTGCTTACGGAGTCGTTTATCTTTTTTTCCTTACTGCTGTCATCGGATGAGTTTTCCGCTTCCCCGGTCATCCTTTTATACTCATCTTTCGTTATAATTCCCAGCTGGTATATATTCACAGCATTAAGACTGTTTGTTTCTGACAGATTGATTACTATCTCATCAGCTTTATCCGGCCAGTTTCCTGAGACCAGGCTGTAATTTGATTTTATCAGACCGCTTACAGTCTCCCCGTTTCTTCCGGAGGTCAGCTCAGAAAAATTGGATGCGGATGAACCGTTTGAGCCGGCTGACAGGTTCATTGAAAACATACTCAGATTAGATGTCGTTTTGCTTGTAGGATCATCATTGGTATTTACATATTTTCCATCCGGATCCTTTGAATATACCGAAATAGCCGTATTATATGTATATGTTATACCATTGCTTCCGATATGCTTGTTTATCTCACTGGCAGGGTCGTCAAGATATTTTTTAAATTCTCTCAGGTTGTTTTTCTTGTAGGATAGCCCCTGACTTCCCATGGTTACAGACGATGTATCTGCAAAAAGTCCATCTCTGGACTTCTTGCTCTCATCCTTAGACCCTGTACCTGAAAAATTCCCTCCGGAATCTAATACTCTTGACATATCCAGTTCCTGTGACTGTATGGTCAGAGGATATGACGACATAGTAGATCTTTGCTCATCGGAGATATAATTATTCACACCATTGGAAATGGCCAGGATAAGCGCTATACCTATGATCCCTATTGAACCTGCTATGGCTGTAAGAAGTGTTCTGGCGAACTTGGTCCTCAGATTATTCAGACTGAGTCTGACAGATGTCCCCAGAGACATCCCTGATCTCTTAGCAAACCTGATCTTCTTGTCGATCAATGTGTCATTGCCCGCCATTTCCTCTTCACTCACCGGCTGACTGTCTTCTTTTATTTTTCCATCCTTTATCTTAATGATCCTTGTGGCATAGTCGCCTGCAAGCTCAGGGTTGTGGGTAACCATAACGACGAGTCTGTCTTTCGCGACTCTTTTAAGCAGTTCCATTACCTGTATTCCCGTGTCAGTGTCGAGAGCTCCCGTAGGTTCATCTGCCAGAACTATATCAGGATCGTTGACAAGAGCTCTTGCTATTGCGACTCTCTGCATCTGTCCGCCGGAGAGCTGATTGGGTCTTTTGTTTACGTGCTCTTTCAGCCCCACTTCCTCGAGCGCTTTCAGAGCTCTTTCTCTTCTCTCCGTTCCGGATATTCCCCCGATAGTCAGCCCCAGTTCCACATTTGCAAGAACGGTCTGGTGAGGGATCAGGTTATAACTCTGAAACACGAATCCTATAGTATGATTTCTGTAAGTATCCCAGTCTCTGTCTTTAAAATCTCTGGTAGATATACCATTGATAATGAGATCTCCTTCGTCGTACTTATCTAATCCTCCGATTATATTAAGCAAAGTCGTTTTTCCGGATCCCGATGGTCCCAGGATCGCTACGAATTCATTATCTCTTAGAGTAAGGTCTAACTTATCCAGGACCTTCTGAGTAAATGCCCCGGTCTTATATTGTTTGGAAATACCTCTTAGTTTAAGCATTTTTTCACCTCTATAAATTTTACTAAATACTTGTTTACAGTGTGAGTTGTTATTATATCATATTGGAATAATACCCTGGTTCTAAAATTTTCTTTAAAAAAGAACTAAAACTGGTATTTGCCCTTATCCACCTCAGGTGCAATAATGAATGAAAACATTATCTTTATGAAAATAGGAGAAAAAATGGCTGTTTATAATCCATCTTCACTTAAGGCTGAAGAATTTATATGCGAGGAAGAGATCCTCGCAACGATCGACTACGCTGAAAAAAACAAAAATGATCTGGAACTCATTAATTCTATTCTTGAAAAAGCAAGACCCCGTAAGGAAGGAACTGCATTCGTCTGTCCCGGCCTCTCTCACAGAGAGGCTTCACTCCTTCTTGCCTGTCAGGATCCTGATGTAAACAAGAAAATAAATGAGATAGCCGAAGAGATAAAGCTCGCTTTTTACGGAAACCGCATCGTTTTATTTGCTCCTCTCTATCTTTCCAATTACTGCGTAAACGGTTGTCTGTACTGCCCTTATCACGCTAAAAATAAAACCATACAAAGAAAGAAATTATCTCAGGAAGAGATCAGGGCTGAGGTCATCGCTCTTCAGGATATGGGACATAAGCGTCTGGCCTTGGAATGCGGAGAAGATCCTCTTAATAACCCTCTTGAATATGTTCTCGAATCTATTAAGACCATTTATTCTATTAAACATAAAAACGGCGCTATCAGGCGTGTGAATGTGAATATCGCTGCCACATCTGTTGAAAACTACAGAAAGCTGAATGAAGCCGGAATAGGCACCTACATACTTTTCCAGGAGACTTACAATAAAAAGTCATATGAAGAATTACATCCGACCGGACCTAAGTCTGATTATGCATACCATACTGAAGCTATGGACAGGGCAATGGAAGGCGGCATAGATGATGTAGGTCTTGGTGTTTTATTCGGTCTTGAGAGCTACAGGTATGAATTCGTTGCTCTCCTGATGCATGCAGAACATCTGGAAGCTGTACACGGCGTGGGACCTCATACTATTTCCGTTCCCAGAGTTAAACCTGCTGATGATATCGATCCAAATGACTTTAAAGACGGACTTGACGATGATACCTTTGTTAAGATCGCAGCATGCATACGTCTTGCAGTCCCATATACAGGAATGATCATTTCTACCAGAGAAAATGAGAATGTTCGCTCAAGGATGCTGCATGCCGGCATTTCACAGGTCTCAGGCGGTTCCAGAACAAGTGTTGGCGGTTATACGGAAGCTGAACGCCCTCACGGTACAGAACAATTCGATGTTTCTGACCAGCGCACTCTCGACCAGGTCGTTTCATGGCTCATGGATAATGGCCATATTCCTTCTTTCTGTACTGCCTGCTACAGGGAAGGACGGACCGGCGACAGATTTATGGCTCTCTGTAAATCGGGACAGATACTCAACTGCTGCCACCCTAATGCTCTTATGACTCTTGCCGAATATCTTGTGGATTATGCAGCTCCTGCTACCCAAAAACAGGGATTTGACGTGATCGAAAAGGAATTAGATAAAATTCCTAATGAAACAGTTAAAGAAATAGCGATAAACAATATTAAAGCGATAGAAAACTCTGATCGCAGAGATTTCAGGTTCTGACCTGGCTAAGTATACGTTCAAAAAATAAAAACACCTGAGGAATGTACTTTATGATATGTACAGCACCTCAGGTGTTTTCATATATTAAAACTTATTGTTCTGGTCTAAAAATGCCCTTGTTCTTTCATTCAATGAATTATCGAGGACCTCTTCAGGCGTTCCCTGATCCACGATCAATCCGTCATCCATAAAAATAATTTTATCTGCCGCTTTTCTGGCAAATTCAATTTCATGAGTTACTATGACCATGGTCCTTCCTTCGGCGGCCAGACTCTGAATAAGCTTAAGCACTGCCGTCGTATTTTCCGGATCCAACGCTGATGTAGGCTCGTCAAAAAATAATACTTTGGGATTCATGGTAAGAGCCCTGGCTATAGCCACTCTCTGCTGCTGTCCGCCTGACAGGCTTCCCGGATATGCATCTGCTTTATCCGCCAGCCCTACTCTCTCAAGCAGTTGTCTTGCCTGTTTTTCCACTTCTCCGGCTTCTCTTTTCTGTACAGTAACAGGCGCGCTAGTGAGGTTTTTTAAGACCGTCATGTGCGGAAAAAGATTGAAGTTCTGAAATACTAATCCGTAATCATTCTTTATTTCAGCAAGTGTGTGTGCATCCGCGTAAACACTCTTCTCCTCCGGTCTGCTTACCATAGCGGAACGGCCTGCAAATTCTATAACTCCGTAATCCGCCTTTTCAAGCATAGTAGAGATCCTTAAAAAAGTGGTTTTGCCTGATCCCGATGGACCTAGTATCGCCACTGTCTCTCCCTCAGCTACATCCATTGAAATATCTTTAAGAACTGCATTTGTCCCAAAAGATTTTTTTATATTTTTTGCAGAAAATAAAATATTCTTTGCCATAATCTTTCCTCCCGACAAATGTTGATCAGTTAAAGTAGTTCAGTTTCTTTTCGATCCTTCCCATGACGAACTCTACTATCGCATTAAAGATATAATAGAATACACCGGCTACGAAAAGCGCTATTATGCTTGACTGGTTGGCTGCGACCTGTTTTGCGATGGTAAACATTTCTGTGTATGCTATCGCGTAAGACAGAGAAGTATCCTTTACCAGTGTTATGGTTTCATTAGTTACTGTCGGCATGACCCTCTTGACCATCTGAGGGAAGAGTATCTTCCAGAAAGTCTGCCATTTATTATAGCCGAGGACCTTTGCCGCCTCCGACTGCCCCACAGGTATCCCTTCAAGACCGCCTCTGAATATTTCCGCAAAATAAGCTGCGTAATTAAGAGTGAATGCAATGATCACGGCACGGAATCTTGTATCCGGTGAAAGCGCAAGTCCGAACAGATAATATGGTCCGTAAAAGGCTACTATCAGCTGGAGCATCAGCGGCGTTCCTCGAAGAATTGAGATGTATACTCTTGCTATCCATCTGAATACGCCGATCTTGCTTCTTCTAACAAATGTTATACAGAGTCCAAGCGGGATAGAGAAAAGAAGTGTGAGAAGAAATATTGCTACAGATCTTCCCATTCCTTTGGATATCTGTCTTATCATGTCTCCAAAATTGATCTTGGTAGAACTGGAGGCCGGAATATCTGTTTTTACGTCTACCTTGGCACCTGACTTGGATTCCTTCCCCAGGCAGATAGACTCTGTAAGTCCCCATTTATCAGCAATCTTATCTAAGGTCCCATCTGCTACCATTTCATTTAAGCTGGCCTGGACCTTATCCCTCAGTTCAGTATTGCCCTTCTTGAATCCTACTGCATATTTTTCTGATGATACATGTTCAGACAATACGGTAAACTTATCACCTCTGTTGGCGACCTCATATGAAGCGACACCCATGTCGAGGCACACTGCGTCTGCCGCACCCGCTTCAAGATTCATAAATGCCGTGTTGTAATCAGGTACCTGCTGAAGGGATGCAAATGAATAAGCCAGATCCTTGTTCTTTTTTGTCGCATCTTCTCCTGTAAATGCAGCAAGAGCTGATGAGTCAGCCTGCACAATCATATGCTTTCCTGCAAGGTCAGAAAGCTTGGTAATTCCGGAACCTTTTTTTACTACGACTACCTGTGAATTATCAATGTAAGGCTCTGAAAATGTATACGCATCTTCACGGCCATCCATTGTAAATCCATTCCATATACAGTCAATGATCTCGGAATTCAGCTCCATATCCTTGGTATCCCAGTCTATTGGCTGCTTTACGAATTTCCAGCCATTTCTGTCACATACTTCCTGAGCAAGATCCAGATCGAAACCGACATACTCACCATTAGAATCACGATAACCGTAGGGCGGAAATTCCGCATCAAAGCCAAGGACAAATGTATCATCATTGTTTTCCTCGGCAGAGACAACGTTGCCTGTGAAACTGCTGATCCCTATGAAAACGCCTAGCGACAGCAGAAATGTAACTATAAATTTCCTGAAATTTTTAGCACTCATATTTCCCTCCATAATCTCTTCACTGATTTAATAGTTTATCATACTAAAGGATTATGTAAAGAATTTTTTTATAGTTTTTTTAGAATTTTTGCTTTATTTCGCCTTATCTTCCAATATTTTTATCTCTCTATGGTAAGCGATCCACATAAGAACTACTACCATGAGGCCGCCCGCAATATTTCCAAGTGTTACCGGCAGAAGATTTTTCCCGAAGAAAGCTCCAAGGGTAAGGCCGTCCATGTTTATCCCTGCCGCGGCTGCCATATCATGGAACTGTGGTACTGATTTTGCGAGGAGTCCTGCGCTTATATAAAACATATTGGCAACACAGTGTTCAAATCCGGCAATCACAAAAAAGAATATCGGCAGGTAAAAAGCCACGAATTTTCCCGGTGTATCTTTTGCTCTTGCTGCTGCTAGAACTGCAAAGCATACAAGTATATTACAGAAGATACCAAGCACGAATGCGTTACTGAATGAATATCCGGTCTTAGTAACTGCGATCCTTATATATCCTACTGCCAGCTGACTGGCGCCAATATTGGCCTGACCGAACAAGGTTATGCAAAATGCCGTAAAAAGTCCACCGGCAAAGTTCCCGATAAAAACAAACAGCCAGTTTTTAAGCATAGACCACACGCTTACTTCTTTTTCACATACACCTATACCGATAAGCATATTCCCCGTAAAAAGTTCAACTCCCATCGTACGCATATAATCTTTAACACTCAAGTCCCTATTCATGCGGGTTTGAGTGTTATTTTTTTGCTATTTTTAAAAAATGGGGAAATAGATGGGGAAAATGAAAATGCTTCGATTTTATAGCAAAGTATTTTACTGTTTTGCTTAATTATTACTTGTTATAACATAGCGTTTTGGCATTTTGCTTCGTTATAGATCATAATAGCGTAGCATTTTGACGTTTTGCTTCGTTATACATTTATCAGTTAAGCGTTTTAGCATTTCGCTTAACTCGTAAGCTTTTGAGTTAAGTGTTCTGCACTTTTACTTAACTCTACTAGATACTCACACGATTGCCATACGATTAATTCAATAAAAAAACTCCTGCTTTCGCAGGAGCTCCAAAAGGGGCGACGTACTTAACATACGCTTAATTGCTATAATCGTTGACCTTTTGCTTTAACAGTATATCTCTATCTGTAATTTACATAATAATTGAACGCATATATTAAGTCAATCTTCTACATTTTTCATTTTAATTACAAAAAGCAAAAGACGCCGTGCAATGCAGACGTCTTTAGAAACTCTTTCTACACATGGCAGATGAGCTATTTTAATTATAGCATATTAGTGCTTATATGCAAAAAAGTCAAAATCAAATCGTTTTCTATTTTGATTATACTGAATTATATAATAGAAAAGCAAGTAAACAAAAATAACCCCCTAGACCAACAAAAGACCTAGGGGGGTTGTGATTCAAAATTATAATACTTTTATTTTTTTAACCTTATCAGCTCCCCAATTTTGAGAAGAATATAAATTTTTTTATTTACTTTATAAATTTTTAATTGTATACTTATTTCGATAATAATTATGTTTAGTTGGAAGGAGTTTTTATGAAGATAGCTGGATTTGTGTTAGGCATTTTAGCTGTTGTATTTGCTTTTATACCAGGCATTAACTTATTAGGACCTATTATAGGTGTTGTAGGTATAGTCTTATCTGCCATCCAGATGCATAAAGAAAAGGCGCAAGGTAAGGTTGAAGGTATGACAACTGCCGCATTAGTACTGTCAATAATTGGAACTGTTCTAAGCTCAATTATTTACATCATAATTCTTGTATTTTTCGCAGCGGCTACATCAGCAATTAGCCAATTATAAAAAACAAAAAGACCTAGGATCTTATGTAAATGCCTGAGGTCTTTTATAATACTTTTAGTTTACTAATTGATATTTTTGTACCATAGCATTAATATGATGATGTGGATTAAGCCTAGTCCTTACGTGGAGCTAAGCATATTTTTTGTGAGGGCAAAAATTTTTTCAATAGTGTATCGTATGAAGATATTAAAAACATAAAAGGATATGACGAACCCGGATAAATGATAACATATAGCCAAAAACCCCTAGGCCTTTTACTGACCTAGGGGTTCTGTGATTTAAAGGTGTTTATAACAATAAATTACTTCACTGTTATAATACCTTTTTATTTAATTTTAAACCTCTGACCCGGGTAGATCAGATTAGGATTGCCGATGTTGTTTAAATCAACTATCTGCTGCACGGACACACCAAATCTATCAGCTATTGCGCTTAGTGTATCGCCACTGACTACCGTGTACCATACCTCACCGCCATTCTGTGGCTGTCCTGATATAGTTAAAACCTGTCCAGGATAGATCAAGTTAGGATTCTCAATTCCGTTCCTTTCAGCAATTGACTGGTATGTAGTGCCAAATCTAGCCGCAATATCTGACAATGTATCACCACTGACAACAGTATATGTAACTGTATTCTCGCACCGTTCCTGCTGCGCTGGCTGTGGCTCAGGTGTCTGATCCTGCTGTGGTGCTACTCCGTTAACAGATGCCATTCTGCGCCAATCTTCTTTAGTGCCATAGAACTTGTTACCATCTAGCCTTCCGTCCCATCCTGTGAGCTTAAGACTTGATGTGTACTGTCTAATCTGACAATCATAAGCACCCTCGTTCCATGGTGTCTCCTGATAGCCTGTATCGTCATTGTTAGCATACTGAGCCACCCAAGCATAGCAGTCTACACCCTCGATCTTATCAAGTGCGCTTGCTTGGATATATACGAACGGCTTAACACCTGTCTTTTCTTTGATTCTGTTACAGAAAGCTGTTATCCACTCTTTATCATTGATACCCCATCTGGCGTTCTGCTCTGATTCCCAATCAAGAACAAGGATAGCCTCTGAGATGTGATTGTGAGCTACCTCCAAGAAGAAGTCAGCCTCTGCAACTGGATCGAGACCAGCTGCATAATGATAGCAACCTAGAAGCTTACCTGCCGCTCTTGCACTTTCGTACTGCGCTGAACCTGCCGGATTGATATAGTTTGTTCCCTGTGTCATTTTTACGATAACAAAATCGCAAGGTACAATATTAAAATCAATACCTTCCTGATAGCTTGCTACGTCTATTCCGTTTAAATATGACATAATTTTACCTCCATTAAAAAAGGACCGCTAGGGTCCTGATCACTCTTTATTAGCTTGTCTGTACAGCTGATTAACACCAGTGCTGGCCAGTCCGCTGACTGCTCCGATCGCAACTGCATTTAAAATATTGTCTGAGAATCCAGGAATGCTGAAATAAGCCAGAATTCCAAGCCCCACGCCTGCGCATCCCACAATGAAGGGGATTGCTTGGTTGATTTTTGCACTTGGTATTGACTTGATACCAAGTCCCACCAGATAGCAAATTACCACAATTGCCGGGAATGTTACAAAATCTAAATTCATCTTTTTACCTCCTTTTAGATATCTAATAGCACCTCAAAACTGTGGAATCTCTTATAAACTTCATCCATTACCCCGTTATCCGCAAGGGTATGGTATTGATCCCATATATTTTCAAAATTCGTTGCAACCTGGCTAGGCACTTTTTTCACAGTCTTATACGTATTATATATACTATACAGCTCACTTCTAAGCATGGCCTGATTGGCCAGCTTTAACTGCTCAATACCTCTCTCGATTTGCCCGATCCGCTCCATTTCAACCTCTTTTTGCCGCAGCTTCTCCTCCATCGCTTTTCTATGCTTGTCCGATGCTCTTTTCCAGATAGCAGACCAGACAAGCGACACGATGGTCGGGATCCCGCAAAGAGATATAATCTGATAAGTTCCCACGCGAAACCTCCTTTATGACAATAAGATTGTTGCGCTTAACTGAATTGCTGCAACATCATTATTGACTACATCTTTGGGAGTGTTTTTAAAAGTTACACATCCGGACAGTATTTGATCGTGGATTCCAAATGTTACACTACTTATAACACTCTCATCTAGCAAATTCGCTGACGGTCCAGATGGCTGACCAAACAGATATTTCCCATTTTGTCTGATTCGTCCTGTCGCTTTAGTGACCTTAACCTTTGATACACCTAAGCAGGGTGGCGCCGGAACCGAAAAATAAAACTGTGTACCCCCGGAAGTGATGTATCCGGCAAAATCCTCCCCATTCAGCGTGATATTATCCCCCGGACTTTTAATAATCCCCATTATTTTTTCAAGCATAGCACCAACATTACTTGAATTGTGCGTGATTTGATTAGATGTATAATCACCAGATACAGGTACAACTTCTCCACGTCGCCCTTTAAAACTTGATACTCCCTTAATGTTCTGTAAATCAGAAATGCTTCTAGTATTTAATGTCAGCTGTGCTCCTACATTCGTACCATTATAAGTAATCATGTCCGCTGAATAATCACCTTTTGCGGGATCTACAGCCCCACCTCTACCGTTAAAACTAACTACACCGCCGGCATTTGCGATATCTTTAACTTTTCTTGCCCAATACTTTGCATTATCTTCATCTTCACCAACTCTTATACCTGTATTACCTTCTGCCCATGATTTGGCCAATAGTGCATAATCTGAGTTAGCCAAGCGTTTTGCGTCTTCTGCAGCTTGCTTAGCTTGGGATACATAGTTTTTTGCGGCATTTGCACGTTCTCTTTCAGCATCCGCTCTTTCAAATTCCGCAAGCCGTCTTGACTCTTCACTCTCTATTCTTTTACTTTCAGATTCTGCCACCTTTTCTGCCAGCAAAGTTGTACTTGTAAGAGTTGTCTGTAAGCTGTTTTTTATATCTTCTGTTTTTTGCGCTTGTGTCTGGGCCTGCTCAGCATATGCTTTAGCACTAGTAGTATCGGTAGTAACCTCATCATGTATAGCTGTTATGGCTGAAACAATCGAGCCTCTTACCTCTTCACCATATCTTGCGGAAGATATCTGATCTGTATATTTTTTTATATCCGCCAAAATTACCTCCTATTCTAGTAAATACCGTTAATAACACCCTTTATATAGTCTTTTAAACTCACAGTGCCTTTTGACGTAACAACACTTGTATTCTCTAACAGTTTAAGCCCTGATGCCGTACCCTTTCTTGTTATGCTCCAGTATGACTTTAATGGGCTTAAACTCATTGAATATATCATGTTCTTATCATCGTCCAGAGCGTCACCCCAGGCACTCATAAGCCCGTATTGTTCATTTCCCTTTTTGGACACAAGGCCATCTGGCGTTATCTTCCATCCGGCTATATATCCCTCTAATGCCTTAATTCCATTACTATCCCAGCTGCCTATAATCTCGCCTGCTGAGTTGTACATAAACATTGACCCATTGCCATTATCAGCACCTCCAAGCTTAAGCGTACCGCCTTTAATGCGATCCGCCTGCATGGTTCCGGTGGTTATATAATCAGCCACTATTCTGCCATCCATAGTTATTGCTGTCCCATAAAGACCGTCATAGCCATTCTTTGTATAGCCAAATCCAGCGGAATTAAATCTCCATATTTTCCTAGCTTTATTTTTATCCGGATTATCCATGATCAGGATTTCTTTTGTACTAAGTACTACATTACCGCCTTCGGTACCGGCCTTTAACAGCTCACTTGCACTTTCTTTTGCCTGACTAAGAAGCGCTGATCTGGAAGGTAACTGGTCAATTACTGATTTGAGTACAGCCTTATCATCTGAATTCCTTGCAGTCAATGACCTTTTTACTGTTGTACCTAACGTATATGTAAGTTTTCCTGGTTGATCTATAGGAATCTCCATTTTCGTAATCGGGAAAAGCCTATCTAAGCCGTGTACCCTACTGATAACTTGGACTTCATCTAACAATTTAAACGGTTCTATTGATCTATCTAAGTTATGTAAATCGACCGCTTTTATCTCAAGACTCATGTCACAAAACTGTTTATCTGTTAAATGCTTTCTTGCTTTTCTCAACAGATTTTCTGGTTTTGTAACGTCATCCCAAGTAACGGTTTTTTCTATGCGCCCAAAATTCTTTATAGCCTCCGCATTTTCAATGAAATTCTTACCGCCATTAACAGATTCTATTGTTGTGTATGCCTCAAGTGCAGATATAGGGCTCTTTTCTAATCTAGCACCCAGAGGAATAACGACTGTAGTAAGATCGGTTAGGTCGAATCCTTTTGAAAAATCCACTAAATTAGCCCCTAATCTAATGGTCTGTGTGGACCTTCTCGGGTATTCAGCCAGATAATCTAAATATCTGCTACCTTTTTCATGCCTTATCAACAAATGCCCGCCGAATACTTTCAGTAGTTTTTCATTGATGCATTTCAGTGTGTTATCCCAGTTTGTGTATCGGTAGATACTATCATTACTATCTCTTACCGTTACGCGGCCAAGCTTAAAGCGTCTATTCTCACCCACGTGTGCATTATGAACATCAAGCAGATATTTTAAAAAAGATTCAACACTATAATTATGGAATTCTTTTGGAGGCTGTATAGAATCATTTAAAAACCCCAGTTCCCCCTCGACCTCATATGACCTGGTCTTAAAAAAGTCCTCACTTTGCTTGATAACACGGCCTCTGAATA
Source organism: uncultured Eubacteriales bacterium (assembly GCA_900542465.1). Lineage (GTDB taxonomy): Bacteria > Bacillota > Clostridia > Lachnospirales > Lachnospiraceae > UBA4285. The sequence continues at coordinate 33,356 of UQNS01000012.1, forward strand.
TCTCTTCCCCATCGTCACGAACAATAATATCTGACGTAAAAGTTTTAATCTTATCCCGGTAAGGGTGGCTGTGTAGTGCTTTAAAGCTTAGAGATCCAGCACAGCTGTCTTCTAAAACTAACTCCGGTTCTAACAATGTTAAATCATCTACACCCTTATACAAAGGATAATCATCACAATAGATCGTATATGACACTACAAAACACCTCCCTTGTACTCGATCTGTACTCTTCCGTTTCCTATAAAAGTAACTAGATTACTTCCCTCGCGCAGCCTAATATCATAGACCTTGGTTCGCCCCGCAGGAAGGTTATACGTTATGTTGTTAAATTTGACCTTCATTGGCTTAGTGGCTGTAAATACAGGCGATGTTATCATGGCTCTATTCAACAGATCTACTGTTTTTGACCCGGATACATCAATGCTTGAAAGCTTAATTATCCCGGTCTCAAAATCGAAAGGATCCCATAGCCAATCCGACCCGGTGAAATTAATTTCATATTTGTAAGGTTCCGCATCAACATCTATTACAAGATACCCGAGCCTTTTTTCCGTTTTAAAACTATTTACCGATACCATGCCTTTATAATAAAATCGTGGATCATCATCCAGCACCACTTCCATAACTTTGCCATGGAGGTATGCTTCAACCCTGGATAAAAGTACAAGCGCCTCCTTGGTATCCTTTTTTGAAACGAATTCAAAAGTTAGAAGCCTGTTATTATAAAATGTTTCCTCAAGCGTTTCCGACAGATCTAAACTACCTTGAACACCTTGAATATCAACAAGTTGTCTTTTGACTTCCGGCACACCAATTGTGAATGTCTGGAGAAATAATCCCAAGTCGTGTAATGAATGCTTGTCATCAAATTTTACCCCTATCACTGTCTATCCCTCCTTGCTTGTAATTCTCCTAGTGCCGCGTCCATCCCCGGTGCCAACTTACTAACAACTTCACCAGTATCTAATATCAAAGGTTTTGTGAACTGCGGGAAGTATACAGATAAAATTTCAAAAAGCTTTTCAAACTTAGAATCAATGGAGTTAACAAGGGCTTTATTCTGATCAATTACCGCCTCTGATACATATGTCTTCAGGTTTGAAATAGGCAGGATCGCTTCTGGACCAGCTTCACCCCCAACCATCGCATTGCCCGTGAATTGGTCAAAACCAAACATGGTAGGCTGAGTCATAATACCGCCTTTTGCATACCAATCCACGCCAATATGAGGTGGGCCGTCCTTGATCCAATCAATCGGGTTAATTGAACCACTCACTTTGAAATGTGGTAGCTTTATGTGCGGTAAAGCCCACTTGAAATTAAAGAATCCTTTAATTCTATCGATAATACCTCTTACAAAATCTGCTATACCATTAAATGTATTGACAAAAGTATCTCTAATAGCATTAACACTATTAACAAGAAAATCTCTGGCTACTTCAAACGGTTTTGTTATTGCCCACTTAATGGCTTCAAATATAGCTTCTGCAGCAATTTTTAAACCCTCCCAAATCGCTGTAACTATAGCTACTCCGGTATTCCATGCATTAGTAATGTCACTCACCATTGAGTTAAAATCATTTACAATTCCGTCTATGACAGCTTTGAAAATAGCTACAATAGTATCCCAAATGGCGATAAAAAAGTTTTTAATACCCTCCCAAATCGCATTAACTTTATTCCTAAAATCTTCATTTGTCTGGTACAAAACTATAAGTCCCGTGACAAGCATTGCAATACCTGCAGCCAAAGCTATAAATGGATGTGCCATCATAAGCGCGAACACTTTAGAAACACCTGTCCACATGGTTTTAAATGCTCCACCTATCTTTGGGATTGCAGTTACTAGATCTCCAACACTTGATGTTAACTTTCCAAATATAATTAATGCCGGTCCGATAGCTGCTACTATTAAAGCAATTTTTACTACAAAACTTTTTTGTGAGTCTGATAAAGAATTAAACCAATCTGCAGCCTTTTGGATTTTCTCTACAATCTTTTTAACTACTGGTAAAAGAACCTTACCAATCGAAATAGCAGCTTCCTCCATCATTGATTTGAGAGTAGTTATTTGACCATTTAAGTTATTTTGCATTGTATCTGCCATGGTCTGAGCTGCGCCATTTGCATTGTCTATCATTCCTGATAACTCATCGAATCTATCACCGCAATTGGAGAGCAATGCATCTGCCGACTTTAAATCCACTTTGTTAAAGATGGTATTGAGAACCTCTGTTTTTTCCTCCTCATTCATAGTACCTAAAATTTTATCCAGGTCTTTAAATGTGTCGTTAAGAGGTCTCATATTTCCATCGGCATCATATACCTCAAGACCTAGATTTTTCATCAGTTTGGACGCTTGGTCTGTTGGAGCGGATAATGAAAGTATAATATTTCTAAGGGCCGTACCGCCCTCAGCACCCTTAACGCCATTATCCGCCAAAATCCCCAAAGCAGTATTAAGTTCTGTAGTTCCGTTTTTAAGCTTTTTAGCAGTACCACCAACCGTCAGGATAGCTTCGCCAAGCTGCGCCACGCTAGTATTAGACTTTTGCGAGGTCTTCGCCATCTTATCTACGAATTCTTCAGTAGTACCTGCTTTTTCACCAAGCGCCGACATTGCATCCGTAACCATGTCTGACGCGCTGGCAAGGTCTATATCACCTGCAGCCGCCAAGTTAAGAACGGTGGGTAACGTATTTATTGACTTATCCACATCATAACCAGCTAACGCCATGTAGTTTAATGCTTCCGCGGCTTCACCTGCGCTGTATTTGGTCTTTTTACCCATATCTCGCGCAGCCTGTTCAAGTCTCTTATAACTTTCCGAACCGTTATTTATTTCTTCCGAGGTCATGCCCATGGTCGCAGCAACTTTTGACATAGAAGATTCAAACCCAGCAGCCGTCTTTACCCCCATGGCGGCAATTCCGCCAATACCAGCAGAAATAGGGAGCATGCCCTTGCCGACGTTAGACATTCCAGACCCGACTTTTTTAAAGCCCTCTCCGACTTTTTGAATCTTGCTTCCGGCTTCCTTCGCTTCGTCTGTCGTCTCTCTAATAGCTTTGTTAGCTCCGGCATTATTAATAGCAATGGTTCCAAACAGTTTAAATATATCCATGTTTCACCTCCTTACCTCTTTACTTCTAGGATCTTTTCAGATTCATTGATAATATCTTTTATAACTTCTCGAGATATTCCTTTATCTTCTCGTTCTTCGTTTTTCAACTCCGCTATATATTCGTTAAAAGACTTATCAAAAACCTTGTGTAAAAAGAACTCCCACTGAATTGATTCTTTCTTTTCTTCGGCGACTATATCCGATACTTCCTTTATGAACTCATGAAGTTGCCCTAACCTGATGAACTCATCAAGCATTAAAAAAGGACTTGCGTAGCGCTTAGCTAACAAGTCCATAAATCTTATATATCCTACTGACCCAACAACTTCATAGCTCGATTGAAAAAATCCTTGAAATCCGCCTTTGTTAAAACTTCAATTATAAGATCCATGTAATCGGAGAGGGATAAATTTTCAATTGCTTCTACTTTCAGACCGGTAACAGATGACAGAAATGTATTTATTTCCATCTGAGCTTTGTCCATATTCTCTGTAATGATACTGGCCATCTCAATCATTACACTTAAGCCTACTTGTGCATCGGTTAGCTCATTCTTATCTTCTGATTTTTCTTTCCCAAAATCAATGTTGTTAAAACAATCTTTAAACTGCCTAATTCCGATTTTAGATAATATTTTACAAACAGGTCCTAAATCTGTGGCCTTAAGCTCTCTTACTGTATATTCCATTTAAATCAACCTCCCTGTGGGTAGATAATGTGCCATGGTAAGGTATCTGCTTCAGATGAAAGATCTGCCACGCACTCAAATACACCTGTAAATGTACCGGCTTCTTTATTCTTTCCCTCGATTTCCAAACCACTTGTACAAATGCAATGATCGAATTTAACGATAACCGGTGTTCCGTCAGTCTTTTTACCGACATAAGCAAAGTCCTTAATGTAGTCACCTTCTTCAATTCTTGCCTTTGAATTAATTTCTGAGTAACCTGTAAGCCCATCAGGCGACTTATTCTCACTGCCAATCGTTACCATCTTAAGAAGATCTGGTGTCATCTCAATAAAGTTAACCTCTAGTGTTGCCTTTTCACCAGTTTTAACTCTTAAGCCTTTCACCGCAACTAAAGCACCGTCAACTGCGATGTCCATTGTCTCCGGCTTAATGCTCACCTTACAGCCGCCACTGGTAGCACCGATTAAACTTTCGCTAAAGTTCCATGCATTTGATGCAGGTATGTATTTAAATCCTTTATGAATTGTGCCGGCTCCCAGCATGATATTCTGTGGAGTTTTATCAGTAATACCTGAAGACTTCAACTCATCATATTTAGCCATTAATTAGCCCTCCATTCTTTTACTCTTAAATTAATCTGTATTCTTTTTAAATCCATAGTGTCTGTTGGTACGTTAAAAGCATTCTCAAAATAAATTGCAACACAAAGGTTGTTATCAAGTTGTTTAACGCAGCCACCAACACTTGGGAATAACTCTTCTATCTTTTCTTTAATTTCCATTAACTCAAGCCATGAATCCTTGCCTGTACCTGTAATAATAAAGCTATTATTGGTCAGTCCGTCTTCATCCGGGTTAGGTTCTTCTGTAAACTCCCCTACGAAGTATGGATACGGGATAGGACTTGTTGACCATTCGCCGAATGCATAAGCAATCCCATTTTCTTTTAAAGCATTGTTAATGTAAGCAATTGTCTCAACTCTCATTTATTATTCAATCCTTTCAGCTTAACCTCTAGAGCTTTTCGGATTTTAGCCTTATTGTATAAAAACGCATTGTGTAAAGACCTTCTAGGCTTCTTACCTAAAGTCCTGTGGAACTTACCTTTTTTATCTTTGTAAACCCACGAGGTTTTTCGTCCGTTACCACTTAATGCATATTGCCCGGTACCAAACTCTTCATAAACGGCATTCTGGAGTGGTGAACCAACTTTAGCCTCGCCCGTAGACTCCTTTACTTCAAAAGTCCATGATCCTTTAGTCTGTCCTGTATCAACTCTAGATCTTCTCTTTGTGGCGGCAGTTAATTCAGCAGCCGCCTCATAAAGCCAAGCGGTCGTGATGTCGTTTAATTCCGTTTGACATTTTAAAGAAAAGTCCTGAAATTCCACTTTCATTAAATCGCCCCCTTAGCCAAATAAATTTCCAGGTGTTTTTTTAAGCCTACAGGATCATCTACTAGCTTAATGTCATAATCCACACCATCAATAACAGCTTTAGCCTCATCTATCCTGTGATTAAATTCAAAATAATCACATATAAAAATATGCGTTGATTCTTGAATCTTTGCACTGTAGTTGTTGTAATGGCTATCCCCCGTAATTAGATCAAGAAATCCTTTAGGACTATAAACAGTAGCCCATGACTGGATAGGCTCGCCCATTCTATTAGTTTTCTCAGAACTCTTAACCTGAATTAATAAAGTCTTATTGCCACCTATAGACCTCATATCAATACCTCATTCTTTTATAGGGCTTTAAGAAAGTTTTTAAGCTATCCGGATAACTGGCAAGATCAGAATAATCAAACGCATTTGAATCATAGTTAACCGTGTGCCTTGATATGGTCTCGCTGGCCACACCTATGCGGTCCTTGTAATCGTCATACAGCCTTTTCTGGTTGGCCTGATACTCAAGCAAGTTAATGCAGCCATTAACTATATCCGCCGGGTATCTAATCAGCGTTACAGTATTCATAGGCAAATCAAAGAGCCTTTTATCAAGAGATGTTCGCCCAAAAGAAACCTCTTTAACTACATATACCCCATCATTTACATCCGTCTGAGATATCTGGACTGTATCTCCGGCCACAATAAAGGGCGAAGCTCCTATAATAGCTCCGCCCTCTGATCTTGCTTTTATCCTGGCCTTTGTCACCTGGAAGTTGTTATTGGTATAGGCTCGTATCATTGCCTCAATAGCTTCAAGCCTAAATTTTAGCTGCGTATCATCAAATCCCAGATCAGGCTTAATCTCTTTTAATCTATCTAGTGCAATGATCATACGCCCTTACTCCTTTGTCACTGTGTATCCGTGGTCTCTGAACCAATCAAGAATAAATCCTTCCGGCACCCGCGCCACTCCATTTGTGAAGATCACCCCGCCAGCACCAACACCAGTGAATCCCTCTACCGGCGTCTTAACTGTATAAAGGCCCTCGTCAGAATCCGGTTCAGCTACTACATCAGGTGCTGTCACCTCTTCAACTTCCTTAGTTTCCTCTACTTCTTTGGTTTTAGCCATGATAAAACCTCCTTATCAGCCTGCCGTAATCTTGATCTTTCTAAGTACACCAGCATGAGCAACGTTCTTAAGAACAGTCGCAGCAACCATTTCTACTTCACCCTTCTTAACAGCTCCTGGCTGTGAGAAGTCTGGAAGATAAGAAGTGATACCGCTAGTACCTGTAAGAGTTACTCCATGGAACCCGTCGTTAACATCAAACTTAACAGCGTAGATATCTGTCTCGCCTGTTTTAACACCAACAATAGGTTCTGACTTAGCGGCGGTTCCGCCTGAAACAGTCACCTTATTTTTAAGGTCAATGATTCTTACATTGTCGATAGAGAGGACTCTACGACCAAATGCCTCTTCTGACTGTGTCTTATATCCAAGCACTCTGGCCACTGTCTGGATCTTAGTGATCATCTTAGTGTTGGCCAAAATAGCATTAGCCCCAGTTGTATTGATAAGCTCTGTAAGCATTTCATAGAACTGATCAGCATTAGCTTTAAGATTCTCAGCTGTTGATAAGTCAATAGCTGCTCCGCCCGCATTAAGTTCGGTTGCCTGACCAAGTAGCATCTTGCTAAGACCATCAAATCCATCCGCATTAGTCTGTGTATCGCCGTTGATCATTGCGTCATGGAAAAGGTTAATAGCGCTTATGATCTTCTCTTCCATCTGGAATGCCATGGTATTAAACTTACCTTCAGACTGCTTAAGAACCCTATCAAGTTCAAAAGAGCCACCGAATATTTTGAGTTCTACAGTCTTCTTGTCAAGTGTTGCAGCTGAAGCTTCATACTCATTGTTCAGTTTTCTAAATCCGGCTGTTGATGGGAGCTTCTTCTGCATATAACCGTATGTGAGAGTTGAGCCTGTGCCTGATGGGCTGACAGCATTGTCAAAAGGCATAAGCTCCAAAATCTGTGAGTGTCTAACAAAAGTATCTACTACCTGCTGTGCTACATGGTCTGAAAGACCTTCTTTCCATTCTTTTAATGTAATTGCCATAAATTATTCCTTTCTTGTGTAATTTGCTTCAATGGCACTAGCCAATGTTGTTGGCACCGGATCACTTCCAGGATCGCCTTCCGGTAATCTCTGTTCATCAACATCCTTTCCGTTTGGATTGGCTGCGCTTTCAAATTGTGTTGGGAATTTCGTTTTAAGTTCGGTTAGCTTGTCAGCAAGGCCCTTAACCTCTCCCTTATCGTCAAGTTCAAGTTCTCCGCCTTCGCGAAGCTTAAATGTAAGATAATCAGTATCTATCGCCTTATTCTTCAGCAGTGCTGTTTCAATTGCGCTGTTGATCTTAAGGTCAGTTAAAGCCTTATCCTTTTCAGCGATTGCCGCTTCATATTCATTGATCTTGGCCTTAAGGCTTTCATCATTACCGGCTGTTTCCTGCAAACTCTTAATAAGTGTTTCCGCTTCAGAGTATTTGCCTGTAAGTCCTTCATGATCTTCCTTAAGTTTCTTATAGCGAACGTCAAGATTTTCTTCTCCGACTACAAAAAGACTGTTGTCTTTCATCGTCTGAAGTACCTCTTTAGCCTTGTCTTCTTCTAATCCTGACTTAGTTAAAATTTCCTCAAGTGTCATGTTGTTCTCCTCCTATTTACGATTTTTACGTGTTACGTCACGAAGTATTAAAGGTTATAGCTCTTTTACGACTGCCAGGTCGAAGCACTGCCCAGGAATCGAACCCGGATAAAACCATTTCAGCGCAACAAAAAAGCACCTAACGACTACTGTCGCTAAGTGCTTAAATCTTTATTTTTGTTTGATTAATCTATTACCACTACTGGGTCCATGTGGACTTGTTGACCACAATTGTTGCATTTAAAATTGTGATTAATCTCGGCTGACTCGTTAAATGGAATATAGATACCTTTTCCACATCTAACGCATATAACCTTATCACTTCTTTTTGTTTTCATATTTAACAAAGTTGAATTGTTTGAAGTCTCCATATCCGCCTCTTTCCCACTCTAGCTCCGGGTACGCTTGCTTTGCTAGGCTAATCATATTATCCCATTCATCCGGATATAAAAAGTCTCTATTCTCTTTATGCATCTTTTCAAAAGCGAAGCAAATAGCCTCAGCATGTTGGCAGCCGCCAATTTTATATTTGTGGTGCGTTATCTCATGAATGACGCTCTGACCTGCAATACGTAAGCTGGCAATATTCTGAGAATAGATAATTATTTCATCTCCTGTCTGCTCCCCTCTCAAAGGCTTGATATTAGGTACATCAGTAATATAAATTCTAACATTACTTTCAAGAATGTACCTAATAGCGTCTTTACCAACCTTTGAAGTTTGCATATTTCCCAAAATTTCTTCTCTTGTGTATCTATTATATCCATAAGATTTATCTAGTGTCAACGAGTCTATCGCTTTGGCATAATTGGTTATTTGAGAGTTGTAACCCAAGTATCTGCTCTTAAAATCCTCAAAATTATCAGCCTTATCTAGCCCAAAGTATTTAGCCCTGTCCTCTAACGTTTTTAGTTCCTTATAATCAAGCCCCCATTTAGCCCGTTGCAGTAAAGCACATCTACACCTTACTACTTCTTTGGGATGTCCCTTAGGGTCTCCCGGCATAGAAAGGCCGTTACTAAAGCTATCTTCAAGCTCCACTATCTCACCATCCACTCTCGCATGGCTTGGTCTGGTTCGCCCGTCCAGGGTTGCATCCCATTGCTTAACAATGTCAGCCCCTTTACTCTTAGCTTTTATCCCAGCGTCCAAAGCCCCTTGATTTTGAACCCTGTGGCCTTCAGTTACAGCAATTCTCATAGCTATGTTTTTAGCTTTCTTAAATGGTGAGTTCATTCCGACAGCTATCTTATCCGCCATCTCATTCCATGTAGATCCGCCGGCAATACCAGCCGATACTTGAACCGTTACATCCTTTTTAAGTTTTTGGATATCTTCACCCATTCTTTTATAAAGGCCCCCGGATAGCTTTGTATCATTCTTTATAGCTTTTACTACAAGGTTTAAATCTATTGGTGATATAATTGGTATCTTCTGTCCATGAAGGTCATACATAGCCCCAATAAAGCCGTTTTCATAACAGTCATTTACATGATTATTCACAACATCAAAAGAACCAGACCGTAAAGTGTTTAGCACTTCATCAATCTGGTTCTTTATGGTCTGTTGGTATTTCTTTTGATAAACGATAGATTCGATATTTTCTAAATCTTCTCTTGCAGATAAATCAGCTATCTTTCTTGCACAATCTCGAGAAGCTTGCTCATACACCGCTTGAAGTTTATTAAGAGTCTCTTTTTCATTCGTTAGAAGATATCTAAGAATTTCTCTTTGTCTGTCATTCATTTAGTTCACCTAATAAATCGACCGCTTTGCTGTTATCCTCTAACTCATCAACAGGTAGTCTATCTTTTATCTCGTTATAATTAATATCTAATACATCGCAGATCATCTTAATAACCGTTTCATTATCGAGAACATTAGCCAGGGCAAGCATTGTATCAATTTCAATCTTATGGCGTTCTGCTTCGGTCTTTTCAATACTGGCATTATCCGATGCGTTAGTCATGATCTCTCGCACAAATGAAATACTTACATCGTTTGAGTTGTAAGCAGTTCCGTTCTTTTCGTTAATCTCATCCAGAACCAGGTCAATTATCTTTCTAAGAAAAGCTTTAAGCCTTATCTCAAGCTTATTGCACTTAAGATCAAGTAGGGCATATCTGTTCTTGATTACGATATTGGTGATATTACCGTCTCCTACCTGGTTAGAATTAAAGCCCATTCCAAAGCGATAAATATTAGCCTCGTCCATTTCTAACTTGATCTTTCTAGCCTCATACGGGATATTCACGGTCTGAGTCTGGATACCGCCGCCCTCACCTACACCGACAACCTTTGTTGTCTTTAGGTTTTGCTGCAGCTCTCCCAAATCCGTGCCATCGTATCCGGTGACGGCTAGAATAGGCCTGTCAAAGTCCTCAATGTTATTTGATAAGCCGCAAGCGATTAAGTCATAATCATCTATCAAGTCTTTTATTGGCGCTAATCCGCTGATCCGTTTTTTATTGTTGTCCAACCTGTAAAAGGGCGTGTCCTTAAGTGGTCTGAAATAAAGCCCATCATCTCCTGACTTTTTATACATATACAAAGGTCTTGGGTTGGGGCTTACAGTGTCATCAAGGGTTATCTGTCCATCATCAACTTGGCGATAAAAGTAAGATTTCACATTGTCGGAAACAATGATCTTCTTTATCTTCTTGCCGTTTTTGTCGATCCTGTCCAACACGTGGTATATAACGCACTCCACGCCGTCGCTTGTGTCTTCCGGTCTTACTTCAACCACGCCTAGACTGTCACAAGCCTGAAACGATAATCTGTCTTTTGAATTCTTGTAGGCATAAAAATAACTGCTTCCACTCACGATTGTGTGCGTTAGCAGTTCTGCCAGTTCTGACTTAAATTCATCCCCAAAGTAGTCGGTCAGTTCTTTGTTTAAATCCTGATCATCCGATTTTATAAAACTATCGCCACTTAGCATATACTGTACTTGCTGGTCTACAAGTTCAGTAAAGAACGGATGCGATATCTTTATATTTGATCTTGTAGTATCCTCTACCAGTTCACCATCAGCATTGTAATAAAATAATCTCATTCGCTGTATATCATGCTTGCCCTCATAATACCCAACCGCTTTCCTTGCTTTCCTTTTGACCTCTGAGTTAAAGTCATCACTTATGTACTTTTTAATTTCATCTATCTTAATCATATTAAAATCCTTATACGAGCCAATCTTTACGATTTAGTATTGTATAACAGAAATATCTAAGAGCATCCATTGCGTGGTCAAATTCCTTTACAGGCTTATCTTCTCCACGGTCTGCAGCCTTCTCGTCCCAAACATATTCCGCAAATTCTCTTATCAAATTTTCGCATTTGTAATTTATTTCTATTGAACCCCCGGTTAATTGGGTAGCAACAAATCTTATTCCGTCCAATACATCGTTATTGGCTTTCTTAATCCTGTATCCCCTTTTCTTTAATTCCGCAATAAAAGAAGCAGCTGAAGGGTCAACAATAATCCTTTCTGGTTTTATTTCCTTTAGCCAAATAGTTAAGTCATCAGCATATTCTGAATCCGTCTTCTGTTTACTTTCTTCTCGTCCTGAATAGTAATATTCCCTTACACAGGTCCATTTATTATTATTTTCATTTTTAGTCCATAAAAGAAATACCGTTGCATTTTGCGTTCCATAATCACAACTAACATAATATTTACTGCCTTCTACTAGCTCATCTATAACGTGTCTTGATTTATCAAACATATCGTAGATAACACCTTCCGCAATACACCAAAGGCCTTGTATGTATCGCTTAAAGAATACTCCGGAATACATAGTCCTGTATCGTTCTTTTATTCTTTCAGACAGGCTCAGATTATCGTCCATAGTGAAACGGAGATAAAGCAGCCGTTTTTCTCTGGCTTTATCTATCCAGTTGACTTTAAACCAATGGTGCGGCCCTTGTGGGTTGCAGTTAAACCAGTACTTGGACCCTTCAACAGAACACCTACCAGTTGCCTGGTTAACAAAGCTTTCAGGCATAAGTGCCACTTCGTCCAAAAAGACTCCTGCTAGAGTAATACCCTGAATTAGATTCTGAGAGCTTTCATCTTTTCCGCCAAAAATATAAAAATAATTAGTTATTCCGTTTCTGGTGACTATCACCAAGTTATCAGCTCTGCGGTATTCTGCTTGATAGCCCCTAGACCACAGCATCAGTCTTAACTGATTAAGCACGTTACGCCTAAAGGAACCAATGGTTTTTCCACACATTCCAAAGTTTTGCTCCTGGAATGAGTTCATTGCCCACATAACAAAAGAAAGGGACATTACAACGGTTTTACCTGCTCTAATAGCTCCATCAGCTATAATTCCGTCGTAATCGTTTACAGGGCTTTCTTTCGACCACCAGTTTAAAACTTGCCTCTGCTTTTTTGAAAAGGGCTTAAACTTGAATACCCGGCGTTTAATTATTCTCTTCATCTTCCCAATCCTCTTTTGATGAAGAGCCTAGGGCTTCTAAGAAACCATCATCTTCCATATCTTCATCAGCGTTATACTGCTTTGCTTTAAACTCTTCAATTTCCATTTCAAGGCGCTTCTTATCTCGCTTATCTTGCTTATCTGCTCTCTTTTCTTTTGCTGTTTCGCCTACAATTTCTAATATCATTTTAGTGGCACTAACATTACCTGCAAGGGCTTCCATAAAGAGTGATGCAACCAGTGCAGCTGCATTTGTGTTATCCTTGATGCCACTTTTAGCGATAAATTTCTTTGCGCTCTCTAAGGTTGCAGGACTCTTAAGAAACTCTTTTATAAGATCCATGACTACCTTCTTCTTTTGTCTTGATTTACCAGAGGCTTTTCCGGCTTTTGATTGAATTTCTCTTTGTTCCCTCTTTGTTCGTTTATTAAGTGGTATTAAGTTTTCATCATTTGCCATCGCCTCACTTCCTTCTTTTAAAATTTAACGGCAACAAAAAAGCCCACAGGCTTTTAGACCTGTAGGCTATGAGGATATGCGAACGCTTAAACGATATCTTTACACATACATAATAACAAATGTAAGTGTGTTATGGTGTGTTATCTTTTATAAACTTTTCCATTAATTCTGATATTGTAGCGGCTTGACCAACTCCAAGCCTTTCACATGTTTCTTTGAATTTATCTGTCAATTCCTTTTTTAACTTATAGGACTTTGATATTAGCCCTATTTTCTCTTGATACTTAGTTGTTGCTTTAGTTTGAGTATTTGCCATTATAACTTCCTCCTTTTAGACTTGAAATATAGTAGAAACGCTATCAACGAAACCGCATTTGCTATTATCCCTATTAGGTTTAACACATTGAATCCGCTTATTGTCATACCTGTTGCATTGGCAATCAACGCCGTTATCTGTGTTATAAATAATACTGTCATAGACTTTTACATATGAATGTTTTATACTTTATGTAAATGGCAAGAGGCTTTCTCAAGCATTGCCCTTATTCCGTTTTTAGCTAGAACACTTACTTAAATGCTTTTATAATGTTTACGATAATTGTAATTACTGAGCTTATTATCGCTAACACTAAGCTTGCTATTTTAAGTTTGTGTTCTTTTTTGTTATCTTCTTCATTCATATGTTTACCTCCTTTCTGTAATTATAATATCATAGTGTATGCACTATATTAAACCCTTTTTATAATATTTTTTCAAAAAAATAAAAGCCTACAATCTTCGCCGCACCACTTTTCCACATCTGCAAGGCGTGGCAATACATTTTTTTCATATTTACTTTTTGCCATGTACGCCTCGCTTTCT
>UQNS01000013.1 GCA_900542465.1 uncultured Eubacteriales bacterium
TTAATCTTGTAGTTTTTAAGAAGACTACTAACTATATAGAGCCCCAGTCCATTGCTATTCTTCTTGCTAAGATCAAAGTTTACGTCAAAGATTTTATCTATATCGATACTACTTTTATTTTCATAAGTGTTTTCGATGTATATATACCCTTTTTCTAATCCTATATTTATACTACCATATTCATCGGAATATTTAACTGCATTGGAAATTAAATTGGATAGGATTATTCGAAGGGCAGTCCTTCCAATATATATTTTCTCTTCGGAAATATTATTATTTATCATGACAACCATTGTGAAGATAAAGAAGTACTTGTCACAATCAAAAAGGCTATTGATGCCAGTCCGGAGCTTCGTAGCAAGAAAGCACTTATTGAAACCTTTATTTCTGGTATTAATGATGTTGAAGATGTTATGACTGAATGGCACAATTATGTAGCTAAAAAACGAGAAAAAGAACTTGTTCAAATTATTAGGGAAGAAAAACTTAAAGAGCTTGAAACAAGGAAGTTCATTGAGAATGCCTTTCGTGATGGTGAAATCAAAACAACAGGTACGGATATAGATAGACTTATGCCTCCTATATCTCGTTTCGGTGGTGGCGACAGAACTACTAAGAAGCAAGGTGTCATTGAAAAGTTTAAATCATTCTTTGAGCAGTTCTTTGGTGTTGGTGGCTCATTTACCACTAATGAACCGAATACTGTGAATTATGCTGATGTTGTTTCAAATAAGTCATTGCTGATGGTAGCTGAAGATACTGCAAATTATGATTAGCTCACATACCATTTTGGTACTTGATATAATTAAACACAAGAAAACGACCATACAAGAGCATCTTTACTCTTGTATGGTCGTTATTTCTTTTTTACCGCTTAAAGGTCATCAGTTAAACTTTGTTTTCTTCAATCCCTAACTGAACGCTCCTAAATAAGCCACCCTTATCTATCCTGTTATATGCAGCATATTTATAAGCAATATCCAGGTAAGACCATAATATGTAATTACTGCTACCAGGTCATTCACTGTAGTAATAAGCGGACCTGACGCAACAGCCGGGTCGACCTTTATCTTATGGAAGAACATAGGCACGACTGTTCCCACAAGACTGGAGATGACCATTGCCACAAGAAGTGCCGCCGCTACGCACATAGCGATCGAAAATCCGTATGAAAAGCTTGCGTGTTTTGAAAGTGATATATAGAAACCCACAAAGAAAAATGAAAGGATCCCAAGGAGAAGTCCGTTCACGAATCCTATCCTCATTTCTTTCCATACCAGACCCATCTTCTGTTTTGCCGTGAGATTCTCATCTACCAGGACCCTGATCGTGACCGCCAGTGACTGTGTTCCCACATTTCCCGCCATATCAAGGATAAGTGACTGAAAACTTACGATCATTGCTATTTCTGCAACTACCGGCTCGAACATGCCAACAACTGCAGAAACTCCCATTCCAAGGAAAAGTAAAATAATCAGCCAGGGCATTCTTTTTTTCATGCTCTGACCCAGAGTCTCTTTCAGATCCTCTTCTGAAGTAAGACCCGCAAGCTTGGCATAGTCATCACCCATCTCTTCATCCACTACTTCCAGAATATCCTGCGATGTAATGATACCAATGACATGACTGTCATCATCAAGGACCGGAATGGAATCCTCTTCATATTCCTTCAATCTTTCAATACATTCAGAAATTTTTTCATGAGCCTTTACGTATGGAAATGATGTGATCATAAAATCCTGAAGATCCATATAATCTCTGGCTGTAATAAGATCCTTAAGTTCAAGGGCGCCATAATATTTATCATCATCATCTGACACATACAGGGTAGAAATGTTATCATTTTTTTCTGCCTGCTGAATAAGAGACTTCATCGCCTTGCGCACGGACATGTTCTTGTTTATGAGAATAAAATTGGTAGTCATCTTGCTTCCGATCTCATCCTCATCATAAGACTTTATCAGCCATATATCATCAGATGCATCCTGATCCATAAGGATCTTCAGCTGTTCCTGAGTCGAATCATCCATTTCCTCAAGAACTTCAACGGCATCATCAGAATCCATATTCTCAATGACATGAGCCACTTCCTTCAAGTCCATTTCTTCAAGGTAATCGCTTACGTCATCAATAAAAGTAAATATCTCAGATATTTTTTCCGGTCCGAGAAGTTTATATAACTTTTTGCGTTCTCTGGCTTCCAGCTGTTCAAATGCGCCGGCTATATCATTTTCATGATAGTCCTCTAGCTTCTCCAGCAGTTCTTCTTCCGAAAGCTCGCTTCGGATCAGTCGGACGATCTCCCCTACATAGTCCCGGTCTTCGTTTTCTTCCTCCAGAACTTCTTTTTCATCAAATTCAAATCTATCTTTTTCCATTTTCACATTTTCCTCCCTTCTTTACTCGCATAAATGGGCACAAAAAAACCACCTGTGCTTATCCCGACAAGTCAAAAACACGGTGGAAAACTGATAAATTCAAATATCAAAAAAGCTATTTTCTGTAAGAACATGTAAAAATAGCCTCTCTTCCATAATCTGTCAGTATCACTTTTCCATCGTGAATAATACTTCGTTCAAGACTATCGTCCATG
This sequence comes from uncultured Eubacteriales bacterium, assembly GCA_900542465.1. GTDB lineage: Bacteria > Bacillota > Clostridia > Lachnospirales > Lachnospiraceae > UBA4285. Next base: position 2,594 of record UQNS01000013.1, read on the forward strand.
TTCTCACCTCCAATCATTCTTTCCTTCTGTTCTTCTGTTCTGTTGCATTCTACCAATAATAAGACTAAAATGCAATCTAAAAAATATATTTGACACAATATTGTTTTATTATAACTTTGATGTTATTATCTTATTATATTACTTAACAGGGGGAATAATCCATGGCTGATTACGATATAATTATAGTTGGAAGCGGCCCTGCAGGCCTTTCTGCTGCTATCACTGCAACTATACGAAAGAAAAAAATACTTGTTCTTGGTGAATCTGATCTTAGTCCTAAAATAGCTAAAGCCGAACGTATCGATAATTTTCTGGGATTTCCGAGCATATCCGGGAAAGACCTTGAATCTGCTTTCAGAAAGCATATTGACGAAATGGGTATAATTGTAACAGAGGGCCGTGCCAATATGATATACAATATGGGAGACTACTTCGCAGTACAGTCCGGTCAGAATATGTATACCGGCGACGCTATAATTCTGGCCACCGGCGTCGTAATGCAGAAACCGCTTCCTCATGAAAACGAATTGCTCGGGCATGGTGTAAGCTACTGCGCCACATGTGATGCCGCACTTTACCCTGGCAAGTCTGCGATCGTTGTTTCCACCAATCCACATGAAGAATATGAAGCAAGCTTTCTTGCTGAATATGCCGATCATGTGACTTACATACCTACATATGATGGAGACGTGTCATTTGAAGGGGAATTTGCTTCCAAAATCGAAGTCTTACACGAGATCCCTGTCGCTCTTGAAGAAGATGGCCATGGCTCTTGCACAGGTCTTATAACTGATAAAAGAGCTATCCATTCTGATGGTGTATTCTTTCTCAGAGACTCCGTTGCACCCTCTGTTCTCTTCCCTGAGATCGAAATGGATGGTCCTCATATCAAAGTTAATCGAAACATGGTTACAAGCATACCCGGAGTATTTGCATGCGGAGATATTGCCGGCGCGCCATACCAGTATATCAAATCTGCAGGCGAAGGGAATATAGCAGCATTATCAGCTGTTGCCTACCTTGTCCATAAGAAGATCAGCTGATAAAAAAAGACCCGATCGGGTCTTTTTTTATTTTACGACTGTTATCCAGTACTTTTCATTGTCAATTTCTATTAAATTTTGAAATATATCCGATCCGGCAAGTGTGTTATCCAGCCTTCCGATCGAAAATACGCTCCTGCCCTCTCTCTTAACGACAGCTTCACGCAGCGTCCAGTTCCTGTAGAAAATGTCCCTTTTCCTGTCCGGATCCTTTTCATTTGCTATTTTATTTTTTATCTCTGTGTCAAATACTTTAGCTGCGATCTTATCAAGTCTTTCGGCCGGTCTGTCGTCTACAAGCTGGATATCGGCTCCTATTTCATTGCTGCTGACTGCCAGCAGCACCATATTCCCTGAATGAGAGATGTTGAAATGGATATCTGAGTTTGCAAAGCCCGGTTTACCGTTCTCACCTCTCACTATTTCATATGGAAAAATACCCTCTCCCGCTTTCTTATGACCGGCGATAGCTGACAGTTCTTCCCAGTTCAACCTGATCAGTCGATTTTTCTCGCCTGTCTTATAGAGTTCTTTTTTATAGACATAAGCGAGCATAAGCCAGCCCAGAAGGGAGCTTTCCCTGTCCTTATCCTGTCTTGTTTTATACCTTTCAACGAGGCCGTCTGGAAATATGCTCTCTGCAAGTTTCCCGACCTTCCCCCTATCTTCCGGAAGTTTTGTTAAAAATATATTCATAGGCTTTTAATTATGCTGATCATTTTTTCCAGCGCTTCGCCCCTGTGACTTATGGAATTTTTTACTTCCGGCTCCAGCTGGGCACTGGTTTTGCCATGTTCCGGCAGAAAAACTATCGGATCATATCCAAAACCATTTTCCCCCGCAGTTTCTTTAGCTATGAGTCCGCGCATTTCACCACTGGTAATGTATTCACGCCCGTCAGGGAGCACCAGGGCCATGAAGCATATAAATCCGCCTGCTCTTTCTTCTCCCTCTTTGCCTTCTAATCTGTCGATGATCGCTTTATTTTTAATTTCATATGAAGTATCTTCGCCAAGATATCTTGCAGAATACACCCCAGGCTCTCCATTTAAAGCATCTACTGAAAGGCCTGAATCATCCGCAAGTGCCGGTTTCCCTGTTAGCTTGCATATGGCCCTTGCTTTTATAAGTGCATTCTCTTTAAATGTATCTCCAGTCTCTTCTATATCTGCCTTAATGCCCGCTTCCTTTAAAGGTATGATATTAATGTTCGTATCGGACAGCATTTCTTTGAATTCTCTGACCTTGCCGTCATTGTTTGTTGCCAGGATTATTTCCTCCATCTTGATCTCCTTCCATATTTAATTCTTACTCCTCTTTATCGGCTAAAAAGCCGCCTGCTCTTCAGGTTTATTTAATCCTTACTTATTTTCGGCGGCTTTGGACCTTCGAAAGAGTATAGATCTGTCTTGATCATTCCGTTGTAGATTTTACGCTTTTTTGTTGCTTTTCGTCCAAAATCTTTTTCGATATCTTCATATGGGGTGATAATATAGGCTGACCAGTCTTCCAGACCTGTAAAGCTTTTTCCGAATGATCTGTAAAGCGGAGGAAGATCTTTCTTTTCTTCCAGCCTTTCACCATATGGCGGATTGGTTATTACAAATCCGTACTTTTTGGCATGACTCAGATCTTTTACATCCCTCTGCTGAAAATGTATAAGACTTTCGACCCCTGCTTTTTCTGCAGATATTCGTGCGATTTTAAGTACAGACGGATCTATGTCATATCCCTGAATATCTGTGTCTATAGTCAGATCTACTTCTTCTCTGGCCTCTTCTATAATATCTTTCCACTCAGTCCTCTTTATAATATTAGACCATTTCATGGAGGTAAACTGACGGTTGAGTCCCGGTGCTATACCTGCCGCGATCATTGCCGCTTCTATGGCAAATGTCCCTGAACCGCAAAATGGGTCTATTAGAATTCTATCCTTCTTCCACGGAGAAAGCAGAATAATAGCCGCTGCGAGAGTTTCAGAAATTGGTGCGATACCGGACATAGGCCTATATCCCCTCTTGTGAAGGGAGACTCCTGATGTATCAAGACCTATAGTCACCATATTTCTGACTATATTTATTCTGATCGGATACTCCGCCCCATCTTCTTCAAACCAGGAGATCCCATATACACCTTTAAGTCTTTCAACTATAGCTTTCTTCACTATTGTCTGAATATCCCTGGTTGAAAAGAGTTCACTCGAAACTGAGGTCGCTTTTGCCACCCAGAACTTAGCATCTTTAGGAAGATATTTCTCCCATTCGATCTCCTTGACCTTGTCAAACAGATCAGCAAATGTAAGTGCTTTAAATTCTCCCGCATTCAGAAGGACCCTTTCTGTAGTCCTGAGATGGATATTGGCCCTGGCAATGGCCTCACCATCTCCCAGAAAAGTAACTTTTCCATTATCTACATTGTCTATATCATATCCCAGATCGTATATTTCACGCTTTAAAACAGCCTCCATTCCAAAATGACATGGTACTGTCAGACGCATTAAATCACTCATAGATCTCCCTTTCAAATATTGCCTTCCGGCAATTTACTTATCAGCTTATTATTGTATCAAATATTTTACCTGTTTTTTAAAAATCTTGAAAAGATAATTACTTAGATCGCATCTCCTCTCAAAAATAATTACTGGTGTTTTTTATACAAATACTATAAAATGAACTGATTGAAACTAATTAATTTTGTATGTAACTAGAAAGGTATTTTATGTTTACTCTACAATTTAATATGTATCAGACGATAGCCCTTGCAGTCGTTGCTTTGATGCTTGGTACTTTCTTAAGACGTAAAATCCGTATGTTTGAAAGGTTCTGCATCCCGTCACCTGTTATAGGCGGTCTGATTTTTGCAGTTGTTACCTGTATTCTGTATGTATCAGGTGCAGTAGATGTCAAGTTCAACGACACTCTCCGTGAAGTATGCATGGTCTTCTTCTTTACATCAGTAGGATTCCAGGCCAATCTGAAGGTATTGAAAAGGGGAGGAAAGTCTCTTGGCATCTTCCTTGTACTTGTCATCGGCCTGATCATCGTTCAGAATATACTTGCAGTTGGAGTTTCCGGCGCTTTACATAAGAGTCCGCTTCTTGGCCTTTGTACAGGTTCTATACCTATGGTCGGCGGTCATGGTACTTCCGGTGCATTTGGCCCTCTCCTTGAGAAGGCTGGTCTGCCCGGTGCTCAGACATTCTGTACTGCAGCGGCCACGTTCGGTCTCGTTGCCGGCAGTCTTATGGGCGGTCCTATTGCCAATGGTCTTATTAAAAAGAGAGACCTTCTTAAAACAGCCGTTCAGGATGATGACAGTGTTTTACTTGAAGATGAAGAGCACCATGAAAGAAATCTGCGAATGTACGCACCGGCTGCCTTTCAGCTGATCATTGCCGTCGGAATAGGAACTGTAATATCTATGCTTCTTACCAAGACAGGCATGACATTCCCTGTGTATATCGGAGCAATGATCGCAGCCGCGGCTATTCGTAATATAGGAGAGTATTCAGGTAAATTTACAGTTCACATGGGTGAAATAAATGACCTTGGCGGTATTAACTTGTCCCTTTTCCTCGGAATGGCTATGATCACTCTTCAGTTGTGGCAGTTAGCAGCGCTTGCCCTTCCATTGATCATCCTTCTCGCAGCTCAGACAGGACTTATGTTTATCTTTGCAAGATTTATTATCTTCCCATGTATGGGCCGTGACTATGATGCTGCTGTAATATCAGCGGGTACATGCGGCTTCGGTATGGGAGCCACACCTAACGCTATGGCTAATATGCAGTCTGTATGTGAAAAATACGTTCCATCAGTTAAGGCATACCTGCTTATACCTATCGTAGGAAGCCTTTTTGCCGACTTTATCAACAGTTTAGTTATTACTATGTTTATCAACTTCGTTTAATGGAGATAAAATATGAGTGGATCAACTTGGAATAAATTCTGGAAAAAGAAACCGGAAGCAGAAAAAAAAGACGAAACTAAGGATGATAAAAAGAAAGAATCATATATTTTAGAATCCGATAACCTTGCAATTCCTGAAGTTCATAAGAAGGAATTAGAAAAATGCTGTTGTAATAATGAAGAATGCGATCCATTCTTCGAAGATTGCCAGCCTGCTATTCCAGAAGTTCATCTTAAGAAAAAGAAGAAAGATGGGGAATAAAAAATATCCCGGAGAACGATCGTGTTCTTCGGGATATTTTTTTGGTAAAACTTTCATAGCGGCACAAAAAAAAGAAGTCATCAGACTTCTAGACGCTGTACGTGGCAAGATTCGAACTCGCGGCCTTCTGGTCCGTAGCCAGACGCTCTATCCAGCTGAGCTACACGTACATGATAAAATATGCCGGTGATCGGGGTCGAACCGATACGGGTATTTCTACCCACGGGATTTTAAGTCCCGGGCGTCTGCCAATTCCGCCACACCGGCATAATCTTATAAAGTTTAATCAAATCACTAGGAAATGATAAGCGACCCGAATGGGACTCGAACCCATGACCCCCGCCGTGACAGGGCGGTGCTCTAACCAACTGAGCCACCGGGCC